>NZ_JBNPQH010000001.1:0-1436906 GCF_050315415.1 Pseudoclavibacter sp. Marseille-Q434 | reverse complement strand
CGGTGACACCCGCGGTGAGCGCAAGTCCTACCCGCCCCGCGACGGTGAGCGGAAGTCGTACGCTCCCCGCGATGGTGAGCGGAAGTCGTACCCGCCCCGGGACGGTGAGCGTCGTCCGTACAACTCGCGTGATGACCGCGGTGACAACCGTGGCGAGCGCAAGTCGTACCCGCCCCGCGATGGCGAGCGTAAGTCGTACGCGCCTCGCGATGGTGAGCGGAAGTCGTACGCTCCCCGCGATGGTGAGCGGAAGTCGTACGCGCCTCGCGATGGTGAGCGTCGTTCGTTCGGATCGCGTGATGACCGCGGTGACAACCGCGGTGAGCGCAAGTCCTACCCGCCCCGCGACGGTGAGCGGAAGTTGTACGCTCCCCGCGATGGTGAGCGGAAGTCGTACCCGCCCCGCGATGGCGAGCGTCGTTCGTTCGGATCGCGTGATGACCGCGGTGACAACCGTGGCGAGCGCAAGTCCTACCCGCCCCGCGACGGTGAGCGGAAGTCGTACGCTCCCCGGGATGGTGAGCGGAAGTCGTACCCGCCCCGGGATGGCGAGCGGAAGAGCTACCCGCCCCGTGACGGCGAGCGGAAGTCGTACCCGCCCCGCGATGGCGAGCGGAAGAGCTACCCGCCCCGCGACGGGGAACGCCGCTCATCCGGCCCCCGCAACAACAGCCGCGGCGGACGTGACGACCGTGGGCAGGACCGCCGAGGCGGTTTCGGCGGACGCGGTGGTCCCGCGCCGGAACGCCCGGAGCTGACGGAAGAGGAGCTGCTTGCACGCGAGCTGCGCCCGGTCCGCGCGGAGCACATCGACCCCATCGTGCCCGATGAGGTCAGCGAATCGGACCTGCCGAAGGGCGCCCGCAACGAGCTCAAGACGCTCGAGGCGACGAACCAGGAGTTCGTGGCGAGGCACCTCGTCATGGCCTCCGTGCTCATCGACACCGACCCGGAGCTGGCTCACCAGCACGCCGTCTCCGCGGCCCGTCGCGGCGGTCGAATCGCCATGGTCCGCGAGACGCTCGCGATCACGGCCTACACGATCGGCGACTACGCCCTCGCGCTGCGAGAGCTGCGCACCTACCGACGCATCAGCGGCAAGGAAGACCAGCTGGCGCTCATGATCGACAGCGAGCGTGGGCTCGGTCGCCCCGACCGAGCCCTCGAGCTGGGCCGCGCCGCCGATCGCACGGGCCTCGGCCCAGCGGAACTCGTCCAGGTTGCCATCGCCATGTCGGGCGCACGCCTCGACCAGGGCTCACCCGATCTTGCGCTCGCCGAGCTCGAGATCCCGCAGCTCGACCCCAAGCGCGCCTACTCGTACAGCCCGGCGCTCTTCGGCGCCTACGCGACCGTGCTCGAAGAGCTCGGCCGCCAGTCGGAGGCCGAGCGTTGGACTGCGCTCGCGACCCGTGCCCAGGATGCGCTCGACGCCGTCAAGCACGACGAGCACGAGACGATCGAGGTCATCACCGAGGGCGAGTTCCCACCGCTCGAGGAAGAGGACGACGAGATCGACGGCGAGGCTGCCCTCACCGAAGACACTGACTCGGACACCGAATCGACCGACGCCGCGGACAGCATCGACGGCGAAGACGCGGCTGAGGCCACCGCGGTCGAGGCCACCGACGCGCCCTACTCAAGCGACGACGACGATCTCGAAGCTGAAGTCGACGAGCTGCTCGCCGCCGGCGACGAGCTGACCACAGAGGCCAGCTCGACGAGCGACGCTGAACCTGTGGACGGAGCCGCCGCTGTGCTCGACGACGCAATGGTCGCCGAGGTCGAGGCGGAGGCAGACGAGATCGTCGCTGAAGCCGAGGCAGCCGATGACGTGGAGGCCGAGGCGGAGGACATCGTGGCCGAGGCCGAAGCCGCCGACGAGGTCGCCGAGGTCCAGGAGGAGGCAGACGAGATCGTCGCCGCCGCTGAGGAGCTCGAAGAGCTGGAAGACGAGGCGGACGCACCTGCCGTCCTCGAAGTCCAGCTCGACGTCGTTCCCGCTGCCCTCGAAGAGGAAGCAGCCGAGAAAGCCGGCGTAGAGCCGACGCAGCCGGAGGCCGCGGCTGCGGCCTCCGAGCCTGAGGCAGCTTCCGACGCCGAGGCTGACGACGAGAACGACGACAACGAAGGAAAGCGCAAGGGCGACGAGCCCGAGCCGCTCTTCGACCTGTGACCGGATGCGGGGCGGCGGATGCACTCTGCCGTCCCGCTCCTGCGTCCCCGGCGCGACTGCGTCACGCCACCACGCACTCAGCGATCAACGCGCCACGAGCACAACCCATGACGAGTACGAGCGCCGGCCCGGCACCGCACGGTGGCACGCTCAGAGAGACGAGAGATCCCGATGGCATTGTTCAAGAAGAGCACCGGAACCGGACCAGCGCCCCTCGACGGCGTGGACGTTGTGCTGGCCGATCTCGATGGTGTCGTCTACCGCGGCCCGAATCCGGTGCCGCACGCGGTCGAGAGCCTGAACGCGCTCGCGCCCGCCGGCATCCGCTCCGGCTACATCACGAACAACGCATCACGCACTGACGAGCAGGTTGCTCAGCACCTGCGCGACCTCGGGCTGTCGCTCACCGCTGAGGATGTCGTCACGAGCCCGCAGGCTGCGGTCCGGCTGCTCTCCACGAAGGTCGCCCCTGGCGCGCTGATCCTCGTGGTCGGCGGCGATGGGCTCGTCGACGAGCTCGGGAAGGGCGGCTTCCGCGTGACGCGGTCCGCCGACGACGGACCGGACGCCGTGATCCAGGGCTTCGCGCCCCACGTCGGCTGGGAGCACCTCGCCGAGGCCTCGTTTGCGCTCGCCCGCGACATCCCGTGGGTCGCGACGAACCAGGACTGGACGATCCCCGTCGCCCGCGGGATCGCGCCCGGGAACGGCACGCTGGTCTCCGCAGTGCACACAGCGGTGCAGAAGCTGCCCCTCGTGGCGGGCAAGCCCGAGAAGGCGATCTTCGACGAGGCGGTGCGTCGCTTCGACGCGAAGAAGGCGCTGTTCATCGGTGACCGCCTCGACACCGACATCAAGGGCGCGGACAACGCCGGCATGACCTCGGCGTTCGTGCTCACGGGCGTTGACCGCCCGAAGCAGCTCATCGCGGCACCTCCCGGCCAGCGCCCCGACTTCATCCTGAGCGACCTGCGGGAGCTCTCGCAGCCGTACCCGAAGGTCATCGCCGAGCGTCCGCAGGCCGAGCACGCCGTCGCGAGGGTCGGCGACGCGCAGGTCACGGTGCGCGGCATCGACGTCATCGTCGACCGCGCCGGATCCTCGCCCATCAACCTGCTGCGCGCGGGCTGCGCGGCGATCGCAGCCTCGGAGAAGCTGATCTACGCGCTCCGCGTGCCGGAGGTGCTGTACTCGGAGCTCGCCTCGTGACCATCGAACACACGGGTGAGGGCCACGAGGGAGCAGGTCGCACGGGCGGCGACCACGTCGTCGAGCCCGAAAACGAACTGACGCTGGAGCTCGAGCGGATCGGCGCCCTGCCAGTCTCTGAGCGGGCAGCCGAGTTCTCGCGAGTGCATCAGCAGCTCGGTCAGCTCCTCGAGAGCACCCCGGTCCAGCTCTTCGATGGAGACCAGTCATGAACTCGCGATCTCAGAGCGCCGGAAGCGAAGCCCTCCAGCGGCTCGACACCGAGCTGACGCGCCGCGGTCTCGCGCGCAGTCGGACGGCGGCGGCGCGACTCATCGAGTCCGGCCTCGTGTCGGTCAACGGCGTCATCTCGACCAAGACCGGCGTGCGAGTCGCGCCTGGCGATGCGCTGGCCGTCGCCGGGGGAGACGACTTCGTCTCCCGCGCCGCGCACAAGCTCGTCGCCGGACTCGACGCCGTCCCGACCCTCGATCCGGCTGGGCGGGCAGCGCTCGACGTGGGAGCCTCGACCGGCGGATTCACGCAGGTGCTGCTCGCGCGCGGTGCCAGGCACGTGGTGGCCCTGGATGTCGGTCACGACCAGCTCGCGCCCGCCCTGCGCGAAGATCCCCGTGTGACGAACCTCGAGGGCGTCAACGCGCGCTTCACCGATGCTGAGCAGCTCGACGAGCTGCTCGAGGCCGCTGATGCTCCCGTGCGCTCTGGCGACCTCGACTTGGTCGTCGGCGATCTCTCGTTCATCTCGCTGACGAAGGTGATCGCCCCCATCCTGGCGATGGCGCCCGGTCTCACGGACGCGGTGCTGCTCATCAAGCCGCAGTTCGAGGTTGGCCGAACCGGCGTGAAGGGCGGCATCGTCCACGACCGGAAACTGGTCGCGCCCGCACTCGAGCGGGTGCTCGTCGAGGCGGCGAGTTGCGGGCTCGAACTCGTCTCGCTGCGCCCGTCGCCGATCGTCGGCACCCACGGCAACGCAGAATTCGTTGCGGTTCTCCGCACGTCGACAGGCGCGAGTCCAGCCGATGCTGACAGACTCGTCACTCTGCGACGAGCCATCGTCGAAGCGGAGGACCTGGAGGGAGATCGATGACGGAGTTCCCGAAGCGGCGCATCCTCGTCGTCAGCCACGTTGCCCGGGAGGACGCCATCGAGGCGGCCATGACCGTGCTGCAGCTGCTCGACGATGCGGGAGTCACGCCCGTGCTGGAGCCTGCGACCTACCGTGAGCTGGTGCGCCTCGATCGCAACCGGGTGCCCAGGACGACGATCTCGCTCGGGGAGGAGCTCGCGGCGCACGAGGTGGAGATCGCGATCGTCCTCGGAGGCGACGGCACGATCCTCCGCGCCGCTGAGATCGTGCGCGAGGCAGGAGTGCCCATCCTCGGCGTGAACCTCGGCCACGTCGGGTTCCTCGCGGAGAGCGAGCGAGACTCGCTGGCGGATGCGGTGGGCCGCGCCCTCGACCGCGACTACCAGGTCGAGGAGCGCATGACCCTCGACGTCCGCGTCACGCTCGGCGGCGAGACCGTCTACGAGACGTGGGCCCTCAATGAGGCGACGATCGAGAAGGCCAGCAGGGAGCGGATGCTCGAGCTCGTCCTGGAGGTCGACGGTCAGCCGCTGCTGAGCTTCGGCGCCGACGGTGCCATCTTCTCCACGCCGACCGGCTCCACCGCCTACTCGTTCTCGGCTGGCGGGCCTATCGTCTGGCCGACCGTCGAGGCCCTTCTGCTCGTGCCCATCAGCGCGCACGCGCTCTTCGCGAGACCGATCGTGGTGGGGCCGAGCTCCACCCTCGCCGTGGAGATCGTGCCCAGAACCGGCACGCCCGGCGTGCTGTGGTGCGACGGGCGACGCACGTACGACCTGACCGCGGGCTCCCGCGTGACGGCGACGAGGGGCGGCGCCCCGATCCGTCTCGCGCGCCTGCACAGCGCGCCGTTCAGCAAGCGACTTGTCGAGAAGTTCCAACTCCCGACCTCAGGATGGCGAGGACCCGCACGCGCATGATTCTTGACATCGATATCTCCGGCCTCGGCGTCATCGAGCGAGCCGAGCTTCCCCTGGGGCCCGGTTTCACCGCGATCACGGGTGAGACCGGCGCGGGCAAGACCATGATCGTGACCGCACTCGGTCTGCTGCGCGGAGGACGCGCGTCTGCCGACGCCGTCCGCTCCGGAGCCAGCAAGGCCGTCGTCGAGGGGCGCTGGCAGCTGGACTCCGACAGCCCCGCGGCAAGGCTCGCCGCAGACGCGGGCGCCGAGCTCGACGAGAACGACGAGCTCCTCGTGGCCCGCCAGGTGAGCGCTGAAGGCCGGAGCCGGGCCTGGCTCGGCGGGCGCGGTGTCCCCGCGTCGATCCTCGCCGACCTCGGCGAGCGGCTCGTGGTCGTGCACGGGCAGAGCGACCAGTGGCGGCTGCGCAGCGAGGGCGCGCAGCGAGCGGCGCTGGATGCGTTCGGCGGCGCTGAGCTGCGCACCGCGCGGTCCGCGGTCCGCGACGCGCACATCCGCCGCGGCGAGCTCCGCTCGGAGCTGCAGACGCTGAGCGACGCCGAGGCCGAGCGTGAGCTCGAAGCTGCCCGCCTGCGCCGCGCCCTGGCCGACATCGAGCCAGCCGAGCCCCAGCCGGGGGAGGACGTGACGCTTCTGGCGCGCATCGAGCGTCTCTCGAACCTCGAAGCCCTGCGCCGCGACGTCGGCCAGGCGCACGAGCTGCTGGCGGGGGACAGCTCCGCAGGGTTCGGCGGCGAGGGTGGCGGGAGTTCGACCGAGCTCGTCTCCCAGGTGCGATCCCTGATCGACAGCGCGACGTCGAGCGACCCCGCGCTGGGTGAGTTGGGACAGGCCGCGGCAGACATCTCGTTCGCGATCGACGAGCTCGGGCTCCGCCTCGCGGGCTACCTCGACGGGCTCGAGGCGGAGGGGAGCGGCGAGCTGGCTCAGCTCAACGACCGCCTGACGCTGCTCACGAGCCTGACGCGCACGTACGGGCCGACCCTCGACGACGTCATCGAGCTCGGCTCGCAGGCCGGCATGCAGTTGCTCGAGCTCGAGAACGACTCCACGCGCATCCAGGAGCTGGAGACGCAGATCGCCGAGGCCGAGGAGACACTCGCAGCGGCGGCCTCGCGGCTCACCGAACTCCGGACGGCGACCGCCTCGGTGCTCGAAGAACGAGTCACGAAGGAGCTGCACGCGCTCGCGATGCCTGCGGCGCAGCTGACGGTCGAGATCTCGTCGCTCGACGAGATCGCCGCGCACGGAGGCGACCGTGTCGCGTTCATGCTCCGCCCGCACCCGGGAACGGAGCCCACACCCCTGGGCAAGGGGGCATCAGGCGGTGAGCTCTCCCGAGTCATGCTGGCCCTGGAAGTGGTGCTCGCCGATGTGAGCTCGGTGCCGACGCTCGTCTTCGACGAGGTCGACGCCGGCGTCGGAGGCTCCGCCGCCATCGAGATCGGGCGCCGCCTGCAGCGGCTCTCCGCGAACGCGCAGGTCATCGTCGTCACCCACCTGGCACAGGTCGCGGCGTTCTCGGACAACCACATCAGCATCGAGAAGTCGAGCGACGGGCAGTTCACCACGTCGAGCATCCGCCGGATCAGCGGGGCGGACCGCACGCAGGAGATCGCCCGGCTCCTGTCCGGACTCTCCGACAGCGAGACCGGAAACGCCCACGCCGAGGAGCTGCTGGAGCTCGCTGCGGCGAATCGAGCAGTGCAGGGGAGCGTCGGACACGACGCAGGCGCAGACGGATCGCGGTCCGTCGTCTAAGATGGAATTCCGTGACTAGCGCAGATATCCCAGTTGCGGGAAACGACCAGGCCGTTGTCAAGCAGATCTATGTGACCGGGGGCGTCGTCTCCTCGCTCGGCAAGGGCTTGACCGCCGCCAGCCTGGGCAATCTGCTCAGGGCCCGAGGCCTGCGAGTCGTCATGCAGAAGCTCGACCCGTACCTGAACGTCGACCCGGGAACGATGAACCCGTTCCAGCACGGTGAGGTGTTCGTCACCAACGACGGCGCTGAGACCGACCTCGACATCGGGCACTACGAGCGCTTCCTCGACGTCGACCTCGCCCAGTCGGCGAACGTCACGACGGGACAGATCTACTCGAGCGTCATCGCCAAGGAGCGACGCGGCGAGTACCTCGGCGACACCGTGCAGGTCATCCCGCACATCACCGACGAGATCAAGCGCCGCATGCGCCTGCAGGCCAGCGAGGAGCCTCGCCCCGACGTCATCATCACCGAGGTCGGCGGCACCATCGGCGACATCGAGTCGCAGCCGTTCATCGAGTCGGCGCGCCAGCTGCGCCACGAGCTCGGCCGCGACAACGTCTTCTTCGTGCATGTCTCGCTCGTGCCGTTCATGGGCGCATCCGGGGAGCAGAAGACGAAGCCCACCCAGCACTCGGTCGCCGCGCTGCGCTCCGCCGGCATCCAGCCGGACGCTCTCGTGCTCCGCAGCGACCGCCCGGTGACGGAGAGCAACAAGCGCAAGATCGCGCTCATGTGCGACGTGCCCGAGCGTGCGGTCGTCAACACCATCGACCTGCCCTCGATCTACGACATCCCGCGCGTGCTGCGCGAGCAGGGCCTCGACGAGTACATCATCGAGCAGCTCAAGCTCCCGGCCGAGCCCATCGAGTGGAGCGCCTGGGAGCGCCTGCTCGAGGTCGTGCACCAGCCGAAGCACCAGATCACGGTCGGGCTCGTCGGCAAGTACATCGATCTGCCAGACGCCTACCTGTCGGTCACCGAGGCGCTGCGAGCCGGCGGCTTCGCGAACCAGACCCGCGTGAAGCTGCGCTGGATCCCGTCCGACGAGTGCGAGACGCACGACGGCGCGGCAGCACAGCTCAGCGACGTCGACGCGATCTGCGTGCCAGGCGGCTTCGGCATCCGCGGCATCGAGGGCAAGCTCGGCGCGCTGCGCTTCGCGCGTGACAACGCAATCCCCACGCTCGGCCTGTGCCTCGGCATGCAGTGCATGGTCATCGAGTACGCACGCAACGTCGTCGGCATCACCGACGCGAGCTCCTCCGAGTTCGACCCGGAGACGCCCAACCCCGTCATCGCGACGATGGCCGAGCAGGTCGACATCATCGAGACCGGCGACATGGGCGGGACCATGCGCCTCGGGTCCTACCCGGCGGCCCTCGACGAGGGGTCCATCATCGCGGAGCTCTACGGCTCGACGCTCGTCGAGGAGCGCCACCGCCACCGCTACGAGGTGAACAACGCGTACCGCGAGCAGATCGCGGATGCGGGGCTCCACTTCTCTGGGCTCTCCCCGGATGGCACGCTCGTCGAGTACGTGGAGCTGCCGCGCGAGGTGCACCCGTTCTACGTGGCGACGCAGGCGCACCCCGAGCTGAAGTCGCGCCCGAACAGCGCGCACCCGCTCTTCTCCGGCCTCGTCGCCGCCGGCCTCGAGCGTCAGCGCTCGGGACGCCTCGTCGACGTCGAGGAGAACGTGCAGGACGTGGACCAGGTCCAGCAGTGACCGACGCCGCCGGAGCGGGTCCCTTCGCCGACCAGGTCGCCGAGGACACGGTGCTCGAATCGAGCGTCGTGTTCCGCGGCGCCGTCTGGGATATCGTCCGGGAGCGGTTCCGCTTCGGTGACGAGGAGCTGACCCGGGAGTTCATGGCCCACACGGGCGCCGTCGCGGTGCTCGTGCTCGACGACGCCGACCGCATCCTCTTCATCCGCCAGTACCGTCACCCCGTCGGGCGGCGCGACTGGGAGCTGCCCGCAGGGCTTCTCGACGCGCCAGGCGAGGACCCGCTCGACGCGGCGAAGCGCGAACTCGCTGAAGAGGTGGACCTCGTCGCCGACCGCTGGGACGTGCTCCTCGACCAGTACACCTCGCCAGGCGGGAGCAGCGAGAACGTGCGCGTGTACCTCGCGCGCGCGGTCTCCTCGACGCCAGAGGCCTTCGCCCGCACCGGCGAGGAAGCGGAGCTGGAGCAGCGCTGGGTGGCGCTGCCGGAGGCGCTCGACGCCGTCCTCGCAGGCTCGGTGCAGAACCCGTTCGTCATCTCCGGCATCATGGCGCTCCACCTCGCGAAGGAGCGCGGCTGGTCGACGCTGCGCCCTGCCGGCGCGGAGTGGCCGACCCGGTCGCCGGGCCGCCCAGAGTAGTCGACGCGCCGTGGCTGCACATCCGGGCGATGCGAAGACGGACACGGCACTGCTCGACACCTACCTCCGACACCTGACCATCGAGCGTGGTCTGTCGAGCAACAGCCTCGGCGCCTACCGGCGCGACCTCGGCAAGTACCTCGAATGGCTCGAGGGCACCAACCGTGGGCCGATCGGTGCGGTGACCGCCGACGACGCGTCCGCGTTCCTCGCGCACCTCCGCGAAGGCGAGGGCCTGGCTGCGTCCTCCGTCTCGAGGGCCCTGTCGTCGGTCCGCGGCTTCCACCGGTTCCTGCTCGACGAAGGCGTGCTGGATGTGGACGCCACGACACGCACGCGTGCCCCGAAGCTCCCGTCACGGCTGCCGAAGGCGCTCACGGTCGCCGAGGTCGAACGGCTGCTGCAGGCGGCTGACGGCGAGACGCTCGAGGCGATGCGCGATACGGCACTCGTCGAGCTCCTCTACGCGAGCGGCGCCCGCATCTCCGAACTCGTCGACCTCAACGTCGATGATCTGATCGAGCCCGGCATCCTGCGGGTCCGAGGCAAGGGCAACAAGCAGCGCATCGTGCCGGTCGGCAGCTTCGCCCAGCGGGCGCTCGACCGCTACCTCGTGCGAGCGCGGCGTGAGCTCTCGACGCGGGGGAATGCGACTCCCGCGCTGTTCCTCGGCACACGAGGAGCGCGGCTGTCGCGGCAGAGCGCGTTCAACCTGCTGGACGCCATCGCGACGCGAGCCGACCTCGCGGGTCGAGTCTCCCCGCACACCCTGCGACACTCCTTCGCGACCCACCTGCTCGAGGGCGGTGCTGACGTGCGAGTCGTCCAGGAGCTGCTTGGCCACGCCTCGGTGTCGACGACGCAGATCTACACGCTCGTGACCGCCGACACCCTGCGCGACGTGTACGCGACGAGCCATCCGCGCGCCACCCTCGGCGGAGGCTGAGGCGGGGATAGGATGCAGAGGTCATGAGCGAAGAGACGATCGAATCCACGCCCCGCAGCGCAAGCGCGGTGTCGACGCGACTCTACAACCACTTCGAGGTGCCGGAAGAGCTGGAGAGCCACGGCCCCGCGCGCATCATCTCGATGTGCAACCAGAAGGGTGGCGTCGGGAAGACCACGACGAGCATCAACCTCGGCGCATCCCTCGCCCTCTACGGTCGCCGGGTGCTGGCCGTCGACTTCGACCCCCAGGGTGCGCTGAGCGCCGGCCTCGGAATCCGCACGTACGACGTGCCGACCGTCTACGATCTGCTGATCGGCACGGTCAAGGACCCGCACGACGTCATCCAGGCCACCGCGTTCCCTGGCCTCGACGTGATGCCCGCCAACATCGACCTCTCCGCTGCGGAGGTGCACCTCGTCACCGAGGTCGCTCGCGAGCAGATCCTCGCGAGCGTGCTCCGCAAGGTGTCGAGCGAGTACGACGTCATCATCGTCGACTGCCAGCCGTCACTGGGCCTCCTCACCGTCAACGCGCTCACGGCGAGCCACGGCGTCGTCATCCCGCTCGAATGCGAGTACTTCGCGCTCCGCGGTGTCGCGCTGCTCGTCGAGACCGTCGACAAGGTCCGCGACCGGCTGAACCCGTCGCTCGAGCTCGACGGCATCCTCCCCACGATGTACGACGGCCGCACGCTGCACTCGCGCGAGGTGCTCGACCGCGTGTACGAGGCGTTCGGCGACCGGGTCTTCGACACGGTCATCGGCCGCACGGTGAAGTTCCCCGACGCATCCGTCGCCGGAGTGCCCATCGTCCGATTCGCTCCAGAGCACACCGCGTCGAAGGCGTACCACCAGCTCGCGCGCGAGTTGATCGAACGTGGCGCCGTCGCCTAGCGCCCTGACCACCCGGGGAACCTCAGCACCGCGGGTCGGCGCCTCCGCCGCGCCCGACCTCGAAGGCGCGTCCGACCCAGACTTCCGGGTGTCGCTGAGCAACTTCGAGGGCCCGTTCGATCTGCTCCTCACCCTCATCTCGAAGCACGAGATGGACATCACCGAAGTGTCGCTGAGCCGCGTCACGAGTGAGTTCATCGGGTACCTCAACGATCTGTCGACGCCGGAGGAGCTCGACCGCGCGAGCGAGTTCATCGTCGTCGCCGCAACCCTCCTCGACATGAAGATCGTCAGCCTGCTGCCGCAGGGCGAGTATGTGGATGCGGAGGACGTGGCGATCCTGGAGGCGAGGGACCTGCTCTTCGCCCGTCTCCTGCAGTACAAGGCCTTCAAAGAGGTCTCCACCTGGTTCGCGGCCGCGCTCGGCGTCGAGGGGCAGCGCACGACCCGCGCCGTGCCGCTCGAGCCGAAGTTCAGGGAGCGCATCCCGGATCTCGTCTGGACGCTCTCGGCCGCCGACTTCGCGGCGCTCGCGACCCTCGCGCTCGCACCGCGCGAGATCCCGACCGTCGGCCTCACCCACCTGCACGCGCCCAAGGTGAGCATCCGCGAGCAGGCCCGGATCCTCGTCGCCCTGCTGCAGGATGGTGAGCCGCGGACGTTCCGCGAGCTCGTCGCCGACGCCGACGCGCGGGGTGTCGTCATCGCTCGCTTCCTCGCCCTCCTCGAGCTCTACCGGCGTGCAGCGCTCAGCTTCGAGCAGGAGACGCCCCTCGGCGAGCTGACGGTGACCTGGGATGCCGACGACTGGGACGCCGCGCAGCTCTCGAGCCTCGGAGACGACGATGACTGATCCGCGGCAGCTCGACCGCGCGGCCGAAGAAGCTCACCAGCCGAGCATCGACCTCGACCGAGCCGTCGAGGCGATCCTCTTCGTCGCCGACGAGCCGCTGTCGCTCGTGGCCATCGCCGGGGCCGTCAGCCGCCCCGTCCCCGATGTGCGCGCCTCCATCGGCCGTCTGGTCGCCGACTACAACGGTGACCTCGCTGGTCCCGAGCGCGGCTTCGAGCTGCGCGAAGTGGGTGGAGGATGGCGGCTCTACGTGCGCGAGAACCTCGACGACATCGTCGCCGACTTCGTGCTCACGCGTCAGCCGTCGAAGCTCTCGCAGGCCGCGCTCGAGACGCTGGCCGTCATCGCGTACCGCCAGCCGATCACGCGTTCGCAGGTGGCGCAGGTGCGCGCCGTGAACGTCGACTCGGTGGTGCGTACTCTGGTAGCACGTGGCCTCATCGCAGAAGACGGCCACGACGACGTGACCGGGGCCATTCGCTACGTCACGACTCAGACGCTTCTGGTGCATCTGGGACTCAACTCGCTCGACGAGCTGCCCAAGATCTCACCTCTGCTCGACGAAGGACAGGACGGATTCCATGAGTGACCAGCGAGGGCGCGGATCGCGCCGCGGCGACACCGACCGCACCGCCGACGAGGCAGCGGCACTCCGCCAGGCGGCGCAGGCTCGCCCCGAGGGCGGCTACTCGATGGACGACTTCGACGACATCCCGCTCGCGGGGCGTGAAGCCGAACCGGCGCCGGAGCGGAGCGACGGCGTGCGCCTGCAGAAGGCCCTCGCCGCGGCCGGCGTCGCCTCGCGTCGCGTGTGCGAGCAGTACATCACGCAGGGTCGTATCGAGGTCAACGGCGTCGTCGTGACCGAGCTCGGCAGCCGCATCTTCCCGGACCGCGACGAGGTCGCCGTCGACGGCACGCCCATCCAGCTGGACCCGAGCAAGCGCTACGTCGTGCTCAACAAGCCGACCGGCGTCGTCTCCACGATGCGCGATGAGCAGGGACGCCCCGACCTCCGCGAGTTCACGAGGGAGTTCAGCGAGCGGGTCTACAACGTCGGCAGGCTCGACGTCGACACGAGCGGCCTGCTCATCCTCACCAACGACGGTGAGCTCGCGCACGTGCTCGCGCACCCGTCCTTCGGTGTCGAGAAGACGTACATCGCACGCGTCGACGGGCGGGTCTCCGCGAAGGCCCTGCAGCGCCTCCGCCAGGGCTTCGAGCTCGAGGACGGCTTCATCAAGGCCGACAGCGCGAGGCTCCTCGCCGACCAGCCCAGCCGCACCGCCTCGCTTGTCGAGATCGTGCTGCATTCCGGCCGCAACCGGATCGTGCGTCGCATGCTCGAGGAGGTCGGCCACCCCGTCACCGCGCTCGTCCGCCGCAGCTTCGGCCCGCTGAACCTCGGCACACTCCGCGAAGGCGAGATGCGCGAGTTCACTACACTGGAACTCGGCCGCATCCTGAAGCTCGCCCGGCGAGCCGGGGAGCAGCGCGACGGCGGCTCCCTCACCCAGGCGGCAGAGCCGGCCCGCGAGCCCAAGCAGGGCCGCGGCCCGCGGCAGGCGCCGCCCACCAGATCGAAAGGTCGTCGATGACGCCAACTCGAACCAACTCCCCGGTACGGGTGGTCGGTGCCGGGCTGCTCGGCACCAGCGTCGGGCACGCCCTGCGCAGGCTCGGCGTCGACGTCCAGCTCGACGACATCTCACCTTCGGTGCTCCAGCTCGCCGTCGACTACGGGGCGGGGACCCTGGCCGCTGACGCCGCCGGGGGAGAAGCCCCGCGGATCGTCGTCGTCTGCGTGCCCCCTGACGTGACCGGCCAGGTCGTGGCCGCGGAACTCGAACGCTGGCCCGACGCCATCGTGACCGACGTCGCGAGCGTGAAGTCGGCGCCGCTCGCAGAGCTCGTCGCCCGAGGCGCCGACATCAGCCGCTACCTCGGGTCGCACCCCATGGCCGGGCGCGAGACGGGCGGGCCGCTCTCGGGCCGTGCAGACCTCTTCGTCGGCCGCCCCTGGGTCATCGCGCACCACGAGCAGACCAGCGTCTTCGCGTTGCAGGAGATCGAGGGGCTCGCCCTCGACGTCGGCGCCACTCCCGTCACCATGACCGCGGACGATCACGACCGGGCCGTCGCGCTCATCTCGCACGTTCCCCAGCTCGTCTCCACGCTGCTCGCCTCGCGTCTCGTCGACGACGAGGACGGGGCCACGGCGCTCGCGGGCCAAGGCCTGCGGGACCTCACGCGCATCGCATCCAGCGACCCCGTGCTGTGGACGCAGATCCTCACCGCGAACGCCGCCCCGACCGCTGCTGTGCTCCGCAAGCTGCAGGCAGACCTCGACAAGGTCGCCAGCGCACTCGAGCACAGCCACGAGCGCGGCTCGGGCCGCATCATCGCCGAGCAGCTCGCGACCGGCAACGCCGGCGTCGCGCGGCTGCCAGGCAAGCACGGCTCCTCGAGGCGTGAGTTCGACTCCGTCACGGTCATGATCGACGACAAGCCAGGCCAGCTCGCGAAGCTCATGGGCGACGTGGGCGACGCCCAGGTCAACGTCGAGGACTTCCGCATGGAGCACGCTCAGGCCTCCAACGTCGGCCTCGTCGTCATCTCCGTCGTCCCCTCGGCAACCGCGAAGCTCGTCGACGAGCTCGAACAGCGCGGATGGAGGATCGCCGCATGACCGAGACCACCCCGATCAGCCACGACGCCCTCGCCGCTGGCACGCCCGTCGTCGTCGCCGTCGACGGGCCGGCAGGCTCCGGCAAGTCGAGCGTCTGCCGTGAGAGCGCGCGACGCCTCGGCTTCGGCTACCTCGACACAGGTGCCGCGTACCGCGCGCTCACCTGGTTCGCGATCGACAGCGGATGCGACCTCGACGACGTCGACGCCGTCGCGGCACTGCTCCCGAGCTTCATCGACCGGTACCGCATCTCGGAGAGCCCGGACGAACGCTGGGTTCGCGTCGGCGAGAGCGACGTCACGGAGCTCATCCGCGACACCGCCATCTCCGGCGAGGTCTGGCGGGTCTCCCGCGTGCCTGCTGCCCGCGAGGCCCTCACGGCGCTCTTCCGGAGCACCATGGCCGGCACCACGAGCCCAGGCATCATCGCCGAGGGTCGGGACATCACGACGGTCGTGGCCGCGGATGCCCCTGCGCGCATCCTCATGACCGCCGACGAGGCCGTGCGCATCGCGCGCAGGGCGGGCGAGAAGGTCGGCGAGACCGTCGCCGCCGTTGCGGAGTCCGTGTCAGCGCGCGACGCCCGCGACGCCAAGGTCACCAACTTCACCGAAGCCGCCGACGGCGTCACGGTGCTCGACACGACAAGGCTCGACTTCGAGCAGTCCGTCGAGGAATTCCTGCGGATCGTCGCCTCGGCGACACCAGGTCCGCACCAGACGACAGCACCGTCGCTGGCAGCCGCCCCAAGCGCTGTCAGACACGACAACACGAAGGAGTCACGATGACTGACGACCAAGGACGGAACGACGAGGCGACCGACGCCTCCGAGGAGTTCGACCCAGCAGGCGGCGAAGAGCTCGTCGCGCGCCTCGAGGAGCTCGACGACACGGTCGTGGAGAAGCGCACCCAGGCGCTGCGCCAGAGCCTCGACGACTACGAGCTCGAGGAAGACGACCTCGAGGTGCTGCTCGGCGCCTCCGAGGACGGCGACGCCATCACCTACCTGCCCGCGCTCCCCGTGCTCGCAGTCGTAGGACGCCCGAACGTGGGCAAGAGCGCACTGGTCAACCGCATCATCGGCCGCCGCGAGGCAGTCGTCGAGGACACCCCCGGTGTCACGCGCGACCGCGTCTCGTACAAGGCCGAGTGGAACAACCGCTGGTACACGATCGTCGACACCGGCGGGTGGGAGCCGGACGCCAAGGGCATCGACCTCTCCGTCGCTCAGCAGGCCGAGATCGCCGTCGAGCTCGCTGACGCGGTCCTGTTCGTCGTCGACGCGAACGTCGGCCCGACCGCGACCGATGAGCACGTCGTGAAGCTGCTCCGCCGCACCGACCGGCCCGTCATCCTGGTCGCGAACAAGGTCGACGACGCCGTGCAGGAGCCGAACGCAGCGCAGCTGTGGAGCCTCGGCCTCGGTGAGCCGTGGCCGGTCTCCGCCGTGCACGGCCGCGGCGTCGCGGACCTCCTCGACAAGGTCATCGAGATCCTCCCCGAGGTCTCGAAGGTCGCGAAGGAGGAGATCGGCGGACCCCGCCGCGTCGCCATCCTGGGGCGCCCGAACGTCGGCAAGTCAAGCCTCCTGAACAAGGCCGCGGGCGAGGAACGCGTCGTCGTCAACTCGCTCGCTGGCACGACGCGCGACCCCGTCGACGAGCAGGTCGAGCTGGGTGGCAAGATCTGGCGCTTCGTCGACACGGCCGGCATCCGCCGCCGCGTGCACCTGCAGCAGGGCGCCGACTTCTACGCCTCGCTGCGAACGACGGCAGCTCTTGAGAAGGCCGAGGTCGCCGTCGTGGTCCTCGACGTGACCGAGGCCGTCAACGTGCAGGATCTGCGCATCATCGACCTCGTCCTCGAGTCCGGCCGCGCGCTGGTGCTCGCGTTCAACAAGTGGGACATGCTCGACGACGAACGCCGCTGGCAGCTCGAACGTGAGGTCGAGCGGGACCTCGCCCACGTCGCCTGGGCGCCGCGCGTCAACATCTCCGCGAAGACGGGGCGCCACCTCGAGAAGCTCGTGCCAGCGCTCGAGCTCGCCCTCGACTCGTGGGACACGCGCATCCCGACCGGCAAGTTCAACGCGTTCCTGGCCGAGCTCACGGCCGAGTTCCCGCACCCGCTCCGAGGCGGAAAGCAGCCGCGCATCCTGTTCGGCACGCAGGCGCAGACGCGCCCGCCGACATTCGTGCTCTTCACGACCGGCTTCCTCGACCCGGGTTACCGTCGCTTCATCCAGCGTCGCCTGCGCGAGGTGTACGGCTTCGAGGGGTCGCCCATCATCACGAACATGCGTGTTCGCGAGAAGCGGGCCAAGCGCAGCTGATCGGGCCCTCGAGCTCGATGGGGCCAGTCCAGTTCGACCCGGTCGGGTCGGCGGGGCTGGCCCCTTTCGCGTGGCAGATCCTGTCTGTCAAAAACGCCAGAATTTCTCTCATCGTGAATACCTCGGCGCTCCATGCCGCCGATTCGGGCCTGGTGCAGGACGCAGAACCGTAGGATTTTGTCTGTGCCTGGCGTTCAGGCGAGAACTTTCGACGTTGAGGGGTCCCATTCGATGATGGAAAAGTCCGAGCAGACGCAGCACGAGTGGCTGGAGAAAGTCGGCATCGCCGAGCGGATGATCCCGCTCATCGGGAACCTGTACCGCACGCGGAACGTCGTGACCTCCATCTACGGTCACCGCCTCATCAACCTCTCCGCGATCGACATCATCAAGGCGCACCGCTTCGCCCGCCGCATCAACGACGTCGAGCTGTCGCTGGACGCGACGCTGCCGATCCTCGAGCGGCTGCAGGAGTTCGATCTCGGCACCGCCTCCATCGACCTCGGCGAGCTGGCGACGCGCTTCGCGGCACAGGGTGAGGACCTCGACACGTTCCTCGCGAACCAGCTCCTCGAAGTCATCGGAACCGGCTCTCCGGACTCGGGCGCCGACGTCGTGCTCTACGGCTTCGGCCGCATCGGCCGCCTCCTGGCGCGCATCATCATCTCGCACGCCGGCACGGGACGGGGGCTGCGCCTGCGCGCCATCGTCGTCCGCAAGGGGAGTGACAACGACCTCGAGAAGCGTGCGAGCCTGCTGCGCCGCGACTCGGTGCACGGCGCGTTCGCCGGCTCCATCTCGGTCGACCAGGCCGCTTCGACGATCCAGGCCAACGGCACGGTCATCCAGGTCATCTACTCGAACGACCCCGCGACTGTCGACTACGAGTCGTACGGCATCCGCGACGCGATCGTGGTCGACAACACGGGACGCTGGCGCGACGCCGACGGTCTCGCGCAGCACCTGCAGAGCCCCGGAGTGCGTCGAGTGCTGCTCACGGCGCCCGGCAAGGGGCAGCTGAAGAACATCGTCTACGGCATCAACAACGCCGGCATCACCGACGACGATCGCATCCTGTCGGCCGCCTCGTGCACGACCAACGCCATCACGCCGGTGCTCAAGGTGATCGACGAGCGCTACGGGGTCGTGCACGGTCACGTCGAGACGGTGCACTCGTTCACCAACGATCAGAACCTCATCGACAACTTCCACAAGGGCGACCGTCGTGGTCGGGCCGCCGGACTCAACATGGTGATCACCGAGACCGGTGCGGCGAAGGCCGTCGCGAAGGCGCTGCCGCACTTCGAGGGCAAGCTCACGGGCAACGCCATCCGCGTTCCCACGCCGGACGTCTCCATGGCCGTGCTCAACCTCACGCTCGAGCGCCCGACGACCCGCGGCGAGGTCAACGACTTCCTGCGCCAGGTGTCGCTCAGCTCGGTGCTCCGCCAGCAGATCGACTACATCGAGTCGAGCGAGGTCGTCTCCACCGACTTCGTCGGCACGACGCGCGCCGGTATCGTGGATGGCCTCGCGACGATCGCCGAGGGCAAGAACCTCGTGCTCTACGTCTGGTACGACAACGAGTTCGGCTACTCGACCCAGGTGGTGCGCATCATCGAGCAGCTCGGTGGCGTCCAGCCGCCCATCGTGCCGCACCGCAGGGAAGTCTCACAGCTCTAGGCCCGGCGCCGCTGCGCCGTCGCGTGGTGCGCCAGATACCCCGAAGGGTCGCCATCCTGTGCGGATGACGACCCTTCGGGGTATCTCGTCGCTGGACTACTTGAGCTCGGCGCCGAGGATCTCGGTGTAGGAGGCGCGCTCCTTGCCAAGCCGCGAGTTGCGGCGGCTGTAGAGGAAGTAGATGGCGAGGCCGATGGCCAGCCAGATGGCGAAGCGGAGCCAGGTGAGCGTCGACAGGTTGAGCATGAGCCAGAAGCAGAGCACGGCCGACAGGATCGGCAGGAACGGCGACCACGGCATGCGGTAGGCGAGCTCGCGGTTCGGGTACTTCTTGCGGAGCACGAGGATGGACAGGCTCACCAGCACGAACGCGGAGAGCGTGCCGATGTTGATCATCTCCTCAAGCCAGTCGACGTTCGTGAGGCCGGCGAGAAGCGCGACGGCGATGCCGACGCCGATCTGCAGACGGATGGGGGTCTTGCGCTTCTCGCTCGTGATGCTCCACGAACGCGGCAGCAGGCCGTCGCGGCTCATGGAGAACAGCACGCGGGCGAGGCCCATGAGCAGCACGAGGATGACGGTCGTGAAGCCGAGCAGGATGCTGATGGAGATGATCTGCGCCGCCCAGTCGGCGCCGACGAGGACAAACGCGGTCGCCAGCGACGGGGTCTCGGCGGCGGCGAGGTCCTTGTAGGAGACCATGCCGGTGATGACGAGGCTCACCGAGAGGTAGAGCACCGTCACGATGCCGAGGCCGAGGAAGATGCCGCGGGGCAGGTTCTTCTTCGGGTTCTTGACTTCCTCCGCGCTCGTCGCGACGACGTCGAAGCCGATGAACGCGAAGAAGACGATGGATGCGCCGGCGAGGAGCCCGAAGACGCCGTACATGCTCGGCTCAGCGCCGGACATGAACGAGAAGAGCGACTGGTGCCAGGCATCCGTGCCCGACTCGGCCGCAGGCTGCGACGGCGGGATGAACGGTGTGTAGTTGCTGGCCTTCACGAAGAACGCGCCGACGACGATGACGAACAGCACGGTCAGGACCTTGAGGATCGTCAGGACCGCGCTGACGCGTGATGAGAGCTTCGTGCCGAGCACGAGCAGCGTCGTGAGGACGGCCACGATGAAGAAGGCGGCCCAGTTCAGCTCGAACAGGCCGAAGATGCTGAGCTTGGGCGGGATGTCCCAGCCCCAGATGTTGACGACCTCCTGCAGGTAGACGCCCCAGTAGCTCGCGATGACGGCGGATGCTGACAGCATCTCGAGGATGAGGTCCCAGCCGATGATCCAGGCCAGGAGCTCGCCGAGCGTCGCGTAGGTGAAGGTGTAGGCGGAACCGGCCACGGGCACGGACGAGGCGAACTCCGCGTAGGCCATGATCGCGAGGCCGCAGGTCACGGCGGCGAGCAGGAATCCGAGGGTGATGGACGGGCCGGCGTTGTTGGCGGCCGCCTTCGCTCCGACGGAGAAGATGCCGGCGCCGACGGCGACGGCGACGCCCATGATGGCGAGGTCCCACACTCCGAGGGACCGCTTGAGCGACCGTTCCTCGGAGTGCGAGTCCGCGAGTGAGGCCTCGATGCTCTTCGTTCGCATCAGGCTTTGGAAAAAGCTCAAGGTGTTCCCCCAGTGTGTTCTCTCCGCGCGCGGGCACCCGCGCGCGTGTGGAGTTTACCTGCCGGAAACACGATGGCGATTGCCGGGGGAGAAGTTGCGTCGATCCCCACGTGGTGGTGAACCCGCTCATTGGCAGGGAGTGCCGGGTCTGCATGCCCTAGGGTTGCCCGGCAGGACCAGCCAGTTCCGAACGTCGCGAAGGAGGAAGCGTGCCTGACCTCGCAGATGCGCCGGATGCGCTGCTCGTCGCCCGCGCTAGAGACGGTGACGAGCGTGCGTTCGAGGTGCTCATCCGCCGGCATTGGGGACTCATGATCGCGACCGCCATCAGGCTGCTGTCGTCGCGCGCTGACGCCGAGGACGCGGTGCAGGACGCCTGCATCGTCGCCTGGAAGCGCCTCGACCTCCTCCGCGACCCGGATGCCGTGCGCGCGTGGCTCGTGCAGATCGCGGCACGCAAGGCGACCGATCGCCTCAGGAGGCGGAAGTTCGAGCAGGACATCGACGACGTGGACGCCCCGGAGGCCCCGGAGCTCGGTCCGCTCGCGCAGCTCGAGCTGAACGCGAAGCTCGATTCGGCGTCCCGGGTGCTCGCGGGCCTCCCCGAGCTGCAGCGACAGTGCTGGATCCTCAAGGAGACCGCCGGGTTCACGTACGCGGAGATCGCCGAACAGCTCGACACGAACACATCGACGGTGCGTGGGGCCCTCTCTCGGGCCCGGATCGCGCTGCTGCGGGGCATGGAGGAATGGGCATGAGCGAAGAAGTCGAGCCGACCATCGGCGCCGCGGGGTACACCCTGACGCAGCTCTCGGAGTACCTGGACGCCGGTCGTCTGCCGTACAACGCCGACATCGAGGAAGACCCTGAGTGCGAGCGGGCGCTCGCGGCACTCGAGCGCGTGACGAGGGCGTCCCATGACCTCATCGAGGCGGAGTCCGCGGCCACGCCCGCACCGAGCAGCGCCTGGCTGCAGTCCATGCTGCGCGGCATCGCGATGGATGCACGCGCGGGCCGCGAGATCCCGCTCGCCTCGCCGGAACCCGAGTTCGAGTTCTCGCAGAGCGAGGGTGTCATCCGCGAGCTCATCCGCCGGACTGGCGACGCCATCGACGGCGTGCTGATCGGACGGTGCGTGCTGGACGGCGACGTGACCACGCCGGGAGCGCCGGTGCACGTCACCGTCTCGGTGACGGTGCTCGGGCTGCGCCCGCTGCATCCGCTCGCCGACGAGGTGCGGGATGCGATCGCGGAGGCGCTTGCACTCGACACGACGCTGCGGGTCACGGGCATCGATATCGTCATCGCAGATGTGAGGAGCGTCGAATGATCGACCGTGAGCGCGTCGCCGAGGTGGTCGAGGGTGCGGCCCTCGGAACCCCTGGCGTTGTGGAGCTGCTGCCCATCATCGGCATCCACCTGGGATCACTGCACGTGGATGTCGGCACTGCAGACGGTGTCGTCTCGATCACGGTGCGCGTGCGCGTCGACTCGTCGGGCCCGCAGGGGCGCATCGTGGAAGGGCTCGCGACGCGGATCAAGGCGGCTGCTCTGACGGTGCTCCCGGTCGGATCGACCGTGCGGGTGCGTGTGCGGGTGCACGCCATCGCGGGTCGAAGCTGAGCCACAGCTGCGGCATAGCAATGCCATAGCCCCGGGTTGGATGCTCAGTGGTGTCGAAAGGAACCACACATGTCCACCCCCTTCACCCCGGAGAACTCCCCGCAGGACGGCGCAACGTCGTACCCCGAGTCCTTCCCCCAGCAGCCCTTCGCCCCTCAGGCGCCAGCCGGCCAGCAGGCGCACTCGTTCGCGCCCCAGTACTCGTCGGGGTCCGGCCAGTATCAGCCGGGCCAGTACGTTCCAGGTGGGTCTGTTTCGGGTGGCTACGCCTCGTCTGACTCGCGGAGCCACCAGTACCCGACTGCAGACTTCGCGTCGAGCGGCTTCGGCCCTGCAGCCAGCCCTGCAGTCGGCCCTGACCTCCAGCCGCGAAAGCGCCGTTTCGGCACGGTCGCGCTCCTCACCGCGGGTCTCCTCGTCGGCGGCGTCGTCGGCGGTGGCGTCGGAGGTGCGGTCGTCGGGGGCTTCGGCTCGTCGCAGGTCGCCGCGGGCCAGTCGAGCTCGCAGTCGATCACGGTCAACAACCCGCAGGATGCAACGCTCGTCACGAGCATCGCGGCTGTGGCCTCGCCGAGCGTCGTCACGATCTCGGCCTCCTCCGGCCAGACGGCCGCGAGCGGCTCGGGCGTCGTCATCGACGGTGCCGGCTACATCGTGACCAACAACCACGTCGCGACGATCGACGGCGCCACCGGCAACGCTGAGCTCTCCGTCCAGACCAGCGACGGTCGCCTGCTGCCTGCGACCTTCGTCGCCGGAGACCCCGTGCTCGACCTCGCGATCATCAAGGTCGAGGACACGTCCCTGACGCCGATCACCTTCGGCGACTCCGACAAGCTCAATGTCGGGGACGTCGCTGTCGCCATCGGCGCGCCCCTCGGACTCTCCGACTCCGTGACCGAGGGCGTCGTGAGCGCGCTCGACCGCGGCATCCTGGTCAGCTCCTCCGCGGTGCCCGAGGACGTCGAGTCCGACGGCACACAGGAGGACAGCCCGTACAACTTCTGGCGCGGCGACCCCAACTCACCAGAGGGGCAGAGCACGACGCAAGGCTCGTCCTCGGTCGCCCTGCCCGTGATCCAGACCGACGCCGCCATCAACCCGGGCAACTCGGGTGGCGCACTCGTCGACCAGGACGGTGCCCTCATCGGCATCAACGTCGCGATCGCCGGCGCGAGCAGCGGCGGCGAGACTGCCGGGAACATCGGGGTCGGCTTCTCGCTGCCGTCGAACCTCGTCAAGCGGGTGACCGAGCAGCTCATCGCCGACGGTGCGGTGTCGCACGGGTTCCTTGGTGCCAGCGTGAGCGACCCGACGGCGGCCGACTCGAGCGTGGCGGGCGCCTACGTCGCCCAGCTCACAGCGGGAGGACCTGCGGCGCAGGCCGGCATTCAGGCCGGTGACGTCATCACCTCCTTCGGTGGCCATCGAGTCTCGAACTCGACGGACCTGACGGCGCAGATCCGCGCCCTCGAGCCCGGCACGCAGGTCGAGGCCGTGCTCGTGCGCGGTGGCCAGGAGCAGACCGTCCAGGTGACGGTGGGGGAGCTCGGGCAGTAGGACCCAGCCTCAGGACCAGACTCGCGGCAGATCCTCTCGACGACGGCGGGCACGCACCTATCCTTGGTGCGTGCCCGCTCCTGTGTTTACCGTCGCCGCCATCTGCTTCGAAGACTCCGAGGGGCGGGTGCTCACGGTTCGCAAGCGAGGGACGACGAAGTTCATGCTTCCCGGCGGCAAGCTCGAGCCGGGGGAGTCGCCCAAGGCCGCCGCGATCCGAGAGATCGAGGAGGAGGTCGGCATCGTGCTCGACGATGCCGAGGTCGCCTTCCTCGGCGAGTGGACGACCGCGGCTGCCAACGAGGCGGCGACCGACCTGGTCGGGACCGTCTACCTCGCTGCGCTCACCGGCACGCCGAACGCGCGGGCCGAGATCGAGGAGCTGCGGTGGGTGGATGCGTACCCGGGTCCGGATGCTGACCTGCAGGACCTTGCGCCCCTGCTCAGTGAGTGCGTCATGCCCGAGCTTCGGAGGCGCCGGGACGCGCGGGGCTGAGGGCGGAACCCGCGGCGGTGAACATTCTCCGATATATCGCTTGACACCGATCATTCACCGATATATCGTCGAGCTATCGGAGTTGCAGCGTGCAGCTCCGGCAGAAAGGTTCATCCAATGCGCAAGCACTTCATTCACAATCACCACCCGTTCGAAACCGAACGGGGACACTCCCACGAGGGTGGTCGCGGTCACGGTTACGGCCAGGAGCACCAGCAGGACGAGCGCGTCCGACGGTTCTCGCACGGCTTCGGTCCCGGACGAGGCTTCGGCCCCGGGTTCGGGCCGGGCGCGGGTCACGGCCCCGGCTTCGGGCCCAAGTTCGGTCCACGCGGCCACCGCCGCGCTGGCAAGGGCGACGTCCGCGCCGCCATCCTCTCCCTGCTCGCCGAGGGGCCCTCGAACGGCTACGGCCTGATCAAGGGCATCGCCGAGAAGACCGACGGCGTCTGGCGCCCGAGCCCCGGCTCCGTCTACCCGACGCTGCAGCAGCTGGTCGACGAGGAGCTCATCGAGCAGGGCGGCACCGAGAAGAAGCCGGTCTTCGAGCTCAGCGAAGCTGGCCGCACGTACGTGTCCGAGCACGCCGAGGAGCTCGAGCAGGGCTGGCGCGGCGTCGCCGGTATGTCGGAGACGGCGACCGGCCTGCGAGAGTCCGCGATGCAGTTCATGGGCGTCATGCAGCAGTTCCGCCTCGGCGCGACCGAGGAGCAGCAGCAGGAAGCCACCAAGGTGCTCGACGACGCTCGCAAGGCCCTCTACTCGATCCTCGCCAAGTAGGCGGGGTGCGGGTCACGACCGCGGGGGTGACACTCCCGCGGGGCCAGAGCACGAGGCTCAGGAGCGTTCGCGCTGCTTCGCGTCGCGACGCTCCTGGATCTTCGCCTCACGAGCGAGCTTCCGCAGCTCCTTCTCGAGGTCGTCGAAGCGCTCACCGCGCTCCGGGTCGTCCTCCGGCGAGGTCGGCAGCTGCATCCGCGGACTGCCCTTCGACCACGGGTCGAGCAGTTCATGCTCGATGTGCGCGGAGATCTCGGCCCACGCGTCGGCTCGCGCCTGCTCGATGAGGCCGTCCACGTACGCCTCGTCCTCGCGTTCCGACTCGATCCGCTCGCTCACCGCCTGAGACGCCCGCTCACGGAAGCTCAGCGTCTCGATGTCTGCGTGGCGGTAGTCGTGCGCGCTCAGCGAGCGACCAGGCCGCGCGCGGTCGCGCACACCGGCCACGCGCTCCGCCGAGTACCGGAGCTCCTTGAGAACCCGGTCGAGGGACGCGTTCGCGGCCTCGCGATAGTCGGCTGCGGCGAACGGCACCTTCTCGCCGACCGTGCGTTTGATGATGGCGTTCTTCACGTCGAGCCTGACGATGCGCAGCGCGAGCAGCAGTCCGTCGTCGATCGCCTCGGAGAGCTCAGGGAAGATGACGGGCGGCAGCCCGGCCTTCTTCTTCGGCTTCGTCTGCTGACTTGTCGAGGAGGTTCGAGACTTCCGGCGCCAGCGGAACATCATCCCTGGTCCTTGGGGGCCTGCGACTCCTGCTGAGCCTTTGTCTCCTGGTGCGGAAGGCCAGCGGTGCCCAGCTTCGTCGCGCCACGCGAGCGAGCACGCTGCTCCTCCAGCGCTGCGAGGAACTCCGCCTCCCAGGCGGGGTCGACCTCGATGCCCTGGCGCTTCGCCTCCTCGACGCTCAGCTCGCGGGGGAACCCGTGGGTGTCGGAGAGCAGGAACACATCAGCGCCGGTGAGGGTCGAGCCCTTGTAGGCGGCGAGCGCCTTGAGGCCACCCTTGAGGGTGCGGCGGAACGAGCGCTCCTCCTTGACGAGCACCGCGACGACCTGGTCGCGGCGCTCGCGCACCTCCGGGTAGTCGTCAACGTAGAGGTCGGCGATCGTGGGAACGAGCTCGGCGAAGAAGTTGTCCGAGATGCCCAGGATGAGCGCCTCGCGGATCGCGCGGCGTACGAGGCGCCGCATGACGTAGCCCTGCTCCTTGTTCGAGGGCACGACACCGTCGACGGCGAGGAAGGTGGCGCCGCGGAGGTGGTCGGCGATGATGCGCATCGACAGCGTGTGCGCTTCGTAGCTCTCGCCGCTCAGCTGCTCGATCTGCTCGACGATGGGGCGCAGGAGCGAGATGCGGAACACGTCCGGGGAGTGGATGGCCGCCGCCGCGATGCGCTCGAGGCCGCCGCCGAAGTCGACGTTGCGTCGCTCCAGCTCGACGAACGATCCGTCCTCCTGTCGCCGGTACTGCATGAAGACCTGGTTGCCGATCTCCATGAACTGGCCGCTGTCGCTCGCGGGGTGCGCCGCACCGTAGGACGGGTCGTGGTGCTCGGGTCCGAAGTCGTAGAACACCTCGCTGTCTGGTCCGCAGGGGTCTCCGATGGGCGTCGCCTGCAGCGATCCGCCGCGCGACCACCAGTTCTCGCTGCCGTCGTAGAAGAAGATGCGCTCACCGGGCTGCGCGCCGCGTGCGTCGCCGTCGGCCTGGCTGCCCATCTCGACGATGCCAGCTTCGATGCCGCGCTCCGCGAAGGCCTTCTGCCAGATGCTGGCCGCCTCGTCGTCGCGCGGGATGCCGGCAGCCTCGTCGCCGATGAAGGCCGTCACGTACAGGCGGTTCGGGTCGAGGCCCACCGTGTCGACGAGGAACGAGAGGAAGGCAGGGATCTGCTCGGCCTTGAAGTAATCGCCGAGACTCCAGTTGCCGAGCATCTCGAAGAAGGTCGTGTGGCGGTTGTCGCCCACGTCGTCGATGTCCTGCGCGCGCACGCACGGCTGACTGTCCGTGAGGCGTGTGCCGTCCGGGTGGTCCTCGCCGAGGAGGTAGGGGAGGAGGGCCTGCATGCCGCTTCCCGTGAAGAGCGTCGAGCCGTCTCCGCGGGGGATGAGCGGGGCTCGGTCGATCCTGACGTGCCCGAGTCGCTCCTGGTAGTCGAGGTAGGCATTGCGAATCTCGTGCGCGTCCATGTGCAGAGTGTTTCACACCTGCGCATGCCGTATCGTGACCTCGCCGAACGTGGGGGCGTTCAGGCACTCGGAGACGAGTGCTCGAGTGAGGTTCAGGGGAGTCGTCTGTGCAGGAGATCGCGCAATTGTGGACCGATGCGACGGGGCTTTCGACGGCGCACATCGCCGACGGATGCGTCCGAGCCGGGGTTGAGGTGCGTTGCGGCCCGCCGGGGCTGACGGCCGTTTCCGGTCGGGCGACGAGATTGGCTGGTCGGTGCCTGCCCGTGCGTCATTTCGGCAGCGTCGACGTGTTCCTCGAGGTCATCGAGCGGGCGCATCCCGGGGACGTGCTCATCGTCGACAACCAGGGACGCTCTGACGAGAGCTGCGTGGGTGATCTTGTCGTCCTCGAGGCCAAGTCGGCTGGTCTCGCCGGCATCGCCATCTGGGGGCTCCACCGGGACACCCGCGACATCCGCGGCATCCGTCTCCCGGTCTTCAGTCTCGGCGCGCTGCCTGCTGGGCCCCGACGGCTGGACGAGCGGCGACGCAACACGTTCGCGTCGGCCGAGTTCGGAGAGCACACCATCCGCACGCGCGACACCGTCTTCGGCGACGAGGACGGTCTGCTCTTCGTGCCGGAGGATCGTGCCAACGAGGTGCTCATGCACGCCCTGCAGATCCGCGACGTCGAGCGCGCGCAGGCATCGCGCATCCGCCTCGGCACGAGCCTCCGGGACCAGGTGCGCTTCTCCGCCTATGTGCAGGCCCGCCGCGCCGAGCCCGCGCTCACGCTGCGCGAGCACCTGAGCCGGGTCGGGGGAGCGGTCGAGGTGTGACGCGGCCGCGCCTCAGCTGACCGTCTCGCTCAGGCGAAACGTCGCGGAGGTCGACGCCTCGCTGAGGTGCCAGAGGCGCGCCGCTCGCTCCCGGTCGCGCTGCGTCGCCGGCTTGTCGAGCTTCACGGGGGTGCCGCGCAGGGTGCGTGCCGGGCCGAGGTAGTCGCCGCCGGCGACGGCGTCACTCGTGAGCGCGTGCACGGCAATGGCCGCCGCACGGTGCTTGCCATGGGCGAACGGGCCGGCGAGGCGGGATGCGAAGCGCTGCCACGCGGTTGGCTCGCTGACGCCTGTGCGTGGCGGCGTCGCGCCGTTGACGGGGATGCCCGGGTCGACGACGAGCGCTTCCGCGGGAGCCCCGGCGGCCTGCAGCCGTCGGTCGAGTTCGAACGTGAACATCTCGAGGGCGTGCTTCGACGCGGCGTAGGCGCGCTTCGGCTCGTACAGGTGGGTGCTCTGCCAGTCTTCGAGGTCGAAGGGGTAGATGCGCGTCGCGAGGCTGCCGACCGCGACGACGCGGCTCTTCTCCGGCGCCTCCCCGTCGAGGGCGGGCTTCGTGGCCACGAGCGCGTCCATGAGCTGTGCGGTCAGTTCGAAGTGCCCGAGGTGGTTCGTCGACATCGTGAGCTCACGACCCTCGGAGTCCTGCTCGCGGTGCGCGCCGGGGGAGACGTGCGCGGCGTTCAGCAGCACCCCGTCGAGGCGCTCGCGGGCGCTCAGGGAGGCGGCTGCGCTGGCGATGGACTCACTGGAGGTCAGGTCGAGGAGGATGCGGCTCGTGCTCGCATCCGGCACCTGCTCGGTGATGGAGATGAGGGCTCTGTTCAGCTTCTCGACACTGCGCCCCAGCAGGACGACGTGGTGGCCGCGGCGGGCGAGCTCTTCCGCGGCGAAGTAGCCCACACCCTGCGTGGCACCGGTGATGGCGAAGGTCTTCATCGTCACACTCCTTCAAGCCTCGAACGTTTCGAGACTCAGAGTACAACGCTTCGATTGCTGAAATATTTCCGTGGCGTAAGGTACTGAATATGGATTCGCTGGAACGGGCGATGCGTGCCGTCTACGAAACCGCGCAGAGCACCAATGTGGCTGCTGAGCGGGAGCTCGAAGCGCTCGGATTGACCTTCGCGACCGCGCAGGCGCTCTGGGCGATCGACCCCGACCGTGAGCCGCCCGCCATGAAAGAGCTCGCGACGAAGCTGCACTGCAACGCGTCGAACCTGACCTTCGTCTCGGATCGGCTCGTCGACCGCGGCCTGGTCGAGCGGCGTGAGAGCGAGCACGACCGGCGCTCGCGCGTGGTCACGCTGACGGCCGAGGGCAAGCGCGTTCGAAAGCTCGCGATCGCGGCGCTCAAGCGCGCCTCGCCACTCGCTGGCTGCTCGAGCACCGAACTGAAGGCGATCGCGAAGAGCTTGAGTGCGCACGGCCTCTGACACCGGGGCTCGAGCAGCGGAGGGTACTGCCCCATCTGAGCGGTGGACGGCGGCGTCTGTCGACGACCTCGTCTGCATCGAGCTCCCGCGCAGTTCGCGTCTGCTGGCCCTGACCATGGGGGCGGCGAACGTCATCATGCAGCTCTCCAACCCTGCCGTGGGGCAGGGCGTCGCGCACAGCCGGGTGCGCAGCGGTCGGCTCGACGTGCGTCCGATCAAGCGCACCAGGACAACGCTGAGCTACCTCGCGGTGGCCGTGCTCGGCACGCCGGATGAACGCCGCGCGTACCGCAGGGCGGTCACGCGCCAGCACGCGCAGGTCCGCTCCGACCGCGACCCTCGCGCGACCGAGGAGTACTCGGCGCTCTGGGTCGACCTGCAGAAGTGGGTGGCCGCGTGCCTGTTCGTCGGCTCGCGCGACGTGCTCGACCTCGTCGAGGGGCCGCAGCCGACCGCGACCGCGGAGCGCTTCCTCCTCGAGGGGCGGGTGTTCGGCACGACCCTGCAGATGCCGCCGAGTGCCTGGCCCGGCAACCTGGTCGCGTTCGACGCGTACTGGAACGCGGAGGTCGCGAAGCTCCGCGTCGACGACGAGGTGCGCACCTACCTGCTCGACGTCGCACGGCTCGGGTTCGCGGCTGGGGTGCTGCCCGAGCGGATGCGGGCCTGGCATCAGCGGCTCACCATCGGCTTCCTGCCGCCCGAGTTCCGCCGCGCGCTGCGGGTGCGGTGGACTGCCGCGGACGAGGCGTGGTTCGTGCGCCAGCGGGCGCGGCTCGTGCGCATCGAGCGAGCGCTGCCGCTCGCCGCGTCCAGCCTCGTCTACCGGCTCCTCCTCGCTGACGTGCGCCGGCGCATCCGACGCGGTCGGCCGCTCGTCTGACCAGTCTCGGATCCGTCAGGCGTCGCCTCGGCCAGGGCGTGCACAGTCTCCCGACGCGCGAACGTAACCTGGCGTCCACACGCCCGTAGCAGGGCCCCTTCAGGCTCACAGCATGACCACCCGAGTAGACCCGTTCATCGGCACAGAGCCCACCGCGCTGCCGCCGCAGACGGGCCTCGCCGCGACCTGGTGGTGGCCGAAGCCGCAGATCGGCAACACGCATCCCGGTGCCACCTATCCGCTCGGCATGGTGTCGGCCTGCGCCTACTCGGGCGCGTACCCGACGGGCTACGGCCGATACGACCTGAGCCTCGAGGGCGTGCCGGAGACGATCTACGACCGGTCTCTCGCCTCTGGCTTCACCCACTTCCAGCAGTCGGGCACGGGCGCGATCCGCAAGTACTACAACTACTTCCGCGTGACGCCGATGACCGAGCCGCTCGACGTGCTCGGCCGCACCTGGTCGCTCGGCGACGAGGACGCCTCGCCCGGCTACTACGCGGCGACGCTGGGCAACGGGATCCGCGCCGAGATCACCGTCGGCCCCAAGAGCGCGGTGCACCGGTACACGTTCCCCAAGCACGCGAGCGCGCGAGTCGTGATCGACTTCTCCCTGGGAGGCCTCGCCATTCCCTACGGAGCCACGGTGCCGCTGCGGGCCCACCTCGAGACGGTCAGGCCGGGCGTCGCGACGGGCGAGATCGTGGCCGAAGGCGCTCCGCTCGCCGTGCACATCGAGTGCGACACGCCTCAGTGGCGGCAGCTGCTCTGGCACGACCGTCGCCTCATGCCGGGCGGCACTCGCCTCGACTTCGACCACATCCGCCCCACCACGCTGCGCCCCTTCGGCCTCATGTGGGCGGGTCCCAGCGAGGAAGGCCAGGTCATCGAGGTGCGCATCGGCTTCTCGCTCCGCGGCGTCGAGCAGGCCGAGCAGAACCTCAGAGACGACTGCGGCGACGGGGAGGCCAGGTTCGCCGACCGGCTCGCCGAGACCGAGCGCGACTGGCAGAGCCTGCTCGACGAGATCGACGTCGACACTGGCTCCACCGAGCGCGAGACGGTCTTCTCGACCGCCCTCTACCACTCGTTCGTGAAACCATCGTTCGCGCTCAACGAGAGCCCCTTCTGGCCGAGCGACGGCGCCTTCGTCTTCGACCTCTCGACGATGTGGGACATCTACCGCACCCAGCTGCCCCTACTCACCGCGCTACGCCCCGACAAGGCCGTCGAACTCGCCAACGCGCTCCTCACCATCTGCGAGGAGGAAGGCAACTTCCCCATCGGCTACCGCATGGCCAAGGGCAGCGACCGCTTCTCAAGGCAGGGCAGCGCGCTCGCGCACACCTTCCTCGCCGACCTCTGCCAGCTCGGACTGCCTGGCATCGACTGGGACTGGGCGCTCGTGCACATGGCCGACGACCTGCGGCGCACCTACGGCGAGGAGTTCCTGCTGCGCGGCGTCGCCCATCCCATCACCCACACGCTCGACCTCGCGTTCGGCTACTGGTGCACGGCCCGCGTCGCCGCCCGCGTCGGCGACCTGCAGCTCGTGCAGCAGCTCGAGAAGCGCGCAGGGCAGTGGAAGGGGGCATTCGACCCCGAGACGGGCCTGCTCGTCGACTCGAACTTCTACGAGGGCTCCAAGCACAACTACTCGTTCCGCATCCTCCACGACATGGCGGGGCGGATGCAGCTGAGCGGCGGGCCGGAGGGCTTCGTGGCCCAGCTCGACGAGTTCTTCGGCTACGGCGCGCCGCACGTGAAGCAGCCGGGCCGCTCGCCTGGCATCGAGGAGCTCGCCGCCGGCTACGCACTCGGCCGCTTCGAGGGCCTCAACAACGAGCCGGACATGGAGGCCCCCTGGGCCTACCACTACGCGGGGCGACCGGACCGCACCGCCGAGATCGTGCACGCCGTCATCACCCAGCAGTATGCGACGGGACGGGGCGGCCTGCCCGGCAACGACGACTCCGGCGGCCTCAGCTCCTGGTACGTCTGGGCCTCGCTCGGGCTGTTCCCCGTCGCAGGCCAGGCGAGCTTCCTCGTCAACGCCCCAGCCTTCGCGGAGTCCTCGCTCGCGGTCTACGGCGAGCGCTTCCGCATCACCACAACAGGCTTCCGCGAGCCCACCCACGGCGGACCAGTGCAGTACGTGCAGAGCGCCCACCTCGACGGGCGCCCACTCGCTCGCAGCTGGCTCTCCCCGAGCGAGCTCATGGCCGCGCAGGAGCTGCACCTCGAGCTCGGACCCGAGCCGAGCGACTGGGGAACCCGTGAGCAGGACCTCCCCACCTCGTTCCCAGCCCCAGCATCCGCCCCCATCACCTCACCCCACCACCCACCGCCGACGGCCTGCCGTCGACACCAACCCCGGGAGGGCCCTCATGAACAAGATCCAGAACCGCCTCGTGATCGTCGTCCGCGCCGATCCGGTCATCTGCGGGCACTCCGTGGAAGCCCGCAACCTCGCGGAAGCCGCACGCTTGCGCGGCTTCGACGAAGTCCGCATCGTCACCTGGCCCATCGAGCGCCTCCAAGCGGCAGGGCTGCCGCTCAAGCCGCTCGAGACCGTCATGCCATACAGCGACGGCATCTTCGTCGACCGACCAGCACCCGTCGGCGACTACAAGGTGCCAGACGGCCGCTACCTCGCCGGCCTCATCGGGCGCCTCGTCGAGCTCTTCACCGACGGAGTCCCGACCGTGTGCATGTCGCTGTACCTCAGCCCGCACACGCTCGCCGTGGCCGAGGCGCTCACCGTCGCACGCTCGACGGGCCTCCCCGTCAACGTGACGACGATCGCCGAGGCGGTCGGATCCGACGTCACCAACGTCGTCAAGCACGCCGTCGAGGAGGGCCGCCTCGGGGCCGCCGCCCACATCCTCTCCGCCTACCTGTCGCAGGACGTCTGCGTCGCCGTCTCCGAGTACACGCGCGACCTCATCGTGGGGGAGGCGGCGAAGGTGGACGCGCAGCACGGCACCCGCTACGCGCCCCAGTGCGAAGACCGCATCGAGATCTCCTACCCGGCCATCGACTCGAGCGCCTACGTCGGCCTCGCGGACACCGACATCACCGCCGCCGTCGAGGCGCGCGGGCTGAAGCGCGACGGCTACGTCATGTTCCTGTCGCGCCTCACCGAGGCGAAGGGCGTCGAGGACCTCATCGCGGGCTTCGAGCAGTCCCGCGTCGCCGACGACCCCGACATCCAGCTCGTCATCGCCGGGCGCGGGCCGCAGGCCGAGGAGCTCAAGGCCATCGGGGCCGCGTCGCCGCTCGCCCACCGCATCCACTTCCTCGAAGACGTCGGCGACGCGGAGAAGCCCTTCCTCATGGCGGGCTGCGCCGCGTTCGTGCTGCCGACGAAGCCGCGCCCGGAGTTCATCGAGACCTTCGGGATCGCGCTCGCGGAGAAGATGCTCGCAGGTGGAGGCCCCGTCATCACGACCGTCACGGGAGGGGTGGGGGAGGCCGTCGGCGACCACGCCATCATCGTGCCCGTCAACAGTCCGTCGTCGATCGCAGAGGCGCTCAACACGGCCGTGCTCGAGACGAGCGCCGCCGAACGCCGACTGCTCGCCGTCCAGGCGAGGGACTACGCACTGCAGTTCGACCGGCTGGCCGTCTTCGACAAGCTCTTCGATCGGCTGCCCCGGGCGGCGCTCGCGGCCTGAGCACCGCGCTTGGCCTCCTCCTCGCCTGACCAGCTTGCGTGATGAAAGCCCCGGACCCGGCACGTGGTGCTGGATCTCGGGGCTTTCAGCACGCAAACCGGCCGGGCCTGGCGTCAGATGTGCGCGTCGGGAGGGCCGTTCACGCGGCGAGGAGCGCGTCGAGCTTCTCGTAGCCGTCCCGCACGCCGTGCTCCATGCCGCTCGCGACCAGGCCGTCGCGCATCTGGAAGGACTCGAGCAGGCTCGTGCTCGTGACCCTCGTGCGGCCGCCCTCGAGTGCCTCGAAGGTGATGGTCTCGAGCAGGACGCCGTCCGGGATCATCTCGAAGGTCTGCGTCTGCACGATGCGCTCGTTCTCGCGGATCTCGTGGAACGAGCCGAAGAACCTCGCGATCTCCTCGCCGCCCTGCAGGTTCACCCAGCGGTAGGCGCCTCCCGTGACGGCGTTCCAGTGGTCGATGTTGGTGGAGACGTCGTGCGGGCCCACCCATTTGGTGAAGAGGTCGGGGTCGATGAACGCGAAGAAGACGCGCTCGGGTGTGGCGTCGAACTCGCGGACGACGGTGATGTTCGGGAGGTCCTCGCCGACGGTGACGACGGTGTCCTTGGCTGAGGTGGTGCTCATGATGGTGTTCCTTTCTCGGGTGCTGCTGCTGTGGGTGGGGTCTGGTCGGTCTGGGATCCGAGGAGCGCGTCGAGTCGGCGGAATCTGGTCTCGGCGGTCGCCTGGTAGCGCTCTATCCATTTGGTCATCAGGCTGAGGACCTCGGCTTCGAGGTGGCGGGGAGCGCGGACCGCGTCGCTCGTGCGGGAGACCAGTCCGGAATCCTCGAGAACGCGGAGATGCTTCGAGATGGCCTGCACGGAGACGTCGTAGGGGGCGGCGAGCTCGCCGACCGTCGCGTCGCCATCGGCGAGCCTGGCGATGAGGTCTCGTCGAGTCGGGTCGGCGAGTGCGGCGAAGACGGGGGAGAGCGCGTCGTGGTCCATGGCTCCTCGGGGTGTTTTGTCAACCAGATGGTTGATGGCCCAAGTCTGCGACCGGGTTGCGCGCTTGTCAACCACTGAGTTGATGAACCTCCGAGGGGTCACTGGATCAGGCGCGGACGGCGGCGCGGGCGGCCTCGAGTGCATCCGTCGCCGCGCGGGTGTCGACGCGCGCGATGGTCAGCGCCCCGACGACCGCTGACGTCACCAGGGCGCCGGTCTCACGGGGGTGGCCAAGTGCGGCGGTGCCGCGGAGGATCGCCCGCTCGAGTGTCGCGCGATAGTCGGTGATGGTGTCGCGAACCGCGGGGTCTCGTGCAAGTGAGCTCGCGGCGGTGGCGAGGAGGAGGCAGCCGCGCACGTCGTCTCGTTGACCCTGTGCGGCGACGGCTGCCGAGAGTCTCGCGAGGTAGTCATCGAGGGCGGACGCGGAGACGGGCTCGGCCAGCAGCGGCGCGAGCAAGGGATGCACGACGTCGTCGAGGTAGCTCTGCACGGCGGCGTCGAAGAGTCCTCGCTTGCTGCCGAAGGTGTTGTAGATGCTCGACCGACTCAAGCCGGTTGCGGCCTCGATGTCGCTCATGGATGCAGAGTCGTAGCCTTGGCGCCAGAAGAGCGTGCGCGCCCCTCGAGTTGCGTCATCCTGCTCGAAGTTCTTCGTGCGTGCCATCTGGCCCCCGATACTGTAACGTTCGTTTCAGAATACACCGATCTAGGAGCATCTCGTGCTTGTCGCCGCCCTCGTCTTCGCCGCTCTCGCGGCCCTCGTGCACGTCTACATCTTCATCCTCGAATCCCTCCGATGGACGGCCGAATCGACTCGGAGAACGTTCGGCATCCCGTCGCTCGAGGTCGCCGAGACCACGAAGTCGCTGGCCTTCAACCAGGGCTTCTACAACCTGTTCCTCGCGACCATGGCCGGCCTGGGGGTCGTGCTCACGGTCGCAGGTCACCCAGCGATCGGGGCGACGCTGATCTTCGCCGGCGCCGGGTCCATGCTGCTCGCCGCCCTGGTGCTCGTCACGAGCGACCGCACGAAGCTGCGCGCGGGCAGCATCCAGGGGAGCTTCCCCCTCCTCGCCGTGGTGCTCCTCGGCATCGCCGCAGCGACCGGCGCGCTCGCGGCCTGAGCAGGGCTTCCCCGCGAGCCGAGCAGGTACGCTCGACCCATGCAGGAAGCGTCCCTCGAGCGGCAAGCATCGAACGAAGAGCAGCAGGCGACGATCGCCGTCATCACGGTCTCCGACCGCTCGGCTCGGGGCGAGCGCGAGGACCTCTCCGGTCCCGCGGCGGTCGACGCACTCGCGAGGCACGGCTACACCTCCGTCGCCCTCTCGGTCGTCCCGGACGGTGCGACCGTCGTGCGCGACGCCATCGCGCACGCAGCGGATGCTGGCGCGCAGCTCATCGTCACGCTCGGGGGCACCGGGCTCTCGCCGCGCGACGAGACGCCGGAGGCCACCTGGCCGCTGATCACACGTGAGCTTCCCGGCATCGCTGAAGCGCTCAGGGCCACAGCCCGCGACCGGGTGCCGACGGCGGTCCTCTCGCGGGGCCTCGCCGGCATCATCGACCGACCTGGCCGCGGAGCGCCGAGCCTCGTCGTGAACCTCGCGGGCTCACCTGGCGCGGCCCGCGACGGCGTGGCGCTGCTGGCGCCCCTCATCCCGCACATCCTCGACCAGCTGCGTGGCGGAGACCACCCTTCGTGACCGGCACCCCCCTCGCCCGCGTGACCACCGACGAGCTCCTGCTCGCCGAGCATCTCGCCGCCGTCGACGACCCCCGAGCGGGCGCCGTCGTCACCTTCGTCGGGCAGATCCGAGACCACGACCCGGAGGCCGCCGGCCGCGTCGTCTCGCTCGACTACACCGCGCACCCAGACGCCGAGCGCGTGCTCGAGGAGCTCGTCACGGCCCATGCTCAAGACGGCGTCCGAATCGCCGTGAGTCACCGGATCGGGCACCTGAAGGTCGGCGACATCGCACTCATCGCCTGCGTCTCGAGCGCCCACCGCGGCGAGGCCTACGACGTGAGCCGCGCCCTCGTCGAAGACGTGAAGTCCGAGGTGCCGATCTGGAAGCACCAGCACGAGGCTGACGGCGCCGCATCCTGGGTCGGCCTGCCATGAGCGCAGTGCCCGTCACGATCTCGCGCAGGCCACGGCTCGTGGAGCCGCAGCTCGCAGCTGCGCCCGGGGCCCCGCTTGTCGACACGCACGGGCGCGTGCACCGCGACCTCCGCATCTCGCTGACCGACAAGTGCTCCCTGCGCTGCACGTACTGCATGCCGGCGGAAGGCAACGAGTTCCTCGAGAAGGACAGCATCCTCACGACCGACCAGATCGTGCGCATCGCGCAGCTCGCCGCCGCATCCGGAATCACGACGTTTCGACTGACCGGCGGGGAGCCGCTCCTTCGACGCGACGCCGCCGACATCGTGCGGCGCATCTCCGCGATCGAGGGGCCGAACGGCCGCGTGCAAGTGGCGATGACCACCAACGGCATCCTCCTGCCGCGGATGCTGCCGCAGCTCATCGACGCGGGTCTCGACCGTCTCAACGTGTCCATCGACACCCTGCGACGCGACCGCTTCACGTCCCTCACCCGGCGCGACAAGCTCGACGAGGTGCTCGCCGGCATCCGCGCCGCGCAGGCGTCGTCGCTGCGCCCGCTCAAGCTCAACGCCGTCGCCATGCGCGGCGTGAACGATGACGAGATCGTGGAGCTCGTGGAGTTCGCCATGGAGCACGACGCGCAGATGCGCTTCATCGAGCAGATGCCGCTCGACGCCGGCCACACCTGGGATCGCATGCAGATGGTGACCCGGGAGGAGATCCTCGAGGCCCTCGGCGCGAGATTCGAGCTCGCCCCGGTCCCCGGACGCGGCGGTGCGCCGGCCGAACGGTGGACCATCGACGGCGGGCCGCACACGGTCGGTGTCATCGCCTCCGTCACGGCGCCGTTCTGCGGGAACTGCGACCGCCTGCGGCTCACGGCTGACGGGCAGCTCCGCAACTGCCTGTTCTCGACGAGCGAGTACGACCTCATGCCGATCCTCCGCGCGGACCCGAGCTTCGCGCTCGACGCCGACGATGCCGCGCGAGCACGCCACGCGGCGGGGAACTGGACCGACTCGGAACTGGCGGTCGACGCGATGCTGCGTTCGTGCATCCACAACAAGCTGCCCGGGCACGCCATCAACGACCCCAGCTTCCTGCAGCCTGCCCGCGGCATGAACGCGATCGGCGGCTAGCGGGCGACGCGCAGTCGGCCGTTCGCGCCGCGCCTGGCGGTCGGCAGCGATCAGCCGCCAGCGAAGGGCGGGAGCACGTCGACGGATGCTCCGGGCGCGATGGTCGCGCCGGCGTCGGAGGTTCGCACCCCGTCCACGAGGAAGGAGCAGCGCGCGAGGACTTCGGCGATGTGAGCGTCAGCCGACGGGTTGAGCGCCGTCAACAGCGCGCCGATCGAGTCGACCTCGACCGCGAACTCGCTGCCGCCCACGGCCTCGGCGGCGCCGGCGAAGACGCGCACTCGCGACGCCGCGCTCATGCCTGATGGTCCCAGGCGAGAGCCCGTTCGGTGACGAGCTCGGCGAGGCGCGCGAACACCTCGGGGGAGTCTGCGGCAGAGCTCTGCCGCCCCAGCGCGAGCCCGAGCGCGAACGTCGTGAGTGGCGCCGCGGGCCGAGCGACGTTGTGGGCGACGTCCCTGGCGACATCGAGCACGACGGCGACGTCGATGTCGTCGTCGAGCTCGAGCACGCGTTTGGCTTCGGCAAGCCACGCGTCGAGCGCCTCAGGGGGCAGATGCTTGGGCTTCTCGGTCATCGCTGACGGTTCCTTCCTCGTTGTCGGCTGGTCTGTCGGCAGGCCTGGGGAGGCGGAGGCGGCGGCCAGGGCGCGTGCCGCCTCAAGCTGCTCGGGGGTGTCGATGTCTGCGGTGGCGCCGGTCTCGTCGAGCACTCGCGCGAGCTCGAGGTGTTCGAGGACCCGGCGGAGAGGGAGGCCGTGCGCGCCCGATCCCGGAGAGTTCGCGAGCGCATGCTTCACCGCCTCGGCGCGGTAGAGCCCAGCGAGCCACTGCACGCGCCCATCCGAGTCGACGATCACAGCACCGTCCGGGCCGGAGGCGTTGTCCGCCGCGCACAGCCCGGCCGGCTGCGACTCGAGGCGCCCGACCAGCAGCGCGACGAGCTCTGCAGCGCGCGGGAGGTCGCAGGCGAGCAGCAGGACACGCGGCGACTCGACGCTCGGGAGGGCCGCCGCCAGCCCAGCCGCCGGCCCGCCGAACGGGTGCTCCTCGCGCACGACCACGGCAGGTGAAGCCACGGCAACCGGACCGACGACGATGATCCGTCTCGCCCCGGCATCCCTCGCGGCGACAACGGCGATGTCGACGAGGCGACGACCGCCGATCTCGAGCTCGCCCTTGCTCACGCCTCCCAGGCGCGAGCCGCGGCCACCGGCCAGGATGACGGCGTCGAACCCGACAGACGCCGTGGGCGCGCCGGGCGACTGCCCTACTGCTCGCGCTTCCACGGCCCGGACTTCCCGCCGGTCTTCGCGATGAGCTTGATGTCGCCGATGGTCACCGACTTGTCGATGCCCTTCACCATGTCGACCAGCGCGAGCGCCGCAACCGAGACGGCGGTGAAGGCCTCCATCTCGACGCCCGTGCGATCGGCCGTGCGCACGGTCGCCGTGATGAGCACGCCGTCGTCGCGCAGCTCGAGGTCGACCGCCGCGCCGTGCACGCCGATGATGTGGGCGAGCGGGAGGAGCTCGGCGCACTTCTTCGCGCCCTGGATGCCGGCGATGCGCGCCACCGCGAACGCGTCACCCTTCGGCACGGCGTCGTTCGTGAGCGCCTCCAGCACCTGCTCGCCGCAGAAGACCATGCCGGACGCCGTCGCGGCGCGCACGGTCGGCTGCTTCTCGGTGACGTCGACCATGCGTGCGTGGCCGGCTGCGTCGAGGTGCGTGAAGTTCGTCATGCTCAGAGTCTTGCACCGACGTCCGACATCAGCCGAACGACGTGCACCAGGTCACCCTCCTGCACGCGCTCGACGCTCGCATCGACGATGGCGTAGCCGTTCGCGTCGGCGAGGCTGCCCACGAGGTGCGAGCCGGACCCACGGGCGGCTGCCGGGGAGACCAGGACTCCCGCATCGGTGAGGCGGATGCGTGCGGGCAGGTACTGGCGGCGCCCCGGCGGGGTGCGCCATCCGGTCTCGGCTCGCGCGCTCAGCCGCGGATCCTCGACGAGGGATGCGCCTTGCAGCGCGCGCAGACACGGCCGCACGAACACGAGGAATGAGACCCAGGCGCTCACGGGGTTGCCGGGGAGGCCGAACACGAGGGGGCCGGGCTCGCCCGCTCCGACCCAGGGGTCACCGAGGCGGCCGAAGCCCTGCGGCTTGCCCGGCTGCATGGCGACCTTCTCGAAGCTCACCTGGCCGCCGGGAGAGAGGAGCTCCTTGACGGGGTCGTAGGCGCCCATGCTCACACCACCCGTGAGCACGATGACGTCGCACCGGCCGGCGAGCCGCCGAAGCGCCGTGTCGAGGTCGGCGATGTCGTCGGAGACCCTGACGACCTCGACGAGCTCCGCACCGTGCTCGATGGCGAGCGAGGAGATGAGCAGCGAGTTGGAATCAGGGATCTGGCCGCGGTCGAGCGGCTCGCCAGGGGCGACGAGCTCGCTGCCCGTGGCGATGACGGCGACTCGAGGGCGTCGAGCCACGGCGATGCTGCCGTAGCCGGCGGATGCCAGCGCGGAGAGCACCTCGGCTCCGGCGCGTGACCCGGCCGAGACGAGCGCATCACCCGGCTGGCGGTCCTCCCCAGCCGAGCGGATGTGCACGCCGGGGGCGGCGGGGGCGGTGACGCTCACTCGCCGCTCGCCTCCGTCCGTCGCCTCGACGGGCACGATCGCATCGGCGTCCGCCGGGACGGGTGCACCGGTCATGATGCGTGCGGCCTGCCCCGGCGAGAGGGCTGGGTCTGCCGACGCGCCGGCGGGCAGATCAGCGACGACCTCGAGGGCGACTGGGGTGTCCGCGCTCGCGGTGGCCACGTCGGCGGAGCGCACCGCGTAGCCGTCCATTGCGGAGTTCGTCCACGGCGGCAGCGCGTACCTCGAGGCGACGGTCTCGGCGATGACGCGCCCGTGGGCTGCCGCGAGCGCAACGGTCTCGCTCGACAGGGGCCGTGTCTCCGCGAGCACGCGAGCCAGCTGGGTCTCGACCTCGATCATGCGAGCGTCCCGGCCTGAGCTGCGTCGGCGTCCGGCAGTCCGGTTGGGGCCCGGAGCAGGCTGAGGGCCGACGGCTGGACGACGCGCACCTCGTAGCCGTGCGGGGCGAGCAGCAGCGCGGCACGTCGTGCCCGCGTCGCCGAGACGCAATAGAGGTTGAGCGGTGTGGGGACCTCGGCCTCATCTTCACGCAGAAGGTGGCGCAGGCGAGCGGTCAGAGCCTCTGGCTCTCGCTCGAGGTGGATCAGCTCGCTGAGCGGGAGGGAATGGGCACCGGGGATCGCGTCGACCGCGTACTCGTCCGGCTCTCGCACGTCGACGAAGTGGCCGCGCGCGTCCCGGGTCGGGTCGAAATCGAGCGGGCTCGGCTGTCCTGGTGGGGACGCCGCCGGCTGATCCCGGGCAGCGGTCCGCGCCGAGGGCTGTGCGGGGAGCTGCTGGGGGACCACGCGCAGCGGCAGCTCGGAGACGCGCATCGTGAGCGCCTCGACCACGACGAGCCTGCCGAGCAGCACCTCGCCGATGCCTGTGACGAGCTTGATCGCCTCGACCGCCATCATCGAGCCGACGATGCCGCAGAGCGCGCCGAGCACGCCGGCCTCGGCGCAGGACGGCACGGACCCGGCGGGCGGCGGCTCCGGGAAGACGTCCCGCAGCGTGACGCCGACGGCTGGGGCAGGCGGCGCCGACCAGAACACGCTGAGCTGCGCGTCGAAGCGAAGCACGGACCCCCACACGAGGGGGAGGCCGAGGTGCTCGCAGGCATCGGCGACGGCGTAGCGGGTCGCGAAGTTGTCCGCCCCGTCGAGCACCAGGTCGTAGCCGCCGAGGATGCGCGTCGCGTTGGACTCGTCGAGCCGCTCGTCATGTTCGATGACGGTGACGTCCGGCGCGAGCTCGCGGAGGCTGCGGGCCGCGCTCGCGGTCTTGCGAGCGCCGACGTCGCCGATGCCGTGGATGACCTGCCGGTGCAGGTTGCTCGGCTCGACCGCATCCGCGTCGATGATGCCGATCGTGCCGACCCCGGCGGCCGCCAGGTACTGCAGGGCGGGGGCTCCGAGGCCGCCGGCGCCGAGCACGGCGACCCTGCTCGCCGCGAGGCGACGCTGGCCGATCTCGCCGAGCTCCGGCAGGCGGCGCTGGCGTGCCGTGCGGGCGAGCTCGTCACCACCGAGTTCAGGGGAGGGGTCGACAAGCGGGGCGAGACGCATGGCGTCACCCTACCGCCGCATCCCGAGCCGCCCGGGACCGGCGTCGTTCCGGTGCAGGTCCGCGTGCGGATGCGCGGGGGCGGCTAGCATGGGCGCGTGGGTCGGATCACGGTGCGGCGAAGCGTCACGCGGCTGAGTCTCGGGAAGCCCCCGAGCCGGAAGGCCGACTTCCTCGCGGCCGAAGAGCCCCTCGAGATCCGCGTCGGAGGCCAGCAGCTCGCGATCACCATGCGCACGCCTGGCAACGACTTCGAGCTCGCGGCGGGTTTCCTCGTCTCGGAGGGGGTCATCGCCCGAGGCGATCAGTTCCGGTCGGCGATGTACTGCGCGGGCGCCGATGGCACTGCCGACGGGCTCAACACCTACAACGTGCTCGACGTGCTCCTGTCGGCGGACACCCCGCAGCCTGACCCCGACCTCGCGCGCAACTTCTACACGACCAGCTCGTGTGGGCTCTGCGGCAAGGCGAGCATCGACGCCGTCGAGCTGACCTCCAGCTACGAGGTGGCGAGCGACCCGGTGACGCTTGATGCGGGGCTGCTCGTGACGTTCCCCGACAAGCTCCGCGAGCAGCAGGCGGTGTTCGAGAAGACGGGCGGCCTGCACGCCGCCGCGCTCTTCGACGCCGCCACCGGCAGGCTGCTCGTGCTGCGCGAGGACGTCGGCCGCCACAACGCCGTCGACAAGGTCGTCGGCTGGGCCGTGCAGAACGACCGGCTGCCCCTCACTGGAACGGTGCTGCAGGTCTCAGGGCGATCGAGCTTCGAGCTCGTGCAGAAGGCCAAGATGGCGGGCATCCCCATCCTCGCCGCCGTCTCCGCGCCGTCATCGCTCGCCGCCGAGCTCGCCGAAGCCAGCGGCATGACGCTGATCGGCTTCCTCCGCGGGGAGTCGATGGTCATCTACTCGCGCCCCGACCGCATCCTGCCCACGGAAGAGGTCAAGGCATGAGCGTCGACGCCTGGGAGAGCTTCTTCGTCGCCACGGTCGGCGCTGGCGCAGCTCTGGCCGGCCTCATCATCGTGGCGATGTCGGTGAACGTCGCGATGATCATCAAGATCAAGAGCATGCCGTCGAGGGCAGGCGCGACCATCGCGTCCCTGCTGCTCATCGTCATCGTCGGAGCGGCCGGCCTCATCCCCGGCATCAGCAACATGGCGTTCGGCGGTGTGACACTCGCCGTCACGCTGGTCGTGGCGGCGCTGTACTGGCGCACGAGCGTCATCGGCTTCAGGAATCCGAACGGGCACCTGCGCGAGCACATCCTCCGTGTGGCGTTCACCGTCCTGCAGCTCCTGCCGATGCTCATCGGCGGAGTCCTCGCGTTCGGAACGTGGGAGGCGCTCTCCTGGGTGGCCGCTGGGTTCCTCCTCACCTTCGCCGGGGCGACCCTCAACGCGTGGGTGCTGCTCGTCGAGATCCTCCGGTAGCGCCGCGAGCTCGCGCTCAGCCGACGATCCTGAGCGCACCTGCGGGTCGAAAGCGGACTCGACGGACGCATCTGCGGTTCACCGTGAGAAGATGCCCCCATGCCAGAACAGCGATACCGCGTCAGCGAGGCAGCCTCGCTCCTCGGAGTCAGCGATGACACCCTGCGACGCTGGGGCGCGAGCGGCCGCCTCGACCTCGAGGGCGAGGCTGGCGCGAAGACGGTCTCCGGCGTGCAGCTCGCCTCCCTCGCGAAGGAGCTCGCGGAGAGCGACGCGCGCGGTGACCTCGTCGAGCTGCCACCCGCATCCGCTCGCAACCGGATGCGCGGCATCGTCACGAAGCTGACGCTCGACACCGTCATGGCCCAGGTCGACGTCCAGGCGGGGCCGTTCAGAATCGTCTCACTGGTCTCGCGCGAGGCCGTCGACGAGCTCGGCCTCGAGGTCGGAAGCCTTGTCGTGGCGAGCGTGAAGGCCACCAACGTGGGAATCGAAGGAGTGCACAGTGCGTAAGACGCGGAGACTCGGGATGGTGCGCGCGCTCGCCGCCTCCGCTGGCGTGCTTCTGCTGGCTGCCCTGGCGGGCTGCGCGCCCGCAGGTGGTCCGGCGACACCTTCCGGCAGCGCCGACCCCATGCCATCGCCCACCGAGACAGGCCCGACCGGTACCGTCACCGTCTACGCGGCCGCCTCGCTCACCGAGACGTTCACGCAGCTGGCGGAGGAGTTCGAGGCCGACCACCCCGGCGTCACGGTGACGCTCAACTTCGGTGGCAGCTCGACGCTGGCCGAGCAGATCGTGACGGGCGGGGCGCCCGTCGACGTCTTCGCATCCGCGAACGACACGACGATGAGGACGGTCGTGGATGCGGGGCTTGTCGAGTGGACACCGGCGACGTTCACCCGCAACGCGCTGGTCATCGTGACCCCGGAAGGAAACCCGGCTGGCATCACGGGGCTGAAGGATTTCGCCGATCCCAAGCTCAAGATCGCGCTCTGCGACGAAGAGGTGCCATGCGGCGCGGCCGCGGCGAAGATCTTCGAGCAGACCGACATCGTGCCGAAGCCGGACACCCTCGAGAGCGACGTCAAGGCAGTGCTCACGAAGGTGAGTCTCGGGGAGGTCGACGCCGGCCTCGTCTACGCGACCGACGCGAAGTCGGCGGCTCTCGAGGTCGACCCGATCGAGTTCCCTGAAGCGCTCGACGCTGTCAACAACTACGGCATCGTCCCGCTCAAGGCGGCGCCGAACCCTGAGGCGGCGGCCGCGTTCACCGAGTTCATCCTGACGGCCCGCGGCGTCGAGGTCTTCGAGGAAGCCGGCTTCCTCAGCCTGACATGACCGGGATGAGCCGCCGCCCGCCTGCGGCGCTGACGCCCTTCGCGCTCGTGGCTCTGGCGCTGCTCGCGCTGCCCATCCTGGCCCTCGTCCTCCGCGTGCCGTGGGCTGAGTTCCCGGAGATCGTCGCTCAGCCGGTCGTCGGCCAGGCCCTGTGGCTCTCGCTCTCCTGCGCCGTCGTGGCGACGGCCGTCTGCCTGGTCATCGGGGTGCCGCTCGCGTGGTGGCTCGTCTCGCTCGCGGAGCTGCCAGGTCAGCGCCTCTATCGCGTGGTCCGGGTACTGGTGCTTGTGCCGCTTGTGCTCCCGCCGGTCGTCGGTGGCCTCGCACTGCTGCTCCTCTTCGGCCGCTCCGGCCTGCTCGGCGCCCCGATCGCCCAGCTCACCGGGTTCAGCCTTCCGTTCACGAGCGCCGCGGTTGTCGTCGCCCAGACGTTCGTGGCCTTGCCGTTCCTCGTCATCGCTGTCGAGGGGGCGCTGCTCGGGGCGGACCGCCGGGTCGAGGACGCGGCGGCGACGCTCGGCGCGACCCGCTGGTTCACCTTCTCGCGGGTCACGCTGCCGATGGTCGGGCCTGCGATCGGGGCCGGTGCGGTGCTCGCCTTCGCCCGCGCCCTCGGCGAGTTCGGCGCGACCATCACCCTCGCGGGCAGCCTCCCCGGGGTCACTCGGACGATGCCGATCTCCACCTACCTCGCCATGCAGTCGGATCCGGATGCGGCGATCGCCCTCGCGCTCCTGCTGCTGCTCGTCTCGGTCGTCGTGCTCTTCGCGTTGCGGGGTCGCTGGGTGTCCGGCGTCGCAGGGACTCCAGCGGTGCTCGGCGCCTCGGGGTCGGTGCGCGCGAGGGGTTCGGGGCGGCGCGGATGAGCGCGGGGCTCATCCGCGCGAGCGTCGCCGTCGGCGGCTTCCACGCGAGCTACGAGCTCGAGGTGCGGCCGGGCGAGGTGCTCGCCGTGCTCGGCCCGAACGGGGCAGGCAAGTCGACGCTCCTGCGCGCGATCGCCGGCCTCGCGGCACTCGAACGGGGAACATTGGAGCTTGGGGGCCGTCTCGCGGAGGAGGCGCCGGGAGGCGTCCGGCTCGGCGCGAGGGAGCGACAGCTCGGCGTCGTCTTCCAGGATTACGTCCTCTTCGGCCACCTCAGCGCGCTCGACAACGTCGCCTTCGGGCTGCGCGCTCGGGGAATCGGCCGCGGGGAGGCGCGCCGAGTCGCCGCCGAATGGCTGGAGCGCCTCGGCATCCACGACCTCGCGTCCCGTCGCCCTGCCCAGCTCTCGGGAGGGCAGGCGCAGAAGGTTGCGCTCGCCCGGGCGCTGGCGACCTCGCCTCGTGTCCTGCTGCTCGACGAGCCCCTCTCCGCCCTCGACGTGGAGTCTCGTTCGGAAGTTCGTGCCGAGCTGCGCCGCGTGCTCGCGGATTTCGAGGGTGCGGCCCTCGTCGTCACGCACGACCCGGCGGATGCTGCTGCGCTGGCCGACAGGATCGCGATCGTCGAAGGAGGCGCGATCACGCAGCTCAGCACACCGGAAGCCATCGCCGCGGGGCCGGCGACCGCATACGTCGCGGCGCTTGTCGGGCGAACAGGGTTCGAGGTGGAGTTGCGGGAGCCGGGGTTCGCGACGCACAGCGATCTCGGTGAGATCCGTGGCCACCTCGTCGGCCAGGCGGGCGCGCCAGGGGAGTCTGACGGGCGGGCCGGACCGGGCGAGCCGCTGTTCGCGAGCATCCGCACTGACCGTCTTGAGCTCGTCCTCCCCGGTGCGGACGATGCTCTGGGGCCTGTCGCCCAGGCCCGGCCGCTCGCCCCGAACACCTGGCACGCTGAAGTCCTGCGCCTCGAGCGCGACCTCGGCTCCGTGACGGCTACACTCCTTCTTGGCGAAGAGCAGACGACGCCCCGCCTCACGGCGCGGCTTCCGCTCGACACCGGCTCGCGCATTCCAGGGGGACTGCGAGAACGCCAGTCGGTGATCGTCCACCTTCCACCCGCTCACGTCGCCTTCGCCGCGACCCGCTGAGCGACGCGCCGGGGAATGCCGCGCGCGCTTTCAGCGTTAAGAGCGAACGTGCGGGCGTGCCCGCACGCCAAGATCTGAACCTCTCAAGGAGTACTGTGACCGACTCGCGCACCGCGACACGCGACGCCGAACCGACCCCAGCCGAGTCCGCATCCGCGGGCTCAGCCGTATCCGCGAGCGAGCAGGGCACCGACCCGCGCACTCGCTTCGTCATCCCGCTCCTCCTCGTCTCGGCGTTCGTCGTCATCCTGAACGAGACGATCATGGGTGTGGCGCTGCCCGCCCTGAACCAGGACCTCGGCATCCCGCTGGCGACTGGTCAGTGGCTCACGACGGCGTTCATGCTCGTCATGGCCGTCGTCATCCCGATCACGGGCTTCCTGCTGCAGCGCTTCCACGTGCGCCAGGTGTTCATGGCCGCGATGATCCTCTTCTCGCTCGGAACCCTGCTCTGCTTCCTGGCCCCGGGGTTCGAGATCCTGCTGCTCGGCCGCATCGTGCAGGCCTCCGGCACGGCCATCATGATGCCGCTGCTCATGACGACGGTGCTCAACATGGTGCCGCCGGAGCGCCGCGGGCGCACGATGGGCAACATCTCCATCGTCATCTCCGTCGCCCCGGCCATCGGGCCGACCGTCTCCGGCCTCATCCTGCAGGTCTTCGAATGGCGCTGGATGTTCGGCTTCGTCCTGCCCATCGCCCTCGTCGCGCTTGTGCTCGGCGCGCTGTTCATCAAGAACGTGACCGAGCCGCGCCAGGCGAAGATCGACGTGCTCTCCGTCATCCTCTCCGCGTTCGCGTTCGGTGGCCTCGTCTACGGGTTCTCTGGCCTCGGCGAGAGCTCGGCAACCGCCGTCATGCCGGCCTTCGTGCCGATCCTCGTCGGCGTGCTCGCGCTCGCCGCGTTCATCTGGCGTCAGATCTCCCGCCAGAAGACCGACTCGGCTCTGCTCGACCTCCGCGTCTTCACGAGCCGCCAGTTCACGGTGTCGCTCGTCCTGCTCGCGGTGAGCTTCATGTCGCTCTTCGGCACGATCATCCTGCTGCCCATCTACATGCAGGAGGTGCTCGGCTACGACACGCTCCGCGCCGGCCTGACCCTGCTGCCGGGTGGTCTCACGATGGGGCTGCTCGCGCCGTTCGTCGGTCGTCTCTTCGACAAGCTCGGCACGAAGCCGCTCATCATCCCCGGTTCCATCATCGTCAGCGCCGCCATCTGGGGCATGACGATGCTCACCGAGAACTCCGAGCAGTGGATGGTCATCGCCGCACACGTCACGCTCTCGGTGGGCCTGGCGCTCATGTTCACGCCGCTCATGACAAGCGCGCTCGGCGACCTGCCCCGCTCGCGGTACTCCCACGGCTCGGCGGTCGTCTCGACGGCCCAGCAGCTCGCGGGAGCCGCAGGAACGGCGATGTTCGTCGTGGTCATGGCGAACTCGACGGTCGCTGCCGCAGGCGAGGGCTTCGGTCCGATCGCGGCGGAGGCGCAGGGCATCCACGCCGCGTTCCTCGTTGGCGCATGCATCTCGATCGTCACCATCGTCGGCGCGTTCTTCGTGAAGGCGACACCGAAGCGTGAAGGCGCCGAAGCGCCGGCCATGCACTAGGCGCATCCGGCGATCGCTGAGCTCAGCGCGTCGCATCAGAAGGGCCCGACATCAGATCGCCTCTGGTGCCGGGCCCTTCTGCGTGCCCGCTCGGGCGCGCCTCCCGGCGAGGTTTGCGAAGATGGGGCGTCGAGCATCCACCGCGCTGAGGAGCGACCATGGCTGAAGCCCCAGAGATCGTCGAGAAGTCCGTCACCTTCGAGGCCGCGCCGGAGCGGCTCTGGAGCATGCTCACGGAGCAGGAGTCGTTCGCCAGCTGGTACGCGTTCGGCGGCGCCACGATCGAGGCCGAGCCTGGCGGCGTGCTCGCGGTCCACTGGCCCGAGCACGGGACGTTCCGCGGCGAGGTGATGCTCGTGGAGTCGCCGCGCCGCTTCGGCTACCGGCTCGCGGCCGTGCCGGAGGAGGACCCGCAGCCGCAGAACAGCACGGTCGTGGAGTTCACGATCGAACCGGCCGACGGCGGCTCCGCGCTGACGGTGCGCCATTCGGGCTTCGAGGGTCTCGAGGGTCTTGCCGCCGACTCGACGTCGGCGGAGATCGAGACGATGGCGTGGACCGCGGCGCTGCCGCTGCTGCGCGAGGCACTCGGCGAGGCACCGGCGGAGGACCTGCCGCTGCCCTAGACGGACGCGTCAGGCAGTGGCCGCCGCCTCGAGTCGCGTGAGGCCGCGCTCGAAGTCGGGGCCGATGAGCTTGTCCATCGACATGAACCGGAAGACGATGGCCGCGACGCCACTGTGTTCGCCCGTCATGAGCCATCGAACGTGCGTGCCGCCGTCGACGGGCTCGAGGATGAACGACGTCGGGTTGTGCGCCTTGAAGGGCTTGTCGAAGTCGATGACGAGGTCGATCCGCTGCGGCGCGGAGGCGACGATCGTCATCGAGCCCTTGCCGGCTTTGCGGTTGCCCTCCCACGCGTAGTGGGCGCCGGGCCCAGCCTGCGGTCCGGAGTGCTCGCGTCGCATCGTCGGGTCGACGTCCTCCCAGGGCGACCATGAGCTCCAGTTGTGGAAGGAGTCGATGAGCGCGTGCACACGCTCGATGTCCGCGGGGATCACGGCCTCGCGCTGCACTTCGTACGTGGTCATGCGTGCATAGTGACAGAAACGTGGCTATGCGTGGACTCAGCAGAAGTTACGGGCCGGAAACATGGGCGTGACGCGCTCGGAAAACAGCGGTCGTAGTTTCGCACTAGACAACGCATGATGTCGTGAGCGAAACTCTTGGAGTCGCAACGACGCGACCACGAAAGGTTTTCACATGACCGACGTCGACCCCACCCTCGAGATGTCAGACGGCGCCTTCCACCGCCTCCTCGGCCCAGAAGCAGAGCCGGGCTTCCTCGCCGACTCAGAGCTGCCCGCATACTGGGGTCGCAAATGGGGCGCGCAGGATGAGGTCGGACGGCTCCGCACGATCATGATGCGCCGCCCGAGCGCGGGCCTCGAAGCCGTCGAGAAGGCCGGAGAGTCGACCTGGATGCCGGAGATCGGCGCCTACGTCGACCCGGACCGCCGCTGGTACTGGTCCGGTCGCGAGTTCCCCGACCTCGAGAAGCTGCACTCCGAGTTCGACAGCTTCGTCACGGTGCTCGAGGACAACGACGTCGAGGTCGTCATGGCCCCCGACCTCGCGCCCAGCTTCACCAAGTCGGTGTTCACGCGCGACCCACTCGTCACCATCCCGGGCGGCGCGATCATCGGACGACTCGCCCCGCGCATGCGCCGCGGCGAGGAGCAGTCCATCACGCAGACGGTCGCGGCCCAGGGAATGCCGATCCTCGGCACCATCACCGGCACCGGCCTCGTCGAGGGCGGCAGCTTCATCAAGGTGCGCCCCGACCTTGCGTTCTTCGGCACGTCGGTGCGCTGCAACGTCGAAGGCTACCGCCAGCTGCGCAACATCCTCGAAGAGCAGGGCATCCAGCTCATCCACTCGCAGATGCCCGGCTACCAGATCCACCTCGACCTGTGCTGCGCCATGCTCGACGACGACCTCGCGCTCGTGAACTCGCGCATCGCGCCGTACGACTTCCTCGACGCGCTCTGGAAGCTGGGCATCGAGACGGTGGATGTCGCGCCGCAGGAGGACTGGGCGTGCAACCTGCTCACCCTCGACCGCCGCAAGCTGCTCTTCCCGTCGCACCTGCCGCGCACAGCCGAGCTCCTCAACTCGAAGTACGGCGTCGAGATCATCCCCGTCACGTACCGGGAGATCAACAAGAACGGCGGCGGGCTGCACTGCTCGACGATGGAACTGCAGAGGGACTGGTAAGCGATGTCAGAGAACGTCACCGGCGGAGAACTCGTCATCCGAACGCTCGAGGCGCTCGGCGCCGAACGGGTCGTCGGGCTCCCGGGGCAGCACGCGCTGCCCATGTTCGACGCGCTCGGCGACAGCTCGCTCGACTACCTCGGCGCGCGCGTCGAGAACAACGCCGCGTTCATGGCCGACGGGCACGCCCGCGTGTCCGGGACCGTGACCCCGCTGCTCCTCTCCGCCGGGCCGGGTGCGCTCACAGCGCTGCCTGGCATGCAGGAAGCGGCAACGGCGAGCTCGCCCGTGCTCCTCATCTCCGCGCAGGTCCCGACCCCGGGGATCGGCGGCCAGGCGCACGGCTACCTGCACGAGCTGCGCGACCAGGAGGCGCACTTCCGCGGCATCGCGAAAGCCACCTGGAGCATCCGCTCGGTCGACCAGATCGTGCCGATGCTCGTCGACGCGTGGCGCACCGCGCAGAGCGCGCCGGCCGGTCCCGTCTACGTGGAGGTGCCGCACGACGTGCAGCAGGCGAGCATCGAGCTCGTCGACGGGCAGCTCGGCGGCATCGCGGCCGAGGCGTACGCGCTCGCGCCGGAGGGATCGGACACGCAGCTCGCCTCCCTCGCGAAGCTGCTGGCCGCGTCGAGCTCACCCCGCGTCTACGCGGGCGGCGGTGTCGTCCGCTCCGGCGCGGGGGAGCTGCTCGAGCAGCTCGCGGAGCAGCTGCAGGCACCGGTCGTCACCACGTACGGCGGGCGCAGCGCGTTCCCGTGGGCGCACCCGCTGTCGGCCGAGGGCTGGATCGAGGACATCGCGACCACCGAGTTCCTCGAGGCTGCCGATGTGCTGCTGGTGATCGGCACGGGCCTCAGCGAGCTCTCCTCGAACTACTTCCGCCTGGCGCCCAAAGGCACCGTCATCCACATCGACGCCGACGCGCGGGTGCTCGGCGCCAACCACGACGGCACGATCACGCTGCGCTCGGATGCAGGCTTGGCGCTGCAGGGCATCCTCGACCGCCTCCGCACGATGGGTGTCGGCGAGCGAGCGGACGCGCGCCCCGCCATCGAGGAGCTGCTCGCCACCGTCCGCACGCGGCTGGATGCGCAGCCCCTCGCCAAGGAACGCGAGCTGCTGGACACGCTCCGCTCGGCGATCCCGGACGACGTCGCGACCTTCTGGGACATGACGATCAGCGCCTACTGGGCATGGTCGGCGTGGGATGCTCGCGGCGGCGTGTACGAGAACGGGCAGTGCGGCGGCCTCGGCTTCGGCCTGCCTGGTGCCATCGGCGCATCCTTCGCCTCGCGCTCGCGCGAGAACCCCAACGGTGCGCCCGTCGTCGCGATCTCCGGAGACGGCGGCGGCCTGTACGGCGTCGCCGAGCTGTCGACGCTCGCGCAGTCGCAGCTCAGCGTCACCTGGCTCGTCGTCGACGACGGCGGCTACGGCGTGCTGCGCGGCTACATGAACGAGGCGTACGGGCGAGCGACGGCCACCGAGCTCACCGGGCCGGACTACCTCGCCGTCGCCCGAGCCTTCGGCGTCGAGTCGCGGGCCGTGGAGATGGAGACGCTCGCCGAGGAGCTCGCCGACAGCATCCGCACCCCCGGCCCACGAGTGCTCGTGCTGCCCGCCACCCTCGAGCTGTTCGAGGCGACCCACACGCATCGGCCCGCGGTGCACCGATGAGGGCGCTGCCCGTCGTTCCCCGCAACGAGCCGGCCGCCATCGGCGGCAGGCTCCGATCGGTGCGCCAGCTGCGGCAGATGACGATCGAGCAGCTCGCCAGCGCGACGGGGCTCAGCAAGAGCTTCCTGAGCCGCGTCGAACGCGACCAGACGTCGCCGAGCGTGTCGACGCTCGTGCTGCTCTGCGACGTGCTCAACATCGAGGTCGGCGAGCTGTTCAGCGCGCCTGATGCGCAGCTCGTGCGCTTCGAGGACGCGCCGCAGATCAACCTCGGCGGCACGAACGTGTACGAGCGGCTCCTCAGCCCCCGCAACGATCCGCGCTTCCAGGTGGTGCGCTCGCGAGTCGACGCTGGCATGTCGGGCACCGGGGGAGCGGAGCTCTACTCCGTGAACTGCGAGGTCGACTTTCTGCACGTCCTGCGCGGATCGATCACCGTGGTCCTCGCCTCCGAGACGTGGGAGCTCGAGTCCGGAGACTCGATCACCCTCGACGGGCGCGAACCGCACACGTGGCACACACGCGACTCGACTGAGGGGGTCGAGCTCCTCTGGGTGCTCGCTCCCGCAGCGTGGGGAGGCACCACCTGAGCTCCATCCACGCAATACTGTCGGTTCCCTGGCAGACCGAGCGTTCGCTCGGCACGTAACACCCTTGTAAACCCTGCGTGACTTGGCCCATCCAGCGGCAAGTTGCCTCCTAGATTACGCATGTTGCCTACAGATGATCACCGCTGGTGATCGAGAGAAGGAGAAATTCACATGGCATCCAAGAAGCTCATGAAGGCGGGCCTGGCTGGCGCCTCGTTCGTCGCCCTCACCGCACTGCTCGCAGGATGCTCGTCAGGCGATGCACCGGAGGCGGACGTCTCCGAGGTCGCCGTGGACGAGGCCGCAGTCGCGCTCCTCCCGCAGGAGATCGCCGACGCCGGCACCCTCACGGTCGGCACCGAGGCGTACTACCCGCCCTACGAGTACCTCGACGCTGACGGCGCGACCGTCATCGGCCTCGACATGGACCTCATCAAGGCAGTCGGCCAGAAGCTCGGCCTCGAGGTGCAGATCGAGAACGTCGCCTTCGACACGCTCCTCCCGTCGCTCGACACGGCCCGCTACGACGTCGTCGTGGCAGCCATGACCGACACCCCGGAGCGCCAGGAGAACTACGACTTCGTCGACTACTTCAACGCGGGCCAGGGCATCGTCGTCGCAGAAGGCAACCCCGAGGGCATCACCGCAGAGGCCGACCTCTGCGGCAAGGCGGTCTCCGTGCTCCGCGACTCCGCTCAGCAGGGCATCCTCGAAGCCTTCAACAGCGACATCTGCGCCTCCAGCCCCATCGAGATCTCGGCGCAGGCCACCGACAACGACGCCCTCATCCAGGTGCAGTCCGGCCGCGCGGCAGCGTCGGTCAGCCAGTACCCGGTCGCGAGCTACAACGTCGAGCAGGCCGGCGGCTTCGAGCTCGCCAACGAGGAGCCCTTCCAGCCTGAGCCCCTCGGCATGGCAGTCGCGAAGGACAACGAGCTGAGCGCAGCCATCCAGGCCGCACTGCAGTCCCTGGTCGCCGACGGCACCTACACCGACATCCTCGCCGCCCACGGCCAGGAAGGCGGAGCCGTCGAAGAAGTCACCATCAACGGCGCCGAATAGCGCCCGCGGAGCTGACGAACAACAACGGAGCTGAAGAACAGTGAACACCTCGACCGGCCCCTCCACGGGCGCGACGGGAGCGGTCACCACCGCCCCCGCCGCGCCCGCGGCCGACGCCCCCAAGATCGTCCCGCTACGGCACTACGGCCAATGGATCTTCGCCGCCATCGTGCTCCTCTTCCTCGCGAAGCTCGTCTACGACGTCGCGACGGGATCGAGCATCCGCTGGGAGAAGGTCGGCTCGAGAGTCTTCGCAGAGGCCATCATGCAGGGCCTCCTCATCACCATCATGCTGACCGTGGTCAGCATGATCCTCGGCATCATCGGCGGCATCACGCTCGCCGTGATGCGCATCTCCAGCAACGCCGTGCTCCGCGCCATCTCGAGCGGGTTCGTGTGGATCTTCCGCGGGACGCCGATCCTGGTGCAGATCCTCATCTGGTTCAACCTGGCGCTGTTCTTCCCGCAGATCGACCTCGTGTTCGTGCAGCTCGACACCAACGCGCTCATCCTGCCGCTCACCGCGGCCGTGCTGGGGCTCGCGGCCAACGAGTCCGCCTACATGTCGGAGATCATCCGAGGCGGCATCATCTCCATCGACCCAGGTCAGAAGGAGGCGGCAGAGGCGCTCGGCATGACGCAGGGCAAGATCATGTTCCGCATCATCCTGCCCCAGGCGCTTCGCTCGATCGTTCCCCCCATGGGCAACGAGCTCGTCACGCTCCTGAAGGAGACCTCGCTGGTGTCCGTCATCGGCGCAGGCGACCTCCTCACCAGGGCGCAGCAGATCGGCGCCGCCGACTTCAGCCGCATGGAGATGCTGCTCGTCGCGAGCATCTGGTACCTGATCCTCACCTCGATCGCGAGCATCGGCCAGGGCTTCCTCGAGCGCAAGCTCGGCAAGTCCCGCGGCTTCGCGACCCCCGAACCCGTGTGGAAGCGAGTGCTCAACTCGATTCTGCCCAACCGCAGAGAGGGACTCCGCTGATGCCCGTATCCACTGGGTCCGCCCCGATGATCGAGCTGCGCAACGTCGCCAAGTCGTTCGGCAGCGTCGAGGTGCTCAAGGACATCTCCCTCGACGTCCACGCGGGCGAGGTCGTCAGCATCCTCGGCCCCTCCGGCTCAGGGAAGTCGACGCTGCTCCGCTGCCTCAACCACCTCGAGACCGCCGACCGCGGCGTCATCCGGGTGGCGGGGGAGCCCGTCGGCTACAAGGAGAAGAACGGCAAGCTGTACGAGCTTCGTCCGAACGAGATCGCGAAGCGTCGACGCGACATCGGCATGGTGTTCCAGCGCTTCAACCTCTTCCCGCACATGACGGCCATCGAGAACATCATCGAGTCGCCCGTGCAGATCCTCGGCCACAAGAAGTCTGCGGCCATCGCCGACGCGAAGGTGCTGCTCGAGCAGGTCGGCCTCGGAGACAAGGGCGACAACTACCCGTCGCAGCTCTCCGGCGGACAGCAGCAGCGCGTGGCGATCGCCCGCGCGCTTGCCATGAAGCCGAGCGTGCTGCTCTTCGACGAGCCGACGTCCGCCCTCGACCCGGAGCTCGTCGGCGAGGTGCTGCAGGTCATGACGAAGCTCGCGAAGGAGGGCATGACCATGGTCGTCGTCACCCACGAGATCGGCTTCGCGCGCGACGTCTGCGACCGCGTCGTATTCATGGACGGCGGCGTCATCGTCGAGGAGGGCGCCCCGGAGGACGTCATCCAGAACCCGCAGCACGAGCGCACGAAGCGCTTCCTCGCACGCGTCCTCAAGTGAGAGAGCTGACATGACACGTCCCCTCGTCATCTTCACCGACACCACCGACCTGTCGCAGGAGCCTGCAGCCAGGCTCCTGCGAGAGGCGGGGTACGCAACCGCCCACCTCGAGCTGCCGACCTCGCCCGGGCTCGACGCGGTCGTGCCGCGCGAGCACCTCGACGCGGTCGCGGCCATCGTCGGCTACGCGCGCATCACGGCGGATGTGCTCGCGCAGCTCCCATCGCTGCACCTGCTCGCGACGAGCTCGGTCGGCACCGACATGATCGACGCGGATGCAGCTGCCGCCCGAGGCGTGAAGGTCGTGACCCTCGCCGGGGTCGCGACCGAGGAGGTCGCGGCGCACGCGCTGACCCTGCTGCTCGCTGCCGAGCGCTCGCTGCTCCGCAGCCTGCAGCTCGTGCGCAGCGGCGAATGGACCGACGAGGCCACGGCCCGCCTCCAGGTTCCGCGCCGCCTCAGCTCGCTCACCCTCGGACTCGTCGGCCTCGGTCGCATCGGCGGCAGGCTCGCCGAGATCGCTCGACCCAGCTTCGGGCGCGTGCTCGCCTTCGACCCCTACGCCAAGGGGGCACCGGCGGGTGTCGAGCTCGTCGACTCGCTCGAAGACCTGCTGCGGGAATCCGACTCGCTCAGCCTCCACCTGCCGCTCACCGCCGAATCGCGTGGCATCCTCGACGCGGCCGCCCTCGCCCTGCTCCCGCACGGCGCGGTGGTCGTGAACGTCTCACGGGCGGGCCTCGTCGACGAGGCCGCCATCCAGGCTGCCCTCGCGAGCGGTGCGCTGCGCACCTACGCGGCCGACGTCCTCGACGGCGAGCCGCCGCATCCGAGCGACGCCATGCGCACCGACCCCGGCACCCTCATCACCCCGCACACCGCCTGGTGGTCGGATGCGGCCCTCGCCGGCTACGAGGCCCAGCCGGCACTCAACATCATCGCCGAGCTCGGCGCACCCGCCGACCCCACCTGGAGTCCCTCATGACAGACAGCAGCATCCTCCTCTCCGACGCGCACGAGCGCTTCCTGCGCGACTTCGACACGATGGGTGACTTCGGGGCCACCGGGCACGGGGGCGTCGACCGGCAGGCCGCGAGCGACGCCGACAACGAGCAGCGCCGCTGGTTCCAGGGCCTGCTCGAGGGCCACGGCTTCACGGTCGAGTACGACCGGATCGGCAACCAGTTCGGGCTGCTCGAGCTCGTGCCCGGTGCGCCATACGTGCTCATCGGCTCGCACATGGACTCGCAGCCCACGGCAGGCAAGTACGACGGCGCCTACGGGGTGCTCGCCGCGGCCCACGCGGCATTCCGGATCGCGGATGAGGCTGTCTCCGGCGGGGTCGCCGGCGCCAGGTACAACGTCGCCGTCGTCAACTGGTTCAACGAAGAGGGATCGCGCTTCGTGCCCTCCATGATGGGGTCCTCCGTGTACACGGGCGTGCTGCCGCTCGAGGATGCCCTCGCCGTGCGCGACAAGGCGGGCATCAGCGTCCAGCAGGCGCTGCGCCCGACCGGATTCCTCGGCGAGGGCAACGGCCCCGTCGCCGCGCTCTGCGCCGAGATCCACATCGAGCAGGGGCGCCTGCTCGAGAACGCCGGCACGACCATCGGTCTCGTCACCGCGACCTGGGCCGCGAGCAAGTACCGCGTCGTCGTCAAGGGCGAGCAGGCGCACTCCGGCGCGACGGTCATGGAAGACCGTAAGGATGCGCTCTACGGTGCCTCGCTGCTCGTCGTGTTCGCGCGGGAGCTCACCGACCGCTTCCCCGGCAAGCTGCACACGGCCGTCGGGCAGCTCGACGTGTACCCGAACTCGCCCGTCGTCGTCGCCAGCGAGGTCACGCTGCTGCTCGACCTGCGCAGCGACGACGAGGAGCTGCTCGCCGAGGCCAACGCCCTCCTGGACGCGCGCTTCGCGGAGATCGAGGCCAAGGCCCGCGTCGAGATCGACCGCACCCTCTCGCACTCGTGGGACGTCAACCCGTACCAGCCCGCCGGCGTGGAGCTTACGCGCTCGGTCGCCGAGGAGCTGGGGCTCTCGAACGACGAGATCATGACCGTCGCCGGCCACGACTCGACGAACATGAAGGAGCTCGTGCCCACGGTCATGCTCTTCGTGCCATCCGTCGACGGCATCTCGCACAACGAAGGCGAGTACACGAAGCCCGACGACCTCGTCGCAGGGCTCGACGTGCTCACCGAAGTCGTCCGGCGCCTCGTTCGGGGCGAGCTCTCCTAGGCCCTTGATCGCTGCCAGCCGGTTAGCCGCATCCGCTGCCGACGAGCCGAATCCGTTGCCAGTGTGGCCGCATCCGCTGCCGACGGGCCGAATCGCTGCCAGCCAGATGGCCCCTTCGGCTGACTCTGCGACGATCGCTGCCAGCCAAATGGCCCTTTTCGGCGGTTCTGAAGGGCGTGTCGGCTGGCAGTGATCGCGATTGTTTGGGTGAGACCCGTGCATGAGCGGGCCGTGCGCGCTGGTCGCCGCCGGTCAGGTGGATGCATCCGCTCGCACATCGCCCATCGCTGCCAGCCGGATGGCCCCTTCGGCTGGCTCTGCGACGATCGCTGCCAGCCAATTGGCCCTATACGGCGGTTCTGAAGGGCGCTTCGGTTGGCAGCGATCGCGGTCGCGAGCGACACAGCCGGGGCATTGCTGGTCTCTGCTGGTCCTGGCTGGGCTTGGTCGGGCGCGGGGTGGATGCGCAGAGTCACGGCCGTCGGCACCGGTCGGGACGAGATCGCCCGGACGGGTGCGCTTTGCACCGGTAGTTGTAGGCGACGGTGCAAAGCGCGCGCATCACCACAGGCCACCTTCGCTAGCTTCGACTGAGAAGCACGCGGCAAGGAGGCCCCACAGTGAGCAACGATTTCTTCTGGACGAACCCGCCTCGGGTGACGCAGAACGGCAACATCGGACCGACGGACTCGGCGCAGGTTCCGCGCTTCGCGGGCCCCGCGACGTTCGCGTTGCTGCCGCGTGTCGACGAGGTCGAGCAGCTCGACGTCGCGATCCTCGGCGTTCCCTTCGACAGTGGCGTCTCGTACCGCCCCGGAGCCCGCTTCGGTCCGGCGCACGTGCGCCAGTCGAGCCGCCTCCTCCGGCCGTACCACCCGACGCTCGATGTGTCCCCGTTCGCCGCCCAGCAGGTCGCGGACGCGGGCGACGTGCCCGTCAACCCGTTCGACATCGAGGAGGCGCTCGGCACGGTCGAGGCGGCAGCCAAGGCGTTGAGCGCCACCGGCGCGAAGATCGTCACCATCGGCGGCGACCACACGATCGCGCTGCCGCTGCTGCGCAACATGGCGCGCATCCACGGACCCGTCGCGATGCTGCACTTCGACGCGCACCTCGACACGTGGGACACCTACTTCGGCGCTGCCTACACGCACGGCACGCCGTTCCGTCGCGCGTTCGAAGAGGGGCTGCTCGACACGGATGCGCTCAGCCACGTCGGCACGCGCGGACCGCTCTACGGGAAGCAGGACCTCGAGGACGACGAGCGCTTCGGCTTCGGCATCGTCAGCTCGGCCGACATCTACCGCCGTGGAGCTGACGCCGTCGTGCAGCAGCTGCGCGAGCGCATCGGCGACCGCCCCCTCTACATCTCGATCGACATCGACGTGCTCGACCCGGCGCATGCGCCCGGCACGGGAACGCCGGAGGCGGGCGGCATGACGAGCCGCGAGCTCCTCGAGATCCTGCGCGGGCTCGCTGACCTCAACGTTGTCGGCGCCGACGTCGTCGAGGTGTCGCCGGCCTACGACCACGCGGAGCTCACCGGCGTCGCCGCGGCCCACGTCGTGTACGAGCTCGTGTCGATGTTCGCGCTGCGCAGCTAGCGCGTCCACCGGCGCGCGCTCGCCGCGTTCGCTGTCCAACATCAGTGCAATATCGGGCCCGATCGACGTTCTGGAGGCGGTTTCGGCCGATTTCGCACTGATGTTGGACACGAGGCGCGGCAGGGCGCGGCGGGTTGCCGTTCCGAGCCGCCCGGACGCCCCCGGTGAGCCAGAGGCAGCGACGTCCTAGGCTTCAGGCATGGGAAGCACTGCGTGCGGCATCGTGTCCGACCTGGTGAACGAGCGATGAGCAGCTCCGGGGTCGTGGCCAGCAGCGCCCCGCAGGAAGCGGCCTGGAACGCGGGAGCCGTCGCGCCGCTCGAACTCGTCCGTGACGGAATCTGGACAGTGGGCATTCCCATGCCACCGGGGCCGACGCCGGGCGGGCGCATCCCGTGCACGCTCGCATCGGTCGTCGCTGATGATGCGGACGGGGTGCACGTCGTCGATCCGGGCTCGGGCTCCGATGAGAACCTCGGCGTCCTCACCGCGGCCATCGCGGCCACCGGACACCGGCTCGACCAGGTGCGATCGATCATCGTCACGCACCTGCACCACGATCACCTCGGCTTGGCCGAACGGCTTCGGAGTGCGACGGGGGCGCCGATCGTGCTGCACCGGGCCGAACAGGCGGCACTCGACCGGCTCGCGGCCGACCGCCCGGACGTCGCCGCCGAACGCACGCGGCTCACCGCGTGGGGAGTGCCGGTTGAACGCCACCCGGAGATCCTCACGCTCGTGGGGCGGTCGGCGACGCCCGTGTCGTTGCAGGCCGACGTGCTCGTCGATGATGCTCAGCTGCTCGACGTCCCTGGGCGGCGGATGCGCGCCGTCCACACGCCGGGACACACACCGGGCCACCTCTCGCTCGTCGACGACGACGCTCGCCTGGTCTTCACCGGCGACCACGTCTCGCCGGTGCTGCACCCCGGGCTTGGTCTCGGCGGCGACGACGGCACCAACCCGGTGCTGCAGTACCAGCGCTCGCTGCGGCGCCTCGGCGGCCTCGGCGTCGACGAGGCTGTGCCGGGCCACGGCTTCCGGTTCACGGGTCTCGCGCAGCGGTGCGTCGAGCATGCGCGCCACCACCAGCAGCGCACCGACGAGGTGCTGGACGCCCTCGCCGTCTCGCCGGACGCCTCGATTTTCGAGATCGCCTCGCGCCTCACGTGGTCAGCCGGCTGGGAGAAGCTCGCCGGCTTCTCGCTGCGCTCGGCGCTCCAGCAGACGGCGATGCACGCTGACACGGTGCGAACCGGCTCGGCGTGAGCGCAGCCTTGCCCGGGCTTCCGTCGGCGGTGCGCCGGACCGCCGGAGCGTCACCGTATGGCCATACCAACGTTCCTGACAGATGCGCGGGAGCGTGCGGAGCGAACGCGGAGCGACGACTGGTTGGCTGGGTCGCGGGCGCTTTCACGGGAGCGCGACCGGAACGCGAGCCACAATGTCGAACACCGGAGGTCGATATGAACACCAGGACCGAACGCCGCTGGATTCTCGCGGGCCTCGTGCTGCTGTCGGTACTCGTCGTCGCCGCGTCTTTCCAGACCGGGGACCTGTTCCATCGCATCTTGCTGGTCCTGCCGACGACGCTCCTCTGGGTCGTCTACCGTGAGGCGGCCCGCCGACGACGCGACGCACAGGTCTCGTCGGGTGAGGGCGGCGACCAGGGCACCGGCCGCCGCTGATCGCGGAGGGATGCATCGCCAGCGCTGGCGCGCAACCCCTCGGGGCCACAGATCTTCGTCGCGTAGCGTCCGGGCCATGACCAATGAGCCAGCAGGTGCCGACACGTCCGACGAGGGACCAAGCGCAGCGGAGGCGGCCGAAGCGGCCGAGCGCGACGCGCTGAGAAGCGTCCGCGCCGTGGGCGAGGACCGCGGCGACCCGGACGCGGCCCGAAACGAGAGCGTGCCCACCCCGCCGAGCGAGGTAGACCCTGAAGCCGGCACGGATGCCGACGGCTTCCCGGTTGAGAATCCCTCCGGCTGAGGCCTCGTCGCTCGCGCTCCGGCTGAAGCCCACCCGCTCCGGTTGAGGTCCACGCCTCCGGGTGAAGCCGACCCCTCCGTCTGAGCCCCACCGCTCGCCCTCCGGGGCCGCTCAGGTCGTCTGCCAGAACACCATCGGCTGACCAGGGGCCCCGCAGGCCTCGGGCGCATCAGCCGGCGCGCTCCCGTACCCGCCGCCTCCGTCGATGGTGTCGCCGGCGCCGACGGTTCCGAAGCCCGGCACGTCGATGCTCTGCCCGCCGGGCGCGAGCACCGAGCCGAAGGGGAACTGCACGAAGGTCTGCTCATCGCCCGTGCCCACGACCCAGCATCCGCCCTCGCTGAGCGCGAGCGTGCCCGTGACTCTCGCCTCCATGACGGACGTCGGTTCGCGGCCAGCCGCGTAGAGGATGGTCGTGTCGGTGGTGTTCGTGCTCGCGGGCCCCGGCGCTGGCCAGATCGTCTCGCCCGGTTCCGATGGCTGCGCGGTCGGCGCACACGCGGTGAGTGCCCCTCCGAAGGTGATCGCGACGCCGAGCACGACGCTGACCCCGCGGCGTCGTCTCGCCGCCGGCGCCCGGCCTGCCTCGGTTCGTCGTGCCCTCACGCGCGCTTCGCTCATGAGCGTGATGCTACTGAATTTGAGGAACACCTCCGAGAAGCCTCCCGACCGCGCCTGACCAGCAGGGACCTAGGTCCCTTCCGCGCCCCGCACTCGTCCGCGAGTCTGTTTCCTGAGACGCCACCCCCCCCGACGCGTCTCAGGGAACCTCGACGAATGAGGAATCATGCCGACGCACCAGGCTCCACACCGAACCTCCCGAATCCTGCCGCTCGCGGCGCTGACGACCGTCCTCGGCCTGCTGGTGAGCGGATGCACGAGTGCCGGCGGTGACGGCGGCGGCAGTTCCGCAGACCCGGCCTCGCCGGAGGTGACCAGGTCGGCCGCCCCGGAGGGCGAGCTGCCCGCTGAGCTCCAGGACGAGCTGCGGGCAGCGCTCGACGAGGTCATGGCCGAGTACGACGTTCCGGGCGCTGCTGTCGGTGTGTGGATTCCGGGCCAGGGCTCGTGGACGACCGCTGCCGGCCTCGCGAACGTGGAGGCGAACACACCGACGACAACCGACATGTCGTGGCCCATCCGAAGCATCACGAAGTCGTACACGGTCTCGATGATCCTGCAGCTCGCCGACGAGGGCGAGCTGAGCCTCGACGACACGATCGACCAGTACGTCGATGGCGTCACGAACGGCGACAAGATCACGCTGCTGCAGCTGGCGAACATGTCGAGCGGCAACGCCGACTACGTCACCGAAGCCTTCCAGGACAAGTTCCTGGCCGACCCGACGAAGATCTACACGCTCGAGGAGCTCAACAGCTTCGTCCTCGACCAGCCAGCTCAGTTCGAGCCCGGCACCGAGTACGTGTACACGAACGCCAACACGAACCTGCTCGGCGCGGTCGTCGAGAAGGTCACCGGCGCGGCCTACGCTGACGCCATCCAGGAGCGCATCCTGACCCCGCTCGGGCAGACCGGCACGACGTACATCACGGACGTCGACGACTGGGCGGAGCCACATCCCACCGGGTACGTCATCGACGGCGAGCCGATGCCGATGGAGGAGAACTCCTCGATCCTCGGGCCGGCCGGTTCGCTGTTCTCGACCCTCGAAGACGGCAGGGCGTGGGCCGAGACGCTCGGCACGGGCGCGCTGCTGAAGCCGGAGACGCAGGAGCTGCGGGAGATCGGGCACAAGATCCCGAGCCCGCCCTACGACCTGTACGCGGTCGGCATGGGGGAGACGAACGGCTGGTTCGGGCACAACGGGGAGGGCCTCGGCTTCACGGCCGCGACCTTCCACGACCCGGCGACCGGGGCGAGCATCGTCGTCTACATGAACGTCTCGAACAACCCGGATGCGCATCCAGCGGATCAGGGCTTCCGCGCTCTCGCCGAGGTTCTCGCGAACGGAACGGGCGCATGATCTTCGGCACAGCGAACCCAGGCGAGCGCGCCGGGCGGATGCGCCGACCAGAGTTCGGCCGCGGCGCAAGCGTTCTGACGGCGGGGGCCGTCGCGATGCTGCTGCTCACGGGGTGCGTCGCGGCCGACGCGAACGACGCGGAGGGCCCGGTGTGGGACGGGACGACGCTCGTCTCGGTTCCCGGGCTCCCGGATGAGGCGCTGGAAGTGATGAACCAGCCGCAGTTCGCGAGCGGTCGCTGGTCGATCTCGGTCGAGGACCTCGACACGGGGGAGACGCTCATCGATCTCGACGGTGGGAAGCTCGCCGAGCCTGGCTCGTTCGTGAAGACGTACAGCGCAGGAGCTGCGTGGGTGAAGTGGGGGCCGGACCACACGGTCACGACGCCAGTGAAGCAGTCCGGTGAGGTCTCGGCGGGCACCCTCGACGGCGACCTCGTGCTCGTCGGGCAGGGAGACCTGACGATGGGCGGGCGCACGAAGGACGACGGCACGGTCAGCTTCGCGAACCTCGATCACAACGACGCCAACCCGCTGCCGGGCGCGACGCTCACCCCGGAGGACCCGCTCACGGGCCTCGACGAGCTGGCCGGGCAGGTGAAGGCGTCCGGCATCACGACGGTGAACGGCGACGTGATCATCGACGACCGCCTGTTTGAGGGGACGCTCGCCGAGCAGCCCATCACCCCGATCGTCATCAACCAGAACCTCCTCGACGTGCTCGTCACGCCGGGCGAGGCGGGCCAGCCTGCGACTGCCGCGCTGACGCCAGCCGTCGGCAAGTGGACACTGGACCTGCAGGTGGAGACGGTGCCTGCGGGCGAGGAGTCCAAGGTCTCCGCGCCGAAGGTATCGGCGAGCGACCCCAACACGCTTGTCGTGTCCGGCACGATCGCCGCGGATGCTGACCCCGTGCTGCGCGTCTTCGAGTTCGACGACCCGTCGACGTTCGCCCGTACGGCCTTCATCGAGGCGCTCGAGCGCGCGGGAGTGACGGTCAGTGCGGACCCGTTCGCGGAAAACCCGACGTCGGTGCTCCCCGAGTGGGATGCCGTCGAGGCGCTGCCCGCGGTCGCCGAGCTCGAGTCGCTCCCACTCGCCGAAGAGATCACCTACGTCATGAAGGTCAGCTACAACCGCGGCGCCCAGACCCTCATCTGCCGCCTCGCGGTCGACGCAGGCAAGAACGACTGCGACGAGGATGGCATGGGCGTCGCGCAGGCGATCTGGGTCGAGGCCGGCCTGGATACGACGGGGGCTTCCCTCGTCGACGGCTCGGGCCTCGAGGGCAACTACATCACCCCGAAGAACGCGGTGCAGATCCAGTCGCTCATGGCCGAGCGGCCGGATGCCGAGCGGTGGCGCGACACGATGCCCATCCTGGGCGTCGACGGGTCGCTCGCCGACGTGCAGAAGGACAGCCCCGCCGCGGGCAAGGTGTACGCGAAGACGGGCACGCTCGTGGGCGGCGACGCCTTCAACGATCGGCTCCGCCTCGCAACCAAGACCCTCGGCGGCGTCATGCAGACCGAGTCCGGCCGCAACCTGGCCTTCACGATCATCGTGAACCAGGGCTTCTACGAGGGCATGCCGGGCGTCTTCGAGGCGAACGACAACGTCGGCCAGGTCGCGGCGATCATCCAACAGGCCTACTGACCGACCAGGATGCACGCGCACGAACCAGATGAGGAGACAGGACATGTCCACGATCGCGAAGCGCACGACGGTGACCGCCGCAGCACTGGTGGCCCTTCTGGGGCTGGCGTCCTGCGCGGCTGAGACGCCGGCAGCCTCGGCACCCGCATCCACGCTCAAGCCGTTCGACGAAGCCGCGGTCACGGCCGTCTTCGAGGAGACCGCGGAGGCGCTCGGGCAGCCGGGCGCCGTGATGCTGCTGCGCACGCCGGAGGGGGAGTTCACGGCGACCTACGGTGTGACGAAGCCGGGCGGCAGCACGCCCGTCTCGGTCGACGACCACATCCGCATCGGCTCCAACACGAAGACGTGGACGGGCACCGTCATCCTGCAGCTCGTGCAGGAGGGCAAGATCGCGCTCGAGGACCCGGTGTCGAAGTACCGCCCAGACGTGCCGAACGGCGACAGCATCACGATCGAGCAGATGCTGCTCATGCGCAGCGGGCTCGCCAACTACACGGAGACGCTCGAGCTCAACACGGCACTGGATGAGGAACCCGACCGGGTGTGGCAGCCGGAGGAGCTCATCAAGTTGGCGTTGCCGTTGCCCGTGGACTTCGAGCCGGGCACCGACTACCACTACTCGAACACCAACACGATCCTCCTCGGCCTCATCGCGGAGGACCTGGACGGGAAGCCGCTCGCCGAGATCTACCAGGACCGCATCTTCACGCCGCTTGGCCTCGACGAGACGTCGTTCCCCGAGATCGGCGACAGCAGCATCCCGTCACCGCACTCCGACGGCTACTTCTGGTGGACGAACGTCAACACGCTCGGCTCGTCGAAGCTGCCGCCGGACCTCATGAAGCAGGTCGAGGAGGGCACGTTCACGCCCAACGACGGCACCCTCGACAACCCGTCGTGGGCGTGGTCGGCTGGCGCCGGCCTCTCGACCGCGGGCGACCTCGCCGACTGGGTGGAAGCGCTCGGCGGGAAGAGCGGCGACATCCTCGAACCGGACATGCAGCAGGCGCGGATGGACAGCTTCCAGCCGACCAGCAAGAACCCGGCCGACCCGTCGTACGGCTACAACATCGCGCACTTCGGCCAGTTCTACGGCCACACGGGCGAGCTTCCCGGCTTCAACTCCTTCATGGGCTACGACCCGGAGGCCGACGTCACGCTGGTGGTGTGGGCGAACCTCGCCCCGGCGGCGAACGGCGCGGGGCCGGCCACCGAGATCGCGAAGGCGCTCATCGGGGCGCTGTACAGCAAGCCGGTGGAGGGCTAGCGTCCGCCCGCGCCCGCGCCCGCGCCCCCGCAATTGGGTCGTTTTCACCCCTCTTGGGGCGGTCGAATGGGGTGAAAACGACCTATGGCACCGGACGTGTCGGCGTCTTGAAGAGGTTGGGGCCGGCGCGTCACGAGGTCACGTGCCAGAACGCCATCGGCTGCGCCGGTCCGCCGCAGCTCTCCGGGGTATCAGACGGGGCCGATCCGACTTCACCGGTCCCATCGATCGCGACGCCTGCGCGCACGGTGCCGAGCCCTGGAACGTCGACGCTCTGGCCGTCGTCGCTCAGGACGGAACCGAACGGGAACTGCAGCAGCGCCCGGCTCCGGCCATCGACGAGGTACCAGCAGCCGGTGTCACTCAACTCGAGTGTCCCCATCACCTGGTTGTACATCGGGCGCGTGGGCGAGTGCTCCGGTGTGAGCAGCACGGTCTCACCGGTGGTTGTCGCCAGGAGTGACGGGAGCGTCGGCCAATCCTCGTAGCCGTTGGTGAACGTCGTCACGACCTCGCCAAACGAGTTGCAGAAGAGGTTCCATTCGGCCTCAACTTGCCGCGTTGGAACGAGGGTGATCTGCCATTCGCCGTCCACGACGTTCGCGATGGCCTTGTCGTTCACGTAGGTGGCGTTGTACCGCTCTGGTGACTGGATGGACGGATCTGGTCGCCACGCCTCGACGCATCCGGCAACAGCCTCGGCTTCGGTCAGCTGCGGCTGTTCTGCGGGCGCGGGCGTCGACGGTGACGGCTCACTCGTCGCGTCCGGCGTGGTGCCGACGACGGGGCCCGGGGCGCCGAGATAGGTGGTCGCGGCGAACACGAGTGCTGCCACGGCTGCGCCCGTCACCGCGACGAGGCCGACGCTCCACGCGAGGCGCGAGCGAGTGCGTGCGCGGCCTCTGCGAGAACGGGCGGAGGGGACCGGCTGCGCTTCACCCTCGAGAGGGGTGGCGAGGATGTTCGCCTTGCCCGTCGCGGCTCGTGCCCGCTGGTTCTCGGTCAGGGTCGTGAACGGTGCAGCGTCGAGCTTGCGCAGCTGCTTCAGGGTTTCGTCGTCGACGTTCATGCCTGGTGCTCCGTGACGGTCGAGGGGGGAATGCGGTGGTGGTGTCGGCTCTTCGAGGTGCTGACGCAGCGCGGCTCTGGCGCGGTGCAGGCGGACGCGGTAGCTCTGGGCGCTGATGCCGAGCACCGTCCCGGCGAGGGAGGAGGGGAGCTGCTCCCAGATCGCGAGCGAGAGGACCTCCTGGTGGCTCGGGTCGAGTCGGCTCCACGCGGTGGCGAGGTCGAGGCGGGTGTCAGCTGCCCGCGCCTCGTCGCTGAACGGCAGCGTCTGCTCGGCGTCCGCGATCCGCACGCTGAGGTCGTTCCGCCTGCCTCTCTCGCGCCACTCGCGCAGCAGGCAGTTGCGCGCCGTGCCGAACAGCCAGGCGCGCGCCTCGTCGCGCAGTGTCGGCACGTCGTCGAGGCGGCGCCACGTGGTCAGGAAGACCTCGTGCGCGACGTCCTCGGCCGCGTGGAGAGACGTGCGGCGGGCGAGGAAGCGCAGCACGTCGACGTAGCTGTCGTCGTACAGCGCGGAGAAGCGCTCCGCGCGGTGGTTCTCGAGTCTGTTTGGGCTCACATCTCCTACATGCCCAGAAACGCGTGACTGTTACAAATCCGCGCAGATCGAGGTCGACGGACACGCGGGTGCGTTCAGTGGATTCCGGCTCCGCCATCCAGGTCGCCCGCCGCCGCCAGGTAGCGGACGACCGCGAGCACGCGGCGGTGGTCGTCGGCGGCGACGGGCAGGCCGAAGGTGTCGTAGATGTTCGAGGTGTGGTGCACCACCGCTTTCTCGGACGACCCGAGGCGCGCGGCGATGTGGCTGTTGCTGCGCCCTTCGGCCATGAGGCCGAGCACCTCGAGCTGCCGGGGGGTGAGGTCGCCGACGGGCCCGCTGAGCTTGCTCGCTCGCGCAAGCAGCACCGCGACGACGTCGGGGTCGAGCACCGTGCCGCCGGCCTGCACGTGGCGCAGGTCCGCGGTGAACGCGCGCACATCCGCGATGCGCTGCTTGAGGAGGTAGCCGACGCCCCCGTCGCGCTGCCCGATGAGCTCGCTCGCGTATCGCCGCTGCACGTGCTGCGAGAGCACGACGACCGCCACCTCGGGGTGGGCTTGGCGGATGCGGAGCGCCGCGACGAGACCCTCGTCGGTGTAGCTCGGCGGCATCCGGATGTCGGTGATCACCAGGTCGGGGACGTGCCGCTCGACCTCGACCTCCAGCTCGACCGCCGTCCCGACCGAGGCGACCACCTCCAAGCCGTCGTTGGTGAGGACATGCCCGAGCCCCTCCCGCAGCAGCACCTCATCCTCACCGATCACGACTCGCATGGCAGCTCCACTCGTACTTCCGTTCCCGACCCGACGGGGGAGATCAAGGCGAAGGACCCGCCGAGGGTGTCGATGCGGTCGACGAGCCCCTTCAGCCCGGAGCCGCCCTCGATGCGAGCGCCGCCGCGTCCGTCGTCGCGCACCGAGACGCTCAGCAGGCTTCCCGTCCGCGTGATGCGCACCTCCACCGAGCGCGCCTCCGAATGCTTGACGGCGTTGGTGAGGGCCTCGGCGACGATGAGGTACGCCGACTGCGAGGTGGCGGAGGGCAGAGCGGCGTCGTCGGCGTCGCTCACGAGCCTGGCGGGGATCTCCAGCCGGTCGACGAGGTCTTCCGCGGCCGCGGTCAGGCCGCGTTCCACGAGCGCCGACGGCAGTACGGCGTGCACGAGGCTGCGCAGGTCGGCGGCGGCGACGTCGATGCGGTGCCGCAAGGCGGTCGCCTCGGTCACGGTCGACGGATGCGCGTCGGCGGAGTTCGCGATCTGCTGCGCTTCGAGGGCGAGCAGCACGAGCTGCACCTGGAGCCCGTCGTGCAGGTCACGGGCGATGCGGCCGCGCTCGCGGTCGGCGGTCTCGACGATGCGGAGCCTCGACTGCTGCAGCGCGTCGTTGCTGGCGAGGAGCGCCGCGGTGAGTCGTTCGCGGTCGAGTGCGATGGCGAGCACGCGACCGGCCCGGCGCACGCTCTCCGGGTCGGCGATCATCCGCCCGTCGTAGCTGATGGCACCGACCAGTCGGGACTCGACGTGCACCTCCTGCCAGCGGCGCGGCTCGGACTGGGCGCGCACATCCACGTCGAGCCCGTCCTCGTCGACGAACGCCTGCCGCTCGTCCGCCCAGTATGCGACACGCAGCGAGTCGTCACCGAGGGAACGGGCGAGCGCCGGGCCGACGACCGTGCGCGCGGAGCCGGCGAGGCTGAACCAGGCGCTGAGCGCCTCCGCCTCCACTGTCTGCGCGTAGCCGCCGATGAGCACACCGAGGAGGAATGCGACGGGGATGCCCGCGATGACGACCAGTTGGATGGAGCCGATCACCTCGCCCGGAGCGCCGAGGACACGCAGCACGTTGGCGGAGAGGGGAATGCTCAGCACCGCCAGGATCCCGTACAGGTACAGGGGGAGCAGCACCCGCAGGTTCTTCGGGTCGGCGGAGCGGAGGCGGCGGATGAGCAGCGCGGCGGTGACGCCCATGACGCTGAGTCCGACGGCCGCCTGCACCCAGACGGCGATGACGTGCGAGGTGGAGTCGGGCGGCAGCGCGTAGAGCGGGATCTGCAGCAGGAGCGTCACCCCGTAGCCGACGGACACCGTGGCGATGGAGAGCCGCCCCTGGAGCCGTCCGGAAGGAAACGCGAGCAGCAGGTGCACGGTCACTGAGAGGATGAGGGTGGCGAAGACGGTGCTCAGCTCGACGAGCACGGGCAGGCCGAGGTTGCCGACCCCGCCGAGGAACATCGCGATCGCGCCGACGAGCAGCAGACCGCCGACCATGCTCAGCGGCCGCTGCCACCACGCGATGACGCCGGCGGCGGTCCAGACGAAGAAGACGACGGTGAACGCGACCGGCACCCAGAACGGGGCGGGTGCATCCACGCCGACGGCGAGCTGCATGCCGCCGAGGGCGATCGCGAGCACGGCGATGAGCAGCAAGGCTGGGCGCAGCGCATCGCCTCGCGTCGCACGGAGGGGGACTCGTGCTGCTCGGGCATCGGTGGATCGGGTCACGTCGAGCTCACCTCGGCTCAGGCCACGAAATGCAACGGTGCGTCCCGCGAGCGCTCGTCTCGCGGAGATGCGGTGCTGCGCGCTGGGGGAGCGTGGACGAAGCTTATCCCCGCGGTGTCGCGCGGGCTACCCTGGTGGTTTGCTCGTGCGGGCGGCTGCTCGCCGTGGGCGCGGGTGACGGAGTGGACCGGTGCTGGGCACTCGCGGCGGGTTGGGCGGAGGAGACGCGTGTCGGTACGGGCTGGGCGGTGGTTTCTGGTGGTGGCGGCTGTCGCATTTATCGCCGGCCTCGCGTGGTTCGCGCTCGTCGAGGCTGTCGCGGGGTCGTGGGCGAAGGGTTCGACGGGTGGCGCGGTGCTGGCGCTGCTCGGGGCCGTGGCGCTCAGCGCGGGCGCGGTGCTCTTCGGTCGGTTCGTCGAGGCGAGGGTCGAGGGGGCCGGTCTCGTGATCAGGTCCGTGCGGCGAAGGGAGCGGGTCATCCCTGTCGACGTCATCGACGAGGTCGTCGTCGTCGAGCGCCTGCTGCTTCCGACTAGGACGGGCCCGGGGACTGCCGCGCGAGTGATTCTGCGGCGCCGTGACGACACGATCGCGGCGTTCACGCCGCATGGTCTCCGGGTCGTGGACGCGCTCTTGGCGGCGGGGTGCAGCGTCACGCGCATCAGCGAACCGCTCTCGCCGATGCGCGTGCGGCGCCGGTACCGGGGCGGGGCGAGTGTCGGCGAGGTTCTCGTGGCGGGAGCGCCGGCGTTCGCGATCGTCGTCGCAGCGCTGGTGCTGCTCTGGGCCTTGACCGAGTTGCTCGCCGGGTAGCTATTCGACGTAGTCGAGGGCGATGACGAGTTCGGCGCGCACGCGCGCGTCGTCGAGGTCGAGACCGAGCAGCCCCCGCAGCTGGTCGATGCCGCGGCGCACGCTGTTGCGGTGGATCCCGAGTTCTCGACCGGTCGCGTCCCAGTGCCCGTTGGCGTGCAGCCAGGCTCGGAGCAGCGCGAGCTTCGCATCCCGCGCGTCGGCGTCGAGGGCGAGCAGCGGTTCGAGGCGCCGGTCGGCGAGCGCCCGGCCTGAGGCTGTGCCGATGAAGGAGTGCACGGGGGCGAGGTCGGCGCCGACGCGCACCACTCCACCGTCTTCGCGCGCGCGACGCTCGAGAGCGCGGGCTTCGGCGGCGGATGCGCGCAGCTGCTCGGGTGCGACGGGCCGCCCCACGACGAAGCTCCAGCCTTCGTCGACGAGGGATGAGAGTCGTCGTTCGGTGACGTCGAGGCGCGTGATGAGCGTCACGGTGGCGTGCTCGGCGGAGATGGTGACGAGCTTCGTGTCGAAGAGGCTCCGCCAGCGGTGCAGCTCGCTGGTGCCTTTCGCGGCGGATGGTGCGCAGGCGACGACGACCCGAAGCGTCCGGGCGCGCGCATCACCGCCTGCGGCCTGCGCGAGCAGCTCGCGCCAGAGCTCGCCGTCCTGGCCGACGTTCGAGCGCGCGAAGACGTCACCGTCTTCGAGGAGCAGCGGCACGAGCAGCTGCCCGGGCGCGACGCTGCCGGAGGTGCGCTGTCGGGCGATGAGCTCGAGCATGCCGTGGGCCGTCGTGAGGAACGCGTGGGCTGTCGAGCCGGCCGGGGGAGCGGCCTCGACGAGCAGGGTGCCGAGGGACGCGCCGCCAAGGCTGCGCAGCGGGTAGATGGCGTGGCCGCTCTTGGTCGGGTCGGCGGCCTCCGCGAGGGCGCCCAGCACGGGCGCCGGCGGCACCTGTCCCGCCCGGGCGCGCACGGTTCCGCCCTGGCCGACGACGGCGGCCCACGAGTGGAGGCGTTCGGCGAGCGCCGCCGCGACGGCGGTCTCCGGCTGGTCGGCGGATGCGGCGCGCAGGAGCCTGCGGGTGGCGTCGGCGAGCGTGCGCAGCGCATCCACTCGCCGCAGCTCGGTCATCTCGGCGAAGGTGCGGGTGACGGCGACGAACGGGGTGTCGCTCGGGATGCGGATGAGGGTGAGGGCGTGCGCCCGGCACGCGTCGACGAGCGCGGGGGGAACTTCGGTGAAGACGGGGTCGATGCCGAAGCCGATCGCCACGACGCCGACCCGGACGGCCCGCTCGATGTAGCGGGCCAGGCCGGCTTCGTCGAGGCCGCGCAGGCCCACGCCGGCGGTCAGCAGGAACTCTCCGCCGAGGAGGTACGGGGTCGGGTCGGGGAGGTCGCTCGAGGCGACCCAGCGGATGCTCGTGTCGAGGGATCCGTCGACGACCGCCTCGAGGTGCAGCTCGGGGCGTGCGAGCAGCTGGGCGATGGTGATCTGGCCGTGCGGTGACGAGGGTGATGGCATGCGAGCTCCCGTGCATTCTGTCGCATCTTCGCGACGAACCGAGCATATCGCCCGTGTCTGCGCTGCGCGGTGCGACCATACGATGGCCACGCTCAACAGAGCTGATCGATCCCTGATCAAGAACGGAACCGTCAATGGCGACATCACCCACCACGACCGGCAGGTCCCGCACGCCGCTCGGCGCGCAGCTCCTGCGCCGCAAGCCGCTGGAGCAGCTCACCGACGAGTCGCTGACCGAGTCTGGCGAGGGCGGCCTGAAGCGCACGCTCGGCATGTGGCAGCTGACGATGATCAGCGTCGGTGCGACGCTCGGCACGGGTATCTTCGTGATCCTCGGCACCGCGGTCCCGCTGGCGGGCCCCGCCGTCTGGATCGCGTTCGCGGTCGCCGGTCTCGCGGCGCTCCTCTCCGCCCTCTCCTACGCCGAGATGGCGAGCTCCGTTCCCGTGTCCGGCTCGAGCTACTCCTACTCGTACGCGACGATGGGCGAGGGCGTCGCCTGGGTGTGCGGCTGGTGTCTCGTGCTCGAGTACGGCGTGTCCGTCGCAGCCGTCGCCGTCGGCGCCGGCCAGTACGTCAACGAGACCCTTGGCGTCTTCGGCCTCGCGCTGCCACCGGCCCTCGCGAACCCGATCGGCCTCGACGGCGGCTTCTTCAACCTGCCAGCGGCCGCCCTCGTGATCGTCGCGATGCTGCTGCTCGTGCGCGGCGCGAAGGAGAGCGCCTGGGTCAACACGGTCATGGTCGCCATCAAGGTCATCGTGCTGCTCATCTTCGTCTTCATCGCCTTCACGGCGTTCACGACGCAGAACTTCGAACCGCTCGCCCCCATGGGCGCCGCCGGCGTCGCGGCCGCCTCGAGCCGCCTCTTCTTCTCGTACATCGGCTTCGACGCCGCCTCCACGGCGGGCGACGAGGCGAAGAACCCGCAGAAGGACCTGCCGCGCGCCATCATCCTGTCGATGGTCATCGTCACGGTCGTCTACATCCTCGTCGCGGTCGCCGCCATCGGCGCGCTCCCGTGGACCGAGTTCAACGACGGCGAGGCCGCGTTCGTGCGCATCCTCACCGACATCACGGGCCAGCCGGCGCTCGCCCTCATGTTCTCGGTGGGTGCCGTCATCGCCATCGCGAGCGTCGTGCTGACCGTCTACTACGGGCAGACGCGCATCCTGTTCCGCATGTCGCGCGACGGCATGGTGCCGAAGATCTTCGGCCGCGTGCGCCCCTCGACCGGCACCCCGGTCGCCGGCACGGTCATCGTCGGGACGATCATCGCGATCGTGGCCGCTTTCATCCCGCTCGGCGAGCTGGCGGATGCGACGAGCATCGGCACCCTGTTCGCGTTCGCGCTCGTGAACCTCTCGGTCATCTACCTGCGCCGGGCACGCCCCGAGCTGCCACGCAGCTACAAGGTGCCGTTCTTCCCCGTCGTTCCCATTCTCGGCATCGTCATGTGCCTCGGCCTCATGGTCACCCTGGGCGGTACCACGTGGATGGTGTTCGGTCTGTGGATGCTCGTGGGCGTCGCCCTGTACTTCGCGTACGGTCGGAAGCACTCCATCGTCGGCGCCATGAGCGAGAACGACTACGTCAACGCGGCAACGGCCGCGACCCCCGTCATCATGAAGGAGCACAAGTGACCATCGCGACCCCGATGCCGAGCGGCCCCCAGCGCGCTGAAGGCGCATCCACGCCGCAGGACCCGCAGCCGGTGACCATGCTGAACCCGGACTTCCCGTTCAGCTACGACGAGTTCCTCGCGCACCCGGCTGGCCTCGGCTCGGTGCCGGAGCACCGCCACGGCACCGAGGTGGCCGTGGTCGGCGCCGGAGTCGCAGGTGTCGTCGCCGCGTACGAGCTCATGAAGATGGGGCTCAAGCCCGTCATCTTCGAGGCTGACAGCATCGGTGGGCGCCTGAAGACGCGCTCGTTCGACGCCGCTCCGAGCGTGATCGCCGACCTGGGCGGGATGCGCTTCCCCGAGTCGGGGCGCGCGTTCTACCACTACGTCGATCTGCTCGGGCTCGAGACGCAGGCGTTCCCCAACCCGCTCGCGGAGGTGACCCCGTCGACCGTCATCGAGCTCGCCGGGACCTCGTTCTACGCGGAGACTCCCGCCGATCTGCCCCCGTTCTTCACGGAGGTGGCGGAGGCGTGGAAGCGCGCGCTGACGGAGGAGGCCGACCTGGTTCGCATCCAGGACGCCATCCGGGCGCGTGACACCGAGACCCTGAAGGCCGCCTGGAACGAGCTGGTGGGGAAGTTCGACAACCGCTCGTTCTACGGTTTCGTGGCAGAGAGCGCGGCCTTCAGGGATCTCAGCTTCGAGCACATCGAGGCCTTCGGGCAGGTGGGCTTCGGTACGGGTGGATGGGACACCGACTTCGGCAACTCGATCCTCGAGATCCTGCGGGTCGTGTTCACGAACGCCGACGACGCGCACCGCCGCATCGTGGGTGGCGCGCAGAAGCTGCCCGTCGACCTCTGGCACCACGAGCCGACCGAGCTCGAGCATTGGCCAGAGGGCACGAGCCTCGCGAGCCTTCACGGCGGCGTGCCGCGCGGCGCGGTCGCCGCGATCAGGCGCGGCGCGAACGGCGGGGTCAGCATCACGGAGAAGTGGGGGCGCACCCAGGAGTTCGCGTCCGCCATCGTGACGTGCCAGTCGTGGCTGCTCTCGGCCCGCATCGACACCGACGAGGCGCTGTTCACGCCGGAGATGTGGACGGCCATCGAGAAGAGCCACTACATGCTCTCTTCGAAGACGTTTGTCATGGTCGACCGCCCGTTCTGGCGCGACCTCGACCCGGCGACGGGCAAGCCCGTCATGAGCATGACCCTCACCGACCGTCTGCCCCGCGCCACCTACCTGATCGACGAGGGGCCAGACAAGCCGGCGGTCATCCTGCTCTCCTACACGTGGAACGACGACGCCCTCAAGTGGCTGGCCCTCGACGCGTCGGAGCGCACGCGGCTCATGCTGCACTCACTCGACAAGATCTACCCAGGGCTCGACATCGGCGCGCACATCGTGGGCGAGCCGATCACCGTGTCGTGGGAGGCCGACCCCAACTACATGGGCGCCTTCAAGAACAACCTGCCAGGCCACTACCGGTACCAGGAGCGCCTCTTCGGGCACTTCGTGCAGGACGATCTCGCCGCCGAGCAGCGGGGCATCTTCCTCGCGGGCGACGACATCTCGTTCACGGCCGGCTGGGCGGAGGGTGCCGTCACGACGGCACTCAACGCCGTGTGGGGCGTCGCGAAGCACCTGGGCGGCGCATCCGCTGCCGAGAACCCTGGACCGGGGGACGTGTGGTCGGAGCTTGCTCCGGTGCGCCTCGACTAGCCTTCCCGTGTGACTGACACTGGGAACGGCTCCATAGACGCAACGCACATGTTCGGCGACGAGCCGGAGATGGTGCACTCGAGCCGCTCGGCGATCTCGACGGGGCAGCTGCCCGACTCGGGCGACGTGAAGACGGCGATCGACGAGACGTACGAGCAGTTCTCGTCGGTCGACGACGGCGAGGTGCCCGACTACATTCCTGCGCTGGCGGATGCGGATCCCGACCTGTTCGGGATCTGCATCGTCTCGACGGAGGGGCAGAGCTACAGTCGCGGCGACGCGGAGCTGCTCTTCACGATCCAGTCGATCTCGAAGGCGTTCGTGTTCGCGCTCGTGCGCGAGGAGGTCGGGCACACGAAGGCGCGCGAGCTCGTGGGCGTCAACAACACGGGTCTGCCGTTCGACTCGGTCATGGCGATCGAGCTCAACGGCGGCCGCACCATGAACCCGCTGGTCAACGCGGGCGCGCTCGCGACGTCGGCCCTCGCGCCGGGGGAGACGTGGGAGGAGAAGTGGGACTTCATCCTCCGTGGCCTCTCCGGCTTCGCAGGGCGTGACCTCGAGATCGACGAGGACGCGTTCGAGTCTGAGCGCAAGAACAACATCCGCAACCAGGGAATCGCGCGCCTGCTGCAGAGCTACGGGCACATCACGCTCGACCCGCACGAGGTGACGGAGCTGTACACGCGGCAGTGCGCGCTGCTCGTCAACACGGAAGACCTCGCCGTCATGGGGGCCACGCTTGCCGACGGCGGGAAGAACCCGAAGACGGGCGAGCAGGTGATCGGGCAGGGTGCGTCCAGGGACGCCCTCGCCGTCATGGCCGCGAACGGGCTCTACGAGGCGAGCGGCGAGTGGCTGTACGAGATCGGGATGCCCGCGAAGAGCGGCGTCTCGGGCGGTCTGGTCACGATCGCCCCGGGCAAGGGCGGGTTCGCGAGCTACTCGCCGCGCCTCGACGACGCCGGCAACAGCGTGCGCGGCATCAAGGCGGCCAGGCACCTCTCGAACGAGCTCGGCATGAACCTCTTCGCGTCGGGCACCGTGCAGGACTAGATTCGGGGTCGTGACGACTCTCCCCGAACAGACGCTCCTGCCGGAACACCCGACCGCGTTCCCCAGCGAGCCGGACCTCGTGCATCCCGACACCCGCGTGGTGTCGACCGGCAGTCTGCCGGATGCCGAGCATGTGCGGGAGATGCTCTCCGAGACATATGAGCGGTACCGCCACGTGCAGGACGGCGCCGTCGCCGACTACATCCCTGCGCTCGCGGAGGCCGACTCGTCCTGGTTCGGGCTGAGCCTCACCTCGGCGACGGGGCACCGATTCTCGTTCGGGGACGCGCAGCTCAAGTTCTCGATCCAGTCGATCTCGAAGGCGTTCGTCTACGCGCTGGTCGTGCAGGAGCTGGGGCACGAGGAGGTGCGCGAGCGCATCGGCGTCAACAACACAGGGCTGCCGTTCAACTCGGTCATGGCGATCGAGCTCAACGGCGGACGCACCATGAACCCGCTCGTCAACGCGGGGGCGATCGCGACGACGTCGCTCGTGCCCGGGAAGACGTGGGATGAGAAGTGGGACTTCATCCACGCGGGGCTGTCGAACTTCGTCGGCCACCCGCTCGAGATCGACGAGCGCGTCTACGAGTCTGAGATGCAGACCAACACGCGCAACCGCAGCATCGCGAGGCTGCTCGAGAGCTACGGGCACATCTCGCTCGACCCGACGCAGGTGACCGAGCTGTACACGCGGCAGTGCTCGCTGCTTGTCACGGCCGAGGACCTCGCCACGATGGGGGCGACGCTCGCCGACGGCGGCGACTGCCCCATCTCCGGCGTCGATGTCGTCGATCCGTCGGTGAGCCGCGACGTGCTGTCCGTAATGGCGACGAACGGCATGTACGAGGCGAGCGGCGACTGGCTGTTCGAGGTGGGCATGCCGGGCAAGAGCGGCGTCTCGGGCGGCATCGTCACGATCGCGCCCGGCAAGGGCTCGCTTGCGACGTTCTCACCGCCACTGGATGCGGCCGGCAACAGCGTGCGCGGCATCCGCGCGACCAGGCACCTCTCGAACAAGCTTGGCCTGAACATGTTCGCGTCGACCGTGCAGTAGGCGCGGGTGCTCAGTCGTTGCGGTCGCGCCGCAATGACGGAGCGAAGATGACGACGATCAGCAGCATCGCGCCGGCGGTGAGCCACGGGCCGAACTGGCTCGGGTCTCCCGCGATCACCACGACGGAGCCGATGAGGAGGAGGCTGGCGGCGATGACCATGGTCAATGCGAACGGTCTCGGGTATCGGTTCACGCCGAAAGCCTACGCGGCTCCCGCTATCGGATGTCCGATCGTCGGGGGCCTCTGAATCCTAGGGGCGTTCTCTCGCTGCTTGAGTTCCCAACCTCTGAGCCTGACTCGGCGGTTGAAAACACGGGCGGTGATCGCGGTTGCGTGGCCGCTTTCTCGGAGTTGCGAGGCTGGCGCACGTATGTGGACTCGGTGGCGCCCGGCAGGGGCTGGGCGTCTCAGGCCGGTGCTACATTCGGGCGCGGGGGATGGGGGTCTTCATGGCGGTTCGTGGGTTGCTTTTTCGGCCGGCTCTTGCCTGGTACGCGTCGAGTCTCGGAGCGCAGCTGGTGGCGTTTCTGGTGACGTTCGCGGTGTCGGTGCTGTGGTGTGTGTGGGGGACGACACCGGAGGAGGGGATCCGCCCGGTCGCTGCTGGCGAGTTCCTGCTGCCGGTGCTTGCGGTGATCTTCGCGGAGGCTGCCGCGTGGGTGGTCGGCGGGGCCAGGGATGCGCGCTGGGCGGTCGTGTTCGCGGCCGTCGGCTCGCTGGTGAGCTCTGTGGTCGTGGCGGTCGGGATGTTCGTGGCCGAGTTCGGTGTGACGCTCGAGGTGCTGAGCGTGCCGGCGACGAGTGCGCTCGCGTGGGTGTGGCTCTGCGTCCCGCTGTGGTGCGCGCTGACGGCGCTCAGCGTGGAAGCCCTAGTCGGTTTCGGCTGGCTGTCGCGGCCGAGCTACGTCGGCTTCCTGCCGCGGCTCCGCACGCGTGCGGAGGCGACAGCGTAGCGAGGCAGGCCGCTGGCCCGGCTAGGCTCCGACGTCGGCGCGCTCGGCGGCGGGGATCGTGCGGAGCCCGGTGGTGTCGAGCGAGTGGCGCTTGTCGCGGCGTTCGACGGAGACGCCGAGTGCGGTGAGGCCCATGCCGAGGACGGCGAGGACGACGCCGACCCAGCCGGGGGCGAGGTAGCCGAGGCCGCCGGCGATGACCATGCCGCCGAGCCACGCGCCGAGGCTGTTGCCGACGTTGAAGGCGGCGTGGTTGATGGCCGCTCCGAGGAGCGCGGCCTCGTCGGCGATGCGCACGAGGCGCGACTGGATTGCCGGCAGCAGCGACGACGAGGTGAGGCCGAGGAAGAACACGGCGATGAACAGGCCGATCGGGTTCGAAGCGATGAGGCTGTAGAAGACGAGTGAGGCGATGAATGAGCCGAAGCCGATGAACATCGTGCGGGTCAGGTTGCGGTCGGCTGCCCATCCGCCGATGAGGTTGCCGAGCGTCATGCCGACGCCGAGGGTCGCGAGCACCCAGGGCACGATGCCGGCGCCGAGGCCGGTCTCGCGGGTGGTGACTTCGGCGATGTACGAGTAGACGGCGAAGAAGCCGCCGAAGCCGATGGCGCCGACGGCGACCATGATCCAGAGGCGCGGGTTCTTGAAGGCGATGAGTTCCTTCATGGCGCTGCGCTCGGGGTTGCCGGGGTAGCGGGGCACGAAGAAGAACACGAGGAGGAACGTCACGAAGAAGATCGCGGCGACGAGCACGTACGCGTAGCGCCAGCCGCTGGCCTGGCCGAGCCAGGTCGCGAGGGGCACGCCGAAGATGTTGGCGATCGTGAGGCCGGAGAGGGCCAGGGCGACGCCTTGGCCCTGCTTGCCTGGGCCCATGATGCGGGCGGCGAGCAGTGAGGCGACACCGAAGTAGGCGCCGTGAGGGAGCGCCGCGATGAAGCGCATGACGGCGGTCGTGCCGAAGTCGGGCATGAGGGCGGATGCGGCCGAGGCGACGATGAAGATGCCGAGGAGCCAGAAGGCGAGCTTCGTCTGCGACATGCGTGCCGCGAGCACCGCGAACACGGGGGCGCCGACCACAACGCCGAGGGCGTAGGCGGAGATCAGGATGCCCGCCTGCGCGATGACCGCATCCGGGTTCTGTTCGAAGCCGGGGAGCAGTTCGCGCGCGATGTCGGGCAGCAGGCCCATCGTGGCGAACTCGGTGACGCCGATGCCGAACCCTCCGAGCGCGAGCGCGAAGAGGGCGATTCCTCGCCGGAAGGGGGTGAGTTCGGGCATGACCTGCATGTTGCGGACCTCTGGTTCTGAGTTCGGGGACTGGGTTCGCAACGCTGCGCGCCTACCAGGCTATTCCCAGGCGGTCGATTGTGCGAACAATCGGGCATGTGGATGTGCTCGGGGCCGGTGCGGCCGCGAGCGTGCCCACGCCTCGGATTCACTTGGGCGCCCGCTGCCGCTCCCGGTTCCTGCTCGCGCGGCTGTGCGCGCCAGGTGGCTGCCCCGGAGCAGAGTTGTGGCCCGCTGCTGTCGGCGCGGTTGCTTCGTACATCGCGCCACAACTCTTCGGTGGTCGACCGCGGCCGCGCGACGTTCGTCGGTGCGCGACACGTTCGACACGGTGGTGCGCGAACCTCCCAGGTTCCGGTAGGATGGTCGAGTTGTCCTCGCGGATAACGAAAGCCACGGGCTGTGGCGCAGCTTGGTAGCGCACTTGACTGGGGGTCAAGGGGTCGCAAGTTCAAATCTTGTCAGCCCGACGGTGTGAAGTGTCGGGACATCGTAAAAAAGATGTCCCCACTCTTCGGCGATTATCCCCCTCCTTCGGGAGGGGGATTTTTGTTTTTGGGTTGATAGTCGCGGTTTGGGTTGATGGTGTGTTGGGCGAGGATCTCGCCGGTGGTCGGGTTCGTGACGATGGTGTCGCGGTCGTGGATCAGGATGAGGACTGGTGAGGGCCCCGGTCCTGATGGCGAGGACGATGACGCGGTTTCGGTTCCCGGCAGACATGCCTCACCGTCGGGGGTGTCCAGCATGTCCCGACACTTCGCTCGCGCGCCGACCCCCGAGACAGGGTATGTGCAGGGTGTCTTGGGAAAACTGCACAGGATGTCCTGGAATCACACGCTGGCGGCTTGACCGAGAAAGGCTCGGAAGCTCGCAAGAGTCTCCGGGCCATCTGCGTGCGGGAATCCCCAACACCTCCGCTATCATTCGACTATGGCCAGGTCGAAGGAATACTCCGTGTACGACGTTTTCGGCATGTCACGCGACGTGCCGGCGAACTACGCTGTCCGTCAGGCGGTTGACAAGGCATTCGTTGACGCGCTGACGCAGGATAAGCACATCGTCATTCATGGAAGTTCGAAGCAGGGCAAGACTTCGCTACGCAAGTTTAACCTCGGTGAAGGCGACCACTTAGTTGTGACATGTTCTAACAAGTGGGCGCTTCGAGACTTGCACACCGCAGTCCTTAAGGCTGCGGGGTATGTGGTTGAGGGAACGACTACACGAACGGTCTCTGGTGATTTCAAGATTCGCGTTGAAGCTCGCGCCGGGATCAAGGTGCCACTCGTCGGAGAATTCGGGGGTGCCGCCGGGACTGATGCAGGCCACACGGAGCAAACGACCCAGCAGGGTCAGGCGTTGGAGCTCGATCCGAACGATGTGAACGACGTGATCTCTGGCCTCCAGAACGCGGAGGCGCCAAAGTACCTCGTGCTGGAGGATTTCCATTACTTGCCGGAAGACACCCAGAAGGACTTCGCGGTCGCACTCAAAGCGTTCCATGAATCGTCGCTGTACAGCTTCATAGTCGTCGGAGTGTGGATCGACGAGAACCGAATGACGCAACACAACGGCGATCTTGGCGGACGAGTGGTGTCGATCAACGTCGACAAGTGGCGCGAGGTTGATCTGCGCGAAGTCGTCAACGAAGGGGCGCGATTGTTGGCGATCGATTTTGCACCCGAGTTCGTCGACGCAGTGCTTGAGAGCGCGATGGATAGCGTCTGGATTGTTCAGGAAGCTTGCAAAATCGCGTGTGAGGCAGCCGGAGTTTTTGCGACGATGAGCGACCGTACGCTCGTTTCCGCGGACGGTACCGCGATCGTGAAGGCAGTCGTTGACTCTGACTCCGCGCGCTTCAACGGTTTCCTCACCCACTTTGCTGAAGGGTTCCAGAGTGCACGCTTGGAGATCTACCGGTGGCTTTTGTACGCAGTCATCATGGCGGACTCCAGTCAACTCGAGAAGGGAGTCTCATACGGTGAGATCTCGCGTGCGATCAACGATGCTCACCCTGAGCAGAAGGTGAACGCGGGAAACATAACCATCGCACTTGCCGCGATCGCGCGATTGCAGGTGAACAAGTTGGCCGTGAAACCCATCGTTCTTGACTACGATCAGACTGCAAGAAGACTCGCGGTCGTGGACCGCAGTTTTCTCGTCTGGCTGCAGCATCAAGATCAGAGCGACTTACTGGAGATCATTGGCGTAGACGTCTAGGCTTACTGCCCTCGGACGTTTTGACCGACTGACGCAAGCGCAGACGTTTGTGCAGCATGTCGTGCATGCTATTCACCATCACGAGCACGAGAGTTTTCGTAGGCCGCAAAAACGCACCCCTGAACCCTCGCCCGGATGGATGCCTTAGCATCGTGTTCCAGTTTATTGATTGCGGGTAGAGCTACTGCAGTGCTGTGGAGCGATTCCAGTACCAGCGGCGAACACGGAGAACTGCCCAGACTGCTTCCGCGACGGTGAAGCGCTGACGAATGACTCCTCCGGACCGCGCTCTCCGACGCTTCCGCATGCCCCGCCTCGCAACTCGACCAAGCCGCCGGACTCCCTATCCGAAAGCCGCGGCCGGTCAGATACGAGCGAGCACACGCAGACGATCTCGTCCACGTCGATACCAAGAAACTCGGCCGCATCCCCGGCGGTGGGCACCGCAAGCTCGGCCGCACCATCGGGAACCACAACAACGAAAACAGGGCCGCGGCTACGTTTTCCTCCACGACGCGGTCGATGACCACTCCAGGATCGCGTACTCCGAGATCCTCGAGAACGAACGTAAAGACACCGCCGCCGACTTCTGGCACCGCGCGAACACCTACTTCGCCAGCATCGGCATCACCGTCAAAGAAGTCCTCATTGACAACGGCTCCTGCTACCGATCACACGCCTTCCGAGACACACTCGCCAACACGAACATCACGCACCGCCGAACCCGCGTCTACTGCCCCCAAACCGAAGGCAAAGTCGAACGTTTCAACCGAACCCTCGCCCAGAAATGGACCTACGCGAGCACCTACGACGGCGACGAAGCCAGGGCCGCGACCTACGACACCTGGCTCCATCACTACAATCACCACCGACCCCACACCGTCATCAAAGGCGCGACCCCATCAGAACGCGTTCACAACCTCACGACGGAATACAAGCTCGGCCCCGCACCCCGACCGCCAGCATCACCACCGCGCGTACCCCAGGCGACCGCTGCGTTGCTCGAGCCCGCTATCGCGAGCGGGGTGGCAAGAGCCGCCGCATCCAAACCGGCGTTACCATCAAGCCCACCTCCGAACGGGTCAGCTGCGGCTGCTCCGCATTCACACGAGCCGAACTGAACTCGAGCGCGCGCATGACGTAGAACCGTACGTTCTGCCCGGCGGAGTTCGTGTGCATGGGTGAGGGACCTGCTGTGGCGCAAGCTGCTCCCGCGCGGCACGGGACGAGCCGGACGCCAGGAGACGACCAGGTCAATTTCGCAAGCAATCGACCTGGAACCTGATCGTCGAACTCGCCCGGGTGCGCCTGGGATAATGAGCTCTATGCCCGAAGAAGCCTCGCTCGTTCCTATCTGGCCCGAATTAGTCGTGCCTACGCTCCAGGTCCTCGCTGACGGTCATAGCCGTCAGCGCAGAGAGGTCTTCGACGCCGTGGCCGTGCACGCAGGCGTCAGCGATGAAGCTCGAGCTGAAACGCTGAAGTCGGGCGGCAGCCGCTACGAGCAGCGCATGGGGTGGGTCCTCAGCCACCTCGGGAAGGCGCAATGGGTGGACCGTCCCGAACGCGGCCGCTATGTCATCAACGAAGCGGGCAGGTCAGCGCTCGTGAAATATCCTCAGGGGTTCGACTACGCGCTGGCGCGCGAGGTCTTCGCCAAATTCTGGCCTGAGAAACCCAAGGCCTCTAGACCCTCGGCTGCGTCTGAGCAGAGGCCCTCCGACGCGATCTCGGACCCGATCGAAGTGATCGAGGACGCGGTCGCCCGCATTGAGGCGAGCATCGGTAACGACCTGCTTGACCGCCTCCGCGACAGCCATCCCGACTTCTTCGAACAGGCGGTCGTGGATCTGCTCCTGAAGATGGGCTACGGTGGGGCCGCCCAGCGGGGCCGCCGTATCGGTGGTTCAAACGACGAGGGCATCGACGGGCTCATCGACCAGGATGCGCTTGGCCTCGACCAGGTTTACATCCAGGCGAAGCGCTACAAGGAGGGCAACAACGTCGGTCGAGAGCCGATCCAGGCGTTCGTCGGCGCGCTCCACGGCTTTGGCGCTTCCCGAGGAGTGTTTCTCTCGACGAGTGCGTTCACGTCGAGTGCGATCGACTACGCAAAAAGGGTGCAGTCGCGAATCATCCTTATCGACGGAGCCAAGCTCGTAGAGCTGATGATCGCCTACCGAATCGGCGTGCAGGAGAAGCAGAAGTTCAGCGCCATTGAGATCGACGAGGACTACTTCGAGTAGCTGACCGAAGGGTAGCGACGTCGAAGCGTTGCGTGACGGGCCTGGTACAAGGTTTGTCTACTAACTTCCCTAACCACCTAACCGGTCGTATCTCTATCCGAAAGGGCGGCAGGCAGAGTGCCGTGGAGGACGAACTCACGAATGAGATTTTTCACCCGCATCACTGCCTTGTACCTTGGTGCAGGCTTCCCCTCCGCGTGGGAGGTATAGCTCATCGCCGCATCGGCATCGAGGTCGGCGATTATCGAATCGAACCTTCCAAACGCGTTATAGCTGAATTCGTCCGGTGCGCTGTTGACCAGGTCGGTGAGCTTTAATTCGCTAAGCCCAAAAGCTACTGCCACGCGTCGGATACCAAGTTCCTTGGCCGAAGTTTGATAGCTCAGACCACCGGTCAGCGGTGGGCCAGAACACTCGGAGGAAACGGGCGGCGGCAGCGACCGTCCATCCGTCCTCGATGACAGGGCGCTCGAGGCGCAGACGGTGACGCGGCGTCAGCGCGGCGTTAGCGTGGGACATGAGGACCCCTCGGGCGCAGCGGGTGGTGGTAGGCAGCTCCACGATGCACTGAGGGTTTCTCACCCCATTTCCTCGCCTCCCGCGAGTCGTCACAGGTCAACAAACATCCTTGAGTACTCCAGCCAATCCGCGCATCAGCGACTATCGCCACGAGCCGCGGAACCTCGTGAACGTGCCCGCTCGTGTCGTCTTCTCGGAGCGTCGTAGCCGACTTTGCTTCACCACTCCGGAGCCGGTGGTTCGAGCCGACGCGTGACGCCCGCTAGTCCTTCGGGAACCTCGCGCGCAGCGCGTCGATGCTCTGCTGCGCACTCCGCCGCACATCGATTTCGGGATCCTTCAGCAGCGGGAGCAGGCGATCCACGTCTTCGAGCGCGCCCACGGCTTCCAATGACCTCGCGGCAGCCGATCGCACTCGAGCCACGCCGTCGCCGAGCAGCCCGGCCAGTTCGGACACTGCCGGGAGCTCGTGCGCCGCGACAACCCGAGCACCCATCTCGCGGACCCGCCAAGCCGGGTTCCCGAGCGTGCCGATCACTGCAGGCGCGGCCGACTCATCCCACACATACAGCAACGCACGGGTGCCCCAGAGCTCGGGCCAGTAGAGCACGGGCGCCCCATCGAGGATTCCTTGCGCGTGATCGCCGCCGACGAAGAGCAGAAGGTCGTCGCCTTCGTCATACCCCTTGATGAGGTTGAGGACCCGCTCAACGAACTCGGAGTGGCCGTATCGCTCCGCGGCAGCAGCCAGCCGCTGCTCGAGCGGAAGGTCTACAGGAACGGGCGCAGGGTTCGAGGAAGAGTTTTCAGGCATCAGCTCACCCTACGCGGGCCGACGTCCGGTCAGGTGCCCGAGAAACGCCTTACCGCTTCGAAGTCAGGATCCACCCGCCGCATCCGCATCCGCCGCCAGCTTCTTCTGCACTGCGAACTGCGTCCGGTGCAGCTCCTCGTACCGCCCAGCCGCGGCGAGCAGCTCCTCGTGCGTGCCGCGCTCCACGATCGAGCCGTCCTCAACCACGAGGATCATGTCAGCGCTGCGGATCGTGGACAGGCGGTGGGCGATCACCATCGCCGTCCGCCCCTCGAGCGCCTCGCTCAGCGCCGCCTGCACGGCCGCCTCCGACGTCGAGTCAAGCGCTGCCGTCGCCTCATCGAGGATGACAACCCGCGGCTGGGCCAGCAGGAGCCTCGCGATCGTCATCCGCTGACGCTCACCGCCCGACAGCCGGTAGCCGCGCTCGCCCACCATGGTGTCCAGCTGGTCAGGCAGCGACCGGATGAGCGGCTCGAGCCGTGCACGGCGCACCGCATCCCACACCTCATCGTCAGACGCCTCCGGCCTCGCGAGCTTCAAATTGGAGAGGATCGTCTCGTGGAACAGGTGGCCGTCCTGCGTCACCATGCCAAGCGTGTGCCGCATCGATGCGAAGGTGACGTCGCGAACGTCCGTCCCCGCGAGGCGCACAGCGCCGCTGTCGACGTCGTAGAGGCGCGACAGGAGCTGCGCGATCGTCGACTTGCCGGCACCCGACGTGCCCACGAGGGCAACGGTCTGCCCCGGCTCGATCCGGAAGGACACACCGTGCAGCACCTCCTCGCCGCCGCGCGTATCCAGCGTCGACACCTCCTCGAGGGAGGCGAGCGACACCTTGTCCGCAGACGGGTAGCCGAAGTGCACGTCGTCGAACTCGACAGACACCGGGCCCTCAGGAACGGAAACCGCGTCCGGCTTTTCCTTGATGAGCGGCTCGAGATCCAGCACCTCGAAGACGCGCTCGAAGCTGACCACCGCGCTCATGATCTCGACTCGCGCGTTCGCGAGGCTCGTGAGCGGCGCGTAGAGGCGGGTGAGGAGCAGTGCCAGGGTCACCACGTCGCCGGTCTCGAGCTGGCCGCCAAGCGCGAGGGCGCCGCCGAGCCCGTACACGAGGGCAAGGGCGAGCGCGGAGACGAGCATCAGCGCGGTGAAGAAGACGAACTGCAGCATTGCGGTACGGACCCCGATGTCGCGGACACGGGCCGCCCGGACGCGGAACTCCTCGGCCTCCTCGTCGGGCCGACCGAACAGCTTGACGAGCGTCGCGCCGGGCGCCGAAAAGCGCTCCGTCATCTGCGTGCTCATGGCCGAGTTGTGATCGGCGGCCTCGCGGCGCAGCGCAGCCAGGCGGCTACCCATGCGGCGCGCGGGAATCAGGAAAATGGGGAGCATGATCACGGCCAGCACCGTCACGAGCCAGGACGTGCTGAGCATGACGATGAGCGTCAGGATGAGCGCCACAAGATTCGTGACCACGCCCGACAGTGTGCCGCTGAAGGCCTGCTGCGCGCCGATCACGTCGTTGTTGAGGCGGCTCACGAGGGCGCCCGTCCGCGTGCGGGTGAAGAACGCGATCGGCATCTTCTGCACGTGGTTGAACACGGCCGTGCGGAGGTCCAGGATCACGCCCTCGCCGATCCGCGCCGAGTACCAGCGCGTCACGAGCGAGACGCCCGCGTCGGCGACGGCCACGAGGGCGATCAGGACGGCGAGCCAGACGATCGTGGAGAGCGCGCCCTTGGCGACGATGACGTCGACCACCTGCCCGGCGAGGACCGGCGTCGCGACTGCGAGGAACGCGCCCACGATGGAGAGGGCGATGAAGAGCACCAGCTTCGACCGGTAGGGCACCGCGAACGTCAGGATGCGCCGCACCGACTCACGCGAGAAGCCGTGCTTCCCATCCCTGGCGGACGAGATCTTGTAGAGCGAACTCCAGGCCGCGCCTTCCATGCTCATAGCGGTTCCTTCCCCTAGCAGGAGGCTCAGCCTAGATCGCGGTTTGCCCGCGATTGGCGTTGTCCGCCAGGGGCGAAGGAAGTTCGATGTAGGTAATCCACACCTGCTCGGAGCCGGCCTCGACTGATGCGTCTCACGCGAGTCGCTGCTCGGGACGCGCGGGAAATCGGGGAGAAGGAGTGCTCGGCGAGGTCTCCGTTCCACGCCGCCTGCACGGCGACCCACTCGGCGATCGCGACGCCTCCGACAGTCAGGCGCGATGCATCGCGACCGCTCGAACCGGGGACCCGTCGAGGCCCGTGAACGGCAGCGGCAGCGCCGAGATCCAGGGGTCGCGCGCGGGGTCGATGGTCGACAGGTTCGTCAGGTTCTCGATGATGACGCCGCCCGCGCCTAGGAAGACCTCGTGGAACGGCAGCTCGGCAGACTCGGCAGTCGGGTCCGTGCGGTCAGGGCTGAGGGTGTCGACACCGACGACCGTCACGCCCGCAGCAAGTAGCCGCTCGGCGATCGCGACGTCGAGGTAGGGATGCTCGAGGTAGTCCGGCTGCCCGAACCGGTCGGACCAGTCGGTCCTGAAGACAACGATCGCGCCGGTCTGCACCGCGTCGAGCTGCGAGGCGACCTCGGCGAGCGCGATCCGACGCGAGGGAGCCGCAATTGCCGTCACGTCGACGAGGTGCAGCGGCGCGACGAGCCGAGCGAGGTCGAGGCTGTCGACGGTGTCTCCGCCGGCGATCGAATGCGAGGGTGCATCCAGGTGCGTGCCCGCGTGCGTGCCGAGCTGAAGACCATGGACGACGACCCCGTGCTCGGCCAGCGAGGTGGCGGGCGCGATCCGCACCTCCGGGTCGCCGGGGTAGATCTGCATCCCAGAGGCGAGCGGATGCGTGAGGTCGACGATCACGGGCAGGGGCCCTGCCTTTCGGGCATCAGTGTTCTTGGTACTTCTCTATGATCTTCGACAATCGGTCGCGGTCCATCGTTTCGGGCTCGTCGTCTGGGACGAGATTCCGCAGCACGGGGGAGTCCTCGAGCGCAGCGCCGTCGCCGTCGAGAGCTGTGAGCGGAAGTGTCCAGGCGTGACCTTGATTGCAGGCCACCACGAGTGTCGAGTCGGCGACGATGAGGCTCAGATCGCCTCCGTCGTCATCGTGCTTGAGGACGCTCACGGCCGCGTTCCGAACGCCTGGGGGTAGCGAGCCTTGAGTTCCGCGAGCCGAACCGGACTGGCATCGCTCTCAAGTGCCGCAACCACAGACTGCGCGTCGTTCAGCTTTTCTTTCGTTGTTCTCTCCGCGACGACGGCAGTCGCGCGTTGTTCCTCTGCCCTCTCCGTTCCGGAAGAACCGAACCAGTAGCCGAGCGCGAGTGTCGCGGGAGCCAGCACGACTGCCAAGATGTCTTTGCTGTTCTCATGGGGGTCAACGAGCAGCGTTCCCTTCGCATCGAAGGTCGGAACAGTTGCCGAAGTCGCAATGGCCAAGGTAACGGCGGCGGTAACGATGAGCAGCAGAATGAGCGTGAACACTCCCCGCCAACCCATCAATCCTGTTTGCATGTGGAGCCTCCCGGGGCCAAACGGAATACCCACTCGTGGGTTGAGGGGGCTGAGCCCGACGTTAGTCCCGGCGAAGAGAAGGTGAAAGGTGTGAGTGCAGTCCGGTGCGCAACCGTGACCGAAGCGGGGATTCACAAACGCAGGATCGCAACCGTGAGCATCTCGTTCCCTGCGACCCGAACGCGAATATAGGTGGGCACAGAGCGCGGGCAGGCTTCACGGGGGAGGTGCCCCGCGCGTGGGAGGCTTGGCGCATGGACTTGGAGGTGTCGCGCTCGCTCACGATTCCGGCCGCGGAGCTCGGCTGGCGGTTCTCGCGATCCTCAGGGCCGGGCGGGCAGCATGTCAACACCACCGACAGTCGCGTCGAGCTCTCCTGGAACATCAGCGAATCCCTGGTGCTGACCGATGACCGGCGCCGGATGCTCCTGGATCGCCTCGGGAAGCGCCTCGTCGACGGCGTGCTCACGGTTGCCTCCTCCGAACGGCGCTCGCAGCTCCGCAACCGGGAGGCGGCGCTCGAGAAGCTCGCGAACCTCGTGCGCGAAGGCCTCGCCCCGCCCGGACCGAAGCGTCGGGCGACGAAGCCGACGAAGGGCTCGCAGCGGCGGAGGCTCGAATCGAAGGGCCAGCGCTCCGCGACCAAGGCGCAACGCAGGCGTCCGGCCGCCGACTAAGACGGCGACCGAAGCCCACGGTCGTCCGGGCGAATCGCCCCTCAAGAACCGAAACTTGTTCGATTGTTCCCTGGACGAGACTCGGGCAGCGGGTGTTTCCTTAGTGTAGAGCGGCGGCCGCAGTGCGGCAGTCGCATGCATCATCGCCGTGCGACACCTGCGCAGCAGGGCACGCCAAGTCCAAGGGAGCACTTGAATGTCGATCACACCTACACACGACGCGGTGCTCGACGCCGCCGACGCCATCATCGACGCGTTCCGCGCCACGGACACCGAGGCGTACTTCGCCGGGTTCGTGCCCGACGCGTCGTTCATCTTCCACCCGGAGCCCGCGCGGCTCGACTCGCGCGCCGAGTACGAAGCGCTGTGGGCGGGCTGGATCGCGGGCGGCTGGCGGGTCACCTCCTGCGCATCCACCGACCGCCTCGTGCAGGTCTTCCCGGGCGGCGCGGTCTTCAGCCACACGGTTGCGACCAGCATCGACTCGGCCGACGGCCCCGACTCGTACCTCGAGCGGGAGAGCATCATCTTCACGGTCGGCGACGACGGATCCCTCCTCGCGATCCACGAGCACCTGTCCGCGCCGACGACGGACACGGAGGCCACCTCATGACCGGGCCGAAAACCATGGCCCTGAACCTCGACGGCCAGGACGACTCGGCCGGCCCCGTCCGCGGCACGCAGTCGCTCATCCGCATCGCCCTCATCTGGCTCGCCGCGAACCTCGTCGTCACGACGCTCCTCACCGGCACGCTCTTCGTTCCCGGCGTCTCGTTCGGCACGGCAACCGGCATGATCGTGCTCGGCACGCTCCTCGGCGTCGTCGTGCTGGTGCTCATCGGCAACATGGGCACCCGCACCGGCCTGCCGACGATGGCCCTCACGCGCGGTGCGTTCGGCATCCGAGGCAGCCTCGTGCCGGCGGCCTCCAACCTCATCGTGCTCATGGGGTGGAGCTGGGTGCAGGCGATGCTCGCCGGCGTCACCGTCGACTACCTCGTGTTCGAGGCGACGGGCTTCTCGAACCCGATGCTGTTCTCCGCCATCTGCCAGGGCATCGTCGTCGTGCTCGCGATCTTCGGCCACACGGGCATCTCGCGCGTCGAACCGTGGCTGGCGCTTGTGATCCTAGTCGTGATGGGCTTCGTGTTCGCGGCGGCGTTCGGCGCGTTCAGCCCCGGAGACTTCGCGGCGATGACCGTGGATGCGGAGCTCGGCGGCACCGCGTTCATCACCCTCGACCTGGTCATCGCGACGGCGATCTCGTGGACCGTCCTCTCCGCCGACATGAACCGGCACGCGAAGAACAGCGTCGCCGGAGTCATCGGCTCAGGAGTCGGCTACACGCTCTCGACCACGATCGCCATGTTCCTCGGCCTCGTCGCCTTCAGCGTCGTGCTCCTTCGCGGCGGTGAGGCGATCGCGTTCGACCCGACCGTCATCGTCGCCGAGTTCGGCTGGCCGCTCGGCATCGCCATCTTCCTGTCGGTCATGGCGACCAACACCATGGTCGTCTTCGGCATGGTCACCTCGGTCATCAACGCGCAGTCGAAGTGGCACCTGCGCTTCCTGCCGACCGCGATCATCCTCGGCATCATCTCGATCATCGGGTCCACGTTCCTCGGCCTGCTGAACCAGTTCACCGACTTCCTGTTCATCATCAGCGCGTTCTTCGTGCCCGTCTTCGCGATCATGATCGCCGACTACTACCTGCTGAAGCGCCGCAGCTACTCGCGGCAGATCCTGCAGGAGCGGCGCGAGAGCCGCTACTGGTACCTGCGCGGCATCAACTGGGTGGCCGTGGCCGTATGGATCGTCGGAGCGGCCCTCTCCTACGTGCTCGCGTACGTCGCGCCGAGCCCCATCGGCGCGAACATCCCGGCCTTCGCGGTGAGCTTCGCCCTCTACCTTGGCCTCACCTGGGCGCTGCGCGGCGTGAAGCCGCTCGCGCTCGCCGATCCGCGCGACGCCATCAAGGCGGGGCACCTGCTCGACGAGGAGGAAGAGGCGGGGGAGCCGACGCGGGGCCGCTGACCTACCCGCGCAACCGCGGGTCGTCCGTCGGGTCGGCGTACGGCTCCGCGCATCCGTTCGTGGATGCGCCAGCCTGGTACTCGAAGTGCCACGGCTCGTTGAGGTACGTCATGCAGAGCCCGTAGCTGGCGCCGTTGGTGGCGAGCCAGTCGGATGCGCCGTTGCCTTCCACATCGACGGCGTCGCCCGACACGTGGAGCGACGTCTCGGGCGAGGCGACCCACCGCGACGCCTCGTCCTCTGACCCGTACTCGGCGACCGCATCCTGCAGCAGCTGCTCCTGGAGCTCGACGGAGCGCCAGCCGCTGTTGACCATGACGGACACGCCCGCCGACTGCGCGTCGCGCGTCGCTGCCTGGAGCGCATCACGCAGCTCGGGAGACAGCTTGCCGATGCCCGCGTACTCGGTGTCAAAGGCGGTCGTGCCGAACTGGAGGCGCCCGTCTGGGTTCTCGGCGCCGTCTGTCTCCGAGACAGGTGAGTCGCCGGTCTCGACAGGCCCGAGGTCTGAGGGTTCCGCGAGCACCGTGTCCTGGGCCGGCAGCTCGGTGTGCGACGCCGTCGTCTCGCCGAGCTGCGCCGAGAACAGCGCGACTCCGAGGCCTGCGAGGGCGACGAGGGATGCGCCGCAGAGCAGCAGGCGCACCCCGCGCTTGCGAGGTGGCTGGTCGTCGTCGGTGCGCTGATGGCGGGTCGGGCTGGTGAGCGTCATACGGCAAGTCCACGTGCGCGCACGTTGCCGGGGCATTCCGTCTTTCGCATACGCCGGCAATATGCCGCGGCTCGTATCATCGGCTCATGCGTGTGCTGCTGGTGGAGGACGAGCCCTACATGGCGGAGGCGATCCGCGACGGGCTGCGCCTCGAGGCGATCGCCGCCGACATCGCCGGCGACGGGCACGCCGCGCTCGAGCTGCTGAGCGTCAACGACTACGACGTCGCCGTCCTCGACCGCGACATCCCGGGCCCCTCCGGCGACGAGGTCGCCAAGCGCATCGTCGCTTCGAACAGCGGCGTGCTCATCCTCATGCTCACGGCCGCCGACCGCCTCGACGACAAGGCGTCCGGCTTCGAGCTCGGCGCCGACGACTACCTCACGAAGCCCTTCGAGCTGCAGGAGCTCGTGCTGCGGCTGCGCGCCCTCAACCGCCGCCGCGCGCACAGCCGCCCGCCCATCCACGAGATCGCTGGCCTGAAGCTCGACCCGTTCCGCCGCGAGGTGTACCGAGACGGACGCTACGTCGCGCTGACGCGCAAGCAGTTCGCGGTGCTCGAGGTGCTCATGAGCGCGGGCGGGGGAGTGATCAGCGCCGAGGAGCTGCTCGAGAAGGCGTGGGATGAGAACGCCGACCCGTTCACGAACGCCGTCCGCATCACCGTCTCCGCCCTGCGCAAGCGCCTCGGCGAGCCCTGGCTCATCATGACCGTGCCCGGTGTCGGCTACCGCATCGACGCCGAAGCGAACTCGGTGCTCGACGAGGACGACCAGCGGTGACCCGGCAGCGCGGGCTCAGCGTGCGGCTGAAGCTCGCCCTGAGCTACGCCGGCTTCCTCATGATCGCCGGCGCGCTGCTGCTCGCCGTCGTCTACGCGTTCCTGCTCCGCTACGTGCCCGCCGAGGCGATGGCCAGCGAGTGGACGTTCTTCCCCGGCCGCACCGACCTCGTGCGCGCGTTCGTTCCCGCCGCGGCGTGGGCACTGCTGTTCCTGCTCGTTTTCGCGCTCGTCGGCGGCTGGTTCCTCGCCGGGCGGATGCTCGCCCCGCTCACCCGCATCACCTCCGCGACGCGGGCCGCCGAGGCCGGGTCGCTGTCGCACCGCATCCGCCTCGACGGGAAGAGCGACGAGTTCACCGAGCTGGCCGACAGCTTCGACGCGATGCTCGCGCAGCTCGAGGCGCACGTCGCCCAGCAGCAGCGGTTCGCCGCGAACGCCTCGCACGAGCTGCGCACGCCGCTCGCCATCTCGCAGACGCTCCTCGACGTGGCCCGCAGAGACCCTGACCACGACCACGACGAGGTCCTCGGGCGCCTGCATTCGGTGAACGCGCGCGCCATCGAGCTCACCGAGGCGCTCCTGGTGCTGAGCCGAACCGAGCACGGCACCTTCGCGACCGAGCGCGTCGACCTGTCGCTCGTCGCCGAGGAGGCCGCCGAGACGCTGCTGCCGCTCGCCGAGAAGCGCGGCGTCGCCATCGAGACGGCGGGGGAGGCCGCGACCACGATCGGCTCGCCCGCGCTCATCTCGCTGCTCACCACGAACCTGCTGCACAACGCGATCGTGCACAACCTGGCGCAGGGCGGCTCGGTCACCCTCACGACGAGTTCGGCGACGGATGCGGCAGTCCTCGTCGTCGAGAACACCGGCAGCCCGATCGGCGATGACCTGCTCGCCACGCTGACGGAGCCGTTCCAGCGAGGCGAGCAGCGTGCGCGCAGCGACCACGCCGGTGTCGGGCTTGGGCTGGCGATCGTGAAGAGCGTCGTCAAGGCGCACGGCGGGTCCATGCGGCTCGCGGCGCGAGACGGCGGCGGGCTGCGCGTGACCGTGCGGCTGCCGCCGCCACCGATGCCGCGACGGGCGCACCGGCGGGCGGCAGCGCCTAGCTGAACGCCGAGCGCCGCACGCTGGCGCGAGGACCGCGGCACCGATCAGGCGCCGACCGTGTTCGCGATGATGTCGCTCGTGTCGAAGCTGCCGACCGCAAGCGCGAACTGGGTGGTCTCCATGGCGAGGCTCGCGAACCCGGCCGCGAAGAACGTCTTCGGGCCGGGCGACCGACGCCACAGGTAGCCCGTGCAGAGGCCGAACGGGATGAAGACGGCGACGTTCGCGAGCACCTCGAGCGGGAGGCTCGCCGCGTACCCCTCACTCGCGACGAACGGGACGAGCTTGAGCGCCCGCATCTCACCCCATCCGACGAACGGGGCCTCGAGCTTCCACACGATGAGCCACGTGAGCATCACCAGGTACGCGAGGAAGAGCACGGCCACGAGGAAGCGCGGCGCGCGCGACGGACGACGAGTCCGCGGCTGGCGCTGGGCGCTGACGAACGCCCCGGTCGTCGGGAGTTCGAGGGTCTGGTCTGCGCGGCTGTAGCTCATGGCTACAGCCTCTCGAGGGGCGTGTTGCGGGAGCGTATGCGAGTTTCGATACGCGGACGATACCCGGCGGGTGGGCGGATTCCACAGGCGACGGGCCGCGCTCGCCATTCGTGAGAGACTTCCGGCTTGTGACTTCCGCAAGCGCATCCGAGAACAGCAACCCGCATGAGGCCGCGCGCGAACCGCAAGCCGTCGCCGGCCAGAAGAGCGACGCGCACCACCTGCAGCGTTCGCTGACGCCTCGGCAGCTCGCGATGATGGGCCTCGGCGGGGCGATCGGCGCCGGCCTCTTCGTCGGTTCCGGGCAGGCGATCGCGGTCGCCGGACCCGCCGTCATCGTGTCGTACGCGGTCGCGGGCCTCCTCGTCATCCTCGTGCTGTTCATGCTCGCCGAGATGGCCGCCGCCGACCCGCAGAGCGGTGCCTTCTCCGTGTACGCCGCGAAGGCGTTCGGCGCCACCGCGGGTGCGACGCTCGGCTGGTTCTACTGGATGCAGCTCGTCATCGTCATCGCCGCCGAGGCCACGGGAGCCGCCGCGATCGTCGCCACCTGGACGCCCGGCATCCCGCAGGGCATCTGGGCGCTCGCCTTCATGGTGGCGTTCACCCTCATCAACCTCCTCGGCGTGCGCCGTTACGGCTCCTTCGAGTTCTGGTTCGCGGTGCTCAAGGTCGCCGCCATCATCGGCTTCCTCGCCCTCGGTGCCGCGCTCCTCTTCGGGCTCATCCCCGACGTGCCCTCGCCCGGCCTGTCCAACCTCGTCGCGCACGACGGCTTCGCGCCGACCGGCATCCTCGGAATCTCCGCAGCGCTCCTCATCGTCATGTTCAGCTTCGGCGGCACCGAGCTCACCGCGATCGCCGCCGCCGAGACCCGCGACCCCGCCACGAGCATCCGCCGCGCCGTGCGCAGCGTGCTCTGGCGCATCCTGCTCTTCTACATCGGCTCCGTGTTCGTGATCGTCGCCGCCCTGCCGTGGATGGACCCGGGCGTCGTCGCCGGCCCGTTCGCCGCCGTGCTCGCCCTCACGAACATCCCCGGCGTGGACCTCATCATGTCGGCCATCATCGTCATCGCCCTGCTCTCGGCACTCAACGCGAACCTCTACGGCGCCTCCCGCATGGTCTACTCGCTGTCCGAGCGCCGCTTCGCGCCCCGCGGCATGCAACGCCTCGCCGGCAACGGCACGCCCACCGTCGCCGTGCTCGTCTCCGTCGGGGTCGGCTTCCTCACCGTCATCTTCAACTTCCTTGCGCCCGACGCCGTCCTGCCGACCCTCCTCAACATCGTCGGCTCGACCCTCATCGTGCTGTGGGCGACCGTCACCGCCTCCCAGCTCGTGCTGCGGCGGCGAGCGGATGCGCGCGGCGAGACCCTCACAGCCCGCATGCCCGGCTTCCCCTGGCTGAGCATCCTGGCGGCCGTGATCCTCGCCGTCATCGTCGTGCTGACCATGCTGAACGAGGGCTCTCGGGAGCAGCTGCTCGCGACGCTGGGCATGACCGCGGTCATCGCCGTCGCCTGCGCGCTCACCAACCGGCACCTGCGCAGGCAGGGCGTCGACCCCGTGCAGCTGCTGCGCGGAGAGGTGAACGAAGGGGCTGCAGGAACTGAGGCGCCCGGATCTGGCAACGCACAGAAGAAGTAAGTGAACCTGATTTCTGCACTGCCTGACCCGTTCATCCGAACCTATGTTCGGGAAGTCGGGAATCTAGGTTCCACCCACGTCACGGGATAAGTCCAAGGGTGGCCGATTTTCGGTCGCGATCGGTGCAGAAAGTTATCCACGAAACCGCGGAATGTCGGTGGTTGTCCGTAGCGTTGGGGTCATGCAACAGCACCGCTCCTCGGCGTTTCGATCAGGTTCGACCCTTCGATCCGGCGTCTGTTGCTGCGCGTAGGTCGGACATTCTGGCGTTGAGGAGCGGGCCGCGATGATCGCGGCAGGGTCCGCGTTGCAGTTGCGGGCGCACGCTGCAGTACGACTTCGGTCACGCGTTGGATGCGGCGGGGGGGTGCGCGGAGTCGGCGATACATGTGCGGTCGATCGCGAACGAGGTTGCGCTGGTCATGCAGGTGACGTCCGGAATATCAGGGACAGCTGGCGTCGCGTCGATGACGCAGCAGGACTTCCTACCTTGGCGGTCGCGTTGACGAGAACGTCGTGACGCCCGCGCAGGTGCACAAGCTCGTCGAGGTAGGCCTCAAAGTCAGCCACGAGGATCCGGTCGAGCAGGCGGAGCGGCGGGCGCTGTTCGTGGAGGTGATGCTCGAGCGCGTGCGGCAGGAGCCTGCCGCCGCAGGCGCGGAAGGCCGCCAGGCGTGCCAGAGCCACTGGAGTCCATCGATCAACGGCATACGCGGGCGAGCTGCAACGCCGAGCGACGGTCGAAGGTCTGGCGACGGCATGAGCATCATTCGGATGCGACGGACACGTTCGTCGCGCACGCGATCCGCGACCGGGTGCGGAAACAGGCGCTCAGATCATCAGGCGCGCCAGAAGGTCGGAGACAAGACAGCTCGGGTCGTCGTTCCGCGTCGAATCCGCGAGTGCGTTCGGGGCCGCCGTCGACCATGCTCGCGCAGGCGATGACCTGCCCTGCGTCTGAGCTGAACAGTGGTGTCACAGCGGGGCGGAGATGCCGCGGCCCTGGACGAGCGGAGTCTGAACGATCATGTCCGACGTCGTCGCCGACATGTTCACCAGCGATCCGATGAACTCCGCCGCGCCGGCATCGAGCCAGCGTGCAGCCTGATCCCGATACGACGGTACTCGCCGACAGCGACCCGCCAGCGACCAGCCGGGCCGGGCGCCCGCGCTCGACGGGATGACACCATGCCGATCGAGGACGCGAAACACCTCGCCGCGACCGCACCAGCCTTCCTCCGCGTGCTCACGCACCCCATCACCGGGGCCGTGCAGGCCGTCGACTCGTACAAGCCCACCGCGGCGATGCGCGCATTCCTGCAGGCCCGCGACATCCACTGCCGCTTCATCGGCTGCCGACAACCCGCCGTGAGGTGCGAGCTCGACCATACCGAGGACTACCAGCACGGCGGCAAGACCGCGGTCTGGAACCTCAGCGACTTCTGCAAGAACCACCACATCGTCAAGCACCACACCGCCTGGAAAGTCAGACAGCTCGGCGGTGGCGTCCTCGAATGGACCACGCCGAGCGGGAGGATCTACATCAGCAGACCCGAACCACACGGGGTGATCTTCAGACCAACCGACCAACTCTTCAGACCGATGGAAGAACCCAGGAGAGGCGAGCCCGTTCACTCGGAGCGACGCGAACGAGCGCGTTCCGTCAGTGAAGCTCTGCCGCCGCGGCCCAACAGCAGCGCGACTCCACCGTTCTAGTCCCGTCGTTGCCGTTGTCGTTGTCGTTGCCGTGTTCTTTGCTGCTCCTGACTCCTGCGCGCGGTCATACCTGCACGCAAGGGCCGCCGCGGGGACGAGCGGAGGACTAGCGGAGGACGCCGCGCGCCCTCGCCTCGGAGACCGCCGCCGTGCGCGACGTCACGCCGAGCTTCGTGAAGACGTGCGCAAGGTGCGACTTCACCGTCGTCTCCGTGACGAACAGCGCAGCAGCGACCTCCGTGTTGGAACGGCCGGCCGCGACGAGCTCGAGCACTTCGATCTCCCGCGGCGAGAGACTCTGCTGCGGCGCCCGCAGCCGATCCATGAGGCGCGACGCGATCGGCGGGGCCAACGCACTCGCGCCTCCCGCCGCCGCCCGCACCGCCGCGAGCAGCTCGTGCGGGGGCGCATCCTTCAACAGATACCCGCTGGCACCGGCCTCGACAGCACCGAGGATGTCGCCATCCGAGTCGTAGTTCGTCACCACGAGCACGTGCGGGGGAGCCGGCAAGGCGCGGATGCGCTTCGTCGCCGAAGCCCCCGTCTCGTTCTCGCGAGCCCCGAACTGCAGGTCCATGAGCACCAGGTCCGGCCGCGTGTCCACCGCGGCGCGCACCGCCTCCTCCGCGGTCGAAGCCTCAGCGACGACCTCGATGTCGGACTCGCCGCCGAGCAGAGCCCTCAGGCCAGCACGGACCACAGGATGGTCATCTGCGAGGACGATGCGGATCATGCGGCGACCTCGCGAGGGAGCGTGACGGTCAGGGTCGTGCCCCGGCCCGCCATGGACGCCACTGCCAGAGTGCCGCCCAGCTGCTGCACACGGTCGCGGGTCGCGACGAGACCGAACGAGTCGGAGCTCGGACGCGCCGCCCTCGAAGCCGCATCCGCATCGAACCCCTGGCCGTCGTCGGCGATCGTGAACACCAGTCCGGCATCCGTCTCGTCGAGCGTGATCGTCGCGCGGCGAGCACCCGAATGCTGGGTGACGTTCGCGAGCGCACCCTGGGCGATGCGCAGCAGCGCAGTCTGCACGGGCATCGGCAGCGGGTGGGCGCTCGCGCGCACGTCGACACGCAGACCGTGCGCCGCGGTCGTCGCCTCGCCCAGCCGACGGAGCGCCTGCTCCAGGTCAGCACCGTCGAGGTCCGGTGGCGAGAGCTCGCGGATGAAGCGCCGCGTCTCCGCGAGATCGGCCGCGGCCGTCTCCCGGGCGAGACGGATGTGCCCGACGCCAGGCCCCTCCGGGTCCGCGCGCTCGGCGGCGTGCAAGAGCATCTGGATGCTCGCCAGCCCCTGAGCGACCGTGTCGTGGATCTCGCGGGCAAGCCGCGCCCGCTCACCGAGCGTCCCCGCCTCCCGCTCCGTCGCGACCAGGTGGGCCTGCGTCTCGAGCAGCTCCCGCATCAGCGCCTCCCGCTCCCTCGCCTCCTCCGCGAGCGCCGCATAGCCGAGACCGATCAGCACGGCGACGCCGGCCCCGATGCACGGGCCGATGACACCAGCCACCGACCAGCCCTCGTGCACGCCGAGCCCGACGACGGCGACGGCGGTCATCGCGGCGACCGCGAGCATCCCGGCACGCCGACCGAGCACGTGCAGGACCACGAAGAACAGCGGGAAGACGAGGTACGCGGCCTCTCTGGACAGCCACAGAAGCAGCATCCACTCGAGCGTCAGCGCGACCAGCCAGAGCAGACGCAGACGCTCAAAGCGAGCTAGACGCTCGGCGCGCGAGCCCGGCTTGGCGCTGGCTACACGCTCGGCGCCAGTTACAGGCTCGGCGCTGGCTGCACGCTCGGCGCGAGCTGCAGGCTCGGCGCTGGCACGGGCACGGGCACCCGCGACGATCCCGAGGGCGTAGGTCGAAGCGAACAATGCAACCGCGCCGAGCACAGCGGGCGTGTTCGGTTCGGGCGCGAGGAGTGCCCGAGCCGCGACGAGTGCGAGCAGCCCGAACAGCAGCACGTGGAGCCCCGTGCGCAACCCCACGAAGACGGGGGTGAGCGCGGAGGGGGACATGCCGCTCAGCCTAGACACGAGTCGGAGCGCCGGCATCCTTCGAAAGTTGGACGGGTCGCTCCGCCGTGTGGAGCGAAAGGTCCGTGCCGACGGCCGATGCCCGGCCCCGGCCCGCGGCGAGAAGGTTGCCTGAGTCGCCGCAACCGGCGGCGGGAAAGGACCACCATGTTCGTCGCGCTCCGCGACCTCCGCTTCGCACGCGGCCGATTCATGCTCATCGGCGCCGTCGTGACGCTCATCACCGTGCTCGTCGGTTTTCTCAGCGGCCTCACCGGCGGCCTCGCCACGCATAACATCTCGGGCATCCTCGCGCTGCCCGCCGACCGGCTCGCGTTCACGGTTCCGGCCGGCGACGACGCCCCGAGCTTCTCGACGTCGTCGCCCACCCGAGACCAGGCCGACACGATCGCCGCCATGCCGGGGGTCACTCGGGTCGACCCGCTCGGGATCAGCCAGCTCCGCGCAGAGAGCCCGACCACGGGCGCCGCAGTCGCCGTCTTCGGCGTCCCTGCAGACTCCAGCATCTTCGGGCCCTCGGATGGGACGAGCCCCCTCTCCGTGCCCTCGGAGGGGACGAGCCCCCTCTCCGTGCCCTCGGACGGCACGAACACCATCCCCGAGCCAGCACCAGGCACGCACGCCCTTTCCGCACCCGCCGAGAGCACGATCGTCCTCTCCGAGGCGGCCGCAGACCAACTCGACGCGGTTGTGGGGGACGACGTCACGATCGGCGGCACGTCGTTCAGGGTCGACAGCGTCGGCCCGGACGCCTGGTACAGCCACACGCCCGTCGTCGAGATCAGCATCGCCGACTGGCGCGCACTCGCCGAGGCGACCGGGTCACCCGACGCGTTCGCCACCGTGCTCGCCGTCGCCGGCGCCCCCGACTGGGCCGCAGTGGATGCGGAGGCCGGCGTCGTCTCGGAGACCCTGGTCGGATCGCTCACCGCTCTCTCCGCGTTCCGTTCCGAAGTGGGGTCGCTGCTGCTCATGGTGGCCATGCTGTTCGGCATCTCCGGCCTCGTGATCGGCGCGTTCTTCACCGTCTGGACGATGCAGCGCCAGGGTGATGTCGCGGTCCTCAAGGCGCTCGGCGCGAGCACACGATCACTGGCTCGGGATGCGCTGGGGCAGGCGCTCCTCGTCCTACTCGTCGGCATCGGCACCGGCATCGGGCTCGTCGCGATCCTCGGCGCCCTCGCCGGCCAGGCGCTCCCGTTCCTGCTCAGCCCCCTCACGACCCTCGTTCCCGGCGCGATCATGGTCGCGCTCGGCCTCGCCGGCGCCGCCTTCGCGCTGCGATCCGTCACCTCAGCAGACCCGCTCACCGCCCTCGGAGGCAACCGATGATCACCCTCGACAACGTCACGCTCACCTTCCCAGACGGCGCCGGCCGCCTCACGGCGCTCGAGAGCGTCAGCCTCACGGCCGCGCCCGGCACCGTCACGGGCATCACAGGGCCGAGCGGCTCCGGCAAGTCGAGCCTGCTCGCCGTCGCGGCCACCCTCATCCGCCCCGACTCAGGCGGCGTGCGCATCGGAGACGTCGACGCAAGCACGCTGAGCCGCTCCGAGTCGGCCGCCCTGCGCCGCTCTTCCATCGGCATCGTCTTCCAGCAGCCGAACCTCCTTCCCTCGCTGACGGCGCGCGAGCAGCTCCTCGTCATGAACGAGCTCGGTGAGCCGGGCAGTCGCGAGCGCCGGCGGGACGTGTCCGCCCGCGCTGACGAGCTGCTCGACGCGGTCGGCCTCGCCGAGCACCGGGCGAAGCGCCCGCACCAGCTCTCCGGTGGCCAGCGGCAGCGCGTCAACATCGCGCGAGCCCTCATGAACGGTCCGAGCGCGCTGCTCGTCGACGAGCCGACCAGCGCGCTCGACCAGGAGCGGGGAGCGGCCATCATCGAGCTCGTCCTGCGCCTCAGCAGGGAGCTCGACACCGCCACCCTGCTCGTCACCCACGACCTGACGCACCTCCCCAGCCTGCATTCGTCGGTGCAGCTCGTCGACGGGCGCCTCGCGCAGCTCCAGAGCTGACGGATGCGGCTCCGCCAGACGGCCTCGACGCAGCCAGGCGAGCTCGGTTCCGCCAAGCTGGCACGAACGCGGTCGAGCTGCGCGAGAATCGGGAGGCGACCGAACTCCGGCCGCTGAGGAAGGTGGCCGAAAACGCATGCGCATCATCGTCGTCGGAGCCGGCCTCGCCGGCCTCACGTCCGCCTGGGAACTGCACAAGCTCGGCCATGAGGTCACCGTGCTCGAGGCGCGGGACCGCGTCGGCGGCCGCACCTGGTCGCAGCGACTCGGCAACGGGCAGCTGACCGAGCGCGGCGGCGAGTACGTGTTCCCCACCGAGTTCGCGATCCGCCGCCTCGCCGCCGAGGTCGGGGTGCCCATCCTCAGCCACAACGTCCGCTACGCCAGGCGCACCCTCTACGGCCGGCACGTGTCGTTCGCCGAGCTCGAGGCCACGACCGCGCGCGTCACCGAGACGCTGCGACGGATGCTCGCCGACGGGGCCACGCAAGTCTCCGTCGACGAGGCGCACAGGGAGGCGCTCGGCCCCGGCTACCGACACGACCCGGTGTACCGGCGCGTGGTCACGTCGCTCGCGAACGACCCGAGGCTCGTCAGCGCCGAATCGGCCCTCCTCCACGATCCCGACGCAGGCCAGCCGTTCATCGACGACGGCGGGCGGTTCGTCGCCGGCAACCAGTCACTGTCGATCGAGCTCGCGCACCGGCTGGGGACGGCCGTGCGGCTCGAGCATCCCATCACGGCCGTCGACGAGTCCCCGGCCGGGGTCGAGGTGACCCTGTCCGACGGCTCCGCGCTGCACGGCGACGCGGCCGTCATCGCGGTGCCGCTCCCGATCCTGCGCGGACTGCGGCTCGGGTTCGAGCTGCCGGATGCACAGCAGGCGGCACTCGACCACCGCATCATGGGCACGGCTGCGAAGCTCGGCGTGCCGCTCACCGCGGTCGACGACGACGTTGCCCTGCAGAGCGCCGACCTGAGCTGGTGGTCGTGGCGGTCCCTGTCTGCGGATGGGGAGCACCGCATCCCTGCCCTCTCGTGCTTCGCGGGCAACCGCGCGACGCTCGACGCGCTGCGCACGGCCGACGGGCCAGACACCTGGGTCGGCCAGCTGGGCGCCCTGCGCCCCGAGCTGGTCATCGACGGCGACGTGCTGCTCACCGACTGGAGCGCCGACCCGTGGACTCACGGCTCGTACTCGGCGGCGTCCCTCGACTGGACCCCCGCCGACCTCGACGCGTTCGACGCCCCAGCCGGACGCGTCGCGTTCGCCGGCGAGCACACGGGCCTCGAGCAGACCCTCAACGGTGCCGTCGTCTCCGGGCTGCGCGCGGCTCGAGCGCTCGAACCCGTGGGCGCGACTGCGCGCGGCGCGCGATGAAGACCCGCGCCCAGCAGCCCGACAGCGCCGGACGGGTAAGGCCGGCTGGCCGCCGCCGTCGCGCCGCCGCCGCAGTGCTGCTCGCGGTGACGGTCGCCCTCGGCCTCGCGACCCACTTCCTGCTTCCGGAGGGGGCCGTCTCCGACATCGCCGGCGACGCCCTGTACACGGTCGCGGTCTACCTCGGTGTGATGCTGCTCGCACCTCGGGCTCGACCATGGCTGCTCGCCGCGCTCGCGGTCGGCTGGTCCTTCGCGGTCGAGTTCCTCCAGCTCACGGAGCTGCCGCATCGCGCCGCCGAGGCGTTCGCGCCAACCCGACTGGTGCTCGGGGCGGGATTCGACCCGCGCGACCTCCTCGTCTACGCGCTCGCCGGCGTGCTCGCCTGCGCGGCCGACCTCGTTGTCCATCGCATCCGTGCTCGACGCCTTGAGGCCCCTCGACGAGCCGCGACACCGCTGGTACGGTGAACGCGTGTTCCTCTTGCTTTTCTCCTAACGGCTGAGCTGGCCCTCCGCGCTCGTTGAGCTCGGTCTCCTCGAGACCCTCCGAGCAGGCGGCGGCCGAAAGCTCTGACCCTCCCGGGTCGCCGTTCTGCGCACCCTGCTGCAGGCCAGCTTCCGCCTGGCCCGGCAGCGCTGTGTGCGCCTGCTCGAAGGAACCACCATGCACGCCACCTCCATCGCTCTTCCAGCGCGCCATCGCGCGCAGCTCACCCTCTCGGACGTCTCGTTGATGCGGGGCGCAACACAGGTCCTCACCTCTGTCGATCTCTCGGTCACGCCGGCGTCGCGGACCGCGATCGTCGGCGAGAACGGGCGAGGCAAGTCATCGCTCCTCCACGTGCTCGCGGGCACACTCGCCCCTGACAGCGGCACCGTGCATCGGGTCGGAACGCTCGGCATCGCCGAGCAGGAGATGAGCGCCGACGACGACCGGACCGTGGGGCAGGCCATCGCAGACGCCATCGCTCAACCCATCGCCGCGCTCGCCGCGCTCGACCTGGCCGGAGCCGCACTCGCCGACGGCGCACGCGGTGCCGACGACCGCTACGCGGCGGCCCTCGAATCCGCCGAAGCGCTCGACGCGTGGGACGCCGAACGTCGAGTCCTGATCGCCCTGGAAGCGCTCGACGCGGAGACCGATCAGACTCGACGGCTCGCGGAGCTCTCGGTCGGCCAGCGCTACCGGGTCCGCCTCGCCTGCCTGCTGGGCGCCGACCACGACTTCCTGCTCCTCGACGAGCCCACCAACCACCTCGACCGCTCCGGCCTCGACTTCCTCACCGAGCAGCTCCGATCCCGCAAAGGAGGGGTGGTCATCGTGAGCCACGACAGGGCCCTCCTCGCAGACGTCGCCGAGACGATCGTCGACCTCGACCCGACACCGGATGGGCTTCCCCGCGTGTACGGGAACGGGTTCGACGGCTACCGCGAGGGGCGGCTCGCGGAGCGCGAGCGCTGGGAGCAGACGTACGAACGGCAGCAGCTCGAACACGCGAGGCTGCAGGACAGCTTGAGCGCCGCACAGAACCGGCTCGTCACGGGGTGGCGGCCCGAGAAGGGAGCGAACAAGCACGGGCGCGCGACCCGAGCCGCCGGCCTGACGCAGAGCGTGCATCGCCGGCAGGAAGCGCTGGCGGCGCATGCCGTGACGGTGCCAGTGCCACCGCAGCGCTTCCGATTCCCGGAACTCCAGGCGAGGGCGGGCGCCGAGCTCCTGACGGCGGTGGGCGTCTCCGTCGCCGGGCGTCTCGCCGAGCCCGTATCCGTGGCGCTCTCACGGGAGGGGAGGCTGGCGATCACGGGCCCGAACGGTGCCGGCAAGTCGACGCTGCTGAGTCTGCTCGCCGGCAAGCTGCCCCCGGACTCCGGGGTGGTGCGGGTCCAGCCTGGCACCAGGGTCGGGGTTCTGTCGCAGGAGTCGTCACTCCCCGCCGAGCGCCGCGCCGCCGAGCTGTTCGAGGCGCATCTCGGACAACTCGAGGCATCCGGCATGCTCGCCGCGAGCGAGACCGTCGGTCTCTCGCACCTCGGGCTGCTGCGCTCCAGGGAGGCCGGGAAACGGGTCGGCGAGCTCTCGATGGGGCAGCAGCGAAGACTGGATCTCGCGATGGTCCTCGCTTCGCGGCCTCACGTGCTGTTGCTTGACGAGCCGACCAACCACCTCTCGATCGCGCTCGTCGACGAGCTCACGGAGGCGCTCGGCGCGACGCAGGCCGCCGTCCTGCTGTCGACGCACGACCGCCAGCTGCTTCGGGACACCGAGCAGTGGCCGCAGCTGCGGTTGGAAGGCCCGGGCGACCTCGACCGCGACCTCGGGCCCGCGCCGATGTCGGTGGCTGATGCGAGGATGATCAGATGAGAAGCCCCGGCAGAGGAACCATCATCGGAGTCGTCGCCGGGGTCCTCGGACTGGCGCCCTGGCTCGCCACCGGCGCGAACCTGCCCGGGCAGAACCTCTGGTCGTCCGACACGCTGCCCGCTGACATGCCGATAGCGCTGCTCCCGATCCACCAGTACTTCGCCATCGACCTGGTCGCCCTGCTCGTTCTCGGCGGAGCCCTGGCCGGCCTCGCCGTCCGGCTGCTCCGCGAGCGCGCATCAGAGGTTCGCCGGGCGGCGGCGCTCGCGCTCGTCGCAGTCCAGCTCCTCGCGGTCTTCCAGAGCTTCTTCGCGCTCACGGGCGGCCTCGGCCTGGGGCTCGCCTTCGGTCTCGGCATGGGCATCCGGGCGCTCGCCTACACGGGCGGGATGCTCCTCGGCACGCTCGCCGTCGTCGGTGCGTCCCAGGCGGTCTACTGGCTCGTGAGCTCGCGCCGCGCGCCCGTCTCAGCGCTCGGCCTCTGCCTCGGCGTGATCCCCATCGGGACGTGGCTCGGCCTCTGGTACATGCTCTCCAACGGCCCGGCCGGCGGCGGGGTGGCTTCGTACGAGCTCGTCCGCTGGGCGCCCGGCCTGGCCGTCGGCGTCGTGCTCGGGATGCTCGGCGTCTCGTCATGGGCACGCATCGGCGTCTGGGCGGGGTCGCTTGCCGCCGTCTGGCTGCTCCCCGTCGTCTTCGGCTCGGTGCAGTACGCGCTTGGCACCCGGAACGCCTTCGGAGACGTGTACCTCATGACGGATCTGGCGAGGACGCTGTTCGTTCCCCTCGCGGGAGAGCTTGCGCCCCCTGCTCTCGGAGCCGCGGTGCTCGCGGGGCTCCTCGCGCTCGTCCTGCACATTGTGCGAGCACGCAGACCGATCTCGCCGCTGCGACAGCGTCAGCGCGAGGTGCCATCGGTCCTCGCCCCTCAGTGAACGGCACAGGAGCTGGTCAACGCGCAAAGAGAGCGCCCTCGGGACGCTGGGACGCTGGGACGCTGGGACGTGCGGCGCTGCGGTGTTCAGGCGAGGAAGGTCAAGAGGGCTTCTGAGGTCGCTTCCGGCGCATCCATCGTGACGACGTGCCCCGCGTCGGGAATCACGACCTCCGTGAGTCGGTCTGCGGCCGCCCAGGCCGGCATGGCGCGTGCGATGTTGCCGGTTGTGTCGCGTTCGCCCCGCACCAGCAGGGTCGGCACCGGGGTGCGGTAGCTGGCGTCCGGACGCACGAACTCGGTCGTCGCGCGCCAGACGGCGATGAACTCGCCCTTCGACATGGACGCGAACGTTCGAGTCAGGGCACCTCGCGCGGAGGCCGTGGTCGCCGAGGCGTCTGCCATGAGCTGCGGGAGTCGGGCTGACGGGATGAGCCGCAGCATCGGCCCCGCGAGCCGGAGCGCGGCGCGCTCGCCGACAGTCAGCGGCCCCGCGTTCCAGGTCGCGTCGAGCACCGCGAGCCTCCCGTAGCGCTCCGGCGCGCGACGGACGAGTTCCTGCGCGAGGTTGCCGCCGAGCGAGTGCCCCACCAGCGACACCTGGCCGAGGTCGAGGTGGGCGATGAGCCGCTCGATGTCGCTCGCCAGCAGCTCCGGGGAGACCGCGATCGTGGTCGGGCGTGACCGGCCATGCCCCCGCAGATCGACGAGCACAACACGGTGGCCGGCGCGACGGAGCGCGGCGGCTTGGCGCTCGAACATCGTATGGTCCGCGCCGGCGCCGTGCAGGAAGACGACGGAGCCCGGCACCGCGCCGGGGCCGGTATCCGAGAACCAGACCGTGCATCCGCCGAGGCCGAGATGTCCGTCGAAGTTGGCCATGCCAGCAACGCTACCTCTGCTTCGGTGTGTCCGGATCCGCGTGAATTTGCACGCAAAACGGCGTTTCGTCCAGAAATCACCCTACGATTCACCCTGGGGGGACCACCGCTCGATCACACAACCCGGATGTGACCATGAAAAAGGCGCTCTCCCTCCTCGCCGCGCTCCTGCTCTCGGCCTCGGCCCTCACGTTCCTCGGAACCACGCCCGCGCAGGCCGCGTCCTTCGGGGTCGTGAACCAGGACGTCATGTCGCCCGCGAACTACGTCGCCAAGGGCAGCTACGCGACCACCACACCCCAGGGCGCGCCGGTCTCGTCGCTCTCCGCGCAGACCGCGGCGATGGTCGACACCCTCCCCGACCGGTACCTCAACGACTTCTGGAAGGGGCGCCTGAAGACCTCGACCAACCGGGAGAACTTCACCATCCCCATCTACACGGTCGACAGCTCGAGGGCCGACGCCAACTGGGTGACCGTCAAGATGCAGAGCTACGCGCTCTACCCGGACATCCATCCCGTCATGGAGGGCAAGGCGACGGCCTCGGCCACCGGTGGCACCTACGGCTTCCAGATCACCCCGTTCCAGTCGAACGCCAAGAACTACGGGAAAGTCGTCATCCCGGCGCATGCCGAACCAGGCGGGCCGCTGCCCGGAGGGGACAAGTCGATGACCGTCGTCGACATCGCCACGGGCATCGTGCGCGGCTACTACGTCGCCGACAAGCAGGCCGACGGGTCCTGGCTCATGGGCGGCGGCTACCTCACCACGCTGAACTCGCCGAAGTCGACGAACTGGTTCGATCAGAACGAGTGGCTCAAGACGGAGCGCGGCACGAGCTCCGTGGGTGGCGTCATGAACGAGTTCCTCATGGCGGGCGCCGAGGAGATCGCTGCCGGGTCGATCAACCACATCACCAGCTGGACCTTCCCATCGACCCGCTCGGGGGCCGCGATGTGGCCCGCCTATCAGACGGATGGCAAGCTGAGCGAGGCGCATGCGCCGAAGATGGGGCAGCGGTTCTGGATCCCGAACGACGCCGCGACCAACGCGAAGATCGCGGCCCTCGGCCTCTCCAGCTTCGAGAAGGTCGTCGTCAAGAACCTGCAGGAGTACGGGGGCATCGTCACCGACCAGAACTACTGGACCATGGCGCTCAACCTGCAGCATCCCGTGACCTTCACCGCCCAGGGCAAGCCCAACCCGTACCTGCCTGGCGGCATCGTGCACAACAAGCACGGCAACGTCGACCTGATCAACAAGATCCCGTGGACCCTCACCAAGTGGGGCGAGATCACCTCGAGCACGAAGCTGCCGCAGTTCGGTGCGCCCACCTCCACCCCGAAACCCACCGCCACCCCGACCGCGACGGTCACGCCGACGCCGACGGTGCAGCCCGGGGTCGCCGAGCGCATCGGCTCGGCCGACACGTACGCGAACGCCGTCACGGCATCCGGGAAGTTCAACACGGTCGGCGGCAAGCTCGTCATCGCCAGCGGAGACGGGGGAGTGGATGCGCTGCTCGCGGCCCCGGTCGCCGCGAAGATCGGCGGCAGCATGCTGCTCACCAAACCCAGCGCACTGCCGACGAACGTCTCCGCAGAGCTGACGAGACTGAAACCCTCCGCGATCTTCGTGATCGGGCAGATCTCAGAAGCGCAGAAGACGGCGCTCGGGAAGCTCACTCCGAGGCTCGAGGTCGTCGCGGCGGCCGACAAGTCCGAGACCGCGCTGGCGGTGGCGAAGCGGTTCTTCCCGAACGACCCCGCCGTGTACATCGCCAACAGCGGCATGGCGACGGACATCGCCAACGCCGCCGGGCGGGCCGCACTCGCCAAGGCGCCCCTGCTCCTGACCGGCCCGACGCAGACCAGCGCCAACTTCAAGGCCTACTTCGCGACCGGGAAGGTCACCTCCGCCCGCGTCATCGGCACAGGAACATCGATCTCGGCGGCGGTCTTCAACGAGGTGAAGGCCAAGGTCGCGGCGACGACTCGGGTCAATTCCTCGGAGGCTTTCAGCGTCAACGCGGCCCTGCTCAAGGACTTCGATGCCGGCAGCGTCCGCCCGAAGGGCTTCGCGATCGCGAACTCCGGGAGTGCCGCTGACATCGCCGTGGCCCTCCTCGTCACAGCGCGCACCGGGTATCCACTCGTGCTCGCCCAGCAATCGTGCGTCCCTGCGGGGGCGAGTGAGGTCACATCGAAGTACCCGGGTGCCAACTACAGCATCGTCGGGACGACCACCGACCTGGTCTCTGACATCCACAAGAAGCGCTGCACGTAGGAGTCGAGCAACGCAGTGCCCGCGACCGCCGATCAGCGCTCGGGGGAAGGAGACAACCGGTAGAGCACCTGCGGCCGCCCGCGCTTGCCGTACCGATGCGCGAGGTCGATCACCCCTGTGACCACGAGGTGGTCGAGGTAGCGTCTGGCCGTCGCACGGGAGATCTCGCATGCCTCGGCCACGTCGAGCACCGTCGCGGGGATCACCGGGTCGAGCGCAGCAACGACCCGCTCGAGCGTCACCTGGGCCAGCCCCTTGGGAAGCTCGGTGGACGGTGATGCCCCGCTTCGGGCCGCGCTCGAGGGGCCTCGCGGCGCTGCGGGCTGGCGGATGCTGCCGGTGGCCAGCAGGCGGTCGATCTCGCCTTGGCCGAGCGGCCGCTCGCGGTCGTTCGCCGAGCTCGCCCGACGCTCTGCGATGTAGAGGTCGAGGCGCTCGTGCAGGGCCGCCTGCGTGAACGGCTTGATGAGATAGCCGACGACGTGCGCCGCGAGGGCCTGTCTCACCGTGGTCTGGTCTCGGGAGGAGCTGATCACCAGCACATCCGGCACCTTCGCTCCGAGCGTTCTGAGCCGGTGCAGCACCTCCACCCCACTGATGTCGGGAAGCCGCATGTCGAGGAGGATGAGGTCGACGCCGCTCATGCTCTGCGCGAGCGCGGATTCACCCGTGCTGGCGGTCCCGGCGAGGGCGAACCCGGGGATGTCGGCGACGAACCCGCTGTGCAGCGCCCGAGCCCCGCGATCGTCGTCGACGACGAGCACCCGGATCGGGTTCGCAGTCGCCTGCGGGCTGCTGCCTTCTCGATCGCTCATCCGGCTCCTCTCATCCCTTTCGCTGCTGATGTTGCTCCTGCTGCTGCTGCCGCCGCCGCTTCTGCGCCTGCGTTGGCGTTGGCGTCGGCGTCTGCGCCTGCGTTTGCCTCCGCGATCGCGTTCACCTCAGACGCTCGATCTCGAAGGCGAAGCGCGACCCGCCGAGTCTGGACGCTCCGACTTCGATGGTGCCGCCGCGCGACGTGACCGTCCGGCGGACAAGCTCGAGGCCGATGCCCCGTCCGAGCCCAGTGGGGTCCGCCTTGGACGAGAACCCTGGAGTGAAGATGCGGCCGCTCGCCTCGGCATCCAGACCTGGACCGTCGTCGTCGACGAGCCCGATGATGCGGTTGTCGCTCTCGCGAAGCGTGCAGCGCACCCGAGATGCGCCTGCCTCGCCGGCGTTGCGGCAGAGGTTCGCGATGACGGTCACGACTCCGTCGTCGATGTCGTCGTCGAGCTCCAGGTCGAAGCTCGCCTGCGTTCCCAGCTCGTGCAGCTCAGCCCGCACCGCCTGCGTCGTGGCGTCAAGCAGGGGAAGGTGGATGCTCGAGTCGGTGCTGTCGGGGGCACCGACCCCTGCCGTCCGCACCGGCACGACCTCGTCGATGTACTCGAGCGCGTCCTGGGCGTCGCCTCTCGAGACGAGGCCGTGGACCACGTGCATGCGGGTGCTGAACTCGTGCGACTGCTCCCGCAGGGCGGTTGTCGTCCGCTGCATCTGCGCGTGCTCGGCGGAGAGCGCGTCGAGTCTGCGGAATCGGCGCTCGACCGCGAACGCGAGGGCCGAGCTGGCGAGCGTGCCGAGGACGAGCGCGCCGATCGTCCAGGGGAGGAGCTCCCCGAGGGCCTCGGCGCCCTCCGCGGAGATGCTCGACTCGAGCACGCCGACGGCGACCATTCCGACGATGGCGCCGTCGTCCCCGAACACCGGGACCTTCGCGCGCAGCGAGGGGCCGGATGCGCCTTCCTCCGTCCCGAGGTACGGCTCACCGGCGAGCACGGACGCATTGGCCGTCGAGACCTGCACCCCGCGCTCGGCGGGGTCCGGATGCGTGATGCGGACGCCCTCGTCGTCGGTCACCACGACGTAGTAGACGCCCGTCGCGTTCTCGACGAGGCTTGCGAGCGGCTGCAGGTCATCGGTGGCCACGGCGAGGTCATCCGCGTCAGCGAGCGCCGACGCGGTTCCCGCGTTCGCGACGCCCTCGAGCGCGCCGCGCACCTCATCCAGCTCCGCGAGGCTCGACGCGACTTCCTGCACGCGCTCGGCGGTCGTGTCGCGCAGCTCTCGCTCCTGCGCCGAGAACGCGATCGCGGCCGTGATCGAGACGGAGCCGAGCGTGATGAGACTCGGCACCACGAGCATCCCGAGGCGCACGGCCCGCTGGCTGAGCTTGAACGGCAACGTCATCCTCACCTCCCGCGCTCTCGCCTCCGGCCCGCTGTCGCCACGCGATGCCTCTTCGCACCGGGCTCACGAGCACTTATGAGCACAACTCCTCGTGGAGCTCCCCACGTTCGAACGCGATGCAATCCTAGGGCGATATTGCGGAGACAACGATGTCCGCGCGAATGGAGCAATGATGATCCGAGCAACGAGAGAGCCGGTGGCACCGGACGAACCTGGCCGGCGGGCCAAGTCCGGTGGCGGACGCGTCGTCGGCCGCGTCATCGGCGGGGTCGTGGCCGCCGCATCGATCGCCGTCGCGAGCTTCGGCTCGATCACGTCCGCCGCGGCGGGTCAGGACATCAACGCGTCCATGACGATCATCGCCCCGGCAGCTGCCGGTGGCGGCTGGGACACCGTCGCCCGCGAACTGCAGCAGGCGCAGAAAGCCAACGGGCTCGTCAACAACGTGCAGGTGGTCAACATGCCCGGGGCCGGCGGAACGATCGCGCTCGGCAACGTGAGCGTGCTCGATGGTGAACCCAACAACCTCCTCGTCGGAGGAACCGGCCTGCTGGCCGCCACCATCCAGTACGACTCCGCGGCGAAGCTCGAGGACGTCACGCCGCTCGCGGTGATGGTCGAAGAGTACGACGTCATCGTCGTCCCCGCCGACTCGCCGTACGAGACCCTCGAGGACCTCGCCACGGCATGGAAGGCCGACCCGAAGTCCATTCCATGGACGGGCGGTGGCTCGTTCGACCAGCTCGTGGTGACCGACCTCGCGCTGAGCGCAGGCATCGAGCCCGTCAACACCACCTACATCTCATCTGATGGCGGTGGCGAGGCCATTCAGGCGCTCCTCAACGGAACGGCGCAGGCCGCGGCCGGAGGCTACGCGGACAACATCGACCAGATCGAGGCCGGCAGGCTGCGGGCGCTCGCGGTCGTGGCGAAGGAGCCCATCGAAGGCGTCGACATTCCGACAGCCGCCGAGCAGGGCTACGACATCTCGCTCACGAACTGGCGCTCGATTCACGCTCCCTCCGGCTTGACCGAGGAGCAGACGGACGCGCTCGCCGAACTCGTGGTGCAGACGACGGAGACCCCCGAGTGGCAGGACGCCATCGACAGGTACCACTGGAACGAGCGCCTCATCACGGGCGACGAGCTCGACACCTTCCTCGCCGAAGAGGAACTGCGCATCAAGGAGCTCTACGAGGAGATGGGACAATGACGCACCACGCGAACCCGACGGCCGCGTCAGCGGTCATCGGCGGAGACCTGACCTTCGCCGCCGGCCCGAGCAAGACGGCCACCCTCCTCAAGGGACTGACGATGCCGCTGGTCATCGCAGCCTTCGCCACCTACCTCGTCTTCGGCATCGTCACGATGAAGGTGCCAGAGGGCGCCGACTTCCCTGGACCGCAGTTCTTCCCCGGCCTCATCGCCGCCGGCCTGTACCTCTTCGCGGCTCTGCTCGCCGTCGGTGCTGTCCGGGAGATGCGCGCGACCGCGACCTCTGCGTCGACCATGACCGAGGAGGAGCTTCTCGCCCGTGCACTGGCCGACGACGAGGCGCTCGCCGCGGCGGGTGCAGCAGACGCCCCGCGCAAGGTGCGCGTCGACGTGAAGTCGTTCGCCTGGGTCGTCGGCTCGTTCCTGGTGTTCTCGCTGACGCTCGACCTGCTCGGCTGGGTCATCGCAGCCGCCCTCCTCTTCTGGTGCGTGGCCCGCGGCTTCGGTTCCACGAAGCCAGTGGCGAGCCTCGTCGTGGGGTTCACGCTGAGCTCGCTCGCCTACATCGCCTTCGACATGGCACTCGGCATGTCGCTCCCGTCCGGCATCCTCGGAGGTATCTGACATGGAAACGCTCCAACTCCTCATGGAGGGGTTCGCCGGTGCCCTCACCTGGCAGAACCTCATGTGGGTCTTCGTCGGGTGCCTCCTCGGCACCGCCGTCGGCGTGCTGCCGGGCCTCGGCTCCTCGATGGCGGTCGCCCTCCTGCTGCCCGTCACGTTCTCCCTCGAGCCGACGGCCGCGTTCATCATGTTCGCCGGCGTCTACTTCGGCGGCCTCTTCGGCGACTCGACCATGGGCATCCTGATGAACACGCCCGGCCAGGCATCAGCCATCGCCTCCACGTTCGAGGGCCACAAGATGGCGCTGAACGGGCGGGCCGCTCAGGCGCTCGCGACGGCTGCCATCGGCGCCTTCATCGGTGGCTTCATCGCCTCGATCGTGGTGGTCTTCCTGGCCCCCGCGCTTGCCGACTTCTCCAGCAGCTTCGGGCCGGCGGAGTTCTTCGCCCTCGCAGTGTTCGCGTTCGCGGCGACCTCCACCGTGGTCACCGACAACGTCGTCAAGGGGCTCACGGCCCTGTTCATCGGCCTCGGCATCGCCGTCATCGGCATCGACGGCGTCTCCGGCGCCCCGCGCTTCACGATGGACTCCCCGCAGCTGTTCGACGGCATATCGCTGGTGACCGTGACGGTCGCGGTCCTCGCGCTCGGCGAGGTCATCTACGTCGCCTGCCTCGAGCGGCACGTCAACGACAAGGGCCTGATCCGTCCGAAGGGGCGCCCGTGGCTGAGCCGCAAGGAGTTCAAGGAGGCCATGCCGGCCTGGCTGCGTGGCACCGTCATCGGTCTCCCGTTCGGCGTGGTGCCGGCCGGTGGCTCCGAGATCCCCACGTTCCTCGCCTTCGGCTTGGAGAAGCGACTGGATGCGCGCCGCACGAACCCGCAGTTCGGCAAGGGCGCGATCAGGGGCCTCGCAGCCCCGGAGGCCGCTGGCAACGCGACGACGGGCATGGCGATGGGTGCGCTCCTGGCGCTCGGCCTCCCCATCTCGGCGACCGCAGCGATCATGCTCGCCGCGTTCCGTCAGTACGGCCTGCAGCCGGGCCCGCTGCTCTTCGACCGCGCCCCTGAGCTGGTCTGGGCGCTGCTCGCGAGCTTCTTCATCGCCATGGTGGTGCTGCTCATCCTGAACCTGCCGTTCGCGATGCTGTGGGCGAAGCTGCTCCTCATCCCGCGCCCCTACCTGTACGCGGGCATCACGATCTTCTGCGCGCTCGGCATCTACGCCACGTCGGGTTCGACCTTCGATCTGCTCATGCTGCTCGGGGTCGGCCTGCTCGGCTTCCTGATGCGGGCTCTCGACTTCCCGATCGCACCGCTCATCATCGGCATGGTCCTCGGCCCACTGGCCGAGACGAGCCTGCGGGATGCGGCGATGAGCGCCAATGGCGACTTCTCCGTGCTCGTGCAGGGGCCGATCGCGATCGCGCTCTACACCCTCCTGGCGCTGGTGCTTGCCTTCACCGTGCGCGGCCGCCTCGTGGCTCGCAAGCGTGCGAAGCAGGAGGAGAAGGAGCTCGTGAGCTCCGACGCACGATAACCCTCGGGGACGTGCTGGGTCAGACGCTGCTGGTTCCCGGCGTCTGGCCGACCATGGCGGCGGCGATCGATTCGATCGTCGCCGCCATGGCGCGTGCGGCGCGGGAGAGGGGCACGTCGCTGCGGTGCGCAAGGCTCACGGTGCGCTGCAGGCTCGAGTCGGTGAGGCGGGCCGAGCGGAAGCCCTGCCGTCCGCGGAGCACCATGGCCGGCACGACCGCCACGCCCAGGCCCAGCTCCACGAACCGGAGCACCGCATCCATCTCCGGCCCCTCGACGACGACGTTCGGGTTCAGACCCGCCTCGAGGTAGGCGGCCTCCGTCGTCGCGCGGAGGTCGTAGCCACGGTGGAAGACGACCTGTGGCCTGGCCGCAAGATCGGCGAGGGTGAGCGTCTGGGCGTCGAGCGCCCGGTCGCCCGTCAGGGAAGAGACGACGAGCAGCTCCTCGTTGAGCAGCGGGATCCGGCTCAGCGTCGCGCGCGGAGACTGCCGCGACTCGGGGGTCGTGATGAGCGCCAGGTCGAGTGCGCCTTCAGCGAGCTGCTCGATGAGCCCCTGCGAGCCGCTCTCCGAGACGTGCAGCTCGATGCCGGGATGCGATGCGTGGAACGACTGCAGCGCATCCGCCACGAGGCTCACGCAGAGCGACGGGGTCGCGCCGAGGCGCACCGTGCCCCGCTGCAGGTCGGCGAGCTCCGCCATCTCCCGGCGCACCGAGTCGGCGTCGGCGAGCATTCGCCTCGCGAGGGGGAGCAGGGATTCGCCGGCATCGGTGAGCGCGACCCGGCCGGGCGTGCGGTTGAACAGCGGCGCCCCGAGATCCTGCTCGAGGGTCGAGATCTGTCGGCTCAGCGAGGGCTGCGCGAGATGCAGCGCCTCCGCCGCCCGCGTGAAGTGCCCTTGCGAGGCGACCTCGACGAAGCTCCGCAACTGGTCCAAGTTCATGGCCATAGCCTACGCGCATCACCACGAGCAGGACTATGCATTGGAGTAATCACACGAAGCTCTCTAGCGTTGCTGTCATGACCGCGACAACGTCCATTGAACGCCAGATCTCCACCACCGTGCTCGTCATCGGAACCGGCGGTTCCGGGCTGCGCGCCGCCATCGGAGTCGCCGAGCAGGGCGTGGATGTGCTTGCCGTCGGCAAGCGACCCAAGCACGACGCCCACACCTCCCTCGCCGCCGGCGGCATCAACGCCGCCCTCGGAACCATGGACGAGGAAGACAGCTGGCAGCAGCACGCCGCCGACACCATCAAGGAGAGCTACTGGCTCGCCAACCCGCACACCGTCGAGATCGTGACCCGCGGCGCCGAGCAGGGCATCCGCGACCTCGAGCGCTACGGCATGGGCTTCCAGCGCGAAGGCGACGGCCGCATCTCGCAGCGCTTCTTCGGTGCCCACAAGTTCCGCCGCACCGCCTTCGCCGGCGACTACACCGGCCTCGAGATCCAGCGCTCCCTCGTCGCACGCAGCGAGCAGCTCGACATCCCGATCCTCGACACCGTCTACATCACGCGCATCCTCGTCAGCGACAACGTCGTCTTCGGCGCGTACGGCTTCGACATCAACGACGGAACCCGGTACCTCATCCACGCCGACTCCGTGATCCTCGCGGCCGGCGGCCACAACCGCATCTGGCGGCGCACGTCCTCACGCCGCGACGAGAACACCGGCGACTCGTTCCGCCTCGCCGTCGAGGCCGGCGGGCGACTCCGCGACCCTGAGCTCGTGCAGTTCCACCCGTCCGGCATCATCGAGCCCGAGAACGCGGCCGGAACGCTCGTCTCCGAGGCCGCCCGCGGCGAAGGCGGCATCCTCACCAACGGCCTCGGTGAGCGCTTCATGGAACGCTACGACCCGGAGCGCATGGAGCTCTCGACGCGCGACCGCGTCGCCCTCGCCGCCTACACGGAGATCAAGGAGGGGCGAGGCACCGCGAACGGCGGCGTCTGGCTCGACGTGTCGCACCTGCCCCGCGAGACGATCATGAACCGCCTGCCGCGCATCTACCAGCAGATGCTCGAGCTGCAGATGCTCGACATCACCGAGAAGCCGATCGAGATCGCGCCAACCGCGCACTACTCGATGGGTGGCGTGTGGGTTCGCCCCGACGACCACAGCACCGACGTCGACGGCCTCTACGCCATCGGCGAGGCATCCAGCGGCCTGCACGGCGCGAACCGCCTCGGCGGCAACTCGCTCATCGAGCTGCTCGTGTTCGGCCGCATCGTCGGCCAGGCAGCCGTCGCGCACTCCGGGGGACTGGATGCGCAGCGCCGCTCAGCATCGGCCGTCGCGCAGGCACGTGGCGAGATCAACGACCTCCTCTCGGCCGACGGACGCGAGAACGTGCGCGCCCTGCAGCGCGCGATCCGCGACACGATGACCGAGTACGCGGGCGTCGTTCGCGACGAAGAAGGGCTGAAGGCGGGCATCGCAGCGCTGGATGTCATCGAGTCGCGCATGGAGGACGTCGGCATCCACCCCGACATCGCCGGATTCCAGGACCTCGCGCACGCCTTCGACCTCAAGTCGTCCGCCCTCGCCGCTCGGGCGACGCTGGAGGCTGCCCTCGAGCGTCGCGAGACGCGCGGCTGCCATAACCGCAGCGACTTCCCCGAGCTCGACCCGGCCATGCAGGTGAACCTCGTGTGGTCGCCGACGGGCGGCATCACGCGTGAGGAGATCCCGCCGGTGCCAGCCGAGATCGCCGAGCTCATCGGAGAGGTCTCCGTCGAAGGCAAGCTCGTCGAATAACGCGCTGGGGCCCGGACGGGCCACACACCGGTGGCGGTGTTGTGGTCGTCAAGACGCAGCTGACGTGACCACAGGTCGGCTTCCAGCGCCGGTTCCAAGAGCCACACCTCGTACTTCGGGAACTGAACGGCGATTCAGCCCGGTCCGGGTCGACTGCACGCTCGCGGTCTGCCAGGATCGGGCTGTTCGTCATCGCAGAACTGGAGCGCCCATGACAGCTGAAGCACTCGACCCCGAGCTCGACCTCACCCTGAGTCGCGTCATCCGCGCACCACGCGATGTGGTCTGGCGCGCCTGGACCACCCCGGAGCTGTTCGCGAGCTGGTGGACGCCCGCCCCGACGATGACCCGCGTCGAGCAGCTCGATGTCCGGCCCGGTGGCGCGTTGACGACGCAGATGAGCGACGACGGCGAGATGTTCGTCCCGCACACCGACGGCATCTTCCTGATCGTGGAGGAGGGGGAACGCCTCGTCTTCACGAACGCGGTCACGTCGGCGCTGCGCCCAGCCGAGCCTGCCCCAGTCTCGATCGTGGCATCGTTCTTGTTCCTCGAGCACCCAGAGGGCACCGAATACGTTGCTCTCGCCCGTCACGTGGATGGGGCAGCACGTGCGCTGCACGCGGAGCTCGGCTTCTTCGACGGCTGGGGCGCAGTCACCGAAGCGCTGGCGGAGCTGTCCGAGAAATTGGCTTCGGAGTAGCGAAAGCGGGTTCGGGGCGAGACGCCGGGGGATGGGGATGGGGATGGGCGTGGATCTTCTTCCTCGCCATCCCCATCCCCATTCCCGCGATCGTCGTCTACGGCGTCGGAGGCAGGAGCGGCCGTTGACCCGCCGAGGCCGGTGGCTCAGGCGCTGAATCTGACTCCGTTTTCCGCGCGGGGCCGTGGAAGGGCAGTCGAAGGACCCCGGTGCGGAGGTCCTCCCGACGCACGTCCCGCGTGTAGTCGAAGTGCGGGTCCTTCTTCAGCTGCATGACCAGTGAGACGGCGAGCAGCGCGACGATGACCGTGAACGGCAGCGCGGAGAGCATCGCCGCCTGCTGCAGCGCCTGCAACCCGCCGGTGAGGAGCAGCAGGGCCGCGCAGAGGCCGGTCAGCGCACCCCAGATCGCCAGCACCAGCTTCGTCGGCTCGAGCGCGCCGCGGGACGACATCATGCTGAGGACGAACGTGTTCGCGTCAGCGCCGGAGACGAAGAACAGCACGACCAGGATGATCGCGACCACCGAGGTGATGCCCACCAGCGGCAGGTTGGAGAGCATCTCGAAGAACGCCGTATTGACGTCGGCACTGGCGGCCTCGCCGATGCTGCCCACGCCGTCCATGTCGAACTTGATCGCCGACCCGCCGAAGATGGTGAACCAGGCGAAGAAGACGAGGCTCGGGACGACCATCACCCCGATCACGAACTGGCGTATCGTGCGGCCGCGCGAGATCTTTGCGAGGAAGACGCCCACGAACGCACCCCAGCTGAGCCACCAGGCCATCATGAAGTACGTCCACCACTGCATCCACTGCCCGTCCTCTGCCGTGAGCGGCGTCGTGAGGCTCATCGAGAAGAAGTCGGCGAAGTACGCACCCGTCGACCGGAAGAACAGGTTGGTGATGAAGTTCGTCGGGCCGGCGAAGAAGACGTAGATGGCGAGGAGGATCGAGGCGAGCATCGTGAACTGGCTGATGTACTTGATGCCGCGGTTCACGCCCGACAGTGCGGAGAGCGTGAAGATGACCGTGATGACGGCGATGACGAGGATCTGCGTGAAGGTCTCTGCGGGCAGGCCGAAGACCCGGTTCAGGCCCTCGGTGATCTGCGAGGCTCCGAGGCCGAGCGAGGTCGTCGTGCCGAACAGCGTCGCCATGATGGCGAAGACGTCGATGACGTTGCCGAGCCACCCGTCGACGCGCTTGCCGAGAATGGGTCGAAGCATGGGGGAGACGAGACCGGTGTTGCCCTTGCGGTGCGTCGAGTAGGCGATCGCGACGCCGAAGACGCCGAACACGGCCCAGGCGTGGGGGCCCCAGTCGAGGTACGAGTACTGCATGGCGACGACCGCGGCCTCAGCGGTGCCCGGGTCGGCGAGTGCGTGCGGCGGCAGCACGAAGTGCGAGATCGGCTCGGCGACACCGTAGCTGATGAGCCCGACGCCCATCACGGTCGAGACGATCATGGCGAGCCAGGCCCACGTGCTGAACTCGGGGCGGTCCTCGTCGGCCCCGAGCCGGACCCGTCCGAACCTGCTGCACGCGAGGTAGATGAGCAGGCCGATGCAGCCGGTCGTGACAAGCAGGTACGACCAGCCGACGGTTGCCGAGGCCCAGTTGATGGCTCCCGTCATCGACGCGTTGAGCGTCTCGGGCGACAGCGCAGCCCACGACACGAACGCGAGGATGAGGGCGATCGACACCCAGAAGACGACGCCGGGGCGGTGACGCAGCGCGTCGGCCGCCGCCTGAGCTCGACTCGGGCCGGACGTCGGCTCGAGCCCGTGACCATCGAGTGCGTCGTCATCATGCAGCTCGGGCTTCGGGGGATGGTGAAGAGTCATGGTGTTGCTCCACTTCGGAGGAGGCAGGCCCGGGAGGGCGGAACGGTCATCGCGGTTGTGATGACCTGGTCAGAGCTCTGAGAGCCCTCGTCCATCGAAGAACTTGCCGGCCTTGTAGAGGATGGGCGCGTCGTCGGTGGTCGTCGCGTGGTGCACGCGGCCGATGAAGATGGTGTGGGTGAGGGCCTGGAAGCGTTCCTTGATCTCGACCTCGATCGACGCGGACGAGCCGTCGATGAGGGGGCTGCCATCCGGCCCTTCGTGCCACGTGATGTCGGCGAACTTGTCTGGACTCTTCGAGGCGAAGGTGGCGAGCACATCCTGCTGCTCGCTCGACAGGATGTTGATGCCGAGGTTCGTGGACCGGAAGAGCGACGGGTAGGTCGAGGATGACTTCTGCACGCAGACGAGCACGAGGGGCGGGTCGAGCGACACCGAGGAGTAGGCGCTCACGGCGAGACCGCGCGGCTTGCCTTCCTCATCCTTCGTGGTCACGACCGTGACGCCGGAGATGAACTGCTTGTTGAACGCCTTGAGCATCTCGCGCGGGGGCGCCGCAGACTCGTCAGCGTAGTCATCCTCAGCGTCCTCGAACGCCGAGCGCAGCGAGGGCAGGCCGAGGTTGGCGAGGAGCTCCGCGGAGTCCCAGGTCACACGCTCGGAGGAGACGAGCCCGTCCCGAAGGGTGCCGTAGTTGGATCCGTTCGTGACGACGCGCTTGCCCGTCGGGGGGACCGTGCCGAGCGGCTGGCTGAACGTGCCGTCGGAGGTCCAGAAGACGGCGAGGGCGTCATCCTCGACCAGGACTCGATCGATGCGCGTGACGAGATCCGGGAACGCGGCGCGCACCTCGGTGACCTCCTGCTTGAACTCGTCGAGCGCGGAGACTCGACCTGACCGTGTGCTCTCGCGCTGATAGTCCTCCGTCACGAGAGCTTCGAACGCACCGAAGTCACCCCGATCCCACGCGTCGGACCATGCAGCTGCGACAGCATCTTTGATGTTTGCTTGCATGCAACGGAGCGTAACCCCGGGTTCATGTATGCGTCAATGATTCGTTGTAAACGTTGTGCTTCCTGGGAAAGGCGGGACCCGTTGACAATCCTGTGGCATGCCAGCTAGCTTTCTTGTATGCAACAGATCACGCCCCTGGGTCTCGGTGATGAGGCCTACGCAGACCTCCCGCTCCTCGAGCGGCTCCGGCGCCTCGTGACGAGCGGGACGTACCCTCCGGGCGATCCGATGCCGGAGCTCGTACTCGCGCAGGAGTTCGGCGTGAGCCGCACGCCCATCCGCGAGGCGCTCAAGCAGCTCGAGAACGAGGGCCTCGTCGAGATCCGCCCCCGCGTCGGAACGTTCGTGCGGACACCGACTCGGCGCGAGATCGTGGAGCTCTTCCAACTCAAGGAGTCGCTGGAAGGCCTCGCCGCGAACCTGCTCGCCCGGCGCGGGCCGACCTCAGAGCTCGCGGCCCTCACACGCAACCTCGACGAGAGCGATGCCGCCGTCCGCGCGAACGACACGGCCGAGTACGCACGCCTCGTGCACGAGTTCCACTGGACCATCGTGCTCGGAGCCGACAACGCGAAGCTCGCCGAGCACTACGAGCGCCTCATGAACCAGCTTGCGTACCACCGCATCGTGCTCCGCACCATCGAGCGCCCCGGCCGTCTGCTCGCATCCGACCATGAGCACCATGCCATCGTGCGGTCGATCGTGGAGAAGGACGCCATCGGCGCCGAGTTCGCGATGCGCACCCACGTCGAGGCCTCGAGCCGGGCAGCGCTCGCACCGGAAGACCACGGCAACCCCGCCGAAAGCGAGTCGGCGCACGCCTGACCCGCTGGCGCTCGCTCGCGAACGATAGGAAGACCAGGAGCCACCATGACCACCACCGTCACTGCAACAGAGCAGCACGGCGATGCCCTGCTCGAACGGGCCGTCGCGCTCGGGGTTCGGAAGATCTTCACCGCGTACGAGGACGTCATCTCCGACGGCGGCGTCGACGCGCCCACGGCGATCCGGCAGGCAAGCGCCGTTGCGGTCGTCCGCAACCCGTGGATCGGGCAGGGCAAGCTCGCCGACCTCACCGAAGCGACCGCCGAGGTCGCGCCGGTCGTCGCAAAGCTCCTCAGCGACCGACTCCTCGCTGCCCTCGGGGGTGCCGGCAAGGTCGAGGCCTTCGGCAAGGCGGCGGTTGTCGGGCTCGAGGGCGAGATCGAGCACGCGGGTGCCCTCATCCACACCCCGTACTTCGGGAACCTGCTGCGCGAGTTCCTCGAGGGCACCTCGATCATCTGCTTCTCCGACACCAGGGCTGATGCCGGCGGCGACCTCCGTGTGCCGCTCTGGCACAAGACTGCGGCCGCGACGCGCAGCCACTACCAATCGCTCGACGTGCACCTCGCGGATGCGCCGCACCGCGACGAGATCGCGGTCATCGCGGTCGCTTCCTCTGGACCCCGCCCACATCCCCGAATCGGCGACCGCACGACTGACGTGCCGGTCACCTCGGACATCCTGAAAGGAATCACCGCATGAAGGTTCGCAGAGTCATCACCATCGTCGACGAGACGCTCATCGAGGGAGGCCGCGAGGTCTCACCGGCGGCACGCACAGCGGTCGTCGCGGCGATCATCGACAACCCGTGGGCTGGCCAGGGCTTCGTCGAGGACCTGACCGCGGGCATCGACGCGGTCGCCTCCGAGCTCGGGGAGCTGCTCGCACCCCGCGTCATCGAGGCGCTCGGCGCTCCGCTCGAGGCCTACGGCAAGGCGGCGATCATCGGCCTGAACGGCGAGGTCGAGCACGGGTCGGCGCTGATCCACACGCTCAAGTTCGGCGATCACTTCCGCAAGGCGGCGAACGCGAGCACGCTGCTCCCCGCCGTCGAGAAGCGCGGGCCGGCCGGAGTGGCCTTCGACATCCCCCTCAAGCACTTCACCGACGCGACCATCCGCTCGCACCACCAGTCGTTCGAGGTGCGCATCGCGGATGCGCCGCACCCGGACGAGATCCTCATCGCGCTGGCAGGCGCGGCGCAGGGACGCCCGCAGCAGCGGCTCGCGGCGCTCTCCACCGAGCTCTAGGGGAGCGACCGTGAGCTCGACCCAGGCGCAGCAGACCCCCATCGTGCTGCTGCACGGTGTGGGGCTCGACCGCACGATGTGGGCCCCGGTCGAGGCCCTGCTCGGCGAGCGGGCCGTCGCTCTCGATCTTCCCGGCCACGGAGCCCAGCCCCCGCTGCGCGCACCAACCTCGCTCGCCGACTTCGCGGCCGACATCGAACGGCGACTGCCTGACGGGCCGATCCACCTCGTCGGCTTCTCGCTCGGCGCGCTCGCCGCGCAGCACATCGCGAGCCGCGCACCGGAGCGCGTCGCGACGCTCACCTGCGTCAGCTCGGTCTGCCGACGCACACCGGATGAACGTGCCGCGGTGCTCGAGCGTCTCGCCTCGGCGGGCACCGACTTCGGCGCGACCGTCGAGCGGTCGCTCGAACGCTGGTACTCGGGCAGCGGCGTGAGCGCTTCGACGATCGCCGAGACGAGGCGAGTGCTCGAGGCCAACGACGTCGAGTCGTTCGGGCACGCGTACGAGATCTTCGCGACCGGCGACCAGCAGGTGTCGGACGCGCTCGGCGCGATCACGGCGCCGACCCTCGCCATCACGGGGGAGCTCGACCCAGGATCGACCCCGGACATGACCCGCAGGCTGGCCGACGCCATCCCCGGCACGCGAACCCAAGTCGTCCCCGGCGTGCGGCACATGCTCCCGGTCGAAGCACCTTCCACGCTCGTCGACGAGCTCGAAGCGCTCATCGGCGACGCAGAACTCTCCATCCAACGGCATCACGAAGGAGCACACCATGACTGACCGCTACGGACACTTCATCGATGGGTCCTGGCGCGACCCCGCAGGCGGCGCCTACTTCGAGAGCATCAACCCGGCGACCCTCGAGGTGCTCTACGAGGCGGCCCGCGGCGATGCGGCCGACGTCGAGCTGGCCGTCGCCGCCGCGCGACGCGCGTTCGAGGCGCCCAGCTGGAGCGGCCTCACCGCGACGCAGCGAGGGAAGCTCCTCCGGCGTCTCGGCGACCTCGTCGCCCAGAACGCCGACGAGCTCGCCCGCCTCGAGAGCCTCGACAACGGCAAGCTCCTCCGCGAGATGCGCGGCCAGCTCGCCTCACTGCCCGAGTACCTCTACTACTACGGCGGTCTCGCCGACAAGATCCAGGGCTCGCAGATCCCGACCAGTAACCTGCAGATCCTCAACTACACGCAGCACGAGCCGCTCGGCGTCGTCGGCGCGATCACGCCCTGGAACTCCCCGCTCACGCTCACGACCTCCAAGCTCGCCCCGGCGCTCGCCGCAGGGAACACCGTGGTCATCAAGCCGAGCGAGTACACGTCGCGCACCGTGCTCCGCTTCGCGCAGCTCGCGAGCGAGGCAGGCTTCCCCGACGGCGTCGTCAACGTCGTCACGGGCTTCGGGGCAGAGGCGGGCGCCGCGCTCGTCGAGAACCCCACCATCGCGAAGATCTCCTTCACCGGGTCGACTCGCACGGGCTCCGCGATCGCGGCGAGCGCCGCGGCCCGGTTCATCGGGTGCACGCTGGAGCTCGGCGGCAAGAGCCCGAACATCGTCTTCGACGACGCGAACATCGAGAACGCGGCGATGGGCGTCATCGCCGGCATCTACGCGGCCGCAGGGCAGACGTGCATCGCCGGGAGCCGCGTCTTCGCCCACAGGTCCGTCTACGACGAGCTGCTCGAGCGCGTCTCGACGCGGGCGAAGTCGATCGTCATCGGCGACCCCCTCGACGACGCGACCGAGCTGGGGCCCCTCGCGTTCGGCGACCAGCTCGACAAGGTCCGCTCCTACGTCGGCATCGGCGTCGACGAGGGTGCAACCCTCTACGCGGGCGGCGGCAGACCCGACGTGGCCCTCCCCGGCTACTACTTCGAGCCGACCGTGCTCACCGACGTGACCAACAGCATGCGCGTCGTCCGCGAGGAGATCTTCGGACCGGTCGCCGCGATCATGCCCTTCGACACCGAGGATGAGGTCGTCGGCCTCGCCAACGACACCGAGTTCGGCCTCGCCGCCGGCGTCTGGACGCAGAACCTCGCCAGGGCGCACCGCATGTCTCGCCGACTCGAGGCGGGAACGATCTGGGTCAACACCTACCGCGCCATGTCGCCCATGTCACCGAGGCAGGGCTTCAAGAGCTCCGGCGTCGGCATCGAGCACGGCATCGAGTCGATGCACGAGTACACGCGCCTCAAGAGCGTGTGGATCAACACCGACGAGTCACCCGTCGCCGACCCCTTCGTGATGCGGGGGTAGGGGCCATGCCACTCATCGACATCTCGATCGCCAAGGGGCGCACACCCGAGCAGCTCCGCGCCCTCATCGACGGCGTCCACCGCGTCGCCGAAGAGACCGTCGGGGCCGCGCCCGAGAACATCACGGTCGTCGTCCGCGAGATCGAGCACGAGCACTGGTCGCGCGGCAACACGACGATCGCAGAACGAGCCCGCCGCAGCTGACCGCGGAGCACATCCACTCTCGAAAGGACACGACAATGCGTTTCTCTCTGTTCATCCACATGGAGCGCTGGGACGACTCCGTCAGCACCGAGCAGCTGTTCGCGGAGCTCGTCGAGCTGACGCTCCTCGCGGAGGAAGCCGGCTTCAGCACGGTGTGGATCGGCGAGCACCACTCCATGGAGTACACGATCTCGCCGAGCCCCATGCCGCAGCTCGCATACCTCGCAGCAGTCACGACGAGGATCCGGCTCGGCGCCGGCACGATCATCGCCCCGTTCTGGAACCCGCTGCGCGTGGCCGGCGAGACGGCGCTGCTCGACGTCATCAGCGGCGGCCGCGCAGAGGTGGGGCTCGCCCGAGGTGCGTACCAGTTCGAGTTCGACCGCCTGGCCGGTGGCATGCCGGGCAAGGAGGGCGGGCAGCACCTGCGCGAGCTCATCCCCGCCGTCCGCGAGCTGTGGCAGGGCGACTACGCGCACGACGGCGAGATCTGGCAGTTCCCCGTCTCGACGAGCGTGCCCAAACCCGTTCAGCGGCCGACGCCGCCCATGTGGGTGGCGGCCCGCGACCCCGACACGCACGACTTCGCCGTCGCCAACGGCTGCAACGTCATGGTGACGCCGCTCATGAAGGGCGACGAGGAGGTCGCCGACCTCGTGAGCAAGTTCGAGACGGCCGTCGCGAACCATCCGGAGGTTGCACGCCCCGACATCATGGTGCTGCGCCACACCTACGTGCACGACGACGCCGACCCGGAGGGGTGGCGTCCGGCAGCCGAGGGCGTCAACAAGTTCTACCGCACGTTCGATGCCTGGTTCGGCAACAAGACCGACCCCGTCGACGGGTTCCTCGAGCCGAGCCCAGCGGCGAAGTTCGCCGAACGGCCCGAGTTCACGCCCGAGGCGCTCCACAAGACCGCAATGATCGGCACGGCGGATGAGGTCATCGCTCGGCTGCGCGAGTACGAGGCGCTCGGCGTCGACGAGTTCAGCTTCTGGAGCGACAACTCGCTCTCGCACGAGCAGAAGAAGCGCTCGCTCGAGCTGTTCATCGAGAAGGTCGTCCCGGAGTTCTCGTAGGACCTCCGCGAGACGGTGGACAGGCGGGCGGGTGCGGACACGCATCCGCCCGCAGGTGCGCCACCGTCCTCCGCTGTGGTGAGTCGCATCTCCGGCACCAGGGGGAGGGATGTCAGCCGCCGGGGGGAAGCACGGCCCGCGTCGGCTCCGTAGCGTTGAGCGCAACGGAAACGACGATGGGAGATGACATGGACAGCACGCAGCAGGACGGCACTCGAGGTGGCGGCACCAACGGCTCGACCCAGATGGGGACCGGCATCGCTGTCGGACTCGCGATCGGCGTCGCCCTCGCCCTCATCCTCGACAGCTGGGCGATCGGCCTCGCCCTCGGGCTCGTCCTCGGCATCGTGACGGGTGCGATCCTCGCCCGCCTGGCCAAGCGCGGCGGGCGTCCGGGAGACCCTCGACCTGAGGACCCCCGTCCGGGCGCTACGCCTTCGGGCTCGTGAGCCGCGGCAGCAGCACCGGCGTCTCGCGCTTGTACGCCTCGTAGTCGGCGTCGCCGCCCCACTTCTTGTCGGCCTTCGCCTCAAGCAGCGGGACGCCGCTGACGCGCAGGAGCAGGAGTGCGACGAAGATGGGGGAGATGAGCGCAACCCACTGCCAGCCCACCAGGACCGGCGCGGCGACGATGGCGACGCCCACCCAGAGCAGGATCTCGCCGAAGTAGTTGGGGTGGCGCGAACGCGACCAGAGGCCCGAGCGGATGAAGCGGCCCTCGTTCGCGGGATCCGCCTTGAAGGCGTTCTTCTGCAGGTCGGCGGCGACCTCGATGATGAACCCGGCCGCCCACACGACGATGCCGACGACGCCCAGCCAGCCGAACGGCTCGCGGTCGTCGGTTCCGCCCGCGATCGCGATCCAGGCCGCGGCCGCGGTGAGGCTCACCCACAGCCCCTGCATGATCCAGACGCGAAGGAAGCGCAGCTTGTCGCCCTTGATGTCGTCGAAGCGGTCGTCGGAGCCGGAGCGGTGGATGCGCGCGAAGAGGAACGACCCGAGGCGGAGCGCCCACAGGATGACCATGGCGCCGAGGACCCAGGCGCGCGCATCCGGTTCGGGGGCCGCGACGAGGAGGCCGATCGTGACGACGATGAACGTCGCGCTTCCCGTGAGGTCGAAGAAGCGCTCGGTCTTCGCTGCCGCGGACGGCAGGTACACGAGGACCTGGATGAGGAAGGCCGCCGCGACCGCCCACGCGTAGAGGGGGATGCCGGCGAGCTGCGCTCCGCCCTGGCTCCCGGCGAGGGCGACGAGCGCCCCGATGAGGAGGGCGATGAGGATCGTGACGATCGTCGCCCTGTTCTTCTTGCCGGCGGTGCTGCTGCTCGCGGTGGTCTCGCTGCTCATGCTGGTGCCTCTCGAGGCGTCGGGCGCCTGGAACTGGCGCCGGGTGAACGGGGAAAGTCGGTGGGGCCGTGCGTCAGGCGTACAGGGCCGCGACGGCGTCGGTGCTGCGCTGCAGGACAGCGGCGCGCTTGAGCTTCAGCGTCGGCGTGATGAAGGTGGGGTCTTCGAGGTCGGTCGCGATGAGCGTGAAGCGTCGAACCTGCTCGCTTCGGGCGACGAGCGCGTTGGCCCGGTCGACGGCCGCCTGCACGTGGTCGCGCGCACGGGCGTCCACGACGGTGAGCAGCTCGTGGTGCGCGGGGTCCGGGTGGGTGGCGGCGGCGATCTCCGCCGAGAACTCGGCGAGCGCCTCCGGGTCGAGGATGATGAGCGCGGACAGGTAGTTGCGTCCCTCGCCGATCATGACGGCGTGCGAGACGAGCGGGTCGGACTCGACCGACGACTCCCACCTCATGGGCACGATCGTCTTGCCGTTCGAGGTGACGATGACGTCCTTGAGGCGGCCCTCCAGGACGACCCGCCCCTGCTCGTCGAGGCGGCCGAGGTCGCCGGTGCGGAAGAACCCGTCGACGAAGGCGTCGCGGTTGTGTTCCGGGTTGCGGTAGCCGCTGAAGACGCCGATGCCGCGGGCGAGGATCTCGCCGTCGTCGCTGATGCGGACCGTGGACCCGGGGAGCGGCCGGCCGACGGTGCCGGAGCGGATGTCGTTCGGCAGGTTGCCGGTGAGCGGCGCCGTGGTCTCGGTGAGACCGTAGCCCTCGATGACGGGCACGCCGATGCCGCCGAAGAACAGGGACAGCTCGGCATCGAGCGTGGCGCCGCCGGAGAGGACGTGGGTGACGCGGCCGCCCATGACCTCGCGGAGGCGGCTGAAGAAGAGCCGGTCGAAGGCGCCGTGGCGGAGGCGCAGACCCATCGGTGCACGCGTCGTCGGGCTGGCGGTCTCGCGGAACGCGCCCCACTGCACCGCCGTGCGCTGCGCCGAAGCCCAGACCTTGCCGAGGCCCTTGGCCGCGGCCTTGGCCCCCGCGGCGGCCTGGATCTTCTGCAGCACTCGAGGCACGACGACAAGGAATGTCGGCGTGAGCTGTCCGAGCGTTCCCACGACAGCGGCCGGGTCGGCGAGATGGGCGATGCGCATGCCGCTGGCGAGGCAGATGAGCTGCAGGCCTCGCGCGAGCACGTGGGCGAGGGGCAGGAAGATGATCGTGTTGCCGGCAGGGTGCACGACCTCGCCGTAGGCGGCCGCGATGTTGAGCACCTGTCCGAGGAAGTTCTCATGCGTGAGGACGGCGCCCTTGGGCTCGCCGGTGGTCCCGGAGGTGTAGACGATCGTCGCGGGAGAGTCGGGCGTCGCGAGCAGTCGGCGCTCCTCGAGCGCCTCATCCGCCACACCGGCCCCGAGCGCGGCGAGGCGGTCGAGGTCGCGTCCCTCGTTCCGGCCAGAGGTCGCATCCATCGACCAGACGCCGAGGGCGTCCCTGCCGCGCTCGGTGAGCGGTTCCTCGAGGAGACGCACGTGCTGCGCGCTGCCGCCGAACGCGAGGACGACGCGGGCGTCGTGGATGATCGCGGAGACCTGCGTGGGCGCCGACGTCTCGTAGATGGGCACGACGACGGCCCCGGCGAACCAGACCGCCAGATCGGCGACGGCCCACTCGTACCGGGTGGGCGCCATGATCGCGATCGAATCACCGGGGCGCACGCCAAGGGCGATGAGGCCCTTCGCGACAGCCCGGACCGCGTCGGTGTACTCGCGCGTGGAGACCTGACGCCAGGGAGCGGAGCGGTCAGCGGAGTCGCTCGGCACGTCGAATGCGGCGTGATCTGGCGCGACTTCCAGGCGTCGGACGAGCAGGTCGGTCACATTTCGGTACGTGCCCGCGGATCCGATGGTCTCGGGGCCCACAAGGAGAGGGGTTGTCGATTCCAGCACTGCAGCCGCCTTTCGCGCGCCGGGTCACTTCACCCGTGTGCGAGGAGATTCGGAGCAGGGGGGCCGGTGGATTGGACCGTATCGCAAACCTCGGCCACTCGGGCGCGACTCGCCGCAAGTAGCTAGGCGGACTAGGTATCAGGCCACCTGAGCTGCAGACCGACGCTCGGAGTGGCTCTCGGGGTGGCTCTCGCGGTTGCTCCGAGGCCGACGGATGAGCGCATCCGCCGCCCAGCGGCCCCCACCGGTCAGCACGAGCGCGATGCCGACGAGCGCCAGCACGAGCACGAACTCGTACCCGCCGTCCTGGGCGAAGAAGCCAGCAGTGAAGTGCACGGTGAACATGGCCCCCAGGGAGACGACCGCGAGCAGCGCGGCGGCGACTCGCGTGAACAGCCCGACGATGAGCAGGGCGCCGGCGACGATCTCGACGAAGGGGAGCGCAGCCCCGGCGACGTCCGCGAGGGGGATGCCGAGGCTGCCGAGCATCTCCTGCACGCCGCCGATCCCGGTCGTCGTGAGCTTCTGGATGCCGTGCAGCAGCATGGTGGCGCCGAGGGCGAGTCGGAGGATGAGCAGTGCGGCGTTCGCTGAAGATGACATGCGCTCGACGGTAGGAAGGCCCCTCAGCTGAATGCTGAGAGGGGCGGCCGACCGTGCCACCGCGAAACCCGGGGAACGACCCGGGTCATGAGTTCGGCATGAGAAACGCCGTTCACGGAACCAGGCACGCGCCGTTGAACGCAGTGCCTGCGCGTGGAAGGCTCGAGCACGGCCCCGTTCAGTACGTACCAGCGCGTATGAGGTTGCTATGACTCTCTCAGCCCGCGCGCTCCCGGGTGTGGCGGGCCACGTCAGCCAGCCAGCGGTTCGATCTTCGTGCCCGTCTCGCTCGCCTTGCCGAACTTCGGGGACGCGCCAACGAACGTGCAGCCGTGGAACGTGGTGGCCGCATTGAACTTCGCGCCGGTGAAGCTGCAGTCGATGAAGCGCGTGTTGGTGAACTCCGCCCCCGACAGCTCCGCGCCGTCGAAGCTGCAGTTCGAGAAGACGGTTCCTGGCACAGCGTGGAGGCGTCGCAGCTTCGAGTCGGCGAACGAGCAGTTCGACACCTCGGGTCCGATGGACGCCTGCGGGATGTTCGCCCCCGTGAAGGTGCAGGCCCGCAGAGCACCCTCGAGTCGTGCGTGCGCCGCGACCTTCGCGTGCTCGAAGCGGACGTGCGTGAGCGTGCTGTCCCGGATGGTGAGGCCGCCCGTGAAACTGCTCGCGTCGACCTCGGAGACCTCGAGGTGGGTGATGCTCACGCCGAGGCTGCCGGCCTGCAGCCCTCGGAGGTCGGTCACCGAGGATGCCGGATCGTGCCAGCTCGGCGTGATGCGATGCGGCCCTGGAACCACCTCGGAGAGCCGCGCGAGCTGGGTCCGCAGCGACGAGAGCTCCGAGGAGGTCCAGCGGTCGCGCAGGGTCTTGCTGTCGGCGGCACTCATGCCGTCGAGCGTACTTGCCACGCGATGACTATCTTGGTGAGCGAGGCGATCAGATGAGTGCACAGGAGAAGGACCGGCTGGCCGCGTGGAGCAGCGAGCTGAGGGCCGTCCACGCGCGGCTGCGCAAGGCCCTGGCCGTCACGCGTGAGGCAGTGAAGCGCGGCGACCCGGCTGAGCCCGCCACCCGCGACCTGCTGCTGTACTGCCACGGCTTCTGCACCGCGCTCGACGGTCACCATCGGGGCGAGGACCGCGAGCTGTTCCCCGCGATCGCTGCGGCGCATCCCGAGCTGCGCGACACGCTCGCCCGCCTGCAGCAGGACCACTCGATGATCGGCCACCTCATCTCCGGGCTGCAGGCGTCCGTGGATGCGGGGGAGTCGCCGAGCGAGCTGGACCGGCACCTGGAGGGCATCGCGGCGATCATGGAGTCGCACTTCCGCTACGAGGAGCGCCAGCTGCTCGGGGTGCTGGAGACGCTGGCTCTCGACGCAGACCCGGCGGCAGTGCTCGGACCCCTGTAGCGAGGTGGCGGGGCGACAGGCCACTCCGAGCGGGCCGGGTAGTGCTCAGCGCTGACCCTCACCGCCGCCCTCCGCCTACGCGCGGTGCGAGGTCCAGGCAGCCCAGAGTTCGCGGTACGGTCCCTCGATCTCGAGCAGCTCGTCGTGCGTTCCATCTTCGACGACCCGGCCGTGCTCCATGACGAGCACCCGCTCGGCGCTGCTCGCCTGCGACAGGTGGTGGGCGATGGTCACGACCGTCCTCCCGGCGAGCGCCCGCCCCGCGGCGGCCTCCAGGTCGCGAGCGTCGGCGGTGTCGGCATCCGCCGTCGCCTCGTCGAGGATCACGATCGGCGCCCGCGTCACGAGCGCACGCGCGAGGGCGAGGCGGTGCGCATCCGTTGCGCTCACCTCTGCGTTGCCCTCGCCGATCATCGTGTCGAGTCCGTCGGTGAAGGTGTGCCGCCAGCGGGGGCCCGCGACTGACTCGAGCGCATCCCGCAGCTCGTCGTCGCTCGCCGACTCCCTCGCGATGAGCAGGTTGTGGCGGAGGGTGCCGGAGAAGACGTGCACGTCCTGGCTCACCATGACGATGCGACTCGCGCGTTCGAGCTCGCTCATCTCTGCCGGATCGAGGCCACCGACGTCGACGTGCCCATCGCGCACCTCGAGGAGGCCCATGAGCACGCGGGCGAGCGTGCTCTTGCCGGCGCCGGACGAACCGACCACGGCGACCCGCTGGCCGGCGGGGATGCGCAGCTCGTCGATCCAGAGCACGACCGGGCGCCCGGGGTAGGCGGCCTCCACGGACTCGAGGGCGATCTCGGGGGCCGGCGGTTCGCCAGCGGCGGCGCTGGCGATCGCCGCGCCCGCGTTCGCGAGGCTCTCCCCGAGGGCAACGCGCACACGCGGCTGCTCGTCCGGTGGGACCGGTGCCAGCTGGATGACACCCGCGACGCGAGCGAGCGAGGCGCCAGCCGACTGCAGGTCGTCGACGAGCATGAGCAGCGAGATGAAGGGGCCGAACAAGGCCTGGAAGAGCAGCGCCGCCGTCGTGACCTCGCCGATCGTCGCGGCGTCGGTGAACGCGAGCCACGCCCCGACCAGGAGCACGGAGGTCAGGCCCACCGCCTCCGCCATGTTCATGCGGAACCCGAACCGGCTCTGCACGATGCGGGTGCGCAGCGCCCACCTGAGCACGTTCCAGGAGCGGGTGCGGATGCGCTCCGTGACAGCCCCGCCCCACCCGTAGGCGTGCACGGTCGGGAGGGCCTGGATGGCGGACACCATCTCGCGGGACCGCGAGGCGATGGCGACGCGTTCCGCGGCGTAGAGGCGCGGCGCCTTCCGCAGGTAGCGCCAGAGCGCGAACGCGTGCACCGGAACGACCGTGAGCATGGCGAGCAGGAACAGCGGGTTCAGCACGGCGAGCCCGACGCCCGTCGCGACGATCGCCAGGCCGGCGGACACGACCGCGGGAACGGCGCCCGTCGTGACCTCGCCGACCGTGTCGACGTCGTCGGTTGCCCTCGAGACGAGCTCGCCGTCGGCGACCTCGTCCACCAGCACGGCGGGGAGGGCGAGCGACGCCGCCACGAAGTCCTCCCGGAGCCGTGCCAGCGCCGTCTCCAGGACCGCGGCGAGCGCCATCGACCCGAGCGCTCCGAGCGCCGCGCTGCCAGCGACACCGGCGAGCAGCATGAGGGCGACCTCGACGAGGCTCCGGTCGACACCCGTGACGGCGTCGACGAGGCGCCCGAGCCCCGCTGGGACCAGCAGGGCGGCCGCGGCGGCCGCGCCGAGCAGCACGATCGCGAGCACGAGCATCCACGGGCGCAGCGTCAGGAGGTGCAAGGCAAGGCGCGTGGAGCGCTTCCCGGTTGCGATGGGGAGCGCTGGTGCGGCTGGCTGGGCCTCGGCCTGCGAGCCCGGGGTGGTGGCGCTCACGCGATCGCCTCCGCGTAGTCGGCGTTGCTCGCGAGCAGCTCGTCGTGGGTGCCTTCGGCGGCGAGGGCGCCGTCGCGGACCACCAGCACGCGGTGCGCGCGCACGAGCAGCTGCGGGTTCGAGCACACGACGACCGTGGCCCGGCTCGCGGTGGCGGCGCGCATCCGCTCGCCGATTCGCTGCTCGGTGACGGCGTCGACCGAACCGGTCGGCTCGTGAAGGACGAGCACGGGAGCTGGTGCCGCGAGGGCCCTCGCGAGGGCGAGGCGCTGGCGCTGGCCGCCGGAGAGGGTTCTGCCCGCGCCGCCGAGCGGGGTGCGGATGCCGTTGGGGAGCTGGTCGAGGACATCCGTGAACGCCGCCGCGTCGAGCGCCTCGTGCGCCTCATACAGCGAACGGGAGGCTGCGCCGATGCCGACGACGTTGGCCGCGACGGTGCCGGGCAGCGTGTGCGCGGCGTGCGGAGGCGCGGTGACCAGCTCGTGGAGACTGCCGGCGTCGACCTCGGCGAGGGGCAGGCCGTCGATCGTGACGGATCCCTGCGTCGGGTGGATGCGACCGCCGAGGAGCTGCACGAGCTCGGCCGCCTCGTGCGCCTCAGCGACGATGCCGACGGTCTCACCTCGCTCGACGGTGAAGCTCAGGTCGCGCAGGTGCTCGCCTGCGAGCCGGGCGACGGCGAGAGCCGGCTCCGTCCCGTTCGGGCGTCGATCGTCGTCTCGCGGTTCGCCGACCCTCGTCGTGTCGACGAGCGTCTCCCGCGCGTACGGCGCCTCCAGCAGCGAGAGCACGCGCTTCGCGGAGGCCCCCGCGCGGGCCCACACCGCTCCGACGTTGACGGCGAGCGCTTCCATCGGGCCCATGACGACCTGCACGACACCCACGACGGTGATGAGCTGGCCGACCGTGATGGCGCCCTGGAATGCGAGGGCCGCGGCGATGACGCCGATCGCGACGACGAAGATGCCCGTCGCCGTGCTCGAGACGGCGACGAACCACGCCTCGGCGCGGCGCGTCGCGATCGCCGCGACACGGGCGCGTTCGCTGGCCTCGGCATAGCTGCGCGAGGCGCGCCCCGTCGCTCCGAGGGCGGTGAGCGTGCGGAAGCCGGCGATGGCATTCGCCGCCAGCGAGGCGGAGTCTGCGGTGAGCCGCTGCTGGTCTTCAGCCCTCGCACGGAGGTGCCGCCCGAAGCGGTCGAGCAGGAGCAGGAACACGGGGCCGCCGAGGATGACGGCGAGGCCGAGCGGCCAGGCGATGCTGATGAGGACGGCCCCGGCCGCCGCGACCGCCGCCAGCTCGGCGACCGGGTGCACGAAGAGGAGGCCGCCGAACGCGACGCGCTGCACATCCGAGCCGCCGATGCCGAGCAGCTCGCCGGTGGGCCGCTGCCGGTCGCCGAAGCCGCGCGGGTCGAGGGAGCGCTCGCTGACGCGCATGCGCAACTCGTGATGGGCCCGCTGGATGCCGTTGACGAGGAAGTACACGCCCGCCCGGTACGACCAGGCGAGGAGCACGAAGACGCCGACGAGCACCGCGGCCCAGACCGCGAGCTGCGGGAGGTCGCGGTCGACGATGCCGCGGTCGATGACGAGCCCGACCACGACCGGCACTGCCACCTCGCACAGCTGGTGCGAGACGAACAGGGTGGTCGCGGGCGCCAGCCAGCGCTTCACGCCAAGCGCGGTCTGCACGATGAGGCGACGCGGTCCGGTCGTCTGAGCTGCTGCTGCTGCTGCTGGCACGCGGCGGCCTCCTGGCGGCTTCGGTCGGGGCGCTCCGGATGCGCGAAGCCGCAACGAGCGACGCCCGTGGTGAGGGCGACCTTCCTATTTTTCCCTACAATCGCGATTTCCGCCCACTCCCCATGGATGTGTGGGGAAGTCGCGTCAGAATGAGCGCATGAATCCTAGGGATTTCGTGGTGGCGCGGCTCGACGAAGGCGGACTGCCCGACGGTGTGGAGCGCACGTATCGGCGGCTGCTCGCTCTCGCGGGCGAGGCCGTCACCGGCGGGGAGGATGACGACATCGTCGACTGGCTGCTCGGGGCCGATGACGAGGAGAAGGCGATCGAGTACCTCTTCGGCGCGGATCCGGCGAGCGAGGGCGAGCGGCTCAGTCTGCAGCTGCTCGTGACGCTCGCGGCGACGTGGGACCAGCATGCGGACTTCGAGGCCAGCTGGCGGACCAGGCTGCCGGGCGCGGGCGCGGGCTGAGGCGATCGCGATGCGGTGGGAGCTCAGTCGAGCGAGAGCCACCCGCCGAGGTGGGCGGCCACACTGACGTCGGCGGGAAGCGGGCGAACAGCGTCGTCGGTCACGCACTCGGTGCGCCAGCCCGCTGCCTCGCCCCAGCGTTCCTCGCGTCGCAGCGCGCGTTCGGACCGCACGGTGACGTGCTCGCCGACGCGCACGGCGCCGAGGTCGGAGCTGCCGACTCGGGCGGCAGCGTCCTGAAGGGCGGTGGACCCGACCGCGGGGGACTCCGTTCCTGTCGCAGCCCCGGTCTCTTGGACAGACCGAACGGGGCTGCCGAAGTGCACGGCGGCGTCGACGTCGATGCGCACGCGGCCCCGCGGGATCGGCCCCGAAGCGGACAGCACTCTCGGGTCCGACGCGAACAGCGGATGCGTGTCGGCCGGGACGACGACGCTCGCGTGCGGCAGCTGCTCCAGCAGGCTGTCGACGCAGACGAAGGCCGCGCCGTCGCTCGGCGCGGACGCCAGCACCGCGACGACGTCGGCGGCGACCGTGCGGAGGGCGCGCGGACGTGAGCCCACGACGCCGATCTTCTGCGCGAGCAGCAGCGTCTCCCCGTTCTTCTGCTCCTGCCGCTTCGCGTCGCCTGAGCTCCGTCCCGCCCAGTCCGGACCGTCGTGCCAGGCCACGGCGAGGGGCTCGTGCGCCAGCACGGCGCCGGCCAGCCAGGCGCGGCTGGCCCAGTCCCAGTCCTCACCGCCGTAGCCCAGGAAGTCCTCGTCGAATCCGCCGGTCTCGTCGAAGAACCACCTCGTGCAGGAGAACACGGCCCCGATGACGAACCGGTAGGAGCGGTCGTCCGCGTCGAGCAGGTCCCTCGACGCGCGGTAGGCGGAAGCCAGCCAGCTGGGTTCGGGGAGCTCGCGCGCCGGCCCGGCAGTCTCGACGGGAGCATCCACGTCCACCCCGGTGAAGTCGGCGTGCTTGCGGTGGCCCGCGACGACCGCCTCCGGCAGCGACGACGGAAGCGCAGCCATGCGCGCCACGTAGTCGGGCTCGGGGGACGTGTCGGCGTCCAGGAAGCACAGGATGTCTCCCGTCGCAGCCCGCGCTCCGAGGTTGCGGGCGGAGCCGGCCCGGAACCCGAGGTTCTCCTGCGCCAGCACTCGAACGTCGGCCGGGACCGTCGGGGGCACGCGGGAGCCGTCGTCGACGACGATGACCTCCATGAGCTGCGTCGGATGCGTCTGCCTGGCGAGCGCGGCGATCGTGCGGTCGAGCTCGGCCTGCTGCTCGAAGTGCGCGACGATGACCGACACCGACCTGGCGGATGCGCCGCCGTCAGCGCCGTCCGCATCCGCCAGGTCCCAGCGGTTGCCCGGAACCGTGCGTCCGAACGGCGGGCGGCTCGGGGTGCTGATGGTCACAGCGCCGCCCACCAGCTGAGGTAGGCGCGGGCGATCTCGTCGATGCTCGGGGAGGTCGACGTCCCGTCGTCGAGCCACGTCGACTCGGGCTGCAGGAGCGCGAGCTGCAGCGCCCTTGCGAGCTCGCCAGACCGAACGAGGTGCATGGTCTCTGGCCGGATGGCATCCATCTCGCGGAAGTAGGCGGAGTCCACGGTCAGGGGCCTGCGGCCTGCGGAGAGCCAGTCGGTGAGGGAGCCGGAGGCGGAGACGTGCTGGTGGGCGATGATCGGAACGGCCACGCTGCGGCTGCGTTCGAGGCGCTCCTCGGGCGAGAGGAAGCCGGTGCTCGAGAACTCCACGCCAAGCCCGCCCGCGTACCGCTCCAGGTCCGCGAGCTCCTGCTCGTGCCCGGCCGACGCGCATCCCAGCGCGACGACGCGCGGCCGCCGCTCGCTCGGAATGGCGGCGACAGCGTTGACGACCTCGAGGTGCCCCTTGCCTGGGTAGTAGAAGCCGAGCACGGCGACCTCGTCGGTCGGGAGCCACCCGTCGGGTCGCGGCTGGGGTGGCTGCGCGGGGAGCGGCACGACGTGCACCTGCACGCGGCTCCCGAGAGCGACCTCAAGCAGGCGCTGCTCGTGCGTGCTGTTGACGACGGTACCGGCGGCTGCCGCGACCACTCGGCGATAGCACTCGGTGCGGCGGGGGAAGCCATTCGCTCCGTCAGAGGCCTGCGGCACATCGTGGAGCGTGACGCTGACGGGGCCGCGCGCGGCGAGACGCTCGAAGCGCTCAGCCGCCCGCTCGGGCGTGCTGCCCCACAGGCGGTCGGTGAAGTGGACGTGCGCGAGCTGCGACGAGACGAGCCCGTGCGCGCTGCGGTAGGTCACGGCGGAGTCGAGCTTCGCGACGGCCGTCGCGACGGCGCGGGCGTACTGGTCGACACCGTGGGTCTCGTCGTCGCGGTGCAGGAGCAGCGGAGGGGCGTTCACGCGGCCCTCAACGTCTCGATCGTCGCGCCGTGTCTCGCGAATCCGGCCGCAACGGCGTCGGGATGCTCGGCGTACCACTCGAGGTGAGCGGCACGGATGCGTTCGCTGTCGATCGGCTCGCCGTCGCGTGTCCACGACTCGGTCGCCTCCGCGTCGAGGCCCCAGGCGTCGATGACCGCCTGCTCGCGCGGCGCGTGGATCGAGTCCAGGATCTCCCGGTCGAGCGTGAGCTCCCGCTCCGGGAGGCCGAGGCGCTCGCGGATGCGCTCCGCGGTCGCGAGCCAGATGGGGTTTCCCGGGTGGTTGATCGTGCGAGCCTGCGCAAACGAGGGGCGGGCGAAGAGCTCGGAGACGCGCACGGTGCCGTGGCGGTCCTCGCGGGCCCGCAGCTGCGCGATCGACTCGGCCCCGACCGCCGTGATCGCATCGCGCGACGGCGACTGGGGCAGTGCGTCCAGGCCCGCGGCCTCTGCCAGGATTCGGAGGTCGTGGTAGGGGACCAGGGGAGGCACAAGCGAGGTGTCGGACGGTGGCCGGACGATCGCCTGGAACGGGTACAGCCCCGCGAACCTGATGACGGGGAACAGGGCGGTGCGTGCACCGGCGCGCAGCCTGGTGCTGAGCTGCTTCGTGCCGACGGGCAGCCCCCGGTAGTCGTCGCGCACGGGCTGCGCGACGAGGAAGCTGGCGCGTGCGAGCCACGACTCCAGGTGCGGGAGGTCGGCTGGCTCGAGCTCGTGTACGGGCGGCGTGCGCACGAAGCGCACGTCGTCGCCGAGAGCGAGACGCAGGGACTCAGCCTGGCAGTTGCCGATCGTGAGGCCGATGGGCCGGTCGTCCCCGGCAGGAGACGGGTCGCTTCCGGAGGCGAAGAAGTCTGCGTAGTGCGCGAGGCGTGCGGTGGCGTGCGTCATCGAGGGGAGAGGTCTCCGAACCTGCCGAGGTGGGTGGGGGGGGCGAGTTATCTTAGCTCCCGCGCGACCTGGCGCAGCGCGGGGTTGAGTTCCGGGTGCACGAAGTGGTAGCCGGCATTCGTGAGCCGCTGCGGTGTCACCCACCTGCTCTTCAGGATGAGCTCGGGCTCGGTGCGCAGCACGGCCATCGCGGGCTCGAGCATCCACCGCCAGGATGGCAGCCCGAACGGGGCGCGCACGACGCGGCGGATGCTCGCCATGAGCGTTCGGTTGTCGCTCGGGTTGGGGCTGCTCACGTTGATGACACCGTCGAGGTCGTCGCGGTCGATGAGGAACCTGACGGCGCCGATGACGTCGTCGACGTGCACCCAGCTGAACTTCTGCCGACCCCGCGTCCGGTACTGCGGGGCACGCCCGTCACCGCTCGGTGCGGGACCGATGCCGCGATAGCGCCGGTGGTTCGGGGCCCAGCCGTCGATGTTCGGGCCGCCGAGGCCCAGGCGGGCCAGGGTGAAGAGGGTGCTCACGGCGGGTCCGTCGCCGAGCACGATGGCCATGCGCAGCGCGACGCGGCGCGTCTTCGGGAGGGTGCCCTCGAAGAAGGCACGTTCCCAGTTGCGGGCGACGTCGACGGAGAAGCCCTGCCCGAGCTCGCCCTCGGACTCCGTGTTCGGCCGGTCGGTCGCATGGCGGTAGATGGTGGCAGTGGAGGCGTTGAACCACACCCGCGGCGGGTTCGGCACTGCTGCGACCGCGGCCCGCAGCTCGGCCGTCGTCTCCACGCGGGAGCGCAGAATCTCGGCGCGGTTGGCGTCGTTGTACCGGCAGTTGACGGACTTGCCGGCGAGGTTGATGAGCACCTCGGCACCGTCGATGGCGCGCTGGATGGCGTCTGCGTCGCCCCAGCGCACGGCCTCGCGCCTGCCGATGCGGACGACCTCCCAGCCGCGGCTCTCGAAGTCGTCCTCCAGCGCTCGGCCGACGAATCCGCTCGCTCCCGCGATGACGACCCGGAGCGCGTCGGGGCGCTCTGCCCCGTGACTGGCGTGGTTGTGCTGTTTCATGAGGCCGAGTGTAGTACTTTCTGAACATGTTCAGTTTTGAATCCGGTGGCAGCGGCGACTCGGGCGGTTCCGTCGACGAGGCACCCCGAGAAGAGCGAGGACCGGCGGTGCCGTCCACCAAGAGGGAGCGCACCCGGGCGCTCATCCGCGACGTCGCCCTCCGCTCCTTCCGCGAGCGCGGCTACGACGCGACGACGATCCGTCGCATCGCGGAAGAGGCCGGGGTGTCAGTCGGCACCACCAACTACCACTTCGCGACCAAGAACCACCTCGTGCAGGAGCTGTACCTGGACGTGCAGGAATCGCACGCAGACGCCGCGATCCCGCAGCTGGAGGGCATCCGCGAGCTCACCGAGCGCCTCGCCATCGTCTACCGCACCGGCCTGGAGCAGCTCGAGCCCTACCACCCGCACGCGCCTGAGTTCCTCGCCGCCGCAGTGTCGCCGAGGTCGCCCATCAACCCGCTCTCCGAGGCATCCGCGCCCGCGCTCGCGGTGATCCGCGGCCTCTTCGAGCGTGCCGTCGACGACGCGAAGTCCCCGCTGCCCGACGAGTTCAAGACCGGCCTCCCGCAGGTTCTGGTGCTGAGCCACCTGCTGCTGGCGCTCCTCTGGGTCTACGACTCGTCGCCGGGGCGGGAGCGCACGCACCGCATCCTCGACCGCGCCCTCAACCTGCTGCGCATGACGCTGCCGCTCACGCGCATCCCCGTCGTCCGGGCGCCGCTGCGGGAGCTGCTCGCGCTCGCGGGGGAGGTGCGCGCCTGATGGCGCGCTCCGTGTTCGGACCCGGAGCGGCCTCGTCCGGACGCAGCGCGGTCGAAGAGCGCTGCACCCAGCCGCTGCAGTCGGTCTACGAGCAGGTCCTCGGGTCGCAGATCGAACTCCTCCACCCGCAGCTCCGCCGCTACTTCGGCCTCATACCCGCCGGGCACGAGGGCCGGGGTCGTGGGGTCTACTCGTGGGCGGGCCCCCGCCACTCGGTGCTGCGGCCGGTGTTCGCCTGGCTCGCCTGGCGGCACGTTCTGTTCCCGGAGCGCGGGCGCAGCGTTCCCTTCACGATCCGCAATCGACCGGAGGACGATGGTGCCCTCTCCGCCAGGCGTGAGTTCGCGTTCCCGCTCGTCACGCGCGTCATGGAGGACACGATGAGGGCCATCCCAGTGCCGGGCGGGAGGCCGCGGCTCGTCGACCGGCTCGGTCGCCGACGGGGCCTCGAGGTCGAGCTCGAGGTCCGAGTGCACGAGGGCGGTGTGCGGATGCGCTCGACGCGCCTGTGGCTCCGGATGCGGGTCCCGGTCGCAGTCGCGGTCCTTCGCGTGCCACTGCCTCGCGTCGTCACCATGACGCTCGACGAGCGGGCGCATCCTGACGGCGACGGTCGCCAATGCGTTGACGTGCGCCTGCGGTCGCCGATCATCGGCGACGTGTTCCGCTACGTCGGCGAATTCGCGTACGACGTCGTGGCCGTCAGCGAGCCCTGACATGACCGGCGGATTCTCGGGCACGAGCGCGTAGTCTCGCGCCGGAACAGCCCAGCCGAGGAAGCCAGCACCCGGAGGTCACATGCAGACGAGCACCGAGATTCCAGAGGTCGCCACCGGCGGCAAGGTCAGGCGGACGATCGCGATCCTCGGCGCCGGTGGCGACCTGACGGAGCGCCTCCTCCTGCCGGGGATCGCGAGGGTCGCCGACGCGAGCCCAGACGTCGAGCTGCACATCATCGGCGCCGCCCGCACCCCGCAGTCGCGCGACGAGTGGCGTGACGTCGTCCGGCAGAGCCTCGAGGGCACGGGCGTCTCGGAGGACACAATCAATGCGCTCGTATCACGCTCGGACTTCGTGCCGACCGACGCGTCCTCCGCCGACGAGCTGCGGGAGCTGCTCGAAGCGTGCCCGAGCTCGCCGCTGCTCTACGTCGCGCTGCCGCCGATCATGGGCGAGAAGGTCGCGGCGGCCCTCGCCGAACTGGATCTCCCCGACGACCTCAGGATCGCGATCGAGAAGCCGTTCGGCGAGAGTGAGGAAAGCGCGCGGGCGCTCAACGAGGCGCTCGCCGCCGTCGTGCCGGAGGATCGCCTTTGGCGTATCGATCACTTCCTCGGCACCCCGGCGGCCGTGGGGCTCATTCGGTCGCGGGACCGCATCGAGGCGAGCGGCGTGCCGGTTGCCGACGGTGGGTCGAAGAGGGAGGACACGGAGGACACTCGGGATGCGCAGTCGCCCGGCCGCGTCGAGATCATCTTCGAGGAAGGCCTCGGCATCGAGGGGCGAGGCGCCTTCTACGACGAGACCGGCGCGCTGCGGGACATGCTGCAGAGCCACCTCATGCTCATGCTCGCGCTGACGGCCATGGAGCAGCCGGACGAGGAGACCGGTGGGCTCGACGACGCCCTCGCGGAGGTCCTGCGGGCCGTGCGCCTGTGGGACGAGCACCCAGTGTCCGCCCGCCGCGCCCGCTACGCGACCGGGGAGGTCGACGGGAAGCCGCTCGAGGCGTACGTCGACGAGGACGACGTGGATGCCGACCGCGGGACGGAGACGCTCGCCGAGATCACACTGCAGATCGACACCCCCAGGTGGCGCGGCGTGCCGTTCGTGCTGCGCTCCGCGAAGGCCATCGGTGAGGCGCGGCAGGAGATCGTCCTGACCCCTGGCGACGGGTCGGCGCCCACACGCATCCCGCTCCGCGCCCCTGCGGGCGACAGCAGCGCGGATCCGTACGCGCGCGTCATCGCGGGCCTGCTGACCGGGAACACGCTGCTCTCGGTGCGCGGCGACGTCGCCGAGGAGCTGTGGCGCATCGTGACGCCCGTGCTCGAAGCATGGGAAAGCGACGCAGGAGAGCTGCCCGAGTACGCGGCCGGCACCGTCGGCGCTGACGCCTGACGCCTGACGCCTGACGCTGGCAGCGCGAGCGGACCACAGCGGGGCGGCACCAGCAGGAACTGGTGCCGCCCCGCGGCGGTCTCGCTCGAGGCGAGCGGTGGTCCGAATGGAGGGCCCTACCTGCGAAGTCCCTCGAAGAGCGGCTTGTAGGTGAAGCCAGCGATGAGGGCGCCCGCGACGGGGGCGAGGATGAACACCCACAGCTGCGCGAGCGGCTCGGAGCCGCCGAACACGGCCGTCGCGATGGAGCGGGCCGGGTTGAGCGACGCGTTGGACACTGGGATCGTCATGAGGTGGAAGAGCGTCAGCGCGAGGCCGATCGCGAGGGGAGCGAAGCCGCTCGGCGCGCGACGGTCGGTGACACCGAGGATGACGTAGAGGAAGAGCGCCGTCGCGACGATCTCGGTCACGATGACGGCGACGAGGCCGAACCCGCCTGGCGACGCCTCGCCGTAGCCGTTCGACGCGAAGCCGCCCGCCTGCGCCGCGGCGAGGAAGCCGTCCGGGCCGTTCGAGGCGATGAGGACGACGATGGTCGTGGCGAGGATGCCGCCGAGGATCTGCGCGACGACGTACAGGGGCACGTCCTTCCACGCGAAGCGGCCGGCGGCAGCGGCACCGACGGTGACGGCCGGGTTGAAGTGGCCGCCCGAGATGTGGCCGACCGCGTAGGCGCCTGCGATCACGGTGATGCCGACGGCGAGCGAGACGCCGACCCAGCCGATTCCGGTCTCGGCCACTCCGTTGGCGGCGGCGAAGATCGCGGCGCTGATGACGCCGAAGACGAGCAGGAAGGTGCCGAAGAACTCGGCGGCGAGGCGGCTGGTCGTCGAGGGGTCGCGTTCGATGGCGACGTCGGCGATTGCAACATCGGTGGTCATGGATGCTCCTAGGAGGTGGGCGCGTGGAATGAGGATTCTCACCGCGCGGTGATCTCGGGAACGAGGGTGCTCGTCCCACGACCCAGGGCTCGCCTGGGGGATCGTTCCCCCTGAATCGACTCTGAAGTGTACGACAAAACCCACCGGTCGGTCGCTCGGGGCGGTTCCCGGCCCCGTGTCGCTTCGCTCGGGGCCGACACCGATGCCGACGCCGGGAGCATGTCGAAACTGCATCGGGTCATGCCGAATCTGAAGCGCCAGTGTCGGCGGACGGCCATAGCCTCGAAGAAGGACTCAGTACCGCACGAGGCTCGTCGCCGCACGAGGCTCCAACGCACGACGAAAGGCACGCAATGACGCTGGCACCACATTCGCTCATCGCCGGAAGCAGCGAGCTCGGGGGAGGCGACGAGCTCGTCGCCCGTCGCGCCGCAGACGGGGCGGTGCTCGCGCCGACCTTCCGCAGCAACACCGCGGAGGAGCTCGAGCTGGCCGTGCAGGCCGCGCACGACGCGTTCGACGTCTACCGTGCGACGTCACCGGCCGACCGGGCGGCGTTCCTGGAGCGCATCGCGACGGAGATCGAGGCCGACAAGGACGAGATCATCGCCCGAGCGCACGAGGAGACCGGGCTTCCCGTCGCGCGCCTCACCGGTGAGGTCGGTCGCACCACGGGCCAGCTCCGACTGTTCGCGAAGGTCATCGCCGAAGGCGGCTGGCAGGGCGCCCGCATCGACGAGGCGCTGCCGGATCGGACCCCGCTGCCCCGCGCCGACATCCGCCAGCGAAAGATTCCCCTCGGCCCCGTCGCGGTCTTCGGTGCGAGCAACTTCCCGCTGGCCTTCTCGACCGCAGGTGGGGACACGGCGTCCGCGCTCGCCTCAGGGAGCCCCGTCATCGTGAAGGCCCACAGCGGACACCTCGGCACCGCATCGCTCGTCGGCCACGCCATCGCCCGCGCCGTCGAGGCCTCCGGGCTGCCGAGCGGCGTGTTCTCGCAGCTGTTCGGCTCGGGCCGGGTGATCGGACAGGGGCTCGTCGCCGACCCGCGCATCAAGGCTGTGGGATTCACCGGTTCGCGCTCGGGTGGGCTCGCGCTCGTTCGCATCGCGCAGCAGCGGGCCGAGCCCATCCCCGTGTACGCCGAGATGAGCAGCGTCAACCCGGTCTTCGTGCTCCCGGCCGCCCTCGCGGCCGACCCCGAGGAGGTCGCGGCCGACTACGTCGGATCCCTCACGCTCGGCTCCGGACAGTTCTGCACGAACCCCGGCATCGTGCTCGTGCCGGGCGGCGACGCGGGTGACGCGTTCCTGCGCGAAGTCGGCGAGCGCATCGCCCAGGCGAACGGGCAGACGATGCTCACGCACGGCATCGGAGACGCCTACCGGGAGGGCGTCGCGGAACGTGAGGCGTCCGGGGCGACGGTCGTGGCGAGGGGGCAGGGCGACTCGACCCTGAACGCGCCGGCCCCCATCGTCTTCAGCGAAGCCGTCGAGGCGTTCGGCGAGGCGCTCGAGGGCGAGATCTTCGGTGCTGCCGGGCTCGTGCTGCGCTACGACGACGCCGACCAGCTCCGCGAGTTCGCCGAGCAGCTCGAAGGCCAGCTCACCGCGACGGTCCTCGCGACCGACGACGACACCGACGCGGCCCGCGCGCTCCTGCCGGTGCTCGAGCGCAAGGTCGGGCGCATCCTGTTCAACGGCTGGCCGACGGGCGTCGAGGTCGGGTACTCGATGGTGCACGGCGGGCCGTACCCGGCGACGTCGGATGCGCGCTCCACGTCGGTCGGGGCGCTCGCCATCGAACGGTTCCTCCGCCCCGTGGCCTACCAGGACGTGCCCGACGCGCTGCTGCCCGAGGCGCTGCGCGATGCGAACGAGTGGGGCGTGCCGCGCCTCGTCGAGGGGCGCATCCAGCTGCCGAGCGGGTACTGAGCCCCGGCGCCCAACGAAGCGCCGACTCGTTGAACGTGGAAGGAGCTCACCCGGACGGGTGAGCTCCGTTCACGCGGCGTCCGAGCGAGGCCCGCTCGGCGCGATCTGGCCGATGCGCAACTAGAGCTTGACCGGCGTCACGAGCGCGCCGTTCGCGAGCCACGACCTGAGGTTGTCGACGACCAGCTGCCGCATGTCGTCGCGAGTCTCCCGCGTACCGCTGCCCAGGTGGGGGAGCAGCACGACGTTGTCGAGACCGATGAGCGCCTCCGGGACGTTCGGCTCGTCGGCGAACACGTCGAGGCCCGCGCCGCGGATCGTGCCAGCCTGCAGGGCCGCGACGAGCGCATCCTCGTCGACGACGGAGCCGCGGGAGATGTTCACGAGGACGCCGTTCGGCCCGAGCGCGTCGAGCACCTCGGCGGAGATGAGCTTCTGCGAGTCCGCACCCCCAGCGGTCGCCACGACCAGCGCGTCACTGCTCCGTGCGAGCTCCACAAGCGAGTCGACGTACCGGAAGGGGGAGCCGGGGACTTCACGCCGATTGTGGTAGCTGATGGGGCAGTCGAAGCCCGAGAGGCGCTTGGCGATCGCGCTTCCGATGCGCCCGAGCCCGACGATGCCGACGCGGGTGCCGGTGAACCTCGTCGTGAGCGGGAAGTTGCCGGACCTCGCCCACGAGCCGGCCCGCACGTAGCGGTCGGAGGCGCTGATGCCGCGGTAGACGTCGAGGAGCAGGGACAGGGCGGTGTCGGCGACGCAGTCGTTGAGCACGTCAGGGGTGTTGCTGAGGGCGATGCCCCGATCGCGAGCTGCGCTCGTGTCGGTGGTGTCGTATCCGACGCCGAAGTTCACGATCGCCTCGAGAGAGGGGAGCCGCTCCATGAGTGCGCGTGAGACCCCGAACCGGCCGCCCGTCACGACGACGCGCACGTCGGCGAGTTCCGCCTCCTGCTCGGCGGTGAGCTCGCTCGCGACGGCGGAGATGATCGGCGCACCGAACTCGGCGATGAGCTCCTGCTCGAGCTGCGGCATAAGGGGACCGACGCGCAGCACGGTGGGGGTCGCGGTGGTCGCCGCTGGGGTGGCGGTGGCCGCGGCAGTGCTGGCGGGGGCGGCGTCTGGCGTCGTTGCGAGAGGGGATTCCATGTCTGGATCGTAGGTCGCAGGACCGATGCTGGTCCAAGATGCACTTTGCATTGATTGATCCACTCGGCGCATGGATGCGAGTCTTGCCAGTAATCACTAGGGCACGCGGGTCGCTAGGGTTGAGTCCGGCCCCGCGCCTCCCGCCGTCCCCCGCGGCTCCCTCGCCCAGTCGTGTTGACGCAGTCGAATCGACGCGCCCAAGCTGAAGGCGTCTCAACGAGGAGAACCACTGACTCAGGGCTCGGCCCTCGAGTTCACAACACCGGAGGAACAACGATGTCTTCTTCACACGAACCATCCCCGACACTCGGGCGCACCGCATCCAACAGGCCGTCCCCAGCGCGCCGCCCCCTCGCATCCGTCAGCAAGGCGGTGGCCGTCGGTGCCGCCGCGCTGCTCCTCAGCAGCTGCGCCGTCGCGAACTCCGACGGCGCGGCCGGAGGCGGTGGCGGAGGTGCTGCCAGCGCCCTCCGTGTTGTCCTGCAGCAGGAGCCGCCGACACTCGAGCCCTGCGAGGCGAACCTCACGTCGACCGGTGTCGTCGTGCGCTCCAACATCACCGAGCCGCTCATCGAGCGCAACCCCACGACGGGTGACCTCGACCCGCTGCTCGCCACCGAGTGGGAGCAGACGAGCGACAACGAGTGGACCTTCACCCTCCGCGACGACGTGACCTTCCAGGACGGCACCCCCTTCGACGCGGAAGCGGCCGCCTTCTCGATCGACCGGGCCGTGAACAGCGACCTCGGCTGCAACGTCGAGGGCTACGTGTTCGGCGAGTCCGACCTCGAGGTCAACGCGGTCGACGCGACCACCCTCACGGTCACGACGCCCGAACCAGACCCCATCCTCCCCTTGAAGCTCTCGTTCATCGAGATCGTCCCCACGTCGACGAGCACCACCGACAAGGTGCGCGAGCCCGTCGGCACCGGCCCCTACCAGATCGACCAGTGGGAGGTCGGCACGAAGCTCACCCTCGGCGCCTACGACGGCTACTGGGGCGAGGCTCCCGCCTACCCATCGGTCGAGTACCAGTGGCGCGGTGAGGGCACCGTCCGCGCGGCGATGATCACCGGCGGCGAAGCCGACATCGCCATGGGCCTCAGCCCGGACGACGGCATCGGCGAGAACGGCGTCAGCTACCCGAACAACGAGACGATCGCGCTCCGCTTCTCCGGCGACATCGCCCCGCTCGATGACATCCGGGTGCGCCAGGCGATCAACTTCGCCATCGACAAGGACGGCATCATCGCCTCCCTCTACCCGAACGGCGACGTCGTCGCGTCCCAGCTGATCCCCGAGGGCGTCGTCGGCCACAACGACTCGCTCGAGCCGTGGGAGTTCGACCTCGACCAGGCGAAGGCGCTCGTCGCCGAGGCCAAGGCCGACGGGGTCCCCGTCGACACGAAGATCACCCTCGTGACCCGCACGGCGCAGTTCCCCAAGGTCAACGAGCTGTCGCAGGTGCTGCAGGAGCAGCTCAGCCAGGCCGGCCTCAACGTGGAACTCCGCATGGTCGACACGACGCAGCACCTCCAGTACCAGCTGCGCCCGTTCGTCACCAACGAGGGCCCCATCGCGCTGCTCGTGCAGCACGGCAACCAGGCCGGTGATGCCCAGTTCACGGTCGACCAGTACATGAGCTCCACGGGCGCGCAGTCGACGTTCGGCACCCCCGAGTTCGACCAGAAGCTCGACGCCGCGGCCAAGACCTCCGGCGACGAGCGGCAGACCGCCTACGAGCAGATCTTCGCCGACCAGAACGAGGAGATCGTGCAGTTCGCGCACATCGCGCACCAGACGGGCCTCCTGGGCATCGCGTCTGGCATCACCTACGAGCCGAACTCGGCGAGCGGCGACGAGCTGCGCATCGCCGAGGTGAAGCCAGCGGCCTGACGGCCGCCCGCCACCCTGGAGAAAGCAGCCGCTCATGTGGACTTATCTCAGAACCAGAATCGTCTCCAGTCTGCTGCCACTCGTGGCCGTCGTCCTCGGCGTGTTCGTGCTGGCCCGCCTCACCGGAAACCCGGCGAGCCTGTACCTGCCGCTCAACGCGACGGAGCAGATGAAAGAGGACTTCGCGGTCCGCAACGGGCTCGACCAGCCGCTGTGGATGCAGATCGTCAACTACTTCTCCGGGGTGGCGCGCTTCGACTTCGGCGAGTCGCTCCGCACGGGAGAGCCCGCGGCGGCCATGGTGCTGCGGGCCTTCCCGGCCACGCTGCAGCTCGCCGGCGTCACGATGCTCCTCACGGTGGTCCTCGCGATCATCATCGGCAGCTGGGCGGCCCTCAAGCCGAACGGCGTCGCCGACCGCATCGCGAGCTTCTTCTCGATGGCCGCCGCCAGCGTGCCGGACTTCTGGCTCGCCATCATGGGCATCTGGATCTTCGCGATCACGCTCGGCTGGCTGCCCACCTCGGGCGTCGACAGCGGCGGCCTCTCCTGGATCCTGCCGATCGCGACGTTGATGCTGAGGCCCGTCGGAGTGCTCACGCAGATCGTCCGAGGCTCCATGGTGAGCGTGCTCGGGCAGCCCTTCATCAAGGTGGCCCGCAGCAAGGGCGCCGGTCAGCTCCGCGTCGTGTTCAAGCACGCGCTGCGCAACGCGGCGGCTCCCGCGCTGACGGTCGCCGGTGACCTCACGGTTGGCCTCATCAACGGTGCGGTCGTCGTCGAGACCATCTTCGGCTGGCCCGGCATCGGCAAGCTCATGATCGACTCCATCCTGCAGCGCGACTTCGCCGTGCTCCAGGCCGCGGTGCTCATCACGGCGCTGTCCATCTTCATCCTCAACATCCTCATCGACCTCGGCTACGCGCTCCTCGACCCGCGGGTGCGACCGGTGGCGAAGCAGTCGCGCATCCGTCCTACGGACAAGGATGCGAAGCGCGACGCCGCCGGAGCGGCCGCACGGAAGTCGGCCGCGAAGGGCACCGAGAGCAGCGACGCAGAGAAGGGCAAGGCGCATGTCTGACCCGCAGAACCCACAGGTCCCCGGCGGCCCCAGCACGGGCGCCGCCCCGCAGCAGCCGCCCGCGACGACGAACGTGCTCCTGCAGAAGGAGAAGCGCGAGCGGAACGGCGCCGAGCGACCCACGCTCTTCACGCTGCTCCTCAAGGACAAGGTCGCGACGGTCGCGGCCGCCGTGCTCGCCTTCATCGCCCTCGTGGCCGTCTTCGGGCCGCTGCTCGTGGGGGAGCTCGCCTCCAAGCAGGACCTCACGGCCATCAACCTGGCCCCGTTCAGCCTCGACAACGGCTGGGCGTTCATCCTCGGCAGCGACTCGCTCGGGCGCAGCATGCTCGCGCGCCTCGTCATCGCGACGGGAACAACGCTCGGCGTCGCGGTCCCCGCCGTCCTCGTGGCCCTCATCGTGGGATCCATCTGGGGCGTCTGGGCCGGCTACTTCCGCGGTTGGCGGGAGTCGGTGTCGATGCGCATCGCCGACATCATCATGAGCTTCCCGTCGCTGCTGCTCGCGGTCGTCATCCTGTACGTCTTCAACCCGAGCCTCGCGAACATCGTCGCCGTGCTGGCGCTGACCCGCATCCCGATCTACCTGCGTACGGCGCGGGCCGAGGCCGCCGAGCTGCGATCGCGGATGTTCGTGGACGCGGCCACCAACTTCGGCACGAAGCCGCGCAGCATCATCTTCCGCCACATCGTGCCGAACGTCGTGCCCACCCTGGTCACGCTCGCGACGCTCGAGTTCTGCTACGTCATGCTCGCGGAGTCGTCGCTGAGCTTCCTCGGCATCGGCGTGCAGTCGCCCGACGTCAGCTGGGGGCTCATGGTCGCCCAGGGGCGCCAGTACCTGCAGCAGGCGTGGTGGCTCTCGGTGCTGCCTGGCCTCGCGATCGTCATCACGGCCGTCGCCGCGAACGTGCTCGCCTCCTGGCTGCGCATCGCGACCGACCCGAACCAGAAGTGGCGGCTCATGCAGAAGTCCGCCAAGGTGAAGCTCCGCCCGTCGCTCCCGACGCGCGAGCCCGCCGGCGAGGTGTGACCCTCATCCTCCCGCAGCAACGCCTTCCGGTGCCACGCGCCGGGCACGCCCGATCGGCCGGAGTCGCAGCATGACTCCGGCCGATTGGGCTGCCCTCGTTGTCATCTTCTTCGCGGCCTCCTGCCTGCAGGCCGGCATCGGCTTCGGGATGGGGATGCTCGCGGCACCCTTCATCGCCCTCATCGACCCGGCGCTGCTGCCCGCGACGGTGATCATCATGTCGATCCTCCTCACCTCGATCGTGACGGTCGCGGAGAAGGACTCGCTGGATCTCAGGGGCGCCGGGTGGGCATTGGTCGGGCGGGTGCCCGGCAGCGTCGCGGGGGCCCTGCTCGTGACCGTCATGGCGCCGGCCGCGCTCTCCTGGGTCGTCGTCGCGACCGTCGTCACTGGGGTGGTCTTCTCGCTGCGCGGCTGGGCACCGAAGGTGACGCGCTGGTCGCAGATCGTGGCCGGGGCCGCCTCCGGTGTCATGGGCACGACGACGTCGATCGGCGGGGCGCCCATGGCGATCATCTGGCAGGGCTCCGACTCGGCGCGGCTGCGAGGCACGCTCTCGGCGTTCCTGCTGGTCGGGTCGATCATCTCGTTCGGACTGCTGCTCGCGTTCGGTGCCGTCGCACCGCAGACCTGGACGGTCGTGCTGTGGATGGTCCCCGTCGTCCTGATGGGCTTCGTCGCGAGCCGCTTCATCACCCCGCACCTCGACAAGACGCGCACGAAGCGGCTCGCACTCGGCGCATCCCTCCTCGGCTGCGCACTGCTCGTCGCGACGCAGCTCGTGCAGCTGCTCGGGTGACAGCGCCGTCCTGCCTGAGTCGCGGCGCAGCCACACGAGAAATGCAGCTTGGTTGACGAACCAACCTGCAGTTGCTGGGCTGACGACCCGCGCTGTACCTCCAGCGGAGGGGCGAACACGCGAGCGATGCAGGTTCGTTGGGAGACGAACCTGCATCTGACGTATGTCTGTGCGCCGAGCGGGATAACGGGGCGGGGCAGGTGGCGAGCGGGGCGCCGGCTACCGGATGACGCGCTCCAGGGGCAGCCCGGCCGCGTGCAGGTCGATGTTGCGCGCGATGTCGGCGGCGCGCTGCTCGAAGACCCGGCGTGCGTGGCCGGAGTGGTGGGGCGTGAGCACGGTGTTGTCGAGGGTCGAGAAGCGCTCGACGGATGCGGGAACGCGGCCCTCCGAGTCGGGGGCTCCCCACCACACGTCGATGCCGGCGCCGCCGATGCGGCCCTCGGAGAGCGCGTCGAAGAGCGCGTCCTCCTCGACGACTCCGCCGCGGGCCACGTTGATGAGCAGCAGGTCGGGCTTCGCGGCCGCGAGCTCGGCCGCGCCGATCATGCCGCGTGTGCGTTCAGAGAGGGGGATGGAGACGACGAGCACGTCGGCGCCCCCCACGAACTCGAGCATCCGGTCGGGGCCGTAGACCTCGGCGACGAGCCCGTCTGGACTGGGCGCATCCGGTCGCTGTCGGAGCGCGGTGAGGCGCATGCCGAGGGCCTGCGCCAGGCGCCCGACCTCCGTGCCGATCTCACCGAGTCCGAGGAGGCCCATCGTCGTGCCGCGCAGCATGGGATGGAAGGGGACGCTCGCGTCGTTGCCGATCGTGCGCCACTCGCCCGCGCGCATCTGCGCATCCGCCTCCAGCGCGCGCCGGCGCAGCATGAGCGCGGTCATGACGACGTGCTCGGCGATCGCCGCCCCGTGGTGGCCGGTGTTGCAGATCGTCACGCCAGGCGGGAGCGCATCGACGCTCACGCGGTCGGCGCCGGCACCCGTGACGTGCAGGAGCGCGTCCGGGCGAAGCGAAGCCGCCTGCTCCGGCGTGAGCACGGAGGCGATGACGACGTCGGCCCCGCGGAGCGCGTCGTCCAGCTCCGCGGGGCCGAGCTCGGCGGCGAAGCCCCACTCGTGCGCGCGCTCCGTCTGCGCGAGGAGCTCCGCGAAGCGGGCGATGATCGGGTCGGTGACGAGGATGCGCATGCGGAGTCTCTGACTCTCTCCGGGGGTGGGTCGGCGGCTGGGCGGGAAGTCGAGCTCTGCCGCTACCAGCGGGGGCTGGCGACGGTGTAGCCGGGCTGGAAGCGCTGCATGTAGCCCGTGTCGTCTCGTTGCGTGATGCCGCTCTCGAGGAACTGCTCGTGCAGCTTCGCGAGGCCGTCCTCGTCGAGCTCGACGCCGAGGCCGGGCCCGGTCGGCACGAGCACCGAGCCGTCGACGAAGGAGAGGTCGTGGGTGACGACGTCCTCGTCCGGCTGCTTCCAGGGCCAGTGCGTGTCGCACGCGTAGCTGAGCGACGGCGTCGCGGAGGCGAGGTGCACCATCGCCGCGAGGCTGATGCCGAGGTGCGAGTTGGAGTGCATCGACAGGCCCCAGTCGAGCGACTCGGCGAGGCCGCCGAGGGTGCGCGACCGGGTGAGGCCTCCCCAGAAGTGGTGGTCGGACAGCACGATGTCGATGGAGCCCTGCTCGACGGCGGGCTTCACGTCGGCGAAGCTCACGACGCACATGTTCGTGGCGAGGGGGAGGGTCGTGCCTCGGCGCACCTCGGCCATGCCGGCGAGGCCCGGGGTGGGGTCCTCGAGATACTCGAGCGACGATTCGAGGGCCTTCGCGACGCGCAGCGACGTCTCGACGCTCCACGCGGCGTTGGGGTCGAGGCGCAGCCCGAGGTCGGGGAAGGCGTCTGCGAGGGCGAGGATCGCGGCGATCTCCTGGTCGGGTTCGAAGACGCCGCCCTTGAGCTTGAGCGCGGAGAAACCGTAGCCGTCGACGAGCTGGCGTGCCTGCTCGACGATGCCTTCTGGGCTCAGCGCCTCGCCGAACTCGTCGGCGCCGGCGCCGGGGTGGCCGGCCCACTTGTAGAACAGGTAGCCGCTGAACGCGACCTCCGGGCGGATCGCGCCGCCGAGGAGCGAGCTCACGGGCACGCCGAGGATCTTGCCCTGCAGGTCGAGGGCGGCGACGTCGAAGGGGGAGAGGACGCGGTCGGCCGTGCTCGAGCCGGTCACCATGCCGCTCATGCCGTGGCCACCCTGCGAGGTGTCGGCCGCGAGCGCCTGCGCGACCGCGAAGCGCAGGCGGTTGGTGTCGAAGACGTTGATGCCGACGACGGCGTCCGCCGCGAGGGCCAGGCGGTGCAGGTGGGGTGCATCGCCGTAGGTCTCGCCGAGTCCGGTGAGGCCCGAGCGGGTCGTGACCTGCACGATCGCGCGGAGCGCGTACGGTTCGTGCACGCCGACGGTGTTCAGGAGGGGCGGGTCCTTGAAGGCGACCGGCGTGATCGTGACGGCGGCGATCTCGTTCTGCGGGTTCCGGTCGAAGGCCGCCGCCGCGGCGGCAGTCGAAGTGGACGCGAACTCGGATGCGGTCGTGGATGCGGTGGACGTGCTCTGCGCGGTCATGTCGTCTCCCTGTGTTCGTCGTTGAACGAGGTGTGTTCGTCGTTGCGGGCGGGCGCGCCCGGTTGCGCTTCGTCAGCGCAACCGGGTGCGCTCAGGCTCAGGCGACGGGGGTCGCGACGCGGTCCTGCTCGGCCGGAGTGGCTCGGCGCTTCGCGAGGAGGGCCCTGGTGTCGTCGATGAGCTTCTTGAGCTCTTCGACGTGCTCGGGCTTGGCGTCGATGAGGGGCGCGCGCACGTGGCCGGCGTTGATGCCGGCGAGCTTCGTGGCTTCCTTGACGAGCGACACGGCGTACCCGGGGACCGAGTTCCTGAGGCGCACGAGGGGGTGGTAGAAGCTGCGGTTGAGCTCGGCGAGGCGCTCCTTGTCGCCGGATTCGACGGCGTCGAAGAACGCGAGGGCGATGTCGGGGGCGAACGCGAACGACGCCGAAGAGTAGAGGGGAACGCCGATGGCCTTGTACGCCTCCTGGGCGATCTCTGCCGTGGGGAGGCCGTTGAAGAAGAGGAAGTCCTCGCCGCGCGACTGGGTCTCGTCGGTGACGGAGCGCACGATGCGGGACATGAGGTCGATGTCGCCCACGCCGTCCTTGAGGCCGATGACGTTCGGGATGCGGGAGACGGCGACGGCGGTGTGCTCGTCGAACCGGGCCGTGCTGCGGTGGTAGACGATCACGGGCAGCGTCGTGGCACCCGCGACCTGCTCGACGTAGGCGACGAGGCCTTCGCTGGGGCCGGTGACGAGGTATGGCGGGAGGAGGAGGATGCCGTCCGCTCCGACTTCCTCGGCGCTGCGCACCTGCGCCTTGGCGTCGGCGAGCGTCCCGCCGGCCCCGGCGAACACCGGCGTGGCCTTCTTGGTGGTCGTGACGGCCGTGTCCACGACGGTCGTGTACTCGTCGAGGCTCAGCGCGTGGAATTCGCCGGTGCCGCAGGCGATGAAGATTCCGCCCGGCTCATGGGCGAGCCCCTGTTCGAGGTGCTGCGCGAGGGCTGCGACATCGACGGCATCGTCGGCCGTGAAGGGGGTGACCGGGAAGAAGAGGATTCTGTCGAGCACGTCGATCTCCTTAGTTGCGTGTCTCCGCGGTGCGTCGTTGCACGGTGCGGCTGTTCCGAGTTGGTTGCCCGGCTATCTGCGACGCTATGGTCTTATGGATGCGCAAACAAACTAAAGTGTGGATGAATCAATGTTGGGAGTGAATTGATGTTTACCCTCGTTCAGCTCGAGTGCTTCGTCGCGGTCGCCGAGGAGCTGCACTTCGGCGCGGCCGCCGAGCGCCTCCGCATGACGCAGCCGCCCATCAGCCGCCAGATCCAGCAGCTGGAGCGCGAGCTCGACACGCAGCTGTTCGTCCGCACGAGCCGCCGTGTCGCGCTCACCGAGGCCGGGCGCACCCTCCTGCCGAGCGCACGCAAGCTCATCGACCTCTCGGCGAAGGCCGCGGCCGATGTCCGCGCCGTCGGCGAGGGGGCGACCGGCACGCTGACCGTGGGGTACACCGCGGTCGCGGCCCACAGCGTGCTGCCCAAGCTGCTGCGGGCGGCGGCGGAGGAGCTGCCCGGGCTGCAGCTCATCCTGCAGGAGTCGGTGACCGTCGACCAGATGGACGAGCTGGAGCGCGGCACGGTCGACATCGGCCTCCTTCGTCCCATGCGGGACCGCCCGGGCGTCCAGTCGACGACGGTGCTCACCGAGCGCCTGGTGCTCGCGCTCCCGCGGGGGTCCCGGCTCGCGGAGTTCACCGGGCCTATCTTCTTGAGCGACCTCAACGATGAGGCGCTCCTCATGTACTCGCCGGGCGGGGCTCGCTACTTCCACGACCTGCTCCTCAGCATGTTCGTCGCCTCGTCCAGCCACCCGCGCATCGTGCAGTACGCGGGTCAGGTGCCTGCACTGCTTGCGCTCGTGAACGCGGGCATCGGCGTCGCGCTCATCCCCGAGTCCGCGACGCAGCTCGCGCCCGACGGCGTCATCTGCCGGCCGGTTGCCGACGGTGACCGGTCGGAGCCGTACAACCGCGTGCACCTCGACATCGCGTGGCGGGAGGACTCCGACAACCCGCTCGTGGCGGCGGTCGTCGAGCTCATGCAGCGCAACGCGTGAGCGCGGCCTCGGACGAGCATTGATGCTCAACGCGCATCCGGTCATGCCGAATACGCCCTCGATCGAATGGATGCGGCTCCTTAGAGTGGCAATACGGCACCGTGGCCCAAGCCACGCGTGACCACTCAGCGCGGCGATGGAGGCGGAGCTATGAACCAGGTGACGGTCGAGACGTGGGAAGTGATCCCGGTCGCGGGCCACGACAGCATGCTGCTGAACCTCAGCGGAGCCCACGCGCCCCTCTTCACTCGCAACCTCGTGAAGCTCACCGACAGCGAAGGACGCGTCGGCATCGGCGAGGTCCCCGGCGGGGAGAGCATCCGATCGACGCTGATCGCCTCGGCCGAACTCATCGTCGGCAAGCCCGTCGCCGACTACCGCGCGATCCTGCGCAGCATCCACCAGGAATTCGCGTGGCAGGACAGCGCCGGCCGCGGAGCGCAGACCTTCGACCTCCGCACGACCGTGCACGTCGTCACCGCCTGGGAGTGCGCGCTCCTCGACCTCCTCGGGCAGCAGCTCGGCCTGCCGATCTCGTCGCTCCTCGGCGACGGCAGGCAGCGCGAGGCCGTCGACGTGCTCGGCTACCTCTTCTTCGTCGGCGACCCCGACGCGACCGGACTCGACTACCTGCGCGGCGACGACACGAGCGACGCGTGGGGCACGGTGCGCCGCGAGCGCGCCCTCGACAGCGAGGGAGTCGTGCGGCTCGCGAAGGCCGCGCAGGAGCGCTACGGCTTCCGCGACTTCAAGCTCAAGGGCGGCGTGCTCGAACCGGCCGTCGAAGCCGCCGTCGTCACCGACCTCGCCGCCGAGTTCCCGGATGCGCGCATCACGCTCGACCCGAACGGCTCCTGGCCGCTCGCCGAGGCGCTGCGCCTCGGCCCCGACCTGAAGCGCGTGCTCGCGTACGCCGAGGACCCGGTCGGCGCGGAGAACGGCTACTCGGGACGCGAGGTGATGGCGGAGTTCCGCCGCGCCACGGGGCTGCGAACCGCCACGAACATGATCGCGACCGACTGGCGCGAGCTGGGGCACGCGATCCGCTCGCAGGCCGTCGACATCCCGCTCGCCGACCCGCACTTCTGGACCATGAGCGGTTCCGTGCGCGTCGCCCAGCTGTGCGACGAGCTCGGCCTCACCTGGGGCTCGCACTCGAACAACCACTTCGACGTGAGTCTCGCGATGTTCACGCACGTCGCAGCGGCGGCCCCTGGAACGCCGACGGCGATCGACACGCACTGGATCTGGCAGGACGGCGAGGAGCTCACGACGGCCGCACCCAAGATCGAGGACGGCGTCATCCAGGTGCCGACGGCACCCGGCCTCGGCGTCACGCTCGATGACGGCGCGGTGAACCGCGCCCACGAGCTCTACCTGAGCCTCGAGAACTCGGCGCGCGACGACGCGTTCGCGATGAAGACCTTCATGCCCGAGTGGGCATTCCACCCGAAGCGGCCCGCCCTCATCCGCGCCTAGCGGACGCGGCACAGGCACCCCAGAGCAACCAATCCAACACGACGAGGTGTGAGAATGGACCAGCGAATGACGCAGCAGCAGCTCCAGGCCGACGAACTGGCCGCGACGGCCGGCCAGGCCGGAAGCCGGGACGAGGTGGCCCCGAATGGCGAGGCCCTCAACGGCCAGGCTCAACCCGATCAGGTTCGACCCGATCAAGAAGTGGAGAAGGCCATGCTCCTCTCGGTCCGCGATCTCTGCATCTCCTACGGCATCGGCGGACGCGCCGTCGACGCCGTGAGGAACGTCTCGTTCGAGCTGTACGCCGGCGAGGTGCTCGCGGTCGTCGGCGAGTCCGGCTCCGGCAAGAGCACGGTGGCCCACGCGCTCATCAACCTCCTCGCACCGAATGCGACGGTCACCTCGGGAGAGATCAAGTTCGACGGGGAGCCCATCCAGGGGTTCAGCGACGCGCAGTGGCGCGGCATCCGCGGTCGGCGCATCGGCCTCGTCCCGCAGGACCCGGCCCTCTCCCTCAACCCGACGACGAAGGTCGGCGCCCAGGTCGCCGAGCCGCTCCTCATCCACGGACTCGCGAGCCGCAAGGACGCGCACGCCGAGGCAGTGCGACTCCTCGACATGGCAGGCCTCACCGAGCCGGCGGCCCGGGCTCAGCAGTACCCGCACGAGTTCTCGGGTGGCATGAAGCAGCGCGCGCTCATCGCGACGGCGCTGGCAGGTCAGCCGGAGATGGTGATCGCCGACGAGCCGACCAGTGCCCTCGACGTGACGGTGCAGAAGCAGATCCTCGACCACATCGACGGGCTCGTGAAGGAGCTCGGGACCGCCGTGCTCATGATCACGCACGACCTCGGAGTCGCGGCCGACCGTGCCGACCGCATCATCGTGATGCGCAAGGGCGAGATCGTCGAGACGGGCACGGCCGACGACGTCATGCTCCGCCCCCAGCACGACTACACGAAGAAGCTCCTGCGTGCCGCGCCGAGCCTGCACAGCCACGAGGCGCGCACCGTGCTCGTGACCGACAAAGCGACGGGCAAGGCGTCGAGTCGAGCGGCGGATGCGCGTGCTGGGGCTCCCGACATCACCGCGCCGCTGCTGCGGGTCGAGAACCTCACCAAGGAGTTCGCACTTCCCGGCGGGCGCGGTGGCAAGCGCACGCTGACCGCGGTCGACGACATGAGCTTCGACCTGCACCGCGGCGAGACGCTCGCGGTCGTGGGGGAGTCCGGCTCCGGCAAGAGCACGACGGCGCGCCTCGTGCTGCGCCTCGAGAAGCCGACCTCCGGCCGCATCGTCTTCGACGACCAGGACATCACCGACCTCGAGGGTGAGCGGTTGCGAGCCCTTCGCCGCAGGTTCCAGATGGTGTACCAGAGCCCGTACGCGTCACTGAATCCCCGCTTCTCCATCGAGCAGCTCATCGCAGAGCCCCTCGTGTCGTTCAAGCTCGGCGACTCGAAGTCGCGGGCCAAGCGGGTGCGGGAGCTGCTCGACCAGGTCCAGCTGCCGCAGCTGTTCCTGAACCGCGGCCCGGACGAGCTGTCCGGCGGGCAGCGCCAGCGCGTGGCGATCGCGAGGGCCCTTGCCCTCGAGCCCGAGTTCATCGTGCTCGACGAAGCAGTCTCGGCGCTCGACGTGTCGGTGCAGGCGCAGATCCTCGACCTGCTCACTGAGCTGCAGCAGGAGAACGACCTCACCTACCTGTTCATCACGCACGACCTCGCCGTCGTCGCGCAGATCTCCGACCGGGTCGCCGTCATGAAGAACGGCGTGCTCGTCGAGCTGGGCAAGACCGGCGACATCCTCATGAAGCCGCAGGAGCCCTACACGCGCAAGCTCATCGACGCCATCCCCGGTCACGGAAGCTCGCACGCCGCGTAGGCTCGGCGCCTATGGGCGAGGTGAGCGGGGCCGGAGGAGGTGCCGCCGGGGGTGCTGGCAGCACGACTGGCGGGACGAGCAGTGGGGTCGATGGTCTGGCGGTCGGCGACGAGTACTCCGACGAGCGCTGGCTCGTCGTCAAGGGCCGGCGCTGGCGGCGCACCGATCCGAGTCTCCCCGCCGACGTCGTCGAACGGTTGAAGTCGCATCTCGGCCGCGGGCGATCGGGCGTGGGTGCTGCGAAGCGTCGGGGCGACGACTCCGCGGTGGCGGCGTCGCGCAAGCGCGTCGGACTCGCGAAGCACGGGCTGGGCGAGCGCGGTCCGCGCTGGTGGGAGGAACCGGAGGCGGCTCGACTCGAGCGGGCCCGGGAGGCGCTCGCTGAGCTCGACGAGCTCGACCGGACGACCCCGGAGAGCGTCTGACGCTGCCGATCGCGGCGGGTCGCTCGGGCACATGATCGACCACCAGTGTTTACACCCAGGAAACTGTGTTCACTCGATACTTGGTTCATGAGCACAGAATTCATGAGCACCGATGCCGTGGCCACCGCCGTTCCACCGTTCCGCGTGACCCCGGACTTCTGGTCACAGCTGCCCAGGATGCCGCTCGAGCAGTACCCGGGCACTGAGGGCTACATCGCCGACGTCTACTCGAACCCGGACGGCTCCGCCATGTCGGCCGGCTACTTCGCCCTGACCCACACCGACGCCCCGCTCGACTACTTCTACGACTACGACGAGATGAAGGTCGTCATCTCCGGCACGTTCCGGCTCGAGAACGTCGACACCGGACAGGTGTCGTATGCCGGCCCGAAGGACGCGATCTTCTTCCCGAAGGGGTCGCGCATCCTCTTCAGCACCGAGGATTCGGCGCTCGCGTTCTACGTCGGCCACCGCTCCGTCGCTCCCTGACGATCATGGCGACGTCCACCATGCAACCGGCCGAGGTCGGGCCGGGCGTGAGCGCAACCGCCACCAGTTCAGCTCGATGGCGGCAGCTGCTCGAAGCGGGGAACCAGCAGGCGACCGACTCCGGATGCGACGCGGTCTGCCCAGCGCGCACCATGACGTTCGTGGTCGGCGCGGCGCCAGATGGCGGGGTGCCCGAACGCGGTGCTCCCAACGAGTCAGGGCCAGGCGACACGGCTTCCAGCGGCTCCCGGCCCGCCGAGACGGCGCGGTCGACGTCCGGTGGCACGGTGTCGGTCGAGCTCGAGGACGCGACCTCGGCCGCGTCGCGAGCCCGGATCCTCGAGGCGCTCCGGGCCGCGCGCACGGGGTGGCGGTTCCGAGTCGTCGGCGACGAGCTCGCGCTCGGCGCGCTGCGGACCATCTTGCACGACGCCGGCGTGCTCGACGAGGAGATCGAGTTCGCGCTCACGGCCCCGGAGCTAGGCGTCGCCCAGGTCCTCGTGCACTGCGGGCACTGCCAGGCGAAGACGAGTGCGCCGACAGGCGGAAGCGTGCCGTGCTCGGGATGCGGCCTGCACCTCACCGTCTACCCCCACTTCTCGCGCAGCCAGGGTGCCTACCTCGGGTACTTCGCTGAGGCCGAGGTTGCCGAGTCCGACGGGTCGCGCGCTGCCGGCATCCCGACCCGGTTCGTCGCCGTTGCGCCCAGCCAGAGCGAACCGGTGCTCGCGTGACCCGCGCTCCCGCAGCCGACGCTGCGACGACTCGCCGTCCTGCTGCCGGCGCCGCGCTTCACCTCGTCGTCTCCGACATCGCGGAGCTGAGTAGGGGCGTCCGCTCGTTCACGCTTCGCGACCCGCGGGGCCGTTCCCTGCCATCCTTCGCGCCGGGCAGCAGCATCGCGGTGCAGCTCGGCGACGGCGGCCGAAACTCGTACTCGCTGACCGGCAGCGGGCGGCGCCCAGACCACTACGCGATCTCGGTGCGCCTCGACGACGCGGGCCGGGGCGGCTCGAAATGGATGCACGGCCTCAGCGTCGGCGACGAGGTGACGGTGAGCGCCCCATCCAGCGCGTTCCCGCCTGTGCTCGCGGCACGCCACCACCTGCTGATCGCGGGCGGCATCGGGGTCACCCCGATCCTCTCGCACGCCAGGGCCGCGGCCGAGTGGGGGCGTTCCTTCGACGTGGTGTACGCGTACGGGGAGGGCGGGGGAGCGCACCGGGATGAGCTGGAGCGCCTGAGCGGGGGCCGCCTGACCGTCTGCGCGAGCCGCGCCGCCTTGCACACGCACCTCGCGGCGGCCCTGCTCGACCAGCCACTCGGCGCGCACCTCTACGTCTGCGGTCCGGTCGCCATGATCGACGCGGTGCAGGCAGCCGCTCGCGCGGCCGGCTGGCCCGAGGCGCGCCTCCACGCAGAGGCGTTCACCCCGCCCGCCCTCGACCCGGGCGAGCCATTCGAGGCGCGGCTCCTGGGCCTCGGCCGGACGATCCGAGTCGAGTCCGGCGTCACCCTGCTCGATGCGCTGCTCAGCGCGAACGTGCCGGTGCCCAACCTCTGCCGCCAGGGCGTGTGCGGCGAGTGCCGCGTCGCCGTCCGCGCGCCGTCCGGTTCGCAGGGCGCTGACGCGCGCGACCCCGCGGGGATCGACCACCGCGACAGCTTCCTCACCGATGAGGAGAAGGACCGCGGCGACTGCCTCATGCCGTGCGTCTCCCGCCCGAGAGGCGAGATCCTGGAGTTCGAACTGTGACCGCATCCGCCACCGGCAAGGCCGACCATTCCGTCGCCGTCGCCGGCTTCCCGTTCCCCTTCCCGAAAGAGACCTACCGCTACAGCACCAACGTGGAGCCGGCCTCGGTGCCGCGGCCGACGGCGGCCGGCTCCTGGGGCGAGCATCCGGTCGACATCGACCACTGCTACCGCGATGAGCTCGCCGAGCGGGCACGCATCCTGAGCGCCGACCCGTCACGGCTGCAGTGCCTGCCGCACATGCTGCCAGCCGCGTGGGATGCGATGTTCGTGCTCATGGAGCAGCTCGCCGATGCCTACCCGCAGCACATGAGCCTCACCAGGGAGGGCGGCGGCTGGCACTGGCACAACGCTCTCCTCGGCATCGACCGGTGCTTCGCGGTCGGCGAGACCTCGTCGATGCCTGAAGGGCCCCTCGGGTTCATCGGCCAGCAGCTGCAGGAGGACGTCGTGCTCCTCGACCAGCGTGACGGGGAGCTGTGGGCCGACGCCGGCCTCGTGACGTTCGCCGCGGACTGGTCGTTCGGGTTCGATGTCGGGATGTCGTTCCTCGAGATCCACGGACCGGTGCCGCGTGTCCACGACGAAGGGGTCATCCCACGGGCGCAGGCCTTCATCATGCGGCTCGAGCCCGGGCAGAGCTACCGGCGCACGAACTGGACGCTGACCGTCGACGGCAAGCTCGACACGTCGACGGAGACGTACCCGCAGTGGGGTCCGGACCGGACCTCGCTCGTGGACGGCCCGCTCGTCGCGGTCGGCGACAGGCTGCACCTGCGGACCGAGGTGCAGCACCTCATCCGCCTCCCCGAGTCGAACGCCATCATGTTCCTGATCCGCAGCTACCTGCTGCCGTTCGCGGCCCTCGCGACCGTGCCAGAGTGGGCGGCGAGAACGGTCGAGGTGCTCGAGGAGCTGCCAGCCGACATGGCCGAGTACAAGGGAGTGACGCGCACCCGCGAGGTGGGCATCAGGTGGCTGCGCGAGTTCGGGGGAGTCTGCGAGGGGAGCGCGGCGGGGGCGGCGTGATGCTCGTGCTTTCGCCGCGGGCCGGGGTGCTCCCGTTCCTGTGTAGCCTGGCCGACATGGCTGATGCAGCGCAGGTCCCGAGCGAGCGAGAGCACGGGGTTGGACGTGAGCGCGCTCCCGGGCACGACGCTGAGGGCAATGTCGAGGACCGGCCAGAGGACTCGGCTGTGGACTCAGCCGCCCCTACCGCGGCGGAGCCGCTCGAGCTGACGCAGCAGGAGCGGGCCGAGGCCACACTGCGCTCCATCATGTCCGGTGGCAATCTCACCGCCGAGACGATGAAGCTCTCGAACGACTTCACCGACCGCCACGTGTCGCGGCTGAAGTCGCTCTTCCGCCGCGCGAAGTAGGCGGCGTCTCGAGAGCCGCGGCGCCCTCACGCGGTGCCGGGTGCCCTCACACGAGCAGGTAGACGGCACCGGCGATCGTGAGCACCAGGACGATGCGGTCGAAGAGCTGCTGGCTCAGCCGCGGGGCGAGCCAGCGCCCGAGGAATGCGCCGCCGATGAGGAGCGGAACGAGCAGCAAGTCCAGCACGAGGGTGCTCGGCGTGATGAGGCCCAGCCCGATCGAGAACGGCAGCTTCGCGATGTTGACGATCGTGAAGAACCAGGCGGCAGTTCCGAGGAAGGCCTTGACGGGGAACTTGGCGGCGAGGAAGTACATCGCCATGACGGGACCGCCGGCGTTGGCGACCATCGTCGTGAACCCGCCCAGCGATCCGTAGCCGACACGCGCGATCTTGGCGGCGCGGTCGCCAGGCGTCTCCGGGGTGCGGTAGCGGCGCCACACGGTGATGGCGACGAGGATGAGCAGGATGATGCCGATGACGCGGCGCACCCAGTCGTCGTCGGCGAAGGCAAGGAAGGCGGCGCCCGCGAGCAGGCCGACCGCGACTGCCGGGATGAGCTTGACGAGCGTCGACCAGTCCGCGTGGCGGCGATACGTCCACAGCGCGAACATGTCGCCGACGATGAGCAGCACGAGCAGGGCCCCGGTCGACTGCTTGGCGGGGAGCACGGCCGCGAAGGTCGCGACCGACAGCGTCGTGACGCCTGGCAGTGCCGTCTTCGAGATTCCGACGGCGAAGGCGGCCACTGCGAGCAGGACCCATCCGAAGGTGGGGAGTTGGGGGATCAGCTCGAGCACCTGTCGAGTCTAGGGCCGGGGCCGTCCTTGTCCTGTCGTGACGACAAGCGCGGTGCTGGCGGGGACGGAATCGGTCCCGCCACGCCTCGAGCGTCGGCACGCGCCGCTCGTCGTCACGCGGGGCTCGTCGTCACGCGCGGTCGAGCTCGTCCGGCCACGGCGGGTTCGCGCCAGCTCGGGCCACCGTGACGGCGGCGCTCTGCGCGGCTGTCGCGAGGGCAGCATCCACCCAGGAGTCGTCGAAGGTGCTGCCGTGAGCGCCACCGAGGATCACCCTGCGGATGTTCGGGGTGGAGACGGCGTGGAGGAGGCCCGACATGAAGGCGTCGCCCGCGCCGACCGTGTCGACGACTCGGACGGCCGGGGCCGGCACGGTGAACTCGCGCTCGGCCGTGCGTGCAAGGGCGCCGTCGCCGCCGCGCGTCATGAGGGCGAGGCGGGCGCCGAGCTCGGTGAGGCGAAGGAGCACATCTGAGGGGCTCAGCTGCGGGTACAGCCAGGCGGCGTCCTCGTCGCTGAGCTTCACGACGTGGCTGAGGGCGACCAGGGCCTCGACGCGTTCGACGACCGCCGCGCGCTCGCCCATGATGGCCGCGCGCACGTTGGGGTCGTAGCTCGTGAGGATGCCGCCGCGGTCCCTTGCCTCCTCGAACACGGCTCGGACGACTGCGCTTCCGGGGTCGACGACCGCGCCGATGGACCCCGTGTGCAGCACGTCGACGCGCGTGAGATCTGGCGTGGGCAGCGAGAAGTCGAGATCGAACTCGTAGCTCGCGCTGCCGTGCTCATCGAGGGTGGCGCTCGCGGTCGAGGTGCGCTCGCCGTCGAGCGCGCCATCGACGAGTTCGACGCCGGACTCCGCGAGGTGGGTGATCACCAGCCCGCCGAGCTCGTCGTCGGCGAGCCGCGCGGCGAGCTGAGAGCGGTGGCCGAGCCGGGCCAGGCCGACGGCGACGTTCATGGGGGAGCCTCCCGGGAGGGCCCGCCCCTCTGGGGAATGCTCGTCACCGGGCAGCAGGTCGACAAGCGCCTCGCCGATCACGAGCGCGCTCGCCAGCTCGCTGCCCGCGGCGTCGTTCTGCGTGTCTGCGGCGGATGCTGCGCGTTCGTTCATGAGATCGCCTCCGGTTCGATGTCGCGACCGCTCAGCCAGAGGAGCAGGTCGATGGCGGTTCCCCGGACGGAGGGGCCCTCGCCGAGCGCGAGGGGCTTTCCATTCGCTGTGACCGCGTCGGTTGCGACGAGTCTGCGGCCGGCGGCGAGTTCGCGTCCGCCGCCCATCGAGACGGGGGTCTTGCGCTGATGAGCGATCGCGGCGAGGACGGCGTCCTGCGGATAGTCGTGCGCGATGCCGAGGGGGCGGCGAATGTCCTCACCGTGCACGATGGCTTCGACGTAGCGCGTCGCGGCCGGCGTCGGAGCGCTCGACGTGCGGTCCGCGACTTCACCGAATCGGGCGAGCGTGTCGAGGGGATGCGCTCGACGCTCCGCCTCGACTCCTCGCTGGTTGAAGGCGTCGAAGTCGAAGCGTGCGGCCGTGAGCTGCGCGACGAAGCCGAGGCGAGTCGTCGTCGCGTCGTTGACGAGGTGCGCGAGCACGTCGTGCACCGTCCACCCCGCGCAGAGCGATGGGGTGACCCAGTCGGCGTCGTCGAGGTTGCGGAGGTCGGCGATGAGCGCCGCGCGTTCCGCGTGCACGATGCGCCAATGGGCTCCCGGTCGACTCACAGCCCTGACGCTACCGCGTCGAGGCCCCATCGGCGAGCCGTGGGCGCGCCTGTGAAGTCAACCCCGCGCATCCGGGCCGCCTTCCTTCGTAGCCTCGAGGCGTACCCCCGAATGTCTGGTGCCCGCTCGAAGATGGCGCCACCCCGACGAGAGGAATCCCCATGCGCGCGCTCACCTGGCAGTCGACCGGCGAAGTGTCCGTCGAGACGGTCCCCAAGCCGACGATCGAAGAGGCGGGTGACGCCGTCATCCGCGTGACGTCCGCGGCCATCTGCGGCTCTGACCTCCACCTGTACAGCGTGTTCGGGCCGTTTCTCGAGAAGGGCGACATCCTCGGCCACGAGACGATGGGCATCGTCGAGGAGGTCGGCTCTGGCGTGACGAAGCTCAGCGTGGGCGACCGAGTCGTCGTGCCCTTCGTGATCGCCTGCGGCGACTGCGCCGCCTGCCATTCAGGGCTGTCCACGCAGTGCGAAGTGACGCAGAACACCGAGCAGGGCACCGGTGCCGACCTCTACGGATACACGGAGCTCTACGGCTCGGTGCCCGGCGGGCAGGCCGAGTACCTGCGGGTTCGCCTGGCTGACAACAACGCCATCAAGGTCGGGCACGAGCTGTCCGACGAACGCTACCTCTTCCTCAGCGATATCCTTCCGACGGCCTGGCAGGGCGTGAAGTACGCCGCCGTTCCCGACGGCGGGACGCTCGCCGTCGTCGGCCTCGGACCGGTCGGCCAGTTCGCGGCGCGTATCGGGAAGCACCTGGGCTACCGGGTGCTCGGGGTCGACCCGGTGCCCGAGCGGCGAGCGCTCGCGGAGCGCTACGGGGTCGAGGTCTTCGACTACGACGACGAGACGGCTGATGCGCTGCGTGCCGCCACCGACGGGCGTGGCCCCGATTCCGTCGTGGATGCGGTCGGCCTGGAGGCGCACGGTTCCGGAGACGGCTCCGGCTTCGCGGAGCTCGCGCAGAAGGGTGCTGGCCTGCTGCCGGACGCGATCGCGAAGAAGGTCATCAAGACCGCCGGTGTCGACCGGTTGCCGGCGATCATGCTCGCCGTCGACGCGGTGCGCCGGGGCGGCACGGTCTCGCTGAGCGGTGTATACGCGGGCACGGCCGACCCGATGCCGATGATGAAGATGTTCGACAAGCAGCTGACCCTGCGCATGGGCCAGTGCAATGTGCAGCGCTGGATCCCTGAGCTGCTGCCGCTCGTGGAAGACCGCAGCGACCCGCTCGGCACGGAGGATCTCGTGACGCATCGCATGCCGCTCGAAGACGCGCCACGGATGTACGAGGTGTTCCAGAAGAAGGCCGAAGGGTGCATCAAGGTCGTGCTGAAGCCTCGCGGCTGAGCCACGTCCAGAGGAGTCACTCGGCCGCGGCGGGTTCCCAGCGGAGGAGCTCGCCCGGCTGGCACTCAAGGGCGACGCAGAGCGCCTCGAGCGTCGTGAAGCGCACTGCCTTGGCTCGGCCGTTCTTCAAGACGGCGAGGTTGGCCGGGGTGATGCCGACCCGCTCCGCGAGCTCGCCCACGGACATCTTCCTGCGCGCGAGCATGACGTCGATATCGATGGCGATCGGCATCAGATGACCTCGCCGAGCTCGCCGCGGAGCGCCTCGGCCTCGGCCTCGCGCCTGGTGGCGAGGCGCAGCAGCATCCGCATCACCACCATGAGGAGGGCGCCGCCGGCCGTGACGAGCGCGGCACCGCAGAGAAGGCCGATCAGGCCGGGAGCCGCGGGTCCCGGAGCGAGCAGGATGGCCAGCGTGAGGATGGTGAGTGAGGCGACGGCGATCGCGCCGATGATCGTGTCGACGTAGCGGAAGGCTCCTGCGGAGAAGACCGAGCCTCGGCGGATCATCGTCAGCAGACGCCAGATGCTGACAGCGCTGACCTGCAGGGTGAGCACGAAGATCGCGGCGAGCGCGACGAGAGCGACCCGGGCCGGCGTGGGAACACCCGCGAGGTCCGCCCAGGCGAGCGGCAGGAGCAGGAGCTGGACTGCGAGCGACCCGAGGAGCGAGACCGCGATGACGGTCTTGAGTACGAAGATGGTGACGGTGCCCACGGTGTGACCTCCTGCTGTCTAGCGATGCTTTTCTATCGATTTTCGATAGATTACAGCAGGTGGACGCTGACATGCGACACGATCACCTGTCCATGCTCACCTCAGCACGTTGACACTGGTGTGGTTATCGGGCGAGGTATGCGGCGAGGTTGTCGAGCGCCTGCATCCAGCCGTCGTAGACGTTGTCGTCACCGGGCTGGCCGGGAATTCCCCGGACGTGCAGCGCGACCTCGGTGTCGGTCTCATGGTCGCCCGTCGTGAGGTCGACGCTGACGACAGGGGATGCCGCCGGATCGTCGTCGGGCGAGCCCCACGTGAAGACGAGGCGTTCCGGTTCGGCAACCAGCAGGTAGGTGCCCGCCGTCGGATACTCGTCGCCGGTGTCGTCGTTCACCATCGTGTAGGCGTAGGCGCCGCCTTCTCGGACATCGAGGTTGATGGTCTCGCGAGGCGTCGAGACGCTCACGGGGTGGTGCCAGTGGCTGAGGTCGTCGGCGTCCGTCCACGCGCGCCAGACGCGCTCGCGAGGAGCGGCGACGGTGCGGCTGAGGGCGAACACCGGCTGTGCGACGGCTTCCGGGCTGGTCATGGCTGACTCCTCTGCGTGTTCGTGGACGCGGTCTTCATCGACGCTGCGTCACCGCGACTCAGGTCGCGGCTGGCCACGGTGGGGTCAGCTCGTCGGCCTGCAGCAAGGCTAGGCACCCAGGGTTGGAGTCTCCTCGACAACGCGCGTCACCGGGGCCCCGTGCCTCGTCACTGGGCGGCGCGCCGTGCAGCCCGGCAACCGAGGGTCGTGTCTCAGAAGAGCGGCCAGGGCGCCGCGGGCATGTCGCCCTCCGGGGCCGGGAACTCGCGTTCGGCCGTGAGGCGTTCAACGCGGGCGGCGAGCTGCCCGAGCTCGGCGACCGAGAGGAGCTCGGCGAGCCTGGCTCCGAGACCGCCGCCACGCGTGTCGGCAAGCGCCTCGTGGAGCTTTCGGATGCTCGTCGCCTCATCGTCGCTGATCGGCTCGCCGACCCACCCCCACAGGACGGTCCGCAGCTTCGGCTCGACGTGGAATGAGAGGCCGTGGTCGACGCCGTAGCGGTGCCCGTCCGGCATGGCGAGCACGTGGCCGCCCTTGCGGTCAGCGTTGTTGACGATGGCGTCGAAGATCGCCATGCGCCGCATGATGGGGGAGTCCTCGTGGACGAGGACGACCTCGCGACCGGTCTCGTCTTCGCCGCTGAGGACGGTCCGCCAACCGTCTCCCGGCACCTCGGTCGCGGCGACGAGATCGACGGGGTCTTGCGCTTCGTCGATGTCCTGCCACAGCTGGAGCATCCCGGGCCCGAACTGGCCGTCACCGAGCCAGGTTCGCGGCACGATGTTCCAGCCAAGGGCCTCCGAGACGAGGTACGCGGCGACCTCGCGATTGGCGAGGTCGTTGTTCGGGAAGTCCCAGAGCGGCTTCTCGCCGCGGGATGGCTTGTACACGACGTCGACGGGGTCGGCACCTGGAACGGTGTAGGTGCCGACGAAGGTCGCGTTCGACGCGCTCATGAGCCGGGCGGTGAGCTCGAGCACCGGACCGCTCGGAGCGGCGTCACCCAGAGCGATGTCGCCCGGGTCGGTGTCGCCCGGGTCGGTGTCACCCGGGTCGGAGGCGATCGACGCGGACGCCGTCGGCCCCTCGGACTCGGGCACTTGAGCCGTGTCCGCGGTTTCCTCGTTCGGCTCGGGTTCGGTCACAGGCCGTCGTCTGCCGGACAGTCGTGGCCTTCCGGGTCCATCGGGAGGCCGCAGCGGGGGCACAGCGATCGGCCGGCGCCGACGATTTCGAGGGTCCGCTTCGCGAAGGCACGGGCCGAGCCCACGGGGATGCGCACGCGGAGCAGCTCCTCGGGTTCGGCCGCCTCGACGAGCTCGTCGAGGCCGGCCATGCGGGCCAGCTCAGCCTCGAGAGCCTCGGTGTCCACGTCCGCGTCGACCTCGAGTTCGACCTCGACGACGGGGATCACCTCGAGGATGACCTGCGCGGTTGCCGGCTCCCAGCCGAGGCCGATCGTGCCGACTCTGAAGCGGCCGTCGACGGGCGTGTCGAGCGGCTCCTCATCGATGAGCTCGATGGGGGTCGAACTCGGAACGCTGTAGCGGTTGCCGTCTTCGAGCATGAGCTGGTCGAGGATCTCGTCGACCTTCTCGGCGAGCAGAGCGGACTGCTCCTTCTCGAGGATGACGCTCACGACGCGGGAGCCGTCGCGTGCCTGCAGGTAGAAGGTTCGCTCGCCGGGCTTGCCGAGCGTGCCGACGACAAATCGGTCCGGCCAGTCGAATTCGTGCACGAGGGTCGTCATGGTCTCAAGCCTATGCTCAGGAGGCTCTGCCCGCGCCGCCGCCGACGGTCGCGTCTCCCGTCTGGGGGCCACCTGCCGCGGCAGCGTGCGACGGGGCGAGCCAGGACAGGTCTCCGGCATCGGAGTTGATGATGGGGACGCTCGGGCGTGCCTTGCCGTAGCTGATGATCGAGGTCGATGCGGGTCCGACGGCGAGCCGTTGGAACAGGTCGAGGTGCATCCCGAGCGCGTCGGCGAGCACGGCCTTGATGATGTCGCCGTGGCTCACGGCGACCCAGACGGCGCCGGGCCCGAACTCGCGCTCGACGTCGGCGTCGTGCCGACGCACCGCGGCGACCGCCCTCGACTGCATGGCGGCCATCGATTCTCCGTCGGGGAACGAGACGGCGGACGGCTGCGTCTGGACGGTCGCCCAGAGGTCCTCCTTGGCGAGGTCGGCGAGGCTCCGATTCTGCCAGGCCCCGTAGCCGCACTCGGTGAGGTCTTCGTCGATGACGTCGAGCGAGGGGTCGACGTGAGGGGCGTCGAAGGGGTCGGTGGGCTGCTGCGCGCGGATCGCGGCCGCGGTCTCGACGCATCGCTCGAGAGGACTCGTGACGAGGCGGGCGAGGGGCACCGACGCGAGCCTCGCCCCGGTCGCGGCGGCTTGCGCCCGCCCGGTCTCGTCGAGGAGGACTCCCGGGGTGCGTCCCGCGAGGAGTCCGCTCGCGTTCGCCGTGGTGCGTCCGTGGCGGACGAGGATGACGGTGGCCATGCGAGTCACCCTAATCGGTGCGTCACGGGAAGTCCCTGCGCGGTGTCAGCGCTCGGTGAGCTGCCCGCCTTCGACGTGCCAGGCCCTGTTCAGCTGCACGGTCTCGAGCATCCGCCGGTCGTGCGTGACGAGCAGGAGGGTGCCGTCGTAGCTTTCGAGCGCCTGCTCGAGCTGCTCGATGGCGACGAGGTCGAGGTGGTTGGTGGGTTCGTCGAGCACCAGCAGGTTCACGCCGCGGGCCTGGAGAAGGGCGAGGCCCGCCCGGGTTCGCTCGCCGGGGGAGAGCTCGTCGGCGCTTCGACCGACGTGGTCGGCTTTCAGCCCGAACTTCGCGAGGAGGGTGCGCACCTCGGCGGTTGGCCAGTCTGGCACCTGCGCTTCGAACTGCTCGGCGAGCGGCGTGGGGCCCGCGAGGGCCGCCCTGGCCTGGTCGATCTCGCCGATGGCGACGCTCGAACCCAGGCTCGAGGTGCCCGAATCCGGTTGGATGCGCCCGAGGAGGAGGCGCAGGAGGGTCGACTTGCCAGCGCCGTTCGGGCCAGTGATGCCGATGCGGTCGCCGGCGTCGACCTGCACGGACACGGGGCCGAACGTGAACTCGCCCAGGCGGAGTTCCGCGCGCGACAGGGTGGAGACGACGCTGCTCGAACGCGGAGCCGAGCCGATCGTGAACTGCAGCTGCCATTCCTTGCGCGGCTCCTCGACCTCGTCGAGGCGGGCGATGCGGCTCTCCATCTGGCGCACCTTCTGGGCCTGCTTCTCGCTGGACTCGGTGGACGCCTTGCGACGGATCTTGTCGTTGTCTGGCGCCTTTCGCATCGCATTGCGCACCCCCTGGCTCGACCACTCACGCTGCGTGCGCGCGCGCCCCACGAGGTCTGCCTTCTTCTCGGCGAACTCCTCGTACTCTTCGCGCGCGTGCCGCTTCGCGGTGGCGCGCTCCTCCAGGAAGGCTTCGTAGCCGCCGCCGTAGACGCGGTTGCTGTGCTGGGCGAGGTCGAGCTCGAGCACACGCGTGACGCTGCGGGCGAGGAATTCGCGGTCGTGGCTGACGAGGACCACTCCGCCGCGAAGGCCCTGGATGAACGCCTCGAGGCGATCGAGACCGTCGAGGTCGAGGTCGTTGGTCGGCTCGTCGAGGAGCACGATGTCGAAGCGTGAGAGGAGGAGCGCTGCCAGGCCGACTCGGGCCGCCTGCCCGCCGGAGAGGGACGTCATGAGGGCGTCGGCGCTCAGTTCGAGGCCGAGCTCGGCGAGGACCGCGGGGAGGCGCTCCTCGAGGTCGGCAGCGCCGCTCGCGAGCCAGCGATCGAGGGCGAGCGCGTAGATCTCGCCGGGGTCGGGGGCGCCGGGCTTCGCCTCCTCGGCAAGGGCTTCGGCGGCCGCATCCATCTCTCTGGTCGCCTCGGTGGTGCCGGTTCGGCGGCCCACGTACTGCGCGACGCTCTCGCCGGCGACGCGCTCGTGCTCCTGCGGCAGCCAGCCGATGAAGGCGTCGGCGGGTGCGAGCGAGACGCTGCCCTCCTGGGGCTCGTCGATGCCGGCGAGGAGGCGCAGCAGCGTCGACTTGCCGGCACCGTTCGCACCCACGACTCCGACCACGTCGCCCGGGGCGACGACGAGGTCGAGGGCGGAGAAGAGCGTTCGGTGGTCGTGGCCACCGGCGAGGTCCTTGGCGACGAGGGTTGCGGTCATTGTTCTATGGTCGCGCACTCCGGCGCTGCGCGGCGACGGCGCCCCTGTTCAGCGCCCGGTCGCAGCCTCGGTTCCGGGCCCGTGGTCCGAGGCCTGGTGTCGAGCCCCGGCCGTTGGTCCCTTCGGCGGGAGTGGCTACACGAGGGTGTCGACGTGGAGGGCTCCGACGAGTGGTGCGAGCTCAGGCACCTTCGCCGCCTCGGACAAGGACTGCTCGAGCACTGAATCGTGCGTGGGACGTGCACGCTCGAGGAGGTCGCGGCCGAGCGGCGTCAGTTCCGTGTAGATGCCACGTCGGTCGTCGTCGCACAGGATGCGCGTCAGCAGCTTCCGGTCTTCCAAGCGGGTCACGAGGCGAGTGGTCGCGCTGCTCGAGAGTGCGGCGGCTCGGGCGAGCTGACGCATCCGCATGTGCCATCCGTCCTGGCGGCTCAGGGCGTCGAGGACGGTGAACTCGACGACCGAGAGCTTGTGCTCGCGTTGCAGGGAGCGCTCGAGCTCCATCTCGATGAGTCCGTGGAGGGCCGCGAGCGTGCGCCAGCCTCTGGCGCGGATCTCCACGGCGTCGTCGGCGATTCCCATGTGCCCTCCTCAGGTGCGTGGCTGCCAATACTACTCCACTTGCGCGGATATAGCGCGTGTGCAACGATCATCTTCGTTGCGTGTGCAACTACTGCACGCGCCGTATATCGCTGGAGGAAACATGCCAATCGCGCTCTTCGCGCTCGCACTCGGCGGGTTCGGAATCGGTCTGACCGAGTTCGTCATCATGGGGCTGCTCCCCGAGGTCGCTGCCGACTTCGCCGTCTCGGAGGCTGTCGCCGGCGCCCTGATCTCCGGCTACGCCTTGGCGGTGGCAGTCGGCGCGATCGGACTCACGGTCGCTCTCACCCGCTTGGACCGCAAGAAGGCGCTGGTGGGGCTCATGATCATCTTCATCGCGGGCAACGTGCTCTCGGCGCTGGCACCCAGCTACGAGGTGATGATGCTCGGGCGCATCGTCGCGGCCCTCAGCCACGGCGCCTTCTTCGGGATCGGCGCGGTCGTCGCCGCGAACCTGGTTCCCGCGAACCGGAAGGCGGCGGCCATCTCGCTGATGTTCGCGGGTCTCACGGTCGCCAACGTGCTCGGCGTGCCGATCGGGACGTTCATCGGGCAGGCCACTGGGTGGCGTTCGACGTTCTGGGTGATCGCGTCGATCGGCGTCGTCGCTCTCGTCGGCATGGCGGTGCTGATCCCCGCGTCCGCCGGGCGCAGCGGCGGCGGCAGCGTCCTCGCCGAGTTCCGCATCTTCCGCTCCGGGCAGGTCTGGGCCTCGGCGGCCATCACGGTGCTCGGCTACGGCGGCATGTTCGGGGCGTTCAGCTACATCGCCTTCACGCTGACCGGGGTGTCCGGGTTCGCCGCGTCCACCGTGCCCTGGCTCCTGGTGCTCTTCGGCGTCGGTCTCTTCGTCGGCAACATCGTCGGCGGCAGGGCCGCCGACCGGAACCTTGGGCGCACCCTGCTGGTCCTGCTGGTCGGACTCATCGTGATCCTCGTCGCGTTTGCGCTGCTCGCGTCGAGCCAGGTCGCGACGCTGGTGCTGCTCGTCCTCATGGGCGGCTTCGGGTTCGCGACGGTCCCCGGACTGCAGATGCGCATCATGAACTTCGCTGGTGACGCCCCGACGCTCGCCTCCGGCGCGAACATCGCCGCCTTCAACGTCGGGAACGCGTTCGGCGCGTGGATCGGCGGGCTGACCATCGCTGCCGGGCTCGGCTACGCTTCGCCGCTCTGGGCCGGCGCCGCGGTGACGCTTGCCGGGCTCGCCGCGCTGGTGATCGCCGGCGTCATGCCCGGCGGTGAACTCCGACGCGGTTCGCGAGGGGGAGAGGCTCCGCGCGAGCAACCGGCGCCCGCGTCAGCACGTGCTGCTTGACCGCCTGCCTGGGCGGGCCGACACTGATCTCGTAGCCTCGAATCCCCGCAGGCTGCGTCGAAGCTCGCCTCAGGAAGCAGTTGAGGCCGGAGCAGTTCAGAAGAGGACCGCCAGTGGCCGAGATGCCAGCGAACCCGCCAGAGGTATCCCCGCGTCGAGCGACCGGTCCGCGCCCGCCCCAGCTGAGTGGGGCTCGGACCCGGAAGCGAGCTCTGAAGCGTGCTGCCGCGTTCGTCCTGACCGGGGCGCTCGCTCTCGTCGCGATCATCGTGGGCGCCGAGGTGCTGCGTGTGAGCGGTGACACGATCGAGCAGGGTGAGCTTGCCGCGTTCTACGAGCTGCCGGGCGGGGACGCGCCGAGCGAGCCTGGCACCCTCGTGCGGAGCGAGCAGCTCCTCGGCACACCCCTCGGCTCGCAGGCGTGGCGCATCATGTACTCGTCGACCGATCTCAACGGCTCGCCGGTGCTGGTCACGGGCGTTGTCGTCGTCCCGGATGGGGAGGCGCCCGCCGGGGGCCGCACGGTGCTCGCCTGGGGGCACCCCACGACCGGCACCGACCCGTCGTGCGCTCCCTCACGCGCGTTCGATCCGTTCCTCGGAATCGAGGGGATGCGGCTCATGCTCGACCGCGGCTATGCGGTCGTCGCGACCGACTATCTCGGGATGGGCGTTGTGACCGCCGACGGCAAGCAGGCCGAGCGGGATTCGTACCTCGTGGGAGAGACGGCGGCCAGAAGCGTGCTGGACGCGGTGCGCGCGGCGCAGCAGATCGAAGCAGCAGAGGCCGGGACCGAGGTTGTGCTCTGGGGGCACTCGCAGGGCGGCCAGGCTGTGCTGTTCGCGGCCCAGGAAGCGCCGAGCTACGCGCCCGAGCTCAAGGTCGTGGCGGTTGCGGCGGCGGCACCCGCCGCGGACCTGACGAAACTCATGGGCTCTCACCTCGACGACATCTCGGGCGTGACGATCGGCTCGTACGCGTTCCCGGCTTTCGCCGAGGTCTACGCGGACGTGCCGGGGGCGGAGCTCGCGGGCATCCTCACTCCACCTGCCATCGCGAAGGTCGCGCAGATGAACTCGCTGTGCCTGCTCACGAGCCTCACCGAACTGCACGACATCGGGCAGCCGCTCGTCGGTGACTTCACGCTGCACGACCCGACCACGGTCGAGCCTTGGGCGACGCTCCTTGCAGAGAACTCGGCCGGGGCGAAGGCGTTCGAGGCGCCGCTCTTCGTCGCGCAGGGGAGCGCGGACGAGCTGGTGCTGCCCGCCGATACCTCGGCGTTCGTCGCCCACGAGGAATCCATCGGGGTCGACGTCCATGCCGTGACCGTGCCAGGCGCGAGCCACGGCACGATCGCCTATGAAGCGCTTCCCTAGCTGGAACGCTGGCTCGAACAGCACGTCCCCGACAACGGAGGCTCCTGATGTCCAAGACCCGTCGCGCCGCATCCACTGGCCTCGCGGTGCTACTGAGTGCCGGGGCGGTTGCCGCCTTGAGCGGATGCTCGCCGCAAGCGGACGCGCCCCTCACGCGGGCGGTCGCCACGTTCCAGGTCGTCGATCAGAGCTTCAAGGTCGAGCTCGCAACCCCGGAGCTCGTCGAGCACGCGCAGAAGCTCCTCGACGGCGAGGACGTGTCGTCGATCCCTCTGGGTACCGTCGTCCGCGGCGACGCGTCCGTCAACGAACCGTGGACGTGGCACATCGACCCGGCAACGCTCGAGTTCGCAGACTTCACGACGGAGGTCTGCGACGGTCTTCCCGAGTACGTCGAGGACGGAACCGTCACGAGCGACGTGTACTGCCCGTGGTCGGCGAAGATCACTGCGATCGAGCCGCTCGCGGACTAGCTTCGGCCGGAGCCGGTGCCGGTGCGGGTGATAGCGCTGGTGCTGGTGCCTGGTGCTGGTGCTGCTGCTGGTGCCTGGTGCTGGATGCGGGTGGGCGTGCGAGCGCTGGTGCGGATGCGGAGCGACTGCTCGACTCGCGTGCATCCGGTTCGGAGCCTCGAGTGCTTCTCTGGGATGAGTCGGGCGACAGTCAGTCGCCCGCGGGATCCGAGCGCAGTGAGGCGGCGACGATCATGGGTGAAGACAGCATCGAAGAGGGAGTTCCCGAGGGCGAGGAGCGCTGGAGAGACGAGGGCGGTTCTGGTGAGAGCACGCACTTTCGCGCGCACGGCTGGCGGCCTGACCCGGTGCTGCCGGGACAGGCGCGTCCGGAGGTGGCGGGCCCGGCCGTTGCGCCGACGACGGTCGCAGTGGCCGACGGCGACGACCCGGGGGAGAGCTGAGCGGCCGTCTCGGTCTCAACCTGACGCCGAGTTCTAGCCCCTGGTACAGCTGTAGCCGCAGCCTGGAAATGGGCTGCGGCTACTTGCTGTCGGCGACGGCGTTGACTCCACGGCGGCGGCTCCCGTTCAAGGGGCCGTTGCGCCGGAAGCTCTACCCAGCAGTTCGCCTAGCTATCCGGCAGTGCGCGTGCCAACGGCGCTGCGTCGACCCGCGCGGCGGCGACGGGGCCGCGCCGCCGCGACGTCGGACTGGTCGTGCTCGAGCGGGAACAGGGCTGCGGCCAGTGCCTCCTGGGCCTCGTCGAGCGTCCCGAAGTCGCCGATGCTCTGGCCTTGAGGGCCCTGCAGCGTGTGCAGACCGGTGTCTGCGATCGTGATGAAGCCAGCGAACTCGTCGCTGATGGTTGCCGCGTACACATCGTCGTCGGCTTGTCGCCAGGAGACTCGAGGTGCGGGCAGAGTGAATGGTAGTGCGAGTGTGATGCGATTCTTCGTTTCGTTGCGGCGCAGCCCGCCTGCGTTGGCGGGGCGCGGTATTTCAAGCATGTGTGCGCCCGGGTGGGCGCGTGCTGGTCAGCCGTGTGCTCTCGTGGAGAGCGTCTTCGCGAGCAGCGTCTGCTGTTGAGTGGAACGGCGTCTCGGACTTGGGTCCTGGTGGCCACGGATCCGGTGGCGCGGATGGCGACTGGCAAGATCTGGAATGTCCGCGAGAAGCGGGGTGATCATGCGTCGACTCCACGACTATACGGCACAAAGCCTGAGTGAGAGGGTTTTCTTATGAGCGATGACACGAAGAGCAGCGTCGGCGAGGATGGCGGCGCGAGCGAGAGCGGTGAGTTGACGGAGCTTGGTTTCACGGTTTCGGGCTTCATCTCGAAGCCGGTGCGTGAGGTCTACGAGGCGGTCGCCGACCCCTCCGTCCTCTCCGAGTACTTCACGACGGGAGGTGCGAAGGGGCGGTTGGAGGCCGGAGCGGAGGTGCAGTGGGACTTCGCGGACTTCCCTGGGGCGTTCCCCGTCGACGTCATCGAGGCGGTTGCACCGAGCCGCATCGTCGTCCGGTGGGAGGCCGATGAGGACAGCGCGAGGCAAGGCTTCACGACGACGACGTTCGAGTTCGATCCTGTTGACGACGGATCCCGCACGAGGGTGCGCATCAGCGAGGCGGCCTGGCGCCTGAGCGATGCCGGTGCGAAGGCTGCGTTTGGCAACTCGATGGGGTGGACGGGCATGCTCGCGGCCATGAAGGTGTGGCTCGAGCACGGTATTCGTCTCCGCGAAGGGTTCTACAGGTAACTGGCCAAGCCCGGGTCTCCCTGACCGGCGCTGCGGCCTTCGGGGTCGTGGTGTCGGCTGCCTACTCGGTGATGACGCGTTCGAGCGTCGGGTACTTGGCCGTCCGGGTGTCGCCCGACGATTTCCCGGTGAGGCGCCGGCCGATCCATGGGAGGACGTATTCGCGCCAGTACGCGGAGTTGCGGGGGCGCTGGATGCTCGGGGCGCGGGGGCCGAAGTCCGGCGCGGGAACGTCGAGGGCGGCGAGCACGTTGGCCGCCACTCGTTGATGCCCGCTGACGCCCATGTGGAGGCGGTCCCGCGACCAGTAGTCGAGGTGCGTGAGCTCGGGGTCTGCCCAGTTGTCGACGAAGGTGAGGCCCGGCTGGGCGGGGATCTTCGCGTGGACGGCGGCCGCGAGGGCGTCGCCGCGGGCGCTGATGCGCTTGCCCATGGGCAGGTGGTCGGAGGGGTTGGCGCCCGAGAGGAGGATCACGTGGATGCCCGCGTCGAGGGCCTGCTTGGCGCCGTCGACGAGGCGCTGGGCGACGGCGTCGATGGAGACGCGCGGCCGCAGGATGTCGTTGCCGCCGCCGTTGAGGCTCAGGAGCTGTGGCTTGAGCGCGATGGCGGCGGGAAGCTGCTCTTCGAGGATCGCGTCGAGCAGACGACCGCGGATCGCGAGGTTGGCGTAGCTGACCGGTTCCGCCGACGAGACGGCGAGGCCCTGCGCGACCAGGTCGGCCCACCCACGGACGCGTCCATCCGGCAGCTCGTCGCCGACACCCTCGGTGAAGCTGTCTCCGACGGCCGCGAAACTCGTGAATCCCATGCGGGAGAGTCCATCACACCGGAGGCGAGGTGACGTTCAGATGAGGCAGGAGTCGCCCTCGCAGGCTGTGCCCGCGACGCCGAGCATCGTGAAGCCACCGGCGGCCGGCGCGACCCCGTCGGCCGGGGCCGCTGCGCCTGCTCCTGGCAGCTCCTCGAGCGTCGTGGTCGTAGTCGTGCTGGTGTCGCTCGTGCTGGTGTCGCTCATGCCGGTCTCGGCGTTCATGCGTTCGCCTCGTCGCGGTCGCTCGTGACCTTGGCGAGGACCTCCGCGAAGGTTGCTGCTTCCTGCGCGCCGGAGACGCCGTACTTGCCGTCGATGACGAAGAACGGCACGCCCTGGATGCCGTAGGCCTGCGCCTGCTGCTGGTCGGCGAGCACGTCGTCGTGGTGCACACGCTCCTCCAGAGCGTGGACGGCCGCGGCCCGGTCGAGTCCGAGCTCGTCGGCCAGGTCGGCGAGCACGGCGATATCGCTGAGGTCCTGCCCTTCGACGAAGTACGCCTTGAGGAGTTGCTCCTTTGCCTCGAGCTGGCGGCCGTTCGCCTTGGCGAAATGGATGAGCTCGTGGGCGCGCACAGTGTTCACGTGCTGCACGGAGTCGAAGTCGTAGTCGAGGCCGACGTCTTTCGCGATGCCGGTCACACGGTCGAGCATCTGCTCCACCTGCACGAGGGGGAGTCCCTTGCGCTCGGCGAGGTACTCGGTCGTCGACCCGTGGAAGTCGATGGGCGTATCGGGGGAGAGCTCGTAGCTGTGGTACTCGACCTCCACGGCCGGGGCGTCGCCCGACGCGGAGAACTGCTCGATGCCGCTCTCCAGCTTCCGCTTCCCGATGTAGCACCAAGGGCACGCGATGTCCGACCAGATGTCGATGCGGATCGGTGCCTGCTCTGGGCTGGCTTGCGGAGAGGTCTGGGGTGCGTTCTGCGCTGCTGTCGTCACACGCACTGCAACCGGGCCCGCTCCGCGGCTATTCCCGGCTGCGTTCGCAGCTGTTCCGGGCCCCCTTCGCAGATACCCCCACTCGGCTGCCCGTACCGGGCAGGAACCATCTCGCCATGCTCTCTCGCAACCGGCGAGCCTAGAAAGGCGGTGGTTTTGGAGCGTGTTGGCGCGGAGGCGGGTCATCTCCTGGCGGGTGGTCATCCGTCGTCGTAGTCGCCGTCGCTGATGCTGCTCCGGGCGTTGGGCTCCCCGAAGCCATCCGTGGGAGCTCGCCGCTTGGTCTGAAGATCACGTCGTAGGGTTCGGGTCGGTCGATGTAGATCTTCCCGCTGGGTGTGGTCCATTCGAGGACGCCGCCGCCGAGTTGTCGGACTTCCCAGGCGGTGTGGTGTTTCACGATGTGGTGCGAGGCAGAAGTCGCTGAGGTTCCAGACGGCGGTCTCGCCGCCGTATTGGTGGTCCTTGGTGTGGTCGAGTTCGCATCTGGCTGCGGGTTGTCGGCAGCCGATGAAGCGGCAGTGGATGTCGCGGGCTTGGAGGAACGCCCGCATCGCCGTGGTCGGCTTGTACGAGTCGACGGCCTGCACTGGGCCCGTCACGGGGTGCGTGAGCACGCGGATGAAGGCTGGGGCGGTGGCGGCGAGGCGTTTCGCCTCCTCGAGCGGCATGGGGGACATGCCATCGAGCAGCGCCGGGGCAAGGCCCGTGCTGCCTGGGCCGCCGGTGTTGGGGCCGGCCAGCATCGTCGTCGCGGGGATGCTGATGTGCGCGATGGCTTGGATGCCCTTCGCGAGGCTCGCCGCCATGGGGTCGCTCGTGAGGAGCATGTCCGCGATGACGTCCGACATGACCTGATCGAGGGTGCGCTCATCGGGCGCGAGCGCCGTGCTGTCTCCACCGCTCGCCGCGTTCGACGGGTTCGCGTTCGCGTCGGCTGCTGCGCCCGCTCCGGTTGCCGCCTGCGAGCCGGGCTTGGGGCGGGCCTTGATGATCGCCTTCCCCTGCTTCCGTGCCCGGTCCAGGACCGCGTTCGCGACGAACGAGCTCATCAGCACGCAGAGCACGCTCATGCCGTCGCCGAGATCCTCGACCGTCGCGCGGCGGCGCTTCTTCGCTCGCTCGTAGCGCTCGTCGATGGACTCCCCGGTGAGCTCCTCCGCGACCCGCTCGGCCGCCTTCTGCAACGCTCTCGGCGGCAACGGCTCCACCCGCACCCGCTCCAGCATGACCTGCAGGAATTCCGCGCGCCGCGCGGACTGCTCGGCGGGGTCCGCATGGTTCACCTTCAACCCGACACTCGCGAGCGTGGTCACCTGCGCGGGAGTCGCTAGGTTCTCCTCGAGCGCGAGGGCCAGTGCCGGGAACTCGCGTAACGTCACCGACGCGAACGCGAGGTGCCCCTGCGCGGTGCCAGCGGCGAGCTTCACGAGCAGCCCCACCTCGTTCGCGATCGACCTCACGTGCATCGCCGACTCCGCGCATCCCTCAGCGACATCGAGTGCGTGCCCGAACTCGTACGCCGCCGCGTGCGCCCGCAACTGCAGCGCGGTGCCAGCCGCCAGCATCGCCGCAGCCGCCTCCTCCAGAGCCAGAACCTCCGACCGCCGCGCCGCGACCGACCCCGGATCCGAGGGATCGAACCCCCGGTCCGGAACGTGGCCATCGCGGTGCTGCTGCATGCCCCCAACCCTACGGAGCACCACCGACATTCTGCGGGTTCGTGGATAACTTCCTCACCCGTGAGTTGCTCTCTACGGGCTCACGCGCTGGCTATCACCTGATCTGGACGCGACTTCAGCGAGCTGTGTTCGTTTGTATGCCACGAAGGCGAGCAGTTCAAGCAAGTGAACTTGCTGTAACTCCGGGGTCCCCGCACTCACTCCGCCTTGACGACGGCCAGCTCATCCCAGTGCGTCGTGGCGCGCGGCGAGATCATCTCGCGACGCATCGTCCAGCTGCGTCCACCTCGAAGACCGGCGACGCCGAGGCCAAGCGACTCCTGCCCGAACTTCGCGGCGACGGCGTCGAGGGCTTCTCCCACGCGCCGGTCCTCGCTGCGCTCGCCGAAGATGTCGAGCGCGGCGTACGAGTCGCGAGCGACGAACTCGAACAGCGAGACGCCCACGCGCACGTACTTCAGGTCGCTGCGCAGCTGCGGGCCCAGGGCCGTGGCGGCCGCCCGGAACAGCACCACCGGGTCGTCCGTCGGCTCGGGGAAGGCGACGGACACGGCATGCGACTCGTGCCCCTCGCGGAAGGGGGAGGTGGCCGCGTAGCAGCTCATCGCCCGGGCCAGCGAGCCCTGGGACCGCAGGCGGGCTGAGGCGCGCTGCGTGTACACGGAGAGCACCTCCTCGAGTTCCTGCACCGTCGAGATGGGCACGGCGAACGATCTCGAGAACTGGATCTGCTCGCGTTCCGACGGCACCTCATCCATGGGGAGGCAGTCGATGCCGCGGAGCTCCTGCACGACACGCTCCTGCACGACCCCGTAGCGTCGCCGGATCGCGGTCGGCGACGATTCGCGGAGGTCGAGGGCGGTGCGGATGCCGAGTCCCACGTACTTCGCGGCCATCTTGCGGCCGACGCCCCACACATCGCCGACGTCGATCGTGCCGAGGATGCCGCTCAGCTGCTCCCGACCGTAGGCGTCGAGGTGGCAGACCCCGCCGAGCGACGGCTCGGACTTGGAGCCGCGGTTCGCGAGCTTGGCGAGCGTCTTGCTCGGCGCGATGCCGATGCTGACGGGGATGCCGATGAGCTTGCGCATGGCGACCCTGATCTCGCGCGCGACGGCGAGCGCCTCCGCGCGGCTGCCCGGAAGGCGGATGAAGCTCTCGTCGATCGAGTAGACCTCCTGCGACGGCGTGTACCGGCCGAGGAGCTCGATTGTGCGCGCGTTGATGTCGCCGTAGAGCTCGTAGTTGCTCGAGCGGGCGACGACGCCCTTCATCGCGGCCTCCGGCGCGATGGCCTGCCAGGGGGCGCCCATCGGGATTCCCGCGGCCTTCGCTTCCTCTGAGCGCGCGATCACGCATCCGTCGTTGTTGGAGAGCACGACGATGGGCGTGCCCTCGAGGCTCGGGTCGAAGATGCGCTCGCAGGATGCGTAGAAGTTGTTGGCGTCGACGATCGCGATCGATGACTGTGGCGCGTCGCGAGTCTGGCTCGCCTCAGACACGGTGCAGGCACCTCGTGACGACGCCCCACACGGTGAGCTCGCTGAGCTCTTCGAGCACGATGTCGGCGTAGGCGGGGTTCTCGGGCACCAGCCGTACGCGGCCGTGGTCGAATCGAAGGCGCTTGACGGTGAGCTCGCCATCGACGACGGCGATGACGACGTTGCCGTCGTGCGGTTCGAGCGATCGGTCGACGATGATCTCGTCGCCGTCGAAGATGCCGGCCCCGATCATGCTGTCACCGCTGACGCGCACGATGAAGGTCGCAGCGGGATCGTTGATGAGGTGCCGGTTGAGGTCGACGGGGCCCGAGTAGTAGCCCTGCGCGGGAGATGGGAAGCCGGCGGGCACGGCCTCCTCGGCACGTTCCGCGAGCGGCGCCCGCGACTCCGAGCTGCTCGCGCCCTCAGCGGGCAGCGAGACGGAGGCGAGGACTTCGACGCCTGCATCGCTCATGCGCCGCCTCCTGTCCTTCGTCCGGCAGGCGGGCCCGGTGCCGGCGCGCGTGCATTACACGGTTGTGCGAGCACCAATTGTCGCGGATGAACCTTCGGAGTGCGTGACGGATGCGCCCGGCGCGTGGTGTCGTCCGATCGGCACCATGAGGGGCCGGCCGGAGACGGGGTCCTCGACGACGAGGCTCTCGAGGCCGAACACGGCGCGAACGGTGTCGACCGTGAGGACGTCACCGGGCCGACCGGCCGCGTGGAGTCCGCCGTCGGCGAGCGCGATGAGGTGGTCGGCGTAGCGTGCGGCCAGGTTGAGGTCGTGCAGCACCATGACGATGGTGGTGCCCCGCGAGCGGTTCAGATCGGTGAGCAGGTCGAGCACCTCGACCTGGTGGCTGACGTCGAGGAAGGTCGTCGGCTCGTCGAGCAGCAGGAGGTCGGTCTGCTGGGCGAGCGCCATCGCGATCCACACACGCTGGCGCTGCCCGCCGGAGAGCTCGTCGACGTGCCGGTCGGCGAGTGCCGTCGTCTCGGTCGCCTCGAGGGCAGCGGCGACGGCGAGGTCGTCGTCGTGGCTCCACCTGGAGAGGAGGTTCTGGTGCGGGTGGCGGCCGCGGCCCACGAGGTCGGCGACCGTGATGCCCTCCGGGGCGATCGGCGACTGCGGCAGGAGCCCGAGTATCCGTGCCAGCTGCTTCGCCGGCGTCTTGTGCACTTCCTTGCCGTCGAGGAGCACGTGCCCGTCTCGCGGCGAGAGGAGCCGCGACATGGAGCGCAGCAGCGTCGACTTGCCGCACGCGTTCGCGCCGACGATGGCCGTGACCTTGCCTGGCGGCACGAGGAGGTCGAGCTCATCGATGACGACTCGGTCGCCGTAGCCGAGGGTGAGCTTTTCGACGAGGAGGGTGTGGTCTGCGGTCATAGTGAACCTCCCGCGCGGTTCGTGCGGATGATCAGGTAAATGAGGAACGGTGCGCCGAGCACGCCGGTCACGACGCCGACGGGGTAGCGGGTGCCGAGGAGGAACTGGCCGACGAGGTCGGCGACGAGCACCAGCAGCGCGCCGACGAGCCCGGCGGGGATGAGGAGCGACCCGCCCCCGCCGAAGAGGCGCGCGGCGATGGGGCCGGCCAGGAAGGCGACGAACGCGATGGGGCCGGCAGCGGCCGTCGCGAACGACAGCACGCCGACCGCGGTGACGATGACGACGAGCCTCGTGCGGTTGACGCGCACCCCGAGGGCGGCCGCCGTATCGTCGCCGAGCTGCGTCGCGGCGAGGCTGCGGCTCTGCGCGAGGAGGATGGGCACGAGCACGACGATCGCTATGGCCACCGGTGTGATGGCGTTCCAGGATGCGCCGTTCAGGCTGCCGTTGAGCCAGCGCAGCGCCTCCTGCAGATCCCACTGCGCGGCCTGCGAGAGCACGTAGTTGGTGATGCTGTCGAGCATGGCCGCGATGCCGATGCCGATGAGGATGAGCCTCGTGCCGGTGACGCCGCCCTTGAAGGACAGCACGTAGATGAGGATCGCGACGCCGAGCCCGACGAAGATCGCGAAGAACGACACCTCGCTCGCGCCGAGCGACAGGGTGATGATGCCGAACGCGGCCGCAGCGCTCGCGCCGGAGGAGATGCCGATGATGTCGGGGCTCGCGAGCGGGTTGCGCAGCATGGTCTGGAAGGTGACGCCGGCGAGCCCGAACGAGAGGCCGGCGAGGATCGCGAGCACGGCGCGGGGGAGCCGGAGGCGCCCGATCGTGAAGGTCGCGCCCTGCACGTCCTGGCCCAGGATGACGGCGACGACCTGGTCGATGCCGTAGAACGTCTGCCCGTACATGAGCGAGAACACGAAGACGGCTGCGATGAGCGTGACCAGCACGAGCATGAGCAGGCGGCGGCGCGCCGCGCGTCGGCCGCGGCTGGCGGCGACGGCGCGGGCTGTCGCCTTGATCGCCGAATTCGGCGAGGACGGTGCCAGGGACTTCGGGGACGAGGCGGGAGAGCGCTGCCCGGATGCACGCGTTGCGGTCACAGGGCACGCACCTTCGAGCGGCGGACGATCCAGATGAAGATGGGGGCTCCGATGATGGCGGTGATAATGCCGACGTCGATCTCGGAGGGGCGCGTGAGGATGCGGCCGAGCACGTCGGCCCCCGTCAGCAGCGACGCGCCGACGACGGCGGAGAACGGCAGCACCCAGCGGTGGTCGACGCCGAACATGAGGCGGCAGGCGTGCGGCACGACGAGGCCGACGAACGCGATGGGTCCCGTGACGGCGGTGGCGGCACCGCAGAGGATGACGGCGCCGAGGGCCGCGGCACCTCGAGTGAGCGCGACCTTCTCGCCGAGGCCCGCCGCGAGGTCGTCGCCGAGCGCGAGCGAGTTGAGCCCCTTCGCGGAGAGGAGGCTGATGAGGAACCCGACGACGAGGAAGGGGAGCACCTGCGAGATGCTGTCCCAGGTTCCGCCGCCGACGCCGCCGATCTGCCACGACCTGGCGCTCTGGCTGATGTCGCCGCGGGGCAGGATGATGGCCGTCACGAACGAGGCGAGCGCCGCGGAGGTCGCCGCGCCCGCGAGTGCGAGCTTGAGCGGTGTCGCGCCGCCTCTGCCGAGCGAGCCGACCACGTAGACGAAGACGGCCGCGATGGCGGCGCCCGTGATGGCGACCCAGATGAAGCTGGACGCGGAGGTCAGACCGAAGTAGGCGATGCCGGTGACGACGGCGAGGGATGCTCCCATGTTGACGCCGAGGATGCCCGGGTCGGCGAGCGGGTTGCGCGTCACGCCCTGCATGACAGCGCCGGACACACCGAGTGCGGCGCCCACCGCGACGGCGAGGAAGGTACGCGGGATGCGTTTCGCGACCGCGGCCTCGTCGAAGCCGTCGGTCGAACCGCCGAGCGCGGCCACCGCATCCGCCCAGCTGACGTCGCGCGAGCCGATCATGACGGAGACGACGACAAGCGCCCCCAACGAGGCCAGCGCGAGGACGAACCACAGCGCCCGCAGCCGCCGGGGGCGTCGCACGGTGGCGACACCCCCGGCGGCTGCGGGAGGAGCGGTGAGGGTCACTGGACCTTGTCGGCTGCCTGCGAGAGGAGTGCGACGTAGTCGTCGAGGATCCAGGAGATGGAGAGCGGCGTGGGGTTCGCGGCCGTACCGAGGGGCTCGGTGCCCGGCAGGTTGACGATCGAGCCGTTCGCGACGGCGGGGATCTGCGAGAGGACCGGGTCGCCCTGGAGGGTCTGGACGAGCTCCTCGCCGCCGTAGGTGACGATGATCTCGACGTCGGCGAGCGTGTCGGTCTGCTCGGCACTGATGGTCTGCGAGAACTGGTCGGTGCTCGCGGAGGCATCGACGAGGCTCTGCGGGAAGGTCATGCCGAGGTCCTCGAAGAAGGCGCTGCGCGTGTCGTGCGTCGTGTAGAAGCTGACCTGGCTGAGGTCGGTCTCGTCCACGTGCGTGAGGAACATCGTCTTCTTGCCCTGGATGGACGGGTACTTCGCGGCCGTGGCCTCGATCTCGCCCTCGAGCTCGGTGATGAGCGCGTCACCCTCGGCCTGGAGGCCCATGCCCTGGCTGTTGAGGCGGATCATGTCGCGCCACGAGGTCGCCCAGGCCGTCTCCGGGTAGGCGACGACCGGCGCGATCTCGGAGAGCGTGTCGTAGTCCTCCTGCGTGAGGCCCGAGTAGGCGGCGAGGATGACGTCGGGGTTCGTGTCGGCGACGGCCTCGAAGTCGACGCCGTCGGTCTCGTCGAAGAGCACGGGCGTCTCGCCGCCGAGCTCGTCGAGCTTCTCGCTCACCCAGGGGAGGATGCCGTCGCCGTTGTCGTCGCCGAAGTCCGCGCGGGCCATGCCGACGGGGACGACGCCGAGCGCGAGGGGGACTTCCTGGTTCGCCCAGTTGACGGTCGCGATACGCTCCGGCTTCTCGGTGATCTCGGTCGTGCCGAGCGCGTGCTCGATGGTGATCGGCGTGAAGTCGCCGCTCGCCGAACCGGGCTCCGCGCCGGTGTCGGCGGCAGGGGAGGTCGAGCAGGCGGCGAGGCCTGCGGTGAGCAACGCGGTCGCAGCGAGCGCGACGAGCTTGGGGGCGCGGGGCATGGTGTCCTTTCGGGGGTGGACCTGAGGAGCTTCCCGCACAACGATCGCCGCCGCAGTACGGCAGCGACGGCGGACGGGTCGTCGAAGTCGGTGGCAGCCTCGACCCGAGAGCGGGTCCGGTTAGGCGTGCCTTACCAAAGCTAGGCGACGCGGGTCTGCTTTGCAATCGAGCCAAAACGACACGAATCTTCGCGAAACAGACACGATCCGGTGAGGCTGCCGCATGAAGGTGCGGGTGACTACCGTGCGCGTTTCGGCGCGCGACGTCACCGCACGCGGAACTGACCGGGGCTCGTCCCGGTCACCCGTCTGAACGCCGTCCCGAAGGAACTCGCCGAGCGGAACCCCACCGTCATCGCCACCTCGTCGATGCTGTCGCCGTCCGCGAGCAGCACGATCGCGCGTTGGATTCGGAACGCGGCCACCCAGCGACTGAAGCCGAGACCCGTCTCGGCTCGGAACTGACGGGTAATGGTGCGCGAGCTCACCCCGAGCCGCGCCGACCACGCTTCGAGCGTGCCGGCATCCCGCACATCCGCGCGGACCGCCTCGACGATGGGAGCCAAGAGCTCGGAGTCGGGGATGCGCAGGAGCAGCTCGTGCGGGGATGGGGCGAGCACGTCGAGCACCATCGCCTCGGTCGTCGCCCGCGAACTGCCCTGGAGGCTCGGCTCGGCCAGTCGGTCGAGGAGGAGGCGCAGCAGGTCGGTCACGTCGACGGCGACCGGGCCGTCTGCGATGGGGGCGGCGCTCTGCACGCTGAACATGGCGGTCCGGTACCAGGTGCCGGCTGGCGTCCAAGCCGTGTGGCGGACGCCAGCCGGGATCCAGAGGCCCACAGTCGGCGTGATCGTCCAGGTGCGGGAGCCGACCGTCAGTGAGGAAGCGCCCCGCGTGTTCCAGATGAGCTCGTGCGTCGGATGCGAATGCTCTTCCCAGAACGTGTTCCGACTGATGGCCTCGTCCATGCCGTCGATGACGTACGGCACGTCGATGGAGCCCGCCTCGAAGACGGGAAGACTGCGCCGGTCGACGTCGGGGACATCCACTGGCTTCAGGGGGAACACGGGGCAAGCCTACGGAGTCGACCTGCGGGTGCGGGTGCGGGCGCGTGTCCGGCCGTTCCTGGCGAGGTCAGGCACGCTCCGTCTTCAGCCAGTCGCCGTGCGATGGCACCCAGTCGTAGGCCGCCTTCGCGTACGCGCCAGTCGCGGCCTGGTCCTGCAGGAGCGCATCGGCGAAGGGTGCGCCCAGGCGCTCGCGGCTCGCATCCGGAGCCTCCTCCAGCACCTGGGTGCCAGGGCCAGCCGACTCGGCGATCTCCCGGACTGTGGGGTTCTCCCCGCTCGCACCGATGACGTAGCCGACGGCGGCGCCCTTCTCGAGGACGCGCACGTAGAGCTCAGCCAGATCGTCGACGTGCACCAGCGTCCACCGCTGGCCGCCGTCGCCGACCAGAGCTGTCGGAGCCGACCCGTTCCCGGCGAGGAGCTGCGTGACACCACCTTGCCCCCCGTAGACGACCGCGGGCGCGACGATGGCCGTGTTGACGTTGCTGTTGATGACCTGTCGGTCGAGAGGCACGCGCCACGACACGATCTCGGGCGGCTCAGGCTCGGACTCCTCAGTGATGGCCGGGTTGTTCCCGAACAGCCAGATGCCGCTCGTGTGCACGAACTGGGTGGGGGAGTGCACGAGCTCGTTGAGCACGATGGGCACGAAGACCGGGTCGACGTCTGGCGCCGACGCCGTGTGGATGACGCCCTCCGCCTGGCGGAGCAGCGGCGCCAGGGCGACGCGGTCGGTGAGGTCGACGACGACGGCCCGCGCGCCCGCCTCCCGCACGGCTGCCGCCTTCTCCTCGGTGCGCACCGCGGCGGTCACGGTGTGACCATTCGCGAGGAGCGCCCGAAGCACTGCAGAGCCGATATAACCGGTCGCCCCGGTGAGGAACACCTTCATGTGGTCGCCTTCCGTCGTGTCGAAGTGGACTGCGGGGTGCAACGACCCGGATGCCGTCGGCATTCCGGGTCGTCGCAGAGCCCGCGGTCGTGGTCTGTTCCCGAGGGCCCAGTGGGCTAGGACGTCGTCGGGCCCAGGTCGGGGTCGGTTGCCTGCGCCGTCGGTGCGGGCGCGACGGAGTCGGTCTTGGGGACACCATCGGCGCCCACGGGGCTCTCGTCCGCGTCAGACGCGGATCCGGGTTCACGTCGGTCGACGCCCACCGTCACCTGCGTCACGAGCGCCGCGATGGCGCCGACGGCGACCAGGACGGGGGCGAGCGCGGCCGCCACGACGGTGACCGCGAGGCCCGCGGTCAGCGGGATCTCGAGGAGGGTGGTGCCGTCGTCGTTCTTGATGAACACGCGACGCACGTTGCCCTCGTGGATGAGCTCCTTGACCTTGCCGAGCAGGTTCTCGCCGGAGACCTTGAACTCCTCGTAGCCGTTCTTCTTCTCAGTCATGTTCTGCGTCCTTCTTTCGGTTGTGGTGGGACTGCTGGGTTGCGTGGAGGCCGGTCAGCTGGGAGCGTCAGCGCCCTGCCCCTCCTGCCATTCGGCCATCTTCGAGTAGTCGGGCAGCTCCTGGATCGACCAGGTGTTGCCGTCCGGGTCCGCGAAGTACACGAAGCGCCCCCAGGGCTGGTCGTCGATGGGGCTGACCTCGACGCCGCGGCGCGTGAGATCGGCGTGCGCTTCCTCGATGGAGGTGACCACGCATTGGAGGGCGCGCAGCGAACCAGCCTGCATGTCGCTGATGCCGTTGCCGAAGGCGATGGAGCAGGCGGAGCCGGGTGGGGTGACCTGCACGAAGCGGATCTCGTCGCTCACCACCTGGTCGTTGTCGACCGGCCAGCCCAGCGTCTCGCCGTAGAAGGCTCGCGAGCGGTCGACGTCGGCGACCGGGAGGCCGACGAGTTCGATGCGGTACTCAACCATGGTGTTCCCCTTTTCGTGCATGAGTCCTGCGGCGCTCGAGTCCCCTGCGACTCGAACGTGCGGGCAATGTAGCACCGGCCACCGACAGTTCGGACAGTCACGGGCCTTGCGGCGGCATGAAGGTCACCGAACCTCCCGCCAAGCCGCGAGCGCAGCCTCGCGACCTTCCTTCAGGCCGACGATCGGTGCCGGATACTCGTCGGTTCCCGCCTCAGGCACCCAGCGCTGCACGTATGCCCCGTGCGGGTCGAATCGCTCGGCCTGGCGCTCCGGGTTGAAGACACGGAAGTACGGGGCGGCATCCACTCCGGAACCCGCGACCCACTGCCAGTTGAACGGGTTCGAAGCCTGGTCGGCGTCGACGAGCGTGTCCCAGAACCACTCCTCGCCGCGCCGCCAGTCGGTCAGCAGGTGCTTGGTGAGGAAAGAGGCGGTGACCATGCGGATGCGGTTGTGCATGCTGCCGGTGCGCCACAGCTCCCGCATGCCCGCATCCACGATGGGGATCCCGGTGGTGCCCCGCTGCCACGCCTCGAGCGCGTCGCGGTCGAGTTCCGGCCACGGGAAGTCTTCGTAGGACGCGCGCCAGGGGCGCGTGTGGAGTTCGGGGAAGCTGTAGAGCGTGTGCCAGGCGAACTCGCGCCAGAGGAGCTCGCGACGGAAGGTCGCGGCGCCTTCTCCGGTGCGCCCATCGAGGGCGTGCCAGGCCTGCGCGGAGGAGATCTCACCCCAGCGGAGGTGCGGGCTGAGCCGGCTCGTGCCCACGAGGTCCGGTCGGTCGCGGTCCGCTTTGTAGTCGGTGACGACCCCGTCGAGGAACTCCTCGAGCCGGTCGTGAGCGCCCCGCTCTCCGGGCGTCCACTCCTCCCGAAGTCCCTCGGCCCAGTCTGGCCTCGTCGGCAGCAGCTGCCAGGAGTCGAGCGCGTCGGAGTCGAGCGAGGTCGCCTTCGAGCCGCGGGGGAGCGCGTCCGGTGCCGGCAGGGGCAACCGCGGGGGCTCATGGTCGAAGCGGCTCTGGCAGGCGTTGGCGAAGGGCGTGTACACGCGGTACGCCTCACCCTGCCCGGTCTGGATCTGCCACGGCTCCGTGAGGAGCGAGCCGGGGAGGCTGTGGGCCTCGGCACCGCCATCGATGAGGCCCTGCTTGATGCGTGCGTCGATGTCGCGCTCGGCCCCGCCGTAGCGGCGGTTCCAGACGACGAGCCCCGCGCCAGCCTCTTCGGCGACGCTCGGCACGATCTCCTCCGCGCGCCCGCGCCGCAGCACCAGCGAGCCGCCGATCTCGTCCAGGCTCGCGCGCAGGGCATCGAGGCTGTGGTGCAACCACCACTTCGCTGCCCCTCCGAGCGCACGCACGCCGGGGGACTCCTCATCCAGCACGAACAGCGCGATGACGGGCCCGCCGCGTTCGAGCGCGACGTGCAGCGCCGGGTGGTCGTGGAGGCGCAGGTCGTCACGGAACCAGACGAGCGTAGGGGAGGCCATGCGCCAAGGCTATTGCTCGAACCTCGGCCGGAGGCTGGACGCGAGGCGCGGCAGTGTCATCCCAGAGGACCATGCGCGGGCGACCAGGGGCGGACGCGGCCGAGCGGGGCGCATCCGTAGCGTCGTGGACATGAACACCACACCCTCCCTTGTCGCGAGCGTCGTCGACGTTCGAAAGATCTACGGCACCCACGGCAGCGTCGCGGCCCTCGATGGCGTCAGCCTGGGCATCCGAAGCGGCGAGTTCACGGCGATCATGGGCCCGAGCGGCTCCGGCAAGTCGACGCTCATGCATGTCATGGCGGGGCTCGACGGTGCCACCTCCGGCCGCGTGTTCCTCGGCGACACCGAGATCACGGGCATGAACGACGCCGAGCTGACCGTGCTCCGGCGCCGAGCGGTGGGCTTCATCTTCCAGGCCTTCAACCTCGTGCCCACGCTGGATGTGCGCGGCAACATCATGCTGCCGTTCGACCTCGACGGCCGGTCCGTCTCCCGCGACGAGGAGCAGTGGATCACGCACCTCATCCAGACCCTCGGCCTCTCCCAGCGCCTCGCCCACCGGCCCTACGAGCTCTCGGGCGGGCAGCAGCAGCGCGTCGCCATCGCGCGAGCCCTCGCGACACGGCCCAAGCTGATCTTCGCCGACGAGCCGACGGGAAACCTCGACTCCAAGACGGGCCGCGAGGTGCTCTCGCTGCTCTCGACCGCGAGCAGTCAGTACGGCCAGTCGATCGCGATGGTGACCCACGACCCGATCGCCGCGAGCCACGCCGACCGCGTCGTGTTCCTCGCCGACGGCAAGGTCGTCGCCGACCGGACCCGCACGAGTGCCGCCGAGATCTCCAACCTCATGCTCTCCATGGAGACTGCAGCATGAGCGCCGCCGGAACCGCGACCGCCACGAGCAGTGCGGGGACCAGGAGCGCCGGCAAGCCGCGCCGCGCCCCGGAGTCGCAGCAGAACAGCGGCGGCGCGGCAGTTGTGCTGGTGTCTGCCCTCTCGGCCGCCTTCGGCACGGTGCTCATCATGATCGTCGCCGACCTCGCCGCCTACTTCGACGCGATGGGCCTCAGCGAGATCGGCCAGCTCGCCACGGTGCTCGGCACCGTCGCGGCCCTGTTCTTCACGATCGCCCTCTTCGTGGGCGCCGTCGTCACCTCCAATTCGGTCGCGACCGTCATCGCCGGGCGCACGAAGGAGATCGCGCTGCTGCGCCTCATCGGAGCCTCAGGGAAGTCGCTCCGAGCCCGCACCGTCCGCGAGGGACTCGTGCAGGGAGCATCCGGCGCGCTCGCGGGAGCAGTCCTCGGCGTCGGGCTGACCGCCCTCGGTGCGCAGCTCGCGATCATGAACGGGGCACTCGAGCCGTTCACGTTCCCTATCGTGCATCCCGCGGTGCTCGCCCCCGTCATCGCGGTGACCGCCGCGACGATCATCGCGTCCTGGGTCGGTTCGCGCCGGGTCCTCTCGGTGTCCCCGATCGCGGCGACCTCGTCCACGGCCGAGCCGACCATGCAGGAGCTGCGGGCGGGGCGCGGGCGCAGCATCACGGCCGTCATCCTCATCGCACTGGGCGTCGCCATGCTCGTCGGCGGTGTCTACCTGGGCCTCTCCAGCCCGACCGGTGTGCTCATGAGCGTCGTCGGCGGCATGCTGTCGTTCGTCGGTGTCGTCATCGGATCGCCCGTCATCCTCCCGCCCCTCATGAGCCTCGCCGGGAGGGCCCTCGGGCGCGGCCCCGTGACGCGGCTCGCGGCTGCCAACGCCGTGCGCAACCCGGCACGCAGCAGCCGGGCGGTGATCGGCCTCGTCATCGGCATCACGCTCGTCACGATGTTCGCCGTCGCCACGGAGACGTTCCGCACCATCACCCTCGAATTCGGGCAGATGGAGCCCGAGATGTACGCCGCGTTCGAGCAGGTCATCGACGTCACGACGGCCATCATGAGCGTGCTCCTGGGCTTCTCGGTGCTGCTCGCCGCGGTCGGCATGGTCAACACGCTGTCGTTGAGCGTCATGCAGCGCAGGCGCGAGCTCGGCCTGCTGCGGGCCCTCGGGTTCACGGCGGGGCAGGTGCGGCGGATGATCGTGACCGAGGCCGTCGCCATGATCGCGTCGTCAGCGCTGTTCGGCCTGCTGCTCGGCGTCTTCTACGGGTGGGTGGGCGCGCAGGCCACCTTCGGATCAATGGTGGGGCGCATCATGCTGCCGAGCATCCCGTGGGTGACGGTCGCCGCCGTGTTGCTCGTGACGTTGCTCATCACCGTCGCGGCGTCGCTGCTGCCCGCCCGCCGTGCGACACGCGTCTCCCCGGTCGCGGCCCTCGCCGTCGACTGACGGCCTGCGCTCCGGCCTACGCTCGCGGTCCGCGCTCCGGTCTACGCTCGCGGTCCGCGCTCCGGTCTACGCTCGCGGTCCGCGCTCCGGTCCCGCGCGCACCTCGCTCCCGCATCTCAGAGTTGTGGCCCGTTGCTGTTCCCGAACTCGGGAACAGCAACGGGCCACAACTCTGCGAGGCGTCAGCGGCGCCAGGTGGCCAGCGGCGGCCTCGCGCCGGCAGCGCTGGCTACGGCAGCGTGTGGCCGGCCGCCGTGAAGATGCGGTAGTACTCCTCGCGCGTGAGATGCACGTCCGAGCCAGCCGCCGACTCTGCGACGCGCGACGGGGTCGTCGTGCCGAGCACCACCTGGATGTTCGCGGGGTGGCGGGTGATCCAGGCCGTCGCGATGCCCGTCGGCGTGACCCCATACTTCTCGGCGAGCGCGTCAAGGACGTCGTTGAGATCGGCGAAGTTCTCGCGGTCGCCGATGAAGACGCCGTCGAAGAACGCCTTCTGGAATGGCGACCAGGCCTGCAGGGTGATGCCGTTCAGGCGCGCGTAGTCGAGCATGCCGTTGTCTCGGTCGATGGACTGGTCGAGGCCCACCATGTTGGCGGCGATGCCCGACGCGATGATCGGGGCGTGCGTGACGCTCAGCTGCACCTGGTTGATGATGAGCGGCTGCGCGACGACCGACTTCAGCAGGTCGACCTGGCCCGGCGTGTGGTTGGAGACACCGAAGTGGCGGACCTTGCCGCGGTTGTGGAGCTCGCTGAAGGCCGTGGCGACCTCGTCTGGCTCGACGAGCGTGTCGGGGCGGTGGAGGAGGAGCACGTCGAGGTACTCCGTGCCGAGGGCCTCCAGCGACTCGTCGACGGTGCGCATGATGTGCTCGGCCGAGAAGTCGAAGTAGCCCTCGCGGATGCCGACCTTCGACTGGATGAGCACGTTCTCGCGCTCGGCGGGGGAGAAGCGGATGGCCTCGCCGAAGCGGCGCTCGCAGGCGTGGCGTTCCCCGCCGTAGATGTCGGCGTGGTCGATGACGTTGACGCCGGCGTCGAGGGCCGTGCCGACCAGGGTGCGCAGCTGCTCGTCGTCGAGGTCCATGATGCGCATCTGGCCGAGCACGATGCTGGATGCACGCACGTCGGTCTGCGGGAGTGTGAAGGTCTTCATGCTGGCATCATCTCAACTCCGCTGCCGAGGAACCTGGCTGCATCGAGGACTTCGGGCGTCGCGGAGCGTCACAGTCGTTCCCCCGCTCGCCGCACACGCCTAGCCTTTCGGCACGGCATCCGCCGTCGAGAGGAGCGCACCCTTCCGGGGCGTTCCAGGAGCATCCTCCAGAAGCCACCCCACGACGGAGCATCATGTCGGCACAGACTCGAATCGACCCCCGGGGGCCGCGCTTCGGCGCGGCCATCTCGGCGCTGCTCCTTCTCGTGACGGTGTATCTCGGCCTCGTGGCACCGGCCGGGGCCTCGTTCCCCGACCGGGTCGTGCAGCCAGGGTTCCTCCTCCTGGTCGCGCTGTCGGCGCTGTTCGCGTGGGGTGCGTTTGCGGGCATCCAGCGCCACCCGTACGGCCGCTTCTTCGCCCGCTTCATCCGGCCGCGTCTCGCCCCTCCGGTCGAGGCGGAGGACGCGGCCCCGCCGACGTTCGCGCAGGGGGTCGGCTTCGCGGTCACGCTGGTCGGCGTCGTCCTGCACCTCCTCGGGGTGCCGCTCGCCGTGCCGGTCGCCGCGGGGGCCGCGTTCATCGCGGCGTTCCTGAACGCCGTCTTCGGCTACTGCCTCGGCTGCCAGCTGTACGTGCTGCTCTTGCGCGGCGGGATCATCCGCCGCCGGGCTGCGCAGGGCTGAGCCGCACCAGCATGGACGCCACCACCGCTGCGCTGCTCGTCGGTGCGCTCGTCGTGATCGCCACCGTGGTCGGAGTGGCGATGCAGCGCACGAGCGGGCGCCTGAAGCGCGCAGCTCAGCAGCTCGACGGTGCCCCGGACCTGGACCTGCTCGCCGACGGGCCGCCGCAGGGGAAGCGCGCAACGCTCATCCTCTTCTCCACCGCGTTCTGCGCCAGATGCCCCGCGACCAAGCGGATGCTCGAGGACCTCGCGGCCCAGACGCCCGGCGTGGTCGTCGCCGAAGTCGACCTCACCGATCGTCAGGACCTCGCGCGCAGCTACGACGTGAGGCAGACGCCCACGGTTCTGGTGCTCGACGACGCGGGCACGCGGGTCGCTCGCATCGGCGGGCCGCCGAGGCGAGCCGAGCTGCAGGCGCAGCTCCAGCAGCTGAGCGCCTGATCCCGGCGCCACAGACCTCACCGTTCGACCCCCGGATATGCGAGGCTGTCCGCGTGGACGCATCAGTGGTGTTGCTCGTGATCTTGGCACTCGTGCTCATCGTGGCCGTGGTCGGCTGGGTCGCGAGGCGCGGTGTGAGCCGTTTCGACGGCGAGGGGGAGCCGGAGCCCGAGCAGTCGGAGATCGACCTCGAACTGCTGCCAGAGGGCGTGCTGCCGGGTCGCCGCGCGACCATCGTGCTCTTCACCGCCCCGGACAGTCCCGAATGCGCCGTCACGAGGTGGATGCTGCAGGACGTCGCCGCCACCTCGGCGGGGGTCGTGCTCGCCGAGGTGGACACGAGTATCCGCCCGGAGCTCGTGCTGCCGTACGACATCGTCGTCACTCCCACGGTGCTGCTGCTCGACGCCGACGGCAACCGCGCCGGCCGCTTCGACGGGGCGCCGCTGCGCGAGTCGGTGGAGGCGCAGCTCATCGAGCTCAGCGTGCGCTGACCGGGCGGCTGCCTCCGCTGTCCCAGAGCTGCGCGGGCCTCGCGTGGCGCTCGACGCCGATCAGGAGTTGAAGGGCCAGAACTCGAAGCCCGCGGAATGCGAGAGCGCGTCGCGGAGCAGCAGGAAGCCGACGATGCCGATGATCCAGGCCGTGTTCTCGGCGGCGTTCCGGCTCAGCCAGTCCGAGAGACGACGGAGGCGGGGTTCGACGGTGCGGCGTGCCGCGACCCGTCCGAGCAGGAGCAGCAGCGCCGGGACGATCATGACGACGCAGTACGCGGCGAGCAGCGGAGCTGATCCGGCGACGCCGAGCCCCGAGTTCGTGAGTAGGCCCACGGCCGCGAGATAGGGGATCATCGTCGCGAGCTCGACGAGACCCGCGGCCAGGGCGAGCACGATGACGGTCGCCGGGGAGCCACCGCCGAGCGCCCGCTCGCGCCAGCGACCGAGGCGACCGGGAGCGGCCGGTGCCGGTTCGGACTGCGGGTTCCGGCGTGCGGGGGGAACGCCGCTTCCGGCCGGGGCGACCTCAGCGGTCGAGAGCTGCGGGTCCTTCTTCTTCGTCGGCATGAGGATGGCGACGGCGAGCAGGACCGCCCCGAGGACCAGCTGCACGGCGTAGGCCGCGGGCGTCTCGAGCACCGCGGCGGCACTGTCCAGCAGCACGGACGCGCCAGCCGTGAGGGCGAGACCGACGAGGAAGTAGAAGCCGGCGATCGTGCCCAGGTAGGTGAGCATGCGCCCGAGGCGGATGCGGCCGGGCGCGAGCAGGAAGAAGATCGGGATGAGCAGCGTGCCCGCACTCAGGCTGTCGACGAGCGCGAGTCCGAGGAGCGAGAGCAGCAGTTCTGTGGTCATGGGGCAAGCCTCAGGCGCGTGAGCGCGGGCCCGCGTCCGCCAAAGGGCGTCGACACGGCCGCCGGGCTACATCCTTCGGCGGACACCTTGCTTGCGTCTGTGTGCTGGGATGGTCGCATGACGGAACCCGGTGGGACGCTCGCGGCAGCGAAGACGCGCATCCGGGACCTCGACGAGGACACGACGTCGACCGTCGTCGTCGTGACCATCGCCGTCGTGCTGGCGCTCTTCGACTCCGCTGAGCAGCTCGGTCCGACGCTCGTGGCGATCGCGATCGGCGCGGCAGCGCTCACGCAGAAGCGAAGGTTCCCGGTGGCCGTGCTCACCGTCTGCGTCGCACTGGCCGCGCTGACGCTCGTCGTCGGCGGCGCGCTCGGCGTGATCGTGCTGGTCCTCGACGCGCTGTATGTCGTGGGGAGGTTCGCTTCGAGGCGTGCGCTCCGGGTCGTGGAGTGGGTCGTCGTCGCGGCCGTGCTGACAGCGTTCGTCGCGCCCCTGCTGCTCGGGGCGACACTCCGGGAAGCGGTCTTCTTCTGCCTGCAGGCCCTCGCCATCTTCTGCACCCCGCTGTGGTGGGCGGGCTCGGTGCGCCAGAGCGCGGAGCTGGCTCGTGTGCAGGAGGCGCGCGCCGACGACGCCGAGCGCCTGCTCGTGCTGGAACGCGAAGAAGCGGTGCGCGCTGAACGAGAGCGCATGGCCCGCGACCTCCACGACGTCGTCGCTGCGAACCTCTCGGCGATCGCGATCACCTCCGAGGCGGCGCTCGCGGGGCCAGCGGTCGCTCCCCGGGAGGCCGGCGCCCTCCAAGCCATCCGCGCCTCCGCCCTCGAGGGACTCGACGAGATGCGGTCGATGATCCTCATCCTGCGTCACGGTGAGAGCGACAGCCAGGAGCTGGCCGCACCACCGCGGCTCGCTCAGGTGGCCCAGATCGTCGCGGACACGCGCGCGGTCGACGTGACGGTCGTCGGCGAGGTGCCGAGCGCATCCGCCGCCTCCGAGCAAGCGCTCGCGCGGGTCGTGGCGGAGGCTCTCGCGAACAGCGAGCGCCATTCTCCCGGGGCCGACGTCGAGGTGCGCTTCGAGGAGGACACCGAGTCGATCTCCGTGCTCGTCACGTCCGTGGGCGGCACGCCCGTCGACGGCGCCCCGGGCACCGGGAACGGGCTCGGGCTGATCCGCGAGCGAGCCGAGCGTCTCGGCGGGCGCCTCGAGGCGGGGCCCATCGCGGACGGTGGAGGGTGGCGCGTCAGCGCGCGAGTGCCGCGGACCGGGGGAGGCGCGGAGCGCGGAGCCGGTCGCCGAACCGAGAGGGCATCGTGAACGGAGCCGATCAAGCAGGCGAGGCGGACCAGGCCCACCTGAGAGGCAAGGCAACCGGGGCGGTCGGTGCTGCCCGGCCACGAGTGCGCGTGCTCATCGCCGACGATCACGCCGCGATCAGGGCGGGGCTGCGGCTCCTGCTGGAGGCACACGACATCGAGGTCGTGGGTGAGGCCGCTGACGGTGCGGCGGCGATCGGCAACGCGCGGGCGCTTCGACCGGACGTCGTGCTCATGGACGTTCGCATGCCCGGTACGGACGGCATCGCGGCCACACGGGCGATCATCGCCGAGTCGCTCTCGCAGGTGCTCGTGCTGACGACGTTCGACCTCGACGAGTACGTCTTCGGCGCGGTTCGCGCGGGTGCGGCCGGGTTCCTGCTCAAGTCAACGACCGGGCCCGCCCTGCAGGCGGCGGTGCAGGCAGTGGCGAGGGGGGACGGCGCGCTCTCGCCTGAGGTGACGCGCCGCCTCCTCGACCGCTTCGCCGAGACACGAGAGGAAGCGCCCACGGCAACGCCGGCGGTGCCCGGCATCGAGCAGCTCACGGCACGGGAGCGGGAGGTGCTCACCGCCCTCGGCGAGGGGCTCTCGAACGTGGGCATCGGCCAGCGGATGCACATCAGCGGGTCGACCGCGAAGACCCACGTCTCCCGGGTGCTCGCGAAGCTCGGGGTCACCTCGCGCATGGAGGCCGCGGTGCTCGCGAGGCGCGCGGGACTCGCGGACTGATGCGTCCCCGCATCCGCCTGCCCTAGCGGATGACGTCGAAGACCTGCTTCTGGATGCCGTTCGAGTAGACCTCGTGCTCGACGAGCTTGAGGTGCTGGGTGGCCTTGTCGGTCTCGCTGAAGAGCCGCTTGCCTGCACCGAGGAGCAGCGGGAAGACGAGCAGGTTGTAGCGGTCGACGAGTCCGGCGTCGGCGAGCGCCTGGCCGAGCTCGGCGCTTCCGTGCACGATGATCGGGTCGCCGTCGCCGTCCTTGAGGGCGGCGACGTCGTCGATGGAGCGCAGGACAGTGGCGGGCCACCGCGGGTCGTCGGTCTCGAGCGTCGTCGAGACGACGTAGCGGGGCATGGTGTTGTACTTCGGGAACTCCTCGGTCATGCCGGGCCAGACCGGCGCGAAGGCCTCGTAGCTCGTGCGGCCGAGAAGCAGCGCGCCGGCTTCGAGCTGCTCGGTGCCCTTGATCGTGTAGGCGGCCGGATCGAACTCGATGTCCTGCCAGGTCCACCCTGAGTTGCGGTAGCCCTCTTCACCTCCGGGGGCCTCCATAACCCCGTCGGCAGAGACGAAGGCGGTGACGATGAGCTGGCGCATGGGGTTCTCCTGACGGCGTGCGGTTGATTCGCTCCCCGCGAACCGTAGGAAATGCTAGATCACTTGCGGCTAGGTCGGAGGCCAGCAGGAGAGCGTCACGCACGACTCTCGCGGCTGGCATCGCGGCTCAAGCTGTGGCGGATTCGTCAGTCGCGTCGCTAGAGTTTTTCCCGTGACGACACAACGCGTTCGATGGGGAGTTCTCGGGGCAGGCAACATCGCGGAGACCTTCGTGTCCGACCTGCTGGCCCAGGGGCTCGAGGTCGCGGCTGTCGGATCGCGGGATGCGTCGAAGGCGGCCGAGTTCGCCGCCGAGTTCTCCATCCCCGCCTCCCACAGCAGCTACGAGGACCTCGTCGCCGACCCGCACGTGGATGTGGTCTACATCGCGACGCCGCAGACACGGCATGCCGAGCAGGCGCTGCTCGCAATCGAAGCAGGCAAGCACGTGCTCGTCGAGAAGTCCTTCACGAGCACCGCCGCCGAGGCGGAGCGCGTCGTCGCGGCCGCCCGCGCCAAGGGCGTCTTCGCGATGGAGGCCATGTGGACCCGCTTCCTGCCGACGGCGGACGCGATCGGCGACGTGCTGGAGCGCGGGGCGATCGGTGAGCTCGTGAGCTTCACGAGCTCGCACTTCCAGAACCTCGACGTGTCTCCGACGAGCCGGCACGGCGACCCCTCGCTCGGCGGCGGGGTGATGGCCGATCTCGGCGTGTACGGCATCTCGATGGCCTCACAGCTGCTCGGGCCCGCCACGACGATCCTCGTCGACGGCGAGGCGTCCGAGCTCGGTGTCGACCTCTCCGCTTCCGTGCTGATGCGGCACGGCGCAGGCCGCAGCTCGGCGACGCTCACGCGCATGGACGCGCCGGGCTCGAACCGTGCAGCCATCGTCGGGTCCGACGGGTGGATTGACATCGATGCCGTCTTCTACGCGTCGACCTCGTTCACGGTCTACGACGGCGGCAGGCCGCAGCGTGAGCTGCTGCGCTTCGACAAGCCCCAGCACGTCGGCCGGGGCATGCAGTTCCAGGCGCTCGAGGTCGAGCGCTGCCTGCACGCCGGAGAACTCGAGAGCCCGCGCATGCCGCTCGACGAATCGGTCGCCATCATGGCGGTGCTCGACGAGGTGCGAGCCAGCATCGCCGCGCAGGCGGCAGCTGTGTAGCGAGCTCGCGCGGGCTGGACCAAGACCCGCCGGAGGCTCGACCGGAACGCGCTAGGAGCTCGACCAGACGCCGAGCTCGTTGCCCGCCGGGTCGGTGAAGTGGAAGCGCCGGCCGCCCGGGAACTCGTACGGTCCGCTGACGATCTCCCCACCCGCCGAACGCACCTGGGTGATGCTCGCCTCGAGGTCGTCGGAGTAGAGGAGCACCAGGGCACCTCCCGGAGTGACCTGCGGGTCGAGGCGGAAGCCGCCCACCTCGTCGGTCTCCTCGCCACCCGGTCGACGGATGCCCACGTAGTTGGGGCCGGGGCCGTAGTCGTTGAAGGTCCACCCGAAGGCGTCGCCGTAGAACTGCTTGGCCACGGCGAGGTCGGTGACGCCGAACTCGAGGTAGTCGATCGAATGGTGGGCGCGGGCAGCTGGTTCTGTCATGCGAACCAGTCTGCCCGCACCCACCGACAATCGGCTCCGGGTGGCACCTAGCCAGCGCGGGGCGCGGCGGCTCGGAGCTCAGCTCGCCTGAGCGACCTCCGCGAGCACCTCACCGGCCGCGATTGGGCTGCCCGCCTCGGCCCGGTGGCGCAGGGTGCCGGCGGCCTTCACCTGCACGGGCGTCTCCATCTTCATGGCCTCGACCACGGCCACCGCGGTGCCCGCCTCGACCTCTGCACCGTCATCGACGAGCCAGCGCAGGAGCGTGCCCGCCATGGGGGCCGCGACCGACGAGCCGGACCCGCTGCCAGCATCCGCTGCCCCTGCAGAAGACGCCGAACCTGCCGCGCCGGCGGGCGAAACTCCGGCAGCCGAGCCGCCCGCGGCGAAGAGCGTCGCGGGGAGCCGCATGGCGACGCGTCGCCCGTCGAGCTCGATCCAGGTCGACACGACCGACGGGTCCGTCGGCTGGACCGAGAGCGACTGCTCCGGGAGGCGCTCGGCGAAGGTCGTCTCGATCCATTGCGTGTGCACGCCGAAGCCCGGCTCACCGTCGGGGCCTTCGCCGCCGATGAAATCTGGGTCGTCGAGCACCGCGCGGTGGAAGGGCAGCACGGTCGGCACGCCCTCGACCTCGAACTCGGCCAGCGCGCGGCGAGCGCGGCGGAGCGCCTCCTCACGGGTGGCCCCGGTGACGATGAGCTTCGCGAGCATCGAGTCGAACTGCCCGGAGACCACGGAGCCGGTCTCGACGCCGGTGTCGATGCGCACGCCTGGACCCGACGGCGCGCGGAACAGCGAGATGGTGCCCGGCCCTGGCAGGAAGCCGCGCGCCGGGTCCTCGGCGTTGATGCGGAACTCGAACGCGTGCCCGCGGGGCTCGAACTCGGCCGCCTCGAGCGCGAGCCCGTCGGCGATGCGCAGCTGCTGCACCACGAGGTCGACGCCCGCGGTCTCCTCGGTCACGGGGTGCTCGACCTGCAGGCGCGTGTTGACCTCGAGGAAGGAGATGATGCCGTTCGCGTCGAGGAGGAACTCGACCGTGCCGGCGCTGCGGTAGCCGGCCTCGGCGCAGATGTCACGGGCTGCGGTGTGGATGCGCTCCCGCTGCTCGGGGGTCAGGAACGGCGCGGGGGCCTCCTCGACGAGCTTCTGGTTGCGGCGCTGCAGCGAGCAGTCGCGCGTGCCGACGACCACCACGTTGCCGTGCTCGTCGGCGATCACCTGCGCTTCGATGTGGCGAGGCGACTCGAGGAACTGCTCGACGAAGCACTCGCCGCGACCGAACGCGGCGACGGCCTCGCGACCTGCTGCCGCGAAGAGCTCCTCGACCTCGTCGAGTCGGCGCGCGACGCGGAGGCCGCGGCCGCCACCGCCGAACGCGGCCTTGATCGCGATGGGGAGGCCGTGCTCCTCGGCGAAGGCGCTCGCCTCCGCGGGGGAGCCGACGGGGCCGCTCGTGCCGGCGACGAGAGGCGCACCGACGCGCTCGGCCAGGCGGCGGGCAGAGATCTTGTCGCCGAGGAGCTCGATGGCCGCTGGCGGCGGCCCGATCCACACGAGGCCAGCGGATTCGACGGCCCGCGCGAAGTCGGCGTTCTCGGAGAGGAAGCCGTAGCCGGGGTGCACGGCGTCGGCGCCCGTCGCCTTGGCTGCGGCGAGGAGCTTGTCGGCGTCGAGGTAGGTCTCCTTCGACGTCTCGCCCTCGAGCGGCACGGCCTCGTCGGCGAGGCGCACGTGCAGGGCGTCGGCGTCGGAGTCGGAGTAGACGGCGACGGAGACGACCCCGTAGTCGGCGCAGGCGCGGGCGACGCGCCCTGCGATCTCACCGCGGTTCGCGATGAGGACCTTGCTGATGCGGGTCATCGGAGTTCTCCTGGGGTCTGGGTGAGTGGGGTCTGGGTGCGTGGCTGGTGGATGCGCGGTTCGACGATGCGGAATCGCACGGTGGCGCCGACGGGCAGCTGGCCAGCGAGGGGCAGGTCGTCGGTGATGACGGCGCCGAGCACGGGGTAGCCGCCCGTGAGGGGATGGTCGGCGAGGAAGAGCACGGGCTGCCCGCTGGGCGGCATCTGCAGGGCCCCGCTGACGCAGCCCTCGCTCGGCAGCTCTCCGCCCTTCGCGCGAGTGAGGGCGTCGCCCTCGAGGCGCACGCCGACGCGGTTCGACTGCGGCGTCACCTGCCACTCCTGGCTCGTGAAGCGGGTGATCTCCTCGGCGGAGAACCAGTCGTCGCGCGGTCCGAGCACGATGCGCAGCTCGACGCTGTCGCCGCCCGCGGCAGGCAGGTCCCGCTGCGCCGCGTCGGCGACGGAGATCGCCGGGGCGAGGGGCGCCGCGGGCTCGCGGACGCCAAGGACGTCGCCCGCGGTGAGTGCGTCGGGGCCGAGCCCCGCGAGGAGATCGGTCGCGAGGCTCTCGAGCACGGGCGGTGCGTCGAATCCGCCGCGCACCGCGAGGTAGCTGCGGACGCCGAACGTGGGGGAGCCGAGCTGCAGCTCGTCGCCGTCGTCGAGGGCGAAGGCCGCGCCGAACGGCACGGTGCGAGGGAGGACGCCGTTCACGGTCAGCTCGACCTCGGCGCCGGCGACGGCCACCACCTGCGGGCCGTGTGCCCGCAGGCGCAGGCCGCCGTAGGCGATCTCCAGGGTGGGGCCGCCCGGGCTGTTGCCGACGAGGCGGTTCGCGTGCCGGTGGGCGGGCGCGTCCAGTGCCCCGGAGGCCGAGACGCCCATGCTGGCGTAGCCGTCGCGCCCGAGGTCCTGGAACAGCGTCTGCAGGCCGGGGGAGACCACCTCGAGGGCTGAGGCACGGTCATCGTCGCCCGCGGGGTGCGCGGGTTCGGCCTCTCGAGGCGCCTCGGCGTGGACAGCGCTCACGGTCGCGCGCGGCCGCTCGGTCGCGGCGTCGACGCTGAACGTGACGATGTCGCCCGGCGCCATGAAGGCGGCAGGGTCGCGGTCGAGATCCCACATGGGGACCTCCGTGGTGCCGATGAGCTGCCAGCCGCCGGGGCTCTCGCGGGGGTAGACGCCGCTGTAGGTGCCGGCGAGGGCGACCGAGCCTGCGGGGATGCGGGTGCGCGGGGTCGACCGGCGTGGCACGTCGAGCACGGGGTCGTCGCCCGTCAGGTAGGCGAAGCCGGGCGCGAAGCCCACGAACCCGACCGTGAAGGTCGAGTTCGTGTGGCGGCGCACGACTTCGTCGGCGGAGATGCCGAGGAGGTCGGCGACCTCCGCGAGGTCCTCACCGTCGTATCGCGTCGGGATCTCGAGACGCCGCGGTTCTCCCGCACGCACGCCGCTGAGGTCGGCCGCCCGGGCGGCGGCTTCGATCTCGTCGGCGGTGACCCGTGCAGGCCGGAACGGGACGAGCAGGGTGCGGGCACCCGGCACCATCTCGCCGACGCCGGGGATGCGCAGGGCGGTCATGGCGTCGAAGAGCGCGATCGTCTCGTCGAGGCTGTCGCACTCGATGAGGACCGCGTCGTCGCGGGCGGTGAGGACTCTCATGGGGTGGGCTCAGCTCCTCGCGGTCGCGGACGTGGTGGCCGCTGTCGCCGCCGCTGCTGGCGTGAAGGGGCGCAGCTCGACGCCGGCCTCGGTGAGCGCGTGCCGCACCTGCCTGGCCATGTCGGTGGCTCCGGGGCTGTCGCCGTGCACGCAGATCGAGTCGGCGCGCAGCTCGAGCGTGCTGCCGTCGATGGCCTCGAGGAGGCCTTCCGTCGCGAGGCGCACCATGCGCTTCGCGACCTCGTCGACGTCGTGCAGCACGGCACCCGGCTCCCGGCGGGAGACGAGGGTGCCCTGCGGGGTGTACGCGCGGTCGGCGAACGCCTCGATCGCGGTGGCCAGGCCCGCCTCGGTCGCGAGCCGCAGCACGGCCGAGCCAGGCAGGCCGAGGAGCACGAGGCTCGGGTCGACGAGGCGCACGGCCTCGACGACGTCGGCGGCCTGACGCTCGTCGTGCACGATCGTGTTGTAGAGGGCGCCGTGCGGCTTCACGTAGCTGACGCTGGTCCCCTCGGCGGCCGCGAGGGCCTGGAGCGCGCCGATCTGGTAGATCACGTCGGCGACGAGGTCGTCGGAGGCGACGTCGATGTTGCGGCGCCCGAAGCCGGCCAGATCGCGGTAACCGACGTGCGCGCCGATCGCGGCCCCCGCATCCGCCGCGCCCCTGACGGTGGAGCGGATGGCGCGCGGGTCGCCGGCGTGGAAGCCGCAGGCGACGTTGGCGCTCGTGACGATGCCGAGCATCTCCTGGTCGTCGCCGAGGGTCCAGCGGCCGAAGCCCTCGCCGAGGTCGCTGTTGAGGTCGATGGCACGTGCGTTCATGTGGTCAGCCTTTCGCTCGGGGATGCGGATCAGGTGTTGAGGAGGTCGAAGATCGGTCCGACCGCGTTGACCGCCATGTACCAGGTGATGACCGTCGCGAGCGTGCCGATGATCAGCAGCCACTTCGGGTACTTCGCACCGCCCAGCTTCGACGGGCGGAACCAGCCGATGTACATGAACAGCGTGAGGCCGATGGGCAGGATGAGGCCGTTGAAGCCGCCGACGAAGACGAGCAGGGTGGCTGGCGGGGTGCCGATGGACAGGTAGACGGCGAGCGAGAAGACGATGAAGCCCACGGTCCAGAAGTCGGCGGCGCGGCCGGCGATGCGCTTCGAGAACACGGGGAGGAACGAGACCGAGGTGTAGGCGGCGCCGATGATGCTCGTGAGGGCGGCGAGCCAGAAGATGGCGCCGAAGATGCGGAAGCCAGCCTCACCGGCCGCTGCCTGGAAGGCGTCGGCCGCGGGGTTGAGGGTCGTGTCGAGCACGACGCCGCTCGCGACGACGCCGAGGATGGCGAGAAACAACACGTAGCGCATGACGCCCGTGATGAGGATGCCGGTCACGGCCGCGCGGTTGACTTCCTTGATGTGCTCGGGGCCGGCGTTGCCGGAGTCGAGGAGCTTGTGCGCGCCCGAGTAGACGATGTAGCCGCCGACGGTGCCACCGACGATGGTCGTGATGGTGGCGAAGTTGATGGTGTCGGGGAGGATCGTCTGGCGCAGCGCGTCGCCGATAGGCGGCTGGGCAACGATCGCGACGATGACGGTCAGGAGGATCATGGCGACGCCCGCGACGATGACGACGCGGTCCATGACGATGCCTGCGCGCTTGATGAGGAAGATCGCGATGGCGATCGCGGCGCTGATGACTGCGCCGATCTTCACGTCGAGGCCGAGGAGCACGTTGAGGCCGAGCCCGGCGCCGCCGATGTTCCCGATGTTGAAGACGAGGCCGCCGACGACGATGAGCACGGCGAGGACGTAACCGCTGCCCGGCAGAGCGTCGTTCGCGAGGGCGCTCGCGCGCTTCCCGGAGAGCGTGATCATGCGCCAGATGTTGAGCTGAACGGCGAGGTCGATGAGGACCGAGATGAGGATGCCGAAGGCGAACGCCGCGCCGAGCTGCTGGGTGAAGGTCGCCGTCTGCGTGATGAAGCCGGGGCCGATGGCCGAGGTGGCCATGAGGAAGAGGGCGCCAACCAGGGAGGTGCGGCGGGCTCTCGCGTACTGCTTGAGCTTCTCGGGGGTGCTCGCCTCGTCGGCTGCGGCGGAGCTGCCGGCGGGTGAGGCCGATGATGCGGGAGGAGGTGTAGAGGACATGACTCGTTCCAGTTCGGTAGGGGAGCAGCGAGTGATTGCGGCAACCCTACGGTTGTTCAACGCTGAGCAACAGATTGTTCAACGATAGACGCGTAAATGTCTTGTTACAAGATGTATCGGGGTTGTTTCCGGAATTCGATCGACGGCGCCGCCGCAAACGCCCGCCGGTAGAGTTCGAAGCGTGAACGCAGCCGACGAGACCCTCGACAGGGCCGAGCGGGCGGCCTCGAGCCTCCGCCAGATGATCGTCGCGGGCGAGATCGTCCCCGGCCAGCGCCTCTCGGAGAGCGCCATGACGGAGCGGCTCGAGGTCTCGCGCAACACCCTTCGCGAGGCGTTCCGCATGCTCACGGCGGAGCGACTGCTCACCCGCCGCCCCAATGCCGGCGTCTTCGTCGCCGTCCCCTCGCTCGCATCCATCCTCGACATCTACCGGGTGCGACGCATGATCGAGGTGCAGGCGTTGCGCGCGGCCCCCGGTCGGCACCCGGCAGGCACGCGGATGCGAGAAGCCGTCGAGCGCGCGCTCCAGGGTCGCGAGGCCGGCGACTGGGCCGCCGTCGGCACCGCGAACATGGAGTTCCACACGGCGATCGTCGCGCTCGCGGACAGCGAGCGGCTCGACCGCGTCTACGCGAACGTCTCCGCCGAGCTCCGGCTCGCCTTCGGGTTCCTCGAGGACCTCGAGTACCTGCACGCCCCGTACATCGAGCTCAACCAGCGAGTGCTCGCGCTCCACACCGCGGGCGACACCGAGGGCGCCGCCCAGGCGCTCGACGAGTACCTCGTGAGGTCCGAGCGCACCGTGCTCGCGGCCTACGCGCGCATCGCGCCTGAGCCGACGATCTGATCCGAAGACCGCATCCGACGTTCTGCGCCGATCCAATCGCCACGCATCTGACGTCCCAACCCGCCCCCTTGAAGGAGCCCGCCGTGTCGCTCACCGCCCTCGTCGTCCGCCACGTGGTCTTCGAGGACCTCGGCCTGCTCCGTGAGGTGCTCACCGCGCGCGGGTACGGCATCCGCTACCTGGAAGCCGGGCAGGACGAGATCACCGCGGACGAGCTGCTCGCGGCCGACCTCGTCGTGGTGCTCGGCGGACCGATCGGGGTGGGGGATGCGGAGCGCTACCCGTTCCTCGCGCCCGAGATCGCGGCGGTGAGAGCTCGGGTCGAGGCCGATCGCCCGACGCTCGGTGTGTGCCTCGGAGCCCAGCTCATGGCGGCAGCCATGGGCGCAGACGTTGCGCCGACGGGCAGGGTCGAGATCGGCTTCTCGCCGCTGACGCTCACGGAAGACGGAGCGGGCTCGGTGCTCGAGGGGCTGCGCGACGTGCCGGTGCTGCACTGGCACGGCGACCAGTTCGAGATTCCCGCCGGCGCCGCGCGGCTGGCCGAGACCCCGGGCTTCCCGAACCAGGCGTTCGCCGCGGGCCCGAACCTGCTCGGCCTGCAGTTCCACCTCGAGGTCGACCCGCAGATGGTCGAGACGTGGCTCATCGCGAACGCCTACGAGCTGGCGATGCACGAGCTCGACCCGCGGAACATCAGGGCGGATGCGCTCGAGCTCGCGCCTCGTCTGACGGCCGCCGCCCGCGAGGTCGTCGGCGCCTGGCTCGACGGTCTCGCGCGCTCCTAGGCTGGCACGCCGGTCGTTTCGGCGTTGCTCCCTGCTCGGGAGAACGGCACCCCGCGCGGCACCACGAGCGGCCCGCCCGTGATGGGGTCGTCGATGACGACGTTCGGCAGGCCGTAGATCTCCTCGACCCGCTCGCTCGTCACCACCTCGCGTGGCGTTCCCGACGCGAGGATGCGGCCGTCGCGCATCGCGATGATGTGGTCGGCGTAGCGCGCGGCGTGGTTGAGGTCGTGGAGCACGGCCACGATGGTGCGGCCGCTGCGGTTGAGGTGCGCGAAGAGCTCCATGAGCTCCACCTGGTGGGCGATGTCGAGGAACGTCGTCGGCTCGTCGAGGAGGAGGAGGTCGGTCTGCTGCGCGAGGACCATGGCAACCCAGACGCGCTGCCGCTGGCCGCCGGAGAGCTCGTCGACGCGTCGCGCCGCGAGCGGCAGGGTGCCCGTCGCGTCGAGCGCGTCGCGGACGGCACGCTCGTCGGCTGGCGACCATTGGCGGAGTAGGCGCTGGTGGGCGAACCTGCCGCGCCCGACGAGGTCGGCGACGGTGATGCCATCCGGGGCGAGCGCCGACTGCGGCAGGAGGCCGAGGCGGCGGGCGACGTCCTTCGCACGCATGCTCGTGATGGCCTTGCCGTCGAGCACCACCCGGCCGGCTTCAGGGGTGAGGAGCCGCGAGAGGCCCCGTAGCAGGGTCGACTTGCCGCACGCGTTCGGGCCGATGATGACGGTGAAGGATCCGTCGGGGATCTCTGCGCTGAGCCGCTTGATGATGGGCGCGCCGTCGTAGCCCAAGGTGACCTCCACCGCTTCGAGGCGTGGCGCGCCCCGAGCCGGGATGACGGCGTCGGGCTGTGGACGCCCGTCTCGGCTGCCGGGAGCGGGGGCGGGGTGTCTAAGCACGGCGGCGGATCTCCTGAACGATGGTGACGATGAGGTAGAGGCCGCCGACGGACACTGTGACGACGCCCACGGGCAGCGTGACGGGAAGCACGTGCTGCGCGACCAGGTCGGAGCCGAGGAGGAGCAGGGCTCCGACGAGGGCCGAGAGTGGAAGGGAGAGGTACGGTGTCCGCGCGATCCGGCGGGCGATCTGCGGGGCGGCGAGGGCGACGAAGACGACGGGGCCGATGACGGCGGTGGAGATCGACACGAGGCCGACCGCCGCGAGCAGGACGACGGCGCGCACGAGCTGCGGCCGAGTTCCCGTCGCGGCCGCCATGTCGTCGCCGAGATCGAGCTGGCGCAGCTGGGGAGCCGTCAGCAGGAGGAGCGCGAGGAGCGGGATGCCGCACGCGATCGCGCCGACGAGCGGCGGAGCTGTCACCCCGTTGAGGGTGCCAGCTCCCCATGCGGAGGCGAACATTGCGGTCTCGAGTTCGACCTCGAGCAGCATCCATGTGTTCAGGGACGCGAGCATGGCAGAGATTCCGATGCCGATCACGATGAGGCGGAAGCCCTGCGCGCCGCCCCCGCGCGCGAGCCCCCAGATGAGGAGGGCCGTGACAAGTCCGCCGAGGACGGCGCCCGCGGTCATGAGCGGCCAGGACGCTGAGAAGGCGACGACGCTCACGAGCATCCCGGTGAAGGCGCCGTTGGAGAGGCCGAGGATGTCGGGGCTCGCGAGTGGGTTCCTGGTGACGGTCTGGAAGAGGGCTCCGGCGGTCGCGAGGAATCCGCCGAGCACGATGGCCGCCACGACCCTGGCCAGGCGCCATTCGAAGACGACCGTGCGGTCGAGGGCGTCCCCGCCGCCGAGCAGGGCGCGCACGACGGCGTTCGGGGTCAGCGGGTAGGTGCCGAGGCCGAGGGCGAGGATGCCGAGTATCAGGATGGCGGCGGCCGCGATCACGCTGACGATCAGGGTCCGCACGCGGAGGGGCATCGCGAGGGGCCCGGCCGTGAGGAGCAGCTGCCGGTAACCGACGTCGACGCGGTTCGGGATGCGGGTGGTGCTCACGAGAGGGTGCTCGCCTTGCGCTGGCGTGCGAGGGCGATGAGCAGGGGTGCGCCCACGAACGCGGTGACGATGCCGACGGGGATCTCGGCTGGCGCGATGAGGACTCGACCCAGCACATCCGAGAGGAGCACGATGACCGGGGCGAGCACAACCGAGATCGTGAGGATCACGCGCTGGTCGACGCCGAACACCCACCTCGCGACGTGCGGCACCATGAGGCCGACGAAGGCGATCGGCCCGGCCAGAGCCGTCGCGACCCCAGCGAGCACCGTGACCGCGACGATCACGCCCACGCGGATGGCGCCGACGTTCGCTCCCTGCGCGCGAGCGACGTCCTCGCCGAGCGCAAGCGCGTTGAGCCCGGGGGCGAGCAGCAGCGCGCCGATCAGCGCGAGGACGATGAAGGGGAGGACCGGCAGGAGGACGTCGAAGCCCCTGCCGAGGAGCGAGCCAGCGTTCCACGAGCGCATCCGGTCGAACGCATCCGGGTTGCTCAGGGTCATGCCCGTTGTCATGCCGGAGAAGACGGCGCCGATGGCGACGCCGGCCAGGGTGAGGCGGATGGGGTCGGCGGGACCGCGTCCGGCGGAGCCGATGAGGGAGACGGCGAGGGTCACAGCGAGCGCGCCGAGGAACCCGAGCCACACGAACGAGGAGATATCGCGGAGACCGAAGAACGCGACGCCGATGGCGATGGCGAACGCGGCTCCGGCGTTGACGCCGAGGATGCCGGGGTCCGCGAGCGGGTTGCGGGTGAACGCCTGGATCAACGCGCCGGCGACTCCGAGGGCGACGCCCACGATGATCCCCGTCACGGTGCGGGGCACACGCAGCTCGCCGACGACGTAGCGGGCCTCGGAGGAGCCACCGCCCCGCAGCACGTCGAGGACGACGTGCGGCGGGAGCGAGTTCGAGCCGACCATGAGCGAGAGCACGACCGAGATCACGAGCAGCACCGCGAGGGCGGCTAGGCCGAGGGATACTCGGCCTCGCCCGTTCACCCGGAGCGGCGTCGGCGCGTGGCCGGCGTGGGCGAGCGTCACTGCTGCGCTGCGAGGAAGCGCTCGATGTCGTCGAGCACCAGGGCGCCGCCCTTGGGTCCGACGCCGGAGACCCAGTAGCTCGTGTCGACGAGGGTGACGGAGGGGAACTCTGTGGCGTTCTGGGTGATCGCGGTCGGCACGGTCGACGTGTCCGCGACGTCTGCCGTCGTCACGAAGACGTAGTCGGCCTTGGCGTCGAGGATGTTCTCCGGCGAGATGTCGGCCTGCAGTCCGTCCTCCCACTGCTGCTCGGGAATGGTGAGCCCGGCGCATTCAAGTGCCCCGCCAGCGAACGACGTGGGCCCGTAGAGGCTGAGCGTCGTCTCGTCGCGCGGCCGGATGAGGTTGGCGGTCTTCCCCGCCGAGCCGGTCTGGCTCTTGATCTCCTCGCAGCGGTCGTTGAAGCCGGTGAGGAGTTCTTGGGCCTCGTCCTGCTGTCCGAGCGCCTCGCCGATGAGGAGCACGTTCTCCTGCCACGGGTCGGCCTGCGTGGCCATGAACACGGTCGGCGCGATGGCTCCGAGCTGGTCGTAGAGCTTCGAGTGGCGGGATTCGGTGCCCAGGATGAGGTCGGGCTTCAGCGCCGCGATGGCCTCGAGGTCGGGTTCCGGGACGGTCCCGACGGGCTCGATGCCGTCGACGCCGAGGTACTCGGGGATGCCCGCGACGTTGCTGGCGACGGCCGCACCGACCGGGGTCACGCCGAGGGCGACGGCCGTGTCGAGCTCGACGGGCTCGAGGACCACGACGCGCTGCGGGTCGGCGGGGACCTCGGCCGTGCCTCTGGCGTGCTCGACGGAGCGGGTGCCGGATGCTTCGCCCTCGTTGTCCCCGGTTGCGGGGGTCTCTGCGGCGCCGGTCGCGCATCCGGCGAGGAGCAGGCCGGCGAGTGCGGCGGAGGCGATGAGGGCCGATGCCCTCCGTGTCGTGGATGAGTGCATGGGAGTCGACTTCCGTGGAGGTGGATGGTGGATCGCTGGGTGCTGCGTGTCGAGTGCTGCCTGGGTGGGCCGCGACTCAGCGGTAGTAGACGGCGAGCGGGTAGTCGCCGTCGTGGCGCACCTCGATCGGGGTGCCGAAGACGTGCTCGAGGGTCTCGGTCGTCATGAGGTCCTTCGGGCTGCCGGAGTGCGCGAGCTGCCCGTCGGTGAGGGCGATGATGTTGTCGGCGTAGGCGGCGGCGAAGTTGATGTCGTGGATGACGATCACGAACGTCTTGCCGAGTTCGTCCGCGGCCCGGCGAAGCTGGCCCATCATGGCGACGGCGTGCTTCATGTCGAGGTTGTTGAGGGGCTCGTCGAGGAGGATGTAGTCGGTGTCCTGCGCGAGCACCATGGCGACGTAGGCCCGCTGCCGCTGCCCGCCGGAGAGCTGGTCGAGGTAGCGGTGCTCGAGGGTCGTGAGGTCGAGGAACTCGATGGCCCGGTCGATGTGCTGCTTGTCGTCCGGCGTGAGCCGCCCCTGCGAGTGGGGGAAGCGGCCGAAGCCGACGAGCTCCCGCACCGTGAGGCGGGTGACGAAGTGGTTCTCCTGCCGGAGGATGGAGACGACCTTCGCGAGATCGCGGCTCTTCGCCTTCGTCACGTCGTGGCCGCCGACGGTGACCGTGCCGGTGCTCGCATCCGTCAGCCTGCCGACGATCGTCAGTAGCGTCGACTTGCCGGCGCCGTTCGGGCCGACGAGGGCCGTGATGCCGCCTGCGGGGATGTCGAGGGTCACGGGCCCGAGCACGGTCGCCTTGCCGTAGGTCTTGGTGACGTTCGAGAGCGAGATCACAGGGCGCCCTTTCGGAGCAGGTAGCTAAGCGGAGTCACAGCGCACCTTTACGTAATAGGTAACAGATGAAGAAGAGGCCGCCGACGAACTCGATGATGATCGAGAGGGTGCCGGCCGCGTAGAACACGTGGCGGAGCACGAAGTAGCCGCCGAGCAGGGTGAGCATGCCGAGGAGCATCGCGAACGGGATGACGTGCTTGTGCTGCGATGACCCGGTCAGCTGGTAGGCGAGGGTCGCGACGATGAACCCGAAGAACGTCATGGGACCGACGAGGGTCGTCGAGATGGAGATGAGCACGGCCGTCAGGATGAGGAGCACCGTGACCTTGCGCTTGTAGGCGACGCCGAGGTTCACGGCGGTGTCGCGCCCGAGGGCGAGCACGTCGAGGGTGTTGCGGGTGCGCCAGATGAAGGCGAGCACGACCGCGATGATGAGCGCGGCCCACGGCAGGTACTCGGGGTTCGAGTTGCTGAGGTTGCCGAAGAGCTTCGCCGAGAGCACGTCGAACTCGCTCGGCGTGAGGAGGCGCTGCATGAAGGTCGAGAGCGAGCCGAAGCCCACGCCGAAGACGACGCCGATGAGCAGCATGATGTGCAGGTTGCCGCGCTTGCCGGAGAAGAGCCACGTGTAGAGCACGGTCGCGAAGCCCACCATGAGGAAGCTCTGCAGGAACACCTTGGGGAGGCCGTCGGTCGAGGCGAGGGCCGCGCCGCCGAGGAAGAACACGAGGGCGGTCTGGAAGACGACGTAGATGGCGTCGAACCCCATGATCGATGGGGTCAGGATGCGGTTGCCCGTCGCCGTGTGGAAGAGCACCGTGGCGACGGCCTGGCAGGCGGCGACGATGATGACGGTCGCGACCGTGACGACTCGCAGGTTGACGGCGAGCCAGAAGCCGCGACTGCCGGGCTCCATGGCGATGTCGTAGGTGAGCACGCCGACGGCCGAGAGGACGACGAGGGCGCCGAGGATGCTGAAGCGCAGCCAGAGGCGGGGCGGCTTGGCGGGCTTGGACGCGTCGCTGACCTTGTCGCCGACGCGGCGGGCTGTGGATCTCGGGTAGCGGGGCACGGTGTCAGCCATCGCGCCGCATCCGGAGCAGGAGGGTGATGAAGACGGCGGCGCCGACCATGCCGAGGATCATCGAGACGGGCAGCTCGAAGGGCATGCGGATGACGCGGCCGATGATGTCGCAGACGATGATGATGCCCACGCCGAGCACGCACACCCATGGCAGGTTCGACCTGAGGTTGTCGCCGCGGGCCATGGAGACGAGGTTCGGCACGATGAGCCCGAGGAACGGCAGGAAGCCGACGACGACGGTCGTGACGCCGGTCGCGATGGCGACGAGCGCGGTGCCGATGAACATGACGAGGTTGTAGTTGACGCCGAAGTTCGTGGCGATGTCCTTGCCGAGGCCGGCGACGGTGAAGCGGTCGGCGACGAAGTAGGCGATGACGACGATGATGGCGACGATCCACAGCACCTCGTAGCGGCCGCGCACGACGCTCGTGAAGCTGCCCATGAACCAGGTGCCGAGCATCTGCAGGTAGTTCGTCTCGATGGCGAGCCAGGTGGTGAAGGCGGAGACGACGGCGCCGAGCATGATGCCGATGAGGGGCACGATGAGGGCCGAGCGGAGGGCGACTCGGCGCAGCACGGCGAGGAACACCATGGTGCCGATGAAGGCGGAGGCGCTGGCCATGACCATGCGGGTCGTGAGACCGGCGGCAGGCACGACGATGTAGCTGACGAGCAGGCCGAGGGCGGACCACTCGGTGGTGCCCGTCGTCGTGGGCTCGACGAAGCGGTTCTGGGTGAGCAGCTGCAGGATGAGGCCGGAGACGCTCATGGCGCATCCGGCCAGCACGAGGGAGACGGTGCGGGGGACGCGGGAGATCCAGATCATCTCGCCACCGAACTCGTTGCCCGCGATGTCGTAGGCGCCGACGAAGAGGGAGAGGACGGCGAGGCCGAGCACCACGGCGATGCCAACCGGGAGGGCGCCTCGGCGGTTGAGGAGCGGCACGCGGTACGCGGGGGTGATCCGCGGCGCCGATGCGGCCGGGGGTGGGGCTGTTGCTGTCATTCGCTCGCTGTCATGGGCTGGCGGCTGGGTGCTGTAGTGCGTCTGCTGCGCTGCGTCTGCTGCGCTGTGCCCCGCTGCCCGGACGACGTGGGGGCGCCTTCCGAGCGGCGGGGCACAGGGCGGGTGCGCTGCCTAGCTGTTGGCGCCGGCGAACGCCGCGGCGACGTCGGCGTAGAGGCCGGTGTAGGCCTGGATGCCCTCGTCGAGGTAGAACGTCGGGTCGAGGTAGACGATCTGGTTCTTCTGCACGGCTGGCACGTTCTGGAGTGCCTCGGCGCCCGCGATGAGGTCGGCAGCTGCGGTTGCGCCCTCTTCGCCGGTGCCGGCGTCGCGGTCGAGCACGATCATCCACTCGGGGTTGGCCTGCGCGATGGCCTCGACGCTGATGTCGTCGCCGTGGGAGGCGTCTTCAGCGGCCTGGTCGATGGCCGGGGTGAGGCCGATCGTGGGGAAGAGCTGGCCGACGCCGCGGCCCTCACCCGGTGCCGCGTAGGCGATCTCGCCGCCGGAGGTGATGAGCCCGACAACCGAGTCGGTGCCGTTGTAGGCGCTCTTCGCGTCGGCGATGGCCGTGTCGAAGGCGGCGATCGTCTCTGCGGCCTCTTCTTCCTTGTCGAAGATCTGGCCGAGGATCTCGATCTGGCGCTTCAGCTCACTCGTCGCCTCTTCGCCGTCGCGGGCGTTGATCTCGATGGTGGTGGGCTGGATCGCCTTGAGGTCCGCGTAGTAGTCCTGGAAGCGGTAGCCGCCGATGATGAGGTCGGGGTCGGCCTCGATGACGGCCTCGAGGTCGGGCTCGCGGTGGAGGCCGACGTCGAGCACCTCGTCGCCACCGGCGAGGTCCGGCCAGACGCTCTCCATGAGCGGCTTGGGGGCCGCGACGACGTCGATGCCCCAGTCGCTGAGGGTCTGGAACGTGGTGTTGTCGAGGGCGACGACGCGCTCCGGGTTCACGGGCACTTCGATCTCGCCGTGGTTGTCGGTGATCGTGACGGTTCCGGACGCGGCTGCCGCGGCATCCGCATCGGCGGCAGGCGCGGAGTCGGCCGGGGCGCATCCGGCGAGCAGGAGCGCCGAGATGGCGAGGAGGCCGGCTCCCTGGATGCGGGCGGCGGTGCGCCGGGTGGGGGCGGTGAGCGTTTTGGGCATGGCGGATCCTCGGTTCGGGGATGGGCTGTGCTTCGCGCACAGGTGATGTTTCGGGCACGGATGTGAGGCCGCTGCAGGGGCCGCACGGGCGCTTCGGGGGCGGACGGGCCAAGCCTGCGAATCGTGCTGATCATCCAGCGCGACTCGGCTTCGAGTAAGGCGAGCCTATCTTAAGTTTCGGGGTCGGGTTGGGCGATCTCGAGTGGAGTTCGGGGGAGAAGGGCCCGTGGCGTGGGACAGGCGCGAGACAATGGGGTAATGCCTTCTCCTCGTCCTTCGATGATCCCCGGTTGGCGTGACCTCACGACGATGGGCCCCTACCGCCGAGATCACTGGGTGGCGCTGCGGGTCGCCTTGGCGATCGGGGTGCCGCTGGTGCTCCTGTGGGCGACGGGGTCGATGCCGCTCGCGATCTTCGCCGTCTTCGGGGCGTTCACGAGCGTCTACGGTCGTGGGCTCAGCGTGTTCGGTCGGTTCCGGATGCAGTCGATCGCGGCGGGTTCGCTCCTCGCGTCGGTCGGCGTGGGCGCCGTCATCGCGCTCTCGCCTGGCCGGGCTCTGCTCGTGCTGCCCGCCGCGGCGGTGTGGGCGTTCCTCATGTCGCTCCTCGGCGACCGTGTGCGGTGGGCTCCACCAGGGCCGATGTTCCAGATCTTCGCGCTGGCCGCCATCGCGGCGCTCGCGGTGGGTGGCGAGGTGCTGCTGGTCGGCATCGGCGTCGCGGTCGTGACGGCGGCATGGTCGCTGCTGCTCGGGCTCGCGTTCGGCGCTGTCGGCGTCGTCGTGGATCGGGCGCGTGCGAGCACCGGGGCAGCCGCGACGTCGCAGCCGTCGAGTGCCGCTGCCGCTGGGACCGCCGCCGCTGCCGCTGGGACCGATCCGGCACGCGCTGGGGCCGCGGGTTCGGGTGCCGACGCGGCGCGTTCGGGTCTTGCGCCGGTGACGGGGTCGATTCGGTCGGTCCGCCCGGCGCGTTCGTCGGCGATCGGTCGGGCGACGATGTTCGCAGTCGGCACGCTCATCGCCGGTGCCATCCCGCTGCTGATCGGCATCGGGCATCCGTACTGGGCGATGGTGTCTGCGATCGCGGGTCTGTCGGCGGCGACGGGGTTCCATCGGGTGCTGCGGGCGACGCATCGACTTGTGGGCACGGTGCTGGGTCTTGGCGTGGCAGCGGTGCTGCTGGCGTTCGAGCCTGGCGGCTTGGTCGTGGTGCTGCTGGTGATCGCGCTGCAGGGTGGGGTGGAGCTGTTCATCGTGCGCAACTACACGATCGGGTTGCTGTTCCTGACGCCACTGGTGCTGGTGATGGGCCGCCCGGCGGGTGATGTCTCTGCGGGCCAGCTGCTGCTGGAGCGCGGCGTCGAGACGGCCATCGGCGTGGCGGTCGCGATCGGCATCGCGGTGCTGCTCGAGTGGAGGCCCAGATGGCAGTCGCCTGCCTCTTCCAAGGTATAGATCACCAGGGGGCTTGCCGCAAGACCCCGTCGAGGCACCAGAATGAGCGATCGTGACATCTCCTGCTGAAGTCTTTGCCCTGCCGCCGCACCTGTCGTTCAAGTCGGACCCCGAACTCGTCGGCGAGGATGCCAGCCAGTTCGCGGCGATTGCCGGGGCCCTGTCGCGCCAGAAGCGTGAGCTGGCGTCGCGGCTCGACGAGCTTCGGCTCACCGATGGAGGGGCGGGGCAGCAGGCGCTCGACCGCGATACGGAGATCCACCGCCTGTCGCGGCAGCTTCGCGGGCTCGAGCGGTTCGGGGTGGACGCGTGCCTTGGGCGTATGACGCCGGCGGACGGGTCTCCGGATATCTACGTGGGGCGTTTCGGACTCGCGGATGAGGACGGGCGGCGCCTCCTGATCGACTGGCGGGTGCCGGCGGCTGAGCCGTTCTTCGCGGCGACGCACGCGAATCCGCTTGGCCTGGCGAGTCGGCGGCGGTACCGGTGGAACGTGGAGCGGGTCGTCGACTACTGGGACGAGGTGTTCGTGCCCGAAGAGATGGCGGGGCGGGTGGCGCTCGACGACCAGTCTTCGTTCATCGCGAGCCTCGGCTCCGCGCGGTCTGGCGAGATGCGGGATGTGCTCGGCACGATCCAGGCCGATCAGGATGCGATCATCCGGGCGGGTTCGCGTGGCGCCCTGGTCGTGGAAGGCGGGCCGGGAACCGGCAAGACGGTGGTCGCCCTGCACCGCACGGCGTTCCTGCTTTACTCCGACCCGCGCTTCAAGCAGGGCCGCGGCGGGGTGCTCTTCGTGGGGCCGAGCCGCCCCTACCTGAACTACGTGGCGAACGTGCTGCCGAGCCTCGGGGAGGACAGCGTGCAGCTGTGCACGCTGCGCGACCTGCTGCCCGAGGGGGCGGATGCGCGTGACGAGGCCGACGCATCCGTCGCCCGCCTGAAGTCGTCGCTCGATCTGGTGCGCGCCGTGGGCAAGGCGGTGCGCTACCACCAGCGTCCGCCGCGGGCACCGTTCACGGTGACGACGACGGACTCGCAGGAGCTGACGCTCGACGCGGCCGACTGGGCGGAGGCGTTCGTGGCCTACGAGCCTGGGCTCACCCACAACGAGGCTCGAGAGCAGGTGTGGGAGGAGGTGCTGCGACTGCTCGTCGACAAGCGCTCGCCGAGCGCGTCGGAGCACTCGGTGCGGGCGACGCTCATGCGCGACGAGCGGCTGCGGGTTGCGTTCGCGAAGGCGTGGCCGCTGCTCGATCCGGCCTCGGTGATCGCCGATCTGTGGTCGGTGCCGGCGTACCTGCAGTGGTGCGCTCCCGAGCTGGGTGCCGATGAGGTGCGCAGGCTGCAGCGCCCGGATGCTCGTGCCTGGACTGTCTCGGACCTCCCGCTCATCGACGTGGCGAGGCGCCTCACGGGCGACCCGAACGAGTTCCGGCAGCGGGCGCGACGGGCTGAGGCGCTGGCGTCGCAGCAGGAGAACATGTCGCACGTTGTCGACAACCTCATCGAGGGCGATGACGACGGGGAGGGGCTGGTCACGATGCTGCGGGTCGAGGATGCGCAGCAGTCGCTCATCGACGAGGATTCCCTGCCGCCCGTCGACTTCGACGAGCTCGCGGGGCCGTTCGCGCACGTGGTGATCGACGAGGCGCAGGAGCTGACGGACGCGGAGTGGGCGATGCTGCTGGCGAGGTGCCCGTCGAGGAGTTTCACGATCGTCGGCGACCGGGCGCAGGCGCGTCACGGGTTCCGAGAGACCTGGGAGGAGCGTCTGGCGCGCGTCGGTCTGCCGAAGGTCGAGGTCGCCCAGCTCACGATCAACTACCGCACGCCGGAGGAGGTCATGCTCGAGGCCGCACCCGTCATCCTCGAGGCCCTTCCCGACGCGAACGTGCCGGTCTCGGTGCGCAGCAGCGGTCTCCCGGTCGTGTACGGCGGTGTCGCTGACCTGCAGGGCGTGCTGGACGCGTGGCTCGACGAGCACCTCGACGGGATCGCGTGCGTCATCACCGCGGTGGGCAGCGACCGGTCCCTCGCCTACGACAACCGCGGGCGGGTGCGCTCGCTCACTCCGGAGACCGCGAAGGGCCTCGAGTTCGATCTCGTGGTGCTCATCGACCCTGACCGCTTCGGAACAGGCATCGAGGGTGCCGTCGACCGCTACGTCGCGATGACGAGGGCGACGCAGCAGCTGGTGGTGCTGACCACGGAATGACGGTGCCGCGACGGGTCGTGCTTGCCGGGCGGAGCTCACGCGGCGACGGCGAAGTACTCGGCCTTCTCGAACAGGCGCACGCCCTCCCTGGACGCGAGGAGCTGCGCCCGCACGGACAGTTCTCTCACCTCGCAGACGATGCCGAGCGCGGCAGCCCAGAGACGCTCATCTGAAGTCGAGTCGCCGGGCCCGGGTCTCTCCCACGTGAGCATGACGCTCGCGGCCTGCAGCTCGTCGATCATGCGGGAGATGACGCTGGCGATCCGCTCGAGCTGCGGGTGGGTCGGGCGTTGCGGGTAGGCCTCGATCGGCATGAGCACGGGGAGCGCGTGATCGTCGGCGTCGAGGAACATGAGCCAGAGCTGGCGCCGGTAGGCCTGTCCGACAAGAGCGGTCACATGACGCAGGACGTCCTCGTCGGTGGTGATGGGGTCGGTCATCGGGGCTGGGATCGCTGTCATGGCACGAGTCTGAGCTCGGCGACTCGGGACGCGGCCGCCTTTCTCGCCCGCTGTGCACGGGCCCGCATCCACACCCCACGTGCCTGCGAAGTCGAGCGGAGCGCCTGCGTGGCGAGCTCGGGCGGAAGCAGGTGGGGGCGGGCTCGAGACGGCGGACGGGCGCCGAGGTCTGTGACGCCGAGCACCCGCGGGCCTTGGCAGGGTGGCCGCGCCGTGTGAAGCTGACTGGGTGACGACTTCCCCCGCCAGCAGACAGGTCTCGCGACGCCTGCACGGCCCACGCGATCCGGGTGACGCGTGGGTGTACTCCGACACCGGTCAGCGCTACTGGGGCAGGTTCGGCGCGGCAGGTCTGGTCGCCGTGGACCCGCAACGCGGGATCCTCCTGCAGCACCGTGCAGAGTGGAGCCACCACGGCGGCACCTGGGGCATTCCGGGCGGCGCCCTCCACGAGGGTGAGCTGCCGAGCGTCGGGGCGCTGCGCGAGGCCGCCGAGGAGGCCGGAGTGCCTGCCGAGGCCATGACTCCGCTCTTCACCAGCGTGCTGGAGCTCGGCTTCTGGCGCTACACGACGCTCGTCGCCCGCGTCGTCCACCCCTTCGAGCCCGTGATCGCCGACGCGGAGAGCCTCGAGCTGCGGTGGGTCCCCATCGACGAGGTCGACGACCTGCCCCTCCATCACGGGTTCGCTGCCGCCTGGCCCGAGCTTCGGTCCGCGCTCGCGGTGCGGCCGGTGGTCATCGTCGATGCGGCGAATGTCGTCGGCTCGGTGCCGGATGGCTGGTGGCGGGACCGCGCCGGCGCTGCCGAGCGTCTGCTCGCGAAGGTGCACGCTTTCGCGCTCGCCGGAGCGCGAGCCGCAGTATCCAGCGTCCCGACCGCGGCCTCCGGGGCGACCTCGGGCGCTCCCTCGCACGCCTCCCGAAGTGCCACCAGCGCGGGCGTCACCGCGGCAGACCTCGGACTGACCGGGGATCGGTGGTTCCCGGAGTTCGCCGTCGTCGTCGAAGGTGCCGCGCGGGATGCCAGCTGCCCGGCGGCCAGCGAATCGGTGAAGAACGCCGCGGTCAGCGTGGTCCGGGCCACCGCATCCGGAGACGACGCGATCGTCGACGAGGCTCGTCGTCGCCTGGCGATGGGGGAGTCCGTGACGGTCGCGACGAGCGACCGGGAGCTGGGCGAACGTGCGGTGGCGGTCGGTGCCAGCGTGCGCGGCGTGGGGTGGCTGCGGGATCTGGTCGGCTACGGGGCCCGTCGCTCCCTCGAGCCGTAGCACTCGCCCTGCGCGGTCCTCCCAGGTGGCACGCCGGGAGTGCACGGCGGGCGTTCGGGCGACACGAGGGGACTTCGGATGCCGCGTGCGTACGTTCGCGGAGTCCCGGTAACGGGAGCGCCCCGAGCGGGCGCCTCAGCGTGCAGGATTCGACCCCGAGGAGCAGTACATGACTGACCACACCACGCACGACGGCCACGGCGCGCACTCGAACGCGACGCAGTCCGATGAGGTCGCGAAGATCGCGAAGCTCGTTAAGGACTTCCGCTTCGCCATGCTCACGACGATCGAGGGCTCGGGTTCGCTGGTCGCGCATCCGCTCACGATCCAGGAGGCGGAGTTCGACGGCGACCTGTGGTTCCTGATCCAGAAGGACTCGACCACGGTGCGGAACCTGGGCGCGGACTCGCGTGCCGGGGTGTCGCTGAGCTCGAACGACTCGTGGGTCTCGCTGTCGGGCACTGCCGGACTCGTGAATGCGCCGGAGAAGCTGCGCGAGCTGTGGAACCCCGCGGCGGAGGCGTGGTTCCCGAACGGACCAGAGGACCCGAACGTGGGCGTGCTGAAGTTCTCGGCGAGCGGCGCCGAGTACTGGGATAGCCCGGGCGGCCGCATCGCGACTGCCTTCAGCTTCATCAAGTCGAAGGTGTCCGGGGAGCCGCTCGAGGGTGACAACGCCAAGGTCGAGCTGTAGGTCGAACTCGGTCAGGCTTCGGTGGCCCGGTCCCGCGCTCAGCGGGGCCGGGCCAATCGTCTCGGCGGGCACGGGGTCGTCAACACCCACGGCCCATTCAGTTAGATCGTTTAGCTTCTTTGCATGTCCTCCGATCTGCTTCGTCGTCTGTTCGTGACCGTCTCTGGAATCCTCTGCGTCGTCGGGACCCTCTTCGGGGTGGGCCTGTTCGGCGGCACCGAGGTCAACCAGTCGTCGAGCGGCAACCTCTCCGCCGACGCCACACTCATCGCTCCCGCTGGCACCGCGTTCTCGATCTGGTCGGTCATCTACCTGGGCCTGTTCGCGTACGTCGTCTGGCAGTGGCTGCCGAAGCAGGCGCACTCCGCCAAGGCGCGGGCCACCGGCTGGTGGGCCGCCCTTTCCATGCTCCTCAACGCGGGGTGGCTGCTGGTCACCCAGTTCGGCCTCATCTGGGTGAGCGTCGGCGTCATCGTCGCGCTGCTCGCTGTCTGCATCGTGCTCGTGAGCCGCATCGCCGCGCATCCCGCCGAGAACTGGGGTGAGCGCCTCGCCGTCGACACCACGTTCGGCCTCTACCTGGGCTGGGTGTCGGTCGCCACGCTCGCGAACCTTGGCGCCGCCATCGTCTCGACAGGTGTCGAAGCCGAGAGCACGCTCGGCGAGATCTCCACGACCGCCGCACTGGTCGCCGTCCTCGGCCTCGCAACGTTCTACATCTGGCGTTGGAAGAACCTCGCCGTCTCGGCCGCCATCATCTGGGGTGTCGCCTGGGTCGGCTTCGGGCGGCTCTCGGATGCACCCGAGTCGACGCTGGTCGGTGTCGCCGCGCTTGCGGTTGCGATTCTCATCGCGGTGACCGGCGTGCTCGCGAAGTCGATCGACTGGCGCAGCGCTGACACCAAGAAGGCGATCGCCTGAGTCTCAGCGAGTTGCAGCGCTGTCCAAGTCGGCGCTTTGACCCTGCAGAGCTCGAGAGGTGCGCTGAACGAACGCGCCCGTCGTTCGTCTCGCAGCGCGCAGACATCGGATGATTGCACTAGCATGTGGCCATGGCAGTTACCGATGGAGCTATCCTGCGAATCAAGGAGATGATCGTCTCCGGCGATCTTGTGCCTGGCTCGAAACTTCCGCCCGAGAAGGAGCTGAGCGAGCGCCTCGGTCTGTCGAGGAGCTCGTTGCGCGAGGCGGTGAAGGCGCTGGAGGTCATCCGGGTCCTCGACGTCCGGCGAGGCGACGGAACCTATGTGACGAGCCTCGAGCCGCGCCTGCTCTTGGAGGCCATGAACTTCGTCGTGGACCTGCATCAGGACGACAGCGTGCTCGAGATCTTGGCGGTCCGACGGATGCTGGAGCCACAGGCGGCGGCGGTCGCGGCGCGTGTGGCGTCCCCCGAGCAGCTCACGCAGCTCGAGGAGATCCTGAGCGAGATCGACGACGACACCGAGGTCGAGGGGCTGATCGAGCACGACCTCAAGTTCCACAGGCACATCGTCGAGAGCACCGGGAACAAGTATCTGACGAGCCTCATCGACTCGCTCTCGAGCCGGACCGTTCGGGCGCGCGTCTGGCGCGGCATCACACAAGCCGGCGCAGTGTCTCGCACGGTCGACGAGCACAGAGCGATTCTGGATGCGCTGCGTTCGGGGGACGCGGAGCTCACGGCCGCGCTCACGCTCGCGCACGTGTCCGGTGTCGAGCGCTGGCTGCGAGACGCGCGATGAGGGTCGCGCTCCATTCGGAGATCAAGGCTGGTGCGGTCGATCAGTACCGGGAGAGCCACGCCGTCATTCCGGAGGAGCTCGTCGCCACGTTCGATCGTGTCGGCATTCGCAGCTGGACGATCTTCCGGTCGGGCCTCCGGCTCTTTCACGATGTGATCTGCGACGACTGGGATGCGGCGAACGAGGCGCTCGACGAGGACCCGGCGAATGCCCGCTGGCAGCAAGACATCGGACGCTTCGTCGAACTCTTTCGAGACTCGGATGGTAGCGAGGGGTATGCTCCGCTCGAGCTGATGTGGGATCTCGAGGCACAGAAGCGGCGCAGCTGACGTGGAGCGCTTCGTTGCCCCCGCGCCGGTGGACGCCCACGTCCACGTCTGGGATCGGTCGCTGCTGCGTCTCGACTGGCTCGACGATCTGCCCGAGCTCGCGACATCCCGCCTTCCACGGGCCTACGACGCTCAGCGTGGGAGAGTTGGTGCCGCGGTGTTCGTCCAAGCGGGTGCGAGGCCCGCGGACGCGTTGGCGGAGGCGACGTGGGTTCAGTCTCTGGCCCCGGGATGGCCAGCCCTGGCCGGCATCGTCGCGGACGCCGATCTTCTGAGTCCTCCGGTTGAACTCGGCGCACACCTCGATGCGCTCGAGGAGCTGCCGCTGTATCGGGGTGTGCGTCACCTCCTGCAGGACTTCGATGTGCGAGTGCTGCGCTCTAACGCTCTGGTCCTCGGGCTCGATGCGCTGGCGCGGAGGGACTCGAGTTTCGATGCCTGCGTGCGCTGGTGGCAGCTCGAGGAGCTGGCCGGCCTACTCGAGCGATCGTCGCCGCTCACGGTGGTGCTCGATCACATCGGCAAGCCGCCGCTCGATTCCGACGTGAAGTCGGAGGCCTGGGCGGGTTGGGAGGTCGGACTGCGCAGGATCGGAGCCCTGCCCGGTGCTCACGTGAAGCTCAGCGGGTTGTCCGCGGAAATGTCCGCGGGTGCGAAGGCGGGACCCACGTTTCGGGCTCGGGCTGCGCACGCCATCGAGACGGCGCTTGACGTGTTCGGCGCCGAGCGGGCCATGTTCGGCAGCGATTGGCCGGTCAGCGCGGTCGGCGGCGCGGGTCTGTCGACCGCCGAGTGGTTGGACTTCGTCCGAGGGCAGGTCTCCGACGTCGAATGGATGGAGATCGGCTCCGGCACGGCAGCGCGCGTCTACCGCCTCGAGCGCTGACGCTCGGGCGGCGGGCGCGCCCAGCGCCGAGCCGACCGCGACGGCGTCGGAGCACGCTGCCACGGCCAAGCCCCACGACGGCCCAGCCGTCTCCTACCGGGCTATCACCGGCACAGGAATCAGCTCGAGCGCTGCAAGCTCCTGCCACAGCTCCTCGGGGATGGGTGCCCGGAGGTGCTCTGCGTTCTCGCGAACGGCGGCGGCGCGCGACGTCCCGACCACGACCGTTGAGACGGCGGGGTGCCGCAGGGGGAACTGGATGGCGGCCTGTGGGAGCGTCACGTCGTACGCTCCGCAGACCTGCGCGAGGCGGTCGACCCGCGCGGCGACCGCATCCGGGACCGCACCGTAGTTGTAGTGCGCGCTGGCCGAACGAGTCGCTGTGGCGAGCAAGCCGGAGTTGAAGACGGCGGCCGTCACCACTCTGACGCCACGTTCGAGGCAGCGGGGGAGCAACTCCGCCGCCGCCGGCTGCTCGAGGAGGGTGTAGCGTCCGGCGATCATGACGACGTCGATGTCGCTCTCGTTCACGGCCCGAAGTGCAGCATCGACGCTGTTGACGCCGATGCCGACTTCGGAGATGACGCCCTGCTCACGCAGCGTCACGAGGGCCGGCAGCCCCTGCGAGATGCCGGCGTCGAGGTCGTAGACGTCCGGGTCGTGGAGGTACGCGACGTCAACGACGTCGACGCCCATGCGCTCGAGGGATTCGCTGAGGCTTCGCTCGACGCCGGACTTCGACGGATCGTAGCGGCGGACGAGTTCGTCGGGCACGGCGAAGCCGTCGGCTTCGTCCGTTCCGCCGGTGAAGTCAGGGTTGGGGACGAGGAGTCGCCCGACCTTCGTCGAGAGCGTGTACTCCTCGGCGGGGAGGTTCGTGAGGAAATCGCCGAGGCGACGCTCGGACAGCCCGAGGCCGTAGTGCGGTGCCGTGTCGTACACGCGGACGCCTTCGTCCCACGCGGCTGCGAGTGCGGCCCGGGCCTGCTCGTCGGAGACTTCACGGTAGAGGTTGCCGATAGAGGCGGCCCCGAAGCCGAGCCGTTCGATCATGCGACCACGACCGGCTCAGACGAGAAGGCGTAGTCGATGAGGGTCTGCGCGAGCATCTCGGTCCCGGCTCCTGGGGCGAGGGGTGTCACGTAGTGCCCGCCCGTGAGCACTGTCGGGGTGACGAAGTGCTCGTGCAGGTGGTCGACGAATTCGATCATCCGGTCCTCCATGGTGCCGCTCACGGCGACGAAGTCGAACATCGAGAGGTGCTGCACCGCCTCGCAGAGGCCCACCCCGCCGGCGTGCGGGCAGACGCGCACGCCGAACTTCGCGGCGAGCAGCAGGTTCGCGATGTTCTCATTGACTCCGCCGACTCGGCTCGCGTCGATCTGCATGACCTGCATGGCGCCAGCTTGCAGGAACTGCTTGAACATGACCCGGCTGTGCGCGTGTTCACCGGTGGCGACCGGAATGGGGGCGATGGCGCGAGCGATGGCGGCGTGGGCGAGCACGTCGTCCGGGCTCGTGGGCTCCTCGACCCAGGCGACGCCGAAGGGGGCGAGCGCGGTGATCCACTCGATCGCATCCTGGGTGTCCCAGCGCTGGTTCGCGTCGATGGCTATGGGGAAGTCGGACCCGCAGATCTCGCGGGCGATGCGCATCCGTCTGATGTCGTCGTCGATGCTGCCGCCGACCTTGAGCTTGATCTGCGGGAAGCCCTCGGCGAGCGCCTCGCGGCAGAGGCGCGCGAGCTTCTCGTCGGAGTAGCCGAGCCAGCCCGGCGTCGTCGTGTAGGCCGGGTAGCCCGTGCGCAGCAGGGAAGCCTCTCGCGCTTCGCGTCCCGGCACCGCGGCCTCCAGCAGCTGCAGGGCTTCGTCCCGCGTCAGCGCGTCGGACAGGTAGCGGAAGTCGACCAGGTCGACGAGCTCCTCGGGTGACATCGAGGAGAGGACCTTCCACAACGGCTGGCCTGCGCGCTTGGCTTTGAGGTCCCAGAGGGCGTTGACCACGGCGCCGATCGCCATGTGCATGACGCCCTTCTCGGGGCCGAGCCAGCGCAGCTGCGAGTCGTAGACGAAACTCCGATACGTGGCCCCCATGTCGGCGAGCAGCTCTTCGACGTCGCGCCCGATGAGGTACTGCTCGAGCGACCGGATGGCGGCGACCTGCACGTCGTTGCCCCGCCCGATCGTGAATGCGAACGCGTGGCCGGAGAGGCCATCAGCGGCGTCGGTCTCGATCACCGCATAGGCCGCTGAGTAGTCGGGGTCGAGATTCATCGCGTCGGTGCCATCAGCGGTCAGCGACGTCGGGAACCGTACGTCGACAGTCGTCAGTGACTGAACTTTGCTCATTGTTCCTCCTTGCTGAGAACAGTAAACATCTGATCAATGCCGCGTCAAGTGCTACAGTGGCCGCGTCCGAGGCCAAAAGCGGCCGTAATCTTCAGATGTTTGGAGCGTGGTGCATGCGTTTTCTTCGATTGGGTGACGAAGGGTCCGAGGTTCCCGTGCTGCGAGTGCATGGCATCGACTTCGACCTGAGCGGGGTCACTGCGGACCTCGACGGCGAGTTCTTCGAGACGGACGGCATCGCGCGCGCCAAGGCGGCTCATGCTGCCGGCGAGCTGCCGGTGCTCGACGGATCGGCAGGTCTCAGGGTCGGGGCGCCGGTCGCGCGTCCGTCGGCGATCGTCTGCGTCGGCATGAACTACGCGGCACACGCCGCCGAGTCAGGGGCGGCGCCACCCAGCGACGTCATCGTCTTCCTGAAGACGCCCAACACCATCTCCGGGCCGTTCGATGATGTGCCGCTGCCTCAAGGGTCTGAGAAGTCCGACTGGGAGGTTGAACTCGGTGTCGTGATCTCGAAGCGAGTCAGCTACCTCGAGAGCGCTGACGAGGCGATGGATGCGGTGGCCGGGTTCGTGGTCGGCAACGACCTGTCCGAGCGTGCCTGGCAGCTCGAAGCCCCTGGCGGACAGTGGAGCAAGGGGAAGTCAGCCCCGCGCTTCTCTCCCCTTGGGCCGGAGCTCGTGACCCCGGACGAAGTCGATTTCCGGGCGCTGCGCCTGTGGAGCACGGTGAACGGCGAGCCGAGGCAGGACTCGTCGACGGCCGACATGATCTTCGACGTCCCGCACATCATCTGGACACTGAGCCAGTACCTGGCCCTCGAGCCTGGCGACGTCGTGCTGACGGGGACGCCGGAAGGGGTCGCCCTCTCCGGCCGGTTCCCGTACCTCAGGGTCGGGGATGTGGTCGAGCTCGGGATCGACGGCCTCGGGTCCCAGCGCCAGGTGATCGTGTGAGGGGCTCGATGGAGGGGCTGGTCGCCGTCGTCACCGGGGGCGCGTCCGGGATCGGGGCCGCGATCACCGAGCGCCTGCGTGCAGATGGCGCGTTCGTCGTCCCCTTCGACCTCGTGTCGAGCGAGGAGGGGCTCGTCGTCGACATCGGGGACGACGCGGCGGTGCGTGCGGCGGTCGACCAGGTGGTCGAGCAGCACGGCCGCCTCGACATCGTCGTCAACAATGCCGGGATCAGCTCGGTCGGCTCGATCGAGGACAACCCGGACGAGGAATGGCATCGGGCATTCGACATCAATGTGCTCGGCGCGGTGAGGGTGACGCGAGCCGCCCTGCCGCACCTGCGCCGCTCGCCGTGCGCTTCGGTAGTGAACACGTGCTCGATCGCGGCCTCGGCGGGCCTGCCGCAGCGTGCCGTCTACGGCGCGACCAAAGGGGCTCTCTTCGCGTTGACGCTGCAGATGGCCGCCGATCACCTCGCGGACGGGGTTCGCGTCAACGCGGTGAACCCGGGGACGGCGGACACTCCGTGGGTGCAGCGCCTGCTCGCGGCGACCGAGGACCCGGCTGCCGCTCGAGAGGCGCTCGAGGCACGGCAGCCCTCAGGGCGACTTGTGAGTGCCGGAGAAGTCGCTGAGGCGGTCGCGTACCTGGCTGGCCCCGGTGCGAGGTCGACGACGGGCACGAGCCTCGCAGTGGATGGCGGCATGGCCGGACTCCGCCTTCCGTCGGCACGCGGTTGAACCGATGTTTACGACCATTCGACCGTGATTGAACTTCGAAACTCGCTCTTGACCATTCAAACATCGGATGATTAGATCGCTTCTGGCGAAGCATCCGGGGTCTGATCCCCAACATCGCAACATCAAAGGAGATAACGATGAAGAGACGCACGAAGACCGCCGCTGCCGCCCTCGCGATCGGGTCGCTGGCCCTCGCCGGCTGCGCGTCCGGGGGAACGGCGGAGTCGGCCGACGGCCTCGTCTGGTCCATGTGGATCGGTTCCACCGAAGACCAGACGGCCTGGCAGTCCGTCGGTGAAGCCGGGGCGGCAGCAGCCGGAGTCGGTGTGACCCTGCAGGGGGCGCCCTTCGCCGACTACTGGACGAAGCTGTCCACGCAGCTCGGCACCTCCTCGGCCCCGTGCATCGTCTCGATGCAGAGCCTCCGCATCAACCAGTTCAACAACGGACTGCTCCCGCTCGACGACCTCATCGCAGGGTCGGACATCGACCTCGCCGAGTTCGATGAGGGTGCGCTGGACGCGATGCGGGTCGACGGCCAGCAGTACGCGATTCCCTACGACACCGGCCCCATGGTGCTCTACTACAACAAGGACGCGTTCGCGGCGGCGGGCGTCGCCGACCCCGAGCCGGGCTGGACGGCCGACGAGTTCGACGCGGCTACTGCGAAGCTCAAAGACGCTGGCCAGGTGGGTATGGCGACGACGGTCGAGGATCTGTTCCTCGAGAGCAGCGTGCTCGCCTACAACGGGGGACGTGTGCTCGACGAGAGCGGTGAGTTCACCTTCGACAACCCGGCCTTCGGCGAGGGCGTCGAGTGGATCGCGAGCGCTGTCCAGGATGGCCGCGCGACGGTCGCGAACGGGCCGGACAACACTGCCGACGACAACGCCTTCATGAACGGCTCGGCCGCATCCGTCGTCGGTGGGCCGTGGCTCCTCCTCGACTTCAACGCGAAGTCAGACTTCGAGATCGGCGTCGCCACGCTCCCGGCGGGCCCAAACGGTGGCGGCACCTTCTCGGCGGGCAGCGGCTTCGGCATCTCGTCGGAGTGCTCCGATCCTGAAGCCGCGCTTGCGGCGATCGCCGGCATGACCTCGGAGGAGACGCTCACGTCGCTCGCCGAGCAGGGCCGCGCGTTCCCGGCTCGGACCGCCTCCCAGCAGGTCTGGTACGACAACGCGGGCATCGAAGGACTTCAGGAGGCGATGGATGCGGCGCTGGAGACGGCGACCCCGCTTCCGGGCTCCGCGAAGGGTGACCAGTTCAACCAGCTGCTCGTGCAGTACGGACCGCAGATGGTGAATGGCGACAAGCCGGCCGACGAGATCCTGCCCGAGATCGCGACGCAGCTCGGATCATGACGCTGACCTCCGAGCCCACGGCGACCTCGCCCGCGGTTCCGCTCACCACCGAGGCGAAGAAGCCGTCGCCTCCGCCGCGTCGGCAGCGACGGAACCTGTGGGGGCCGGCATTCGCCGCCCCCCACGCGATCGGCCTTGGGCTCTTCACACTGACGCCCATCGTGATCGCCCTCGTCATGAGCTTCCATGACTGGCCGATGATCGGCAGCCCGACGTTCACGGGCCTCGACAACTTCGAGCGGCTGTTCGCCGATGACACGTTCCGGGCGGCGCTCGGCAACACGCTGCTCTTCGTCGTCCTCTACGTCCCCCTGAACCTCATCGTCTCGATGGGCATGGCGGCGTGGCTGTCGCCGCGGATCAAGGGCAGGCAGTTCTTCCGGGTCCTGTTCTTCCTGCCCACGGTCACGCCGATTGTCGCGAACGCGGTCGTGTGGCGCCTCATCTACGAGCCGGGTGGCACGCTCGACGCGACCTCGCAGACGCTCTTCGGAATCGAGCTGCCGAACTTCCTGGCAGATCCGAACTGGGCGATGGCGGCGATCGTCGTGATGAGCGTCTGGCAGGGCTTCGGCTACAACATGCTCGTGTTCTCGGCGGCGCTCGACTCCGTGCCGGAGAACCAGATCGAGGCGGCGCAGCTCGACGGAGCGAACCCGTGGACGATCTTCTGGCGCATCCAGCTGCCGCTCATCTCGCCGTCTCTGTTCTTCGCCACGATCATGACGCTCATCACGTCGTTCCAGGTGTTCATCCAGCCGTACATCCTCACGAAGGGCGGGCCTGGCACGTCGACGCTGACGCTCGTGCAGTTCATCTACAACCAGGGCTTCACGTTCCAGCAGCTCGGGCTCGCCGCGGCCGCCGGATGGGTGCTGTTCGTCATGATCCTCGTGATCACCGCCGTGCAGTTCATCGGCCAGAAGAAGTGGGTGCACTATGACTAGCGATACCGCCGTGACGAGGCGCCGGTCCGCACCGCCGAGTCGAACCGGGCAGCGCATCCGCTCTGCCATCGGGTACGTGCTGCTCGGCATCGTCACACTCATCTTCATCTCGCCGCTGCTCGTGATGATCGGCTCGTCGCTGAAGAAGCCGAACGAGATCTTCTCGACCCCGCCGAGCCTGTTCGGCTCGACGCTCGAATGGGGCAACTTTGCCGAGGTCTTCGAGTACGCGCCGTTCGGCCAGTACCTCATGAACGGCATGATCGTCGCCGTGCTCGGCACCGCGCTGACCCTCGCGGTCGCGGCGCTCTCGGGTTACGCCTTCTCGCGGCTCAAGTGGAAGGGACGCGGCGCCACGTTCGCCGTGTTCCTCGCGACGATGATGCTCCCGCAGGAGGTCATCATCGTGCCGGCGTTCGTGCTCATGCGCTCGTTCGGCTGGGTCAACTCGTACGAGGCGCTCATCATCCCGTGGGCGTTCACGGCGCTCGGGGCGTTCCTGCTGCGCCAGTTCTACATGACGGTGCCGCAGGAGCTCGAGGATGCTGCCCGGCTCGATGGGGCAGGAACCGTGGCGATCTTCTTCCGGATCATGCTGCCCCTGTCGCGGTCGACGCTGGCCGTGCTCGCGGTCTTCACCTTCATCACCTACTGGAACTCGTTCCTGTGGCCGCTCATCATCGTGAATGACGTGAGCGCGCTCGGCACCATTCCGCTCGGCCTGCAGCAGTTCTTCGGCCAGCAGGGCACGCAGTGGCATCTGCTGATGGCGGCGTCCGTCATCTCGATGCTGCCGACGACCGTGCTGCTCGTGGCTCTGCAGAAGCACCTCGTGCGGGGCGTCGTGACGTCCGGCATGGGCGGTCGCTGAGTCCCAACCTTTCCCGCAGATCTCCGCAAGGCAATCGCTAACGCTTCAGAGAGGAAGCTCCGCCCATGGCAATGTTCAAGTCAGAACCCGTCCGCCCAGAGGCCTACCAGAAGTTCGAGCGTGAGACACCGGAGTGGTACCAGGATGCGAAGCTCGGCATCTTCGTGCACTGGGGTGCGTACTCGGTGCCCGCGTGGGCCGAGCCGATCGGGCCGCTCGGCACCTTCGACGAGGAGTACTGGTTCAGGCACAATCCGTACGCCGAGTGGTACTACAACACGGTGCGCATCGAGGGCAGCCCGGCGCATCAGCACCAGCAGGAGGTCTTCGGCGGGGCCCACTATGACGAGTTCATCGACCTGTGGAAGGCGGAGAACTTCGATGCGGGCGCCGTCATGGATCTCGTGAAGTCGACCGGAGCGCGGTACTTCGTGCCGACGACGAAGCACCACGATGGTGTGACCCTGTGGGATGCGCCGGGGACGGGGGAGCGAAACACGGTCAGCCGTGGTCCGAAGCGCGACCTCGTCGCGGAGTTCAAGGAAGCGGCTGAGGCTCGCTGCGTGAAGTTCGGCGTCTACTACTCGGGTGGCCTCGACTGGCACTTCACGAATGCGGCCGTCATCGATGGTCCCATCGAGGGGGACCGGCGCCCGGTCGATAAGGAGTACGCCGATTACGCCCACGACCATGTCGTGGACCTCATTGAGAAGTACGACCCGGAGGTGCTGTGGGGTGATATCGAGTGGCCGGATGCTGGCAAGGCGCCCGGTGAGAAGAGCCTCGTGAACATCTTCGAGAAGTTCTACGCGAGCAGGCCGGAGGGTGTCTCCAACGATCGTTGGGGCGAGACGCACTGGGACTTCCGCACGAGCGAGTACGAGCAGGGGCGTTCCCAGGAGGGCGACGGCGCGTGGGAGAACTGCCGCGGAGTCGGGTTCTCCTTCGGCCACAACACGCTCGAGGACGAGTCGAACTCGCTCGGTGGGGTCGATGCCATTCGCAACTTCGTGGACATCGTGTCTCGTGGCGGCAACTTCCTGCTCAACATCGGGCTGACCGCGTCGGGGGAGGTGCCCGAGCTGCAGCGCCGCACACTCGAGACGCTCGGCGCCTGGAACGCGGTGCACGGGGAGGCGATCTTCGGGTCGCGGCCATTGGACGACTCGTTGGGTGCGGAGGGCGAGGACCCGTGGGTGCGCTGGACCCGCACGGGAAACACGGCGCATGCGTTCGTCGATGTGCCGGCCGGAGAGGCCGTCGCGCTTGAAGGGTTCGCGAGTGGTCTGGACCTCGAGGGCGCCACGGCCGTCAGCGCGACGGCTCGAGTCGACGGCGGCACGGTCACGCTGGTGCGCGCTGAGGATGCGGTCGACGGGCCGGTCCGGGTGTCATTCCCCATCAGCGACTGAGCGGATGCGAGGGTCGCCCCGCGCGGAAATCTCTGGTCCGCGCGGGGCGACTTTCTGCCTTCATACTCCTCAAGCGCCCGATCCACGATTGATGCTTGCCACGATGAGTGCTCCGCCCCTACACTCAGAACCCTTGGGGGACGCGTTCTTGAGACGCCTTGTCTGGTGCGATTCCAGAGTCCTCCACCACTTTTTCAAGCGGGACGCTCGCTCGGAGCCGTCGGCACGCTTTTCGCGCAGCTGCCGATGCTGGTTCGCACCGCAGCGGATGCCTGCTCAGCTCCCCGAGGACAGTCCGAGCACCGGGTAGAGCACGTTGAAGCCTTCGGTGAGGCCGCCGCTGACGGCGTCGCCGCCGTGGTCGGCGCCTTGCACGATGAAGAGGGTGGTGTTGATGCCGAGCGCTTGCGTGGCGTTGGAGACGGTGGTGGCCATGGACACGAAGTCGGGGTCTTCGCTGCCTGCCGTGAAGATCGCGGTCATGCCCGCGTAGGTGCCGGCTGGGGCGGCCTGGAAGATGTTGACCGGCTTCGACGATTCGAAGGCGGCGGCGTCTCCGCCGTAGATGTCCGCTTGGACAGCGTCGGGGGTTTCGGAGCCCGGGTACTGCTCGCCGGAGACGCTGATGATGTTCTTGAACGTGCCCGGGTCCTTCGCGCCGTACTTCGCTGCGCATCCGCCGCCGTTGGAGTAGCCGGCGACGGTCCAGTACTTGGGGTCCTGGATGACGTTGAGGTTCGCGTTGACCCAGTTGACGACGTCGGTCGTGACGTAGGTTTCGGCGTTGCCGTACTTGGCGGAGTCGGCGCAGGCAGGGTCGACGTCACCTTGGCCGCCGAGCTGGTCGGCGACGACGACGATGGGTGCGAGGCCGTTGTGGTCGGCGGCGAACTGGTCGAGGACGTCGCTGATGATCGTGGGATCGGGGTTGCCGACGTAGCCCATCATCATGATGACGACGGGGAGGGCGGGTGCGTTCTCGACGAGGGCCGCCGGGGGCAGGTAGATGCCCGCGTCCCGGGCGACGAAGCCCGATGCGGTGCCGGGGATGGGGACGGAGCCGCGTTCGCCGACCGAGGGCATATCTGCGGGGGCCTGCCAGGTCGAAGCGAGGGGCTGCGTCGGGGCTTGCCGGTTGTCGGCGTTGAAGTCGGGGAGCGTGATCTGGTCTTCTTCGACGATGCCGAACACGGAGCCGAGGGTTGGGTTGAGGCCGTAGAGCGCGTTGATGCCGGTTGCGCCGGCGACGAGGTAGGCGAGGATCGAGATGGCCGCGACGATCTTGCGCCAGGGCTTCGAGCGGGGGAAGGACGCGATGGCGAGGCCGATGCCGGCGAAGGTGGCGGCGGCCCACGTGCCGACGGGGCCTGGAAGCTCGACGCCGAACAGGTCGAGGGCGTTGCCGCCGAGGTAGATGAGGAACCCGACGATGGCGCCGCCGACGATGCCGATGAGCGCGCGCGGCAGCCACCTCTTCGTCTTGCCGTGCTTGCTCTTGCTGTTCTTGCGGATGAGCAGCGTGACCGTGAAGGCGATGGCGACGAGGTAGATGATCCACATCGCCGGCGAGTTGATGATGGGCAACTCGAGGATGGCGCTCATGCGCGTGCGGGGAACGACATCGGGTGCTCCTTCAGGCGAAGCGTGACGGGGGATTCCGGCGAAGCTGCGGCGCTGGTCGACTCAACTTCTCACACGGGGTGAGAGAAAGCTACACGCGGTTGCGGGGTGCCTGGCTGGGTGGCGGCGGGCGGATGTGCGGCGCGGCTTGTGCACGGCGGCTCGGCGTGGGCCGTGGGCCGTGGGCCGTTGGGAGGCTTCCGCGTCGCCCGGTTGGGCGCTACGTTTCGGGGGTGAGCACCCCCGAGAATGTCGCAGTGACCCTGGTCGATCGTCAGCGGGACGTGCCGCTCGGTGTCGTCATGGTGGGTATGGCGGCGGTGGCCTGGTGGCCGGCGTTCACGCTTGGTGCGTGGGGTGAGGTGTTCTTCGACGACATCCTTGGCTTCTGGGCGGCGTCGACTGCGGCGTTCGTGTTCGTGCTGCTCGAGCGGCGACCTGTGTGGGGCCGAATCGGTCGTGCGGCTGTGCTGCTGGTGCCGACGGCGTGGTTGGTCCTGAACTTCCTCGTCGACGACGACTCGGATGACGTCGCTACCGCGCTCGTCGACCTCGCGGCGCTGCTGGTGGTGCTCATCTGCGTGCCGTTCACGTTGTGGGTGCTGCTGCGCATCGTCTGGCCGGACTTCGCGGCCACCACCACGAAGCGCCGCCGCTGGCTGATCGTCGCCGTCGTTGGAGGCATCGTCGTCATCGCCTACGTGCTCGGCCTCAACCAAGCCCACTTCCTCACCTGCGACGACTTCTCGATCAGCGGGAACTCGCTGCCGGCGGGGTGCGTGCAGGGTAGCGGCGGCTGACTAGGGCTTTGGCCCCGTCCAAGTCGGGGATCAGACCTCGAGGTGCCGAAGTGCTTTCATACGCGACGGTCGTGCGTGGAGCCTCGAACAGGAGGTGGGGATCTAGCAGCTCCTCAGCGCGCCAGAGTGCGTCTCATGGCTCTTACGGCTGAAAGTGGGTCGATCTGTTTCCGCTCCTGGTAAAGCTCGTGTTGGCTTGACGCTAGCGGAGGCGCGGCAGTATGTACTCTACGAGCCGGTCGCAGTCGGAGCGTGAGCCCCATCGGGAATGTTCCGGAGCTTGCCTCGATCTGTATGCGCAGCTCAGACCGGCAGATGTGCTGATCACGGTCCATCGCCGCGAGGGCGGCACCGCTGAACAGCGTGGACCATTCCCTGGGGTGCGACTATCGGGCTCGGTCGGTGTCTTGTGCGCTCCAGATCAACTGCGGGACATTGGGGCAGTTGATCTTCGGAGAACGCCTAACCCAAAAGTCTGGCACGAGAACTGACCGAAAGGAGGGAGCTAGGCTTCGAGCGGCAAAACTAAGGACCCCGCGGCTTGCACTACCATCCGGGCAAAATCTGCCGGCCTAGCAACGGGTGGCGAATGCCAGGCTACTGACGTCACAGAGGAATGGTGCCTTGATGCGACCTTCGAGGCAGAATTTGATGAAATCTCTTCGGCGATGGCACCGTGCTCTTCCGCGAAGAATACTCTGGCCTCGCCAGGGCGGTACGTCCTACTACGAGCGGAATGCGGCGATTGACGTGTGCGAACGAATCGCAGCGGCAGCTGCCGGTTCGAATGTTCGAACACCTAGACACTTGGGACTAGCGGCAGCGATCGGTTGAAAGAAAGATCCCTCTAGGGGATCGCGGCCCTGGGGCGTGCTAGGGAGAGTGCGGTGGACGACCTGCTCAGCAAGACTGCGACCGCTGGGAAACGGAGGCCATCGTCGACGAGCCTTCACCTGCGCAGTCCTCACCTCGTCTAGTGCTAGGTTTCGCTACTCCCGACCTCGAGGTCATACACATCCTTGATGGACCCAATAACTGGACTGCAGCACCAGGGCGCAAGGTCCCGTTACGAGGCGTGAAGAAAGCAGTAGATTCTCAATCATGAACTTTGACTCGCCGCTCCCAGCTCCGGACTCCCAGGACGTGCTTCTGCTCCAACAGGTGCAGCAGAACTGGAACCAGGGAAGCCAGGACGTCGCCCTAAATCTCATTCGTCCTCGTGCGGACGAGGGACAAGCGTGGGCCGCCTCGCTACTTTCGTGGTTGCTCATGCAGCAGGGCTATCCGGCTCTCGAGGAGAGCATTACCTGGGCCATCACCGCCGCCCACCGGGGCCACCCTGCCCAGCTCGCAACGACGTTTAACAATGTGATATCGAATCTATCGTCGTATCCACAGCTATCCTCGCGGTTGCCTGAGCTAGCGGAGCTCGGGTTGCCGTGGAGTTCTGGTGTGGACGCGGTTGGACAGGGATGGAATATCGCCCAAAGCGGCCAACCGGAACTCGGTCTGCAGATCATGATGCTTCAAATGAAGCTACCTTATACCCTGACAGATACCCACCTGGCCGCGCTCGTAGCCGATGCTCAGGATCGTACGAATGAATTGAACAGGATCCTAGCCTCCATTCGAGAGCAGCAAAGGTCCGTCGAGGTTGCCTCTGCAGAGGGACGCGCTGCGATGAACAAGGCAACGCTGGAGCTCGAAACTAGTGCTAAACAGGCCGGTCTTCTTATCACAACGGCGACTTCGGACGCGACCAATGCGCTCTTCCTCGAAGACGCGGAACGAAATGCCAAGGAATCGCGAGGAGCATGGCTGTCAGGCCTGGTCGTTCTAGGTGGGGCTGCGACGGTCGCTGTACTGCCTGTGATCCTTCATTACTTGCGAGTGGGCGCAGACTACTCCTCCATCGAGCAGATTGCGCTGCATCTCGTGTCCACGGCGGCCCTAGCGACGTTTGCCGGAGTACTTCTCGCACGCGCTCGTTCACGTGACCAGGCGGCCCAGCGAGCGAATGACCTATCTACAGCTATGGGCACGATGATTGCTTACAGCAGCCAGATTCGTGACCCTGAGGAAAAACAGCGCTTCATGTCCATGATGGGTCAAATGGTGCTCCAAGCCCATCTGTCATCTGGGTCAAAGCAAGGCGGAGGTGAGGATTCTGTTATGGGTATGGTCGCACTGGCCAATCTGATTAAGCCTGCCAGTGCGCCCGCCCCGGTCTCCCCGAGTTGAGTGCTCCGAAGTTTCGCGAGGCCTACTTGCGCTGCGTAGATAGGGGGCCGGGCCGCAGAACGCAACGAGGTCAAGGCGTTGGAAGGTAGTGTTATGCACATCGAGGTGCCTTGGGTGCTGGGCTCAGGAAGTTTCATCCCGTAAGGCCCCAACCCGTATTCGCACAGCGACGCGCTACCCGCTCGTACCTCCCAATTGCGGGGAACCGCTCTGAAGCCGTCGATTCACAAGATCGGTAGCGTTGTCCATGAGTAACTCACGATTGTCGAGGGCGATGCTCAACAGGAAGGGCGTGAGTATCAGCAGTCGGTGGCGTCAGCGGATGCCGCAGTACGGCTCTGATGAGTGAGTCGTCTCAGTCTGCGTGCGTGCCAGACAAGTACTCGTATAGGCTGGGTGAAACGGGAATATCCAAGTTTAGGTGCATTGTGGCGACGGGTATTTTATTGGCCATATGCGTGTTCCGAGCTTCAGTCGCGTTGGCAGGGCCCAGATAATAGTAGTCGGGGCCATCGTAGTGGTCGCGCTTCACGAACAACTCGGCACGTACCTGATTCGACGCGATTGCCCTCTCGAGGGGGCTATCGAGCGTGCGCTTGTTCTTCGTGTACCACAGCATTGTCGAGGAATCGATAAAGCGGTCGCTGTAGGCAGTGGTTGCAGATACGTCTTCAGCCTTGTCGTAGTTCACAAAGATCGGGCAAATTGCTTCCGAGTAATTCGCTTGGTATCCAAACATGGTCGCCATCGCGTTTTTCTTCCATCCGAAGAGTCGGCAAGCATCTTTGCGCGTGTACTGTTTGCCCGGCACCATCGGCGTACCTGACGCGTATCGATTAAGATTCACGGTGATGCCGGCTTCGAGGAGATCGTCTACGTCCAGCCGAAACGCGAGGTCAGTTGTATACAGGGTTCTGAATGAAGGATTGAGGTCCACGTTTCCGTTAGCGTCTCGAATCAGGATTTTCTGTTTGTACTTCTTTCGATCTGGCTCAGTGTGGAAGCTCAGGTCGAGATTTCGAAGGACGTTGTCGATGTCGTCTACGCTTGTCGGCACCCGGTTCGCGACGCGTCGTGCGAGTAACTGCCGTGACGCGGCACCCTGACGTATCAGCGAATCCAGGACCAGAACATCGTGCGGTCGCCTGCTAGAGAATGCCTCGATCGAGGCGTAGGTCAAGAAGTCTAGCCCAGTTTGGCTTACACAACTCGGACGACGTAGCATCTTGCTGATGAAATTCTCGTAATTCTGGTACCTCGAGATGATTTCGTATGGATCGACGGACTCAAATCGCAAGAAGTCTGTGAATCGAGGTGGATGTCCGAGACGCGCTTGGAGATCCAGGAACGCACGTCTAATGAGAGGAGCTCCGTTGAGCTTCGTTTTGGTGATGGATCGAAGGACTCGTTCCAGAGCGACGCGATCAAAGCTTACGCTGGAGAGTCCGGGAAGAGTTTCTGCCTCCGTGGCCCGCGAGAGATTGAGTCTCAGGGACTCTTTGTTCAGACTTTCGTCTCCGAGAAGTGCTATCGGGATCATGAAGTTGTTCTGGTAGTTCCCGATGAAGTCCAGGACGACGACGTATTCCTTGCCGGGCGCCTTTCGTAAGCCGCGACCCAGCTGCTGAATGAACACGATGCTTGACTGGGTTTGACGGAGCATCACGACCTGGTTGATCGTGGGGATGTCGATACCCTCGTTGAAGATGTCTACGCTGAGCAGGTAATTGAGCTCACCGCGTTCTAAAGCTGCGACAGCAAGCTCGCGCGTTGCCACCGAATCCTCTCCCGTGAGCGCGCGCGTGCGCAGGAGCTCTCCGTGCACCTTGCGGGAGTTGAGCCGCTCAGATAATTCGTGCGCTTCGGCCTTGCTGCTGCAGAAGATCAGGCCGCGCGGTTGTTCCGCCTTCTGGCCGTAGGTTTCGATAATTTTTACGATGTGTTCGACCCGGAGTGAAGACACGAGGTTCTTGACATCGGTCTGATCGTTGACGATCGTGCCGTCTTCGAGCGTAACGTCCGCGATTCCGTAGTAGTGGAACGGGGTCAGGATGTCAGCATCGAGCGCCTGCTTGAGCCGAATTTCGTACGGAACGTTGTAGTCGAAGTGCTTGAAGATGTCGTAGCCATCAGTCCGTTCGGGAGTGGCTGACATTCCCAGGAGGAACTTGGGATGGAACTGTTCAAGAACTCGCTCAAACGACCGAGCCCCGCTGCGATGCGCTTCGTCCAGGATGATGTAGTCGAAAGCGTCCGGGGTGAACCACTTGAGCATGTCGGGTCGCGACAGTGTTTGAACCGTGGCGAAAAGGTACTTCGTTCCGCGGTCTTTGCTCGTCCCGGAGAGTTTGCCAAACTCGTGACCTGGCTCATTGAGAACGCGCTGGAACTCAGTCATCGCTTTGTCGATGATCTGCTCTCGGTGTGCGACAAATAGCATCGTCTGTGGTCTAACGGCACGCACGTCAAGGGCCGCAAGAATGGTCTTCCCGGTGCCCGTTGCGGAGACGATGAGCCCCTTGGTCTGCCCGCTCACCCGCAAGTCGTGCAGCGCCTCAAGGGCCTCGATTTGCATGGAGTTGGGAGTGACCGTGGCAGCGGGCGAATCGTGGCTCGTGTCTGTAGGGGTGTTTTGCCGATCGACAGCCGCGAGCTTTCGGGCCAAAACCTCGAACGACTTTCGCCTCTGATACCCGACCGTGTACTCGTCAATCCAAGCCTGTGTGAGGGGCTCCGACCGCTGGACCTCTTCTGTGACCAGGGTGTCGAGTTGCTCAGCAAGGTTGCTGCCGCGATTGGCGGAAACCTGCAGGTTCCATTCGTGGTTCGAGACCAGAGCCTTTTCAGTCAGATTAGAGCTACCGAAGATCGATGTGACATGGTCGTCGCGTTGGAAGATGTACCCCTTGGGGTGGAATGCCGATGCGTTGTGAATGCGAGTTTCTACGCCGAGATCCCCTAGCCCCAGCAGCTCCTGAAACGCGTCAGGAGCGTTGAAGCTGAGATAGTCGGAAGTGACGATGAGGCCTCGCCCGCGGAAGTCCACGAAGGCTTGCTTCAACATGGCGATCGCTCGAGCCGTTACGAACGCGACACTGAACGTGAACTCATCGCTCTCGGAAAGCTGATGCTTGAGGAGTCTCAGCATCGTATTCTCGTGTGCGTTCCAGACGATGCGAGGCGAACGCACTCGCGGAGAAGTCAGATGCTTGTCGAGGTAGCCGAAGCGGAGATCAAGTTCAAAAGGTTCGGGCGGGTCAATGTAGTCAACCACGAGGGCCCAGCTGTTCTGCGATCTTCTCGACAGCTGGAATGTCGGCAGGCGCCCAATCCAATTCCTGGAGTTCCTCAGGGAACAGCCATTTGCTGTTTGCATGCTCGAGAAGTCGTGGCTCGCTGCCCAACAGATCGCAGTAATACGTTGTTAGGGTGATCTCGGCAAAATCGTATGCGTAAACGGTTGTGGCTACCAGCTCGCCCACCTTCACATCGCAGTCAAGTTCCTCGACGATTTCTCGAACGAGCGCGGCTTCACGTGTCTCGCCGGCATCGACTTTGCCTCCTGGAAATTCCCACTTGCCGCCGAGGGGACCACCGTGCGCCCGCTGAGCGCAAAGCACTCGTCCGCCCCTGAGTATGACAGCGCCGACGACATCTAATCTCTTCACTTTGGGCTTCTCTCCTACAGCTCGGTGCGTAGAGACGAGTCTATGGTGCGAGGAAGAACCGAGTTCCGAGAACCGGCGTGCAGATCCCTTGCCCTCAGTTTTCGCAGCCGACGCCATCGCCATCACGGTCAAGATGCGAGGCGTACCCGGGATCGCCAACGTACACAGGCGCGGCTCCTGCAGCCCTAGCCTCTGTGCAGTTGGCGAAGGAAACGCTTTGCTCAGGCGCAGGCGCAGGCTCGGGAGCCGCGGGCGCGGCTTCTGGTGCTGCATAGAGCGGAGCGGGGGGATTTTGCGCCGCATCCACCTCCGGTTCTGCTACCGGAGCTGGGTCGGCAACGGGGACTGCTTCGGCGACGGGAGCGACAACCGGCTCGGCGGTGACAGTAACGAACACGGTCTCCGTGGGCGCCTGGACGGTCGAAGTGACCGTGACTGTCGGGGCCGGCTCGGCAACTGGTGCCTCACGAGGGGTCTGAGCTCCACCAATCGAGCTGCCGACAATGCTGACGACGAGTCCCGCACCAAGGGCGATGGCGCCCAGCTTGCGCGAGCGCGGTAGTCCCGCCCAGCTGCTTCTGCGGGTGACCAGGACGTAGAGCCCGGTCAGGAATCCGATCAGGCCTGCAAGCGCCAGGAATGTTCCGATGCCCCGTTGATGGCCGCGACGAGCAGGAGCAGCACCATGATTCCAGCTACAACCCAGGAGAAGGTGGTCATGCGAGAACGCCAGGTTGATTGCGGGCGCTGCGGCGGAGCAGGGTAGAACGACATGAGGTCTCCAGAGATTGGGGGATCCGCTAAGCCTAGAACTGCCCGATTGAATCGATAAACCTCCCCGGAGATCAGGGGAATACAACGTCGAGCAACTACCTCGAAAGAACTTGGACGGCCGTTTCGACTGCGCGAGCGCTAGAGCCTCGTGCTAACCTCCATCCCACGTTTACGAGTTGCAGCGTCAAGTACCTGGCTAGCTGCACGGCAACCCTCCACCTGAGTGGGGTGCCCCAGGGGAAGAACGGGTCGACACCGTCCGGTGTGCGACAAGTCAGTTCACGCACCTAGCGGTGCCGAGCGCGGTGGACCCGCGGCGTGCATCCGCTGGCCGCGTGGCGTACCCGCGAGGAGCGCACCCATGCCCGAAACATCCACCCCGATCGACGGGGCCACCCGCAACCAGAGCGGCGTCTACCTGATCCAGGCGAAGCGCGACTGGGATGCGGAGCTCGACCAGGACACCCTCGCCGCGTTCCGAGACCTGCCCCACGAACTCCGTCGCGAGTGGTTGCTTGCCGTGCTGCGCTGGCCGCCGCACTCGCACGCCACCCCGACCTTCGCCATGGCGTTCCTGTCTGGCATGTTCCGCAAGGGCCAGATCGACACCAAGCCAGACTGGCAGGAGTTTGCGGGGCGATGGCACCAGCTCGGCTTCTCACCCATGCTGTTCCTGCTGCTCAACGTCACGGCGCAGAACCGGGCGCGGCTCCAACTCGACGCGCACGAGAAGGATCCCCACGGCGTCTCCCCGAAGAAGGCGCTCAAGCGGGCCGGCTTCGAGCAGGGCAGGATCGGCTACCGGGCAGGACACCTTCGCCCCGGCGACTGGACGGCGATCCCCGACGCCTACGAGAACGGCGACTTCGCCAACGCAGTCGGATACTGGCTGACGAAAGCGGGGGAGACCCCAAGCGGATGCGCAACTTGCGTCGCCCGGAAGCTCGAGCGTCGCGCCTTCCGCGACGAGGGTCCGCGAGGCGACGGCAGGCTGCGCGACCGGAACCTCGAGCGCCTGAGCCGGAAGCCAAACACGCGGGCCTAGGGCGGCCGGCCTCTCGAAACCATTGCACCGTTTGCCGTAAACACCGTTCAGTGGTTTCGAGAGAAGAGTCCCCGTGCCTCCAGCCGTTCTCCGGCGGGTCTCGAGACCACGGCGCCTGATCTCAAGAGCAGCGAAGAACCAGCCGAAACCCCGGTCAGTAGGGTTGTCGCGTGAGCTACGCGATCTCGATGACCATCCAGACCCAACTCCGCCGAGAGCGGCCCGCCTGGGTGACCGAGTACCTGCAAGCGGTCGTCTCCAAGGACCCGGCTGCAGGCCGCGGCCGCGGCCCTGACCTGGCTGCCGGTGCACCGCACTACCAGTGGGCCGAGTACCTGCCCGAGCGCGACTGGTTCACCGGCGTACCCTGCGGCCTGGCCCCCGGCGTGACCGCCGACACCGAACGGTTCTGGCTCGCCTCCGACTTCCACGACGACTTCACCCAGCACGACACGTTCTTCATGGAACTCATCGCCAACTACACGGCGGAAGACCGCATCATCGGGTCCATCTGGAACGACATGTCGGCGACTAAATTCACGCAATACGCCGCCATCGGCGGAGACCTGCACCTGCTCTCCGTCGACGGCGGGTGGCACCCCGCGAACAGCGAGTCGTAGCAACGCGCACACGTTGCGCGCCGCGCCAAAGGGCGCAAGAGCGCCTACGCGTCGACGACGCCCGTGAAGCGAGTCCCGATGCCGTACGAGAACTCGCGCGTCGTTCCAGGGGCAGGGTCCGGCAGCTCGTCGAGATCGTGGTTGTCGCACGACATATACGTGAACTCCGGCCACCACTTCTTTGGCCGCACTTTCTCGACCGTCCCGCACACCTCGCACGTCAGCGTCGCCCACACGGGACGCTTGCCCGTGCGGTTCGCGCGCGACTGAGCGAGCCACGCAGGCGGATTCGCATCCAGTTCCGCCAACGCCTCCTCGGCGATATACGGGGGCAGGCCGTTCCGCTTCGCCATCTCGAGCGGAATGTCGAGACGGATCGCGGCGTCATGTCGGCTGAGCTTCATCCCGACAGCCTAAAGCCAGGCTAGAGGGCAGGCGCGCCAGCAGCATCCGCCGCCGCGCCAGCGGCAGAGCCAGAAGCAGAACCAGCAGCCGGCAGTGGCGCGAGGTACCGAGCGAGGCTGTCATCGAGTTCATCCACCCACCTCGTGTGGTGCGTGGATGCGATCGTGCCCGTCATGACGGACCGGTAGGCGCGATCGCGGTACCCCATGATGTCCTCGGACTTGTCGTGCTTCCACTCGAGGAAGATCTCCACCACCTCGTCCAGATCGAACATCGGATAGTCGGTCGCCTCGATCAGATCGCGCACGTAGTCGGCCTGGAAGCGGATCTCATCCGCAGCCCCACCGATCGCGTGGAAGCGCTCGAGCCACGCGTCGATGTCGGCCTGCCGCGCGTCCACTCCAGGCAGCACGACATCGCCCAGGATGACGTCGCGCACGAACCACGCCTGCGCGTCGAACATGTTGAACGTGAACCACTGGTCCTGCGCACCCAGGTAGAACAGGTGCGGGTTCTGCTCCCACACGACCCCCTTGTAGAGGCCCTCCGGGTACACGTTGTTGGGGGAGTCGAGCGCCAGCTCGTTCGGCAAGAACGGGTACTTGTGCAGATACCCCGTGCACAGCACAACGGCGTCGAAGTCCTTCTCCGTGCCATCCGCGAAGTGGGCCGTCGAACCGTCGAACTTCGTCACCAGCGGACGCTCCTCGAAGCCGAGCGGCCAGTCGTACCCCATCGGCGCCGTGCGGTAGCTCGCCGTCACCGACCGCGCACCCATCTTGTGCGCCTGGCTGCCGATGTCCTCCGCCGAATAGCTCGACCCGATCACCAGCACATCCTTGCCACGCAGGTTCTCCGCGCCACGGAACTCGTGGGCGTGGCTCACCTGGCCTGGGAACGTCTCGAGGCCCTCGAACGACGGCATCTTCGGGAACGAGAAGTGCCCGGATCCGACGATGACGCGGTCGAACACCTCACGGCTCGTCTTCTTCGACTCCAGGTCCTCGCTCACCAGCGTGAACTGCTGCGTCGCCTCATCGAGATCCACCCAGCGCACCACCGTGCTGAAGCGCACGTGCTTGCGAACACCGGCCCGCTCGACGCGGCCCGAGATGTAATCCCACAGCGCGGGGCGCGGGGGATACGACGAGATTGGTCGACCGAAGTGCTCGTCGAAGCTGTAGTCGGCGAACTCGAGGGCCTCCTTCGGCCCGTTCGACCAGAGATTGCGATACATGCTCGAGTGGACGGGCTCGCCGTGCTCGTCGAGGCCGGTCATCCACGTGTAGTTCCACTGGCCGCCCCAATCAGCCTGCTTCTCGAAGCAGACGATCTCAGGGATCTCCCGCCCCTGCTCAGCTGCCGACTCGAACGCCCGAAGCTGTGCCATGCCGCTCGGGCCCGCACCGATGATCGCAATTCTCATGTTCTGTTGTTCCCTGGTTCTGTATGTCTGGTCGAGTTACGTATGACGAAGTACTGACCACCAGGTTAACAAGTCGCTCGATGCAGCGACGAAGCGGGTCGAAGCCGGCGCACCTCGCAGAGGGCGGGGCACCGGATGCGCGGCTCACGGCATGCAGACCGCCGAGTCCGCCTCGGGCTCCGGCCGCGACGACTCGTACCCGCCCGTCTGCACCGACGCGGCCACGACCGCCGTCCCCATCGTCGAGAATGTGTACGTCGTCGTGACCAGGGGCGTCGGCTTCGAAGGCGCCTCCGTGTCCAGCCCGTAGACGGAACCGAAGTCGGGCAGCTCCGGCAGATCCACCTTCGTGGTGCCCGTCTGCAGGTCCAGCTCGTGCTCGGTCGCGAACGCCTCCATCGACGACGCAGTCCAACCCACGTCGCTGCGCGTCGCGTCCAGGGCCGGCTTCAACTCCGACTCGCACCTCTCGGCGAGCGTCGCACGGAACGTCAACGTGAACGCCACACCCGTCGCGACGATCGCCAGCACGCACAGCACAACGCCGCCGAACCTGACGTAGCCGAGGTACGCGTCGCTCCAGTTCGGCTCGCGGTCGCGGAACATCCACCGCTGCCCCGTCGAAGCGGCGGATGCGGGCCAACCGGCCTGCCACACGCCGGCGGCGGCGAAGAGCGCGGCCAGCGCGAAAAGCGGAAGAAACTCCATGACGGCCGATGCTATGCCCAGTCCGCGGGCGGCCGTGGGCACCGTGAACGCGAAATCACGGCCCGCTCAACGTCAGCTCTCCGCGCGCTCAGCAGGCGCAGGTCATGCTCGCGAACTCGTTGAGACCCACGATCGCGAAGATGATGCCCGTGATCAGGAAGACCGGGGCCGTCAGGATGCCGCACCAGAAGCTCGGCGCCTGCTTCTCGCTCGGCAGGAAGAACGTCGCGATCGCCACCCCGATCGTCCAGACCGAGACGGGTGCGAGGAACGGCTGCTCGAATACCCAGATCATCGGCACCCAGTGCAGTCCGACGATGAGCAGCATGACGGGCGCCATCAGCTCGCCCTTCTTGCGCCTCAGCAGGATGAACGCCGCGATGAGACCGCCGACCACCTCAAGGGCCACCATGACGATGTAGATCGTGAACGGCACCGAGTCGACCTGCAGCGCCGTCGCGCTCGTCCAGTTCCGGATCGCCGTCGGCAGGGTGATGCCGACCAGCGCGACGCCGGCGAGGCTCAGCACGCCGAACACGATGCGCCACGCCCAGTGGCGCGGACGCTCCTGCGCCCACCCGGCCCACACGAACGTCGCGAAGCCGAACAGGGCCGCAGTGAAGATGACATCTCGCGGGAACTCGACAGACAGCATGCGCACCCCTTCATCGACGTGCCGCTCAGCCTAGGGGAGCGCCCCGGAGTAACTGCGAGTTCGCTCCGGGGAGAAGTGCCCGCGCGCATCTGCTCGAGCCGCTCGAGCCCGCCGGCTGCCCCGTCAGAGCACGTCGCGGATCGCGTCGAACGTCGCATCGGCGTCGTGCAGCCAGAATGGATGCCCGACCTGCGGCAGCTGACGCACGTCCCACCCCAGCGCCTCGAGCTCGGCAGGGATCGGCGCAGGGGCAACCGCCTTGCCCTCCGCCGAGAGCACCAGCGTCGACGGCACAACCGGGGCCGCGGAGGCGGTGGGGGCGTGTGTGATCTGATCGAAGATGCCGACCGTCATCTTCTTGTCGAAGCGCTGCTTCGCGCGCTTGTCCAGCACACGCGTCGCCTCCGAGTAGCGTTTGCTGTCGCCGGTGCCCGTCGCTGCGCTGGCCAGCATCACAAGCGGCAGCGTCACCCCGGACAGCGCCCAGAAGACGCGGGCGCCGACGCCCTCGCTCGGCAGTCCGAGCTTGAAGCCGGGGTCGAGGTAGATCGCGTGCCTCGGCAGCAGTCGCGGCACGGCGCGCACGAGCAGGGCACCCCCGAGCGAATGCCCGACCGCGCTGTGCAGGTCGCCAGGCAGGGTCTCGATGAGGTCGTCGACGAACTCGGCGAGACGGTAGCTCTGAGCCCGAGGACTGTCCCCGTGGCCGCGCAGGTCGACGGCGATCGTCGTGAACTCGCCAGACTCCGCGATGCGCTCGGCGAGCGAGCCCCACAGTTCGGCGCTCGCACCGATGCCATGCACCAACGCGACCTTCTTCGGTCCGTCGCCGGTGGTGATCGTGTGCAGCTTCATGAGAGCCTTCCCAGCAGGTCGGGGTGGTGGATGAGCGCGCGCCGCCCGGTCTCACGCTACGCGTCCGACGCGCAAAGACGCCTCGTGCGACCCTCCGGTCGCCTCGCGCCTCGCTGTTACGCTGAGCGCGTGTCGGAACCCGGGGTCTTCCTCATCCCGGCCCTCGCAGTGCTGGCTCCCCTCTTCGCGCGCAGCATCTCGCCCTGGGTCAAGGTGCCGATCGTCGTGTTCGAACTTCTGCTTGGCATCGCCGTCGGGCCGAGCCTCCTCGGCTGGGTCGAGAAATCGGACCTCCTCGACTGGCTCGCCGAGTTCGGCCTCGCGGCGCTCTTCTTCGTCGCCGGCAACGAGATCCGCTTCCGCAGCCTCGGCGGCGGACTGCTCGGGAAGGCGTCGCTCGCGTGGGTCGTGAGCCTCGCCCTGGGGCTCGCCGCCGGCTTCCTCATCGCGCCGGGTGAAGCGGCCGTCATCATCGCGATCGCGCTGAGCTCGACGGCGCTCGGCGCGCTCATCCCGATCCTCCGCGACGCTGGCGAGCTCGGATCACCGTTCGGCAAGGCGACGACTGCGATGGGCGCCGTCGGCGAGTTCGGACCCCTGGTCGCGATCTCCGTGTTCCTCGGCACCCGCTCGCCGGGCATCTCGGCGTTGGTGCTCGCGCTGTTCGTCGTCATCACGGGCGTCGCCATCCTCGTAGCCGTGCGCATGCAGCACGGGCACCTGCACCGGCTCGTCAGCGCGAGCCTCCACACCTCGGGCCAGTTCGCGGTGCGGGTGGTCATCTTCACGCTCGCCTGCCTCGTCGCGCTGAGCGCCATGCTCGACCTCGACATCCTCCTCGGCGCCTTCGCGGCGGGCGTCATGTGGCAGATCGTCATGCGCAGCGCGCCCGAGGCGGACCGCGAGGAGGTCGAGAGCAAGATCGAGGCGATCGCGTTCGGCTTCCTCGTGCCGCTCTTCTTCATCTACACGGGCGTCACGTTCAACCTCGACGCGCTGCTCGGCAGCGCGCAGGCGCTCATCCTGCTCCCCGTGTTCCTCGCGCTGCTGCTTGTTATCAGGGGTATCCCCGCGCAGCTGGTCGCGCCCAAGGGTGCGGCGCCGCGCGAGCGCTCAAGCCTCGGGCTCCTCAGCGCGACCGCGCTGCCCATCATCGTGGCGGTGACCGCCATCGGCGTCGACCAGAAGGTCCTCGATCCCGCCCTCGCCTCGTCGCTCGTCGGAGCCGGGATGCTCTCCGTGCTGCTGTTCCCACTCGTCGGCATGGCGCTGCGGCCAGCGGACGCACGGCGAACGTCGCGCGCGTCCACCTGACCCAAGGCGCGGGTCCGGGCATCCACACGGCAGATGACGCTCCGGTGGCGAACGAACCCGCGTTTGTCGTGTGGATGCGAGCCGCCGCGCGAGACGGGCCTAGTGGGGTGCGTGGAACGCGGTGATGTTCGCCGAATTCCAGCGCAGGGCATCCCATTCACCGTGGAACGTCAGCACGGTGATGCCTGACGTCGGGTAGCCGTGGCGGATCTCCCGCGCCAGGTCCGACTCCTTGTCGGCGGCCAACGCGATCGCCGTGCCCGACACGGTCGGCTCGTGTCCGATGACCAGCAACGTCTGCACCTCGGCGTCGGTCTCCTTGACCTGCTCGAGGTAGTCGTCCTCGCCACCCATGTACAGGGCACTCGGGAACTCGGCCGGCGCCAGGATCTCAGCAGTCTCCAACGTCTGCCGCGTGCGCGCAGCGGGGGAGCACAGCACCTTGTCGACCTTGGGCGCGTTCTCGCGCAGCCAGTCGCCCGCCTCCGCGGCCTCACGTACGCCACGGTCAGCAAGCGAACGCTGGCGGTCGTCGATCGTCATCGGATGCTCGGCTTTGGCATGACGGAGCAGGATCAGAGTGCGGGGCATGGAGCCAGCCTAGGGAACTCGACAGCGAACGCTGAGCAGGCTGACCGCGCGCGCTCGGAACGTGGCGGTTCCGATCTTGTCTCCACCACGCTGAACGAACAGATCCTCGACGAACGGCGCCTGAGATCGAACAGCGTTTATATCTTTGAGGTCTATGTCGGGTGACCGCGCTGGTCGAGAGTCGCGCGAACCGGGCGGAGCACGTCGTTCGGCGGGAACGACAGCGTGAACTCGACGTTGGGCACCGTGATGTCTCCCCAGTCGTCCCGCTTCACGCGGACGCGGACCGTCGACACTTCAGTGATGCGCACGCGCAACCACGCGCCGTTCTCCAAGCGCAGCTCATAGGCGTCGGCGAGATACCCGATTCCCAGATCATCCAGAAGCGTCTCAGCTTCGAACCAGTCGAGTGCCCCGGAGCATTCCCGTCCGAGCAGATCCATGACCACGAAACCATCGCCGTGCGGGCGCATCCAACCGAGGAGCTCACCGTCTCCACGGCGATGCTCGATCCAATCGCTGGGGCTCGTCACGCCACGATGCTACCCAGCACGCGGCCCGAACCATCGATCTGTGGATAACTTCTGCGAGGATTTTCCGGAGCCGCTACCTTGACGGCCATGCAACCAAGGGGGAAGCGCAGGCGGGCCATCGGCACCGTTCTGCTGATCATGTTCAGTCTCGGGGCGGCTGCCGGTGTGAGCGGATGCGCGCCCGAGGAAGGCACGACATCGAGCCCACCCCCGAGCCCCACCGCGACGGCCTCAACTCCGGTCCTGCCCAGCAACGAGGAAGCCCTGGCGATCGTGGAGGAGCTGGTGCCGAAGTTCCTGGCGGCGGAAGCGGCGGTCCTGTCAGGACAAGCCGAAGTCGAGAGCCTCAGTCCGGTGGCCACCGAAGAGCACCGCACGTCGATTGGTGAGTCCGCGGACGAAATCAAAAGTGCTGGTCAGACAGTCGTGGGTGCCGCGACCGTGTCGAACCTTGGCATCCAGAGCGTGAGCGCCGCCGACGGGTCAGTGCTTATCGCCGCCTACGGGTGCTACGACGTTTCCCATTTCAACATTGTCGACGCTGCTGGAATCAGTGCCCGGGCGCCTGACGTTCCTGACCGGTTCCCTGTCGTATTCGAGATTGTCAGCAGCCAGAACGGCTATAAGTCCAATGGGAGTGAACCATGGTCTGGCGCCAGTTTCTGCTCGTGAGCGCGGCAATCGTAACCGGCCTGGCTGCCCCTTCAGGGGCTCTGCCCCGTGCAGCCTGCGACTCTAGCGAACTCTTACTGGGTGCTTGCGGCAGTGTCTCTAACGACGGGAATGGCGTGAGCGTCAACGTCGAGGAGACCTACGTGGGGGACCCGGGTCCCTCTGACTCGTACGACGGCGGGGGCTCCGGGGATGACTACTCATCCGACGACAGCTGGGTTGACGGCGGAGGCTCAGGAGACGATACGAGCGGCGGTGGCGGCCCTCCTCCGTTCATACCGAACGCGAACGCGCTCGCATCCCCCGTGAGCTCCCTCGTCGCGCCAGCGACAGTGCAGTGCAGGGAGTGCGGCGGCGGCGGGGGAGGCGGCACCACCACGACCGCGCCGAGGCCACCCACGAGTTTCACGATCAGCGACGTGCTCACCCTCGCGCCCGCATCCGTGACCCTGACGGCCGAGCCCTCCACGTGGAGCATCGTCGGGACCCACACGAACTTCTACACGGCCGCCGCCCAGCACACCGCGGCCGGGAGCGTCCTCGGCCACCCGATCACCGTGACCTTCACCCCCACCACATACCGGTGGGACTACGGCGACGGCACCACGCAGGAGACGACAACAGCCGGCTCACCCTGGCAAGCACTCGGCCAGGAGGACTTCACCGCCACCGAGACGAGCCACGTCTACACCGAGAAGACGACGGTGCAGGCATCCGTCACCGTCGTCTACACCGCCGTCGTGACCCTCGCCAACGGCACGAGCATCCCCGTCACCGGAACCCTCAACCGAGCCTCGACCACCGTCACGCTGGAACTCTTCACCGCCGACACCGTCATCACCGTCGGCGACTGCAACGAGCACCCCCAGCAGCCCCGCTGTTGACCCGCGCAACCAACCCCGTCGTCGCTGACGCCGTCGCCGACGCAGCGACCCCGCTCACGGAGACCGCATCGGCCGCGTACCGGTACCCCGGATCCTTACTCGGCGCTCCCGAACACGACCGAACCATCGGGGAGCACGCTCCACCCAGGGTTGTGCGCCACCTCCCAGACGACACCGTTCGGGTCCTCGACCAAGCCGTGGAACACACCGCCGAAGTCACCCTCCTGCGGCACCTTCAACGTCACCCCACCGCCGGCGGCCATCGCCGACACCACCGCGACGACCTCCTCGCGGCTCCCCACGTTGTGCGCCAACGTCACACCGGACACCTGCGAACGATCCTCACCGGTCCCCAGATCGCGGTTGAACTTCTCCGCATCGAAGAACCCGAGCACCTGCCCCGCCCCGAGCTGGAAGAACACGATCTCGCCCTCAACATCGAGCAGCGGTTCCCAACCGAGCGCATCGACGTAGAAGCGCAGCGCATCGTCGAGATCGCGAGTCGCGAACGTCACGAAGTTCACCTGCTGCTTCACGAGCGACCCACAAACGCCGAAAGGTTCTCCAACGACGACGAAATGCCCTCCACGTGATCCGCCTGACTGATGCCGCTCGGCACGTCATACGCCGAGACCGTCACGAGCGTGCCACCCGGAAACTCCGCCAACTCCCACACCATCGTCATGGTGCCCGCAAACCGCGCATCATCCGACTCGAACACGACCTGCTGGGCAACGCGCTCACCCTCGACCAGCTCCACGAACACCGACTCCGAAACATCCCGCGACTCAGCAGTCTTGCCACCACCAACCGGAACCTCCGAATACGTGAGCTCCAGCACACTGCGCCCACCCACCCGCGGCTCGAAACGCGTGTACCTGCCCGTCATCCCCTCCGGCGGCAACCAGGTCTCCAGCGCCCGCTGATCGAGGAGCGCCCCGTAGACCTTGGATGCGCTCGCCGGCAGCACTCGCGAGACTCGGTCGACCCGTGGTTCGAAATCGCTCGTCATGCCCGGAAGCTAGCAAGCCGACTTGAAGATGCGCCGACCGGCCCCCAGAAAAGATTCTCAAGAACATTCACGGCACGTGTCGATTTCCCCGGCCGCCGTTCGACGCCATAGTAGACGGGTGCAGATCAGCACCCTGCAACCGGCCCTGCGGGGCTGCAGACAAGGAGAATCATCATGAAGTTCATGCTCATCATGCGTGCCACCGACGAAGCCAAGGCCGCCTACGAGAACACCGACTTCACCGAGATCATCAACGCCATGGGCAAGTACAACGAGTCCATGATGGAAGCCGGCGTCCTCCTCGCAGGCGAGGGCCTCGCCGACGACCTCAGCACCGCCTTCGTCGTCGACTTCTCTGGCGAGCAGCCCGTCGTCACCGACGGCCCGTACGGCGAGACCCACGAGCTCTTCAACGGCTTCTGGATCATCGAGACCGCCACCCGCGACGAAGCCATCCAGTGGGCCTCCCGAGCCCCGCTCCAGGGACCGGGGTCGAAGCTCGAAGTACGCCGAGTCACCGACATGAGCGACTTCGCCGGCCACGAAGACAACGAGTTCATCCAGAAGGAAGAGGGCTGGCGCGAGCAGCAGGCCGGCGCCTGAGCACACGCGGACACGGACGCGGGCAGAGGCCTCGGCGATGATCTCGGCAGAGCCCGGCGGCGGCCACGGAGCGGACAGCGACGACGTCGCCGCTCGCGTGCCGGGCCAGCCCGCGACCGCCGCCGCCATCGACGCCGTCTGGCGCATCGAGAGCGCCCGCATCGTCGCGACCCTCACGAGAATGGTCGGCGACGTCGGCCTTGCCGAAGACCTCGCGCAGGAAGCCGTCGCCGACGCGCTCACCCAGTGGCCACAGTCAGGCGTCCCGGTCAACCCGGGCGCCTGGCTCACCGCCATCGCCAAACACAAGGCCATCGACGGGTGGCGGCGCCGCGAGCGACTCGACGACCGCTACAGCGCCATCGCACGCGACCTGCGCGACGCGGATGCGACCGCAAGCGACCCCTGGGCGCCCATCGGCGACGACGTCCTCCGCCTCATCTTCGTCGCCTGCCACCCCGCGCTCTCCCGAGAGGCGCAGGTCGCGCTCACGCTGCGCATCGTGGGCGGACTCACAACCGACGAGATCGCGAGCCTCTTCCTCATCCCGGTCGCGACCGTGCAGCAGCGCATCGTGCGGGCCAAGAAGAGCCTCGCCGCCGCCAAAGTGCCCTTCGAGACGCCCGACCCGAGCGAGTGGACGCCGCGCCTCGGCGGCGTCCTCGCCGTCATCTACCTGATCTTCACTGAGGGCTACGCCGCCAGTTCCGGAGACCGCTGGCTGCGATCCGACCTCGCGGCGGAAGCCCTCCGGCTCGGCCGAGCGCTCACCAGCATGCTCCCCAGAGAGCCTGAGGTGCTCGGACTCGTCGCACTCATGGAGTTCCAGAGCTCGCGCTTCGGGGCGCGAGAGTCGGCCGACGGCACCCCCATCCTCCTCGCCGACCAGGACAGGCGACGCTGGGACCGCTCGGCGATCCTCCGCGGTCGCGCCCTTCTGTCCAGAGCCGACGCCCTCGGCAAGGGGCGCGGCACGTACTGCCTGCAGGCCGCCATCGCCGAGCGGCACGCCGTGGCCCCGTCCGTGCAGCACACCGACTGGGCGCAGATCGTCCTGCTCTACGAGGTGCTCGGACGCCTGGCCCCGAGTCCCGTCGTCGAACTCAACCGGGCCGTCGCCGTCTCCATAGCGACCGGACCGGCAACCGCACTCGCCATCGTCGACCGGCTCGGCGCATCCGGTGCCCTGGCCCGTGGCCCCCTGCTCGCGAGCGTGCGCGGGGAGCTGCTCTCGCAGCTCGGGAGGATCGACGAAGCGAGATCCGAGCTGAGCGTCGCGGTGGGGCTCACCGCAAACGAGCAGCAGCGTCGCGTGCTGCAGGGCAAGCTCGACGCCCTCGAAGCGCGCACCTGACGAGCGTCGTCGGCCAAGTCCCGACGCCGTCACCCGCGTCGGCCTGGGAGCCCCACCGGACGGCGCGGCCGGACGATCAGACTCCCGGACCGCGCAGCGCGATGACCAACTTGCGTGACGATCCGGGCCTCTGGGCTGGGTCTGGCCCGGAGGAGGCGGTCTCGTCACGCAAGCTGGTCAGCGGAAAAGAGCGGTGGGGGAGTCGGCCAGCTGGCCGGCGGTTCGGGTTCGTTCAGCGCCTACGCGCGCTCGAGGACGAGCAGGAACTCGACGGATCCGGTGGGCTCGACGGAGACGAAGCCAAGGTTCGGGGCTTCGACCCCGTAGTCGGCGAAGGTCACGGGGATGCTGCCGGCGACCTGCACGTTGTCACCGTCAAGGCCCGCCGTGAGGTCGATCGTCACCTGCTGGCTGACGCCATTGAGCGTGAGCGTTCCGGTGGCAGGGATCGTCGCCTGCGTGCCATCCGCGAGTCCGTCGAGCGCGGCGACTGGCTCATCCAGCGTGAAGGTCGCCTCGGGGTTCGCGGCGGTGTCGAGCGCCTCGCTGCGGAAGTACTCGTCGCGACGCTCCTCGTCGGTGGCGATGGATGCGACGTCGACCGTGATGTCGGCGGCCGTGAGCTCAGTCTCGGTGGTCGTGAGCGTGCCAGAGACGGTTTCGGTGCGGCCGGTGACGGTCACGTCCGTGCCATTGAGCACCTCATCCACCCGGTAGCCGGCGTAGGAGCCGGAGGCGACGGTCCACGAGCCAGCGAGTGTGCTGGCGTCGGCCGCGCTCGGGGTCGTCGACTCGATCTCGAGCGCCGGCGCCTCGGCGGCGGGCTCGGCGATCACGTCACGGTAGATCATGGGGCCGAACACTGCGGCGGCGATGCCGATCACCACGACAACGGCCGCGATGACGATACCGATGGTGGCTTTCTTCGATGGCTTCTTCATAGTTGTAGCTTGAAGCACTTTCCTATGGCTGGACTATGAGTCCTTGGTCGATCGCGTGAGGAAGCGGATGCGCGCTGAGGGGAGCCGAAGAGACTCCGGCACACACGGCTTCAGCACAAGCGCGGCGACTTAGGCTTCGAGCGCACCGCTGTGCGCGCAGCCGTGCTCGTCGAAAGGACCCCGGTGAACGACGCCAACGAGACCAGCAGCACGTCCGACCTCGCGTCCAGGCCATGGCTGGCCGCGTATGCCGATGACGTGCCCCACGACATCGCCGACGTGCGGGAGTCGCTCGTCGACCTCCTCGAGAACTCGGTGAAGCACTTCGGCTCTCGGCCGGCGCTCGAGTTCTTCGGCGCCGAGACCAGCTACGGCGAGCTCGGGGAGCAGGCGGCTCGTGCGGCCGAGGGCCTCCGCAATCTCGGGGTCGCAGCGGGCGACCGCGTCGCGTTGGTGCTCCCCAACTGCCCACAGCACGTCATCGCCTTCTACGCCGCACTCCGCCTCGGCGCGATCGTCATCGAGCACAACCCGCTCTACACGGCACGCGAGCTGCGGCATCAGTTCGAAGACCACGGCGCGAAGATCGCGATCGTGTGGGACAAGGTCGCCGATCTCATCTCGGAGCTGCCGAGCGACGTGGTCCCGGACACGATCGTCGCGGTCGACATGACGAGCGCGCTGCCATTCGGGAAGCGGCTCGCTCTGCGCCTCCCCGTCGCGAAGGCCCGCGAATCCCGCGAGGCCATGACGGCGACCCCCTCGGATCGCCGCGTGCTCAAGTGGGAGCGCGTCGCGAATGCGAAGCGCATCTCGAAGCGAGTGCCCAAGCCCGCACTGGATGACGTCGCCCTGCTGCAGTACACGAGCGGAACCACCGGCAGCCCCAAGGGTGCCATCCTCACCCACCGCAACCTGCGCGCGAACGCCGCGCAGGGCCGCGCCTGGGTGCCGGGGCTCACCGAGGGGCGAGAAGTCTTCTACGGCGTGCTCCCGCTGTTCCACGCGTATGGGATGACACTGTGCCTCACCTTCGCCATGAGCATCGGGGCGCGGCTCGTCCTCTTCCCGAAGTTCGACGTCGACCTCGTGGTCGCCGCGGCGAAGAGCTCCCCGCCGACCTTCCTGCCCGCTGTCCCTCCTATCTACGACGCCCTGTCGAGGGCAGCCTCGCGCAAAGGGGTCAGCTTCACGGGCATCCGCTTCGCGATCTCAGGAGCCATGAGCCTGCCCGTCAAGACCGTCGAACGCTGGGAAGAGGTCACCGGAGGGCTCCTGGTAGAGGGGTACGGCATGACCGAGACCTCGCCGGTCGCGCTCGGCAACCCGGTCGGCCCGACCAGGCGCCCCGGAACGGTCGGGGTGCCGTTCCCGAGCACGCACATCCGCGTCGTCGACCCGGACGACCCGAGCATCGACCGCGCCGCCGGCGAATCGGGCGAGCTCCTCATCCGCGGGCCGCAGGTCTTCCAGGGGTACTGGAAGCGGCCGGATGAGACCCGCGAGGTGCTCCTCGCCGGAGGCTGGCTCCGCACCGGCGACATCGTCACCGTGTCTGACGACGGCTTCGTGACGGTCGTCGACCGCAAGAAGGAGCTCATCATCACGGGCGGCTTCAACGTGAGCCCCTCCGAGGTCGAGGAAGCCCTCACGGCACACCCGGACGTCGAGGGCGCCGCCGTCGTCGGCCTGCCGCGCAGCTCCGGGGGTGAGGACGTGACCGCCGCGGTCGTGCTCCGCGACGGTGCCACGTTCGACGGCGACGCGCTCCGCGACTTCTGCCGCTCACGACTCGCGTCCTACAAGGTGCCCAAGCGGGTCGTGCAGGTCGAGGAGCTTCCGAAGTCGCTCATCGGCAAGGTCCTCCGTCGTCAGGTCCGGGACCGACTCGTCGCCAAGCGCAGCGAGTAGCGTCCCGCGGCCTGGATCCCGCACGGCCCGCGACTGCCGCCGGGAACCAGATGCATCACCGGACCGTCGGCTCCGTAGCGACGGCCTCGCGGGTGACCTCGGGTGCTCCGAGGCGCGCGTCTGCGGGTGCTGCTTGCGAGCGCGCGTCTGCGGGTGCTGCTTCTGAGCGCGCGTCGAGGCGCGCGTCGAGCCAGTCGAGCAGCACCTCGTTGACGGCGGTTCGGGCGAGGGGCTCGCAATGCGAATCGGCACCGTTGACGGCCGTGAACCGAACCAGCTCGGCGTCGGGCACGAAGCTGGCGAGCTCGTCGGACTGTCCCGGCCAGAACTGCTCGTTCTCCGGCGCCGTGATGAGCAGTGGCGTGGTGATCGAGCCGGCTAGCTCCGGGCTGAGCCGGTACTTCCCGACCTCCCGATAGACGGCGAAGTAGCCGGTGCTCGCATAGGGCTTGGCGCGGAAGTTCCACACGGCTCGTTCGGCGGCGCTGTGGCCGAGGCCCAGCTTCATGTACTGGTCGAAGTGCTTCGAGTCGCCCTTCGCCAGCTCGTGGCGCAGCGGAGACGGCAGGTGTCCGACCCAGGAGGTCGACACGTCCGTCACCCCGGGGTCGACGATCGCCGCCGCCACGCGGTGCTCGAAGGCCAGCGCCCGCGGCACCCAGTACCCCGCCTGGCTGACCCCGTAGACGGCGATGCGGGACCCGTCGATGCCGGGCAGGCCCAGCGCGTGGTCGATCACCGGCGTCAGGACTGCTTCGAAGTCCGGTCTGAAGTGGGTGCCGGCGACGAGCTGGCTCTGCTGACCCGGCCCGTCGAAGTACAGCACGGCGTACCCGCGGGCCGCCGCGGCCGCACCGATCGTCGAGTACAGATCCGTGAGCGTCCCGTCGCTGCCGTTGACCAGCACGAGCAGGGGCGACCGTCCGTCCCGCGGCGGCACATCCGGGCGCTGCAAGTACCCGGGAAGGGAGCCCTTTCCGTAGCGAATCGAACGACCCTCGAGAGGGACACGCCTGAGCGACGCGAAGCGGTCCCAGGCCGCGCGATGCATGGCAAACGCGTTGGCGTACCCGTCGGAGTCGCCGATGGCCGCGATCGCGTTGAGCGCGTGGCCGTAGTAGGCGGACGCTCGCAGCCACTGCGCGGCCGCGGTGGCGGTCCGCCCGTTGCTCTCGGAGACCTGCGCGAGCTGCTGCGTGGCCTGCGCTCTCGCGAACCAGGCCCTGACCCACGACTCCCGCTTGCCGTCCTCGACAGCGGCGAGCGTGGCGAAGATCTCCCCGAGGTCGCCAGCGCCTGCGCCGACGGATCCGAGAACGATCTTGGCTTCGAAATTCTGGTCTGCGTCGTGGAACAACGGCCGCGACAGTGCTGGATGGTGCGACATAGCCACATCATCCTCCTGTCGCCACCGGCCCGGTCCGATCCGCAGGGAGTTGGGAGGAAGCACCGGTCGCTAGGATGCCAGCACGGTCGCCGATCAGCGGCGAGCCCAGGGAGGGAGCATCCATGTCGTTCCAGTCGTACCTCGACAACATCGAGGGCAAGACGGGCCTCACGCCGCGTCAGTTCATCGCCATCGCGCAGGAGAAGGGCCTCGACGCGCCAGACACGAAGGCGGGCGACATCCTGGCCTGGCTGAAGGAGGACTACGACCTCGGTCGCGGGCACGGCATGGCGCTAGTGCACGTCATTAAGAACGGCCCGCAGATCAGCGCCAAGCACGTCGGCAAGGCCGGGGCACACGGCGACGAGTCCGACACGCTCTGGCTCGACGGTGTGGCGACGAAGCCAGCGGCGGGGGAGTGAGCGCACCGGAGGGGGCGCCCCCAGGCTCTTCGCGAGGTGCTGCCGAACGCCCCGGGAACACCGCCCCGCCTGCTGCCGACGTCTGCCCCTGCGGCAGCCGCCTCGCATACGAGTCGTGCTGCGGAGCCTTCCATGCCGGTCGTCCCGCGCCGACAGCCGAGGCGCTCATGCGTTCCCGCTACTCGGCGTTCGCGCTCGGCCTGCCCGGCTACCTCGCGGAGACGTGGGCGGAGGCGACCAGGCCCGACGAGATCGACCTCGACGACGGCACCGTCTGGCGACGCCTGCAGATCGTCGACACCCTCGACGGAGGGCCGGAGGACGAATCCGGGGTCGTCGAGTTCCGGGCCGCGTACCGGGACCCCGACGGCGCGGGCCTCCTCCACGAGCGCGCCCGCTTCATCCGCGCCGACGGCCGCTGGGTCTACCTCGACGGGCAGATCCGCGGGAGCTGAATCGACAGCATGGCCGCCACCCAGACGGGTGACGGCCATGCTCTGCCGGCTTCGCGCGACGACGTCGCGCCCCCGCGGAGCGTCAGCCGGTGTTCTGCAGTCCGGCTGCGACGCCGTTGACCGAGAGCAGCAGCAGGCGCTGGAGCTCCGCCGCCTCGTCGCTGTCGGGCTTCCTCGCGTCGTCGCGCAGTCGGCGCAGTGCGCGGAGCTGCAGCAGCGAGAGCGCGTCCACGTACGGGCTGCGCATCTTCACGGCACGCTGCAGCACCGGCTTGCGCTCAAGCAGCTCGGCACCGCCCGTGATGCGGGTGACCCAGCTGGCCGTGAGGTCAAGCTCGTCCGTCACGAGCCCCGCGAGCTCCGGCCGATCGCCGAGCTCGAGGTAGCGGCGCGCGATACGCGCATCCGTCTTCGCGAGGCTCATCGCGACGTTGTCGATCATCGAACGGAAGAGGGGCCACTCGGCGTAGGCGGCCTGCAGCTGCTCGAGGTTCCCGACCGCCTCCAGGGCGGTGCCCAGGCCGAACCACCCGGTGAGGTTGATGCGAGCCTGCGTCCACGCGAAGACCCACGGGATGGCGCGCAGGTCCTCGAGCGACTCCACCGACAGCCCTCTGCGGGCCGGTCGCGAGCCGAGTGCGAGCATCCCGACTTCCTCCATGGGTGTGACGCGGGCGAACCAGGGCGCGAAGCCTGGCGCCTTGACGAGCGCGAAGAAGCGCTCACGCGAGGCCGCATCCATCGTGGCCGCGACGCCGGCGTACTTCTCGGCGGCGTTGGCGTTGCGCGACTCCGTTGAGGGTGCGGAGGCGAGCAGCGTCGCGGAGATGACCTGGTCGATGTGGCGGGCCGCGATGTCCGGGTCGCCGTACCTGGCGAAGATGACCTCGCCCTGCTCGGTCAGCTTGAAGCGGCCGTCGACCGAGTGCGGTGGCTGGGCGAGGATCGCGACGTTCGCGGGGCCGCCGCCACGCCCGAGCGCGCCACCGCGGCCGTGGAAGAGCGTCAGCTCGATGCCGTTCTCCTGCGCCCACGCCGCGATCTGGCTCTGCGCCTCGTAGAGGGCGAGGGTCGCGGCAACGGGGCCGACGTCCTTCGAGGAATCGGAGTAGCCGAGCATGACCTCGAGCCTGCGGCCGTTGCCGGCGAGCAGCTCGACGACCTCCGGCTGCTCGAGCATCTCGGCGAGGATACGGGGAGCCGCCTGCAGGTCGGCGAACGTCTCGAAGAGCGGGATCACGTTGAGCGCGGGTGGCGTCGCGCCCGGACCCGTCGCCGCCAGGGCGAGCTTGAAGACGTTGGCGATGTCCTCGGATGACTGCGTGAAGGAGACGATGTAGCGTCCAGCTGCGCGAGGCCCGTGACGCTCCTGGATGAACGCGACCGAGCGGAACACGTCCAGGACCTCGGCGGCGAGCTCGCTCGGCTCGTTCCCGGCTTCCAGCTCAGCGAGCTCGGCGAGCACCTTGCGGTGCACCTGGGAGTGCTGGCGCACCTCGAGCTCCGTGAGGTGGAAGCCGAACGTCTCCACCTGCCAGATCAGGTGCTGCAGCTCGCCGTACGCGTGCCGGCCCGCGCCCGCTGCGACGAGCGAGGCCTGCAGGATGCGCAGCTCGCGCAGCAGCTCGTCCGGCACCGTGTAGGCAAGGTCGGCGTCGCGTCGCCGCGTGGCCTCGATGCGACGCGCGATGAGCAGCAGCACTCTGCGGTGCGGCTCACCGGGCGAGCGCTGCGCGATCTCAGCAGCGGCCGACTCGTCGGCGCTCCCGAGGCGTGCGAGCAGGGTCGCCGCGGCCGCATCGAGCGGGGTCGTGTCGGAGCCGAGCGTGAGCGTGCGGCCGATTCGGGCGGAGGCACGTTCAAGGCCGAGCAGCACGTGCTCGGAGGCGATGACGGCCGCCTGTCGGCTGACCTTGGCGGTCACGAACGGATTGCCGTCGCGGTCGCCGCCGATCCAGGAGCCAACCCGCACGAACGGGTTCGCGAGCGGAGCGACCGTGCCCGAGATGCCACCCTGCAGCGCCTCGTCGACCCGGCGATACACGCGGGGGACGGTCGTGAAGAGCGTCTCGTCGAAGACCGCCATGACGGTGCGCACCTCGTCGACGGGAGTCGGCTTGTCGCTGCGCAGCGGTGACGTGCGCCAGAGGAGGTCGATCTCCTCGAGCAGGCGACGCGTGAGTTCCTGCGCTGCCGCGCTTCCGTCGGAATCGGAGCCGAGGAAGCGCAGTTCGTCGCGCTCCTCGAGAAGGTCGCTGATGCGGCGGATCGCGGACGACACCGCGCGGCGGCGGGCCTCAGTGGGATGCGCGGTGAACACCGGGTGGAAGCGGAGGTCGCGCACGCGCTGGGCCGCCTTCTCCTCACCGATCTCCGCGCTGAGTCGCGCGAAGGCCTGCGAGATCGTGTCCTCCTGCTGCTTCGCCGGGGAGGCGCCGCGGGACCGGAGCACGCGAACCCGGTGGTGCTCCTCGGCGAGGTTCACAAGGTGGAAGTAGCAGGTGAACGCGCGAGCGACCTCGTCCGCACGTGCCGGTGAGAGCGCATCCACCAGCTCCTCGGCTGATGCGAACGAGTCGTCTGCCACCTCGGCTCCGTGCTCGTACGCCGCGATCGTGAGGCGGCGCAGCCGCTCGACGTCGTCGAGGAGCTCCGGGCCTCCCGTCTCAGTGATGACCTGACCGAGCAGGGTGCCGAGGAGGTGCACATCCGAGCGCAGTTCGTCCGGCAGTTCTGCGCCAGCCTCAGTTCGGCTGGCGGGGGAGTTCGTAGGGGCTTCGAGCATGAGCACAGGCTACCGAGGCTGTGTCTCGACGATGTGACACGCCATCCATCATGACCGGGAATGACATTCCTCGGCGGGTGGCTGCTGGGGTCCCGTCTCAGTCGGCACCGGGGGTTGGCGGCTCGAGGTAGTCCTCGAATACGGGCTTCTCGAGCCCATCCTTCGCCGCCAGCATCGTGTCGAGGTAGAAGTTCCAACCGGCACGGATGTCCGTCAGCATGCCGACGGGCACATCGAAGTGCTCGAAGATGAGCCGCGTCGATGCTCCACCGGGGCCTTCAGGCTCCAGCGAGACCTGCAGACGCCACACGCCTGCAGCATCCTCGGTCGTGACCTCCAGCACTCCCGGCGCCTCACAGCGACCGATCGTCGCGCTGCTCGCCGGGGTGCCCTCCTCAGCCACCAGCTGGAGTCCGATCTGCCTGGCATCCTCATCGGTGTAGTGCCAGGGGCCGATCCACTGCGCAGTCCGGTCGCTCTCCGTGAACCACAGCCACAGTTCCTCCCGGGGAGCGGCGACGACGCGCTCGATGCGAATGGTCTGCGTGCCGACATCGTCGGCTGGTGTCTCGGACATGTCCGTATCTCAGCACACGACGTCGGGAAGCAACTCGAACTCGGCGAAGCCGAATCGGACGCCGTTGACCTGCAGCTCGACGGCGTGGACTCCAGGGTGGTACCGGCGTGTGGTGATCGGCACGATCTTGTGACGCTTCGCGATCTCGAGCGTCTCGCCCGGAGCGAGCGTGATCGTCGAGATCTTGAAGGTCTTCGGGGTCCTGCTCCCATCCGCCTTGACATGGTGCACCACGTAGTCGACGACCAGCTTCGCGGGCTCCTGACCGCTGTTCCGGATCGCTCCGCAGATGAGCAGCTCCTCGCCGAGCACGATGCTGCTGCGGTCGAGCGTCGGCCCGTCGACGATCACGTCGGCCGCGACGAAGCCGAGGATGCCCAGCGCCTCCTGGTCGCCGCGCTTCACGAGCGTCCTGAGGGCGTGCCGTACGAGCTTCGGCGTGTTCTCGTCGCCCTCCGCGAGCCACGCCGTCGCCAGTTCGCAGACGAGTCCCGCATCATGCCGACTGATGTCGTTGAGGTGGTTCGCGACCGAGCGGCGGACGTACTCGCTCTCGTCCCTGTAGAGAGCATTCAGGATCGGTGCGGTCAGGCGAGCGTCGCGAGTGATCCCAGCCACCCTCGTTCCCCACGGAAGGTATGGGCGCGTCCCCTCGGACGCGAGGCGACGCACGTGCTCATCACGGCTGCCGGTCCACGCGAGCATGATCCCGAGGGCCCGTTCGAGGCGCGCACGAAGCATCGCCCGAACCGCCCACTCGCACGTGAGCCGATGGGTCAGCTCGGCGAGCAGCTGCATGCCGTCGTCGAACGCCTCCTCACCGCCGTCGGCGATCGCTGCAGCGGAGACGGCGACCGAGACGGGCCAGATCATCCACCCGGTGAGGGATGCGGACTCCAGCGCCCGGCGCACGATCGCGGCGAAGGCCGGGTACGGCACAGGGAGGTCGACGGCAAGCGAGGCGGCGAGGTGCGCGCTCCGAGCACCCAGCGCGAGGTCAGCGAGCTGGAGGGCCGCGCTTCGTGTCTCGGTGAGGCGAACGCCGGCCGCCGCTTCGAGCAGGTCCGTCATGGCGGAGGCCTGCTGTCGTCCGAGCAGTTCGTCTGCGAACGGCATGCGTCATCTCCTCTCAGCCGGACGCCAGCTCGGCTGGGGTCGTCACGGGATCGTCACGGGATTGTCGGGGTCGGCTGGTCGGTCAGCGGGCAGCAACGTCGTCATCGAACACCGAGTCGAGGAGGTCTGTGACGCGCGCAGCCTCCTCGGGCGTCGTCAGACTGGGCAGGATGATCCGCCAGTGCGTGGCGACCCGGGTCACAAGGTCTTGTCGGCTGCTCACGGCGCCCGAGAGGAGCTGGGTCCCCGTGAACGTCGACACGAGGAGCGAGCTGAGGTCCGCCGCCGCCACATCGCGGCGGATGCTTCCCTCGCGTTGGCAGAGCTGGATGAGCGGCTTCAGGCGGGCGAGCCAGTCGAGATACGGGCCGTGAGCGAGGAAGTTCGAGCCGATCTCCGTCGTGACCAGGACCCCAGCAAGCACCACGACGTCGCTGCGCAGGAGCTGGGCGAAGGCGAGCGAAACCTTGAGAAGAGCCTCGATTCCACTCGTCGCGGAGGTCGTCGCATCCGTCACCGAGCGCGTCGCGCGTTCCGCGTACTCGGCGAGGACCGCCTCGGCGACCGCCTCGCGCGTCGCGAAGTGGTGATAGAACGCACCGTTGGTCACCCCGGAGTGCTCGCGGATCCGCGCCAGCGTCGACCCCGCGAAGCCGAACTCCACGAAGGTCGTGGCGGCCGCGAGCACCAGCCGACTCCGCGTCTCGACGCTCCGCTGCTGCTGGGGCGCGTTGGACGGTCGGGGGAGGGCGGTCATAGCCAGTGAGTGTAGTGACGAAGACCCCGCCGCCGAGGGAGGGCGAGCGGGAGGGGCCGAATTCGCCAGGGCCTCACGCGCATCGAACCTGGGCCACACGCTCGTGCGCCTGATCTGCTGCCGTCGAGACCTGGTGGCCCGAACGCCTGGCACTGATGGAGACGACCTCGCCGATCTCGGCGAACCGGGGGCAGACAAGCGCCACCTCGTGGGGCGCTGTCCCCGTGAGGTGCTCGTGCGCCTCGATCCCTGCCTGGGCGAAGAGCAGGCCGGGCACGTGGTCGACCTCGTGGTCGAAGATGAGCCGGTTGGCGGATGGCCAGCCGAGGTGCGCCTGAAGGTCCAGACCGTGCACGGAGACCTCGGCGAGGGCTCCGCTGCTGCTGGGGCGGGGTTGGCGGGGGGCCTGCAGCTGACGTCGTCGCAGCGCCGAGTAGGTGCGCCTGGGCACGCACCGGAACGAGCCCGAGCCCTCCGCGACGACGTCGTGATCGATCTCGAAGACCGCGAACGCCGTCATCTCGTCGCAGCGCCCAGCGCGGACGCGCGCGCTGCTGATGCGAACCGAGGCCGTCATCGCCGCCGCGTTCGTCGCGATGCCGAGCCCGAATGCATCCGACCCCTGGAAGGTCAGCTCGTTGAGGAGGAAGGCCCAATCGAGCGGGATGCCGCCCGCTCGGTGCCCCATGAGGAGGCCCAGCTGCCTGGTGATCTCGAGCCCGAGGAGGGTCGGTGATGAGACCGCGGTCGACCGGGCGCCAGCCGCCTGCACGACAGTCGGGATCGTGCGCAGACGAGCGAGGTACGCATCCGGACTCACCTCATCCATCGTGGCGATGAGCATCGACTCTTCGCTGTCCTTGTGGACGAGTTCTCGGCTGACCCGCATCGGTGCCCCCTTCGGCGTCGCTCTGCGCCACGACGCCCGTGATCTCGGTGAGCAGACGTCACTGCGCGGCGTCATCTGCGCCAGTTGACAGAGGGGCCCACGAGGAGTGAAGTACAAAACAGAGTGTTCTGTATGTTAGCTTGCCCTGGGCCGATCGGGAAACCAACTGCTCACGATCCGAGAGGGGACACATGGGAGTGCTCGTGCATCCAGACCGTCAAATGCACCTCGCCGTACGGTCGGCCGTTGCAGATGGACGTCTTCGGGTGGTCGCCGAGCATCGCGGTGGCAACCCGTGGCTGCTTGCGCGGCCCGGTGACCACGCGCTCACGGAAGTCCGGACCAGGCACCTCGACCTGGTCATCCTCAGTCGCCTCGAGGCGGAGACGGCTACGGCAGTTGTGCTCCTGGCTCAGGGGCGGCGGTCCCTGGACGAGCTGGCCGACCTTCCCTCGCTCCTCTCGGGCGATGCAGTCATCATCGCGAAGGACGCGCAGGGCGCGGTTCGCGTTGAGGGGCCGCGAGCCGGCGGCCGGCGGGCAGCGTGGGTCGACGTTGGGTCGATGGTCTTCGCGAGCGACGACAGGACGCTCCTCGCTGCGGTCTTCCGGTCGGACGCAGCATCTGACGGAGGCCGCGGGCTCGCGGTCATCAGGGCGATCCCAACCGGCATGTGGCTGCACGTGATCGAGGGGGCGACCCCTCGCCTGCGTGCCGTCATCACCGTGTGACGGAGGCATACCAGCCCAGGTCTGCGCGAGACAATCTGAGGTCGCGGTCGGGATGCCCACGCCAGCCGGTTCGTCGACGCAGGAGCTCGCCGTCGTAGGTGTGCTCGACGAAGGCTCGCTGCAGCAGCTGCGGAGGCACCTCAGCGAGGCGCGGGTCGTCGACCGGGATGTCTACCTCGGGGAGGTCGACCCCAAGCCGACGCGCCACGCTCGTGAGCATCTCCCGGAACGTCGCGGGTTCGGGGTCTGCGGCATGGAAAATCGCGTCAGGAAGCTCCCCGGAGTCAGTGGCCAGGAGGACGATCTGCGCCGCCAGCGAGCTGACATGGACGGTCGAGAGGCGCGCGTTCCCACCGCCCACCACCCACCCAGGGCGCGAACGCCCGCAAGCGCAGTCGGGATGAACCAGCGGTCGCCGCCCCCATACGTCAGGGCGGCCCTGACGACCGTGCCGCCAGCCGACAGCACATGGGCCTCGCCGGCGCTCCGCGACACGCTCGCCGCGGAAACCGGATGCATCGCGACCTCGCCTTCACGGGCGAGGCGGTGCGGGCCGGGGCCGTACACGGCGGTCGTGCTGACGGCGATCAGTCGCGCCCCCGACCGCGTGCACTCGCCAGCGAGAGCACGGGTTCCCGCGTCGTTGACGGAGGTGGCCATGCGCGGGTCGTTCCCGACGTAGCCGGCTGCGTGGATCACGACATCTGCCCCCTCGGCGGCACCGACGATCGTCCTGGTCTCGGCGAGATCGCCGCGCACGACATCCACGCCTCGCGGGGCGCGGTCAGGTCCTCTCGACAGCACCCGGACACGAGTGACGTCCGGCATCGTGCGCAGCCGAGCGAGCACGGCCGTGCCCACGAATCCCGTCGCCCCCGTCAGAAGAATCTCCATGCCGCCCCCAGCTCTGAACCGTTCCGATGAGCGTAGCTGGCACCACCGACGGCACCGCGCGCAGCGACGGCCGCGGTGCAGCTCCTGGCATCCTTGGATCATGAAGCTCTCGCATCGCGCCCAGACCGTCGAGCCGTTCCACGCCATGGCCTTCGGGCAGCGGGCGGCGGTTCTCGAGGCCGCTGGTCACCGGATCGTGAAGCTCTCGCTCGGCGAACCTGACTTCGGGGCACCGCCAGCCGTGCGCGACGCCATGCGCGAAGCCATGGACGGTCGTCCGCTGCCCTACACGGTCGCGCTCGGGCTCCCCGCCCTCCGCCAGGCGATCAGCGGCTTCTACCAGCTCCGCCACGGTGTCGACGTGGACCCGGCGCGCATCATCGTGACCTCAGGAGCATCCGCGGCGCTGCTGCTGGTCGTCGCCGCGACCACCGACAACGGCGACGACGTCCTCATGGCTGACCCCTCCTACCCGTGCAATCGTCAGCTGGTCGAGAGCTTCGGCGGCCGAGTCGTCAGCGCGCCGTCGACCGTCGGGTCTCGCTACCAGCTCGACCTCGCCAGCGTGCGGGCCGCCTGGAGCGAGCCCACGAACGCGCTCATGGTCGCGACACCATCGAACCCGACCGGAACGTCGATACCGTTCGATGAACTCGAGGCGATCTGCGCGCTCGCCCGCGAACGCGGCGCGTGGCGCATCGTCGACGAGATCTACCTGAACCTCTCCGACCCCGGTGCTGACGGCACGCCTCCGCGGAGCGTCCTCAGCGTCGACCCGGACGCGATCGTCATCAACAGCTTCTCGAAGTACTTCGGCATGACGGGGTGGCGGCTCGGCTGGGCGGTGCTGCCGGAGGTCCTCGTGCCCGCCGTCGAGAAGCTGGCAACCAACTACTTCCTCTCGGCGTCGGCACCCGCGCAGCTAGCGGCGCTCGCCGCGTTCACGCCCGAGTCGCTCGACCTCTGCGAAGCGCGGCGCGCGGAGCTGCGTGCGCGACGCGACCTCGTTCTGGATGGGCTCGCCCGTATCGGGCTGCCGGTACCGGTTCTCCCAGACGGGGCGTTCTACGTGTACTTCGACGTGGCATCGACCGGTCTCTCCGCGTGGGAGTTCTGTGACCGAGCGCTCGAGGAGGCACACGTCGCCCTCACGCCGGGACGCGATTTCGGGGCGGCGACGGGGGAGACGCACGTGCGGCTCTCCTACGCCGCCTCCACGACTGAACTGGTGGAGGGCCTGGAGCGCCTCGGTCATTTCCTGGAGACGCTTCGCGGCTGATCGCGGGCGGCGCCGCGTTCGTGACGTCGAGGTCCAGACGAACGCCGTGGGCCAGCTGCTGGCGACGTGACTTGCTCAGGGTCTGCGGGCACGGGAGGATGGTCGCATGCCAGCGGTCCGCGTCGAAGGAGCGTCCGTGAGACGCGGCGGCACCCTCGTGCTCGCCTCAGTCGAGTTCGAGGTGGCTGCGGGCTCCATTTTGTGCCTGACCGGCGAGAACGGTTCTGGAAAGACCACGGTGCTGCGCACGCTCACGGGACAGGTCTCACCGAGTTCCGGCCGCGTCCTCGTCGGTGGGGAACCCGTCGATGAACGGAGCCCGAAGTTCCGGCGAAGGCTCGCGGCGCTGCTCGGGTCGGTCCCCTTCTCCATGACGATGACCGCGCGGGAGCATCTCACCGCGGTGGCCGCCTCCTGGGGTGCCTCGGTCCGCGACGCCAATGCCAGCGCCGATGCGGTGCTCGCGCGTCTCGGCATCCTGGACCTTGCCGATCGCTTCCCGCACGAGCTGTCGTCCGGCCAGTTCCAGCTCCTCTCGCTGGCCACCGCACTCGCACGACCGTTCGAGGTGCTGGTGCTCGATGAGCCGGAGCAGCGCCTCGACGAGCACAGGCGCGAGCTGCTCGCCGGCATCCTGACCGAGGAGCGCGAGCGGGGAGCTGCGATCGTCGTGGCGACCCACAGTCGTCCCCTCATCGATGCGCTTGGTGCAGCCGAGCTGCGTCTCGGGGGCAGCCCCCGGTGCCCGCGGCGGCACCCCGGATGACGGTCGCAGGACTGGCGGTGACGATGACCGCGCGGCGGCGTGAGGGCGCCTACCGGGTCTACCTCGCTGTCGCCGTTGGGCTCATCGCCGTTGCTCCCATCGTGCGGATGCTCTTCCTCGCGCTCCTGCAACCTGCGTCGATCGGCTGGCTGACCTCCGCGGACTTCCTCGAGGAGCTTCGTCTCCTCGCGGCCGCAGTCGGCCCCGTCGGCATGCTCGTGGGTGCTGTGCGAGGGCCGGCCCTCCTTGCCCCGTTCGCGACGGTGACGCTCGGCTCGAACCACCTCCCGAGGAAGCTCACGCTGCGGCGCCCGTTCGTGAAGAGCCTGATCGTCGCGGCCGCGGTCTCCGCCGCTGTCGTGTGTCTGCCTGGAGCCGCGCTGGTGGTTGGCCTCGGCGCTCGGCCTCTGGCCGTGGTGGCCTGTGCTGCCGCAGCCGTGGCGGTGGCCTCGCTCGGCGTCGTGTCGGCGCTGCTCGGTCAGCTGCTCGTCGGCCCGCCGGTGTGGGCTGGCGCCGCGCTCCTGGGGGTCTGGGGTGCGTCTCCGTTTGGCGCTGGCCAGTGGTTCGCAGCGTCTTGGGCTGGTCTTGTCGGCGACGCCGACGCCGGGATCATCGGAACAGTTCTGCTGGTCGCCGCGGCGGTTGTCGTGCTCGCCGGCGTGCCAGGCCTCCTCAATCGTCTGCGCGGTGACGCTCTGCTGCTGCAGGCGGGACGCCGCGAGTCGGCGTCTGTCGCGATTGCCACCGGCGAGCTGGCGGGAGCTGCGGCGACGTACCGAGAGCGCCCCACGACAGGAAGAAGGCTCAGTGCTGTGGTCGGTGGACCACGTGTCCTCCGGATGCTGGTCCGCGACGCGGTCGGCGCGATGCGGACGCCCCAGCGCACGGTGCTCGGCATTCTCGGGCTCGCGGTCGGAGCCGTGCTGCTCGGGTTGGCCACGGGGCCCTCGGGTACTCCCGAGCTTGTGGGCGCGGCAACGTCGACCGGTGCGATCGCTGGCATCGCCGCCGTCGCATCCGTGCTCATGTATCTCGCGCTGGGGAGCTTCGCAGACGGCTTCAGGCACGCCGCCGACGCTGCGGTCGGCGCCGCCGTCTTCGGAACCCCGGTCGGAGAGCAGTTTCTCCTGCACGCGGTGTTCCCGGTAGCCCTCGTCGTGCTCGTCGTCGGCGCGGTCGTCGCGGTGTCAGGGGGTGGTCCGGCACCACTCCTCGTGGCCCTGGCCCTGGTCGCCGTCCGAGCATTCGATGCCGCGCGGGGTCACCTGCCTCCCCTCTTGCTGACGCCGATGCCGAGCGAGGTCGGTGACCTGTCGGTGATCGCACGTCTCGCCTGGCAGTTCGATGGCGTGCTCCTCTCCGTTGCCCTCGGTCTCGGCCTCGCCTTGCCGTCGCTGGCAGGCGCGCCGGCGCTCTCGATTGCGACTCTCGCGGTCGCGACGCCGCTGCTCGCCCTCGCGACGACGACGAGGCTACGTCAGGGGCGCGGGTAACGGACCTCGTAGTGCGCGTGCACGAACTGGCCCTCGACGTGCGCCGACTTCAGGTGGAGCGCATCCGCCTCGATGCGACGGGGGAGCACTGGCGCCCCTGACTCGAGGGTGACGGGGGCGATGGAGAGTCGGATCTCGTCGAGCTGCCCGGCCTCGTAGAACTGACCAGCCAGGTCGCCGCCACCGACCACCCACACATCGCCATCGCCGGCCGCCTCTGCGATCTCGCCGAAGTGGTCGCTGACGGCGCCTCGGACCAGGCGGATGTCGAGCCCGTCCGGGACCGGGAGCTCACGTGTCGTGAACACGAACGCCGGACGCTCGGCGTAGGAATCCCGCCACTTCTCGGGATGCTCGTCGAGCCCCTCATGGTTGTAGACCCACTCGTAGGTCGTCGAGCCCATGACAAGGGCACCGACGCCCTTGAGGAACGGGCCTAAGCTGTTGTCCTCAGGCTGCTCGACCACGAACAGCCAGTCGAGCGAGTTGTCGTCGTCTGCGATGAACCCGGAAAGCGTTGTCGCGGTGTTGTAGATCACGTTCGTCATGTCGGCACGGTACCCGCGGCCACCGACAAATCCGGTGGAGGACGGACCGGGAATGCCACGCAGGGCCCGAACGCTGTGTCCTGCATGCGCAAGAACATCGGCTTCCTCTCATTCGGACACTGGCACCCGTCACCCCAGTCGGGAACACGGACCGGCGGTGATGCGCTCGTCCAGTCGATCGAGCTCGCCGTCGCCGCCGAGGAGCTCGGCATCGACGGCGCGTACTACCGGGTCCACCACTTCGCGCGGCAGCTGGCCGCGCCGTTTCCGCTGCTCGCAGCCGTCGGAGCGCGCACGAGCCGGATCGAGATCGGCACGGGCGTCATCGACATGCGCTACGAGAACCCCCTCTACATGGCGGAGGAGGCCGCCGCGGCCGACCTCATCAGCGCCCACTCCGGCGGAGAAGGCCGACTGCAGCTCGGGCTGAGCCGTGGCTCACCGGAGCCTGCCCGGAACGGCGCGCACGCGTTCGGCTTCACCCCGCCGGAAGGGAAGACCGACGACGATCTGGCCCGCGCGAAGACCGAGCTGTTCCGCGCGGCCATCACGGGCGCAGGTCTAGTCGAGGGCAACCCGCAGATGACGGGATCCAACGCCCCACTGCCCATCCAGCCGCGCTCGGCGGGCCTCGACGACCGCATCTGGTGGGGTTCCGGGAGCCGCGCGAGCGCGGTCTGGGTCGCCGAGCAGGGCATGAACCTCATGAGCTCGACCTTGCTCACCGAAGACACCGGTGTGCCATTCGACGAATTGCAGGCCGAGCAGATTCAGGGCTTCCGTGACGCGTGGGCGGCTGCAGGACACGCGCGCGAGCCGCGCGTCTCCGTCAGCCGCAGCGTCATTCCCATCACGACCGACGAAGACGTCACCTACTTCGGGGGACGCGGCGGCAGCGAAGGCGACCAGGTCGGCATGCTGGAGGGCATGCGCTCTCGGTTCGGGCGCACGTACCAGGGTGCCCCTGACCGCATCGCCGAAGAGCTGGCAGCGGACACGGCGGTCCAGTCCGCAGACACGCTCCTGCTCACGGTGCCGAACCAGCTCGGAGTCGCCTACAACACGCGCCTGCTTGCGACCATCGCCGAACACGTCGCCCCCGCGATCGGCTGGTCGCGGAAAGCATGATGGTTCAGGTCATCGCCGCGGCGGCCCAGATCACCGGATAACGCGGTAGCGGAGGTGCACGACCCCTGATTCGAAGGTGCGCGAGTCCAGCAGCTCGAGCGCTGTGCGGCGGTTGTTCCGGGAGAAGAACGGGGTTCCGCCTCCCACGAGGACCGGGCAGATGCGAAGCAGGTATTCGTCGATCAGGTCGAGGTCGGCGACCTGGTGTGCGAGTTCCGCGCCACCGATGGCGATCGCGCCATCACCTGGCTCGTTCTTCAGCTGGGCGATCTCCTCGGCGAGCGTGCCGCCAGCGATCCGAGTCTTGCCCCGGACCTCGGTGATCGTGTTCGAGAAGACGATCTTCGGGAGGGCACGCCAGAGCTCCGCGAACTCCTCCTCGAGCTGCCCGTAGTCTCGCTCCTCGTCGGTGGGCTCCCAGTAGACCATCGTCTCGTAGAGCCGACGCCCCATCAGGTGGACGTCGACGCCGCGAACTTCGTCGGTCGCAAGCCGGAACACCTCCTCGCTGGGGTCGCCCCAGTCGAAGCTGCCGTCCTCGTCCTTGATGTAGCCGTCGAGCGTGAGGGCGAGCGAGTACGTGACCTTCCGCATGAGCGAACCTCCTTGTTCGAGGGTCTGAACCTACCACCGGCGAATGGTGCCGCTCGAAGCGTGCGAGTGGTGCGCGAGACACGCACGGGACCTGGGCTTTTCTGCTGGATTTTCCGCGGCCGCCTTAAATGTCGGTGGTCCGGTCCAACATGCAGGTATGTACTCGTACGACGGTGAACCGCTGAAGGTCCTGGGGCTTGACCCCCATGACCCGGCTTCGGTCGACGCGTGGCGGAAGTTCCTGCTGGACTGGGATGCGGACCTCGCTGTCATGGCAGCCATCGTGGCTGCCGACCAGGTGCGGGTACGCGCGAAGTTGGAGGAGATGGCGTCGGTTCTCGATGCGCTCGACGGCACCGCGGAGCATGCCATGCACGTGCAGTCGGTCGCGGCGGAGGTCGCATTGATCGAGCAGGTCGGGCAGTCGGCGGCCGAAGGCGCGCTGTCGGATGCTGGCATCGCCGTTCGCGAGTTCCCTGGTCTCGTCGATGCGCTCGGTGAGGGGAGCATCAGCGAAGAGCAGCTGCGGGTGCTCACGGGTGCCGGGTTGTCGGTCTCGCATGTCGATTCGGTCGAGCAGGGGGCGCGGCGGGGAGAGTTCGTGCGGGTGATGCTCGCCGAGCTGGGCTCGCGTGTGCTGCCGCCGAAGGCGCTGCGGATGGCCGCGGCTCGGGTCGCGGAGTCGCTGACGGAGGAATCGGTGTCCGAGCGGCACGAGCGGGCGCGGAAGACCCGCTATGTGTCGGTGACGGCAACGGAGAACGGCATGTGCCTTCTGCGGGCGAGGCTCCCGCTGATCGAGGGGACGGCGATCGCCGACCGGCTGCGGAAGCAGGGCAAGGCGCTCATCAAGGCGCGACCGAAACCCGAACGCGAAATTCGCCAGGAGCGCGACGAGCGCCGGTACAGCCGGGAGGCGAGGCCCGTTCGGGGCAGGGGCAAATGCCGATGCCGATGCCGCTGCTGGCGCCCGCGCCGAGGCGCATGTCGATGTCGACGCCCGCACCGATGTCACCGCCGATGTCGACGCCCGTGCCGACGCCCATGTCGATGCCGGCGCCCACGCCGATATCGACGCAGCTGCCGACCCCGCCGTGGATGCGCCCGATGAGCGCACCATCGACGAAGTCAAGGCCGACCTGTTCGCGGATATGCTGCTCACGTCCGACCCGATGTCCTGCGCCACTGCGGCGGGCATTCAGGCGAACGTCGCCTTCACGATCCCGATCCTCTCTGCCCTCACCGCGCCGGGAAGAAACGGCGCGGCCCGTGATGCCAGTGCTGTTGCCGGTGCCGGCGTGAGCGGCCCTGATGGTACGGGCGGCGTCGTTGCCGGCGCCAGCCGCGCGTCAGGCGCTCCCCGCCTCACTCCGGCTCCAGCTCTGCTCGACGGCATGGTCCCGGTTCCGCTCGAGGAGGCGATGCGCCTCGCCGCGAATGCGCCGTCGTTCCTCCGGATCCTCACCGACCCGATCACGGGCACCGTCGAAGCCGTCGACAGCTATCGCCCTACGGCGGCCATGCGGAACTTCCTGGCCGCGCGCGACATCCACTGTCGCTGGCCCGGTTGCCGACAACCCGCCGCGAGATGCGACCTCGACCACACCCACGCCTGGGAACACGGCGGCACCACAAACCTGGAGAACCTCTGCGGGCTCTGCAAACACCACCACGTCATGAAACACTCCACCGCCTGGAGTGTCGAACAACTCGGCGGCGGCATCCTCGACTGGCGCACCCCAAGCGGCAAAGCGCGCACTGACAGACCCGAGCACCACGACGTCTACTTCACCCCCAACGACGACTACCTCACGCCGGGAGAGTCATCGCCAGCAAACCGCGGGACGAGTCCGCCCGCTGCCGAGCCCCCGGAAACGAGAGCAGCAGATGAAGCTCCGTTCTGACCGAGGCCCCAGGGTTCGCGGCCCGGCAGCGCCGACAGGCGCTACCGATTGGCGACACGCTTCGGTCAGCCGGGTGACACCGCCTGGCCAGGCGACAGCGGTTGGCCGGGCGACACCGCTTGGCCGGGTGACACCGCTTGGCCGGGTGACACCGCTTGGCCGGGCGACACCGCTTGGCCGGGTGACACCGCTTGGCCGGGTGACAGCGGTTGGCCGGGGGACACCGGTTGGCCGGGTGACACCGGTTGGCCGGGCGACACCGCTTGGCCGGGCGACACCGCTTGGCCAGGCGGCACGACATGCGCCGTGTGCCCCTGATTCGGCGCCTGGCGCGCGCAGACCCGACGGAGGAGGACGGGCAGCGTCCGAGACGCGTACAGAATCTTTGCCGGGCTTAGCGGCGTTTGCGCTTCCCGCCCGAGCCGCCAGCCTTGGCCCGCTTCGCAGCCAGCTGGGCGCCACGGCTCGTGCCGGACGACGTGCCGATCCGCTTTGCGGTTGCCCGCTTCTTCTGCTGCTCCTTCACCCGGCGCTCAGCCTCGGCGAGCGCCTGCTGCTCCTCCCGCTGCAACGCCGCCGACTTCGCGCCCGTGCGGCCTCGCGAGCTCCCGGCCGTCCGTCCCCGGACGATGCCAACGAACTCCTCCGTGTCGAGGCGATCATCCTCAGCGGCCCAGATGATCGACACCGGAACCCGGGGGAGATCGCTGATGACCCGGTAGGTGACATCCTTCCGCGCGTGCTGCCGAGCGACGGACTGCGGGACGACGGCAACTCCAGCGCCTCCGGCCACCAGCTCCATCGCATCCGCCGCGTCGGTGGTCATGGCCGACGCGCCCGAGTCGAGACCGAGCCGCTCAGCGGCCTCCGCCCAATCCGGCGTCCAAGCTGCCAGCACCAGCTGCCAGTCGTCGAGCTCCTCGAGCCGCAGCGGCTCGTCGACATCGAGGTCCGACTCGACGGCGACCACGGCCACCACATCCTCGGCGAACAGGTCGATGGCGTTCACGCCATCACGGTCGAAGGGATGGCGCACGAAGGCGACCTGCGCAGCATCGTCGAGGACAAGCTGGCGAGCCTCGGCCGCGTGCACGGTCGTGAACTCCAGCGGCGTCTCCGCTCGTCGCTCCTCCCACACACGAGACCACTTGCGTGGATTGATGCCGGGGGCGAGAGCGACCGTGAGGTGCGTCGGAGTCTCCATGCCCGCAAGGCTACTGGGTACGATGCACAGATGAGCGAATCAGAGGGCACCTCGACCGACAACCAGCCGACGGACGAGAACCAGACCGCAGCCGAGCGCGGTTCCGAACAGACCATGAAACCGGCCACCGCAGCCAAGAAGCTCGGCATCTACCTGCCGGCCACCCCGGGGACGTTCCAGGAGACCCCGCTCACCCGCAGCGCCTTCCTCGAACTGCAGGAGACCCCGCCAGAGTGGCTCCAAGAGCTGCGCCGCACCGGCCCCCACCCGCGCGACGTCGTCGCCCGCAAACTCGGCATCACCAACTCCGGCCTCGCCAGGGGCGGCGTCACCGAAGCACTCACGACCGCCGAGATCCAGGCGCTCCTCGAAGAGGCCCCGTCATGGCTCTCCCACGAGCGCGGCGTCCAGGCGAAGGTCCGCGCCGAGGACGCCCGCGTCGCCAAGCTGCACGCCAAGCGCGCCAACTGAGCCGACCTTGGCCAGTCTGCTCGCCGTCTGCGCCGTCGCGCAGCTCCGCCGCGACCCCGGCGCCATCGGCGTGACCGCCATCGACAAGCGCCCCGTCGATGGGGCCGTCAAGGTTGGCCGCTACGGGGTCTACGGCGACGTGCAAGCGGACCGCAAGCATCACGGCGGCCTCGGCCAGGCCGTCTACGCCTACTCTCAGTCCGACGCCGACTACTGGGCGGGAGAGCTCGGACGAGACCTCCCACCGGGGTTCTTCGGCGAGAACCTCCGCATCGACGGGCTTGACGTCAACGAGCTCCGTGTCGGCGACACCCTCCGCATCGGCGACCCGACCTCGGCGAGTTCGTCCCGCACCATCGAGCTCGTCGTCACCGCCCCACGGGTTCCGTGCCAGACCTTCGCCCGCTGGGTCGGCGGCCACGACGAACGTGGCTGGGTCAGACGATTCGGCTCGACCGGCCGTGTTGGCGCGTACCTGCGCGTCGCGAAGACGGGCAGGGTCGCCGCGGGTGACGCCATCGAGATCGTTCCGGGTGCCGTCGGAGCGCCGACCGTGCGAGAGGTCTTCGCCGGCGCTGGCGCCTGAAGCCGGGCCCCGCGTCAGGAACGCGACGGGCAGGCGCCTACGCAGGCGCCCAAGGCAGGCGCCCAAGGCAGGCACTCAGGGCAGGAGTGCAAGGGCAGGAGTCCAAGGGCAGGCACTCAGGGCGGGAGCCCGTGGGCAGTCGTCGGAGGGCAGGCCCTCAGGGCAAGCGTCCGTGGGCAGTCGTCTGAGGGCAGGCACTCAGGGCGGGAGCCCGAGGGCAGTCGTCTGAGGGCAGGCCCTCAGGGCACGCGCCCGAGTGCAGGCGCCCGAGGACAGGCGAGCGCGGACACTCGCCCAAGGCAGGCGCCCGAGGATAGGGGCCGGGGGCAGGCGAGCGTGCATCGAGCACCCGCCCCCGTGCCGCCCCCCCGCCGCCCCAGCGCTGCCCCCGTGCGCCGTCCGCTACTCGGGGCGCCCGTAGGCCTCGAGGAGACGCAGCCAGAGTTCGCTCATCGTCGGGAACGACGGCACCGCGTGCCAGAGCCTCGACAGCGGCACCTCCCCGACGACTGCGATCGTCGCCGCGTGCAGCAGCTCGCCCACGTCGGGCCCGACCATGGTGAATCCGACGATGACGCCTCGGTCCTCGTCGACGACCATCCGGGCCGTGCCCTCGTATCCCTCGGCGTGCAGCGACGCCCCGGAGACCTTGCCGATCGGGACGTCGACCGACCGCACACGAAGGCCCTGCTTCTCCGCGGCCGTGCTCGTGAGACCGACGGCCGCGACCTCGGGGTCCGAGTAGACCAGCTGCGGCACCGCGACGTGGTCGGCCGTGGCCACGTGGGTGCCCCACGGCGCGTCGTCGAGAGCACGGCCCGCGGCCCGAGCCGCGATCGCGTCGCCTGCAGCCCGAGCCTGATACTTGCCCTGGTGGGTGAGGAGCGCGCGATGGTTCACGTCGCCCGCCGCGTACAGCCAGTCGGTGCCGCGGACCAGCATCGTGTCGTCCACGTCGATCCACGAACCAGGCTCGAGCCCGGCCGCCTCGAGGCCCACGTCGTCGGTGCGCGGGACGCGGCCCGTCGCGACGAGCAGCTCATCGCTCTCGAGGACGCGACCATCGTCAACACTCACCGCGACGCGGCCAGCAGCGTCCCGGGTCACGCTCGACGGCGAAGCGCCGAGGATGACCTCCGCACCCCGGGAGCGCAGGGCGTCAGCCACCGCCTTCCCGGCGAACTCCTCGAACCCGCCGAGCACGCGGCTCCGGACGAGCAGCGTCACCTTCGCACCGAGGTCCGTGTACGCGGTCGCGATCTCGACCGCCACGACACCACCGCCGATGATCGTGATCGACTCGGGGATGCGCTTGACGGCGGTCGCCTCTCGGCTCGTCCACGGGGACGCGTCGGCGAGGCCGGGGATATCGGGCAGCAGCGCCGCCGAACCGGTCGCGATGACCACGGCGACCCTCGCCGCGTACGTGGTGTCGCCGACGGTGACCTGACGTTCTCCCGTCAGACGCGCGTGCCCGCGGACCAGGTCGATGCCTGCGCCAGACAGCCACTTCACCTGACCCTCGTCGTCCCAATCGGAGACGTAGGAGTCGCGCCGGGCGAGAACGGCCGAGACGTCGAGGTCGCCGGTCGCGGCTTCCCGAGCGCCGGGGACCGCGCGCGCCGCGCGGAGCGCTGAACCGCTGCGGAGGAGGGCCTTCGACGGGATGCATGCCCAATACGAGCACTCGCCGCCGACGAGCTCCTTCTCGACGATGAGCGCCTTGAGGCCGCCACGCACCGCGCGGTCCGCGACGTTCTCGCCGACTGGGCCCGCGCCGATCACGATCACGTCGTAGGCGGATGCGTCGGCTGCCCCGGCCTGTGTGTCAGTGACCACGCGCGATCCATTCCTCGAGATGCCCAGCTTCCGCGCCGATCGACGTCGCGTCGCCGTGTCCCGTGAGCACCGTCGTCTCCGGGGGCAGGGTCAGCAGCCGCTCCGAGATCGAGGCGATGATCGTCCCGAAGTCGCTGTAGCTGCGTCCCGTAGCGCCCGGACCGCCGTTGAAGAGCGTGTCGCCGCTGAAGAGCGTTCCGAGCGCCGGCGCGTAGAAGCACACCGACCCGGGCGAATGGCCTGGGGTGTGCAGCACCTGCAGGTCGACCTCGTCGATCAGGATGCGGTCGTCGTCGGCGAGCTCGATGTCGGGTGTCGTGTCGGGGTAGACGGCGTCCCAGAGCATCCGGTCGCCGCCGTGCAGCGCGATGGGCGCATCGACGAGAGAAGCGAACTCCCGTGCCGCCGCGATGTGGTCGTCGTGCCCGTGCGTGAGGAGGACCCGGCGCACGCGCCGATCTCCCACCGCGTCCCGGACCGCCTGCGCGTCGTGGGCAGGGTCGATGACCACCACGTCATCGTCGTCGCCGATGAGGTACACGTTGTTGTCGACGTCCCACGTCCCCCCGTCGAGGGAGAACGTGCCGCTCGTCACGATGCGATCGATGCGCACCTTCCCGTGGCCGCTCACAGCTCCACCACCGATCGGAGGACGGTGCCGTCCTTCATCCGCTCGAACGACGCCTCGATGTCCTCGATCCCGATGCGCTCCGACACGAACGCGTCGAGGTCCAGCCTGCCGAGACGGTACTGCTCGACGAGCATCGGGAAGTCGCGGCTCGGGAGGCAGTCGCCGTACCAGGACGACTTCAGGGAACCGCCTCGACCGAACACATCGAGCAGCGGGAGCTCGAGGCTCATCTCGGGGGTCGGCACCCCGACCAGGACAACCCGGCCAGCGAGGTCGCGCGCGTAGAACGCCTGCTTGTACGTCTCCGGCCGTCCGACTGCTTCGATGACGACGTCGGCGCCGAAGCCGCCCGTGAGGGCGCGGACGCCCTCGACGACGTCCTCTTCGCGGGAGTTGATGGTGTGGGTTGCGCCGAAGTGCGCCGCACGCTCGAGCTTCGCCGCGTCGATGTCGACGGCGATGATCGTGGTGGCCCCTGCGAGCGCGGCACCGGCGATGGCCGCCATGCCGACGCCACCGCAGCCGATGACCGCGACCGACTCGCCGCGCTTCACCTCACCGGTGTTGATCGCGGCTCCGATGCCGGCCATGACACCGCAGCCGAGGAGGCCGACCGCCGCCGCGTCCGACTCCTCGTCGACCTTCGTGCACTGTCCGGCGGCGACGAGCGTCTTCTCGATGAAGGCGCCGATGCCGAGCGCGGGGGAGAGCTCGGTCCCGTCCTCGAGCGTCATCTTCTGCGTCGCGTTGTGCGTGTTGAAGCAGTACTGCGGCTGCCCCTTCGCGCAGGCGCGGCACTCGCCGCACACGGCGCGCCAGTTCAGGATGACCCGGTCGCCGACCTCGATCTCGGTCACACCCTCGCCGATCGCCGACACACGACCCGTGGCCTCGTGGCCGAGCAGGAACGGGAAGTCGTCGCTGATCCCACCCTGCTGATAGTGGAGATCGGTGTGACAGACACCGCTCGTGATGATGTCGACCACGGCTTCGCCTGGCCCCGGATCGGGGACCAGCACCGTCTCGATCGACACCGGTTCGTTCTTGCCACGGACAACTGCACCTTTGACACGGGAGACCATGTGGCAAGGGTAGTCGTAGTCTCTCTGGATGGTCATCCTGATCGATCCGCCCGTCTGGCCCGCGCACGGCACGACCTTCTCGCATCTCGTCTCCGACTCGGCCCTCGGAGAGCTGCACGAGTTCGCGGCGCGGGCCGGCATTCGAGACCGGGCGTTCGACGTCGACCACTACGACGTGCCGGCCGAGCAGTACGAGGCCCTCGTCGCGCTCGGGGCCGAGCCGGTTTCGGGCTCCACGCTCGTGCGCCGCCTCGTCGCCGGTGGCGTGCGGGTGCCAGCCAGGGACCGGCCGAAGCGAGCCCGCCTCACCCTGATGCGCCGCTGGGACGAGCTCGGAATGGGGGACGATCAGCAGTCAGCGACGGATGCTCTCCGTGACGACCTGCTCGACGCCTGGTCAGGCCCCGCCCGCCACTATCACGACGCCACACACCTGCTCTCGGTGCTCGACGCCATCGACACCATGCGCCTCCGGGCCGCCGAGCTCGGCGCCTCGCTGAGCGAGCGGGAACTGCTCACGGCCCGACTCGCCGCCTGGTTCCACGACGCCGTCTACGAGGGCGCCGCGGGCGACGACGAGCGAGCGAGCGCCGCCCTCGCCGTGGAGCGGCTCGGTGCCCTGGGCCTGGCACCCGAGCTCGTCGGCGACGTCGAGCGCCTCGTGCTGGCGACGATCGACCACGAGGTCCAGCGAGGGGATGCGGCGGGAGAGATCCTCATGGACGCGGACCTCGCCGTGCTCGCCAGGACCGAGGACGGCTACGCGCGCTACGTCGCCCTCGTGCGGCGCGACTACGCGCACGTCACCGACGAGCAGTGGTGCGTCGGCCGAGCGTCGGTGCTTCGCGCGCTCCTCGGATCAGCACGCCTCTTCGTCTCGCCCGCGGCCCCCGAGGACTGGGAGCCGCGAGCACGACGCAACCTCGAGCGCGAGCTGAAGGGTCTCGAGGCGAGCGCGAGCTGACCGGCCGCGCCAGCTGACCTGCGTCGGCCCATCAAGCCGCCGCGCGAACGTCAGTCTCCGCGACGCTCCGCGCCGACGTAGCGCGCCAGATGCTGCCCGGTGAGGGTCGAGGAGTCGCCGACGAGCTGCGCGGGGGTTCCCTCGAACACGACGGAGCCCCCGTCGTGCCCGGCACCCGGCCCGATGTCGATGATCCAGTCGGCGTGCGCCATGACGGCCTGGTGGTGCTCGATGACGATGACCGACTTCCCCGACTCGACGAGCCGGTCGAGGAGCGAGAGCAGCTGCCGCACATCCGCGAGGTGCAGGCCCGTGGTCGGCTCGTCGAGTACGTAGACGCCGCCCTTCTCGGCCATGTGGCTGGCGAGCTTGAGGCGCTGGCGCTCACCGCCCGAGAGCGTCGTGAGCGGCTGGCCAAGGCCGAGATAGCCGAGCCCGACGTCGACGAGCCGCGCGAGCACCTTGTTGGCCGGTCCCGTGGCGAAGAAGTCGTGGGCCTCGTCGATCGACATCGAGAGCACCTCGCTGATGTTCTTCCCGTCGAGCGTGTACTGCAGCACCTCAGCCTGGAAGCGCTTCCCTTCGCACTCCTCGCAGACGGTCGACACGGCCGCCATCATCGCGAGGTCGGTGAAGATCACCCCGAGGCCGTTGCACTTCGGGCAGGCCCCCGACGAGTTCGCGCTGAACAGGCCGGGCTTGACGCCGTTGGCCTTCGCGAAGGCCGTGCGGATCGCGTCCAGCACCCCCGTGTACGTGGCCGGCGTGCTCCGTCGAGACCCGCGGATCGACGTCTGGTCGACGACCACGACGTTCGCCGACTTCGGGAGAGACCCGTGGATGAGGGAGCTCTTGCCGGACCCGGCGACTCCGGTCACGACCGTGAGCACCCCGAGCGGGATGTCGACGTCCACGTCCTTGAGGTTGTGGCGCGTCGCGCCGCGGATCTCGAGGCTCGACGTCGAGGTCCGCGTCGTCTCCTTCAGCGAGACGCGGTCGTCGAGGTGCTTCCCCGTGAGCGTGCCAGAGACGCGCAGCCCCTCGACCGTGCCTTCGAACATCAGCTCGCCGCCGCCCGAACCTGCACGCGGGCCGAGGTCCACGACGTGGTCGGCGATCGCGATCGTCTCCGGCTTGTGCTCCACGACGAGCACCGTGTTGCCCTTGTCGCGCAGGCGCAGCAGCAGCTCGTTCATGCGCTGGATGTCGTGCGGGTGCAGCCCGACCGTCGGCTCGTCGAACACGTAGGTGATGTCGGTGAGGCTGGAGCCGAGGTGGCGCACCATCTTCACTCGCTGCGCCTCACCGCCGGAGAGGCTGCCTGATTCGCGGTCGAGGCTGAGGTAGCCGAGCCCGATGTTCACGAGCGAGTCGAGGGTCTCCTGGAGCGTCGCGATGGCGGGCGCCACCTGCGGGTCCTGCACGCCCGCCATGAAGACGGCCAGGTCGCTGATCTGCATCGACGAGCAGTCGGCGATGTTCGTGCCGTCGATGCGGCAGGCGAGGGCCGCCTGGTTCAGGCGCGTCCCCTCGCAGTCTGGGCAGGCTGTGAAGGTGACGGCCCGATCCATGAACGCGCGGATCGCCGGTTGGACCGCCTCGGGGTCTTTCGACAGGATCGACTTCTGGATGCGCGGGACGAGCCCCTCGTACGTCATGTTCATGTTGAGGGCGGGAACATGGACCTTCGTCGCCTCCTTGTAGAGGAAGTCCTGGAGCTCCTGGTCGGAGTACTCGGCGACCTTCTTGTCGCCGTCGAGGAACGGCGCCTCGGAGTAGCCGCGCACCATCCACCCGTCGATCTTGTAGCCGGGGATCGTGATGGCGCCCTCGTTGAGCGACTTCGAGCGGTCGACGACCTCGTCCAGATCGAGGTCGGTGACGCGGCCGATTCCCTCGCAGCGCGGGCACATGCCCTCCGCGAGGTTGAAGCTGAAGTGTCCGGCCGGCCCGGCCGAGGGCGTCCCGAGCCTCGAGAAGATGATGCGCAGCATGGTGTGCGCGTCGGTGGCCGTGCCCACCGTGGAGCGCGCGTTCGAGCCCATCCGCTCCTGGTCGACGACGATCGACGCGCTCAGCCCCTCCAGCACCTCGACGTCGGGCCTCGCCAGACTCGGCATGAACGACTGCACGAACGCGGTGTACGTCTCGTTGATGAGCCGCTGGGATTCCGCGGCGATCGTGCCGAAGACGAGCGAGCTCTTTCCCGAGCCGGACACGCCGGTGAAGACCGTCAGCTTGCGCTTCGGGATGTCGACGTCGACTCCCTTGAGGTTGTTCTCGCGAGCACCGCGAACGCGGATGGTTTCATACATGCAGTGATCGTAGCGAGCGGGACGCGGATCGGAGCGGGCAGCCGGACCTTGGTATGGACCGGATGCGGCGCGGGCGACCGGCGCGACGCCTCAGTGTGCTTGCATTCCCCATATGCCCCCGTTCCACTCTCTCGATGATCTCGTCGAATTCGTGACCACCGAACTCGCCCGCGGAGACCTCAGCGCTGTCGCGTCTGCGCTGGCGAACGCGCCGATGCCCGACGTCGCCGTGCTGCTCGAACGGCTACCTGCCGGCGACGCCGGGGTCGCGTTCCGGCTCCTGCCGAAGGACGAAGCCATGACCGTCTTCGAACGCATGGACGCACCCGCGCAGCGCGAGGTCGTGACGCAGCTCTCCGATACCGATGTCGCGAGGGTGTTCTCGGAGCTCGACCCCGACGACCGGGTCGCCCTCATGGACGAGCTCCCGGCGAAGATCGCGAAGCGGCTCATCCAGGAGCTGCCGGCGGATGAGCGCGGCGAGACGGCCATCATCCTGGGCTACCCGGTCGGTTCCGTCGGCAGGCGCATGACCCCCGACTACGTGCACGTCTACCCGCACGAGCTCGTCAGGGTCGCCCTCGAGCGCATCCAGCAGCGTGGCGGCAGCGCGGAGACCATCTACACGATCCCCGTCATCGACGACGGGCGGCATCTCCTCGGTGTCGTGAGCCTTCGGGAGCTGTTCTTCGCCGGCCCTGACGACACGGTCGAGAAGCACATGGCGACGGCCCTCTACGCGCACGCCGACGACGACGCTGAGGTGACCGCACGCACCCTGGTCGACCGGGGCGTTCTGGCCATGCCGATCGTCGACCGCGAGAACAGACTCATCGGGCTGCTCACGGGCGACGACGCCCACCGTATGGTCGAGGCCGCTCGAGACGAGGACGAGGCTCACGCGGGCGCAGCCGAACCCCTCCGGCGCCCGTATCTGACGACACCGGTCTTCGCCGTCGTCCGCTCCCGGATCGTCTGGCTGTTCGTGCTGGCGGTTTCCGCGATCCTGACGGTGAGCGTGCTCGAGCTCTTCGAGGCGACCCTCGAGCAGCAGGTGGCGCTCGCACTGTTCATCCCGCTCCTGACCGGCATCGGCGGCAACACCGGTTCCCAGGCGGCGACCACGGTCACGAGAGCCCTCGCGATGGGGGAGGTACGCCCCAGGAACGCCTGGCCGGTCGCCCTCAAGGAGCTGAGGACCGGTGTCGTCCTCGGTGTCACCCTCGGGGCAGTCGCCTTCGCCGTGGCGACGACCTTCTATGGTGCCGGCATCGGCACGGTCATCGGGCTCACCCTGCTGTCGGTCTGCACGATCTCGGCGACCGTGGGCGGCGTCATGCCGCTCGTCGCGAAGTCCATCCGGGTCGACCCCGCCGTGTTCTCGACGCCATTCATCTCCACGTTCTGCGACGCGACGGGACTCATCGTGTACTTCTCGATCGCCAAGTCGGTTCTGGGCATCTGAGCCGAGACACGCCCGAGCGAACGCAATCCAAGAATGCGCTCCGTCAGCCCGAGACCCGGTGAATTCATGGGCGTTCGCGCGCTTTGGCGTCGCAAATAGGAGAAATGGGGCAGCGAAACCCGCGCTTGATCTCCGAATCCGGCGAAGCGGCCCGGGGCGCCGAGTGAACGTATACAACGCGCGTGTCCCCAAAACCGTATCGTGGGAGCGAGGCGTGGGAGCGGAGAAAGAATTCCGCGACCGTGCCGGACTCTGGGGGGAGTCCACAGCGCCTGGCGCTGAGAATCAGCAGGAGAGAAACGAATGTCCAGCACCACGCTCAACGGCGATCAACGCGGGGGAGAGCCGTGGCAGATCGCGGAACGCGACCGGCTCTCCGGCGTTGCGCTCGAGGGTCATGCCCTGACCTTCCTCGTCGGCATGCCGGGAAGCGGACGCACCACGCTGCTCCGGCAGATGCAGGCGAAGCTCGAGACCGTCGGCGAGGCGCATGTCTGGTGCTCGTCACGTTCTGAATTGCAACGTGTTCTGGATGACCTCGCAGCCGGCAAGCGCTCGGGGCGTCTCGCGGTGCTCCTCGACGACGTCATCGTCGCGCAGGACGACCAGCTCTGGGACCGCATCAGGCGGCTGGTCATGCCCGGAGACGACGATGCGGCTGCGGACCAGGGGAGCGCCCCGAGGTTCCTCATCGCGTCGCTGTCGATGCCGGATTGGGCCTCCGCGCACGGAGCTGCCGGAGTGGTCCTCCGGCCTCGTGACCTCGCCTTCGACGCGTCGGAGCTGAATGCGGTCCTCGCAGCCAATGCGCCGGGCGCGCCTCAGGAACTGCGGATGCAGCTCCTCGACTCGTTCTCGGGTCATCCGCTCACGACTCGCGTCGCGTTGGAGCGATTCCGCGCCAACGCCCACGCTGAGGGCTGGTCCGTCGTCAGCGGCAGCTCGAGTGCCGCCATGACCCTGCAAGAGCTGCGTCGATTCGACCCCGCTGAGCTCGACCGCGTCGACGCCATACGGATGATGCGCGCCACCAGCGTCCTCCGGCGCCTCTCAAGAGAAGACCTCCACCTGCTCGCACCGGACCTCATCGGCGACTACTGGTTCGACCAGCTCGCGTCCTCCCCGTACGGCGTCACGGAGATCAACCCGGTCTCCCTCGACGTCGAGTTCGTCTGGCACGCCGACACCTTCGCCCGCCTCAGCGCTGAGCGCTCACCCCACGAGGTCCGCGCGCTCGCCGCGCGCGCCGTGGCGGCCTTCCCGGGCGAGGGCAACGTCATGCAGCGGCTCTTCCTCTCCCTCCGGGCCCGCGCCTGGGGTGAGGTCGAGTCGATCGCGCAACGCCACTTCCGGACCATCTACGAGTACGCCCCGCGCGAGACCGTCGAGGAGATGCTCCAGGCCCCGGCAAGCGTGCTCCCGCGCCTCGTGAGCACGAACCTGCTCATCGCCCTCTTCCGCTGGCGCAGATTCGGCGCGACGCGGAGCGTGCTGCACAGCCTGCGCGAGTCCAGCATCGCCACGACTCGCATCGCCGCCAGCGACCCGATCGGCTTGTTCTCGCAGGTCACCAGGCACTCCCTGGCCACCTCCTTCGGGGGAGATCGTGCCGCGGCCGAACGCTGCCTTCGAGACGCGAAGGCCCTCATCCGTGATGCTGACGGGAAACTGCACGCCGCCCTCTACGCGTCGGCCATCGCTCGAGGGCGCTTCGCGGCCGACTGCCTCGTGCTGGTCTGGGCGGCAACGCTCCTCGAGGACATGCCGCTTGCTCTGGAACTGTCGACCATCGCTGCCGAGCACGGCCAGAGCTTCAACCGCACCGACATCGACGCGCTGCGGCACATCGAGATCATCGGGGTCATCTCCGGCGTGCGTCAGGCCGACGCAGCCAAGCTCACCGGTCGCTCCCTGCCGGGGTTCGCGGACTGCTTCGACCTGCTCGACAACGGTGAGGAAGCAAGGGCCCGCGACCTGGCGCGTCAGCTCCGCGACCTTCCGCGCTCCGTCCTCCCACACGACACCGGGGCGAGCGTGCGCATCCTCCTCGAGGCGCTCGTGGGCGATGAGGACCCGATCGCCGAGGTCGATGAGCTCCTCGAGCTGAGCGCGGCGTCGTGGCGCGACGGGCTCCCATCCACGCTGCTCACCTTGTCGGCGACGACCTTCTACCTCACGCGTGGGCAGAGTGTGCGCGCACAGAAGGCGGCGGACTACTCCGGTGCGGAAGGCGACTGCTACGTGAGCCTTTCGCGCGCCCTCGTCGAGCTCGCGAACGGCCGCCCCGGGGAGGCGCTCGCGCACGCCGAGGCCGCCCTCGCCGATGACAAGATCGCCCCGCGCTTCGCCTCGATCGCGCGCACGCTCGCGGCACTCTGCATGCTCCGGCTCGGGAACCTGGATGCGGCCGCCAACCGCATCGCGACGATGGCCACGCAGTGCCTCGACGATCGAAACGCGAGGTTCGCGCTGCGCTTCGCGACAACAAGCGACGCCGCCCTCATGACCTCCATCAGCGACAAGCTGCCGAAGCGCATCGCCGACCTGCTTGTCGTCTCCGCACTGGACTCGCGGCCGCTCTCCGACTCCACCGTCGGTGAGGAGCTCTCGAGCGCCGAGATAGAAGTGCTCCGCCTCGTGGGGAGGAACTGGACCAACGCGCAGATCGCGGCCCAGCGCTTCGTCTCCGTGCACACGGTCCGCGCTCAGTTGCGCAGCGTGTTCCGCAAGCTGGGCGCCAGCGATCGCCGTTCGGCCGTGGCGGCAGCGGAACGGCGGGGGCTGCTCGACTAGCTTCGCTGGGCCTGCGCCGTGCTGCGCGTCGCCGCGGTGTGATCGGCGAGACGTTGCAGTCCCTCCTCGAGGGAGACCGCAGGCGACCAGTCGAGGTCGGCGCGGGTGCGGCGCTGGTCGAACCAATGCGCGGTCGAGAGCTGCTCGGCGAGGAAACGCGTCATAGGCGGCTCATCCTGACCAGGTCGGATACGCCAGACGCCTTCGATGATCGACCCCGCTGCACGGGCCACCCCGGCGGGGACGCGCAGTCGCGGTGGCGGCGCACCGCCGGCCAGGCAGATGCCCTCCATGAGCTCGGCGACCGTGCGCGGCTCGCCGTTCGTGATCACGTAGCTGTTCCCGTGCGCGGCGGGCGCTCGACGGAGCGCCGCCGCGATCCCGGTGGCGGCGTTGTCGACGTAGCAGGAGTCGATGAGCGCCGCTCCGCGTCCGAGGAGCGGGAGGGTCCCTCTCGTCGCACGCTCGAGGATGCGCCCGATGAGCTGCGTGTCGCCCGGCCCCCAGACGAGGTGCGGGCGAACGGCGACCACCGCGAACTCGGGAGCGTCTGCCGCGAGGGCGAGCAGCTCTGCCGTCGCCTTCGTGCGTGCGTAGCTGCCGTGCGCGAGATCGGGCCTCGCCTCGTCGGCGCTCGCCCCGTGGATGGCGGCGCCGAAATGCGCCACCGACGGGGAGGACACCATGACGAAGCGGGTGGCACCCGCAGCCTTCGAGTGTGCGAGCAGATGCTTCGTGCCCGTGACGTTGACGGCCTCGAACTCGTGCTCTGCGCCGCTCAGCGACACCTTGGCGGCGAGGTGCACGATGCCTTCGGCGCCGGCGACGGCCCGTTCGACTGCCGCCTCGTCCGTGATCGAGCCCAGCGCATCCGTCACCCCGGCGATGCCACTCGGACCTCGCTGCATCGTCGTGACCTCGTGGCCGCCGTCGCGCAGCTCGGTCGCGACGGCACGCCCCAGCATGCCGCTCGCGCCAGTGACGAGGACCCTCACGGTGCCGAGACCCGTTCCCCGGAGAGCGCGCGCTCAGCCCAGGCGGCCAGCGCGCTCCGGTCGATCTTCGAGTTGTGCCTGATGTCGGTGGGGAGCTCAGGAACGATGAACGCGGCCGCGAGCGGATGCGTCGTGGATGCGCGCAGGGCGTCGGCGAGTGCCGCTTCGGCGACGCGCACCCGACGGGTCGGCTCCCGCGTCTCGAGCACGGCAACCGCCTGCGCCGTGCCGGCTGGGCCAACGCCGACGACCGCTGCGCGCCGCACCCAGGGCAGCGTCTCGAGGTCCTGTTCGGTGCCGACGGGCGCGAGGGGTCCGTCTGCCGTCACGAACACGTGGGGGAGTCGGCCCTCCACCCAGAGGCGGCCTTCGTCGTCGAGATGTCCGACGTCGCCCGTGCGATGCCAGCGCCCTTCGGAGGGCAGCTCGCGAGCGGCGGCACGGTCCGTCATCGCGAGCCGGTCGTAGCGCTCCTTGAGGTGCGGGGCGCTGATGACGATCTCACCGAGCACGCCGGGCTCGGCCGAGGGCTCGCCCCGCGCGGCTCCCGAGGAGTCGAGGGCGCTGATGCGCACCACGTTGCTGCCGATGGGCGCGCCCACGCAGACCCCGTCGTCGGGGGCGAGCGCCGCGGCCGAGATGCCCTCACGGTCGATGTCGGTCACGAGCAGGCACTCCGTCATGCCGTACGGCGTGTGCGCCTCGGCGTTCGGCATGAGGGCGCACGCATCGTCGAGCAGTCTTGCGCCGATGGGCGCACCCGTGGACAGGAACGTCTGGACGCGTTCGAGCGCTGCACGCTGCGCCGCGTCCAACCCGTCGCGGGTCGCGACGACGTTGAGGATCGCCGCCGGCGACAGGAACACGATGCGGGCGTCCGCCGCGATGACCGCATCGGCGACAGCCGTCGCGGTCAGCGTGCGGGGCGAGGTGACATCCATGTCTGGGGTCACGGACCGTGTCCCGAGGGCCGGGCCGAGCAGGGCGAACGGTGCGAACCCGGTGACGAGGCCGGAGTCGGCGGTGACGCCGTAGGTGTCTCGAAGCGTGTCTCGCACGGCCTGCAGCTGCTGATGCGTGTACACGACGCCCTTGGCGGGCCCCGTGGAGCCTGAGGTGAAGAGCACCGCTGCGAGGTCGTCGGGGCCGGGGGCCTCGGGAAGGGCCGCGCCGCGCCCGAGCTCGGCGACCTCGGCGAGCGAGTGGGCGACGCCGAGGGCCGCGCGGCTGCTGGCGGGGATGCTCGTGGCGCTGATGCGCAGGCCGGGCCATCCGAGCACCTTCGCCGCGGTCAGTCCGGGGACCTGTCCGATGACGACGTCCGGCCATGCGCCTCGGACGGCACGCGAGAGGCCCTTGACGCCGAGGCCAGCATCCGCGACAACGACGACTGCGCCGATGCGCAGGCAGGCGTAGACGACGGCCGTGAGGGTCACGCCAGGCTGCACGAGCAGCGAGACGCGGTCGCCGCGGCGGACGCCGACGGCGCTCAGCCCCGCGGCCAGCTCGTCGACGCGGGCGGCGAGCTGGCGCCAGGACACGGCGAGCGGCGCCCCGTCGGTTCCGCGGCCCATCTCGAGCGCGGCGACGGACGGGTCGTCACGGTGCTGGTCGAGGGCTGCCCACATGGGTGCGGAGCTGGGGGAGCTGCCTGCGGCGGGCGAGTTCGCCGGCTGCTCGCGCCGGCGCGCACGACCTGCGGCGACGTCGTCGAGCCAGGTGAGGAGATGTGTCGCGTACGGGGCGTCCTCGGCGATGAGGTGGCCGGCGCCCTCGAAGCGGTGCACCTCGGCGTGGGGGAGGCGTCGCATGAGGTCGCCGAGGTACAGGTCAGTGAAGATCGGGTCGCGGGGGCCCCAGAGCAGCAGGGCGGGCACCTCGAGCCTCGCGACGCCGGAGGAGACTTCCAGCAGCGCGTCGTGGCTCTCGGTGTCTTCGTCGACGGGGATGTCGGCGACGAACTGCTCGATGCCGAGACGCGACGCGCGGTCCAGGTACGGCGCGGCGTATGCGCCCTTCACCTCGGCCGACAGCGAGGGGTTCGCAAGGGCGAGGGTCGTCTGCAGGAACGCCGGGCTGGTCGACGTGGAGGCGCGCAGCACCGGCCCGAAGCGCGCGAGCCGGAGGGCCGCCGGGATGGGCAGGTCGCTCGGCTGGTCGACGGCGGTGTTGAGCGAGGCGACGGCGGTGAGCAGCTCCGGGTGGCGGACCGCCCAGCCGAAGGCGACGACGCCGCCCCAGTCGTGGCCGAGCGAGACGACGCGGCCTTCCAACGCGAGTTGGTCGGTGAGGGCGCCGAGGTCGAGGATGCGCTGCTCGAGCGTGCGTCGCACGTCGGTTCGCTCCGAGAAGCCCATGTCGAGCTGGTCCACTGCGACGACCCGCCAGGCGGTGCCCCCGGACTCGGCGGCCGCGAGCGACTCGTTGGCAAGCGCACGCCACAGGTAGGACCACGTCGGGTTGCCGTGCACAGCGAGGACCGTGCCTGCCGGCTCGATGCCGAGCTGCGCGAGGGCTGGCCCGGTGTCGAGGAGGTGCCAGCCCCGCCTGGTGCCCGCGTCCGCGCCGACACCCGGCGCATCGACGATGCGGCTGAACCGGTCTTGGAGGCCTGGCAGGCCGGCGGGTGGGCGTGTGGCCGACCTCACCACTTGAGCTCCATCATGGCCGTGTTGAGTCCGGAGCCGACGCCCATGAGCAGCACTCGGTCGTCGCGCTTCAGCGTGCTCGACTGCAGGTCGAGCGTGATCGGGATGGAGGCGGGGCCGACGTTCCCGAGCGTCGGGTACGTCGTCGGCACTCGCTTCTTGTCGAGCCCCACGGCCTTGACGATCGCGTTCGTGTGGACGCGGGAGACCTGGTGGGTGATGTAGTGATCCATCGACGACCAGTTCCAGTCGGCCTGGGCTTCCTTCCAGGCGGAGACGACGAGGTCGAGTCCTCCCTTGAGGAGCGCCTTCGCGTCGGTGAACATGCCCTGCACGCTGCCGACGCAGAGCTCGTGGAACTGGGTCGCCGCCCGCGTCACGCCGCCGAGGATCTGGTGGCCCTCCGGATGCTCGTCGGTGCGGCCGAGGACGGCCGCGGCGGCCCCAGAGCCGAGCGTGAGACTCGCGAACTCGCTCATGAAGTCCTCGCGGCCGATGTCGTCGCGCAGCAGGCGGTTGATGGTGTTGACCTGGATCTCGTCGGCGTCCTCACCGTTGACGATGATGGCGTAGCGGATCTGTCCGGCCTCGATCATCTGGGCGGCGAGCGTCATGCCGTTCACGAAGCCCAGGCACGCATTGGCGATGTCGAAGTTGACGGCCGAGCTCGGCATCCCGAGCCCGTGGTGCATGCGGACGGCGACCGAGGGCTCGAGGTGCGTGCGGGTGACCGAGGTGTTGATGAGGAGGCCCACGTCGCTGGCGTCGACACCGGCACGTCGCAGTGCCTCCTGTCCCGCGGCCACGGTCGCGTCGGTGAAGGACTCGCCGTCGGCCCAGTTGCGCCGTTCCGTGACCCCGGCGACGCGCTCGAGGAGGTTGCCGGGCAGTTTCAACCGCTTCAAGCCCGCGGCCAGCTGGCCTTCGATGTCCGAGGAGGCGGTGGCCTTCGACGGAAGGCGGCTCGCGACCGACAGCAGCGAGACGTTGTGGAAGCGAGTAGTCGCGTTACCTGTCATAGATGTGATTTGCGTCCTGAGCCGTACGAGGGGTGTGGAGGGGCGTAACCACGTCAGTCTAGGTGTTCGACGGTGACCGAACTCTCAGGCCGAATCAATAGCGTGCAGAGATGTTGCCAAGTGATATTCCCACCCATGAAGATCTGCTTGAACTGACCGAGTACCGGGGCGAGGGCAGCGTGAGCATCGCCATCCCGGCATCGAGCGCGCCGAGCGAGTCGGAGGCTCTGCGACTCGAGCTGCGCGCGGCGGTGAGCCAGGCGGCGAAGGAGCTCGAGGCGCTCGGCCTGGACCGGGCGCGAATCGCGAAGACCCTCGATCCCGCGAAGCAGCTGGAGTCCGATCCGGAGTTCTGGCGGGCACAATCCCGGTCGCTCGTCATTCTGGCGGCCCCCGATCGCTTCCGCACCTTCCGCCTCGCCAACCGCCTCGGCCAGCACGTGGCCGTCGGCGACCGATTCGACGTCGGCGCGCTTCTGCGTGCCACCACCTTCCCCAACTGCGGGTTCGTGCTCGGGCTCTCCCGAGGAGAGGTGACGCTCTTCGAGGTGCTCGCCGACGCGAAGCCGCGCCAGCTGCCCATCGAGGGACTCCCCGACGACCTGCCCCTGGTCCTCGAGCACACGACGACGGGCGGACGCTTCGACCGACAGCGAGCGCAGGGCACGACGGGCGATCGCATCGGCCATGAGCGTTTCGCGAGGATCGTCCAGGAGCAGGTCATCCCGATCCTCCGGGAGTCGGGCGCACCGCTCATCCTCGCGGCGACGGGAGACTTCGACACCGCGTACCGAGCAGTGAACGAGTACCCGGGGCTCCTCGAGCAGCGCATCGGAGCGCATCCGGGGTCGCTGGCGGCCGGTGAGCTCGACGCGAAGGCGCGCGGCATCCTCGACGACCACTACCGCAGCGAGATCAACGCCTGGCGCGAGGAGTTCGGGACGAAGCGCAGCAATGGCCACGCGACGACCTCGATCAACGAGGTGGCGAGGGCCGCGTCGCAGGGCGCGGTTGCTGAGCTCTACTTCGACATGGACTCCACGCTCGAGGGGGAGCTCGACGAGCACGGCAAGCTGACGCGCGCCGAGACGCCCGGCCCGCACACCTACGCGATCGTCGACGAGATCGCGGCGCGCGCCCTCAAGCACGGCGCGAAGGTGAGGGCCGTGCGCAGGGGCGACCTGGTCGACGGCGCGGAAGTGGCCGCGACGCTGCGGTACCCGCTGGACTCCACGGCGTAGACCCGCGACCCGACGGGGTGGGGCGCTGACTCAGACCGAGTCGGCGCCCCACCCTTTCCCGTGTGCCCCCTCAAGCGCCGCCGAACCGGAGCGCCTCGGTGTCGAGGCGGTTCTGCGCCTGCTCGATCGTCCGCGACGAGTACGTGCCGGATGACCTTGCGTCGAGCAGCGCGAGCTGGGCGTTGTCGAGCAGGATGCGCGTGAGCTCGCGGCGCTGCAGGTGCGCGTCGTCGAGATCCTCGTCGAGCTCAGCGCGGTTGGCGAGCAGGCCACCCATGCGAGCCGCCAGCGTGCGCACCTGCTCGAGGACCTCCGGGTCGTACGATTGCCCGTCCGCGCGCCGCAGCTCGGGGTTCGCGAGTGATTCCTGCGCGACGTCGAAGACCTCGTCGGCGAGGCTCGAGAGCTCCCGCGCGTCTGCCTGCGCGTCGGTCCCGGTCACGCCGAGCCGCTTGATGAGCCAGGGGAGCGAGCCGCCCTGGACCACGAGCGTGACGATCGCGACCGTGAACGCGATGAGGACGAGCTGCGGGCGGTACGGGAAGTCCGAGGGCAGCGACTGTGCGGCGGCGAGGGTCACGACACCCCGCATCCCCGACCAGGCGAGCACGGCTCCGCCGCGCCAGCCCAGTCCCTCGTCCCGGTAGAAGGCCATGTCCGCGCTGGCCCGCTTCGCCCGGTCGAGCAGGCGTGGCCGCACGTTGTCCTTGCCGGCGACCCGCTCCAGGAACTGGTCGAGGCGAGGAGCGACGAGCGTGGCCCTTCGCTGTTCGCTTCGGAGCATCAGCACTAGGGGAATCACGAACGCGACCCTGATGAGGACGAGCGCGGCCGTCGCGAGGAGCCCGATCCCGACCGCGTGCAGGAGGCCGATGCCGTCCTCGTCGCCGTCGACCGACTCGATGAGCGCCGAGAGCTCGAATCCCATGAGGAGGAAGACGCCGTTCTCGAGGAGCAGCTGCGCCGTGCGCCAGTTCGTGCGCTCGCTGATGCGGTCCTGCGGACTGAAGCGGCTGGCACTCGCGTGCCCCGTGACGAGGCCGGCGACGACGACGGCCAGGACGCCGGAGCCTCCGATCTCCTCGGTGGGGACGTACGCCAGGAAGGGAACCGTGAACGAGATCGCAGTCGTCAGGACGGGGCTGCCCAACCTCGAGCGCACGAAGACCGTGACCGCCCCGACGAGGGCCCCGAGCACCACGGCGAGCGTCACGGCGAGCACGAAGTCGCCGACGGCACCCCAGAACGAGAGCGCACCGGCCGTCGCGGCGATCGCGCTGCGCAGCATGACGAGCGCCGTCGCGTCGTTGACGAGCCCCTCGCCCTCGAGCACCGTGACGAGGCGCGGCGGCAGCCCGAGGCGCTTGCCGATGGAGGTCGCGGCCACCGCATCCGGGGGACTGATGACAGCGCCGAGGGCGACAGCTGCGGCGAAGTTGAGGTCGGGCAGCAGCGCGAAGAGCAGGAGGCCGCTGCCGAACGCCGAGATGATGACGAGCAGCACCGAGAGGCCGGTGATGGATCGCAGATTGCGGCGGAAGTCGGTCAGCGGAACGTTGACGGCGGCCGAGTAGAGGATCGGCGGCAGCACGATCGTGAGGATGATCTCCGGCGGGAACTCGAAGTCGGGGACCCCGGGGAGATAGCCGACGCCGATGCCTACGATGACCAGCAGGATGGGCGCGGCCACCCCGAGCTTCGGGGCGACCGCGGCGACCGCGACGATGATCAGGATCGCGGCGACGCCGAAGACTGCGAGTTCGAGCTCCATGGAACAGCAGACTAATCGGCTGGGGGAGACCGGCCGCTCCGGTGCGCGCGTCGGAATGTTGCACTCCATTTCGGTCGGTGACGCGCCCCGGCGCCCGGCCTCCGCGAGCGGACCTACGATCGGGCAACTCCACGCACCGTCAGCGCTGCTGCTCCGGCGTGCGTGGGACCCCGATCCCGTGAGAGAGGCACCATGTCGAGACGCCAAGGACCCGGACGATTCACGGTCGGACTCGCCCTCCAGGGAGCGGGTTGGCACCCCGCCGCCTGGACGGTCCTGCCGCGCGGCGACGGCACCAGGCTCACCGAGCTCGGCTACTGGCGCGACCTCGTGCAGCACGCCGAGCGAGCCGGCATCGACTACGTCACCTTCGAGGACGCCTACCAGATCGAGGGGAGCGCACCGGACTGGGAGGCCCCCCGCGACCTCGCCGAGGTGTCGCTCGACGCGACCCTCCTGGCAGCGTCGCTCGCGCCGCTCACGAAGCGCATCGGGCTGGTCCCGACCATCGGTCTGACGCACGCGGAGCCCTTCCACGCGGCCACGAGCATCCAGACCCTCGACTTCGTCTCCCTCGGCCGTGCCGGCCTGCGCGCGAAACTGAGCGCGAGCGCGGCCGAGGCCGCGAGCTTCGGCCGCAAGAGCTCACTCGGTCTCGACGCGATCTTCGCGGAGGGCACCGATGCCATCGAGGCCATCCGCCGGCTCTGGGACAGCTGGGAAGACGACGCCGTCATCCGCGACGCGAGCACCGGCCGCTTCATCGACGCCGACCGCCTGCACTACGCCGACTTCGAGGGGGAGCACTTCAGCGTCAAGGGGCCGTCGATCGTGCCCCGCTCGCCGCAGGGCCAGCCTCCCGTCTTCGCGCTCGCGCAGGCCCAGGAGTCGTTCGACTTCGCGGCTCGGCAGGCAGACGTCGTGTTCATCACGCCGGGTCGCTCGACGGTCGCCGAGCTGGTGGCGGCGATCCGGGACGCCGAGCTGCGTGTGGGCCGCACGGGGGAGCCGCTGCGCATCGTCGCCGACCTCGAGATCTTCCTCGGCGACGAGGACGGCTCCACCGAAGAGCACTTCCGCGCCCTCGACGAGCGCGTCCGCGCGGACTCCGGGTATCGCAGCGACACGAGGGTCGTCGTGCGCTCGAACGTCATCACGGCAGAGCTCATTGCCAAGTACGCGGATGCCGGCCTCGACGGCGTCCGCGTCCGCCCGCTCACCCACGGCGACGTCGCCGAGTTCGTCGACCGCGTTCGGCCGATGCTCGAGGCGAGGGGCATCGTCGCACCTCCCAATCCGCGCGAGAAGTCGCCGAGCCTGCGCAAGACGTTCGGCCTCGTCCCGCGCCCGGCCAACCGGTTCGCGGCCTCCCACGCGGAGCGGCCCGGAACCGCTGGCGCTGCATCGACCCGCGATGCCAGGAGCTCCGCACAGCCGGCATCCGCACGAAAGGCACACCGCGCATGACCAGCCCAGCGCTCAAGCAGGTCCACCTCGCCGCGCATTTCCCCGGCGTCAACAACACGACCATCTGGACCGACCCGGACGCCGGGAGCCAGATCGACCTCGCCTCCTTCCGCGCCTTCGCGGAGACAGCGGAGCGCGGCCGATTCGACTACCTCTTCCTCGCGGAAGGGCTGCGGCTCCGCGAGCACAAGGGGCGCATCCACGAGCTTGACGTCGTCGGTCGCCCCAACACGCTCGTGATCCTCGCCGCCCTCGCGAGCCTCACCACGCACATCGGCCTCGTCGGCACGCTCTCCTCCACCTTCAACGAGCCGGCGGACCTCGCACGGCAGCTCGCGACGCTCGACCACCTCTCCGGTGGGAGGGCGGGCTGGAACGTCGTCACCTCGAGCGACGCCTTCCACGGCCAGAACTTCCGCCGCGGAGGCTTCCTCGAGTACGCGGAACGCTACGAGCGGGCCGAGGAGTTCGTGCGGCTCTCGAAGCGACTCTGGGACTCCTGGGAGTCCGACGCGATTTCCGCGAACCCCGGCCGAGGGGAGTACCTGCGCCAGGACGGTGTGCACCGCGTCAACCACGTCGGCAAGCACTTCGACATCGAGACCATCTCGAACGTGCCGCGAAGCCCGCAGCGGTACCCGGTCATCGTGCAGGCCGGCGACTCACCGGCCGGGCGCGACTTCGCCTCCGCGAACGCCGAGATCATCTTCTCGCTGCACGCGGCCTTCGAGGACGGCAAGCGCTTCTTCGACGACGTCAAGTCTCGCCTCCCCGCCGTCGGGCGGTCGAAGGACTCGCTCCTCATCATGCCCGCCGCGACGTTCGTCGTGGGTGACTCCGAGGCGGATGCACGCGAGCGGTCCCGCGCGGAAGCGCTCGCCCAGATCAGCCCGCAGACGGCGATCGCGATGCTCGAGCAGGTCTGGGGGAGGGACCTGTCAGGCGTCGACCCGGACGGCCCGCTTCCCGACCTCGAGCCGGGCGACGAGCTCATCCGTGCAGGCCAGGCCAACGACCTCTCCAAGCAGCGCGCCCAGATCTCGAAGTTCCGAGAGATCGCGGAGCGCGAGTCGCTCAGTGTCCGAGAGCTCATGCTGAAGCTCAACACGCGCCACACGTTCGTCGGAACCGGCGCGCACATCGCCGAAGAGATCTCCCGCTACGTGCAGGGTGGTGCCGCCGACGGCTTCGTGATCGTCCCCTCGCTCATCCCGAACGGGCTCGACCGGTTCGTGGACGAGGTCATTCCCGAGCTGCAGGAGCGCGGCGTCTACCGCGAGGAGTACACGCCGGGTGCGACCCTGCGGGAAACCCTCGGCCTGCCATCCGAGCCGCCATCGGCAGAGGCCCCGAGCGGCCAGCGGCTCGGCGCTGGAGGGGCCGTCGGGGCCTGAAGGTCAGGGTGCGGCGATGAGCATTTCGCGGGCGGCCGGATGTCAGCGCCGCAGCGGCGCGAGGCCTCGCGCGTCGAGCGCGGTCTCCAGGAGACCGACGGCCCTCGGTCCCACGCCGTGCAGCGACAGGAGGTGCTCGCGGCTCGCGCCAGCGACATCTCCGAGCATCGTCTGACCCGCCTCGGCAAGCGCGCGCGCTGCCGGAGCGCCGATCCCGAGGCGCGCGAGCGGCTCCGTGTCGGCGGCCGACGGCTCGGCCGGGACCCGGTGCACGCCGAAACGGTCCTCTGGGTCGATCCGGCCGAGCAGCTTCTGGGAGAGACGGCCGAGCGTGCTGAACTCCTCCGGGGTGAGCGCGTCGACGATGAGCTCGCGCACCTTGGCGACGTGCCCTGGCGCGGTCTCCTCGAGGAACGACATCCCCTCGTCGCTGAGCTTGGCGATCTTCGCCCGTCGATCGTCCGGGTGGCTCGTGCGCTCGACGTAGCCTCGCTGCTCAAGGCCGAGGACGACCCTGGACAGGCGGGGGAGCGTCGCGTTGGTGCGTGTGGCGAGGTCGGTCATCCGCAGGCTGCGCCCGGGCGACTCTGAGAGGACGGCCATCACGAGATACTCGTAGTGCGTGACGCCGGCGTCGTTGCCGAGCTGAGTGTCGAGTGCCCCTGGGAGGAGCTCGACGACCCCGATGAAGTGCAGCCACGAGTGCTGCTCGTCTGCGGTCAGCCATCTCGGTTCGCTCATGGCCCCATTCTCCCGACTTTTACTTGTAGATGCAAGTTTTTGAGTGCTACGGTTCCAGGCATGACGACAACAGACGGCGACAAGCTCGACGCAGGCACCGGCATGGGCCTCGTCTCCCTCCACGTCGGCGACCTCGCCGCGCAATCCGAGTACTACCGAACGGCCCTCGCGCTCGAGCCCATGGCCGAGGCCGACGGCGAGATCACGCTCGGCCGTGGGCGGGTGCCCCTCGTGCGCCTGCGCCACACCCCAGGCCTCCCCATTCCTTCGCGCCGTGCCGCGGGACTCTTCCACACCGCGCTCCTCTTCGAGACGCCGAGCGACCTCGCCGCGACCGTCTACCGAGCCGCGCAGCACCAGCGCTCGCAGTTCGTCGGCTCCTCCGACCACCACGTGAGCGAGGCGTTCTACTTCACCGATCCAGAGGGCAACGGCATCGAGCTCTACACCGACCGGCCCCGCGACACGTGGCTCGACGCCTCCGGCCGCATCGCCATGTCGACCGAGTTCCTGGACCCGAACGCCTACCTGCGCGCCAACCTCGTCGAGGCGACCGCGGATGCGCCGCACACGGCGGCTGCCGACGTGGGCCACGTGCACCTGCAGGTCGGCGACGTCGACACCGCCAAGGGGTTCTACGTCGACACCCTCGGCTTCGAGACGACCACAACCTATCCGGGCGCCCTCTTCGTGAGCGCGGGCGGCTACCACCACCACGTCGCTCTCAACGTGTGGAACAGCGCAGGGGCCGGCCCCCGCGCGGCAACCCTCGGACTCGGCCAGCTCACCGTCGAGGTGCCAGCGCGGGATGAGCTCGACGCGGTCGCCGAGCGGCTGCGCGGCGCAGGCCTGCAGTTCGCCGACGACGGCGCCTCCATCACCGTGCTGGACCCGTGGCGCTCCGAAGTGGTGCTCCGAACACGCGACCAGGCGGTCGCCGCGTGAGCCACCTCGCCATCACGACGGCCCTCACCTCCGCTGGGGGAAGCCTCCAGGACGATGCGGCCGACCGTCCGATCCTGCTGCTCATGCACGGCTACGGTTCACACGAGGACGACCTCACCAGCCTGCTCCCGTCGCTCGGCGACCGTTTCGCCTGGGCCTCGCTTCGCGCGCCGCTCGTCCTCCGCCAGCAGACGCCCGCCGAGGTCGGCTCCTACGCGTGGGTCCCCATCGATCGTCCTGGACTGCCGGACCCGGTGCAGGCCGCGGCCGCGACCGACGCGGTGACGGCCTGGCTCGACGAGCACACCGCGCCCACCGCGAGCATCATCCCCATCGGGTTCTCCCAGGGCGGGCTCATGGTGACGCAGCTCCTTCGACGCGACCCGCAGCGCTTCGCGCGCGGCGCCGTGCTCTCCGGCTTCTCCCTCCAGGGCGAGCAACCCGGTGACGCTGAGCTCGCGCGCCTCCGCCCGCCGGTGTTCTTCGGCCGCGGAGACCGGGACCAGATCATCAGCGACGAGACGTTCGAGCGCACCACGGGCTGGCTCGCGGACCACGCCACCCCGACTGAGAAGGTCTACCCGGGGCTCGCGCACGGCATCTCGCCGCAGGAACTCCAGGACCTCGCGGCCTTCCTCGCCTGAAGGCCGCCGCGCGGAATGTGACCCCGCGTGTCCCCCTGGTACTCGAGATTTCGGCCGCCCGCTTCCGCAGGCGGCCGTCTTCCTAGTCTCTGGACATCCCCACCACGAAGGAGTCCAGATGACCCGCTCGACCAGATCCCTCTCCGCTGCCGCCCTCGCCGCAGTCGGCATGATGGCCCTGGCGTCGTGCGCCGGGCAGTCTGGGGCGACTCCAGCGGCGGATGCGGACCCCGTGCAGGGCGGCAACCTCCGCGTCGGCATCCTCAGCGACATCGGATGCATCGACCCGGCGCAGGTCGGCAACAACAACAACGTCAACATCGCCCGCCAGACCGTCGCGTCGCTCACGACGCAGGACGTCGAGACCGGTGAGGTGCTTCCGTGGCTCGCCGAGTCGTGGGAGATCTCCGACGACGCCAAGGAGTTCACCTTCACCCTCGCCGAAGGCCCGACCTTCGCCGACGGAACCCCCATCGACGCGGAGGCCGTCAAGGCGAACGCGGAGGGGATCCAGGCGCTCGGCGCGAAGTCGCCGCTGGGCAATCTCTACCTGGCCGGCCTCGAATCGGTGACGGTCGTCGACCCGCAGACCGTCACCTACACGTTCGCCGAGCCCTCCGCGCAGTTCCTGCAGGCGACCTCGACCTTCACGCTCGGGCTCGTCTCCACGGAGAGCAGCAAGCTCAGCCAGGAGGATCGCTGCGCCGGCGACCTCGTCGGCTCCGGCCCCTTCTCCGTCGAGTCCTACACGCCGAACGCCGAGACGGTGCTCTCAGCGCGTGAGGATTACGCCTGGGGAGCATCCGCGACGGGCAACACCGGGCGCCCGTACCTCGACACCATCACGTACTCCGTCATCCCCGAGGCATCGACGCTCACCGGCTCGCTCCAGTCCGGCCAGCTCGACGTGTCGACCGACGTGTCCTTCGTCGACCTCGACCCGCTCAAGAGCGCAGGAGCAAGCGTCGAGAACCGCGCGAACCCCGGTGTCGTGTACAACCTCATCCCGAACGCATCCCACCCGATCCTGTCGGACGAGAAGGTGCGTCTCGCCGTGCAGAAGAGCATCAACCGCGAGGAGCTCCTCGCGCTCCTGACGCCGGAGGACAGCCCCGCGACCAGCGTGCTCGCAACGTCGACCCCGTACTACAGCGACAAGAGCGACATCCTCGAGTTCAACACCGAGGAAGCCGCCAAGCTGCTCGACGAGGCGGGCTGGACCGAAGGAGCGGACGGCGTGCGCGAGAAGGACGGGCAGAAGCTGAGCTTCGAGCTCGCCTACTGGCAGCCGACGACGAACGTGCTCGAGCAGGTGCAGGTGCAGCTGGCGGCCGTCGGCATCGACCTGCAGCTCCGCGAGGCGCCCATCGCCGACGTCACCGCCATCAACGACGGCACGCAGCCGTTCACCTGGGCCAACATCACGCGAGCCGACCCAGACGCGCTCCGCATCTTCTTCTCAGCCGAGGGCGGCAACAAGTACAACTACCGCGAGGTGGGCCCGATCGACGAGGTCCTCAACTCGCAGGCAGCCGTCATCGACGCGGATGCGCGCCAGACCTCGGTCGACGCCGCCGTCACGCAGCTGCTCGAGGAGGGCTACGCGGTTCCCGTCATCCAGCTCTCGACGAACCTCGTCCAGGCACCCGGAGTCCAGGGCACGCAGTTCGAAGCCTCCAGCCGGCTCGACTTCTCGGCAGCCTGGAAGGCCGCGGAGTAGTTCATGGTCCGCTACTTCGCCGCCAGGCTCGCCCTGGGGATCCTGGTCCTCTGGGCGGCCTTCACGCTGTCGTTCCTCCTGCTCTACCTGCTTCCCGGTGACGCGGCCGCAGTGGCCGCGGCCGGCGGAGGTGAGGGCGCGGCCGATCCTGCGGCCGTCGAGGCGCTGCGAGCGGAGCTCGGGCTCGACGCCCCGTTCCACGAGCAGTACCTCGCAGCCCTCGGCGGCGCGCTCGTCCTCGACTTCGGAAGCTCCGTGCAGAACGGCATCCCCGCGACCGAGGTGCTTGCCCGTGCCCTCCCGTCCACGGCGACGCTCGCCGGGGCGGCGCTTGTCCTCTCCGTCGTCGGCGGCGTCGGCCTCGCGATCGTCAGCAACCTCGTCCGATCAACCTGGCTGCGCGGCATCCTCCAATCGCTTCCGTCGCTCGCCATCGCCGTCCCGACGTTCTGGCTGGGCCTGCTCCTCCTGCAGGTCTTCTCCTTCCAGCTCGGCTGGGTGCCCGCCTTCGGGAGCACCGGATTCGTGGGGCTCATCCTGCCCGCGCTCACGCTGTCCATCCCGACGGGGGCCTACCTCGCGCAGGTGCTGACGCGCAGCCTCCACGAGACGCTCGCGCGTCCGTTCATCGAGCAGGCCAAGGCGAAGGGCGCGGGCGACACGCGCATCCTCGCCCGCCACGCTCTTCGCAACGCAGCCCTTCCGACCCTCACGATCGGCGGTGTGCTCGTGGGCCAGCTCCTCGCCGGCACCGTCGTCACCGAGACCGTCTTCTCCCGCGACGGCGTCGGCCGCATGATCGTGACCGCCGTCGCGAACCGCGATATCCCGCTCGTCATGATCGCCGTCGTCTTCGCCGCGGTCGTGTTCGTCGTGACCAACCTCATCGTCGACGCGCTCTACCCGCTCATCGACCCGCGCCTGACGCATTCCACCAGACAGCAGCGACCCTCATCGAGGCGCCGCACGACGCCGACGCTGACACCCGGGCTCGCCCCGAGCGAACCAGCCGACGCAAGCAAGAAGGGGGTCCCAGCATGAGCCAGGCTCTTCTCGAGACCGTGCCGGGCGTCACCCCGCTCAGCCGCACGGAACGCTACGTCGCACCCAGCGGCCTCGACAACCCGGATATCCGCGACAACCCGGAAGGGCGAGGGCACGGGACCGCCGAACGGACGCCGCAGCCGGTGCCGGAGCCGGTCAAGCCGTCGTCGTTCGCACGCTTCAGCGGCCTCCTGCGCCTCCCGTCCCTCATCCTCGCGCTCGTCGTGCTCGCCACGGTCATCGCCTGGGCGATCATCCCGTCCGTCTTCACGCCGTACGACGCCGTCAACGGAACCCTCCTCGACCGCCTGCAGCCGCCGAGCGCCACGCACCCCTTCGGTACGGACAACCTCGGCCGGGACACCCTCGCTCGCTTCATCTACGGATCGCAGACCACCCTCTTGGCCTCCGGCCTCGCCGTGGTCATCGCCCTCGGCACCGGCGCGCTCCTCGGCCTCCTCGCAGGCTACCTTCGCGGGTTCGTCGACGAGGCGATCATGCGGTTCATGGACGTCATCCTCGCGATCCCGGCGCTGCTGCTCTCGCTCACCATCATCACGGGGCTCGGCTTCGGGACGCTCAACATCGCCATCGCGGTCGGTCTCGCCTCGACCGCGGCCTTCGCGCGCATCATGCGCTCGCAGGTGCTCTCGGTCGCGACGGCCGGGTACATCGAAGCGGCGAAGCTGTCAGGCGCCCGCTGGCCCAGCATCATCTTCCGCCAGGTGCTGCCCGCCGCGATCACCCCGGTGCTCGCCCTCGCCGCCATCGAGTTCGGCGCAGCGGTGCTCGCCATCTCCGCGCTCAGCTTCCTCGGCTTCGGCGCCCCGCCGCCCCAGCCCGAGTGGGGCGCGCTCATCTCCGAGGGACGCGACTACCTGCAGGCCGCCTGGTGGCTCACGACGCTGCCCGGCCTCGTGATCGTCGCCGTCGTGCTCTCCACCGCCCGCCTCTCCCGCTGGCTCCAAGACCGAGGAGACCGCTCATGACGTCAACGCAGTCACCCGTCCCCGGCGAAGCTCCCGCCGGGCCCCTGCTCTCCGTGCGCGGCCTCCGGCTCGCCTACAAGGGGGCCACGACGCTCGCCGTCGCCGGTGTCTCCTTCGACGTCTACCCGGGCGAGCAGGTCGCGATCGTCGGCGAGTCCGGCTCCGGCAAGACGAGCGTCGCGAAGTCCATCGTCGACCTCCTCCCGTCGAGCACCGACGTCCGCGCGGACGCGCTCCGCTACGACGGGCTCGACCTCACCGCCTTCACCCCGCTCGAGTGGCGCGCCGTGCGCGGCGCACGCATCGGCCTCATCCCGCAGGACCCCTCCGCGTCACTCAACCCGCTGCAGACGGTCGGCTCGCAGGTCGCCGAAGTGCTGCTCATCCACGGCCTCGCGACGAAGAAGGATGCGCGCGCGCGAGCCGTCGAGCTGCTGGCGGATGCGGGCATCCCGGACGCTGCGAAGCGAGCAGCCCAGTACCCGCACCAGTTCTCCGGCGGCATGCGGCAGCGTGTCCTCATCGCGGCGGCGCTCGCCGCCTCACCGGGCCTCATCATCGCGGACGAGCCGACCAGCGCCCTCGACGTGACCGTGCAGCGACAGATCCTCGACCTCATCGCGGAACGCGCCGCCGTCGCCTCCACGTCGGTGCTCTTCATCACCCACGACCTCGGCGTCGCCGCCGACCGTGCGGACCGCATCCTGGTCATGCAGCACGGCGTGATCGTCGAAGCGGGACCTGCCGCGCAGGTGCTCGAGGACCCACAGCATCCGTACACGAAGCGACTCGTCGCGGCCGCGCCGACGAGGACCTCGACCCGGCTCGCGCCGGCGCAGGGCGCCCTCGCGATCGACCGGAGCAGGCCAGTGCTCGAGGTCTCCGGCCTCAGCAAGACCTTCCGGCTCCCCGGCGGGGCGCGCGTGGATGCGACGAAGGACGTCGCGTTCTCGATCGCGCGCGGCGAGAGCTACGCGCTCGTCGGAGAATCGGGCTCAGGCAAGAGCACGACGGCGCGACTCGCGCTGCTGCTCGAACGGCCAGACCAGGGCAGCATCCGCCTCGACGGCGTCGAGATCGCCGGAGCACGAGGCGGCGCGCTCAGGGCATTCCGTCGTAGGACGGGACTCGTGCACCAGGATCCGTACTCCTCCCTCGACCCGCGGTTCACCGTTGCCGAGTCCATCGAGCAGCCGCTGCGCGCCTTCGGCGTCGGCGACAAGGCCTCACGGCGGGCACGCGTGCTCGAGCTGCTCGACGATGTCGCGCTGCCCGCGAGCTTCGCCGAGCGGCGGTCCGCGCAGCTCTCCGGTGGGCAGCGCCAGCGCGTCGCCATCGCCAGGGCGCTCGCGCTCAAACCGGAGCTCATCGTGCTCGACGAGGCGGTGTCGGCGCTCGACGTCTCCGTGCAGGCGCAGATCCTGCAACTGCTCGTCGACCTCCAGGCAGAGCACTCGCTGAGCTACCTCTTGATCACCCACGACCTCGGCGTCGTGAGGCAGATCGCGGACAGGGTCGGCGTGCTCCGCGGGGGAGAGCTGCTCGAGGAGGGCACGGTCGACGAGGTCTTCGAGCGCAGCACCAACGACTACACGCGGGCGCTCGTCGACGCGATCCCGGGCGGGCGGCCCACCGAGCGCGTCCTGGAGCCCATCGCATGACCTCCGCCGCCAGGCTCATCGACAGCGACAGCAGCAAGGGGGCGCGCTGCATCGCCGTGCTCGGCGCGGGCCCGCGCGGCGCCGGACTGCTCGAGCGCATCGTCGCCAACTACGACGCCGACGCCACCGGTCAGCTGGTCGTGCACCTCATCGACCCGCACCCGCCGGGCGCCGGGCGCATCTGGCGCGACGCGCAGTCCGGGCTCCTCAAGCTCAACTCGCTCGCGGCCGACGTCACGATGTTCACCGACGAGACGAGCACCATCGAGGGGCCAATCCGAGAGGGCCCATCGCTGGTCGAGTGGGCGCAGCTCGCGACGCGCGGCGCCCTGCCCGGGTACGAGCTCGACGCGGAAGACCCGCAGCTCGCCGCGGAGATCCGGGCACTGGGTCCCGCGAGCTTCCCCACCAGGCGGCTCCAGAGCCGGTATCTCGGCTGGTTCTTCGAGCAGGCCGCAGACGCCGCGCCGGAAGGGCTGACCGTGCTGGTGCACACCGCGCAGGTGACGGGCGTCACGACGCTCGAGAACGGCTCCCAGCGGGTCGAGCTCGATACGGGTGACGGGCTCACGGTCGACGTGGTCGTCTACGCCCTGGGCCACTCGGGAACGCGAGTGCATGAAGGGACGAGGACCGCCGAGCTCAGCGACTTCGCGGCACGCCACGAGCTCGCGTACGTGCCGCCCTCGTTCACGGCGGACGCCGACTTCAGCGCCGTTCGAGCGGGGGAGCCCGTCATCGTCCGCGGGCTCGGACTCGCCGCCGTGGACCTGCTCGTGCTGCTCACCGAGGGGCGGGGCGGATCGTTCGTGCCGAGCGCGGACGAGGGACGTCTGACGTACCTTCCCTCAGGGCGCGAGCCGCTCATCCTCGTCGGCTCCAGGCGCGGTGTCCCCTACCACTCGAAGGTCACCAGCGTGCTGCAGGGAGAGCCCTTCGAGACGCGGTACTTCACGCCGGACATCGCACGGGAGGTCGTCGCGCGGCACGAGATCCTCGACTTCCGCACGCACTTCTGGCCGCTGCTCGCGAAGGAGATGCTCCACGGCTACTACCGGGAGCTGTTCACGGGCCACCCGGAGCGCGTCCGCATCTCCTGGGTCGAGTTCCGGGCTGACCTCGACCGTTTCGGCGCGCAGTCTCCGGAGCTCCACGACGCGGTCGTCGCGGCGCTCGTCGACCCCAGCGACGAACTCGACATCGAGACCTTCGACCACCCCCTCCGCGGTGCCGTCGCCACGGACGTCGGGTCGGTCTCGGCCTCGCTGCACGAGTACATTCGCGAGGACCTGCGGCTCAGGAACCGGCAGGAGCACAGCGAGAGCCAGGGGCTCTTCCTGGCGCTGCTCTTCTCGTTCATGACCTTCGTCGAGTTCCAGGACGCGCCCAACTGGTCACCAGCTTCCCTCGCAGGCGACGTGCGCGTCTGGTGGAAGGGCTTCTTCAGCTACGTCGCCTCCGGCCCACCGGGGCACCGCCTCGACGAGCTCCTCGCGCTCAGCGAGGCCGGTGTCGTGCACTTCCTCGGAGGCGACCTCCGGGTCTGGGAAGACGAGGAGACCGGGGTGTTCCACGCGACGGGGAGCACGCTCGAGCAGGGGGTCTCGGCCCGCGCGCTCATCGACGCCTGGCTCCCGGACTCTGACGTCGCGCACACCGACAACGACGCCCTGCGCCAGCTCATAGCATCCGGCGAGGGGCGCGAGCGGATCGCGGCCACGCCGGAGGGCAGCCTCGCCACCGGCGTCATCGAGGTGCGGCGCGCTGACTCGCGCATCGTGCGGGGCGACGGCACGGCGCATCCGCGACGGTTCGCCGTCGGGCCGTACACCTCGAATCCGTTCGTGGGCGCCTTCTCGCGCCCGAGGACGAACGCCGTGTCATTTCGCGAGAACGACGCCGTCGCGCTGAGTACCTTGAGACTTGTCGGCGACATCAGCAGAGAGAACCAGGATCGGGAGCAGCATGAGCACGCAGCAGAGCACCACCACCGGAGACCAGTTCGGCAAGCGCTGGGCGGCCTGGCACGACAGTCGTGAACGCGCGGTCCGAGCCCCGTACGGGCCGGCGGCACTCGTCGCCACGAACTGGCTCGCCGACGGCATCGAGCTCGAGCTCGACACCGTAGCGGGCGCCTGGACGATCGAGGAGGGGGCCGTCGTCGGCACTGGCCTCGCCTCGAGCGGATACACGGATGCATCCGGTGAGGCAGTCGGAGATCGGGTCACGCTCACCGCGGGCGAGGAGCTCCGCGACGGCGAGCGCATCCTTAGGGCCTTCGCTCGCGACGACCAGCGCGCGCTTCGCGTGCTGGACCCGGCCGCGCCCGGACGCGCGGCGCTGCTCGGCATCGACAGCTACGCGCCCGGTGACGACTACGTCGTCTCCGCCACCTTCCGACCGTCGACCGAGCAGGTCGATGTGCTCCAGGCCGACGGCTACGTGTCCAGGAAGGACCTCGGCGGGAAGCTCGACTTCACGCTCGGCGGAGCCCGGTTCTCGATCGACGCCGACCACGCAGAGGCTGGACTGCAGGTCGTCTTCGCGGATGCGACCAGCGGCGCCGAGAGCTACCGGTTCCGGTTCCTCACCGTCCCGGCGCCGGAGGCCGACGGGACGACCACGATCGACTTCAATCGCGCGTACCTCCCGCCGTGCGCCTTCAGCGACCAGTTCGTCTGCCCCACGCCCGCCGCAGACAACCGCCTGACGGTGCCGGTGCGAGCGGGGGAGCGCAACGCCATCACGGCGTAGGACTCGACGTTCCCGACGGGAGCTTCGTCCCGCCGGAGCCTGATTCGGACCATCCGCGGGCGGCCGACACGCGTCGGCCGCCCGCTCAGTCCTCCGCGTCCCAGGGCTCCGGTTCGATGTCGCGCCCGCGGATGCGATCGATCTCGCGCCGCTCGCGCTTCGTCGGCCTGCCAGCACCTCGGTCGCGGAACGCGATGGGCGCGGCGAACTCGCGCGGGGGAGGTGGCGGTGAGTTGTCGATGAGCGCCTTCGCCGCGATCGGTGCGCCCACGCGCTTCTTGAGCAGCTGCTGCGCGACGAGGATCCGATCACGATCGGTGCGCACGCGAACCTCGTCGTCGACGTGGATGCGCTGGGCGGGCTTCGCCCGGTCGCCGTCGATCTTCACGTGCCCGGCCTTGCAGGCGGCTGTGGCGGCGCTGCGCGTCTTGAAGATGCGCACGGCCCAGAGCCACACGTCGACGCGCACGGACGCGGGGCCGGCTTGGGGGGAGCCATGCTCGTCGGGGTCCATCCGCTGATCGTAGCGAGTCCGGGGCCGTCCGCGGATCTCGGTGCGCCGGCGGCGAACGACGCGACCATCCCGGCGACACGCTGGGCCACCCAGTCGCTGGGCTGCGCCCATTGAGACAATGGGCGCATGGCGAGCAGAGAGCAGGAAGCCCCGATGCGGTGGGCGACGCTGCCGAATGCCATCTCGGTGGCGCGGCTGCTCGTCTTCGTGCCGCTCACCATCTGGCTCGCCGCCGATGGCAGAGCACTCGCGGCGACCCTGAGCCTCGCAGCCTTCGGCGCGACCGACTGGATCGACGGGTTCCTCGCTCGCCGGCTCGGCCAGGTCTCACGGGTGGGGGAGATCCTCGACCCGGTCGCGGATCGACTCGGCATCATCGCCATCGGCCTCGGGCTCGCCCTCCTGGGTTATCTCCCGTGGTTCGTCCTCATCACGATCTTCGTGTGCGACGTGGCTCTGCTCGTGATCGGGCTCACCCGACTCGACCGCGTCCGCGAGGGGAGAGTCAACCTGCTCGGCAAGGCCAGGTCGGCGTTCATCATGGTCGCGATGCCGCTCCACCTGCTCTCCTACGCCGCTCAGGTGCCCGCTGAGCCCCTGCGGGGCATCACGTGGTGGATGCTCGCCATCGGCACGGTCCTGCACGTCGCCGCTGGCGCGGTCTACGCCGTCAGGTACCTGCGCCGCCGGGCTCCGTGACGAAGTCGATGAGCTCCTCGACGCGGCCCAGCAGGGACGGCTCCAGGTCGCGGTAGTCGCGGACCTGCTCGAGGATGCGCTGCCACGCCCTCGCGGTGTCCGCCTGCTCCTCGGCTGGCCAGCCGAGCGCCCGGCAGATGCCCTTCTTCCAGTCCTGCCCACGGGGGATGACCGGCCAGGCCTTGAGCCCGAGGCGCTCGGGCTTGACCGACTGCCACACGTCGACGTACGGGTGCCCGACGACGCGGACGTGAGAGGCGCCGAAGCGCTTCGTGATGTCGTCCGCGATGCGCTGCTCCTTGGAGCCCTTGACGAGGTGGTCGAGCAGCACGCCGACGCGCCGCGTCTGGCTCGGGCCGAAGACGGTGAGCACCTCGGCGAGGTGGTCGGCTCCCTGCAGGAACTCGACGACGACGCCGTCGATGCGGAGGTCGTGGCCCCAGACCTTCTCGACGAGCTCCGCGTCGTGCTTTCCCTCGACGAAGATGCGACCAGCCCTCGCGGTGCGCGCTTTCGCGTCGGCGACGTGGAACGACCCGGATGCGCTCCTCGCGCGCCCGGACGGCTGCTTCGCGACCGGAGGGCCGAGGAGGACCGGCTCGTCCTCGAGGAGGAAGATCGAATCCGCCGGGAACGCCTTCCGCTGCCCGTCGAAGTCCAGCAGTGTCACGGTCTGCTTGTTGGCGGAGGCGAGGCGCCCGTAGAAGCCCGTGGCCGCGTCCTCGAGCCACATGCCGCTTGCCATGGGGACCTTGCGCGTCAGCGGGGCGGATTTGCGCGCCCGCATCTGTGCGACGGGATCACCGCCGTAGCGGTCGTCGAACGCGTTTTCGTCAGAAGAAGACAGGTTTGCCACCCACGGAGTGTACGCCGAGGGTGAAAACCGGCAACGATTCGGTCGCTCGTTTCGACAACACTCAGTCGTCTGACGCACAATGGCTGGCGGTGCTTGTGCAGTTCACCGACCGGAATTCGGGCACCCCCGATTCCGCTACGCTTGAGCACCGACTCGAGGAGGCAAATATGGCTGGGTCTGACGCTGAGGCGCGAACCCCTGACGGCGACGGCGTCGTCGATGAGCAGACGCAATCGTCGACGATGTCGTTCACTGGCGATTTCAGCGCGCAACTCGCCGCGCTCATCGCCGGCGGTGTCTCGAAGGAGGAGATGGAGTCGATCAGCGCTCTCCCCTCCGGCTCCGCGCTCCTGATCGTGCGCAGGGGGTCCAACGTCGGGGCCAGGTTCCTGCTCGACACCGACCTCCAGGTCGCCGGTCGCCACCCGAACGCCGAGATCTTCCTCGACGACGTCACCGTCTCCCGTCGTCACGCCGAGTTCACCAGGCACGGCCGCGAATTCCACATGCGCGACCTCGGCTCGCTCAACGGCACCTACTACAACGGCGAGCGCATCAACTCTGCAGTGCTCACGAACGGCGGAGAGGTGCAGGTCGGCAAGTTCCGCCTCACGTTCTACAGCTCTCCGCTCGACACGAGCCTGACGTCCGCGTCTGCCGGGAACTGACGGTGGCCGCTATCGCGGCGGCTTCTTCCAGTGGGCAGGGCCGCATGCTCAGCATCGGACAGGTCCTCCAGCGGCTGAACGTCGAGTTCCCCGAGCTGAGTCCCTCGAAGCTGCGCTTCCTCGAGGACAAGGGGCTCGTGCATCCCGAGCGCACGCCCAAGGGCTACCGCAAGTTCTCCGCCGGCGACGTCGCTCGGCTGCGGGAAGTGCTCACGATGCAGCGGGACCTCTATCTGCCGCTCAAGGTCATCGCGGAGTACTTCGACGCGCTCGACCGCGGGCTCGAGCCCGAACTCCCGGGGTCCAGGGCACCGCAGCGGCAGACGATGCTCGCCGCGGGCACCGTGCTCGACCGCGCGCAGCTCCTCGAGCGCTCCGGCGCGAAGCCTGCACTCCTCGAGCAGGCCGTGAGCGCTGGGTTGATCCCTGCGGCCAGCCGGTACCAGGAGGACGAGCTCACGATGCTGAGCACACTCGTCGAACTGGAGAAGGTGGGCATCGAGCCGCGACACCTCCGACCGTTCCGCGCCGCCGCGCACCACGAGTTCGGTCTCATCGAGCAGGCCCTGTCGACCAGCACTCGACGGGCACGTTCGGGCGGAGAGGCGCACGAGCGGGCGCACGAGCTCGCCGAGCACCTCGAGTCCGTCCGACGGTCGCTCATCCGCCAGGCCGTTCGCGGTCGCAGGTAGCTTCACCCTCCACTTGAACGTCAGGTGGATTCGAACGGCGCGAACTCTCTCCGCGACACGCCGCTGCTCGCATCCCGATGCCCGAGATTCAGGGCGAGACGGGTCGGGATCACATCGTTGTCGTTCGGAAGTAGCCGAGTCGCACGCGCTCCAATAGAATCAACTCAGACGGCTCGGGACTTACCTCAAGTTCCCCTGTGGTAAGACCCACTGCTTCCGCCCCAGTGCTACTGGGAGCTGAGCCAGTCGAAAACGTGTGAAAGGTGCAGGCATGAGCGAGCAGGGACAGGGCGACGCGCCAACCGGCGGCGAGTTGGTCTTCACCGACGGCATTCCGGACCTCGATCCGGGTTCCGGCTACCGCGGCGCCGTTGCCGCGAGGGCCGCCGGCATCACCTACCGTCAGCTCGACTACTGGGCTCGGACGGGCCTCGTCGAGCCGACCGTGCGCGGTGCGAAGGGGTCTGGCTCCCAGCGTCTCTACTCGTTCCGGGACATCCTCGTCCTCAAGCTCGTCAAGCGACTGCTCGAGACCGGCATCTCGCTCCAGCAGATCCGCACCGCGGTCGACCAGCTGCACGAGACCGGCGTCGTCGACCTCGCGCAGACGACCCTCATGTCGGACGGCGCGAGCGTGTACCTCTGCACCTCGAACGATCAGGTCATCGACCTCGTGCACCGCGGTCAGGGCGTCTTCGGCATCTTCGTGGGCCAGGTGCTCCGAGAGGTCGAATCGACGCTCGTGGACTTCGAGCAGCAGACCATCGACCCAGTTGACGAGCTCGCAGCTCGCCGCGCAAGCCGCGCGAGCTAGCCGCCGAGCCCCGCGCCCTAGCTGTTCGACCGGCCCCGCTGACGCCCACGCGTCACCGGGGCTTCGTCGTCCGTACCCGCGGCGCTGGCATACGGGCCGAGGCGTCCCGCCCGCATGATGCGCTCGAGGAGCGTGTCGAAGCTCGCGGCCATCTCCTCGGCGGAGCTCCCGGGCCACAGGTGCACGGGCTTGGCCGCGCCCGTGGCCTGCTGTAGCGACGTCCGCTCAGGCAACGCGGGGGAGAGGACAAGCGGTCCGAACATGTCGCGCAGCTCGCCGAGCCTGAACTGGTGCTCGATCGACTGATGCTTCGCCCTGTTGACGATGATGCCGAGCGGCTGCAGCCGCGGCGAGAGCTCACGCCTGATCTCATCCACCGCTCGGAGCGCGCGGTCTGCTGCCGCCACCGAGAACAGTCCCGGCTCCGTCACGACGGCAACACGGTCAGAGGCCGCCCAGGCTGTCCTGGTGAGCGCGTTGAGGGATGGCGGGCAGTCGATGAGGACCAGGTCGTAGTCGGCTTCGACGACGGCCAGGGCCTCCTCGAGGCGCCAGATCTCGCGGATCGACGGGTTCGGGGTGTCGAAGCTCAGCGCCGCCGGGCTTCCGACCATGAGGTCGATGACGCCGTGGCCTCCCTCGCCCCACGACGAGCGGGCGATCGCGGCTCGCACGGTGCTCGGCTTGGGAGAGCGGAGGACGTCGGCGATCGTAGCGCCATCCTGCGCGCGCGCGTCGAGCCCAGTCGAGACATCCGACTGGGGATCCAGGTCGACGACGAGGGTTCTGAGCCCGCGGGCCCAGGCGGCGGAAGCGAGGCCCAGGGTCACCGTGGTCTTGCCGACGCCGCCCTTGAGAGAACTGATGCTGAGGACGAACACCAGCCCAGGCTACATTCACTAGGCTTGCGTCACGTTGCTGCAAGCCCCTGTCGTTGTTGTCGGAAGGTGGAACACCGGTGTTCAAGAAGATCCTGGTTGCCAATCGAGGCGAGATCGCCATTCGCGCATTCCGTGCCGCTGTGGAGCTCGGAGCACGGACGGTCGCGGTGTATCCCTACGAGGACCGCAACTCGCTTCACCGCCTGAAAGCTGACGAGGCATACCAGATCGGCACCGTGGGACAGCCAGTCCGGGCCTACCTCGACGTCGCGGAGATCCTGCGCGTCGCGAAGGAATCCGGTGCCGACGCGATCTACCCCGGCTACGGCTTCCTGAGTGAGAACCCAGAACTCGCGCGGGCCGCCCAGGACGCGGGAATCGCCTTCATCGGGCCGCCCCCTCGGGTCCTCGAATCGGCGGGCAACAAGGTCACGGCCAAGAACCAGGCGATCGCCGCGGGGGTGCCGGTGCTCGCCTCGAGCCAGCCCTCCACCGACCTCGACGCCCTGTGCGCCGCCGCCGAGGAGATCGGCTTCCCGATCTTCGCCAAGGCGGTCGCCGGCGGCGGCGGGCGGGGTATGCGGCGCGTCGAGCGCCCGGAGGACCTGCGTGAAGCGCTCGAGTCTGCGATGAAGGAGGCGGACAGCGCCTTCGGCGACCCGACGATGTTCGTCGAGCAGGCCGTGCTCCGCCCACGCCACATCGAAGTCCAGATCCTCGCCGACGAGCACGGCAACGTCGTGCACCTCTTCGAGCGCGACTGCAGCGTTCAGCGACGCCACCAGAAGGTCGTCGAGATCGCCCCTGCGCCCAACCTCTCGCAGGAGGTGCGGGAGCAGCTCTACGCCGACGCGGTCGCCTTCGCCAAGTCCATCGACTACGTGAACGCGGGCACCGTGGAGTTCCTCCTCGACACGGCCGGCCCCCGAGCCGGGCAGCACGTGTTCATCGAGATGAACCCGCGCATCCAGGTCGAGCACACGGTCACCGAGGAGGTGACGGATGTCGACCTCGTGCAGGCACAGATGCGCGTCGCCTCGGGCGAGCGCCTCGACGACATGGGGCTCGAGCAGCACCAGCTGGAGCTGCACGGTTTCGCGCTGCAGTGCAGGATCACGACCGAGGACCCATCCCAGGGGTTCCGCCCGGACACGGGAGTCATCACGACCTACCGCTCCGCAGGAGGCTCTGGCATCCGCATCGACGGAGGCACCATCGCGACCGGCGCCGAGGTGCTCCCGCACTTCGACTCGATGCTGATGAAGCTCACGGCCCGCGGGCGCGACTTCCCGGCTGCGGTGCGGCGCGCTCGACGCGCGCTGTCCGAGTTCCGCATCCGCGGCGTCGCCACGAACATCCCCTTCCTCCTCGGTGTGCTCGACGATCCCGACTTCCAGCGCGGGGACGTCGCGACCGACTTCATCGAGAAGCGCCCGGGGCTGCTCGAATACCGTCGCCCGGGCGACCGCGGCACGAAGATCGTGAACTGGCTGGCCGACGTCACGGTCAACGCACCGCACGGCGTGCGCCCGACCTCCGTCGAGCCGCGGACGAAGCTGCCCGCGCTCGACACCTCCGTCCCGCTTCCCGCCGGGCGGCGTCAGGAGCTCTTGGACCTCGGCCCCGCGGGGTTCGCAGCCCAGCTGCGTTCAGAGAAGCGCCTCGCGGTCACCGACACCACCTTCCGTGACGCACACCAGTCGCTCCTCGCGACGCGCGTCCGCACCCGCGACCTCGTCACGGCTGCGCCCTACCTCGCGAGACTCACGCCCGAGCTGCTGTCCATCGAGGCCTGGGGCGGTGCGACGTACGACGTCGCGCTCCGCTTCCTCGGCGAGGAGCCGTGGGAGCGCCTCGCGAGTCTCCGCGAAGCCGTCCCCAACATTCCGCTCCAGATGCTGCTGCGGGGCCGGAACACCGTCGGCTACACGCCGTACCCGGAGGCCGTGACGAAGGCGTTCGTCCACGAGGCGACTGCGACCGGGGTCGACATCTTCCGCATCTTCGACGCCCTCAACGACGTCGCCCAGATGCGACCCGCCGTCGATGCGGTTCTCGAGACGGGAACGGCGGTCGCCGAGGTCGCCCTCTGCTACACCGGCAACCTCGCCGACCCCAACGAGCCGTTCTACACGCTCGACTACTACCTGCGCCTCGCGGAGCAGATCGTCGACGCGGGCGCGCACATCATCGCCATCAAGGACATGGCCGGGCTGCTCCGCCCGCAGGCAGCCTCGAAGCTGGTCACCGCGCTCCGCGACCGCTTCGATCTGCCCGTGCATCTGCACACGCACGACACGGCGGGCGGACAGCTCGCCACACTCCTCGCCGCCAGCGAGGCCGGTGTCGACGCCGTCGACGTCGCGAGCGCCCCCATGTCGGGAACAACGAGTCAGGCAAGCCTCTCGGCGCTTGTCGCGTCCCTCGAGCACACAGAGCGGGACACGGGCATCAGCCTCACGAACGTCACCGACCTCGAGCCATACTGGGAGGCGGTCAGGCTCGTCTACCGTCCCTTCGAATCCGGGCTCCCGGGTCCGACGGGTCGCGTCTACAAGCACGAGATCCCGGGAGGTCAGCTGTCGAACCTCCGGCAGCAGGCCATCGCGCTCGGCCTCGCGGACCAGTTCGAGCGCATCGAGGACATGTACGACGCAGCCGACAAGATCCTCGGCCGCATCCCGAAGGTCACGCCGTCCTCGAAGGTCGTGGGCGACTTGGCCCTGCACCTCGTGGCCGTCGGCGCAGACCCGGCCGATTTCGCCGAGAACCCAGGAAAGTACGACATCCCGGATTCGGTCATCGGCTTCATGGCCGGCGAGCTCGGCGAGCTGCCGGCCGGATGGCCGGAGCCGTTCCGCAGCAAGGTGCTCGAGGGGCGCGACATCAAGATCGAAGTCACGCCGCTCTCCGACACCGACGAAGCCGGGCTCGCGGGGGACAGCCTCGAGCGCAGACGGACCCTGAACCGCCTCCTGTTCCCACAGCCCACGGCAAGCTACGAGGACACCGTCCGGCTCTTCGGCGACCTCTCCGTGCTCGACACCCTCGACTACCTCTACGGGCTCGAACCCGGAGAGGAGCACGTCATCCACATCGGGAAGGGCGTGCAGCTCTTCGTGGGCCTCGAGGCCATCGGCGAGCCGGACGCTGACGGCATGCGCACGGTCATGGCGACCCTCAACGGACAGCTGCGCCCGGTCTTCGTCCGCGATCGCAGCATCAAGGTCGACACGATCGAACGCGAGAAGGCGGACAGCGGCAACCCCGGGCACGTCGCCGCACCGTTCTCCGGCGTCGTGACGCTCCGCGTCGAGGTCGGCGAACGCGTGGCGCAGGGGCAGACCGTCGCGACCATCGAGGCTATGAAGATGGAGGCCGGCATCACGGCACCTGTCGCGGGCGTCGTCGAGCGCCTCGCCATCTCCTCGCCGCTCGAGGTCGGCAACGGCGACCTCCTCGTCGTCGTCCGCCCTGGCGCTGAGCGTGCAGATGACTGAGCGCCCAGCCGCTGAGCACTTCGAGCTGCTCATCATCGGTGCAGGCTCCGGCAACACGCTCCCGCCCGGCGACGAGGGCGGGCCGAAGACGGCCATCGTCGACGACGGACCGCACTTCGGTGGCACGTGCCTCAACGTCGGGTGCATTCCCACGAAGATGTTCGTGCACGTCGCCGACGTGGTTCGAAACGCGCGGGATGCGCAGCGGCTGGGCGTCCATGACGTCCGCCTGCGTCCGTCCTGGCCGGAGGTGCGCGACCGTGTCTTCGGGCGGATCGACCAGATCAGCGAGGGCGGGGAGAGCTACCGCGAGCACGGGAACCCGCGCGTGACGCTCGTGCGCGAGCGCGTCGAGATGCTCGGCGACCGCGAGGTGCTGACCGCCTCCGGGCGCAGGCTGAGCGCGGAGACGCTGGTCATCGCCGCGGGCAGCCGGGCACGCCACCACGATGTGGTGCCCCTCGACTCCACGCTCGTGCACACCTCGGACACGATCATGCGCATCGACGATGTGCCGCGCCGCCTCGCGATCATCGGCGGCGGGTCCATCGCATCGGAGTTCGCCCATGTCTTCAGCGCCTTCGGCTCCGAGGTCACGCAGCTCGTGCGTGGGCGCGTGCTCTCCTCGCTCGACGCGGACGTCGCCGCGACGTTCACGGAGGCCGCCCGTGAGCGGTGGCGGGTCGAGACCGGCACCTCGGTCGTCGGCTTCTCCGAAGACGGTCGAGTCGCGACGCTCACGACGGACGCGGGGGAGCAGATCGAGGTCGACGCCGTGCTGGTGGCGATCGGACGCATCCCCAACACGGACACGCTCGGCACCTACGAGGTCGGCTTCGACCACCACGATGACGGCCGGTTGCGAGTGGACGCCTACCAGCGGGTGCTGCGCGACGGACACCCGGTCTCCGGGGTGTTCGCGCTCGGTGACATCGACTCGGAGCACCAGCTCAAGCACGTCGCCAACCACGAGGCGAGAGTCGTCGCGCACAACATCGCGGTCGAGCCAGGGCGCCGTCTCATGAAGAACACGCTCGGCCCCGTGCCGGACGTCGTCTTCACCGAGCCGCAGATCGCGAGCTTCGGAGTGACGCTCGAACGCGCCGAGCAGCTGGGCTACGACGCCTTCGAGGTGACGCACCAATATGGCTCGACCGCCTGGGGGTGGGCGCTCGAAGACGAGCGGAGCTTCTGTAAACTCGTCATCGCGCGGGGCAGCGCGACCATCCTCGGGGCACACATCGTGGGTCCGGATGCGGCGGTCCTGCTCCAGCCCCTCGTCCTCGCGGCGAGCTTCGGGCATTCCATCAGGGGCCTCGCGCGTGGCCAGTACTGGCCTCACCCCGCAGCGAGCGAGGTGGTCGAGAACGCGCTGCTGCGCGCCGAGGAGGAACTGTGACCGTTCGCCCCATCCGCTACTACGGTGATCCGGTGCTCCGGACGCCCGCAGAGCAGATCACCGTCATCGATGACCGCATCCGCAGCCTCGTCACCGACCTGCTGGACACGACGTCGCTCGACGGAAGGGCAGGCGTCGCCGCGCCGCAGATCGGCGTGGGACTCGCGGCGTTCTCGTACAACATCGATGGCGAGACCGGCTACGTGCTCAACCCGGTTCTCGAGAGCACGTGGGGCGAGCTCGAGGAGATCGACGAAGGCTGCCTGTCGGTTCCTGGCCTCTGGAACAAGACACCGAGGTACGAGCACGCGCGTGTGACCGGCATCGACCTGGACGGCGAGCCCGTGGTGCTCGAGGGAGCCGGGCTCATGGCGCAGATGCTGCAGCACGAGACCGACCACCTCAAGGGCGTCGTCTACATCGACACGCTTGCTGCTGAGCACCGCAAGGCCGCCATGCGCGAGATCCGTGGCAGCGAGTGGTTCGCGCCCGCGACTGCGGCCAGTGCGTCCACGGCGGGCAGGACCACGGCGAGCGCCTTCGGCCGCCCGACTCGCTGAGGGGCATGGCCGAAGGCGCAGGATCGGTGCTCTGCCGATCTACTTGAGCGTGATGCCCTGGGTCGCTGGCGCCGCGTTGTAGATGCCCTCGATGATCCCCTTGTACTTCTCGAGGATCACGTGGCGCTTGATGGACATCTTCGGCGTGAGCGTTCCGTTGGCCTCCGTGAACTCCCCGTCGAGCACGACGAACTTCCGGATCGACTCGGCCCGCGATACGCGCGTGTTCGCCCGATCGACCGCGTGCTGGATCTCGGCGAGCACCTTGGGGTGCTCGGCCGCCTGAGCGACCGTGAGGTCCGGATTCTCGCCGTTGTTGCTCAGCCAGGTCTTCAGCATCTCCGGGTCGAGCGTCACGAGCGCGGAGATGAAGGGACGCTGGTCCCCGACGACCACGATCTGCCCGACGAGTGGGTCGGCGCGAATCGGGTCCTCGAGCGCCGCGGGGGAGACGTTCTTCCCGCCGGAGGTGACGATGATCTCCTTGATGCGACCCGTCACCGTGATGTAGCCGTCATCGTCGATCGAGCCGAGGTCGCCGGTCTTGAACCACTCGCCGTCGAACGCCGCGGCCGTTGCCTCTGGGTTCTTCCAGTACTCGCGGAAGACGTTGATGCCCTTGACCTGCAGCTCGCCGTGCTCGTCCGTGCGGACTGCGACGCCGGGCAGCGCGGGGCCGACGGTCCCGATCTTGGACTTCTCGGCGAGGTTCACGGACGCCGGGGCCGTGGTCTCGGTGAGGCCGTAGCCTTCGAGGATGTTCACGCCGATGGCGCGGTAGAAGTGGCCGAGGCGGGAGCCGAGCGGTGCCGAGCCGGAGACGGCGTGCTTCACGCGGCCGCCCATCACCTCGCGAAGCTTCGAGTAGACGAGCTTGTCGAAGAGCTTGTACTGGAGTCCCAGCACGAGCGGCGTGCGGCCGGCGTCCTGCGACTCCGAGTAGCGCACGGCGACATCCGCCGCCTTCCGGAAGATCTTGCCGCGCCCACCGGCTTCCGCCTTCTGCTCAGCAGAGTTGTAGACCTTCTCGAACACGCGCGGAACTGCGAGCAGGAAGGTCGGGTGGAAGGTGCCGAGCGATTCGACCAGTTTCGTGGTGTCGTGCTGGTGTCCCACCTTCACGCCGCCGTAGATGCAGAGCACGGAGATGAACCGCGCGAACACGTGCGCGAGCGTGATGAACAGCACGGTGGATGCGCCAGGGTAGATGAGCGCGCCCAGCGGGTCCTTCACGTTCCGGCAGAGCTCGACGAAGTTCGAGTGCATGATGACGCACCCCTTGGGGCGCCCCGTGGATCCTGACGTGTAGATGAGCGTCGCGATGTCGTCGCCGTTCGCGATGCCGCGCCTGCGCTCGATCTCAGCGTCGTCGACGTCGGCCCCGAGCCTGGCGAGTTCATCGATGGCGCCTGCATGCAGTGCGTAGCGCACGCGGAGGCTCGAGACGGTGTCGGCGATCTCGTCGAGCTTGTCGTCGTGCTCGGGAAGCTCGGAGATGATGCCGACCGCCTCCGAGTCCTCGAGGATCCACTCGATCTGCGCCGACGAGCTCGTCTCGTACACCGGCACCATGACGGCGCCCGCGTACCAGAGGGCGAAATCGACGAGCGTCCACTCGTAGTTCGTCTTCGCCAGGAACGCGACGCGCTCGCCGACCTCGACGCCGGCGGCGACGAAGCCCTTCGCGAGGTCGTTCACCTTGGCGTGGAACTCCTTGACGGAGACATCGCGCCAGCGATCGCCGTCCGGCAGTCCGAAGAGGGCGAGGTCCGGCGATTCTCGAAGTCTGTACTGGAGCAGGTCGGTGGTGTTCCAGCTCGGCTCCGGGCTGACTACGGCGGGGGTCTCGGATAGCTTCATTGCAACTCCTGAGTGTGGTCCTGGTCGTGAGCCGCCTGGACGTCCATCGGCCGGGGTCATCCGGCTTCACGTCCAGTGGCCTTCAACCCTACCGTTCCGGACACGGCGAGCGGCGCACCGGTGCGTGGCATGTCCCGAGTACACTGATGTGCCATCGCCTATCGGGAGGCCACGCATGTTGTATTGGGTGCTCAAGCATCTCTTCGCAGGGCCCTTGGTGCGCGCGACGTTCCGCCCGTGGGTGCGGGGAATCGAGAACATCCCCGCGAAGGGGCCGGTCATCCTGGCGTCGAACCATCTCTCGGTCGTCGACTCGTTCTTCATGCCGCTCTCGATCGACCGCCGCGTGTACTTCCTCGCGAAGAAGGAGTACTTCACCGGCACCGGCATCAAGGGCTGGCTGACCGCGCAGTTCTTCAAGTCCACCGGCATGCTCCCCATCGATCGAGGCGGCGGAGCCGCGAGCGAGGCGTCCCTCCAGACCGGGCTCCGCGTCCTCAGCGAGGGCCGCGTGCTCGGCATCTATCCGGAGGGAACGCGCAGCCCGGACGCGCGCATGTTCCGCGGCCGGACAGGCATCGCCCGCATGATCATGCAGGCGGACAAGCCGGTCACCGTCGTACCGGTCGTCATGGTCGACACCGAGCGTGTCCTGCCGATCGGCGCGAAGGTGCCGCGGCTGCGCAAGGTCGGCATGGTCTTCGGCGAGCCGCTCACCTTCACGCGCTACGAGGGCATGGCGGCCGACCGGTTCGTGCTCCGCTCCATCACGGACGAGATCATGAGCGAGCTGCACGCCCTCAGCAACCAGGACTATCGCGACATCTACGCCTCGTCCATCCGAACCAAGATGGACGCAGAGGCCAAGGCGCTCGCCGCCGCGCAGAAGCCCTGAACGCGCGAGAGCCGGTGATTGCTGTCAGCGATCAGACGAGCACAGCGCGCGCTGCCCCGGGTAGTGTCGGGCCGTCCGGCGTGAGATTCAGAACAACCAGTGCTGCAGCGCGTGAGCTGTCAGCGTGAGATCCGAGACATGAGATCAGAGAAGCGAGCATGAGCCAATTCACCTCCACCCGCACAGAGTCGATCCCGACGCCTCCCGGCGTGCTCGAGGGCCTCGACGCGTGGCGCGAGCTGCCGATCAGGCAGCAGCCGCAGTGGGGCGACGCGACGAAGGTCGCGAGCGTCTCCGGTGAGCTCGCGTCCCTGCCGCCGCTCGTCTTCGCGGGCGAGGTCGACAGGCTGCGCGATCGTATCGCCACGGCCGCGGCCGGTCAGGCATTCGTCCTCCAGGGTGGTGACTGCGCCGAGACCTTCGCGGGGGCGACCGCCGACAAGATCCGAGCGCGCGTGCGCACGATCCTGCAGATGGCCGTCGTCCTGACCTACGGTGCCTCGATGCCCGTCGTCAAGATGGGCCGGATGGCCGGGCAGTTCGCGAAGCCCCGCTCGAGCGACAACGAGACGCGCGGCGACGTGACGCTGCCCGCCTACCGCGGCGACATCGTCAACGACTTCGACTTCACGACGGAGGGGCGGACGCCGGACCCCGAGCGCATGCTCCGCGGGTACCACACGGCGGCATCCACGCTGAACCTCGTCCGCGCCTTCACGACCGGCGGGTTCGCCGATCTCCGCGAGGTGCACTCCTGGAACCAGGGCTTCGCCGCGAACCCCGCCAACGCGCGCTACGAGCAGCTCGCCGCCGAGATCGATCGCGCCGTTCGCTTCATGGCGGCCGCCGGGGCCGACTTCTACGCGCTGCGTGATGTCGAGTTCTTCGTGGGCCACGAGGGACTCCTCATGGACTACGAGCGCCCCATGACCCGCATCGACTCGCGGACCGGCCAGCCGTACGACACCTCCGGTCACTTCATCTGGATCGGCGAGCGGACGCGTGACCTCGACGAGGCGCACGTCGACTTCTTCAGCCGCGTCAAGAACCCGATCGGTGTGAAGCTCGGGCCCTCGACAACTCCGGACACCATGCTGCGGCTCATCGACAAGATCGACCCGAACCGTGAGCCGGGGCGCCTGACCTTCATCACGCGCATGGGCGCCGGCAAGATCCGCGACGCCCTTCCGCCCCTGCTCGAGGCCATCAAGGGCGCAGACGCGCAGCCGCTGTGGATCACCGACCCGATGCACGGTAACGGCATCACGACCCCGAACGGCTACAAGACGCGTCGCTTCGACGACGTGGTTGACGAGGTCAAGGGCTTCTTCGAGGCGCACCGCGCCGCGGGGACGCACCCGGGCGGCATCCACGTGGAGCTCACGGGCGATGACGTGACGGAGTGCCTGGGCGGCTCAGAGCAGATCGACGAGAAGACGCTCGAGACGCGCTACGAGTCGCTCTGCGACCCGCGCCTCAACCACATGCAGTCCCTCGAGCTCGCGTTTCTGGTCGCTGAGGAGCTCCGCGCCGCGAAGCGCTGAGCCGAGTCGCAGAGATTCGAGAAGAGGCGCACCCTGGCAAACAGGGTGCGCCTCTTCTTGGGCGTCGAGCAAGCACGTACGGCCGTGCTACCGGCGTCGAGCAAGGACGAAGCCTTGCGCGCAACGCTCCGAACGCCGGGCCGCTCGATCGAGCCTCGCGACAAGGTCGAAACCGCCTGTGCTGAGAGCCGCGACGACGTCACCTGTCCGGTAGAGGAAGGCTCGAAGCTCCACTTCGTGGCCGTAAGGCTGGTCCAGGTCCCGGTGACCCTCGCCGGACTGGTAGCCGAGAAGGACGAGGCCGCCGGGTCGGAGGACGCGAGCGAATTCGGCGACGACCGCGGAAAGACGTGTCGGATTCGTGTGGATGATGGAGTACCACGCGAGGATGCCCTCGAACTCACGATCCGGATATCCGGTGCTGCTGAGTTCGGCGGAGGTGAATCTCGATCTGGGGTGGGCTTTTCGTGCCAGGTGGAGCATTTCAGCCGAGACATCTATCCCGGTGATCCGGAGCGACGGTGAGAGCGTTTGGAGATAGGCAATCATCCGGCCGGCACCGCAACCCGCGTCGAGGATATGAGCATCCGAACGTTCCGACATCTCCTGCGTGAACGCCTCGACCATCGCGAGATCGAGTGACGCTTCGAACTCTGTGTCTGGAATCAGGTTGGCGTAATCGCGGGCTACCGCGTCGTAGGCGGCACGCGTCTGCTCGCTCAGGTCTTCGTCCACGGGGCGAGAGCCTAGCGGACGGACAGAGTCCCGGACCTCGATGACGCTCGTTCGAGGCGAGTTTCGGCCCTCGTGCGCCACCAAGCGTGCGCAGTCGGTGGGTTCCCGGACGCGCCAGGAGCTAGAGCGTCGCCGTCGCGGTCAGCGTGACGTTCGAGCCCGCAGGAACCTCGACCCCGGCCGCTGGAGACTGCGTCGACACCACGAACTTGATGACCGGGTTCGGGTCGTTGACGATGCCAGGGGGCACGTTGTGGCCCACGGTGAGCCCGAGCCCCTCCAATTGCGAGATCGCCTCAGCGATCGGCTTCCCGACGACGTCGGGGAGCGTGACCGGTGCCGGACCTCGCGAGACGGAGATGTTGATCGTGTCTCCCGGGACAACCGGGTCCGTCGTCGTGGAGAACGCGATGACGACGCCGCTCGCAACCGACGCCGAGTACTCGCGGCTGGAGACGTTCACCACGAGGCCAGCCTCTTCGATCAGCTGGGTCGCGTTGGCTTCCGTCTCGCCTGCGACGTCGGGAACGACGCCGGCTGAGGCGATCAGTCGAATCGGCTGGCCTTCAGCGAGGGTCGCGGGCAGCGGAGCCCCGTTGTTGTCGGTCGCGGAGAGGACGATGTCCGCCTCCTGATCGGAGAACTGCCGCAGCGTCGTCGCGGGATCGTAGGTGAACCCAGCCTCGGTGATCGCACCCTCGGCCTCGTCGAGGGTGAGCCCTTCGAGATCAGGCACGTCGAGCATCTCAGGTCCAGCAGACACGACCAGCGAGATCGGGGTCTCCGGCGCGAGGGAAGTGCCCGCCTGCGGGTCCATATCCATGACCGTGCCCGCCGCGACGTCGAGCGAGAACTCCTGCGTCACGTCGCCGACGGTGAAACCAGCGGCCGTGATGGCCGCCTCGGCATCCGCCTGCGTCAAGGAGACCGCCTGGGGAACCGTGTCGTACGACCCCGGCCCGAGACCGAACCACCACCCGACACCGCCGGCGGCGGCGATCAGCGCGATGACGATCACGGCGATCACGGCGCCGAAGCGGCGCCGCTTGCGCGCGCCCGACTCTGCCGTCGTGGTCGCCGGAGGGAGCTTGGGGGAGAGGTCGGTCGCTGTCTCCTCGGGGAAGAGGGCAGGGCTGGCCATCACAGGCGGCGAGCCCGGCGTGAAGGGCTCGACGTGCCCATCGAACGCGTCGGGGGGCGAGGACGCCGAGGAGAGCTGGCTGGTGATGGCCGCCAGCTCGGTCGGGTCGGTGTCCTCGATGTCCTCGTCGCCCGCCTGGGCGATCACAGCCGTCGGCGGGAGCGGACGCGCGGACTGCCCGAGCTCGGCCTCGGCACGACGGAGGGCCTCGAGCATGACGCCAGCGTCGGCGGGGCGCAGCTCCGGGTCGCGTTCCGTCGACCACGCGACGAGCTCGTCGAGCTCGTGGGGGACGTTGGGGTTCACCTCGCTGGGCGCAGGCACCGTCTCGTTCGCATGTCGGTACGCGATGTTCACGGGCTGATCGCCGCGGTACGGCTGCTCACCGGTGAGCATCTCGAAGAGCATGATGCCGAGCGAGTAGATGTCGCTGCGCACATCCGCCGTGCCCTTGGTCACGAGCTCCGGGCTCAGGTACGCGATCGTTCCGAGGAGCACCTGGCCCGTCGCCGTGTTCGCGCTCGCCGCCCTGGCCAGCCCGAAGTCGCTGAGCTTGATGCGGCCGTCGTCGGCCAGCAGCACGTTCTCCGGCTTGAGGTCGCGGTGGACGATGCCGAGCTTGTGCGCGGCCTGCAGGCCCGCCAGGACGGCATCCATGACATCGATGGACTGCTCGGGGGTGAGCTTGTGGTGGTCGTGCAGGAGGTCCCGCAGCGTGATGCCCGGGATGTACTCCATCACCATGTACGCGAAGATCTCGTCGTCGCCCTGGTCGTAGACGTTCACGACGTTCGGGTGCGTGATCTTCGCAGCGGAGCGAGCCTCGCGGATGAATCGCTCGCGGAAGCGCTCGTCGGCAGCGAGGTGATCGTGCATCACCTTGATGGCGACGCGGCGTTCCAGGCGCAGGTCAGTGGCGACATAGACCGTAGCCATGCCGCCCTTGGCGATCAGAGAGCGCACTTGATATCGGCCGTCGATCAGACGGCCGATCATGTCGTCGGGACCAACGGGACTCACGTCGTGCAGGATAGCCCGAGCAGGCGGTCAGCCCCCGGATGAAACACCGGACGCCGCCGATCAATCGCATCGGCTCGCATCCGCGGGCGGCGTCTGCGACGATGTGAGACGTGAGTGACGTCTTCAGTACCCGCGAGTGGTACACGATTCCCCAGGCCGCTGCCGAGCTCGGCGTCTCGACGGGGCGCGTGTCGACCCTGATCGAGGACAAGCAGCTGCTCTCGTTCCGCATCGAACGCGAGCCGCGCATCCCGCGAGAGTTCATCAAGGACGGGGAGCCGCTCGTCGGCCTCCGTGGCACGCTCTTCCTGCTCGCGGACGCGGGTCTGAGTGCACACGAGCAGATGGTCTGGCTCCTGAGCGTCGACGAGACGCTCGGCGTCGCCCCCGTGGACGCGCTCGTCGAGGGCCGCAAGACGCAGGTTCGTCACGCGGTGCAGCTCCTCGCCATCTGAGGCGCCCGCGCACCTGCATGGACGGGGACCGAACGTCCTAGGGCGCTCGTGGCTGCTGCGCTGCGGGTCTGCGGCCCTGTCAGTGTGCGCGGTGCGCGGTGCGCTCCGCGAGGTCCTCGAGTAGCTGCCGCGACTCGCTGTCGAGTTCTATCGCCGCCAGGCCGGTGAGCGCCTCGCGCAACGACGTGCTGATGAGATCCTCGGTGCGCTGAAGTCCACCTGACTCGGCGATGAGGGACTGCATCCACGTGATGTCGGCGTCGCTCAGATCCGGGTCGCCCAGGAGCTCGTCGAGACGCGCCGAGTCATCCGGTGCCGCCAGCTCCTGCGCTGCAGCGATCATGAGCGTGCGCTTTCCCTCCCGCAGGTCGTCACCGCTCGGCTTGCCGGTCACTGCCTCGTCGCCGAAGACGCCGAGGACGTCGTCCCTGAGCTGGAAGGCGAGTCCGAGCGGCAGTCCGAACGACCGGATCTGCTCGACGTGCGAGTCGGATGCCCCGCCGAGCAGCGCGCCGAGCACGAGCGGCTCCTCGACGCTGTATCGCGCCGATTTCGAGATGGCGATGGTCTTCGCTCGGGAGGCTCGTGCATCGATGGGCACAACCGGCCACGCGACCTCTTCAACGAGGTCGAGGTACTGCCCCACGGTCACCTCGCTGCGCATCTTGCTGAACTCCGCCCGTGCACGAACCGCGTTCTCAGGGGAGACGAGGGCGCAGGCCTCGACGAAGAGCTGGTCGCTCCAGACGAGCAGGAGATCACCGAGCAGGATCGCGGCGCTCAGGCCGAAGTGCGTCTCATCGCCTGCCCAGGCCGACGCGCGGTGATGGCGTGCGAAGGCGCGATGCGTGGAGGGGGCGCCTCGCCGCGTGTCAGAGCGATCGATGATGTCGTCGTGGACGAGAGCGGCGGCGTGGAAGAACTCGATCGAGGCAGCGGCGCGGACGACGGCCTCAGTGTGCTCGCTCGTGCCGGTCGCGCTGCCGAAGCCTGCGGCGCAGAAGGACGCGCGAAGTCGCTTGCCGCCCGTCGTGAAGCTCGCGGCCTGCTCGAGGAAGGCGGGCACGTCGACGCCGATCGGGCCGAGAACTCGCAGGTTCTCGTCGATTGTTGCGTCCAGACGACGCTGGACTTTGGAGGACAGCGAGGAACTCTCAGACACGACACCACTCTACCCAGGTGTGCGCGCCTACAATGGGCGCAATACTTCGGAGCGGGGCTCCGATCGCCCCCTTGAGCACGAGGTCAACATGGCACTATCTGAGCAAGAGCAGCGGTTGCTTGATGAGATGGAGCGCAGCTTCTATCAGAACGATGCGGACGTTGTCTCCACATCGCCGAGAAGCGGTGCTGCGGTCACCACGCGAGCCGTCGTCGTCGCGTTTCTTTCCGTCGCGGTCGGCATCGGCGTCGTCGTCGCCGGCGTCGCCACCAACATCCCTGTCCTGGGGGTCGTCGGGTTCGTCCTGATGCTCGCGGGCGTGGTCTACGCGTTCGCGGCCCCGAAGGGCGCCTCAGAATCTGATCCGCTGCCGACCGGTCGTCCGTCGCCGAAGCGCGGCGAGTCTTCGGATGGGTCCTTCATGGACAAGCTCGGCAATCGCTGGGACAAGCGGCAGCAGGGGGAGTAGCGGGAGCGGGCGCCCAGCGGCCCCACCTCGCACCACCACCGTCACCCACCACCACCCACCACTTCGCACCACCATCGGGACCGGCCACCTGGCCGGTCCCGTTTTTTGCGCCATGGATTGCGCCAACTAGCTCCACTTCCCTCCACCATGCAGAGGCCAGTAATTTACTGGCCTCTTTTCGCATTCGCAGGGAGCAAATCGGGTGTTTGCGTAGCTAGGTGGTTGGTTGTGGAGTAAAGTGGAGCTTGTGGGGATTCAGCGACGGGGAGGGAGGCGTGCATGTTCCTTGGCACGTACTCGCCCAAGCTCGATGAGAAGGGGCGGCTCATCCTTCCGGCCAAGTTCCGGGATGAGCTCGCGGAGGGCGTCGTGCTGACCCGTGGGCAGGACCGCTGCGTCTACGTCTTCTCGACGAGCGAGTTCGAGGAGCTCCACAACCGCATCCGTCAGGCGCCCGTCACGAGCAAGCAGGCGCGCGACTACCTGCGCCTCCTGCTGTCCGGTGCGCACGCGGAGACGCCAGACCGCCAGAACCGCGTCACGATCCCGCAGCAGCTCAGGCAGTACGCCGGACTCGACCGCGAACTGGCCGTCATCGGGGCCGGAACGCGCGCCGAGATCTGGGACGCCGAGGCCTGGAACACCTACGTCGAGGCCAACGAGGCCGCCTTCTCCGAGACCGCTGAGGAGGTGATCCCGGGACTCTTCTGACCCTGACCGCCGATTCTCAGCCGTTCCGCTCTGAAGCGCCTTCCCTCGCGGCAGAGCACAGCAGTACCGCAGGAGCCCCATCTGAAGCCACTTCCCCGGCGGCAGATGGAATCTCCACTTCGCTCCCCTCGCCCTCCCCGGCGGGGAGAGAGAACGGATGGGAATCAGTGATCAGGGAGGAACCCGAAACGTCATGACAGAGAACAACCAGAACGTCCAGGACAGTGGGGGCAGCGAGCGCGACCCCGCGATGCTGCACACGCCGGTGCTCCTCGAGCGATGCGTTGAGCTCCTTGCGCCGGCCCTGCAGAGCCCCGGCAGCATCTACGTCGACGCGACACTCGGCATGGGCGGGCACAGCGAGGCCGTCCTCGATCGCTGCCCGAATGCCCGGCTGGTCGGCTTCGACCGCGACTCGGAGGCCCTTGGGCTCGCCGGCCGTCGGCTCGCTCGCTTCGGCGACCGCGTCACGCTGGTGCACGCCGTCTACGACGAGTTCGCGTCGTCACTCGACAACCTCGGCATCGGCACGGTCGACGCCGTCTTGTTCGACCTCGGGGTGTCCTCGCTGCAGCTTGACGAGGCCAGTCGCGGCTTCTCGTACATCCAGGATGCGCCGCTCGACATGCGCATGGACGCCACGAAGGGCGTCACGGCAGCCGAGATCGTCGCGTCCTACGGTGAGGACGAGCTCAGGGAGCTCTTCTACCGCTACGGCGACGAGAAGCTGGCGCCCCGGTACGCGAGCTGGATCGTGCGAGAGCGCGCCCAGGCGCCGATCGAGACCACCGGGCAGCTCGTCGATGTGCTCCAGCGCGCGACCCCGGCGGCCAAGCGCGACGCGGGTCACCCGGCGAAGCGCGTCTTCCAGGCGCTTCGCATCGAGGTGAACGCCGAACTGGGCGCCCTCGAGCGCGCGCTGCCACAGGCGCTCGACCGTGTCGTCGTCGGCGGCCGCGTCGTCGTCGAGGCCTACCAGTCGCTCGAGGACCGCTTCGTGAAGCGACTCTTCGAGGCGAAGACCACGTCGACCGCGCCAAGCGGACTGCCGGTCGAGCTTCCCGAGCACAAGCCCGAGTTCTCGCGCCTCGTGCGCGGAGCCGAGCGCGCCGGTGCCGCAGAAGGCGAGATCAATCCACGAGCACTGCCCGTGCGCCTGCGCGCGGTTGAACGAGTAAGGAGTCCACGGGCATGACGGCAGCAACGAGCATCCTTCGAGGATCCACGGCACCCCGTCGGTCCAAGGCGGCCCCCAAGAAGCAGGCGCAGTCTCCTCGGCTGCGCCTCGTCGAGGCGCCGAGCGCTCGGCGCCTGCCGAGCCTGCGCTCGATCATGATCTCGCTCGGCATCCTCGCGGGCGTGTTCGTCACCCAGCTCGCCCTGAGCATCGCGATCTCGCAGGGGGCCTACGAGGTGAGCGGCCTCGAGCAGACCCAGACGGAGCTGCAGCGCGAGGAGTCGGCCGCGCTCGAGGAGCTGAGCGCCATGTCCTCGGCGCAGAACCTCGCCGTCGAGGCCACGAAGCTGGGCATGGTCCCCACCGACTCGCAGGCGTTCCTGCAGGTCGGGAGTGCCTCACTCGCGACGGACGCGAGCTCCACCGGCACATCCGCGCCCATCAACACGGGTCTCGTCACCAACGAGGTGACGCAGCCGGCACCGGCTCCCGCCGCCGACGGAGTTTCACCGCAGCAGGCAGCCGCGCCTGAAGTAGCGTCTGTCACCGAGCTGCGCTCTCCCTCGACGAGGTAGAACCACGAGGAGGCTGAGGCGCCGAGAGGCCACTCAGCTGGGAGCAGAGCCGAACAAGGGGGAGGACCACCGTGTCACCGAAAGTGTCCAGGCGCAGGGCTGGCCTCGTCATCATCCTGGTGACCGCAGTGCTCATCGCCTTCGGGGTCCGCCTGATCGACGTGCAGCTCGTCTCGGCCTCGACCATCAACGCCGACGCCGAATCGAAGCGCGGCGTCTCCAGCACGATCTTCAGCGAGCGCGGGTCGATCGTCGACAAGAACGGTGAGATCCTCGCCGACTCCGCCGACCGCTTCGACCTCACGGTCGCTCCCGTGAACGTCAAGGAGTTCGACCGCACCGGTGACGATGGCAAGACCAGCGAGGTCTCGCGCGAGCAGGCGCTCGGTGAGATCGCCGCGATCACCGGCCAGCAGCAGGCAGAGCTCGTCGGCGTCGTGGATGCGGCCCTCGCGATCGACCCCAACAGCAACTTCGCGTACCTCAGCCGAGGCCTCGAGCTCGCGGCCTACGAGAAGATCCGTGCGCTCGAGATCCCATGGATCTACCCGAAACGTGAAGCCGCCCGCGTGTACCCGAACGGGCAGGTGGCGGGCAACCTCACCGGCTTCCTGGGTGCAGACGGCGAGCCCCTCGCCGGCCTCGAGCTCTCGGAGAACCAGTGCCTCGCCGGCATCGACGGCGAGGAGACCTACGAGCGCAGTGCGGACAACGTGCGCATCCCCGGTACCGAGGTCACCCTCACCGAGGCCAAGCAGGGCGGCACGCTCAAGCTCACGGTCGACGCCGACCTGCAGTGGTACGCCCTGCAGGTGCTCGCCGAGCAGGTCACCGCGATGGGCGGAAAGTGGGGGCACGCGACCGTCATGGAAATCGAGACGGGGAAGGTCCTCGCGGTCGCCGACTACCCCTCCGTCGACCCCAACGACCCGGGCGCCACGGCAACCGAGGCTCGCGGCTCGCGCGCGTTCACCGCACCGTACGAGCCAGGCTCGACGATGAAGGCCCTCACCGCAGCCATGGTCTTCGACAAGGGGCTCTCAACGCCGGGCGAGCAGATCACCGTTCCCGGCCGCTTCGAGCAGACCGACGTGAGCTTCGGCGACGACTGGGCGCACGGCGACGAGCGCTGGACCGCGGCCGGCATCATGACGCGCTCCTCCAACATCGGCATCGCCATGATGGGCGAGCGCCTGAGTGCCAGCGAACGCTACGACTACATGCTCGACTTCGGGCTCAACGCCGACACCGAGGCCGACTTCCTCGGCGAGGAGTCCGGCACCGTCCACCCGTGGGAGGACTGGGACCCGCAGACGAACTACGCCACGATGTTCGGTCAGGGCCTGCAGGTCACCGCCCCCCAGATGGCGAGCGCCTACGCGACCATCGCGAACGGCGGACAACGGCTCCCCGTCCAGCTCGTCGAGGGCTGCGAGACCGAAGACGGCTTCCAGGAGACGGAACCGGGCGAGCCGCGTCAGGTCGTCTCCGCACAGGCGGCAGCCGACACGCTCACCCTCCTCGAGGCCACGGCACAGAGCGGAAGCCTCGCCAAGCAGGTCGCGATCCCCGGGTACCGAGTCGGAATCAAGACGGGCACGGCCGAGGTCTCGGCGGGCGACGGCACCTACCTGCAGGGGCAGTACATGGCCTCCATGGCCGGAGTCGCCCCAATCGACGACCCGAAGTACGTCGTGACGGTCTCGATCATGAACCCAACTACGATGACTGGAAGCGCCGCCACCGCGCCAGCATGGCACGATGTCATGGCGTACGTACTCCAATCCAACCGGGTGGCACCATCGCCGAGTCCGTGGCCGACCATACCGACCACGTTCTGATCCGCACTACTGCACAGGAAGTCATGCCCGCAGCAAGCATCCGTCCATCCCATCCAGTGCCGCGCTCGCTCTCTGAGCTGTGCGCGCACTTCGGACTCGACGCCCCAGAAGGCGTCGACCAGGTCGAGGTGACCGGCGTCTCCATCTCCTCGATGGATGTCGAGTCCGGCGACCTCTACGTGGGGCTGCCCGGCGCGCGAGTGCACGGCGCCAGCTACGCCGCGAAAGCCGAGGAAGCTGGCGCCGTCGCCATCCTCACCGACGCGGCCGGTGCCGCACTCGCCGGCGAGGTCGGCGTTCCCGTGCTCGTCACGGAGGAGCCCCGCCTGGCGCTCGGCGACGTCTCCGCCTGGATCTACCGAACCGACCCCGACCAGCCGAAGCTCTTCGGCGTCACAGGAACCAACGGCAAGACCTCTGTCGTCTACATCCTCGACGGGCTCCTGCTGCAGCTCGGCGTCGTCACGGGCCTCACGACCACGGTCGAACGCCGCATCGGCGAGGAGCGCATCGAGGCGAACCTGACCACCCCGGAAGCGAGCGAGCTCCACGCTCTGCTCGCCCGCATGCGCGAAGTCGGGGTCCACGCGGCGAGCATCGAGGTGTCCGCCCAGGCCGTGACGCGTCACCGTGTCGACGGCATCGAGTTCGACGTCGTCGGCTTCATCAACCTCTCGCACGACCACCTCGACGACTACGTCGACTTCGAGGAGTACTTCGGCGAGAAGCTCAAGCTCTTCACCCCGGAACGCGCGCGGCGCGGCGTGGTCTCGCTCGACTCCGAGTGGGGCGCGCGGGTCGTCGAGGACTCCCGCATCCCCGTCACGACGATCTCCTCCAAGCCCGGAACCGAGGCCGACTGGAACCTCGTCGTCACGGGCGCAGAAGGCGGCAGCACGAGCTTCACGCTCACGAGCCCGGACGACCGAGTGCTGCACTCGAGCATCCCGATGCCCGGCTGGTTCTCAGCGGCGAACGCCGGGCTGGCGATCGCGATGCTCGTCGAGTCCGGCTACGACCTCGGCGAGATCGCGGAAGTGCTCGAACGTGACGGCGGCATCGACGCCTTCGTGCCCGGACGACTCGAGCTGGTCTCCGGAGACAAGGGGCCGCGCCTCTACGTGGACTACGGGCACACCCCCGACGCCTTCGAGCAGACGCTCGGCGCCCTCCGGGAGATGACCACCGGCCGCCTGTTCATGGTCTTCGGCGCCGATGGCGACCGTGACCGCACCAAGCGCCCGGAGATGGCACGGGTCGCGGCAGCTGGCAGCGACGTCGTCATCATCACCGACTACAACCCGCGCACCGAGGACCCTGACGAGATCAGGAAGGTGCTCGTCGAGAGCGTGAAGGCGAGCCACCCTGACCGGGAGCTGCACGAGATCGCCGACGCGAGCCTCGGGCTGCGCAAGGCGGTTTCGCTCGCAGGGCCGGAGGACACTATCCTCGTTGCCGGCCCAGGCCACGAGAGCTACACCGAGGTCGCGGGCACCAAGATCCAGTATTCGGCACGAGACGAGGCCAGAGCGGCGCTCAGGGAAGCAGGGTGGTGAGCGGATGATCGAACTCCGACTTCGCGAGATCGCTGACATCACCGGGGGAGAGGCACGTCCCGTGGGCGACGACACGCTCGAGAGCGTGTTCAGCGGCACCGTCGACACCGATTCCCGACTCATCCGTCCGGGCGACATCTTCGTCGCCAAGCCGGGCGAGGTCACCGACGGGCACCGCTTCGCCCCGAAGGCCGTCGAGAACGGCGCCTCGCTCCTCATCGTCGAGCGCGCCCTCGACCTTCCCGTCACGCAGGTCGTCGTCGACGACGCCGTCCTCGCCCTCGGACGCCTCGCAACCGAGGTCGTGACGCGCGTGAAGTCCCGCGGACAGCTCGTCACGATCGCGGTCACCGGGTCGAACGGGAAGACGACGACGAAGAACCTCCTCAACGAGATCTTCTCGGCGCGAGGCGAGACGGTCGCGCCCATCGCCAGCTTCAACAACGAGGTGGGCGCCCCGCTGACGTTCCTGAAGCTCACAGAGGAGACGCAGACCCTCATCGCCGAGATGGGCGCGAGCGCTCCAGGCGAGATCCGCAGGCTCATCTCGATGGCCAAGCCGGACGTCGGCATCGTGCTGACGGTCGGCCTCGCGCACGCGGGCGAGTTCGGCGGCATCGAGGTCACGCTCACCTCGAAGACCGAGATGGTGCAAGGGCTCGTGGCGGGGGACACCGCCGTGCTCAACGCCGACGATGCGCGCGTCGCCTCGATGGCAGACAAGACCGACGCGAACGTGCTGTGGTTCGGTCGAGGCGAGCGAGCGGACGTTCGCGCGAGCGAGGTCTCGACGAGCCTCGACGGGACGGAGTTCACGCTGCACCTTCCCGAGCAGGAACCCGTCGTTGTCCGCTTCAACGTGATCGGGGAGCACCACGTCACCAACGCGCTCGCCGCGGCGGCGGCCGCCCACACGCAGGCGGTGCCGGCCACGGAGATCCGTGACGCCCTCCAGCGCGTGACACGCGCCGAGCAGTGGCGTATGGAGCTCCAGCACGCCGGCTCCGTGCACCTCATCAACGATGCCTACAACGCGAGCCCAGACTCCATGGCCGCCGCCCTCAAGACGATCGCTCAGATCGCGCCGAGCGGCGCCCGCACGGTCGCGGTGCTCGGCGCCATGAGCGAGCTCGGGGATGCCTCCATCGAGGAGCACGACCGCCTCGGACTCCTGGCCGTCCGCCTCGGCATCGACCAGCTCATCGTCGTCGGCCGCGACGCCCGCGCGCTGCACCTCGGAGCGATCGCCCAGGGCTCCTGGGATGGGGAGTCGATCTTCGTCGAGTCCATGGATGAGGCGTACGAGCTGCTGGTCCGTGAGACGCGCCAGGGTGACCTGGTCCTCGTCAAGTCTTCGAACTCAGCGGGCCTCCGACACCTCGGAGACCGTTTCGCCGAGCACCTCAGGGGGCACTTCGCGTGATTGCGATCCTTATTGCCGGAGGTGTCGGGCTGGCGTTCACGCTGTTCATGACGCCACTCTTCATCCGCCTGTTCCACAAGCTCGAGTGGGGCCAGTTCATCCGCGAAGATGGGCCGGAAGCCCACCACTCGAAGCGCGGAACCGCGACCATGGGCGGCATCGTCTTCATCGTCGGCTCCGTGCTGGCGTACTTCATCGCGACGCTGGCCACGGGCGACCAGGTCACGGCCGCCGGACTCCTCATCCTCGGCATGATGGTCGGCCTCGGTGTCATCGGCTTCATCGACGACTTCCTGAAGGTCCGCAAGCAGCAGTCCCTCGGCCTCGGTGGCTGGTCGAAGATCGTCGGGCAGGTGATCGTCGCCGGGCTGTTCGCCGTCATCGGCCTGCAGTACCGCAACCCCGACGGCGTCCCGGTCCTCTCGACGCACATCTCGTTCATCCGAGACCTGCCGATCGACTTCATGGCGCTCGGCGCCATCGCGGGAACGATCGCCCTCATCGTCTGGATCGTCGTCATAACGACGGCGACGTCGAACGCGGTGAACGTGACGGACGGCCTCGACGGCCTCGCGACCGGTGCGTCGATCATCTCGATCGGCTCCTACGGCATCATCGCCTACTGGCAGTTCAACCAGGCCTGCGGCACGGAGCGCCTGGCCGAATCGCTCGAGTCGGCCTGCTACACGGCATACGCGCCCCTCGACGTCGCCATCGTGGCGGCAGGCATCGCCGGTGCGCTCATCGGGTTCCTCTGGTGGAACACCTCGCCTGCGCAGATCTTCATGGGAGACACGGGTTCGCTCGGTCTCGGCGGCGCGATCGCCGCCTTCGCCATCATCACCCGCACCGAGCTGCTGCTCGTCCTCATCGGCGGCCTCTTCGTCATGACGACCGGCTCCGTGATCGTGCAGCGCATCTACTTCAAGCTCACCAAGGGCAAGCGCATCTTCCTCATGAGCCCCATCCACCACCACTTCGAGCTCAAGGGCTGGGCCGAGACCACGGTCGTCGTCCGGTTCTGGATCATCGCCGGACTCTGCGCCGCGCTCGGCATCGGACTCTTCTACGCCGAGTGGGGAGTCACGACGTGACCCGCGAGGGAGCAGGCCGCGAGGTCGACGGTCTCCGGAGCTGGCACGACGACTGGACCGGCCTGTCGGTCGCGGTGCTCGGCCTGGGCAAGACGGGGTTCTCCGTCGCGGACACCCTCGCTGAGCTCGGCGCCAAGCCGCACGTCATCGCGCAGTCGCACGATGACGAGCGTGAGCGCATCCTCGAGGTGCTCGACGTTCCCGTGACGATCGCCGACAGCGACGAGTCCGCCGTCGACGCGCTCAGGGCCCTGGAGGCCGACCTCATCGTCGCGTCTCCTGGTTTCGCCCCGAGCCACCCGCTCATCATCGCCGCCGACGCCCTCGACGCGCCGGTGTGGGGTGACGTCGAGCTGGCCTGGCGGCTCCGCGACAAGTTCGGCGACCCCGCCCCCTGGCTGGCCGTCACGGGGACGAACGGCAAGACGACGACAACCCAGCTCGCAGCGCACATGGGACTGGCCGCGGGTATCAGCACGGCCCCCTGCGGCAACATCGGCGTCCCCGTCCTCGATGTGCTCCGCGACCCCGCCGAGTTCCAACTGCTCGTGGTCGAGCTCTCGAGCTTCCAGCTCCACTCCCTGCACTCCATGTCGGCGCACGCCGCGGTCGTCCTCAACATCGCCGACGACCACCTCGACTGGCACGGCGGCGCTGAGGCCTACCGCGCAGCGAAGGGCCGCGTCTACGAGCGAGCCCAGATCGCGTGCGTCTACAACAAGGGCGACGAGGCGACACTCGACCTCGTCGAGGCGGCCGACGTCGTCGAAGGATGCCGCGCTATCGGGTTCGGGACCGATGTGCCGGGGCCGAGCGACTTCGGCGTGGTCGACGGAATCCTGGTCGATCGTGCGTTCCTCGACGACCGAGCCCGCACCGCCCTCGAGCTGACGACGCTCGAGGAGCTGCGCCCGCGCGGTCTCTCCTCGAAGCACCTCGTGGAGGACGTGCTCGCCGCGGCCGCCCTCGTGCGGGCCGTCGGTGTCCCCGTCGCCGCGATCTCCGAGGCGCTCTCTACCTTCTCGGTCGATCGGCACCGCCACGAGATCGTCGCTGAGGCCGCCGGGGTCCTCTGGGTCGACGACTCGAAGGCGACGAACGTCCACGCCGCCGACGCCTCGCTGGCCGCGCACCGCAGCGTCGTCTGGCTGGTGGGAGGGCTCCTCAAGGGAGTCGACATCGCGCCGCTCGTCGCCAAGCACGCCGGGCGCCTCCGCGGTGCGGTGGCCCTTGGAACATCCCGATCCGAAGTGGCCGACGCGTTCGCGCAACACGCCCCGGAGGTCGCGTTCATCGAGATCGACGTGAGCGACACTGACTCCATCATGGGACGCGCCGTGGCGGAAGCCGCGCGGCTCGCGCAGGACGGTGACACCGTGCTGCTCGCTCCGGCGGCCGCCTCCATGGATCAGTTCGTGAGTTACAGCGACCGCGGCCAGCGTTTCGCGCTCGCCGTCGCGTCGCACCTTGAAGGGGGCCGGCATGCCGAGACAGAAGGCTCCCAGGACCGCACCTCCGAGCCGGACGCCAGCGCCGAATAGGCCAAGCACGGGGCCGACGGCTGGCGGTTCCGCACGCAAGAGCTCCTCGAGCGCCGTCGTCGTCTCGCTCGGGAAGCGCATCCGTGGCGTCAACCGCAACTTCGTGCTCCTGCTCTCGATCACGCTCTTCCTGGTCGCCTTCGGCATCGTGATGGTGCTCTCGAGCTCCTCGGTCGAGGAGTTCGCGGGTGGCAACGCCGTCTCGGCGCGGTTCGTCAGCCAAGCCACGTTCGCGGCGCTGGGCATCCCGCTCATGCTGTTCGCTTCCCGGATGCCGCTGCGGTTCTGGAAGCGGATCGCCTGGCCAGCCCTCTTCGTCGCCGTCATCCTCCAAGCGCTGGTCTTCACCCCCATCGGTGTCGACGTCAACGGCAACCGGGCCTGGATCGACCTCGGCTTCACGACGATGCAGCCCGCGGAGGCGCTCAAGGTTGCGCTCGTGCTGTGGCTCGGCCTCATCCTCGGGCGCAAGCAGGGCAAGCTGCACGTCGCCAAGGAGGTCGCGGTTCCGATCCTGCCCGTCCTCGCCCTGAGCTTCGGCGTCATGGCGCTCAGCAAGGACCTGGGAACGATGATCGTCGTCGGCGCGCTCGTTCTCGGAGCGCTCTACTTCGGCGGCGTCGCATCCAAGTTCCTGTGGCTCGCCGGGTTCATCGCGGTGGCTGCCGCGCTCCTGCTGTCGATCTTCAGCGACAACCGCATGGCCCGCATCACGAACTTCTTCGGCGGAGACGTCGACTACGAGACCTGGGGCTGGCAGAGCGCGCACGGGCTCTACGCCCTCGCCGCTGGCGGCCTGTTCGGCTCGGGGCTCGGCAACTCGAAGGCCAAGTGGTCCTGGCTGCCGGAGGCCGACAACGACTTCATCTTCGCGATCATCGGCGAGGAGCTCGGGCTCGTCGGGGCGATCATCGTCATCGGCGTCTTCGTCCTGCTCGCGGTCGTCCTCGTCCGCATCTACCACGAGGCGGAAGACTGGACGGCGAAGACCATCGTCGGTGCAGTGACCACCTGGCTGATCTTCCAGGCGTTCGTGAACATCGCCGTCGTCATCGGCTTCCTGCCGGTCCTCGGCGTGCCATTGCCGCTCGTCTCCTCCGGCGGATCGGCGCTCATCACGACCCTCTTCGCAATCGGCATAGTCTTGTCGATCGCCCGCAACCCGAAGCGATCGGAGTCCCGCACGTGACCAACTACCTGCTCGCCGGAGGCGGCACGGCCGGCCACGTCAACCCGCTGCTCGCGGTCGCGGATGCGTTGCGTGAGCGCGACCCCGACTCGAAGATCCTCGTGCTCGGCACGAAGGAGGGCCTTGAGGCCCGGCTCGTTCCCGCGCGCGGCTACGAGCTCCTCACGATTCCGAAGCTGCCCTTCCCGCGCCGCCCGGGCATGCAGGTGCTGACCTTCCTGCCTCGACTCCGTGAGACGGTTGCCTCCGTGCGCCGCATGCTCGACGAGCACAGCATCGACGCGGTCGCCGGCTTCGGCGGCTATGCCGCAGCCCCCGCCTACCTGGCCGCGAGGGGGCGCGTGCCGACCGTCGTCCACGAGGCCAACGCCCATCCCGGCATGGCCAACAAGCTCGGGGCGCGCTGGGCGAAGCGCGTGGGCGTCGCCTTCGACGGCACGCCCCTCCGCGGCGCCGTGACCGTCGGGATGCCGCTCCGGGCTGAGATCGAGCACCTCGACCGCGCCGCGAAGCGCGACGAGGCTGTCGAGTTCTTCGGGCTGGCCCCCGACCGTCGCACGCTGCTGGTCACCGGCGGCTCGCTCGGCGCGAGGCGCGTCAACGAGACCGTCCGAGCCGTCGTCCCCGAACTCATCTCCGAGGGCTGGCAGGTTCTTCACCTCGTCGGGGGGCTCTCGAAGTTCGAGCACGACCACGTCGAGGGCTACCACGTGCTCGAGTACTGCGACCGCATGGACCTCGCGTTCGCCGCCGCCGACCTGGTCGTCGCGCGTGCGGGCGCATCCACCGTCAGCGAGCTCGGTGTCGTCGCCCTCCCGGCCGTCTACATCCCGTACCCTGCCGCCACCGGCGACCACCAGACCACCAACATCCGCTCCGTCCTGTCCGCAGGTGGTGCCATACGGGTGGCCGACGCGGACTTCTCGCCCGAGTGGGCGTCGAAGGAGCTCCTCGCCCTCGCCCGCGACGATGACCGCCGAGCCCGCATGGAGCAGGCGACTCGCGCGTCAGCCCAGCGCGACGGGGCCTCTCGGGTCGTTGCCCTCCTGGACCAGGCGGTCGAGGACGCTCGGACCGGCTAGGCACCGTCGGACGTGAAGGCGGAGTACCCTCGACCATCGACGCGGAAGAGACCGCGCAGCTCGCAGATCGAGCGAACTCAGGAGCAGCAATGATCAATCCAGACGCCACCGCGCAGATTCCCGACGAGATCGGGAACGTGCACTTCATCGGCATCGGCGGCTCAGGCATGAGCGGCATCGCGCGCATGATGCTCGACCGCGGCCTCACGATCTCCGGAAGCGACCGGACAGAGAACTACGCGACACGAGAGCTGCGCGATCGCGGCGCCCGCGTCGAGATCGGCCACGCGGCAGAGCACCTCGGCGACGCGGACACCATCGTCGTCACCAGCGCGCTCTGGCCCGACAACCCCGAACTCGTCCTGGCGAAGGAGCGTGGGCTGAACATCCTGCACCGCTCGCAGGCGCTCGTCTGGCTCACGCGCGGGAGCCGCCTCGTCTCCGTCGCCGGAGCGCACGGCAAGACGACCTCGACCGGCATGGTCGTGACGGCCCTCGACGCCCTCGACGCGTCGCCGAGCTTCGTCAACGGCGGCATCATCTCGGCCCTGGGGACGAGCTCCGCCGTCGGAAGCGGCGAGGCCTTCGTCGTCGAGGCCGACGAGTCCGACGGGTCCTTCCTGTTCTACGACACGGCGATCGCCCTCATCACGAACGTCGACAACGACCACCTCGACCACTACGGCAGCGTCGAGGCCTTCGAAGCCGCGTTCGTCCAGTTCGCGGATGCGGCCAGCGAGGCCGTGGTCATCTCCAGCGACGACCCGCTTGCCGTCGAGCTGACCGGGAAGCTCACCCACAAGCGGGTGCTGACCTTCGGCCAGGCTCCGACGGCCGACGCGCGCGTCTCCGACATCGCGTCGGAGGGAGGGGAGACCCGCTTTACCGTCACCTGGCAGGGTGTCGACTACCCGGCGCTCCTGCACGTGCCCGGCGTCCACAACGCGCTCAACGCGACCGGCGCGTTCGTCGTCCTCGTCCAGCTCGGCTTCGAGCCCGCCGCCGTTCTTGACGCGCTCTCGACGTTCGGGGGCACGAAGCGACGCTTCGAGCTCCACGGCACGGTGAGCGGCGTCAGCGTCTATGACGACTACGCCCATCACCCTGCCGAGGTCGAAGCGGCGCTCACGGCTGCGCGCACCGTCGTCGGCTCCGGCCGCCTCATCGCCGTCCACCAGCCGCACCTCTACTCGCGGACGCGCGACATGAGCGACGTCTTCGCGGCGGTGTACGAGCGTCTCGCCGACGAGACCGTCGTGCTCGACGTGTGCGGCGCACGTGAGGACCCGATCCCCGGTGTCACGGGAGCGCTGGTCGAGGAGGCGTTCGCCGACCGCAGCAAGGTCGCCTACCGCCCCGACTGGCAGGATGCGGCCGACACGGTCGCCGAGATCTCACAGGACGGCGATTTCGTCATCACCTTCGGCTGCGGCGACGTCAACCTCATCGTGCCCCAGCTCCTCGAGGCGCTCGGCGCGAAGGAGACAGGCAAGCCGTGAGCGTGCTCGGCGACGATGCGCGCCGATTCACCTGGCGCGCCAGACGACGCCGCCGCATCCTGATCGGGGTCGCGGCGGCGGTGGCCGCACTTGTCGCGTTCGTCGCGGTCGCCGTCTACAGTCCGATCATGTCCGTGCGTGAGATCGTCGTCGCCGGCACGCAGCGCGTCGATGCGACACAGGTCGACGAATCGCTCGCCGACCTGCACGGACAGCCGCTTGCGCTCGTCACGAACGACGACGTCGAGAGTCGACTCCAGTCCTACGTGATGGTGCAGAGCTACTCGATCCGCGTCGAGCCGCCGAGCCGTCTTGTCGTCACGATCGTCGAGCGGTCGCCGATCGGCGCGGTCGCGGTGCCATCCGGGTACGACGTCATGGATGCGGCCGGCGTGGTGCTCTGGACGCAATCGGAGCCCGCAGGGGACATCCCGACTCTCGAACTGGGCGGCGAGGGGGTCGACTCCGAAGCGTTCGCCTCTGCGGCGGCCGTGTCGCTCGCCCTGCCCGTCGACTTCAGGGCTGGCGTCGCTGCAGTGACGGCCAAGAGCATCGACGATGTGCGTCTGACGATGCGCAGCGGTGCCGAGGTCGTATGGGGGAGCGCGGAGGAGTCCGACCGCAAGGCGGAGGTGCTCGCCGCGCTCGTCACGGCCACCGCCGACCAGTCCATCTCCAGCTACGACGTCTCGAGTCCCGAGACCCCCGTGACCCGCTGAGGAGTTCCTCGGCCGGCGAGTGCGGCAACCTTCAAGCTCCGGTTGAAGCGACTCGCCGACATTCGGCGCGCAAAACGCAACACACCTGCTGACTGCACGGATCGTGCGACGTTCGCGACCTAGCGTCGAAGCAAGCAACCAGGAAACAGCATATCTCTGAGCTTCAAGTAGAGGTTGAAGCTCGTAGACATTCGCCAGCGGCGACGTGTCGAGGTGTGCATCCGTTCTTCCACCACACCACACGCCAACGAGGGGCCGGACACGTGTCGAACACCAACAACTACCTCGCCGTCATCAAGGTCGTCGGCATCGGCGGCGGCGGCGTCAATGCAGTCAACCGAATGATCGAGCTCGGCCTCCGCGGTGTCGAGTTCATCGCGATCAACACCGACGCCCAGGCGCTGCTCATGAGCGACGCCGACGTCAAGCTCGACGTCGGACGCGAACTGACCCGCGGTCTCGGTGCAGGCGCCGACCCCGAGGTCGGCCGCCGGGCAGCCGAGGACCACGCCGAGGAGATCGAGCAGGCGCTCGCCGGCGCCGACATGGTCTTCGTCACGGCTGGCGAGGGTGGCGGAACCGGAACAGGGGGCGCTCCCGTCGTCGCGCGCATCGCGAAGTCGATCGGTGCGCTCACCATCGGTGTCGTCACGAAGCCGTTCAGCTTCGAGGGCCGCCGCCGCATGCAGCAGGCCGAGCAGGGCGTCGCCACTCTGAAGGAAGAGGTCGACACCCTCATCGTCGTCCCGAACGACCGCCTCCTCGAGATCAGCGACCGCGGCATTTCCATGATCGAGGCGTTCTCGACGGCCGACCAGGTGCTGCTCGCCGGTGTGCAGGGCATCACCGACCTGATCACGACCCCGGGCCTCATCAACCTCGACTTCGCCGACGTGAAGTCGGTCATGCAGGGTGCGGGCTCCGCGCTCATGGGCATCGGCTCCTCCAGGGGCGCCGACCGAGCGATCAAGGCGGCAGAACTCGCCGTCGCCTCGCCGCTCCTCGAGGCGAGCATCGAGGGCGCCCACGGCGTCCTGCTCTCCATCCAGGGCGGTTCGAACCTCGGCATCTTCGAGATCAACGACGCTGCGAAGCTCGTGCAGGAGGCCGTCCACCAGGAGGCCAACATCATCTTCGGCGCGGTCATCGACGACACCCTCGGCGACGAGGTGCGCGTCACGGTCATCGCGGCGGGCTTCGCCGGGGGAGAGCCCAAGACGCTGCAGGAGCAGCAGTCTGTGCCGACGCCAGCGGCCGCGCCTGTCCAGCAGGCGAACACCGGTGCCATCGGGCTCGGCGCAGCCGCAGCCGCTGTCGCCTCCGCACCCTCCGTGCCCGTGGAGCGCGAGCCCGTCCAGGCGCCAGCACCGGTCGCGCAGGCTCCGGCCTGGTCGACGGCCGAGGCGCCCACCATCGCACCTCGCCGCGAGCCGGAAGCCGCCTACGACGACGCCGAGGACATCCTCGACGTCCCGGACTTCCTCAAGTAGAGCGCGCATGCCAGAGCAAGCTGGAGAGGCGCTCGGCCAGGGTCATCAGACGCTGGCCGAGCGCCTCTCGGCGGTTCAGGCCGCCATCCACCAGAGCTGTCTCAGCGCGGGACGCGATCCCTCGGACGTCACTCTCATCCCCGTCACGAAGTTCCACGGCCCCGAGCTCGTCGCCGATCTGGTCGACCTCGGCGTTCGTCGCTTCGCCGAGAGCAGGCATCCGGAGGCCAGAGACAAGGCGGCGGCGTTCGCAGAGCGCGCCGACCTCGAATGGCACTTCGTCGGTCAGATCCAGACCAAGAAGGCGCGCCAGATCGCCCAGTACGTGGATGCCGTCCATTCGATCGACAGAGGAGGCCTCGTCGACGCGCTGTCGGGCGTCGAGCGGGCGCACCCGCTGCGGGCGTTCGTGCAGGTCAACATGACGCCGGACCCTGCCAGAGGCGGCGTTCAGCCGACGGAGCTCGAGGCGCTCGTCGAGCAGGTGCTGCGCACCGAATCCCTCGAACTCCAGGGCCTCATGTGCGTGGCGCCACTCGGGGGGGATCCGCGCGCGGCCTTCGCCGAACTCCAGGCCCTCGGGCAGCGCATCCAATCGCTGGCGCCTTCCGCGACCTCGCTGTCGATGGGTATGTCCAACGACTTCGCCGACGCCATCGAAAACGGTGCGACACACCTCAGAATCGGCGCGGCAATCACGGGAAAGCGACCCGACCGGACGTAGCGTGGGTGCACGCCGAACACACGGAGGAGCACAATGGCCAACCCGCTGCGCAATGCCATGGTCTACCTGGGCCTTGCTGACGAAGACGAGCAGAATCTGCACGACGAGACGCCACAGGCGCAGCAGCAGCAGAGGCAGTCGCCAGCCGCGGCACCTTCGCCGCAGCTCTCTCCGGTGGTCACCGAGCGCCCGAAGCCGGCACCCGTGACCCCGATCACCAAAGCACCCAAGCACACTTCGACCCCGGCGATGGCGGAAATGAACGAGATCCTCACGGTCCACCCGAAGGCCTACAACAAAGACGCGCAGGTCATCGCCGAGAACTTCCGCGATGGCGTCCCCGTCATCATGAACCTCTCCGAGATGGACGAAGCCGAGGCGCGTCGCCTCATCGACTTCGCGAGCGGGCTCTCCCAGGGCCTCTATGGCAAGATCGAGCGCGTGACGAGCCGGGTGTTCCTGCTTTCGCCTCAGCACATCGCCGTCCACGGCGAGTCGAGCAAGCTTGAGGCGGAGAAGGAAGCCTCGTTCTTCCAGTAGACCCCCAACCAGCCTGACTCTGCTGAGCAGCAGAGCGGCCCGCTTTCGCGCGAACGGTGAGACGGTGCATCCTGAGGGTGCACCGTCGCCGTGTCTGCGCGACAACATCTCAGGAAACGAATGAATATCCTCGGCGCGATCCTCGGCTTCGTCATCGGCCTCTACATCATGGTGATGTGGGGTCGGCTGATCCTCGATTACGCTCGCATGTTCGCGCCTCGGTGGAAGCCGAAGGGGTTCGTGCTCGTCCTCTGCGAGGGCGTCTACTCGCTGACCGACCCGCCCCTTCGTGCGGTCCGGAAAGTCGTGCCCCCGCTCCGCATCGGCAACATCGCCCTCGATCTCGCGTGGATCATCGTCATGTTCGCGCTGGTGATCACATCGAATCTCGTGCGCCTGCTTTAAGCGCCGAGCGTTCTCCATTAGGTGAATGGCGACTTTCCCGACAGAATGTGACGCGCGGGACCCAAGTGCCGTAATGTGACCTATGTGCTGCGCAGCACAGCAACGTTCTGCGTGCACATCTGGGCAACGCTAGTGTTGTCACGCCGGACCCGGAGTCTGCTCGTCAGACCCAGAGTCTTTTCCAGATACAGACCAATCGCAGAGAGAGTCGAAAGGTGGCCGACATGGCACTCACTCCTGAGGACGTCATCAACAAACGCTTCCAGCAGACCAAGTTCCGCGAGGGGTACGACCAGGACGAGGTCGACGACTTCCTCGACGAGGTCGTTGCAGAGATGCGCCGCCTCGTGGGGGAGAACGAGCAGCTTCGTCAGCAGCTCGAGGAGGCAGAGGCACGCGCCAGCAGCGCGCCTGCGGCCGCAGCTCCCGCCCCGGTCGAAGAGCCCAGCGTCGAGGTTGAGGCAGCTCCTGAGCCCGAGCCTGAGCCCATCGCGCCGCTCGCGCAGCCTGCAGCACCCGCTCCGGTCGCCGTAGAGGGTGCAGACGAGGCCGAGACGAGCAGCTCGCTCATCGCCCTCGCCCGCCGCCTCCACGACGAGCACGTCGAAGAGGGAACGCGCAAGCGCGACGAGATCATCGCCACGGGTGAGACCCGTGCTCGCGAGATCATCGCCGAGTCCGAGACCCGCGCCCGCCAGATCGAAGGCGACAGCGAGAAGCGTGCCCGCGAGATCACGGTCGAGTCCGAGGGTCGTGCCCGCACGATCGTCACCGAGGCCGAGGCCAAGGAACGCGAGACCATCGGTCGACTCGAGGAGGCCAAGACCAAGCTCGAGGCCCGTATCGAGGAGCTCCGCATCTTCGAGCGCGAGTACCGCAACAACCTCCGCTCCTACATCGAAGGCCAGCTCAACGACCTGAACCGTCAGGCCAGCGACGTCCTCGAAGGCTCCGCACCAGCGGGCCAGTAGCACTCGGAACGTGGAGGACACACCTCTGCAGACCACCGAACGGCGATCGCGTCCGAGCATCCGCATTCTTGCGATGCTCGCCGCGGTCGCCGTCGGCGCGTTTGCGCTCGACCAGATATCCAAGGCGTTCGTCGTCTCCTCGATGACCGAGGGCCAGACCGTCGAGGCGCTCGGCGGCTTCCTGCAGTGGCACTTCGTGAGGAACCCGGGCGCCGCGTTCTCGTTCGCCGCAGGCTCCACGTGGATCTTCACGGGCGTGTCGACGATCATGGTCATCGTCATCTTGGTCGTCGCTCGCAGGCTCGCGTCGAAGCGCTGGGCGGCAGTGTTCGGGCTCGTGCTCGGAGGCGCTCTCGGGAACCTCTTCGATCGGCTCTTCCGCGAGCCCGGTTTCGGCGTCGGCCACGTCATCGACTTCATCTACACGCCGTGGATGCTCCCGGCGATCTACAACGTCGCCGATATGTGCATCGTCGTTGGGATGTCGGCGTTCGTGCTGCTCACCCTGTTCGACATCGGTTTCGACGGCAAGCGCCGACCCAAGGCGAAGAAGGACGCGTAATGCAATCCAGGACGATCCCGATCCCTGACGGCCTCGAGGGCACCCGTGTCGACGCAGGCGTCTCGAAGCTGCTCGGTCTGAGCAGGACACAGGTCGCCGATATCGCGGCGGCGGGCGGGATCACGATCGACGGAAAGCTCGTCGGCAAATCCGACCGGATGACAGCCGGCGCCGTCATCTGCGTCGAGTGGGAGCAGGCCGGACCGGTCGAGGTCGTCCCGATCGCCGTGCCCGACCTCAAGATCGTGCACGACGAGGACGACTTCGTCGTCATCGACAAGCCAGTCGGCGTTGCCGCCCATCCTTCGATCGGCTGGGACGGCCCCACGGTGCTCGGCGCGCTCGCCGCCGCGGGGTTCACCATCTCGACCTCCGGGCAGTCGGAGCGCCAGGGAATCGTGCACCGTCTGGATGCGGGCACGAGTGGCCTGATGGTCGTGGCGAAGAGCGAGCTCGCGTACGCGCAGCTCAAGAAGGCGTTCCACGATCGTCAGGTCGAGAAGGTCTACCACGCGGTCGTGCAGGGACACCCGGACCCGCTCTCGGGAACGATCGACGCGCCGATCGGTCGCCACCCAGGCTCCTCCTGGAAGTTCGCCGTCACCAGCGAGGGGAAGCCCTCCGTCACGCACTACGAGACCCTCGAGGCCTTCCGGCGCGGGGCGCTGCTCGAGGTTCACCTGGAGACCGGACGCACGCACCAGATCCGCGTGCACATGGCCGCCCAGCGGCACCCGTGTGTCGGCGACCCCCTCTACGGCTCCGACCCGACCCTGGCCGGCAAGCTCGGGCTGAGACGCCAGTGGCTGCACGCCAAGGAGCTGGGGTTCGCCCACCCGCGGACCGGCGAGCCCGTGCGCTTCACGACCGAGTACCCAGACGACCTGGCGCACTCGCTCGAGCTGCTCCGCGAAGGCGAGCTGTAGTCCACAGGCTCGTCCGCAGAGGCGCTCCGGCGACCTAAGATGGGTGCGCCGATCCACCCATCTTCTCGGAGAGACATTGCCTTCAGCAGACTCGTTCGCCCACCTCCACGTCCACAGCGAGTACTCGATGCTCGATGGGGCGGCCCGGATCGGCGAACTCATGAAGGCCGCCGTCGAGCAGGGCATGCCGGCGGTCGCGATGACCGACCACGGCAACGTCTTCGGTGCCTACGAGTTCGCCAAGGCCGCCAAGGAGCACGGCATCAAGCCGATCATCGGCACAGAGGCCTACCTCACGCCGGGAACGCACCGCGGTGACCGCACGCGCGTGAAGTGGGGCAACGGCGGGGGCGATGATGTCTCCGGCTCCGGTGCGTACACGCACATCACCATGCTCAGCGAGACCACGCAGGGCATGCACAACCTCTTCCGGCTCTCCAGTCGGGCCTCCATGGAGGGGTACTACTTCAAGCCGCGTATGGACCGCGAGCTGCTGAACACGTATTCCAAGGGGCTCATCGCGACGACCGGATGCCCCTCAGGCGAGGTGCAGACCAGGCTTCGGCTCGGGCAGTACAACGAGGCCAGAGCAGCGGCAGCTGAGTTCCGCGACATCTTCGGCGCAGAGAACTACTTCTGCGAGATCATGGACCACGGCATCGACATCGAGCGGCGCGTCATGCCCGACCTGCTCAAGCTCGCCAAAGACCTCGGCCTTCCCCTCGTCGCGACGAACGACCTCCACTACACGCACTCGCACGACGCCGACAGCCACTCGGCGCTGCTGTGCGTGCAGTCCGGTTCGACGATGGACGACCCGAACCGCTTCCAGTTCTCCGGCACGGGGTACTACCTGAAGTCCGCCGCCGAGATGCGCGGGATCTTCCGCGACCACCCGGAAGCGTGCGACAACACGCTGCTGATCGCCGAGCGGTGCTCTGCCGAGTTCGACGAGAGCGCGAACTACATGCCTCGCTTCCCCGTGCCGGAGGGCGAGACGGAGAGCACCTGGTTCATCAAGGAGATCGACGCGGGTCTCGACAAGCGGTACCCGGCCGGGGTCCCGAGCGACGTCCGCAAGCAGGCGGACTACGAGATCGGCGTCATCAACCAGATGGGCTTCCCGGGGTACTTCCTGGTCGTCGCCGACTTCATCAACTGGGCGAAGGACAACGGCATCCGCGTCGGGCCAGGTCGCGGTTCCGGTGCAGGGTCCATGGTGGCCTACGCCATGGGCATCACCGACCTCGACCCGCTGCGGCACGGCCTCATCTTCGAGCGCTTCCTCAACCCGGACCGAGTCTCGATGCCCGACTTCGACGTCGACTTCGACGATCGCCGCAGGTCGGAGGTCATCCGGTACGTCACCGAGAAGTACGGCTCGGAGCGCGTCGCCCAGATCGTCACCTACGGCACGATCAAGGCCAAGCAGGCGCTCAAGGATGCCTCGCGCGTGCTCGGCTACCCGTTCTCGATGGGCGACCAGCTCACGAAGGCCATGCCTCCCGCCGTCATGGGCAAGGACATCCCGCTCAGCGGGATCTTCGACAAGGAGCACAAGCGCTACTCGGAGGCCGCCGAGATGCGCGCCTTCATCGAGAGCAACCCGGACGCGAAGAAGGTGTTCGACACTGCGAGCGGTCTCGAGAACCTGAAGCGCCAGTGGGGCGTGCACGCGGCCGGCGTCATCATGTCGAGCGACCCGCTCATCGACATCATCCCGATCATGAAGCGGGAGCAGGACGGCCAGATCGTCACCCAGTTCGACTATCCGGCGAGCGAGTCCCTCGGGCTCATCAAGATGGACTTCCTCGGACTGCGCAACCTCACCATCGTGAGTGACGCGGTGGTCAACATCAAGGCGAACCGCGGCATCGATCTCGTCCTCGAGGACCTCGAACTGGACGACGTCGGCGCCTACGAGCTGCTGACGCGGGGTGACACGCTCGGGGTCTTCCAGCTCGACGGTGGACCTATGCGCTCCCTGCTGCGCCTCCTCAAGCCCGACAACTTCGAGGACATCTCCGCGGTCATCGCGCTGTACCGTCCCGGGCCGATGGGTGCCAACTCCCACATCAACTACGCGCTGCGCAAGAACGGCGAGCAGGAGATCACCCCGATTCACCCGCAACTCGAGGAGCCGCTCCAGGAGATCCTCTCGACCAGCTACGGCCTGATCATCTATCAGGAGCAGGTCATGGCCATCGCGCAGAAGGTCGCCGGATTCTCGCTCGGCCAGGCGGACATCCTCCGCCGCGCCATGGGCAAGAAGAAGAAGTCGGAGCTGGACAAGCAGTTCGCTGGCTTCCAGGGCGGAATGCACGCCAACGGCTACTCCGATGAAGCCGTGAAGATGCTCTGGGACATCCTGCTGCCGTTCTCCGACTACGCCTTCAACAAGGCACACTCCGCCGCCTACGGCGTCGTCTCCTACTGGACCGCGTATCTGAAGGCCCATTTCCCCGCTGAGTACATGGCCGCTCTGCTCACGAGCGTCGGCGACTCGCGCGACAAGCTGGCGATGTACCTCAACGAGTGCCGCCGCATGGGCATCACGGTGCTCGCCCCCGACGTCAACGAGTCGTTCGTCAACTTCACCGCGGTGGGGGAGGACATCCGCTTCGGTCTCGGCGCCGTGAGGAACGTGGGAGCGAACGTCGTCGAGGAGATCCAGAAGGCGCGCGAGTCGAAGACCGCGTTCGTCTCGTTCCATGACTTCCTGAAGAAGGTGCCGACGACGGTCGCAAACAAGCGCACCGTGGAGTCGCTCATCAAGGCCGGCGCCTTCGATTCGCTTGGCAACACTCGCCGCGCCCTCGTCGAGGTGCACGAGAACGCCATCGACGTCGCGGTGTCGCGCAAGCGGAACGAGGCGCACGGGCAGGTTGACCTCTTCGCGGGTCTCGACGAGTTCGAAGCCGAGGAGGACGACGTTCCCGTCCGACCCGAGTTCAACCGCCGCGACAAGCTCGCCTTCGAACGGGACATGCTCGGGCTCTACGTCTCCGACCACCCGCTTGCGGGGCTCGAGCGAGATCTCGCGAAGCTGGCGACGACCAGCATCCTCGACCTGACGCAGGCCGAGCACCTGGAGGACGGGCAGCAGGTCACGATCGCCGGCCTCATCACGAGCGTGCAGCATCGGGTGGCCCGGAACTCGGGCAATCCCTACGGGATGATCGAGGTCGAGGACTTCGGCGGCACCATGACCGTCATGTTCATGGGCAAGACGTACCAGGAGTTCCAGACACAGCTCCAAGGCGATGTCATCGTGGCCGTCAAGGGTCGCGTGTCGAAGCGAGACGACGGTATGAACCTGCACGCGCAGGGCCTCACGCTGCCGAAGATCGCAGCGGCCGAGGACGCGGGCACGCTCACGCTCACCATCCCGGATACTCGGGCAACGGAGCCGGTCGTGGATGCGCTCGGCAAGGTTCTGCGCCGCCACTCGGGGGAGAGCGAGGTGCGGCTCCGACTTCGCACGCCGGGTGTCATCCGCCGCTTCGAGCTGCCGCACCGTGTGCGCATCACCCAGGACCTCTACGGGGAGCTGAAGGCTCTGCTCGGGCCCAGTTGCCTCGAGTAGTCCCGGTCGCGTGTCGCGGACGAGACGGCCCCCACTCCCGCCTGACTACGATGGAGACACCATGATGCAACTCATCGATCTGCGTGGTTCTGCGCTCAGCGCCTCCGAGCTTCGGAACATCCTCCCTCGCGCCGAGCTCGACGTCGGGCGTGCGCTCGGCACGGCCGCCGAGCTCATCTCGTCGGTCCGCGAGCAGGGAGCTTCCGCGCTCCGTGAGCAGGCGGTGCGCCTCGACGGTGTCGAGCCACCGCACCTGCGGGTCCCGCAGGAGGCGATCGACGAAGCCACGGCGAGTCTCGACCCCCAGGTGCGGGCTGGCCTGGAGGCCATGATCGAGCGTGTCCGCGCTGGCTCGGCTGCCCAGGTTCCCGACCCGAGGGTCACGACTCTCGGTGACGGTGCCGTCGTCGAGCTCCGCTGGCACCCGGTGAAGCGCGTCGGGCTCTACGTCCCTGGCGGGAAGGCCGTCTATCCGTCGAGCGTCGTCATGAACGTCTGCGCCGCGATGGCGGCGGGCGTCTCCTCGATCGCGATCGCGTCGCCGCCGCAGCGGGCGTTCGGTGGGGGTGTCCACCCCACGATCCTCGGCGCAGCTGGCCTCCTCGGGGTCACCGAGGTCTACGCCATGGGCGGGGCAGGCGCCATCGGCGCGTTGGCGCACGGGGTCCCTGACATCGGCCTCGAACCGGTCGAGGTCATCACGGGCCCGGGCAATGTGTACGTCGCTGCAGCGAAGCGCATCGTGCAGTCGTTCGTCGGCATCGACTCCGAGGCGGGCCCGACGGAGATCCTCGTGATCGCCGACGACTCCGCAGATGCGGACCACGTCGCCGCGGACCTGGTGAGCCAGGCCGAGCACGACGAGCTCGCGTCGGCGCTTCTCGTCACCCCCGACGCGGACTGGGCGAAGCGTGTGCTCGAGCGCGTCGAGGCCCGAGCAGCGGCGACCAAGCACGCCGAGCGCGTGCGCGTCTCGCTCGGCGGCCGCCAGTCCGCCGTCATCCTCGTCGACGACCTCACCGCAGCAGCGAGGGTGTCGAATGCCTACGCGCCCGAGCACCTCGAGGTGCAGACTCGCGAGCCGGAGGCGGTACTCGCGATGCTCCACAACGCTGGAGCCATCTTCATGGGCGCCAACTCGCCAGTGAGCCTCGGGGACTACCTCGCTGGCTCCAACCACGTGCTGCCGACGGGCGGCCAGGCCGCGCACACGCCCGGTCTCGGGGCGCACACGTTCCTCCGCCCGCAACAGATCATCCGCTACGACAGGGAGGCCCTGCGCGCCGTGAGCGAGCATGTCGTGGCGCTCGCCGACGCCGAGGACCTCCCGGCGCACGGTGAGGCAGTGACGGCGAGGTTCAGCTGATGCACTGCCCGTTCTGTCGTCACCCTGATTCACGGGTCATCGACTCGCGCACGAGCGACGACGGTTTCGCGATCCGTCGAAGGAGGCAGTGCCCGGAATGCGGGCGCCGATTCTCCACGACCGAGACGGCGAGCCTCACGGTCATCAAGCGCAACGGCGTCGTCGAGTCGTTCTCACGCGACAAGGTCGTGGCGGGTGTCCGCAAGGCCTGCCAGGGACGGCCCGTGACCGATACCGACCTGGCGCTCCTCGCGCAGCGCGTGGAAGAGAGCATCCGCGCGACCGGGGCCTCGCAGATCGAAGCCAACGACATCGGCCTGGCCATCCTGCCGCCGCTGCGTGAGCTGGATGACGTCGCCTACCTCCGCTTTGCGAGCGTCTACCAAGGCTTCGCCGGCCTTGACGACTTCCGTGCCGCCATCGATCGAATGCACGAGGACGGCATCAGGGCCCAGTACGCCACCGAGTCAGCCGACGGCGAGTCGACAGTCAAGGGAGAGACCCGATGAACGCCGCCTATCGTCTGCTGTTCAGGCACGTCCTGTCCAAGATGGACCCGGAACGCGCGCACGCGCTCGCCTCCGGGGTCATCCGTGCGCTCGGTCGTCGCGGCCCAGCTGCGTTTCTCTCGCCGCTCGCCGCGCCTGCCGAATCGCTCAGGGTCGAGACGATGGGCCTCAGCTTCGCGTCGCCGTTCGGTCTCGCGGCCGGTTTCGACAAGGACGCCGAGGACATCGACGGCCTCGCCACGCTCGGCTTCGGCCACGTCGAGGTCGGCACCGTGACGCCCCGCCCGCAGCCGGGCAACCCCGGCCCGCGGCTCTTCCGGCTCGTCGCCGACGGCGCGCTCATCAACCGCATGGGCTTCAACAATCGCGGAGCGGAACTCGCAGCCGCCAACATCGCGGCTCGTCGCAACCGCTCCGTCATCGTCGGCGTCAACATCGGCAAGAACAAGACGACCGAGGCTGACGACGCTCATCTCGACTACGCGGCCGCCGCGGCCGCGGTCAAGGATGTCGCGGACTATCTGGTCGTGAACGTCTCCTCGCCGAACACGCCCGGCCTGCGCCGTCTGCAGTCCCTTGGATCGCTGACGCCCATCCTTCGTGCGGCACGGGATGCGGCACCCGGCGTCCCCTTGCTGGTCAAGATCGCTCCAGACCTGGACGACGAGGAGATCCGGGAGGTCACTCAGCTGGCCATAGACGAGGGTCTGGCCGGAATCATCGCTGCCAACACGACGATCTCGCGCTCGGGGTTGCGCACGTCGGCACGCATCGTGGAGGCGTTCGGCGCTGGAGGCCTGTCCGGTCGTCCCCTGACCGACCGCTCACTCGAGGTCCTGCGCATCGTCAAGGAGGCGTCCGGGGACCGGCTGTGCATCATCTCCGTCGGAGGGGTCGCGGACGCGGCCGAGGTTCGCCGACGCCTCGATGCGGGCGCTACCCTCGTCCAGGGCTACACCGAGTTCCTCTACGCGGGTCCCATGTGGGCTGCCAGCATCAATCGCGGACTCGCACGCCGCGCACGCTGACCGACGCTTCCGCGCGAAGGTCTCAGTTTGGGCACCATGTCGGATTCCCAGCCGCCTGACACCTTCGCGCAATCCTGCGGGTCTAGATTGTGAAACAGCGAAGGCCCGAGCGGAATACCGTTCGGGCCTTCGAGTTTTTCTGCGGGCAGCCGGTCGCGCCCCTGACGCGACTACTTGCCGGTGAACTCGATCTTCGCGCCGCGCTTGACCTGCGACTTGGGCATGCGCATGACTCGCAGCTGCAGGCAGCGGGCGATCGTGCCGATCATGATGCCCTTCTCCACCTTGTCCTTGCCGACGACCGCGGCGATGCGGCGCTTGATCATGTTGGCGACCATGACGGCCTCGAGGATGCACACGGCGAGGAACGCCCAGATGAAGCTCATGGCCCAGATGCCGATCGACTGGCTCGGGATGAACGTCGCGAAGATCACGAGGAACATCATCGGCAGCAGCAGCTCGCCGATCGAGTACCTCGCGTCGATGTAGTTGCGCATGAAGCGCTTCTGCGGACCGCGCTCGGTCGGACGGAGGTAGCGGTCGTCGCCCTTGGCGAGCCCCTCACGTGCCTTCGCCTGCTCGATGCGGACCTTCGCCTGCATCTCGCGCTTGGCCTGCTTGCGGTCCTCTGGGACGAGGGGACGCAGGTTCTGCGCTTCGCGCTCGCGCCTCGTGGGGGTCGGCTGCTGCTTCTTCGCCGGAGACTTCGCGGGAAGCGATGCTGTCTCGGCGCTCTTGGACTCGTGCTTCGACATGATGCCTCTCAAGAACTCTGGTGTGATTTAGCCTAACCGCTATGACTCTCCCCGAAGCCCCACTCGATGCACACGATCAGGAACAGCGACTCCTCGAAGCGGTCGAGGACCGTTTTCCCGCCACGATCGCCCGGCTTTCCGGCCTCGTCCGCATCCCGTCCGTCTCCTGGGACGCCTTCGACCGAGTGCACGTCCAGCGCAGCGCCGAACGCACAGCGGAGCTCTTGCGTGAGCTCGAGCTGTTCGACTCCGTCGAGATCGACGGCGTCGAGACGTCCGAGGGCTACGCGGGTCAGCCTGCCGTGATCGCGACGCGACGGGCCGAGCCGGGCCAGCCCACCGTCCTGCTCTACGCGCACCACGACGTGCAGCCGCAGGGGAGCGCCGACGACTGGCGAACCCCGCCGTTCGAGCCGACCCTGCGCGAGGGGCGGCTCTACGGTCGCGGCGCGAGTGACGACAAGGCGGGAGTCATGACGCATATCGCGGCTCTCGAGGCGCTCAGCGCGGCCACGTCAGGGAGGCCCAGAATCGGCATCTCCGTGTTCATCGAGGGCGAGGAGGAGAACGGCTCGCGCAGCTTCTCGGACTTCCTCGCCAAGCATCGGGCTGCCCTCGGGGCCGACGCGATCATCGTCGCCGACAGCGACAACCCCTCCACCACCACTCCTGGGCTGACCGTCTCCCTGCGCGGCAACGTGACGATGAAGGTCACCGTTCGAACGCTCGGTCATGCGTCCCACTCTGGGATGCTCGGGGGTGCAGTGCCGGACGCGATGCTCGCGACCGTGCGCCTGCTCGATACGCTCTGGGATGCGGATGGCGCGGTCGCCGTCGCTGGTCTCGGCACGCGCAGCGCGGGACCAGCAGGCGGGGATGAGGCGGACGTCCGGCGCGACGCAGAGCTCCTCGAGGGGGTCTCGACGATCGGGCGGGGGAGCATGCACGACCGGCTCTGGAACCAACCCGCGATCACCATCACCGGCATCGATGCGCCGAGCGTCGCTGAAGCGTCCAACACGCTCCTTCCTGTCGTGTCGGTCCGCCTCTCGGCCCGCATCGCCCCAGGTGACGACGCAGCGGAGGCCTACGCTGCCATCGAGCGTCACCTCACCGAGCGCGCCCCATTCGGAGCGCACATCGAGATCACCCAGCCAGACGTCGGGCAGCCGTTCCTCGTCGATACCGCGGGACCCGCGGTCGGCCTCATGAAGTCCGCGATGCGCGACGGGTGGGGCGCGGAGCCTGCCGAGACGGGCATCGGCGGGTCGATCCCATTCATCGCCGCCCTCGCAGAGGTGTACCCCGACGCCGAGATCCTCGTGACCGGAGTGGAGGACCCGGCCACGATGGCGCACAGCCCCAACGAGTCGCAGGACCTCGGCGTGCTGCGTCGCGCGATCTCGGCCGAAAGCCTCTTCCTCCTCCGCTTCGCGCGGCCGGATGCCGACATCAGCTGATGCGATTCCGGCTGAGGAGGAATACCCTGGAGCCATACGCCGTTACTGAGGTGAAGAGCGCGGGAGCAGGACGTCCCGCCCAGCAGCACGAGGAGAATCCATGAGCGCAGTTCTTGAAGGCATCACCGTGAGCGAGGCCACGCACTCCGTGACCCTGACCCAGGCGGCCCTTGACAAGATCAAGAACCTGATCGGCCAGGAGAGCGAGGGTGGCCTGCGACTGCGCATCGCCGTCCAGCCCGGAGGATGCTCCGGCCTCATCTACCAGCTGTTCTTCGACGAGCGCATCCTCGACGGCGACGCGACGGTCGACTTCGATGGCGTGGAGGTCATCGTCGATCCGATGAGCGTTCCCTACCTTGACAACGCGAAGATCGACTTCGAAGACACGATCCAGAAGCAGGGCTTCACGATCGACAACCCGAGTGCGCAGGGTTCCTGTGCTTGTGGCGACTCCTTCCACTGACTCGACACGCGGGGCTCACACTCGCGACACACCCGAAACGGCGCGGTCTCTGACCGCGCCGTTTTGTCGTCCCCGCGCGCCCCGCGTCATCGACCCTTCCGATTCGCACTAGACTGACAGCAACCTGTATGCGTCACCTCGAAAGGTTTGCCGTGCGAGACACCCGCCGCGTGAAGTGGTTCGCCGCTCCGATTGCAGCAGCCCTGATTCTGATCCTGGCTGGCTGCACGTCGCAAGAACTACGGGGCTACATGCCCGGTGACCCTGGTGTCACCAACCATTCCGACGCCTTCACGAACTTCTGGGTGAACTCCTGGATCATCCTCCTCGTCGTGGGAGGGATCACCTGGGGTCTCATCATCTGGGCGTCAGTTCTGTTCCGCCGCCGCAAGGGCGAGAAGGGCCTGCCGGCGCAGCTGCGCTACCACATGCCCATCGAGATCCTCTTCACCGTGGTCCCGGTCATCCTGGTCGCAGGCTTCTTCGCCTTCACCGTGCGTGAGGAGGCCCCGGTCGTCTCCAACTTCGCCGAAGAAGAGCAGGACGTGAAGATCGAGGTCTACGGCAAGCAGTGGGCGTGGGACTTCAACTACCTGCCCACGAGCAACACCGAGTACGACTCCGGTGTCTACTACGAGGGAATCCAGGCGCAGGAGATCCGCGAGCCGTCCGAGGGCGGCGAGCGCGGCGCCGCCACCGGAGAGGTCGACGAGGCTGCACTGCCGAAGCTCGTCCTCCCGGTCGGTGCGAACGTCACGCTCGACATCAAGTCGCGCGACGTCATCCACTCCTTCTGGATCGTCGACTTCCACTACAAGATCGACAACATCCCCGGCCACACCAACACCATGTCGTTCGTCCCAGAACGTGAAGGCACGTACATGGGCAAGTGCGCCGAGCTCTGCGGCGAGTACCACTCGATGATGCTCTTTCAGGTCGAGGTCGTCTCGCAGGCCGAGTACAACGCCTACATCGCCGAGCTTCGCGCGGCGGGCAACGTCGGCTCCCACGGAGACGACTACAACCGCAACCAGAACCTTCCGGGCACTGATGTTCCCGAGTTCAACCACGAGTCGGAATAGGGGCGACGAATATGACGTCAACGCTGAACCGTCCAGGCATCACCCCGGTCTCTGAGGCGACCACCGCTCCTAGCAGCTCAGTCGAGCGCAAGGGCAATGTCCTCGTTTCCTGGATCACCTCGACGGACCACAAGACCATCGGGTACATGTACCTGATCTCCAGCTTCGTCTGGTTCTGCATCGGTGGTGTGATGGCGCTGGTCATCCGTACCCAGCTCTTCGAGCCGGGCATGGAGATCATCGACACGAAAGAGCAGTACAACCAGCTCTTCACCATGCACGGCACGATCATGCTGCTCATGTTCGGAACGCCGCTGTTCTCCGGCTTCGCGAACGTCCTCGTGCCTCTGCAGATCGGCACGGCCGACGTCGCCTTCCCGCGACTCAACGCCTTCGCCTTCTGGCTCTTCACCTTCGGCGCGCTCATCGCGGTCGGCGGCTTCCTCACGCCGGGAGGTGCGGCATCCTTCGGCTGGACGGCTTACGTCCCCTTGTCGACGACCACCTATTCCCCAGGCGTAGGCGGCAACCTCTGGGTGGCAGGTCTCGCGGCGACAGGCTTCGCGACGATCTTCGGTGCCGTGAACTTCATCACGACGATCATCACCATGCGCGCGCCCGGCATGACGATGTGGCGCATGCCGATCTTCACCTGGAACGCGATGATCACGTCGATCCTCGTTCTCTTCGCCTTCCCGGTCCTCGCTGCCGCCTGGTTCGGTCTCCTCATGGATCGCGTGTTCCTCACTCACATCTACGACGTCGAGGCCGGCGGTGCGATCCTCTATCAGCACCTGTTCTGGTTCTTCGGCCATCCAGAGGTCTACGTGCTCGCTCTGCCGTTCTTCGGCATCGTCTCCGAGATCTTCCCGGCCTTCAGCAGGAAGCCGATCTTCGGCTACAAGACCCTCGTCTACGCGACGATCGCGATCGCCGCCCTGTCGGCGTCCGTGTGGGCGCACCACATGTACGTGACCGGCACCGTGCTCCTGCCGTTCTTCGCGCTCATGACGATGCTGATCGCCGTGCCCACCGGAGTGAAGATCTTCAACTGGATCGGAACTCTCTGGCGAGGCTCGGTGACGTTCGAGACGCCCATGCTCTTCTCGCTCGGCTTCCTCGTCACGTTCGTCTTCGGTGGCCTGACCGGAGTCATCCTGGCCTCGCCGATGCTTGACTTCCACGTGTCGGACACCTACTTCGTGGTGGCGCACTTCCACTACGTGGTCTTCGGCACCATCGTGTTCGCGATGTTCGCCGGCGCCTTCTTCTGGTGGCCGAAGTGGACCGGCAAGATGCTCAACGAGCGCCTCGGCAAGATCCAGTTCTGGTTGCTGTTCATCGGCTTCCACATGACGTTCCTCATCCAGCACTGGCTCGGTGTTATGGGCATGCCGCGTAGGTACGCCACCTACCAGCCCGAGGACAACTTCACGTGGATGAACCAGCTGTCGACGATCGGCGCGTTCGTGCTCGCCATCTCGCTCCTGCCGTTCTTCTTGAACATCTTCCTCACCGCGCGCAATGCGCCGAAGGTCACGGTCGACGACCCGTGGGGCTACGGCTCCTCGCTCGAGTGGGCAACCAGCTGCCCGCCGCCGCGACACAACTTCACGTCCATCCCGCGCATCCGTTCGGAGCGCCCCGCGTTCGACCTCAACCACCCCGAGGTCGCACCACACGGATACCGTGACCTGACGCCCGTCAACGACAAGATCGGAGAACGAGAGTGAAGACCTCAGCCCGCCTCCTCTGGGTCCTCGCCGTCTTCTACGCGGTTGTGACCGTCATCTACGTCCTGTGGACTCGTGCGGCTCTCGGCCACTACGAGTGGGTCGGCATCGTCGCACTGGCACTGTCTGGTCTGTTCGTGGCGTTCGTCGCGTTCTACCTGGGCAGCTCCGCCAAGCCTTTCCGCGTGCACGTCCTCCCGGAGGATCGTCTCGACGGGGAGATCGCTGACGCCGACCCCGAGCTCGGGTTCTTCCCGCCGCAGAGCTGGTGGCCGTTCGTGCTGGCCCTCGCCGTCGGCCTGATCTTCCTGGGCCTGTCGATCGGTGGATGGTGGTTCGCGTACTTCGCGGCCCCGCTGTTCATCATCGCGATCGTCGGCTGGGTGTTCGAGTACTACCGCGGACGCTACGCCCACTAGGCGCTGTCCTAAGGCTTCTGGCCCGTCCCTCTCACGAGGGGCGGGCCTTTTTGCCTGTGTTCCCCGCACGCCGGGCCCACGCGGTAGGGGAGCGCCATCCAGTGCATGCGTGGCGCTGATGAGGGCCCGGGGGGCATATATGGATGGGCCTCGACTTGGGCCCCACGTGCGCGTGCACGGCGTCTGCCCGGCCCATATCCGGTCATCGGCGGGACAGGCACGTGCGGCTGGGTTGTCCGCGACCTGAGGCACGAGGAAGAGGAGACAGGAACTCATCGTCCGAGGGGGCGCAGACTTCGCGCAATGGGACCATGAGCGCGTCTCGGCCTGGTGGAGCGGTGCAGACGAGCGGGTGCGCGCGAACCCTCGCTGCTGATGATGCGGAGTCCTGAACCCCGTCGACGTTGCACGAAGAACGTCGAATCCCCGCCCTCGAGGGGCCGAGCGCTGGGCCACGGGGCGAGGACGAACAGCGTCCCGCCCGTGATGATGCAGAGACTGCGGCTGCGGTGCCTCCTACGGCCGGTCAACACGAGTGATGGGGGAGCCCGGGTGCTCGAGATCCAGTCCGCAACTGGTGTGCGCGCATCGATGACACGCACCGGCTCGAATCGGGGAGCAGTTGCAGCTCTCCTTCGTGCGGAGAGGCGACCACAGGTGGCCCCTGGAACGCCGAGCCTGCGTCCACGGTCGTTTCCTACCCCCAAAGGCGGCGGGGCTCAGGGACTGCTCGGTCGACAACATTTGGCCATGCTGCTTCTGCGCCCTGCGCCCCGGGGCGCCCGCAGCAGGCCGGCTCCGTGCTGACCTCGACCTCGGCCACGTCGGGGCGGACGCTGAAGCCGACAGTGACGCCGACGGCCAAGCAAGTATCGCTCGCCTCCATCCACGAGGCAAGCTGCTCCATCCTGGCTCGAGCTTCGAGCTCAGACGAGAATGGGGCTGCCAGCCCGCATGTGTGCGGATCTGACAGCCCCATTTGCAGCCCAGGAGGCTGCCACAGGAGTTGGCTACGACCTAGTGGTGGCCGTGGTGTGCCTGCTCGAGCTCGCCCTTGGCGACCGGCTCGACACGGTCCTCGAAGAACCATCGGGACAGGGCGGCACGCACGCGCATAGGCGCCGTGATCTTGCCATCCGAATTCGGACGGAGCATGATCGGAGCCTGCTCGTTGTAGGAGACCAGCTCCCAGCGGTCGTACTTGTCCAGAGGAACCTCAACCTCGACGAACTCACCGTGCGGGAGGCGAAGGACACGACCCGACTCCACGCCGTGGAGCGCGAGCGAACGGTCACGCTTCTGCAGGCCGATGCAGATTCGCTTCGTGGCGATGTACGCGATGATCGGGCCGAGGATGAGCATCACCTGGAGGAAGTGGATGACATGTTCCATCGCGAGATGGAAGTGCGTCGCCATGAGGTCCGAGCTTGCCGCTGCCCACATGACCGCGTAGAACGTGACACCGGCAGCACCGATGGCGGTACGGGTCGGAGCGTTGCGCGGACGGTCAAGCAGGTGGTGCTCGCGCTTGTCGCCCGTGATCCAGGCCTCGATGAAGGGGTACACGACGACCAGCACGATGAAGATGCCGATGACGATCAGCGGTGTCAGGATCGCGAACGACCACGTGTGGTTGAACCAGTACACCTCCCAGCCCGGTGGGATGAGGCGGAGCATTCCGTCGGCGAAGCCGATGTACCAGTCAGGCTGGGTTCCAGCGGACACGGGGGACGGGTCGTACGGGCCGTAGTTCCAGACCGGGTTGATCGAGAAGAACGACGCGATCAGGAAGATGAGGCCGAAGATGAGGAAGAAGAATCCTCCGGCCTTGCCGGCGAAGACCGGCAGGACCGGGTTTCCGACGACATTGCCGTTCGTACGGCCGGGTCCAGGCCACTGGGTGTGCTTGTTGATCACCATGAGGGCAAGGTGCAGCGCGATGAACAGGATGACCATCGCGGGCAGGATCATGATGTGCAAGGAGTACAGGCGGCCGACGATCTCGGTGCCGGGGAACTCGCCGCCGAAGAACAGGAACGAGACCCACGTTCCGACGAGCGGGATGCCCTTCATGATGCCGTCGATGATGCGCAGGCCGTTGCCGGAGAGCAGATCGTCGGGGAGCGAATAGCCCGTGAAGCCCTCAGCCATCGCGAGGATGAAGAGCACGAAGCCGACGACCCAGTTGAGCTCGCGCGGCTTGCGGAACGCGCCCGTGAAAAAGACGCGCAGCATGTGCAGGCCGATGGAGGCCACGAACAGCAGGGCCGCCCAGTGGTGCACCTGGCGCATGAGGAGGCCGCCGCGGATGTCGAACGAGATGTCGAGCGTGGATGCCATCGCGGCCGACATGCCCATGCCCTTGAGGGGCAGGTAGGAGCCTTCGTATTCGACGTGCGCCATCGACGGGTCGAAGAAGAACGTCAGGAACGTGCCGGAAAGCAGGATGACGACGAAGCTGTAGAGCGCGATCTCACCGAGCATGAAAGACCAGTGGTCCGGGAAGATCTTGCGGCCGAACTCCTTGACCGCGCCCGAGATCGTGGTGCGCTCGTCGAGGTAGTTGGCGGCGCCAGCGATGAAGCCGCCTTCGCGGACCGGAGCTTTATACGTTGTAGTCATGGCGTCGCTCCCAGAAGCTCGGTCCGACAGGTTCGGTGAAGTCGCTCTGCGCGATCAGGTAGCCCTCGTCGTCGACGGCGATCGGCAGCTGCGGGAGCGGACGACCAGCGGGTCCGAAGATGACCTCGCAGTGGTTCTTGACGTCGAACTGCGACTGGTGGCAGGGGCAGAGCAGGTGGTGCGTCTGCTGCTCGTACAGAGCGACAGGGCAGCCGACGTGCGTGCAGACCTTGGAGTAGGCGACGATGCCGTCGTACGACCACCCCGCTCGGTCTTCGCGCTCGTTGAGCTGGTCTGCGGGGAGACGCATCAGCAGGACGACGGCCTTGGCCTTCTCCTCGAGCAGGTGGTGCTCGAGGTCGATGAGGCCGTCCGGGATCACGTGGAACGCGGAGCCGTACGTGACGTCGGCTGCGCGGATCGGCGTGCCCGTAGGGTCGCGGACAAGGCGCGTCCCTTCTTCCCACATGGTGTGCGAGAGGGATTCGACCGGGTCCGGGTTGTTTCCGTTGTAGAGGTCGCGGAAGAGGACGATGCCGGGAAGCGGCATCGCGACGAGCGCACCGATGAGCGAGTTGCGGAACAGCTTGCGGCGGCTGAAGCCGGATTCCTCGTTGGCCTGCGCGAAGATCTCGACGGCCCGTGAGCGTGTCGCGGGCGAACCCTTGCCGGGGTGGCGTGCTTCGGCCATCTCGTGGTCGGCCATGAGGTACTTCGACCAGGCGACCGTGCCGATTCCGATGGCGAGCATGGCGAGGGCGATGCCGATGCCCAGGAACATGTTGTTCGCCCGCACCGTGGAGATGTCCTCGCGGCTGATAGGCCACACGAAGTAGGCGACGACAGCGAAGATGCTGGCGAGCGCCGAAAAGACGAAGAGCGCGACGAGGATGCGCTCCGTGCGCTTCGCCTGTGCGGGGTCTACGTCGGTGATCCGGTCGCGGTGCGCCGGCATGCCAGGGTTCTCGAAGCCGTCCTTGGGAAGGATCGCGGTCCCGATGTGAGGCGCCCGCTCCGACGAAGGAGCAGTGCGAAGCTCTCCGCCGTGTTCGCCATCAGCCATGGTGATCCCTTTCTGGGTGTGTCTGTTCAGCTGCAGTATGTCTTGGGTGCCTGTGCCAGGTCTCAGCCAGCACTAGTTCGGTCGAGTGGCGATCCAGACCGCCATGGCGACGCCGGCACCGATCCCGAAGATCCAGATGAAGAGGCCTTCGGAGACGGGTCCGAGCGATCCGAGGCTGTTGCCGCCGATCGTGCCCGTGACCTCGGTCTGCCAGCGGATGGCCGTGATGATGTCGGCCTTGTCCTGGGGGGTGAGGTTCGCGTCGTTGAAGACGGGCATGTTCTGCGGGCCGGTGATCATGGCCTCGTAGAGGTGCACCGGCTCGACGGTCATGAGCTCGGGAGCGAACTTGCCCTCGGTCAGGGCGCCGCCAGCGCCGGCCACGTTGTGGCACATCGCGCAGTTGATACGGAAGAGCTCGGCGCCGCGTGCCGCGTCGCCGTCGGCCTGCAGGTACTGCTCGTCCGGGACAGCGGGGCCGGGAGCCAGCGATGCCACGTAGTCCGCGAGGTCGCTGATGCCCTGCTCGTCGAACTGGACGGGCTTCGCGGGCGCCTGGGCGGCGTTCGCCTGCATCGGCATGCGGCCGGTTCCGACCTGGAAGTCGACGGCGGCTGCTCCGACGCCGATGAGGCTCGGACCGTTCTCCGTACCGGCGGCGTTCATGCCATGGCAGGTCGCGCAGTTCGCGCCGAAGAGCGCAGCACCGTTCTCGATGTCGCTCGCCGCGGCGGGGGCGGCACCTTGTGCTGCGGCCGCCGTCGTCGCGGAGTCGATCGCGGTGTACGCGCCTCCGGTGAGGAGGAGGCCGGCTCCGAGGAGTGCGGCGGTGGCGAGGGGGGTGCGGCGGCGTGCCGTCTTGCGGGTCGCCGTCTTCGCAGTCCGTGGCTTGGTGGTTCGGAACATTTGGGTGTTCTCCAGGATCGGGCTACGAGAAGTAGGGCAGCAGGTAGATGACGAAGAAGAGTGCAACCCAGACCACGTCGACGAAGTGCCAGTAGTACGAGATGCCCAGTGCGCTGCTGACCTCGCGGGTGCCCATGCGCCTGGCCGAGTACATGCGGCCGATGACGAGGAGGAACGTGACGAGTCCGCCGGTCACGTGCAGGCCGTGGAAGCCGGTCGTCATGTAGAAGGCGCTCGTGTACGCGTTGAGGTTGAGGACGTAGCCCTCGCTCACGAGCGTGGCGTACTCCCAGACCTGGCCCGCGACGAAGATGCCGCCGAGAAGGACCGTGAGGTAGAACCATTCGATGGCGCCCCAGTGCTTGGGGCTCTTGCCGGTCGCACGCGCCTGCTCGCGCTCAGCCGCGAACGTGCCGAACTGGCACGTGAACGACGAGCTCACGAGGATGAGCGTGTTGATGGTCGCGAAGGGGACGTTCAGCACGCTGTGGCCTTCGGCGAACTGCTCCGGCGCCATTGAGCGCAGTGTGAAGAAGATCGCGAAGAGCCCAGCGAAGAACATCACTTCGCTACCGAGCCAAACGATGACGCCGATGGCAGTCGTATTGGGGCGATGGACCGTGTGCACGGCCTGAGCGGAGGTTGCAGCAGTCACCTGACCATTATGACCGATTTCCCAGGCTCACGAGACAAGGCGGGCCCGACCGGCGGGTCGCGTCCGATTAGGTGTGCCTGGGTGGTGGACGACTATCGTTTCCTGCATGACTTCGACCGAGACCTGGCCCGGACTGCTCGAGAAGCTGCTTGGCGGTGAGGACCTGAGCGTCGCGCAGGCGACGTGGGCGATGCGCCAGGTGATGGCGGGCGAGGTGAGCGAGGCTCGGCTCGCGGCGTTCCTCGTGGCGCTCCGTGCGAAGGGGGAGACGGTCGAGGAGGTCGTCGGCTTCCGGGACGCGATCCTCGAGCACGCGGTGCCGCTCGATGTGCCGCCGATGGCGCTCGACATCGTCGGCACCGGCGGTGACATGGTCGGAACCGTCAACGTGTCGACCATGTCGTCGATGGTCTGCGCTGGGGCCGGGGTGCCGGTCGTCAAGCACGGCGGCGGTGCGTCCAGCGCGAAGTCGGGCTCCAGCGACGTCCTCTCGGCGCTCGGCGCCGTGCACACGGCCGATCCGGTGCGCGTGAAGCGGATCTTCGAGGAGGTCGGCCTGACGTTCGTGTACGCGGCGCAGTTCCATCCGGGCTTCGGGCACGCGCGGAAGGTGCGCGGCGAGCTCGGCGTCCCCACCGTGTTCAACCTGCTCGGCCCGCTCACCAACCCAGCACGACCGGAGGCCTCGGCGGTCGGCGTGGCACGCCAGGCGGCGATCCCCCTCATCACCGGCGTGTTCCGCACGCGCGGTGCGACGGCACTCGTCTTCCGAGGAGACGACGGGCTCGACGAGTTGAGCGTCACGGGATACAGCCACATCTGGGAGGTCTCGAACGGCGCGATCACGGAGCACGACCTTCATCCGCGCGACGTCGGCCTCGGCACGTACGACATGCAGGAGCTCCTCGGAGGCCTGCCAGAGGAGAACGCCGCGATCGCCCGCGACGTCCTGTCCGGGAAGCGACACGGTGCCGTCCGCGACATCGTGCTGCTCAACGCCGCCGCTGGCCTCGTCGCCTACGACCTCGCGCAGAATCCCGAGGCCGCCGAGCGGCCCCTCCGCGAGCGGCTGTCAGCCAGGATCGTGGATGCAGCGGCGAGCATCGACAGCGGGCGGGCGATCGAGACCCTCGACGCCTGGGTCGCCGCGACACGCGCCGCCTGACCCCGACGCAGCTCAGACCACGGAGAACGGCCGAGGCCCTCAGCAGGTGCTGCTGAGGGCCTCGACGTGTTCTCTGCGTTTCCCGGACTACGAGACGTCGTCGTCGACCCAGTCAAGCGTCTTCGAGACGGCCTTCTTCCAGTTGCGGTAGAGGCGCTCGCGCTCCTCTTCCGGCATCTGCGGGGTCCAGCGCTTGTCCTCCTGCCAGTTGGCGGACACCTCGTCGAGGTCCTTCCAGAACCCGACTGCGAGGCCGGCCGCGTAGGCGGCGCCGAGTGCGGTTGTCTCCGTGACCACGGGGCGAACGACATCGGTGTTGAGGATGTCGGCCTGGAACTGCATGAGCGTGTCGTTGGCGACCATGCCGCCGTCGACCTTGAGCTCGGCGAGGGGCACGCCTGAGTCAGCGTTCGACGCCTCGAGGACGTCGCGCGTCTGGTACGCCGTGGATTCCAGCGCTGCACGCGCGATGTGGTTCTTGTTGACGAAGCGCGTCAGACCGACGATGGCGCCTCGTGCATCCGGTCGCCAGTACGGCGCGAAGAGGCCCGAGAACGCGGGGACGATGTACGTGCCGCCGTTGTCCTCGACCTTGCTCGCCAGCTCTTCGATCTCCGGTGCCGAGTTGATGAGACCCAGGTTGTCGCGGAGCCACTGGACCAGCGAGCCGGTCACGGCGATCGAGCCCTCGAGCGCGTAGACGGGAGCCGCGTCGCCGAGCTTGTAGCAGAGCGTCGTGAGGAGCCCGTTCTCGGACTTCACGATCTTCTCGCCGGTGTTGTAGATCAGGAAGGACCCGGTGCCGTAGGTGTTCTTGGCCTCACCGGACGTGAAGGCTGTCTGCCCGAACGTCGCCGCCTGCTGGTCGCCGAGGATGCCGGAGATCGGGACTTCGCGGAGGAGCGACTGCGTGCTCGCGTGTCCGTAGACCTCGGACGAGGACTTGATCTCGGGGAGCATCGACGCTGGAACACCGAAGGCGTCCAGGATCGACTGGTCCCAGGCCAGCGTCTCGAGGTCCATGAAGAGCGTTCGGGAGGCGTTCGTGACGTCGGTGACGTGCACGCCCCCATTCACCCCGCCCGTCAGGTTCCAGAGCACCCAGCTGTCGGTCGTGCCGAAGATGAGGTCGCCTGCCTCGGCTCGCTCGCGCGCTCCGTCGACGTTCTCGAGGATCCAGACGATCTTGGTGCCGGAGAAGTAGGTGGCGAGGGGCAGGCCCACGGTGTCCTTGAACCGCTCGACGCCGCCGTCGGCCGCCAGGCGGTCCACGATGGCCTGGGTGCGCGTGTCCTGCCAGACGATCGCGTTGTAGACCGGCTCGCCGGTGGTCTTGTCCCAGACCACGGCCGTCTCGCGCTGGTTGGTGATGCCGATCGTGGCGATGTCGTGCCTGGTGATGTTCGCCTTCGAGAGCGCCTGGCCGATGACCTCTCGCGTGTTGTTCCAGATCTCCTTCGGGTCGTGCTCGACCCAGCCGGCCTGCGGGAAGATCTGCTCGTGTTCGAGCTGCCCCGTGGACACGATCGACCCTGAGTGGTCGAAGACGATGGCTCGAGAGGAGGTGGTGCCCTGGTCGATGGCGATGACGTACTTGCTCACGGAATGACTCCCTTGTCAGAGATGGTGATGTGCCAGTGGTGGTGACAGCGATGCCGACCTGGCGCGAGCATCGCGGGTGGTGTCATGCAGACAGTTTCGGGGCCGGATCTGTGAGGAGTCCGGCCCCGAAGACGTGGTGGTGTGCTCGCGGGTGCTAGGCGGTGACGCCTGGCAGGATCGCGGTGCCGACGAGGCCTGCGAGGATGCCGCCGATGATCGGTCCGACGATGGGGACCCACGAGTAGCTCCAGTCGCTGCCACCCTTGCCCTTGATGGGGAGGAAGGCGTGCGCGAGGCGGGGCCCGAGGTCACGTGCTGGGTTGATGGCGTATCCGGTCGGGCCACCGAGGCTCGCGCCGATGGAGACCACGACGATCGCGACGGCGAGCGGCGCGAGGTTGCCGAGGCTCGTCGAATCGGGTGCGGTCGATCCGAGGTCGCTGCCGAGGATCCCCGGGAAGTTCGTGAAGGCGATGACCGCGAGGACGAGGACGAACGTCGCGATGATCTCGGTCACGGTGTTCCAGCCGAGGCTGCGCTTCGCCGGGCCGGTGGCGAAGACCGCGAGCTTGGAGGCCGGGTCGGGTTCGTCGTCGAAGTGCAGCTTGTAGGCGAGCCACACGATGACGGCTCCGAGGATGGCACCGATCAGCTGGGCGAGAATGCGCAGGCCGATCTCTCCTCCGTCGATCGGGTCGCCGTTCACGAGGGCGTTGGCCGCGAGGCCCAGCGTCACTGCTGGGTTGAGCTGGCCGCCGGAGGCCGCAGACGAGAGCACGCCGATGAAGACGGCGAAGCCCCAGCCGAAGTTGATGAGGAGCCAGCCGCCGCCGTTGCCCTTCGTGCCTTTGAGGACGACGTTGGCGACGACACCGCAACCGAGGAGGACGAGCACTGCGGTGCCCACCAGCTCGGCCAAGAAGATCGATCCTAGATCCACGGGATTGCCTTTCTGGGAAGTTCGATACGGGGCGAGCCCGTGCCGCGATTGAGCGGTGCCTCACCCTAGGCACAGCGCGAACTAATACGCGCGTGTTACGAGGGAATTTCCCCGAATCGTGACAAGTCGGCGGCACTAGGCTGGGCCTGGTTGCAATGCTGCCGCCAATATCTCGTCGAGAGGATGATCGTGAAAAAGCTGATCAACGATCCGAAGGACGTTGTCAAAGAAGCGCTGGAAGGCATGGCGCTCGCACACGCCGACATTCTCCGGGTCGCTCCGGAGCCGGCGTTCCTCGTGCGCAACGACGCGCCGGTGGCCGGCAAGGTCGGCATCGTGTCCGGTGGCGGTTCTGGTCACGAGCCGATGCACGGAGGCCTGGTCGGGTACGGGATGCTCGACGCGGCAGTTCCTGGGCCCGTGTTCACCTCCCCGACGCCTGACCCCATCCTCGAGGCGACGAAAGCGGTCGACTCAGGCCGCGGGGTGCTCCACATCGTCAAGAACTACACGGGTGACGTCCTCAACTTCGAGACCGCATCCGACCTCGCGCTCGCCGAGGACATCGAGGTGCGCAGCGTCATCGTCGACGACGACGTGGCCGTCAAGGACTCGCTGTACACGGCGGGGCGTCGAGGCGTGGCAGGCACGGTGCTCGTGGAGAAGATCGCGGGTGCCTCGGCCGAGCGCGGCGACGACCTCGACACCGTCGCGGGCCTCGCGGAGCGCGTGAACGCGCAGACGCGATCGATGGGCGTCGCCCTGACGGCGTGCACGGTTCCGCACGCGGGGGAGCCGAGCTTCGACCTCGCTGAGGATGAGATCGAGATCGGCATCGGCATTCACGGGGAACCCGGGCGCGCGCGAATCGGGATCGAGCCTGCGGATGCGATTGTCGATCGCCTCTTGGCCCCGATTCTCGAGGACCTCCCTTTTGCATCCGGCGACAATGTTCTTCTCTTTGTGAACGGAATGGGGGGCACGCCGGAAATCGAGCTCTACATCGTGTTCCGGAGGGCGGCGGCGGTACTCGCAGAGCACGGGATCTCCGTGACTCGTCACCTCGTCGGGAACTTCACGACCTCGCTGGAGATGCAGGGATGCTCGATCACCGTGCTGAGACTCGACGACGAATTGACCGAATTATGGGATGCGCCCGTCCACACGGCGGCGCTCCGGTGGGGAAGGTAGGACATGGCACTCGACGGAAACTGGGCTCGCACATGGGTGGAGCTCTCCGCGGCCTCTATGGCCGAACATCGGACTGAGCTGATCCACCTCGACAGGAACATCGGTGACGGCGATCACGGCGAGAACATGGACCGAGGATTCCAGGCGGCTCTCGGGAAGCTGTCGACGCTCGAGGACGGCGCGACGCCGGCGGATGTGCTGAAGCTGCTCGCGACGACCCTCATCTCGACCGTCGGCGGTGCTGCGGGGCCGCTGTACGGGACAGCTTTCCTCAAGGGCGCGGTTGCCCTCAAGGGCAAGGCGGAACTCGACCCGGCTGACGTCGCGGCGTTCGTGGAGGCGGCGAGCGCCGGACTCCAGCAGCGCGGCAAGGCGCAGCCAGGCGACAAGACGATGGTGGACGCATGGTCCCCGGCCGCGTCCGCGGCGCAGAAGGCCTCGGACGCGGGCGAGGATGCCGTCTCGGTGCTGCGCGCCGCGGCGTTCGCCGCCGTCGAAGGCGCCGCGGCCACGGAGCCGCTCGTCGCGAGGAAGGGGCGGGCGAGCTACCTGGGCGAGCGGAGTGCGGGGCACCGCGACCCTGGAGCGCAGTCGACGGCCTACCTCCTCGGGGCCGCGGTCGAGGCCGCCTCGTGACAGTCGGCATCGTCGTCGTCTCTCACTCGGCCCGCATCGCTGATGGGCTCGTCGAGCTGGCCGGCCAGATGGCCGCTGACGTGGCGATCATCGCCGCCGGCGGCACGGAGGACGGTCGCGTCGGCACGAGCTTCGAGCTGATCGAGAGCGCCGTGGCACAGGCACGGTCCGGCGACGGAGTCGCGGTCTTCACCGACCTCGGTTCGGCCGTCATGACCGCCGAGACGGTCCTCGAGATGCTCGACGACGATGCCGACGAGGTCCGGCTCGTGGACGCGCCACTGGTCGAGGGCACGGTCGCGGCCGCCGTCGCTGCGGCGGGCGGTGCCTCTCTCGACGAGGTCGTCGCTGCTGGAGAGTCCGCTTGGCTGCGCCCAGCTGAGCAGTCGACCGGCCTCGGCGAGGGCTCTTCGCAGGAGGTCGCAGCGGATTCAGCGTCGGATGCCACGGTGCCCGACGCGAGCGCTCGCGTCACGATCGTCAACGATCAGGGGCTCCACGCGAGGCCGGCGGCGCAGCTCGCGGCGGCGGCGGCGAGATTCGAGGCGAAGATCACGATCGGCGGGGCCGACGCGGACAGCCTCCTGCGCATCATCTCGCTCGGGGCATCACACGGTCAGGAGATCGAGGTCGCCGCGACCGGCAGGGACGCGGACCAGGCTGTGCGAGAACTCGCCGAGCTCATCAGCTCCGGTTTCGGCGAAGCCTGAGGAACACGCAACCGCAGCACGCGGCACCGGCGCCGAGGAAAAGTCCCCGCGCGTCGGCGTCCGCGCCTTCGGTAGAATCAATGCCAGGCGGGGGCACACCCCGCCACACGCGGCCACCAGGGAGCTCACCGTCATGACCGTCTTCATCATCATCGGAGCGATCGGCCTCGGACTTCTCGTCTTCTCGATGTTCTTCGGAGAGATCCTCGACGTGGATGCCGGTGGACTGCTCTCGGTACCTGGCCTCGCGGTCGCCCTCGTCGTCTTCGGCGCCTCCGGGGCGATCACGGACAGCATGGGACTCCCGCAGTTCTGGGCCTACATCGTCGCGATCGTGATCGGTCTGATCGCCTACGTCGGATCTGCCCTCCTCGTGCGCAACCTCTCGAAGAGCAGCGATGGCGTGCCGCGCGACGTGACCGGGGATACCGGAACGGCGATGTCCCGCATCACGAACGCCAGCGGCGAAGTCGCGCTCGACGGCTCCCACGAGATCGAACGACGCCTCGCCTTCGCCGACGGGGACATCGAGCAGGGAACGCGCATCCGCGTCGTGCAGCACCTCGGCTCGCGCGTCAAAGTCGAACGCGAATCGAACTAAGCCCTGTCGCGCTCACCGGACGAGGCGGCAGGCGCGGTACGACCACAGCATGACCAACCACGACCTCCACGACAGGAAATCGACCATATGGACTTGATAACTGCCAACGTCTCCGTGATCGGCGTCATCGCGATCATCATCGCGCTGCTCGCCCTCGGTGTCTTCATCGCATCCCGCATCCGCCGCGTCCCACCGAACGAGGCCCTCATCATCGTCGGCCGCGGCGCCGGGCAGAAGGCCCAGAGCGACATGACGGGACAGCGCGTCGTGATCGGCGGCCGCACGTTCGTCTGGCCGATTCTGCAGCAGGGCTTCGCGCTCTCGCTCGAGCAGCGCCAGATCGGCATCCAGGTCGAGGGTGTCGACAAGAACCGCATCAAGATCGCCATCAAGGCGTCCATCAACTTCAAGGTGTCCGGCACCGAGGAAGGCGTGCGCCGCGCGGCCCAGCGATTCCTGGACCAGCAGGAAGCGCTCACCGACATCATCCGCGAGTCGCTCGAGGGCTCGCTTCGTTCCATCGTCGGAGACATGACGATCGAGCAGATCATCTCCGACCGCAAGAGCCTCTCCGACCGCGTCGTGTCCGAGACGAAGGCCGACCTCATCGAGCAGGGTCTGCAGGTCGACCTCCTCAACATCTCCGACATCTCCACGCCCGGCAGCGACTACCTGCAGAACCTCGGGCGTTCCGAGTCCGCTCGCGCCCGTCAGGTCGCGGAGGTCAGCGAGGCCGAAGCGGCCCGCGTGTCCGAGTTCGCGAAGATCGAGGCATCTGAGCGCATCGCAGAGCGTGAGAAGGAACTCCGTCTCCGTCAGGCCTCCATCAAGGCCGAGACCGACCGCGCAAACGCGGAAGCCGAGGCCGCTGGCCAGTTCGCACGGGCCGAGCAGGACCGCCTCGTCGCACAGCAGGAGCGCGAAGCGCTCATCGAGCAGGCGCTCGTGACGCAGGAGCGGCTCGACATCGAGATCCGCAAGCCTGCCGAAGCGGACGCCTACGCGAAGGTCCAGCAGGCAAACGCCATCCGCGACACCGAGAACGCGGCCACCGACGCCGAGGTCTACAAGCGCACCCGCACGGCAGAGGCCAACAAGGTGGCCGCCGTCCAGGACGCTGAAGCAGCGGCCGCCGCCGTCCGATACTCCGGTGAGGCCGACCGTGACCGCCAGATCGCGCTCGCAGCCGGTATTCGTGCAGAGGGTGACGCTCGCGCCGCCGCGATCCAGGCTGAGGGTCTTGCAGAGGCCGCAGCTACGGACGCCAAGGCTCAGGCTCTGCAAAAGTACGGCGAAGCCGCCATCGCGCAGGAGATCATCTCGCGCCTGCCGGAGATCGTCCGCGCCGCGGCCGACCCGATCAGCAACATCGAGAAGCTCACCGTCATCTCCACCGACGGTGCAAGCGCCGTCACGAAGACGGTCGGGTCCGTTCTCGGCGAGGGCACCGAGGTGCTCAAGACCCTCACGGGCATCGACCTGCAGCAGCTGGTCGGCTCGTTCGCCAAGGACGGTGGCCTCGCCCCCTCCGCTCCGAAGACGGGTGACACCACGCCGAACATCTGACCGAGAGTCGCGACCTCTCGTTCCGTGCACTGAGACGGGGCGGCCCCACCAGGGGTCGCCCCGTCTCGTCGTCTGCGGCGGCTACACTGACCGGCGTGAGCGTCGCCCCTGCAGAAGAGTCCCCGTCGATCTCCCTCGCGACGTTCCGGCCGAGCCAGCGTGACGTCCTCGCCCGCCTTGTCCCGACGCTGCTCGGCGTCGGTCTCGTGGCGTTCCTCGGCTACGCGCTGGCCACCGAGGCGGGCCGAACGCAGCTCGACGAGCGCGGCTTCGTGCCCCTGCTGCTCGGCTGGATCGCGATGCTCGGGCTGTGCATCCTGGGCGCAGTCGCTGCGCTCGCAGCCGAGCGTGGCGTGTCAACGGGACTTCGTTCCTACACCCGCCAGCGCGTGCTGCCGCTCGCTCTCGGGCACTCGATCCTGGCGGCCGCGGGCGCGACGTTCTGCAGCTTCTGGATCTCCGGGGGAGCGTACGACCTGCTCACGGTGCTCACGTGCACGTTCGTGCTCACGCTGCTGTTCACCGCGTCCGTGCTCGTGCCGGCGTACCTGACGGGCTTCGCACGCGCGGAGGCGGCGAGAGCCTAGAGCAGCACCTGCGGCGAGATCTCCACGGTCTGCTCAGGAGGCAGCCCGAACTGCGCTGCGGGAGACGACGCACCGCGCGACATGAGCACGAAGAACTTGGCCCGCCAGGTCGCCATTCCACTCGCGTGGCCTGGCCGGAGCGCGATGCGCGAGAGGAAGAAGATCGCGCTCTCGTTGTCGAACTGCGAGACGGTGCCGGCGAGCCGGGCGTCCCGAAGCGACAGCGGCACGTCCCGACGGTCGAGGAACCCGTAGGTCAGGGTGATGTGCACGAGGCCCTCGGGGGCTGGCCCGATGTCGTCGATCCGACAGCGCGCGCGCTCCGGGATGTGCGGCACATCGGCCGTCGCGACGCGCACGAGCAGCACGTGCTCGTGGAGCGCGTGGTTGACCCGGGTGTTGAGGCGGAGCGCGAGGGGCGCCGTGCGGGCGCCGCCGTGGGGGTAGATGGCCCAACCGGGGACGCGCGTCGGCTGGTCCGCGAGGAGCCTCCTCATGAGCTCCTGCAGGGTGCCCTCCAGGCGCTCGCGCCTGCCGGTGACGATCTCGCGGCCGCGTCTCCAGGTGAGCATGGTCAGGATGATCGCGGCGGCCAGCACGAGCGGCAGCCAGCCGCCCGCGAAGAACTTCACGAGACCCGAGACGAAGAAGGCGAGCTCGAGCAGGACGATCGGCACCGTCACGAGCAGCACTCGGTACCAGGGCCATTCCCACACGATGCGCAGGTACACGATGAAGAGCGACGACGTGAGCAGGAAGGTAGTCGTCACCGCGAGCCCGTAGGCCGCCGCCAGGTTCTCCGACGTTCGGAACCCGAGGACGACCCCGATGATCAGCACGAGAAGGATCATCGAGACGACCGGGATGTAGATCTGGCCGATGGACGCACGCGAGGTGTGCTTGACGCTGAGGTTCGGCAGGAAGCCGAGCCGCATGGCCTGTCTGGCGACCGAGAAGGTGCCGGAGATCACCGACTGGGAGGCGATGACGGTGGCGAGCGTCGCGAGGCCGATGAGGGGGAACACCGCCCAGGTGGGGGCCATGCGGAAGAAGGGGTTGTCGATGGCGGTCGGGTCCTCGATGACGAGGGCGCCCTGACCGAGGTAGCAGACCGTGAGGGCCGGGAACACGACGAACAGCCAGGCCTTCGAGATGGGGGAGCGGCCGAAATGGCCGAGGTCGGCGTAGAGGGCCTCGGCGCCCGTGACGGCAAGCACCACGGCTCCCAGCGCCACGCCGGCGATGAGCGGCTCGCTGAAGATGAAGCCGAGCGCGTGGTGCGGAGAGAACGCCGCGAGGATCTCGGGATGCTCCAGGATGTGGGGGATTCCGAGCAGCGCGAGGGTGATGAACCAGATCAGCATGATCGGGCCGAACAGACGGCCGATGCCGGCGGTGCCGAACCGCTGCAGCGCGAAGAGGCCGACGAGCACGACGAGGGCGATGGGCACGACCAGTGCCCCGGTGCCCGGCACCGCGATCTCAAGGCCCTCGACGGCTGACAGCACGGACACCGCAGGCGTGATGACGCTGTCCCCGAAGAAGAGGGCTGCCCCGATGATCCCGACGAGGGTCGTCGCGGCCATGGCGCGCCGTGATCCGCGAAGGCGCCGCCCGATGAGGGTGGAGAGCGCGAGGATCCCGCCCTCGCCCTCGTGGTCGGCGCGGAGCACGAACAGCACGTACTTGACGGTGACGAGCAGCGTGACGGCCCAGATGATGAGCGAGATCAGCCCATAGACGTGCGCGATGCTCGGCTGCACGATGCCGTCGTGCTCGGAGAACACCGCCCGCAGGGCGTAGAGGGGACTCGTGCCGATATCGCCGAAGACGATGCCGATCGCGGCGACGCCCACGGCGGACCGGGCGAGGAGGGTGCCGCTGGTTCTGGTGTGGGAGGCGGCGGCAGCCTCTGGTCGCGCGGTGCGCAGATCGTGCATGCGACCAATGTAGACCCGGTCTGCGTGCGTGCCGACCGGAGACTAGAATTCCCGGGTTCGGCATCGAGCAGTATCGAGGGGGTTCCGGTGACCAGCAGCACAGTCCAGACCGAGGCGCAGCATCCGCACAGCGAGGGGACGGCGCCCGGCGGGCTGCGTCGTGGTCTCAAGGCCAGGCATCTGCAGCTCCTGGCGATCGGCGGAGCCATCGGCACCGGGCTCTTCCTGGGGTCGGGGACCACGATCAGCCTCGCCGGACCGTCGATCATCTTCGTGTACGCGATCGTCGGCCTCGCGCTGTTCTTCGTCATGCGGGCCCTCGGGGAGCTGCTGCTCTCGAACCTCGGGTACAAGACGTTCGGGGACGTCGCGGCCGACCTCATCGGCCCCTGGGCCGGTTACGTCGTCGCCTGGACGTACTGGCTGGCGTGGGTCATCACGGTCATCGCCGACATCGTCGCCATCACGGGCTATGTGGCGTTCTTCAACGCCGACATCCCCGCCTGGGCGCCGGCGATCGCCACGGCGATCGGTCTGCTCCTCCTCAACCTGCAGCCGGTCAAGGCCTTCGGCGAGACGGAGTTCTGGTTCGCGATCATCAAGGTCGTGGCGATTCTCGCCCTCATCGGCGTCGGCATCTTCCTGCTCGTCACCGGCTTCACGAGCGCGGACGGCGTCACGGCCTCGGTCTCGCACCTGTGGGACCACGGCGGCATGTTCCCGTTCGGCATCAGCGGGTTCATCCTGGGCTTCCAGATGGGCGTGTTCGCGTTCGTCGGCATCGAGCTCGTCGGCACGGCCTCCGCGGAGGCGGAGGATCCTGAGAAGAACCTGCCGAAGGCCATCAACTCGGTCGTCGTGCGCATCCTCGTGTTCTACGTCGGCGCGCTCGTCATCATCATGTCGGTGACCCCCTGGGACCAGATCCAGCCGGGAGTGAGCCCGTTCACCTCGATGTTCGAGCTCATCGGGTTCCCGGCGGCGGCCATCGTCGTCAACCTGGTGGTGCTCACCTCGGCGGCGTCGAGCGCCAACTCCGGCTTCTACTCGTCGACGCGGATGCTCTACGGCCTCGCGGCGGACGGGCAGGCGACGAAGCGGTTCGGCCTCCTCAACTCGCGTGGCGTGCCGACGCAGGGCGTGTTCTTCACGACGGCGTTCCTCTTCGCGGCGCTACCTGTGCTCGCCCTCGGTGACAACGTGATGGCGGCCTTCACGGTCGTGACCTCCGTGAGCTCCCTCAACTTCATCGCGACGTGGACGTTCATCCTCGTCAGCTACCTCATGTTCAGGAAGAAGCGCCCCGAGCTCCACGAGGCCTCGAAGTTCAAGATGCCGGGCGGACGGTTCATGCCGTGGGTGATCCTGGCGTTCTTCGCCTTCATCCTCGTCGCGCTCGCCATGGGCGAGGACACCCGCGCCGGCCTGATCGTGCTGCCGTTGTGGTTCCTCGGCCTCGGCCTCATGTGGCGCCTCGTCGTCAGCAAGCGGGTGTCCCGTCGTGGGGCCGAGGAGCTCGACGAGCTCGCCGAGGGCACCGCGCCCTAGTCCGTCAGCGACTGCCCCCTGGATCCGACGATGGAGCGCAGCATGGCGCGCAGGATCCCGAAGAAGCCGAGCAGGCCGATCACCGCCCCCAGCAGGTTGAACAGCTGCAGGCCGGGGGCGAGCGTTGGACCGCCGCCCGCGACGACCAGCACGATCGCGAGGATCACGGCAGTCAGGGCCACCGCCGTGTCGATGCCTCGGCTGACGAGCCCCCCGAGCCAGCTGCGATCCTGTCGGTCGGAGAACGGACTGACCCGCACGCTCAGCTCGCCGTCTTCGAGCTTCGAGACGATCGTGTCGATGCGGTTCGGCATGCGGGCAGCATAGGCGGCGGCGATGGCGGCCTTCGCCTGCGCGGTGCCGACGACCCGCTTGAGTGCGAGGAGCTGCTTCAGCAGCTTCGGCACGAAGGGGAGCGCGCGCTGCACGAAGTCGAAGTCCGGTTCGATGACTCGAAGGCAGCCCTCGAGCGTCGCGAAGCTGCGGAACGCGGAGGCGAGCGTCGAGGGGAGCGCGAGGTGGTGCTTGCGGATGACGTCGAGCATCATCGTGAAGATCGAGCCCTCCCCGCGAGGCCAGTGCTGCACCGAGGTGAGTGCGATGCCGATGTCGTGCCGGAAGGCCTCCACGTCGAGGTCCTCGGGAGCGTCGACGATGAGGAGCAGCGCGTCGGCGGCCGACACGTCGTCGTCGCTCGCCGCCGAGAGCAGGAACGCGGCCAGGTGCTCGCGCTGGCTTCGCTGCACGATGCCGATCGCGCCGAAGTCGATGAGGCCGAGCGTGCCGTCGTCGCGGATGAACACATTGCCGGGGTGCAGATCGGCGTGGAAGACGCCGTAGACGAGGATCTGCTCGATGACCGTCTCCATGAGCGTCTGCGCGAGGTCGTGACGGGCCTCCGGGCCCAGCGCCTCCAGGCGGTCGGTTGCTGAGCTCAGCGGGCTCCCGTCCATGACGTCCATCGTCAGGACCCTGCGCGCGCTCGCCGCCGAGTACACGGCAGGGATGGCGATCTCCGTGAGCTCGGGGGAGCCCGCGTGGATCTCGCGCATCGTGCTCTCGATCATGTGCACGTTTCGAGCCTCGACGCGATAGTCGAGCTCCTCTTCCAACGTCGTCGTGAAGCCGGCAGCCATCGCGGAGAGCCGCATCTCCCTGCCGAGCGCCGTGTGCGTCTCGGCCCGGTCCGCGAGACGCCCGATGATGTCCACGTCGGCTTCGACCTGAGCGCGCGCATCCGGTCGCTGCACCTTGACGACGACGGGGGTGCCGTCGACGAGGCGGGCGCGGTGCACCTGTGCGACCGAGGCGGCCGCCAGGGGAGTGGAGTCGATCTCCCGGAAGATCGTGTCGAGAGGCGCCCCGAGCTCGCTCTTCAGCACCCGCTCGATCTCGGGCCACGGCACCGTCGTCGCGTTGGACTGCAGCAGCGCGAGCGCGGAGAGGTAGGGCTCCGGGACGAGGTCACGTCTCGTCGAGAGGACCTGCCCGAGCTTCACGAACGTGACGCCGGCGTGGTTGATGGTCGTGATGAGGGCATCCGCGCGCTGCTGGGCGGTCGTGCGCCCCTCTGCGGTCGAGGTGCGGCGCCCGTGCAGCAGCCAGCCGGCCCCGTCGCGCGACGCGATCGTGAGGATCTGCAGATAGCGCTTCGTACGGCTGCGGCGCCGGATGGCGGAGCGGACGAGCTCGATGGGGTTCGGGAACGCGCGGGTGGGGATGGTCGCCTCGAGGGCGACGAGGACGAGCACGCCGAGGGCGAAGATCCACGAGACGGCGAGGAGCACCACGACCACGACGACCGTGAAGTTGGTCTCGCCGTCCTCGAGCTGGTCGACGCCGGTCTCGCGGATGATCCAGTTGCCGAAGGGGATCGAGGCGATCACGACGAGCGCTCCGACGATGATCGCCCGGATGTACCCGATCGGCACGCCGAGCACGCGGCGGGACACGAGCCCCACGAGGATGGCGGCGAGGATCGCGACGGCGATCAGCAGGGCGTTGGCGAACACGGCGCTCCTCGTCTGATGGGGGACTCGCCCAGGCTAGCCGCTCGGCTGGCGCTCGAGCATGCCGGCCGACCTGCGAAGTCGTTCGAGCTCTGACCGATCGCGTGCCACCGCTGCGGTCAGCGCGAGAGGTACGGGAGGTGCGGCGCCGCACCCTCTGCGAACTGGCGCAGGATTCGCCGCTGCGTCTCGGCGGGGTAGTCGAAGGGGAGTGCGATCACGAGCTCGTCAGCGGCGTGGATGCCGGCGTCGTCCGCGAGCGCTTCGGCGATCTGCTCGCCGGTGCCGCTCGCAACGCGCCCGAACTGGAATGGCAGCGGACCTCCGCCCACGTTCGCAGCACGCTCGGCGTCGCGCTCGAGCAGCCACTCGAGCTCGGAGCGTTCGGCGGGAGTGTCGAATGGCACGATGGCGCGACTCACAGAGGCGAACGAGGTGAGGGAGCTCGCCTTGGCGTGCTCTTCGCGATAATCGCGGATGTACTGCGCCTGCGTGTCCTCGAAGCCGAGGTCCCCGATCTCCGTGTTGAGGGTCGAGAGCTGCAGTCGCAGTCCGCGCCTGCCGGTCTTCCGCGCGCTTGTGCCGCCACCGGCCCCGTAGGCGACGCGGCCCCTGAGCCCCGGACTCTGAGGCTGCGCGGTCAGCGCGCTGCCGGCCTCGGCGAAAGGCAGGTCGGTTTCGGCCGTGGCGATGGTTCTCCCTTCGATCGCCGTGAGGAAGGTGTCGAGACGTGCGTCGACGAGCGCACGCACGTCATCGCCCTCGATCCTGCCGAAGGCCTGCGCGAACGTCGACTCGGTCGCCGCGTATCCGGAGCTGAGCCCGAGCTCGAGCCGTCCTCCCGTGAGCAGATCGAGCGTCGCCGCGTCCTCAGCGAGGCGCACCGGCTGCTCGAAGCGCAGGGGAGTGACGCTCGTCCCGACTCGGATGCGCCGGGCGCGTTGGGCCGCTGCGGCGAGGAACGTGAAGGCCGAGGAAAGGTACGTCTCGAGGTGCCGGTGGCGCACGTACCCGGTGTCGTAGCCGAGGTCTTCGGCGTACTCGAAGAGCTCCAAGCCCTCCTGGAGGCCGAGCGATCGATGCGCGGAGACTCTGGTGTGCTCGACGAAGGCGAGGAAGGAGAGTCGTTTCGGAGTGGTGGGTGCTGGCTGCGTCGCAAGATCGCTCATGATCTCCCAAGCATCCCGCCGGAATCACGGCCAGCCGTGCATTCTCGTCATGGAGCGTAAGGCCGAGTGAGGAGACGTGCGCGCCGATCTCATCTCTGGAGAGATGCCGCTTGCTGCGCTCTTCCTAGATCATAAAGATATAAAGAGCATCGGCCTCGCGTGAGCGTCATTCGACCGCCGCTCAACTCCGCTCGACAGGCAACCACAACTCGCACGTCGCCGTGCTGAAGTCTGGCGACCGGTCGATGATCGCGACGATCGAGGGGCCCGGGCGCAGCCGCCACGGGTTGGACGGGAACCAATCGGTCGCCGTGGCGGCCCAGAGCTGTTGCAGTGCAGCCGGGTAGTCTCCAGTTGCTGTGAAGACGGCCCAGGTTCCCGCCGGCACCCCGATGACGTCGAGGTCGTCTGGCACCGCATGGTCGTGCCCCACGGCGACGCCGTGCAGATAGGTCAGGGGAGTGCCCTCCGTGTAGTCCGGGTCGACGTCGGCGCTCACCTGGAGCAAGCCGGTCGGCTCGCCGGAACTCAGTGCCTTGAGCCTCGCGTGCGCCTCCGCCGGAATCGCCGCGATATGCGCCTGGATGTGAGGATTCACGCCGTTGTGGATGAGCGGAACGCGTGCGGCGTGCCCGATCAGCTGGAAAGCGGGATGTTCGATGATTCGTGTGTCCATGGGGGAGTTCCCTTCTACGGTCAGGCGGAACCTGAGTTGCGGTTGTGAGCGAAGGGGGCCACCGGCTCGGCGAACCTCACCGGGTGTCGATCCGTGCACGGCGCGGAACGCCCGGCCGAAGGCCTCGGTCGATCCGTAGCCGAACTGGGTTGCGATCTCGAGCAGCTCGTCATCGCCGAGCACATCGCCTGCAGCCACGGTCATGCGCCGTCGCCTGATGTACTCGCTCAAGGGCATCCCGGCGAGCGATGAGAACATCCGCCGAGCGTGGTATTCGGTCGTGCCGAGCGAGCTGGCGAGCGAGGCGACGTCGATGCTGTCGCCGAGATGCGCCTCGATGTGCTGGACGAGATGGTTGAGTGTCGAGATCACGGTTCCTCCTTCGATGACGATTCTGTCCAGGAGAGCGGATGCGCACCCGATCATCGTGGTCCGATCAGATCATCGCCGGTTGTGTGGACATTGCTGGCGAGTGGAGAGCAGAGGAGCGGGACGACACCTCGTAATGTCATAATGTGCATTATCGGATGTAGCGAAGGCGGCTCGTCATGCGCGAGCACGTCGCCCCGCATCCAGTAGGCTGTGTGGACGCGGTGATGATTTTGCCGTGGCTGACTTCGTGGCTCGCGCCACCTCGTCGTTGTTTGTGTCACTGAGAGATTCTGGGAGCCGACACTCGTGAGCGTTCTGATTGCCATCGGTTGCATCATCATCTTCGGCGCCGGCATCTGGTGCTACGGACTGGCCTTCCAGGTCGACGGCGACACGCTTCGTCTCCTGGTGTTCTTGGCCGGCATCCTCCTGAACTCACTGGCGCTGTTCATCCCGTGGCAGCTCGTGGGCCAAAGCCGCAAGTAGCGACCGAGGCCCCACGCGCGGTGTTCACCCCCAGCATCGACATCAGCGTGCGGATCAAGGCACCCGCAGAGCTCATCTGGCAGGCACTCGTCGACGAGGACCTCCGCGAGCTGTGGTGGCCCGACTCCGAATTCAAGATCAAGCGCGGCGCGAAGATCACGGCACGCTCCCTGCGCCCAGGCAAGAAGAAACCCCGTATCACCTCGGGAACCATCACCAAGATCGATGCTCCTGAGGAACTGCACTTCACCTGGAAGACGAAATCAGGCGACTTCGAGACGGACGTCGTACTCGTCGTCGTGCAGCAGAAAGACAAGAAGAGCAAGGTGCGTGTCCTCGAGCAGGGATTCCCCCGGGGCGACTACGCCGAGATCCACGTCGCGAAGTACCGCGACGGTTGGCGCGAGCATCTGCTGCAACTCCAGGAGCTCTTCGAAGATGGTCCAGGCCGGAAGCTCGCGACGAACTCGCTCAAGCACTCCTGAGCTCCCCTGGCCTGCTCTCCCCCGTCCCTCCGTCCGTGACGGTGCAGGAGCAGTGCTCGACAGCAGGATGCCCGGACCGTGTGGTCCGGGCATCTCCGCCTTGGGTCCGCCAGTCGTGCAGGACGACGGCAGAGCCGCTACTCCGTGACGAACCCTGACGTGTCGCCGATGAGCCGCAGGTTGTCGGCCGGAACCGGCTCGACGACCGCTTTCGTGACCTCGGCCGCGAACTCCTGCACGTTGTAGAGCTTGCCCGCCTCCTCGCGGCGCGCGGCGATCGCACCCGGGTTGAGGCGGTCGAGCAGCGTCGCCGTGATCGTCCCCTCGATCATGTCGCCGGACACGACGACGAACTCGATGCCGCGCTCCGTGAGCTCGGGCACGAGCGCCAGCAGGGCGTCCTCTCCCGCCCGCTTTGAGCTCGCGACGGCCTCGTACTCCGGCATCGTGGGCGTCGTCCGGATGAAGTGCGCCTGGTGGCTCGTGACGAACACGACACGCCCGCCGTCCCCCATGAGTTCGAGGGCGCCCTTGAGGGTCTCGACCTGCGCGTCGCGGTTGAGCTTCAGGGCGTAGTCCTCGCCGAGGCCCGACTCCATGCCGCCGGACGCGTTGAGGACGAGCACGTCGAGCCCGCCGTACGCGCTCTCGATGCTCGAGAAGAGCCCCCGGCGGCTCGCCTCGTCGGTGAGGTCAGCACCCACGGCGATCGCCGTGCCGCCGTCAGCGGTGATCGCGTCGACCAGCTTGACGGCGCGGGCCTCCTTGTTGCGGTAGTTCACGACGACCTTGGCGCCAGCGTGCGCGAGGAACTTGACGGTGTCCGCGCCGATACCGCGCGAGGACCCCGTGACAAGCGCGCGCTTGCCCTCGAGGGAACCGGCGGCCAGCGGGTTGAGAATCTGTTCAGCCATGCCTCCGAGTCTATTGGGCGCGGCGTCGCCCCCGCGCACTAGCGTTGGACGCATGCAGCACCCGTACCTGGACGGCGCTGGACCGCGCATCCTCGCCCACCGAGGCCTCGCCCTGCTGGCGACGGAGAACACGATGGAGGCGTTCCGCGCCGCGCTCGACGTCGGGGCGACCCACATCGAGACGGACGCACGGGCATCCGCAGACGGCCGTGCCGTGCTGTGGCACGACGAGACGCTCGAGGGCTACGACGGCAGCGACCGGCCGGTCGCTGGCTCCCCCGCATCCGTGCTGGCCGGGCTCACGTCGGCGGGGCCGACGCCGGGTGCCAGGCTGCTGTTGCTCGAGGAGGCCCTCGAGGAGTTCCCCGCCGCGCGATTCAACGTCGACGTCAAGTCGGCGGACGCGGTGGAGGCCGTGGCCGAGGCTGTCCGGCGAGCAGACGCGTCGTCCAGAGTGCTCATCACCTCCTTCTCCGCCCTTCGGCTGCGGCGCACGGCCGCCCTGCTGCCCGAAGCGGCTCGTGGCGTGGCGAGCCCGGGCATCGCGGCGGCGCTCATCGCCATGTCCGTGCGTTCTGGCCGACTGCTCCACCGGGCACTCCGGGGCGCTTCCGCGGTGCAGATCCCGGAGCGTGCCGCAGGTCTCGATCTGCTCTCCCCCGCCAGGCTGCGTGGGTTCCACCGGCACGTGCCCGAGGTGCACGTCTGGACGATCAACGACCCGGCCAGGATGCGCGGCCTCCTCGAGCGCGGCGTGGATGGCCTTGTCACGGACCGCGCTGACCTGGCCGCCGAGGTTGTGCGACGCCGCCTAAATCTATGAGTTTTCGAGGAAAAGCTGGAACGCGCGGGAATACCTCGGCACAATCGCACGTTTGACCGGTAGTAGTAGAACCGCACTGACGAGGAGAGGAGGTCAGCATGGCTGATCGAAGTCTGCGCGGAATGCGGCTCGGCGCACAGAGCCTGCAGAGTGACGAGGGCGTTGTCCTTGTCGACCGCCAGGTGCGAACGTACGAGACGACACTGGGTGAGCGCTTCGCCGTCACCTTTGCCGCCGAAGCGGAGGTGCCCGAGGTCTGGGCGTCGCCGAAGAGCGGCAACGAGGGTCGTCTGCTGGATGAAGGTGGCGAACAGGTCGCCTACGAGGCGCCGGAGCAGAAGCACCAGCGCACTCACTGGGACATGCTGCTCGAGCGTCGCACTCGGGAGGAGCTCGAAGAGGTCCTCCAGGAGCGACTCGCGTTCCTGCGCTCACGGCGCGGAACCAAGGGCGCGAAAGACGTCTGACCCCCGGAGGTCGCTCAGCGAGCGACGATGAATGTCGAAAGGGACGAAGCCTGTGGCTTCGTCCCTTTCGTGTTGCTGGACCGTGGTGCTGTCTGGGCGCAGAGGCTGGGCGCCCGCTACCGGAGCCGGATGCGTGTCGCCGAGTCGCGCATCCGCTGGGTCTTCGAGCTGCCGGCGCCGATGAGGAGGCCGAGCCCGAGCATCCCGAGCGTGATCTCGATGCCGCGCCCGAAGAGGACAGCGGGCGTCATGCCATCGGCGAGCGGGACGTCGACGATCATCACGCCGGGCTCGTACCAGGGCAGCTCCGCGAGCGTGCGCCCCTCCGGTGAGTAGATGGCGCTCATCCCCACCGTCGACGCCTGCACCAGCGAGCGTCCCGTCTCCATCGACCTGAGACGGGCGAACGCGAGCTGCTGAGCCGGCTCGTCGGTCTTCCCGAAGTCGGCATTGTTGCTCGGCGCGAAGAGCACCGTCGCGCCTCCCAGGACGGCGTCCCTGATCAGCACGTCGTCGACGATGTCGTAGCAGATGTAGGTGCCGGCCTTGATGTCGCCGATCTCGAGGATGCTGTCGCGCTCCCCCGGCGAGTATCCGCGGCCGATCATGCCGATGAGGTCGGGAGCGAGCGAGTACCAGAAGTCCCGGTCCGGGACGTACTCGCCGAATGGGATGGGGTGCTTCTTGTCGTACTGGTCGCCCCATCCGCTCTCCGCATCCCACACGAACTGCGAGTTGAAGAAGCGGTCATCGGCTTGGGTCTCCCCCGGCTCCACCGTGACCGTGTTGGCCACGATGGGCGCGCCGTAGCTGTCGCTCAGCTGATCGAGCGTGCGGCGCACGCCGGGCGAAGCGTCCGGGTTGAGGTCGATGGAGCCTTCTGGCCACAGGATCACGTCGACGTCGGCGTCGTCTGGGATGGTGCGCGTCGCGTTGACGTGGCCGAGGAAGACATCGCCAGGGTCACCCTCGACGAAGTAAGCAGCCTCGGGGGTGTCACCCTGCACTGCCGCGATCCGGGCGGAGCCGATCGTGTTCGTGGGAAAGAGGGGAACGGCGGTGACGACCAGGATGGCGGCGGCCGCGGTCGCCCAGGTGAGCGGGCGGGCGCGCGAGCGGCCGAGCTCGAGGACCAGCGCGACGAGGAAGACCATGACGAAGCCCATGCCGGAGAGACCCAGCCAGGAGACGAGCTCCGCGAACGGGCTCGCCGACTGTGACTGGGCAACACGACCCCACGCGAAGCCGCCGTACGGCCATGCAGAGTAGATCCCCTCCCGCAGCGTCCACAGGCCCGCCACGGCCGCTGGGACGAGGAGCAGGCGCTTGGGGCCGGTCTCCCATCGCGCCGTGACGCGCCGGTAGGCGAGCGCGATGAGCACCGCTCCCCCGGCCCAGAACAGCGACGAGAGGATGCTGAGGGCGCTCCACGGCACCGGGCCCAGGAACAGCGACGCCCAGGCGATGAGCGGGAAGTAGTACGAGAGCCCGGATGCGAGGCCCACGAGGAGCGCCCCGCCTGCGGAGCGGTGCATGAGCGAGCAGAGCACGAGGCCTGTGCCGACGAAGGCGAGGGGCCACAGCGCCGGTCCTGGGAACGCGGCCCTCAGCAGCAGTCCACCGGCGACGGCGGCGAGCAGCGAGAGCCAGAACGACCTCACCCAACCCCCGAGTACGCGACGATCCCGCGGCGCACGCTGTTCGCGGCCTGGCGCGCAGTGGTCGCGAACTTGCCCTCCGCGACCTTCTCGATCTGGTCGAGCACGTCGAGCACCTGCTTGCACCAGCGCACGAAATCGCCGGCAGCGAGATTCGACTCGTCGAGCACACGCTCGAGCTCCGCGCCGTGCGCCCAGTGGAAGATGGCCGGCGCGAGGTTCGTCGCGAGCCTCGACGAACGTGGCACGCGGAAGCGCTCGGCCAGCTCATCCAACGCCTGCCAGTGCTTCTCCGTCGTCTGCATCGCCCCGCGGAACGCGCCGCGCGGCAGCTGGTACTCCTCGAGGCTCTCCTCTTCTCGCCGCGGCTCGTAGACGAGCACGGCGGCCATCGCGGCGAGCTGCTGCGGGTTCAGCTCGTTCCAGACCTGCCGACGCAGGCACTCGGCGATGAGCAGGTCGCGCTCGCCGTAGATGCGCGCGAGCGTGCGCCCGTGCGCCGTGACCGCGAGGTCCCTGTCTCCGCTCTCGGCGGGGGCCAGGTAGCCGAGCTCGAGCAGCAGCTCTGTGATCCGGTCGAAGACCTGCGCGACGGCACCGGTGCGCGACTCGATCTGCCGGGTGAACTTGTCGTTCTCGTGCTTCAGCTTCCAGTACCGCTCGCCCCAGCGCGCGTGCTGCTCCCGGTCGGGGCAGACATGGCACGGGTGGCGCTTGAGCGCGGTCTGCAGCTGGGTGAGCTTCGTCTGGCGCCGCTCGCGAGCCGCATGCTGGTGCGCCTCGTCGTGCGGGATGCGCTTGCGCTCGAGATCGTTCAGCTCACGTCGGATGCGCGAGTACTCGAAGAAGTCGCCGAGGTGGCACTTCATGCCGTCCTCGTAGCCGGCGAGGGCCTCCTCCTGCTGCCGGACGCGCTTGGCCAGGTCGACGACGGCGCGGTCCGCCTGGAACTGGGCGAACGACGACTCGAGCACCGAGCGGGTGCGAGCGCGACCGAAGCGGTCGATGAGGTTGACCGCCATGTTGTAGGTGGGCTTGAAGCTCGAGTTCATCGGGTACGAACGACGGGAAGCCAGCGAGGCGATGGCCTGCGGGTGCATGCCCCCGACCCACTGCACCACGGCGTGGCCTTCGACATCGATGCCGCGACGCCCTGCCCGGCCGGTGAGCTGCGTGTACTCCCCCGGGGTGATCGGCACGCGTGACTCGCCGTTGAACTTCTCGAGCTTCTCGAGGACAACCGTCCGAGCAGGCATGTTGATGCCGAGGGCGAGCGTCTCGGTGGCGAAGACGAGCTTCACGAGCTTCCTCTGGAAGAGCTCTTCGACGACTTCCTTGAAGGCGGGCAGGAGACCGGCGTGGTGTGCGGCGATGCCCCGCTCGAGACCTTCCGTCCACTCGTAGTAGCCGAGCACTCCGAGGTCCTCGTCGAGCAGGTTGCGGCAGCGGTCCTCGACGATCCATCTGATCTCGTCGCGCTCTTCCCTGGTCGTCAGCGAGACGCCAGCGCGAAGCACCTGCGACACGGCCTGGTCGCAGCCCTTGCGGCTGAAGATGAAGTTGATCGCGGGCAGCATGTCCGCGTCGTCGAGCATCTTGGTCAGCCCGGCACGGTCGGCGCGCGGCGCCTGGAAGCGCTGCTCCTTCCAGCTGCTCCCGCGTCCGCGTCTGCCGACTCGGTCGCGGTCGCGGCCGTCCTCGCGTCGACCACCGCCGCCCTGGGTTGCCCTCACCAGGTCGGGGTTCACTCGGTCGGCGATGTCGCCGTCTCGAGTCTCGAAGAGGTCGTAGAGGCGATGGCCGACGAGCACGTGCTGGAACAGCGGGGTCGGCCGCTCCTCGGAGACGATGACGTCGGTGTCACCGCGGACGGTCTGCAGCCAGTCGCCGAACTCCTCCGCGTTCGAGACCGTCGCCGACAGCGAGATGAGACGCACCTCGCTGGGGAGGTGGATGATGACCTCTTCCCAGACGGCCCCGCGGAAGCGATCGGCGAGGTAGTGGACCTCATCCATGATGACGTAGGCGAGGTCGTCGAGCAGGTCGCTGCCCGCGTAGAGCATGTTGCGGAGCACCTCGGTCGTCATGACGACGATGCGGGCCCGCGGGTTGATGTTGACGTCGCCCGTCAGCAGTCCGACTTCGCTCTCGCCGTAGCGACGGACGAACTCACTGAACTTCTGATTGCTCAGCGCCTTGATGGGGGCCGTGTAGAAGATCTTGGCGTTCGGCTGTCGCATCGCGAGGAACACGCCGAACTCGGCCACGACCGTCTTGCCTGCCCCTGTCGGTGCCGCCACGAGGACGCTCCTGCCGGCCTCGACGCTCGCGCAGGATGCGATCTGGAACTCGTCGAGGTCGAAGCTCAGCTCGCGCCTGAACAGCTCGAACTGCTGCAGCTTGGCGCGCGCCCTGCTCGCGGCGAAGCGCTCGGACGGGCTCGGGGTCATGTAGCGGACGCTTCGGCTGCCGCGAGGTCGGCCTCGAACTTCTTGTGCTTCCTGGCTCGTCGCTTGTCGTTGATGATCGCGATGCCGACGGCGAGGAAGTACAGCGCGAGCATGGGCGCCATGAGGAAGAACATGGACAGCACGTCCGCCGAGGGCGTCGCCATGCCGGCGAACAGGGCGACGAGGAGCACGGCGACCCTCCACCCCTTCAGGATGGCCTCTCCGGTGATGATGCCAGCGAAGTTCAGCATGACGAGGATCACGGGGAGGATGAAGGCGATGCCGACGGCCAGGCAGAGCGTCATGATCAGCTTGTAGTAGTTGGCCGCGTTGATGAAGTTGGCGCTCTCCGCGGGCGCGAAGCTCAGCATCACCTCGACGATGCGGGGCATCAGCATCCAGGCCACCCAGACCCCGGCGAGGAACAGCGGGATCGCGGTTCCCACGAAGCCGAGCGCGTACCAGCGCTCGTTCTTCTTCAGCCCTGGGACGATGAACATCCAGATCTGGTAGAGCCAGACCGGGGCCGAGATGATGATGCCGAGCGTGAGCGAGATCTGCAGGCGGAGATCGAACGCGCTGGTGATGCCCTCGAAGTTGAGGTCCGCGTTGCGGTTTCGGGCCTCGGCGATCTCACGGATGGGGTCGGCCATCACGTTGAACACCCAGTCGGTGAGCAGGAAGCCGCCCACCATTCCGATGACGATGCCGATCGCCGAGATGATGAGGCGGTTGCGGAACTCGATGAGGTGCTCCGCGAGGCGCATGCGCCCGTCAGGGTCGCGCTTCCGGCTCTTCTTCGCTTTCGACTTCGTCGGCTCGACCGCCAGCGGAGCCCCCTCGGGTTGAACGGTCACGTCAGTTGGAGGTGCCCGTGTTGCCCCTGGCGTCCGTGCTGGGCGCGGCGGGTGCCTCGGGCGCCGGTGCGGCCGGTCCCGAGTTCTGCGCTGGAGGCGTCACCGGGGCCTGGGGTGCCGCCGGTGCCTGCGGAGCTGCCGGCGTGGTCGAAGCGGCCGGCTGCGAGTAGACGTCGGTGGCCGGCGGGACGTCGACCTCGTCGTCCTTCTTCATGTTCTTGACCTCGCCGCGGAAGATGCGCATCGACTGTCCGATGCTCTTCGCGAGGCCGGGAAGCTTCGGAGCACCGAAGAGCAGCAGGATGATCACCAGGATGATGATGAGGTGTGGGCCAGTCAGATTCGGCATGGTGTCAGTTGCCTTTCACAAGGTGTTCGTATTGAAACGGGTCTGCGGTCGTCAGGTCACGGGCGCGCTCCAGGCGCTGCTCGCGTCGCTGCTCCTTGGTTTCGTCGCGCACGTCGTTCAGCTCGCCTCGCTCGACTTGGACCTCGCGGAGCCCGCGGACGATCGCATTGCTCCGGGCCGGCGCGAACGAGACGAGAGTCTGCGCACGCTGCTCGAACGCCTCGAGGAGTACCTCGAACTTCGCCAGTTCGCCCTGCAGGAGGACGACCTTCCTGAAGAGCCAGTAGCCGAGCGCGCCGAGCACTGCGAGCAGGACGAGCACGAGGCCCACCCAGATGAGAACCCAACTCCACCACGGCATAGTGACTCCAACGATACCTGCTCTGAGGTGAATCGCCAGGCCACCGGCCCGGACTCGCTTTCAGATTCAATCTTCCTGCTGAGCGCGGAGCGCGTCGGCGGCCCATTGCAGGACGGCGGCTCGCGCGGAGTTTGGTGAGAGCACGCGCATCTGGCCAGCGTTCCCGGCGACGAGGCGTGCCAGGTGCTGCATGGAGGCGATGCGCACGTCGACGACGGCCCGACCTCGCGCATCCGTCTGCGGAACCGGGGCGCCCGGCGGGAGGTAGTCGCGGATGAGGGGCAGGACGGCGGTGCCGACCTCGAGCGTCACGAGCATGTGGTCGTCGCTCGGTGCGAAGATCGGTCGCCCCCGCTTGGCCTCCGCACGCGCGGGGGCCCGCACGTCGGTGACCACGGCATCCCGCATGCGGTCGAGCCGGAAGACCCGCTCTGCGTCTCGCTCCAGGCACCAGCCGTGCAGGAACAGGTCGCCGCCGAGCGTCTCGAGCGTGAACGCGTCCACGTGACGCACGCTCTCGACCCCATCTTCCCTGCGGTATCGGAAGCGGAGCCGTCTGTTCGTCGCGATGGCGGCGGCCACGGCGTCCCTGGCTGCCGGATGCTCCCCCGTCGTCCCGAAGGCGAAGTGGGGCGTCGCCCCGCTGGGGCCGAGCTTGCCGAGCAGCTCGTCGATACGGGACTCATCGACGAGGCGAGGCAGGCTTCTGAGGTAGCCGAGTCCCGCGATGACCGCCGCGGCTTCGCGGTTCGACATGCGAGGCGCCTCCTCGAGCGCGACGAAGTGGGTCACCTCGATGAGGTCCTGCAGCTCGAACGCATCCCAGTTGATGTCGAACAGGTCGAGGTGGCTGTAGACGCCCGCGTCTCCCGGGGTCCCGGAGACGGCGATGAGCCTCACGGCGTCCCTCACCTGCTTCGGCGTCACGCCGAAGTGGGCTGCGGCCGTCTCGACGGGCACCGCTTCGTTCTGCTGGCGGAGGTACGGGACCAACGAGACGAGGAGCGCGAGGCGGTCGGCCGAGACGAAGGTGCTCACGAGGACGCTCCGGCGTGAGCCGACACGACCGAGGCCAGCCTCGAGGCGACGAGGCGTCTGAGCTCGGGTGGCGAGACGACTCTGACTTCTGGACCGAAGGACGCAAGTCGGTCTGCGAGCAGGCTCAGGTCGGTGTAGCCGAGCTCGACCTCGAGCCAGGGCCCTGACGTCGCTCGCGCGTCACCGCGCAGGCGGACCTCGGCGTCGGAACCAGCGCGCACCTCGAGCCTGGCCCGCTGTCTGCCAGCGAGCTCGGCCAGGTCCTCGAGCGCTCTCGCCGCGTGCTGCTCCGCGCTCACCCCCGGGTACCGCGACGCGTCCGCGTTCCCGGCCGGCCGCGGTGCGGACACGATGCGGGACAGCAGGAACATGCGCTCGGATGAGCGGTCCAGGTCATAGGAGACGAGGAGCCAGTTGCCGTCGGCGAAGACAAGCGCGAGCGGTTCGACGCGGCGGATGCTGGCCCCGTCGTCCCCGGGCTTCGAGTAGGAGAAGGAAACGGTCAGCCCCTGCTCGATGGCCGTGGAGAGGGGTTCGAAGGCCGCGTCCCGGGCACGCAGGCGAGGTGCCACTCCGATGAGGTCCTCGTGCGTCTGGGCGCCAAGCGCCTTCAGCTTCATGAGGCCCCGCCTCGACTCCTGCGAGACCGACCCCTCGCGCCACACCTGCGCCGCCAGGCTGAGCAGGGAGGTCTCGTCTGCGTCGAATTCGAGGCCGGCAGGCATGGCGAAGCCGCCTCGGGGCACGCGGTAGCGGACCAGCTGGTTGTTGCCGGGCGCCGACGGGTCGTCGATGACTTCGACAGGGACTCCCAGGTCACGCAACTCGGCCTTGTCGCGCTCGAATCGCTTCTCGCGCGCCGCCGCAGCCGCGGGTGAAGTGCTGTCGCGGCTGTCGTCCGCGTAGCCGTGGACGGTCTGGAAGACGTCGCTCTTCGTCAGTCCGCGCTCCGTGGTCAGGAGCGCGAGGATGAGCGAGAACTGGCGCTCCGCAGCCGCGGGGGCCTTCGCTCGGTCTGTTCGCTCGTGCGTCACGCCTCGACTTTAGATCGTGCCGAGGATGTCGACGACGAAGACAAGCGTCGAGCCGGCAGGAATCGTATCGCTCGCCTGGTCGCCGTACCCGAGCGCGGGTGGGATCACCGCGATGACCTGGGATCCGACCGTCTGGCCCACGAGCGCCTGCGCGAAGCCGTCGACGACCCCCGTGGTCGAGAACTGGGCTGGCTCCCCGCGGTCCCAGGAGCTGTCGAACTTCTCGCCGTTCGCGAAGAGGACCCCCGTGTACTGCACGACGACGGTGCTGCCGTCGGCGACGACAGCACCGGTTCCCAGCTTGCGCGTGTCGAGGACGAGCTCGTCGGGTGCCGCAGCGCCCTCCGCGATCGTGATCTGCGGGGCCCCCTCGGCGGCGTCGGTCACGGTGACGAGCTCCTGCGTGGGCGTCTGCTCGGAACCGGTCGCCCGTGTCTCCGGGATCTCGATCACGTCGGCGACGACAAGCGCCGGGGGCGTGTCGGTCGCGCCCGCGTTCGCAGTCCCCTCGAGGAGCAGCGCCGACGGGATGAGCGCGACGACGCGCGAGCCAGAGGCCACGCCGTCGAACAGGCCGCTGAGATACCCCGGGATGCCCTCATCGCTGAGGTCGAGCACCTGGCCGAGAGGCCCATAGGGGCTCTGCTCGGCCTGCGTGCCGACGTCGTAGACCGTGAGGTTGGCGGTGACCGTCGAATCGAGCGTCATCTCCTCGCCGTCGCCCTCCACCTCGATGCGGCGCTCCATCTCGTCGCCGAGTCCGGAGACCTCGCCGATGGTGACGGCAGGCGCGGCACCGTACTCGCCGGTGACCTCGATGCCGTTGAGCGCGTCGCCGCTCGCTACTGGCGTCGAGCTGCCGGCACACGAGGCTAGTCCGAGGGAGAGGAGGATGGCCGCGGCGATCGCGGGGAGTCGTCGTTGCATGAATCCGCCTTGCGTGGGGTGGGAGAGGCTTCTGGGGGTGGAGCGGACGCCTATTCGGCGGCCAGGATGTCGATCACGAAGACGAGGGTGCGTCCCTGCGTGGCCGAGGCATTCAGCGGGCCAGGCTGGGAGGCGAGCCGCTCGGGTGGGAGGACCACGACGAGCTGCGAGCCGACGGGGGTGCCGACGATCTCCTCGCTCAGCCCGAAGAGGCCATCGGTGGCCGCGGTCGTGAGCTGCAGGACGTTGTTGCCTGGAGTCCAGGTCGATGCGACCTGCTCGCCGGTCGTCCAATCGAACGCCGACAGCTGCATCGTGACGAGCTGTCCCTCGGCGACCGGGGAGCCGTACCCTTCGATGCGGACGTGCCGCTTGGGGGCGGCTGGCGGGTCCTGCGCTGGCATCGTGACGCCTGGGGTGCCGTTGGGGGCGGTGACGACGGCAGGGATGCCATCCGCTGGGGCCGCGATCCGCCCGCCGGCGCTCGATGGGTAGACGTCGAGCACGTCGGCGATGGCGACGATAGTCATGGCAGGGTCGACGCCGACAGACGTGGCCGCTTCGCCGAAGAGGACGCTCGCGGGCATGACGGCGACGACGCGCTCACCCGTCTGCGAGCACTCGATCGCCTCCGCCAGACCAGGGAAGGTGTTCGCGATCGTCGCGACGCTCGTGGCGGCTGCGCCGCCGGTCTCGTTCGCGACGGTGGGGCTGTAGGGAACCAGCACCTCCCCGTCGGCGCCGTCGAGCAGCTCGAAGTTGGCTCGCACCACGCCGGAGGACGTCACCGGGTCGCCGGTTCCCGTTCCATCGCGGGTCGTCTCCAGCGACGTCACGGAGAGCGGATGCGTGAGCGCCGCTCCGCTCAGCTCGCCGAACGCGCCGTCCGCCGACACGCTCGACGACGCGGCGCCATCGACGCCAGGCAGCTCGCAGGCGTCCGCGTCGAGCTCGCTCTCCGGCCACGTCACGCAGCCGGTCAGTGCGACGGCGACAGCGGCGGCCGTCAGGGCAGCCCCCGCCAGTCGGGTACGTGTGCGCATCATTCGCTCTCTCCCTCAGTCTCCGTGCTGATGGCGGGAGCATCCGTTGCCTCCACCACGTCTGGGGTCTGATCGCGCCCCTTCTCCGCGGTGATCGCCGCGCCGCGCTGGGCCAGCCGAGCACGCTTGCGGAGCACCTTGTCGCTCACCTGACGGTCGCCGAGCGAGCCCGGCGTCCAGATCTCCACATCCTCGTCGCTGAAGTCGGACTTGGAGGCGCGGCGCTTGAGATTGGGCAGGACCGCCCCGTCGGCGAGGCGGCGGGCCGTCAGAAGGAAGCCAGTGTGCGCGATCATCCGGTGGTCGGGACGCACCGCGAGGCCTTCGACGTGCCAGCCTCGCACCATGGTCTCGTCGGCGCTGGGGTCGGTGAACAGGCCTGTCGCTCGGATCGCCTCGGCGACGCGCGACAGTTGCGTCACGGTCGCGACGTAGCAGAGCAGCACCCCACCCGGCTTGAGCGCGTCGGCGACGACGTCGAGGCACTCCCAGGGCGCGAGCATGTCGAGCACGGCTCGGTCCGCCGTCCCGTCCGCGTGCTGTTCCGGAAGCGCCTCGGCGAGGTCGCCGAGCACGAGGTTCCAGTTGTCCGGCTTCTCCCCCATCACGCTCACGACGTTGCCCTCGGCAACCTGGGCGAACTCCTCGCGGCGCTCGAAGGAGGTGAGCGATCCGGTGCCGCCGAGCATGCGGAGGATCCAGAGCGAGAGTGCGCCGGAGCCGACTCCGGCCTCGATGACGCGCGCCCCCGGCCGGATGTCCGCCTTCGCCAGGATGGCGGCCGCATCCTTCGGGTAGATGATCGCGGCCCCGCGCGGCATCGACATGACGATGTCCTCGAGGAGCGGACGCAGCGCCAGGTACTGGCCGCCGTCCGTCGCGGAGATCACGGAGCCCTCGTCGACGCCGATGATGGTGTCGTGGTCGATCATGCCCTTGTGCATGAAGTACCGCTTGCCCGGTTCGAGGTAGAGCGTGCTGACACGCCCCTTGGGCCCGGTCAGCTGCACGCGGTCGCCCGCGCGGAAGGGTCCGCCGATGTCGGTCTCGGTCATAGCTGTGCTTCGCTTTCTGCGGGGGCGGCGTCTGCTGCCGTGTGTGCGTTCTCGCGCTGCGTCGTCTCGCGAGCGACCTGCTCGACGAGCTCGCCGAGCGCCTCTGGCGTTATGCCCTCGAGGGTCGCCGTGACGAGGTGCGCGTGGTGTGCTTCGAGTGTCTGTCCGTGCGGGATGCCGATGGTCGCGCATCCTGCGGCACGTGCGGCTTCGAGGCCGCGGCGGGAGTCCTCGACGGCGACGCAGCGCTCGGGCGCGACCCCGAGCTGCGCTGCGGCGCGCAGGTAGGGCTCCGGGTGCGGCTTGCCGTTCTCGACTTCGTCGCCCGCGATGACGATCGCGAACAGAGGGGTGTCGAGGGTCGAGACGACGGCGTCTGCGAGGACGCGCGTCGAATTGGTGACCAGAGCGTTCGGGACCCCCGCCGCGTGCAGAGCGCCGAGCAGGTCGAGCGCGCCGGGCCGCCAGGCCAGCTCGGCGAGGATGCTCGCCATGACGGTCGAGTTCATGTGGTCGACGATCTCGCCGGGCGCGAGGTCGACGCCCAGGCGGGCGAAGAACTCCGATGCGTCTGCCATGCTCGACCCGACCATGCCGAGTTCCTGCTCCTCGGTGAGCGGAGGCAGCCCGTGGTCGGCGAGCAGGTTCAGCTGGGCTGTCTGCCAGTACTGCTCGGTGTCGACGATGGTGCCATCCATATCCCAGAGGACGGCGTCGGGAAGATTCGAAGGAGCCACGGGGCGACAGTCTACGGGGCGGCAGGCGGCCCACCGACGCCCGGCGCGTATCCTGGGACAACACTTCAAGCATGGCGAGGAGCACGGTGACGGATCACAGCGAGGCCACCACACCATTCGCGCGGGGCCGACTGCTTGTCGTCGCACTGCTCGGCTGGAACGACGCGGGCGATGCGGCATCAAGTGCCGTCCGCGCACTGCAGGAGGCCATCGGCGCGGACCGTCTCATCGAGGACATCGATGACGAGTCGTTCTTCGACTACTCCATCCACCGACCCGTCATGCGCGCGGGAACCGAGGGCGTCCGGAAGATCCAATGGCCCAGCGTGTCCTTCAGCGGCACTCCTCAGCGGGAGGCCGACGAAGCCGATCCCGCAGCCGAGAGCACGGAGCTGGCCGCCGATGCAGGTCTCTCGGTGAGCTCGGACAACGGCGAGAACGTGTTCGTGCTCATCGGCCCGGAACCCACCCTGCGGTGGCGCAGCTTCACGAAGCACGTCGTCGATCTGTGCGAGCACGAAGGCATCACGCGCATCGTGCTCGTGGGCGCGTTGCTGGCAGACGTGCCCCACACGCGGCCCATCACGATCTTCATGTCGAGCGACGACGCGGTCGTGCGCGATGAGCTCGACATCGACCGCAGCGAGTACGAGGGGCCGACCGGCGTGCTCTCGGCGATCGGCGAGGAGGCTCGCTCACGGGGCATGCTCGTGCTCTCGCTCTGGGCGTCTGTGCCGCACTACGCGCACCACTCCCCCTCGCCGAAGGCGACTCTGGCGCTCGTGGACCGGCTGACAGAGATCGTCGACGTCTCGATCCCCCACGGCGACCTCGTCACCGAGTCCGCCGAGTGGGAGTCCGAGGTCACGGAGGCGACCGCCCAGGACGACGAGATCGCTCAGTACGTCGGCTATCTCGAGCGCACCCGCGACATGGTCGAGGCGCCTGAGGCCTCCGGCGAGGCCATCGCGCAGGAGTTCGAGCGCTTCCTCGAGCAGGCGGCCGACAAGAAGCCGCAACCCGGCCCGGCGGCGTTCCCCACCGATCTCTCGGGGACTCCGCAGCGCCCCATGGGCGTCGAACGACGGACCACAGCCGACGACGAAGGCACCGAGTCGGGCACCGAGACGAGCCCTGACGAAGATCCCGAGCATGGCGGTGGCGGAGCTGGCGACCAGGACGCCGACGACGGCCACGAGGGTCAGGCCTAGCCGACCACCGACGTCCGCTCTCGGTGGATGCGCGCCGCCGGCGGTCCGCCGCGCGCGCATCCAGCCGCCGCTAGTCGCTCGTGAGGTCCAGCCCGAGCAGGGCGTCGACGAGCGCGACGATGTCCGCGTCTCCCGCGGCGGGGGGCATCGACGCCCACTCATCGATGATCGCGACGACGCGAGGGGTGTCGAGGTCGTCGGCGATGGCGTCGCGCATCCGCTGGACGACGGTATTGAGCTCGGGTGCCACCGTGTCGTCAGACGATCGAGCCGCGCGCTCGCGCCACTCCTGCAGGCGGGCGCTCGAGCCCTCGAGCTCTTCGTCGGTCCACTCCCAGTCGCTTCGGTAGTGGTGTGAGAGCAGCGCGAGCCGGATCGCACCGGGGGCGACCCCAGCTGCGGTGAGCCGTGAGACGAGCACGAGGTTGCCGAGCGACTTCGACATCTTCGTGCCGTCATAGGCGATGAGGCCGGCGTGCGTGTAGGCGCGCGCGAAGTCCGCCGGCGTCCCGTGCGAATCCACCGAGAGCAGCGACATGGCGTGCGCCGCGGACAGCTCGTGGTGTGGGAAGCGGAGATCGCGCCCGCCGCCCTGCACGGAGATCGGAGCGCCGAGCGTCTGCGTGGCGATGACGGAGCATTCGATGTGCCAGCCGGGGCGCCCGAGGCCGACGGCGCTCTCGAACGCGGGTTCGCCCGCCCGCGCGCTGCGCCACAGGAGCGGGTCGAAGGCTCCGCGCTTGCCCGCCCGGTCTGGGTCTCCCCCGAACTCGAGGAAGGCGGCTTCCATCTCCGCCGCCGTGTACCCGGAGACGTCGCCCATGTTCCAGTCGCTTGCCGCCTCGGCTGCGGCGACGTCGTAGTAGACATCGCCCAGCTGGGTGGTGGCCGCCGGCTCGGCGTCCGAGGCGACGTCGACTCGGTAGGCGAGACCCGCCCCGATGAGGGCGGCGATTGCCTCGCCCGTCTCCCCGATGCTGTCCTGCACTCGCACGTAGGCGTCCGGCGGGAGCACACGCAGCGCGGCCATGTCGGAACGGAAGAGATCGGTCTGCGACGCGGCGATCTCCTGCCAGTCGCGTCCCGTCTTCGCCGCACGCTCGAGCAGCGGGTCGTCCACGTCGGTGATGTTCTGCGCGTAGCGGACCTCGAGGCCCGCGTCGCGCCAGGCTCGTCCGAGGGTGTCGAAGGCGACGTAGGTGGCCGCGTGCCCCAGGTGCGTCGCGTCGTATGGCGTGATCCCGCACACGTACAGCGTTGCGATCTCGTTTGGGGTGACCGTGTCCTGGACGCGGCCACTCGCGGAATCGAAGACCCGGATCGCACCACCGCCGCTGCCGGCTACCGAGGGGACTGCAGGGATGGGCCACGAGGGAACGGTTCGCACCGGAACATCCTATGTCGCGCCCCAGCCTTGCCCGGTCCGCGAGAGGGCGTCAGCGTGTCAGCGTCAGGCGGCGCCGCCGGTCGGATCCATGAGGCCGAACGACAGCAGGATGATGATGAGGGTGCCGAGCGCGATCCGGTAGACCACGAACGGGAGGAAGCTGCCTTTGTTGAGGTAGGCCATCAGGTACTTGATGACGACAAGGCCGACGACGAAGGAGATGATCGTCGCGATGATCGTGCCGACGACGGGCGCCTCGGCGCCTTCCGCCTCTCCGAACGCGGAGACGAGCTCGTAGAAGCCCGAGCCGAACACGGCGGGGATGGCCAGCAGGAAGCTGTACCTCGCGGCGGACGGTCGGTCGTAGCCCATGATGCGCCCCGCCGTGATGGTGCCGCCCGAGCGCGAGACGCCGGGGATCAGGGCAAGCGCCTGCGCGAATCCGTAGACGACGCCGTCTCTCGTGTTGAGGTCCTGGAGGGCCTTCGCGCGCTTGCCGAAGATGTCGGCGAGGCCGAGGATGACGCCGAAGATGATGAGCGTGAACGCCACGATCCAGAGCGACCGGAACTGGTCGCGGATGAGGCTCTGGAGCAGGAAGCCGAGCACGACGATGGGAATCGATCCGAAGATGATGAGCCACCCCATGCGCGCATCCGGGTCGTTGCGCGGCACGCTCCCGCGCAGGGAGGCGAACCACCGCGAGATGATGCGCTTGATGTCGCCCCAGAAGTAGACGAGCACGGCTGCCTCGGTGCCGAGCTGGATGATGGCGGTGAAGGTCGCGCCCGGGTCCTGGACCCCGATCCACTCGCCCACGATGCGGATGTGCGCGCTCGAGGAGATCGGCAGGAACTCAGTGAGCGCCTGCACGAGACCGAGGATCACGGCGTCAAACCAGTTCATTGCCACTGCCTTTTCCGAGAGAGATTTCCAGCTGCGGGCCGCGGTGAGGTCACGTCGGGCCCGGCGCACGCTAACACGAAACCGGCGCCGGCCGCGGAGGGCACCCCGCGTCGACGGTGATGCGCGGCCGGCCTCGGGGGCGCGAACCGGCCGCGGTGGTGGGTGTCGCGACCTCGGCTCGGCCCCCGGTGCCGTCAGTAGCTGCGCAGGAAGTCGCCGAGCACCTTGCGGCCGAAGACCAGCGATTCGAGTGGGACACGCTCGTCGACGCCGTGGAACATCGCGGGGAAGTCGATGCCCTCCGGCAGTCGCAGCGGCGCGAAGCCGTAGCCTTCGATGCCGAGCGTCGCGAGGGCCTTGTTGTCGGTGCCGCCCGACAGGAAGTACGGGACCACGACCGCCTCTGGGTCGTGGCGCTGCAGGGCCGCTGTCGCCGCGTCGACGATGGGGCCGGAGACGGGGGCCTGGGTGCCGATGCCGCGGAACACGGTCTCGATCTCGATGTCGTCGCCGACGATCGCCTGGATCTCCGCGAGCAGCTCGTCCTCGGCGCCGGGGAACGGGCGCGCGTCGATGGCGACGCTCGCCGACTCCGGGATCACGTTGTGCTTGTAGCCCGCGCTCAGCATCGTGGGGTTCGTCGTCGACCGGAGGCTGGCCGTCAGGAAGCCGGACGCGCTGCCCGTCGCCAGGACGATCGCACCCGGCGTGGTCTCCTGCGGGTCGACGTCCAGGAGGCGCGCGAGCTCGGTGATCATGGACGTGGTCGTGTCGTTGAGCAGCACCGGCCACTCGTGCGAGCCGAGCTTCGCGATGGCCTGGGCGAGGCGTGTCACCGCGTTCTCCTCGGCGGGGATGACACGCGAGCCGTGTGCGGCCCGTCCCTTCGCGTGGAGGCGCAGCCAGAGCAGCGCCTTCTCCCCCGTCTGCAGCAGGTAGGCGCGCTTGCCGCCGACCGTGATCGAGTAGCCGCCGACCTCGGAGACCGCCTGTGTCGCCCCCGCGAAGAGCTCAGGGTGGTCTCGCGCGATGGGCTCGGAGCCGAACTGGCCGCCGTTCTCCTCATCGGCGAAGAAGGCCAGCACGAGCTCGCGCTCGGGGAGCTCCCCCGCGCCGAGGATCTCCTCGACCGCGGTCAGGATCATGGCGTCCATGTTCTTCATGTCGACGGCCCCGCGCCCCCACAGGAGACCGTCCTTGATGACCCCCGCGAACGGGTCGACGCTCCAGTTGCCCGCCTCGGCGGGCACGACGTCGGTGTGCCCATGCACGACCAGGGCCGGCTTCGCCGCGTTGCGGCCGGGGACCCGCGTGAAGATGCTCGGGCGTCCCGGGGCTGCCTCGATCGTGGTCACGTCGAGCCCGAGCGCCGTGAGCCGCGCCTCCAGGTACTGGGCCGCCTCGGTCTCGCCCTTCGAGCGACCCTCGCCGTAGTTGGTGGTGTCGAGACGGATGAGGTCCTGGGTCGTCGTGACGGTGGGGTCGAGTTCGAGGGAGTCAGCCATGCCCCCAACGCTACCGCTGTGCGAGGCCCGGAATTCCGGCGCGACGCGCCCGGGATGCACGCATTCTCGCCTCGATTCGCGTTTCGTCGGAATCCTGGTAATGTTTCTCCTCGTGCTCAACAGCACAACCTGCGCGGGTGGCGGAAATGGCAGACGCGCTAGCTTGAGGTGCTAGTGCCCGTATTAGGGCGTGGGGGTTCAAGTCCCCCCTCGCGCACAGGTTGAAAGGCCCGGGAGTTCTCTCCCGGGCCTTTCGTGTTTCTCCGTGACGACACCGTGGTCCGACTCCCTGACTCCGCGCGTAGTGAGATGCCGCGGAGCGAAACACTCGGCAACCTTCGCTTGCGAGGAAGCGCACGTCCCGTGACGCTCGGTGTTGGCCCATCCCCCGTCATCCCAGGAGTGCACCCGTGTCAGCTGAAACGACATCGCTCGTGAACCACGCGCAGATCGACCAGACAGAGCTCTCCGAGAGCTTCCGGTCGCTCTTCCGCCAGCATCCGTCGGGCGTCGCGGTCCTCACGGCGCAGAGCGAAGACGGTCCGGTCGCGATGACGATCACGTCGCTCACCTCCGTGAACGCCTCCCCAGCGCTCGTGGCCTTCTCGCTCTCCACGGCGTCGTCGGCGACGCCGGGCATCCTCTCGTCGCCCAGCATCCTCGTGCACTTCATCGACGAGGAGTCCCTGGCGGTCGCTCAGGTGGCCGCCACGAGCGGCGTCGACCGCTTCGCGGACCTCGACAGCTGGAGCTACCTGCCGAGCGGTGAGCCGCACTACAGCGCCGTCCAGCGGTGGGCGCGAGGCACCATCCGCAGCACGCTCGACGTCGATGGGGCGGTGCTGGTCGTGCTCGACGTCATCGAAGCGCGCGACGGCCGAGCGGGTTCCGAACGAGCAGGCGGCGGGGTCGTGTACCGGAACCGCATCTGGCACGAGCTCGGCGCACCACACAGCTGACAGGCCTGGAGGGCCCCTTCCGGTAGTTTGGGGATGCAGGACACCGACGAGCGCTTCGCGCGTCAACTGCCTCGACGCTCCCAGACCGAGAAGGACCTCCTCGAACCATGCCCGGCCTCGCAACCGCCCTCCTGCACGCCGCCAGCTCAGGCGGCGGCGCCGTCGAAGAAGCCTCAGGCGGATTCTTCGGCGTGATCTCCGACTGGGCGATCGACATCATGGGGACGATCGGGGCCCCGGGAGCCGGCCTCGCCGTCGCACTCGAGAACCTGTTCCCGCCCATCCCGTCCGAGATCATCCTCCCCCTCGCCGGCCTCGCGGCGCACCAGGGCAAGTTCTCGGTGGTCGAGGCGATCATCTGGACGACCATCGGCTCGGTCGTCGGCGCCTACGCGCTGTACTGGCTGGGCCGCTGGCTGGGCCACAACCGCATGGTGTGGCTCGCCCGCAAGATCCCACTCGTCGACGCCGCCGACGTGGTCAAGACCACGAACTGGTTCAAGAAGCACGGCAAGAAGGCCGTGTTCTTCGGCCGCTTCCTGCCCATCTTCCGCAGCCTCATCTCGATACCGGCTGGCATCGAGCGCATGCCCGCCCTGCAATTCGGGTTGCTCACGCTCGCCGGCTCCGCGATCTGGAACACCATCTTCGTCATGGCCGGCTACCTGCTCGGCGACGCGTGGGAGCAGATCCTCATCTACGCTGACGCGCTCAAGTACCTCGTCTACGCCCTCGTCGCCGGCGCCATCATCTGGTTCCTGGTGGTGAAGATCCGCGGACGCGTGCACCGGGGTGGACACTCCGCGTAGCGCTTCCCGCTCTGCGTTCGTTGATGGACGCCCACCGACGTGGGCGTCCATCCGCGTCTCAGGCGTCCATCCCGCGTCTCAGGCGCGCATTCGTCGCCGTAGGACGTCGATGCGCGCCTGGATCTGCGACACGGTGGCCTGGCCGACCGCTGGCCCTCCGCAGCTGCGACGCAGCTCCGCGTGCACGATGCCGTGGGGCTCCCCCGACTGCTTCGCGTAGACGGAGACCAGACTGTTGAGCAGCGTCCGCTGCTCCTTCAGGGTCCGGTGCAGGGCCTGCGGTGGCGCCGGGGCCGGTGGCCCGGCCTTCACGCGCGACTCCTGGATGCGGCCCTGCTTCGCTTGGCGCTGCGACAGCACGGAGCGCACCTGGTCGGCGTCGAGGATGCCAGGCAGACCGAGGAACTCGAGCTCCTCCTCGCTGCCCACCTCGGCCGCATAGCCGAAGTCGCCCCCGTCGTACAGCACCTTGTCGAAGAGCGCCTCGCTGGAGATCGCCTCGAAGGTGAACTTGCCCAGTTCATCGCTGGTCTTGTCCGGCCGCTCGGCGGCCGCCATCATGTCCTCTTCCGGGGCCCTGGAATCGTCGGCGTCCGCGAGCCGATCGAGCGCGTGATTGCGCTCCATCTCGAGGGCGTGCGCCAGCTTGGTGAGCTGCGGCACGCTCGGAACGAACACCGTGGCCGTCTCGCCCTTCTTGCGGGCGCGCACGAAACGGCCGATGGCCTGCGCGAAGAACATCGGCGTCGACGCGTTGGTCGCGTAGACGCCCACCGCGAGGCGCGGCACGTCGACGCCCTCAGACACCATGCGCACGGCGACCATCCACCGTTCATCGCTCGCCGAGAACTCGGTGATGCGGTCAGAGGCGCCCTTGTCGTCGGACAGGATGAGCGCGGGCTTCGTGCCGGTGATGGTCTTCAGGATCGCCGCGTAGCCCTTGGCGGCAGCGTGGTCGGTGGCGATGACGAGGCCGCCGGCGTCCGGCACCTCCTGGCGCACCTCGCTGAGGCGCTGGTCTGCGGCCTGCAGGACCTGCGGGATCCACTGCCCCTCGTGATCGAGGGCGGTGCGCCACGCCTGAGAGACGATGTCCTTCGTGTTGTCCTCAGCGAGACCGGCCGACATCTCCTCGCCCTGCGTGTCGCGCCAGCGCACGTTGCCGGCGTAGGACATGAAGAGCACGGGGCGGACGACGCCGTCTTCGAGCGCTCGCCCGTAGCCGTACGAGTAGTCGGTGAGCGAGGTGCGGATGCCGTCCTCGTTGGGCGCGTAGGTGACGAAGGGGATGGGCGCGGAGTCGGAGCGGAACGGGGTTCCCGTGAGCGAGAGGCGACGATCGGCGTGGCCGAACGCCTCGCGGATCGCGTCCCCCCAGCTCAACGCGTCTCCACCGTGGTGCACCTCGTCGAGGATCACGAGCGTGCGACCGGACGCCGTCAGGTGGCTGTGCACGCTCGGCTTCATGGCGACCTGCGCGTACGTGACGGCCACTCCGTGGAACTGACGCGAGTGGATGCCCTGGTTGTTGCCGTAGCGGGGGTCGATGCGGATGCCGACCCGAGCCGCGGCTTCTGCCCACTGCGTCTTGAGGTGGTCCGTCGGGGCGACGATCGTGATGCGGTCCACCGAGCGGCGCTGGAGGAGCTCTGTCGCGAGTCGGAGGGCGAACGTCGTCTTCCCAGCGCCCGGCGTCGCTGAGGCCAGGAAGTCTCTTGGCTCGCTCTCGAAGTACACGTCGAGGGCCTCGGCCTGCCAGGCTCGGAGCCTGCCCGCCGTTCCCCAGGGTGCTCGCTGCGGGAAGGAAGGCGAGAGGTGCTCGGCGGCGAACGTGCCGACCTGGTGACCGTAGCGGGTGCCGTCGTGGCTTGAGGAGTGCGTTTCCTGGACGGCCTCGCGTTCGGTCATAGCTGCGTCGAGTTCCTTTCACTCATTGGCAGGGGCAGCCCGTCGGTCTTCGTCCGTCAGCGGCTGGTTGGTGGGTCTTGAATGGGGCCGAGGCGGTGGCCGGCGTGGAGCCGGCGCACGGCGCGCTCATTGGACGGGTGCAGCCCGCCCGCGAGCACGTCCCGCAGCAGTCGCGCGAGCTCGTGTCCGGAACGGTAGCCGCTGCCTCCGACAATCCCGAGCGCATCATGCGTCGTGGCGGCCGCGGCTGCGACCGCCTCGTACTTCGCCATCGTCAAGCGCGCGAACCAGGCGTCGCCGTGCGGCGCCCCCTCGTCGACATCGCGTGCGATGGACTCAACGAGGGTACGCGCTGCGAGCTGTCGAATGCTCATTCTGGCGATTTCCTCTCGAACCTGCACGTCGTCGGCGAGCCGCATCCCTCCCTGGGTCGAGCTCGTCCGGTGGTTCGCGGCGTCGACGGCCAGCTCGAGGGCACGGTCCCCGATGCCGACGTAGCACGCAGCGACCAGGAGGAGGAAATTCGAGTGGACCGCGAAGATGTGCGGCTCGCCGTTCGGTCCGACGGGGAGACGGGCGATGACCCGATCGGCTGGGATGAGAGCACCATCCAGCGACGTCGAGCAGCTCTGCGTGGCCCGCATCCCGAGCGTGTCCCAGTCGTCGTGGATGCGCACCCCGTCGTCATCCCGCCGCAGCACCCCGTGCACGAGGGCGGGCTCCGCACCCGTGTCGTCGCGGCCGAAGGTGACGAGCCTGGTCCAGACGGGCGAGAGCGAGGTGAAGATCTTCATGCCGTGCAGTCGGTAGCCGCCGCCCTGCTCCGGCTCGGCTCGGACATTCGAGTCGTAGAGCACGGCGTCGTTGCCGATCTCGGAGATCGCGAGCGCGTACGTCTCCCCCGCAACGATCTCGCGCAGCATCCAGTCGAGGCCATCGTCGTCAGACTCGTGCCGCGCGCGGGCGATGCCCGCCACGACGTGGTGCATGTTGACGGCGAGGGCCGTCGCAGGTGCCGCGGCCGCAAGGCGCGCCTGGCACCTCACCGCCTGCTCGAGCGTGGCGCCGGTGCCCCCGAAATCTCGGGGAACCAACAGCCGCAGGTAGCCCACTTCGCGCAGCGCATCGAGGTCGTCGGTAGGGAACGAGTTCTCTGCGTCGTAGCGGCTCGCGCGCTGGTTGAGCACCTCGAGCAGCTCATCGGCCAAAATGGATCTCGGGTCTGAAGCTGGCATGCTGACCACGGTACTCGCCAGGGCTTCGACCACCAGCAGGAAGTCTCAGCCGGCGAGGGCTTGGTCTTCAGATCCGATCGAGGAGAGCAGCAGCGAGATGTCAGAACGCGAACTCATTCCCTGGAGCCGCTACGTCGCGATCGGCGATTCCTTCACCGAGGGGGTCGGCGATCCCGAGCCGACCGCGCCTGGCGGGCTCCGCGGCTGGGCCGATCGCGTGGCCGAGGAGCTCGCCGCGCATCGCACCGACTTCGCCTACGCCAACCTTGCTATCCGCGGGCGACTCCTCGACCAGATCGTCGAGGAGCAGCTCGGGCCGGCCCTCGAGCTGAAGCCCGACCTCGTGACCGTCTCCGCGGGCGGCAACGACATCATCCGCCCTGGCGCCGACCCGGACGCCATCGCGGCTCGCTTCTCACGGCTCGTCGGCTCGCTGCGGGCGTCCGGAGCGACCGTCGTGGTCTTCACCGGCGTGGACACGAAGTTCGCGCCCGTCTTCTCGTCCATGCGCGGCAAGATCGCCATCTACAACGAGCACGTGCGCGGCATCGCGGAATACCACGACTGCATCGTCGCGGACCAGTGGGCGCTGCGCTCGATCCAACGGCCGAGCATGTGGGTCAGCGACCGACTGCACCTCAACTCCTACGGGCACCACGAGGTGGCGCGCATGGTGCTCGCGGCCCTCAACGTCGAGAACGATCTCGTCGCCATGCAGCCGGCCCCCGCACGGCCGGCCAGGTGGCGCGAAGCGAGGGCGCAGGACATGGTGTGGGCGAGGCAGCACCTCGTGCCCTGGGTACTGCGTCGTCTCCGGAATGAATCGTCCGGAGACAATGTGATCGCCAAGCGCCCATTCGCGGAACCCTTCTCCTTCGGAACGGATGCCGCTCCGCCTATCCCGTGAGCGCGTAGAGCGCGACCGCGCTTGCCGCGGCCACGTTCAGCGAGTCCACGCCGTGGAGCATGGGAATCGTGACCGTCGTCGTCGCGGCGCTGAGGGCGCCGCGGCTGAGCCCATCCCCCTCCGTGCCGAGCAGGATCGCGGTGCGCTCCGGTCTGCTGGCGGCGTAGTCGCGGAGCGATACCGCGTCGTCATCGAGGGCCAGGGCGGCGACATCGAAACCGGCGTCGGCGAAGAGCGTCGCCGCGTCCGGCCAGGCTGGCAGCCGGGTCCACGGCACCTGGAAGACGGTCCCCATGCTGACTCGAACGCTCCTGCGGTAGAGCGGGTCAGCGCACTCCTGGGTCACCAGGACTGCGTCGGCACCGAGGCCCGCCGCCGCCCGGAAGACAGCGCCGACGTTGGTGTGGTCGACGAGGTCCTCGAGCACGACGACCGTCTTCGCGTCGGCCAGGAGCTCCGCCGGATCGCGCAAGGATGGCCGGTGCATGGAAGCGAGCGCGCCCCGGTGCATGCGGAACCCGGTCAGCTGCTCGAGCTGCTCGCTCGACCCGACGTACACGGGGACCTCGGGGAACGACTCGAGCAGCGGTTCCACGGTCGGCAACCACTGCTCCATGAGGAGGAGCGAGCGCGGCGTGTGACCGGCACGCAGGGCGCGCTCGATGACCTTCGGCGACTCGGCGATGTACAGGCCGCCCTCGGGCTCGAGGCGCCGACGCAGGGCCACGTCGGTCAGCCGGGAATAGTCGTCGAGTCCAGACTGTTCGAGTGAGCGGACGGATGGGGTCGCACGTGGCCAATCGGTCGACTGGAGAGGGGTCAAGCGCATGGAGGCAATCCTGTCAGAAGCGAACGGGGCCAGGGCCGATCGGACTCGAGCAGAGGGCCTCGCCCGCGCCGCCGACCTGCTGTCGGATCGCACCTTCGCGGTGCTGACGGGGGCGGGGCTGTCGACCGACTCCGGCATCCCGGATTACCGCGGTGACGGCAAGGCCCCGCGCATCTCGCCCATGACGATCCAGCAGTTCATGTCGGACGAGGCGACCCGCCGACGCTACTGGGCGGGAGCCGCCTTGGGCGCTGCCCGCTTCTCCGGCGCGGAACCCAATGCCGGGCACCTCGCGCTCGCCGAGCTCGAACGCCACGGAGCCGCCGCGGGTGTCGCCACCCAGAACGTGGACGGATTGCACGTGCGGGCGGGGAGCCGCAACGTCGTCGAGCTGCACGGCAGCATGCGCACGGCAAGCTGCACGAGCTGCGGCCACGAGATCTCGAGAGCTGCCCTGCTCGCCGACATCTTGGACTCCTCCCCCCGCATCGCCGAACTCGCAGCGGACGCCAGCAGTCGCCCCGACGGCGACGCCGAGGCGAGCGGGGCCGAGATCGACGAACTTCCTTCCTGCCCGGTCTGCGGTGGCATCCTGCAACCCGACGTCGTCATGTTCGGTGACGTCGTGCGCCCGTCGGTTGCCGAGCGCGCGCGTGAACTCGTTGATGAGGCCGATGCGCTGCTCGTCGCGGGGACGTCGCTGGTCGTCAACACGGGGCGGCGGCTCGTGCACCGCGCCGTCGCGGCGAAGAAGCCGGTCGTCTTGTTCAACCGCGGTGACGCCGCGATCGGCCACCTGGCTTCCGTGTACGTCGAAGGCGGCACGTCCGAGTCGCTCGTGGACCTCGCGGGGAGACTCACCTCCGACTCCTAGGGCGAGGTCGGCGGCCTCAGCTCCGCCGTCGCTGCGCCACCTGTCGGCAGGCGTCGAGCAGCGTCGCCGCCGACCGTTCCCACGCGTAGTCGGCCGCGCGGGCGACGCCTGCTGCCGAGGCGGAGCGCCACGCCGCTGGATCGGCCTGCAGGCGCTTGGCCATGGTCGCGAGCAGGCCAGCGTCGTCCGCCGGGAAGTATCCGGCGGCCGTCCCCCCGACCTCGCGGAAGATCGGGGTGTCGCTCACCAGGATGGGGGTGCCTGCAGACATCGCCTCGACGAGCGGCAGGCCGAAGCCCTCGCTCTTCGACGCGGCCACGAGCGCCGTCGCGTGCCCGAGCAGCGTGCGGTACTCCTCGTCGCTCACGCCCTGGTGGGCGACGATCGAGTCCGCCGGGGCCTGCGCCTCGAGCGCGGCCAGGGTCCGCTCGTCCACTTTCGAGCACAGGTGGAGGCGCCACCCTGGTAGGTCGCGCATGGCGCGGGCGAGCGTCTCGACGTTCTTGTACGGCATGAACGAGCCCATGTAGACGAGGTTGGGCTCGCTCGGCGGCGCCGACCTCGGCGTGGCCGCGAAGGCGGGATCCGGCGCGTTGGGCACGAGCGGGATGGGGCGCCGGGTCAGCCGCTTGGCTCGGAGCAGTTCGCGTGTGGTCGCCGAGACGACCGCCACCTGGTCCGCTCCTCGCAGCAGGAGGCGCTGCGGCCAGAATGACAGGTGGTAGACGCGCCACAGCACACGGACGTACCAGGGCAGGAACTGCGGCGGCTTCGGGTGCTCGTAGTAGATGAGGTCGTGGATGGTCAGGATCAGCCCGTAGCGCCGACCCAGGGACCCCATCGTCTGCATCGGGCTCACGACCACGTCCGGGCGCAACCGATTGACCTCCCGGGCCACGAACGGCTCCGCCGGCGACGTCGGCGCACTGATGACCTCGTGCGGCAGGTCGGGCAGCATCGGCAGCTGCCGCTCGTCCGAGATCAGCATGGTCACGGGGTGGAGCTCGGAGAGGGCTCGTACGAGTTCGGCGGAGTACCTCGAGATGCCGTCATGACGATCGATGCGCACGTAGCGGCAGTCGAAGAGCAGTCTCACCGTGCTTGCTCCGCTGGCGTGCCGGGGTGTGCGTCGGCGATGACGTCGGCGAGCAGGCGCGCGGCGGCGATGGGCGTCTCGTAGTGCACCAGGTGCCCAGTGCCCGCGATGACGTGCAGTGGCACGTCGGCGAGTCGGGCGAGTTCGAGCTGCGCCTCGAGCGGAGCGATGTCGTCGAGGGCACCGGCGATGAGCACGGTGGATGCCGGAAGCTCAGCCGCGTGCGCGAGCACCGAATCCGAGACTGAGGCACGGAACGCCGCGAGGAGCGTCTCGCGGTCCGAGAAATCGGAGAAGTGCCGCTCATGCTCCGCGTGGATCCAGGCCCTGAGCGGCTTGGATTTCGTCTTCACCATGACCTCGCTCATGATGCGCGTGATGAGCGGGTGCGAGAGCAGCAGCCGACCTGCCGAAGCGGGAAGGCGCGAGCCGAGCCAGTAGTAGAAGATCGCGAGTCGGGTGAGGATCGCCTGCGGCCCTTCCAGAGCCGGTGACGCGATCGGGTTGATGAGCACGAGCGGTCGATCTCCGATCGCCGACGACCTCCTGGAGATCACGAGCGAGCCGAACGAGTGCCCGAGCACGATCGCATCGCCGTCCGGATCGACCTGCTCGAGGAACGCCTCGAGCCACGCCGAGTAGTCGTCCAGCGTGTGCCCGTGTTCCAGCGGTTCCGACTCACCGAAACCCGGGAGGTCGGGGGCGATGAAGCGCACGTTTGGAAGACGATTCACGACCGGCAGCAGGCCGTGGTGGGTGCCGCGGAAGCCATGCACCAGGACGATCGTTGCCGTGGCGTCTGCGGCGGCGGGGCCCTTTTCCCACCAGGCGCACGCTGAGCCCAGGATACGAACGGAGTGGGCAAGCGACGGGGACCCGGGAGTGGCTGCAGGAGCGGAGGAAGGCATCGTGCAAGAGTGTACCGAGCAGGGCGGGAGGCCGTGCTCAGGCGCGTTCGCGCTCGGCGGGGACACTGTTCTCGCCCCAGGATCTCGAGGCGGGATGAGGAAGCTATGACCGAGTGGACGAAGCGCGTCGCGGTGTTCGATCTCGAGACGACGGGTATCGACGTCGAGAACGACCGGATCGTCACCGCGTTCGTGGGGCTCATCGACGGGGAGGGCACGGTGGAACGCGGCACTGACTGGCTCGCGGACCCCGGGGTCCCTATCCCGGAGCGAGCCGCGGCGGTGCACGGCATCACGACGGAGATCGCGCAGGCGGAGGGGCGGCCTGCTGTTGAGGTCGTCACGGAGCTGCGGGCCGCCCTCGACTGGATCGCACGTCATCGGGTGCCGCTTGTCATCTACAACGCGCCGTACGACCTCACGCTCTTCGCTCGGGAGTGCGCGCGCCACGGTATCGAGCCGGTCGTCTTCTCGGAGCAGGTGGTCGACCCCCTCGTCATCGATCGCGCGCTCGACCGCTACCGGAAGGGCAAGCGCACCCTCACGGACACGTCGATCTTCTACGGGGTCGAGCTCATCGACGCGCACTCGGCAGGCGACGACGCCGTCGCCGCTGGGCAGCTCGCCCTTGCCCTCGCCTCCAAGTACCCGGTGGAGCTCGACCTCCCCCTGCCTGAGCTCCACATGAGGCAGGTCACGTGGGCGGCGGATCAGGCCAGGGACTTCGAGGCCTATATGCGAGCCAACCGCGATCCGGACTTCACCGCAGACGGAGCGTGGCCGGTCCGCACGGCTTCCTGACGATCAGTTTCCGGCGTCTCGCTCGCTGTGACAGGGCGAGGGCGCGCTTCGCCCCGGTCTCGGGGATACGCAGAAGGGCGGCACCGAAACGGTGCCGCCCTTCTCGCGTGAGCAGTGAGCTCGCCTGCGATGCAGACGAGACTACTTGCTGCCGCCGCCGAACTTGGCGTAGCGGTTCTTGAACTTCTCGACACGACCGGCGGAGTCCATGATGCGCTGCTTGCCCGTGTAGAACGGGTGCGAGGCGCTGGAGATCTCGACGTCGATGACTGGGTACGTGTTGCCGTCTTCCCATTCGATCGTCTTGGCGCTCGAGACCGTGGAACGGGTGAGGAACTTCTCCCCCGATGCGAGGTCGTTGAACACCACCGTGTTGTAGGTGGGGTGGACGTCAGCCTTCATAAGGGTTCCTTCAACGAGTTTGGTGAGCAGAATCGGACCACGGGTCCTGAGCCAAGGATCAACCTTAGCAGATGGGGACGCGTGAGTGTCAGTGCGACGCGCGGGCCGCGTAGCGGCCGCCCGCGTTCGTGACGTGCAGGGGAAGACCGAAGGTGGTCTCGAGGTTCGCGCTGGTGAGCACCTCGGCGATCGGGCCGGCGGCGACGAGCTTGCCCTCGCGCAGCAGGAGCACGTGGGTGATGCCGACGGGGATCTCCTCGACGTGGTGCGTGACCATGACGATGGCGGGGGCGTACGGGCTCTGCGCGAAGCTCGAGAGCGCCGCGAGGAGGTTCTCACGAGCGCCGAGGTCGAGGGAGGCGCTCGGCTCGTCGAGCAGCAGCAGCTCGGGGTCGGTCATGATGGCCCGCGCGATAAGCGTGCGCTTCTGCTCGCCATCGCTCAGCGTGCCGAAGTCGCGCTCGGCGAAGCCGCCGAGGTTCCATTCCTCGAGCACGCGCTGCGCGCGTCGCTCGTCGATCTCCTCGTAGGCCTCGTTCCAACGGCCTGTCACGGCGTAGGAGGCGGTGAGCGCCACGTTGATGACGCTCTCGTCCCCCGGGATCCGGCGCGCCATCGCGCTCGAGGCGACGCCGATCCGTGGGCGCAGCTCGAACACGTTGGTCCGCCCGAGGCGCTCGCCGAGCACGTCGACCTCGCCTGTTGTCGGGTGCTGCGTCGCGGATGCGAGCGAGAGCAGCGTGGACTTGCCGGCTCCGTTGGGGCCGAGCACCGCCCATCGCTCCGTCTCGTCGACGCTCCAGGTGACGTGGTCGAGGATCGGACGACCGTTGCGAACGACCGTAGCGTCGTTGAATTCGAGAACCGTTGCCATATGCCCCAGCCTAAACGCGGCTGGCACCGAGGCTTCGGCGGCGCACCGCGTCAGCCAACGAGCTGCTCGTAGATGGCGATGGTCTCGTCGCTGATGCGCCGCCAGGTGAACTCGCGCTCGGCGCGTTCTCGCCCGGCCTTCCCGTAGCGTGCGGCCGTCTCCGGGTCGCTGACGACCTCGGTGAGGACCCGAGCGAGGTCGGCGACGAACTTGTCAGGGTCGAGCGGCGTGCCGGTGCCGTCAGTCGCCTGCTCGATCGGCACGAGGCGACCCGTGACGCCGTCATCGACGACCTCGGGGATCCCGCCGGTCGCGGTTCCGACGACTGCCGTGCCGCAGGCCATGGCTTCGAGGTTGACGATGCCGAGCGGCTCGTAGATCGATGGGCACGCGAAGACCGTCGACGCGGAGAGCGCCGTCATGATCTCTCTCTTGCTGAGGTGCCTTGCGAGCCAGACCACACCGTCGCGCTCGGTCTGCAGCTGCGCGACGAGGGCGGCGACCTCGGCCTCGATCTCGGGGGTGTCCGGCGCTCCGGCGCACAGGATGACCTGGACTTCCGGAGGGAGCTCGCGGACCGCCCGAAGGAAGTAGGGAAGCCCCTTCTGTCGCGTGATGCGTCCCACGAACACCACTGCGGGGCGGTCGGGGTCGATGCCGAGCTCGCGCGCTGCCTCCGGGTCCTCGACCCGCTGCCATGCATCGAGGTCGATGCCGTTGTAGACGACCTCCACCTTGTCCGGGTCGAGGTTGGGGTAGGCGCGCAGGATGTCGGCTCGCATGCCGTGACTCACCGCGATGATGCGGTCGGCGTGCTCATAGGAGACCTGCTCGATCCAGCTGGAGAGCCGGTAGCCGCCGCCGAGCTGCTCCGCCTTCCACGGGCGCAGCGGCTCGAGGCTGTGCGCCGTGATGACGTGCGGGATGCCGTGGAGCAGCTTCGCGACGTGGCCCGCCGCGTTCGCGTACCAGGTGTGCGAGTGCACGAGGTCGGCACCCTCGATGTCGTTCGCGATCTCGAGGTCGGTGCCGAGGAAGCCGAGCGCCGGGTTCGCCGAACGCAGCGCTGGCGGCGTCGTGTAGGCGTACGTCTGCTGCTCATCGCGGGCGTCGCCGAAGCAGCGGACGTTGACGTCGATGTCGCGCCTCATCGCCTTGACGAGCTCGGTGACGTGGACTCCGGCCCCGCCGTAGACGGCCGGTGGATACTCGCGTGTTACCAGATCTACTCTCACGGGCTACACGGTAGTACAGCGGGGCTGGGAACCCCTAAGCTCGAGTCATGTCACAGGCAAAGGTGTTCGGCATCGTTCTCGCTGGCGGTGAGGGGAAGCGGCTCATGCCGCTCACTGCAGACCGGGCAAAGCCCGCTGTGCCCTTCGCAGGCCAGTATCGACTCATTGACTTCGCGCTCTCGAACCTGGTGAATTCCGGGCTTCACAAGATCGTCGTCCTGACCCAGTACAAGTCCCACTCGCTGGACAGACACGTCTCGCATACGTGGCGTCTCCCGGCCATGCTCAACTCCTACGTCGCCTCGGTGCCTGCACAGCAGCGCCTTGGCAAGCGCTGGTTCTCGGGCTCGGCTGACGCGATCAGGCAGAGCCTGAACCTCATCAACGACGAATCGCCGGACATCGTCGTCGTGGTGGGAGCCGACCATGTCTACCGCATGGACTTCTCGCAGATGATCGAGGCGCACATCGCCTCGGGTCGGAGCGCGACGGTCGCGGCCATCCGCCAGCCGATCTCCCTCTCCGACCAGTTCGGGGTCATCGACGTCGACCCGGACGACCGCACGCTCATCCGCGAGTTCCTCGAGAAGCCGGACGACGCGCAGGGGCTGCCGGACAGCCCGGGCGAGATCCTGGCGTCGATGGGCAACTACGTCTTCACTGCGGACAAGCTCGTGGAAGCCGTCATCCGCGACTCCACGCTCGAGGATTCGAAGCACGACATGGGCGGGGACATCATCCCGAGCTTCGTCGCGCAGGGTGACTGCGGCGTCTACGACCTCAAGGACAACGTCGTTCCTGGTTCCACGGATCGCGATCGCGACTACTGGCGCGACGTCGGCACGATCGACTCGTTCTACGACGCGCACATGGACCTCATCTCCACGCTGCCGATCTTCAACCTCTACAACGAGAAGTGGCCGATCTTCGCCCAGCAGCTGAACTCCCCTCCCGCGAAGTTCGTCCGCGACAGCCGCGGGTCGACGGGCACCATGATCGACTCGATCATCTCCCTCGGCTCCGTCATCTCAGGCGCGCACATCGAGCGGAGCGTGCTCGGCCCGTGGGACAACGTCGAGTCCGGGGCGGCTGTCGTCGACTCGATCCTGTTCGATCGGGTCAACGTGCAGGCCGGCGCCGTGGTTCGGCGCGCGATCCTCGACAAGAACGTCATCGTCAAGGAGGGCGCCTCCGTCGGCGTCGACCGCGAGCATGACCTCCGTCGCGGATTCACGGTCACCGACTCGGGCCTCACCGTCGTGGAGAAGTTCGGGATCGTCGAACCGTGACGTCGGGCACGCTGACCCGCGCCCCGTTCCTGGTCCTCCTCGACGTCGACTCGACCCTCATCGAGGATGAGGTCATCGAGCTCATCGCCGACTACGCCGGCGTGACCGCCCAGGTCACCGAGGTCACGGAACGCGCCATGGCCGGCGAGCTCGACTTCGAGGAGAGCCTGCGGCATCGTGTTGCGCTCCTCGAGGGCGTGTCTGCCGCCGACGTCGCCTCGGTCGTCGACCGGGTCGTCGTCACCGATGGCGTTCCCGAGCTCGTCTCGGGCGTGCACGCCGCCGGCGGGTACATCGCTGCCGTCTCCGGCGGGTTCCATGAGATCCTCGACGACCTCGCTGCCAGGCTGGACCTCGACCGGTGGCGAGCCAACCGGTTCGAGATCATCGAAGGCAGACTCACGGGACGCGTCTCCGGCCCCATCATCGGTCGTGAGGCCAAGCGCGACACGCTGCTCGAGTGGGCAGACGAACTCGGGGTCGACCCGTCACGGACGGTCGCCATCGGAGACGGCGCGAACGACCTCGGCATGATGTCGGCGGCGGGACTCTCGATCGCGTTCGACGCCAAGCCGGTCGTGCGCGAGCAGGCGCACATCAGCCTCCCCGATCGCGACATGCGTCAGGTGCTGCACGTGCTCGGCCTCGCGGGCTGACGGCCACGGCGCAGACGAAGGGCCGACCGGATGCGTGCATCCGGTCGGCCCTTCGTCTGTTCGCCTGGCGGCCGCCGCTAGTGCCCCATGCCGAGTCCGCCGTCGACCGGGATGACGGCGCCGGAGATGTATCCGGCGTCATCGCTCGCGAGCCACGCTGCGGTCTTCGCGATCTCGTCGACGCTGCCGTAGCGCGCGGCGGGGATCTGCGAGAGGTACTCCTTCTTCGTGTCCTCCGGCAGCACGGCCGTCATCTCGGTCTCGATGAACCCTGGCGCGATGACGTTGGCTGTGATGCCGCGCGAGCCGAGCTCGCGGGTGAGCGAGCGGGCCATGCCGACAAGGCCGGCCTTCGCCGACGAGTAGTTGATCTGACCGGGCGAGCCGAAGAGCCCGACCACGCTCGAGATGAAGACGACCCGTCCGAATCGGGCCTTGAGCATGCCCTTCGAAGAGCGCTTGAGGACGCGGAAGACTCCCGTCAGGTTCGTGTCGATGACCTGCTGGAAATCGTCCTCCGACATGCGGAGGAGGAGGTTGTCCTTCGTGATGCCAGCGTTGGCGATGAGCACCTCGACGGCCCCGAGCTCCTGCTCGACGGCCTTGAACGCCGCGTCGACGCTTGCCGAGTCGGTGACGTCAGCTTGCACGGTGAGCGCGCCTTCCGGCCCGCCCTCCCCCGAGCGCGAGGTCACCGCGACGCGATGCCCCAAGCTGACGAAGTGTGCGGCGATGGCGAAGCCGATGCCACGGTTTCCTCCCGTGACGAGGACGGTTCTTTGGGTCATGCTGCTCCCTTGAGACGGTGAGCTCCAGTCTAGGGGCGAGGAGTAAGCTGAGCAGATCGCCGAGAGGAGCACCTGCCACCGTGCGATCACACACAACGAACGTCACCTCCATGGCGGACAGCGAGTACGACGAGCGCGCCGCCCGCATGAAGAAGTACACCATCATGATGCTGATCAGGGTGGCGTGCTTCGTCGCGCTCATCTGGGTGCGCGGACCCTGGATGTTCGTGTTCGCAGCCGGAGCCATCTTCCTTCCCTACTTCGCCGTCGTCATCGCCAACGCCGCGACGCAGCGCAGAACACGCAGGGTGGAGCGGCCGAGTTTCCTCCAGCGGCGAGGCAAGCCGGATGCGTGACGGCTTCGACCTGCTCGGGGCCCTGCAGGGCGGCGGTCTGGACGCGGCCGAGGCGGAGCCTCGGTGTTCGCGCGCGGGCTGCAGCGCCGATGCGACGACCCGACTGGAGTGGCGCAACCCCCGCATCCACGACGAGACCCGCCGCAAGGTCTGGCTCGCTTGCGGCGAGCATGCTGGCTACCTCGAGGACTTCCTCCGCCAGCGGGACTTTCCGGTGACCGCCGCCGCGATCGCGGGCGAGGCGGCCGACCACGAGGATGGGCACGCGTGAGCGGCGAGCGTCGCTGGCGGTTCGCGCTGTCGAAGCGCTGGCTGGGTTACCTGGGTCTGCTCATCGTGTTCGCCGTAGCGTGCGGCTTCCTGAGCCACTGGCAGTTCGAGCGTCGAGACGAGCGCGTCTCCGAGAACGCCCGCATCACCGGCAACTTCGACCGGGAGCCGGTCCCGATCGAGTCGGAGCTCGCATCGCTCGACGCGTTCTCGATCAACCAGGAGTGGACGCCCGTGCTCCTGCAGGGCAGATATCTGACCGACGAGCAGCTCCTGGCCCGGTCTCGACCCCACAACGGCCTCCCAGGCTTCGAGATCCTGACCCCCTTCGAGACTCAGGACGGACGGGTCTTCATCGTGAACCGCGGCTGGATCCCGACCGGGGACGCGCAGGACTCCCCCGACCACGTGCCGGCACCCCCCGAGGGTGATGCGACGGTGGTGGCGCGACTCAAACCCGGCGAACCAGAGATCCCGGGTCGCAGCGCTCCGGCCGGACAGATCGCGACCATCCACCTGCCGCAGTTCGCCGCAGAGCTCGGTGCGGACCGCGTGTACACGGGTGCATACGGCCTGCTGTCTGCCGAACGGCCGTCAGCGGAGACCGGCGCGCTCACGACGAAGCCGGCGCTGGATGAGGGCAATCACCTGTCCTACGCGTTCCAGTGGATCATCTTCGCGATCATCGCGCTTCTCGGGCTCATCTTCGGCCTCCGCGCCGAATACCGCGATCGAAACCCGGACGACCCCAAGGTGAGGGAGGCGCTCGCCCGCGAACGCGAGCGAGCTGGTCGCCGCCGCAGGACCGATGCGGAGATCGAGGACGAGCTCCTCGACCGCGCAGGCCCCTGACAGTCCCCGTCACGAACGAAGCGCATGCCCCGAGGGGCATGCGCTTCGTGGTGAGGCAGGAGCGTTCGCGCGGCGTGCCTAGTTCATCGTGATGAGATCGAAGTAGTCGGGCGTCCAGTGGTCCTCCACCCCATCGGGCATGATGAGCACCCGCTCGGGGTTGAGCGCCTCGACAGCGCCCTCGTCGTGGCTGACCAACACGACTGAGCCTTCGTAGTGCGCGAGCGCGTCCAGGATCTGCTCACGGCTCATCGGGTCGAGGTTGTTCGTCGGTTCGTCGAGGAGCAGGACGTTGGCACTGGAAACCACGAGCATCGCCAGCGCGAGTCGCGTCTTCTCACCGCCGGAGAGCACCCCAGCCGGCTTGTGCACGTCATCCCCGGAGAAGAGGAAGGAGCCGAGTACCTTGCGCGCCTCGGTCTCCGTGAGGTGGCTCGAGACGCTCACCATGTTCTGGAGGACGCTGCGGGCGACATCCAGCGTCTCGTGCTCCTGGGCGTAGTAGCCGATCTTGAGGCCGTGGCCCGGCTCGAGCGCGCCCGTGTCCGGCTCATCGACGCCGGCGAGCATACGCAGAAGGGTCGTCTTGCCCGCACCATTGAGCCCGAGGATCACGACACGTGAACCTCGGTCGATGGCGAGGTCGACCGCGGTGAAGATCTCGAGCGATCCGTAGGACTTCGAGAGGTTCGATGCCCGCAGCGGGGTCTTGCCGCAGGCCGCGGGAGTCGGGAAGCGCAGCTTCGCCACCCGGTCGGCGACGCGGACCTCCTCGAGACCCGAGAGCATCTTCTCCGCACGACGCGCCATCTGGTGGGCCGCGGTGGCCTTCGTCGCCTTGGCACCGAACTTGGCGGCCTGCTGCTGCAGCACGGTCGCCTTCTTCTCGATGTTGGCCCGCTCCTTCTTGCGGCGCTCCTGGTCAGCCTCACGCTGTCGCAGGTAGTGCTTCCAGCCCATGTTGTAGACGTCGATGACCTGGCGGTTCGCGTCGAGGTAGAACACGCGGTTGACGGTGTCGCCGACGAGTTCGACGTCGTGGGAGATCACGATGAGCCCGCCGGCATATCCCTTGAGGAACTCCCGCAGCCAGATGACCGAGTCGATGTCGAGGTGGTTCGTCGGCTCATCGAGCAGCATCGTCTCCGCGCCGGAGAACAGGATCCGGGCGAGTTCGATGCGACGACGCTGTCCACCCGAGAGCGTCTGCAGCTCCTGGTCGAGGATGCGGTCCGGCAGCTTGAGGTTGCTGGCGATCGCCGCGGCCTCGGCTTCGGCCGCGTAGCCTCCGAGCGCCAGGAACCTGTCATCGAGGCGCGAGTACTTCTTCATCGCGGCCTCCTGCTCGGCAGGAGACCCTTCCGCCATCGCGAGGGTCGCCTCGTCGATGCCGAGACGCAGTTCGCCGAGTCCTCTGGCGTCCAGGATGCGCGTGCGGGCCGTCTGCGTCGGGTCGCCGCTCCGCGGGTCCTGCGGGAGGTAGCCGATCTCGCCTCGGCGTTCGATCTTCCCTGCCGTCGGGAGGGTGTCCCCCGCCAGGATCTTCGTCAGCGTCGTCTTGCCCGCGCCGTTGCGACCGACGAGGCCGATCTTGTCGCCAGCGGCAACACGAAAGTTGACTCCCGACATGAGGGTGCGGGCACCCATGGTGATTTCGAGGTCATGTACGGCGAGCAAGAAGAGCATCCATTCGGTGGAGAGCGGGGCGAGCTGTGCAGTGCTGAGGGGCGGGTGTCGGGGCCACGCCGGGGTCGACCGGGCTGGCCCCGTAGCCGACAACCTGCCCAGTCTAGACGAGACGCGAATGAGCCCCGCCGAGGCGGGGCTCATCACGGTCAGACGTGGGTCAGATGTTGAACCCGAGGGCGCGCATCATGTCGCGCCCGTCGTCGGTGATCTTCTCAGGACCCCACGGCGGCATCCAGACCCAGTTGATGACGAACCGCTCGACTTGGCCGTCGAGCGCCTGCGCGGTGTCGGCCTCGATGACGTCAGTCAGCGGGCAACCTGCGGAGGTGAGCGTCATCGAGATGACCAGCGCGTCGGAATCGTCGTCCCAGTTCAGGTCGTAGATGAGGCCGAGGTCGACGATGTTGACGCCGAGCTCTGGGTCCACGACCTCTTTGAGCGCCTCTTCGATCTCGTCGTAGCGTGTCGCTTCGAGTGTCGTCAGTGCCATGGCGTGATCCTACGCCTCGACCTGCTGCGCGAGGTAGCGGTCGTAGCCCTCGTTCTCGAGGCGGTCGGCGAGCTCGGGTCCGCCCTGGTCAGCGACCTTGCCCGCGACGAAGACGTGCACGAAGTCCGGCTTGATGTAGCGCAGGATGCGCGTGTAGTGGGTGATGAGGAGCACGCCGAGGCCGGTGTTCTCCTTGACGCGATTGACGCCCTCGGACACGATGCGGAGCGCATCCACGTCGAGGCCGGAGTCGGTCTCGTCGAGCACGGCGAACTTCGGCTTGAGAAGCTCGAGCTGGAGGATCTCGTTGCGCTTCTTCTCGCCACCGGAGAAGCCCTCGTTGACGTTGCGCTCGGAGAAGACCGGGTCCATACGCAGTGCGGACATGGAGGACTTGACCTCCTTGAGCCACGGGCGCAGGGGCGGGGCCTCACCGGAGACGGCGGTCTTCGCGGTGCGCAGGAAGTTCGCGACCGTCACGCCGGGGATCTCGACGGGGTACTGCATGGCGAGGAAGAGGCCGGCCTTCGCCCGCTCGTCGACGGACATCTCGAGGACATCCTCGCCGTCGAGCGTGATCGAGCCGCTCGTCACCTCGTACTTGGGGTGGCCCGCGATCGTGTACGCGAGCGTCGACTTGCCTGAGCCGTTCGGGCCCATGATGGCGTGGATCTCGCCCTGGTTGATCGTCAGGTCGACACCGCGGAGGATTTCCTTGGTGCCCTGGTCGGTCTCGACCGTGACGTGGAGGTCGGATATCTGCAGCGTGGACATGTGCTAGCTCTTCTCCTCGAAGATTGGAGTGGGGTCGATGTAGATGTCGCCCTCTTGCACCTGGATGCGGTACACGGGCACTGGTTCGTAGGCGGGGAGGGTGCGTGGCCACCCGGTCTTGAGCGAGAACTGGGAGCCGTGCGCCCAGCATTCGATCGAGGCGTCCTCCACGAAGCCCTCGGCAAGCGAGATGTCTCCGTGCGAGCATCGGTCCCCGAGAGCGAAGAGCTCACCGGCCGAGTCCCGGACGACGCAGATGGCCTGTCCCTCGATCTCGAAGCGCTGCGGCGCCTCGACCTTCACGTCGTCTGCGGCGCAGAGACGCACCGAGGTCATCGCTCTGCGACGAGCAGAGGACTTGCGCCCTCGTTGAGCTCGCGTTCGAGCGCGTCCCGAAGATGGGTTGCGATCTCCTCGTTCCCGATCTGCTGGACGATCTCGTTGAGGAAGCCGTGCACCACGAGGCGACGGCTCATGGCCTCGGAGATGCCGCGGCTCATCAGGTAGAAGAGCTGCTCGTCGTCGAAGCGACCAGTCGCGGACGCGTGACCCGCGCCCTCGATGTCGCCGGTCTCGATCTCGAGGTTCGGAACCGAGTCGGCGCGCGTCCCCTCCGAGAGGACGAGGTTGCGGTTCTGCTCGTAGGAGTCGGTGCCGGGCGCGTTGCGGCGGATGAGCACGTCGCCGATCCAGACGGCGCGCGCGCCCTCGCCCTGCAGCGCACCCTTGTAGTTGACACGGCTGCGCGTGTGTGGCGCATTGTGGTCGACGAAGACCTGGTGCTCGAGGTGCTGGCCGGCGTCGGAGTAGTAGAGCCCGTAGAGCTCGCCATCCGCGCCCTGCGCATTGAGTTGGAGCGTCGGGTTGAGCCGCACGATGCCACCGCCGAGCGAGACCACGATGTGCTTGATGAACGCGTCGCGCCCCACCGACAGGAAGTGCGTGGAGAGGTGCTGCGCGGAGTCCTCCCATTCCTGCATGGAGACGACCGTGACGTTCGCGCCGTCGCCGACGAGGATCTCGACGTTCTCGGCGACCGTCGCCTCGCCGGTGTGGCGGAGGATGATGAGGCCCCTGGCGTGCGGCTTGATGTCGATCACGACGTGGGCCGCGAGTGCGGCGTCGCCGAAGCCCTTGCGGTCGAGGACGAACTGCTTGTCGTCTTCGCCCGACACCTCGACGAGGAGCGCCTCTTCGAAGTTCGTCCAGGCGTTGGCGGAGGCGCGGTCCTCTGGCTTTCCTGCGGAGCCGATGCGCGCATCCGAACGCGGGATCCAGCTCACCGAGACGCCCTCGGTCTCCGAGAAGTCGAGCTCGGAGCGGGTTCCGGTGAGCGTGCCGTTGATGAGCGCGTCGAGCTTCGCGACGGGAGTGTACTTCCACTCGATCTCGCGGCCGCTGAGCGGTGCGAAGTCGGCGAAGTCGAAGGAGGTGAAGCGCTCCGACCTCGTCTGCACCGGCACCTCGGAGCCGGGCCCATGGCTGTGCTTGTTGAGACCGAGCGGGTTGATCTGCTCGCTCGTCACCTGCGTCGTCATCTAGCCGACCGATCCTTCCATGCTCATCTCGATGAGCTTGTTGAGTTCCAGCGCGTACTCCATCGGCAGCTCGCGAGCGATGGGCTCGATGAAGCCGCGAACGATCATGGCCATGGCCTCGGTCTCCGGGAGTCCGCGGCTCATGAGGTAGAAGAGCTGCTCCTCCGACACCTTCGTGACGGTGGCCTCGTGGCCGAGCTGCACGTCGTCGACCCGGATGTCGATCGCGGGGTACGTGTCAGAACGGGACTGCGTATCGACGAGCAGCGCGTCGCAGACGACGCTGTTCGATGAGTGGTGAGCCTTGGCATCGATGCGGACCTCGCCTCGGTAGCCGGCTCGTCCCCCACCCCTCGCGATCGACTTCGACGTGATCGACGACTGCGTGTACGGAGCCATGTGGATCATCTTGGCGCCGGCGTCCTGGTGCTGGCCGGGACCCGCGAAGGCGACGGACATGGTCTCGCCCTTGGCGTGCTCGCCGACCAGGTAGATCGACGGGTACTTCATGGTGACCTTCGAGCCGATGTTGCCATCGACCCACTCCATCGTCGCGCCCTCTTCGGCGATCGCGCGCTTCGTGACGAGGTTGTAGACGTTGTTCGACCAGTTCTGGATCGTCGTGTAGCGAACGCGGGCGTTCTTCTTCACGATGATCTCGACAACCGCCGAGTGCAGGGAGTCGGACTTGTAGATGGGAGCCGTGCAGCCCTCGATGTAGTGGACGTAGCTGCCCTCATCGGCGATGATCAGCGTCCGCTCGAACTGACCCATGTTCTCCGTGTTGATGCGGAAGTAGGCCTGCAGCGGGATCTCGACGTGCACGCCCTTCGGCACGTAGACGAACGAGCCGCCCGACCAGACGGCCGTGTTCAGGGCCGCGAACTTGTTGTCCCCGGAGGGGATGACGGTGCCGAAGTACTCCTCGAAGAACTCCGGGTGCTCGCGGAGCGCCGTGTCGGTGTCCATGAAGATGACACCCTGCTTCTCGAGCTCCTCGTTGATCTGGTGGTAGACCACCTCGGACTCGTACTGAGCCGCGACGCCGGCGACGAGGCGCTGACGCTCTGCGTCGGGGATGCCGAGCTTCTCGTAGGTGCTCTTGATGTCGTCGGGCAGGTCCTCCCACGTCTGGGCCTGCTTCTCCGTCGACCGCACGAAGTACTTGATGTTGTCGAAGTCGATGCCGGAGAGGTCTGCACCCCAGTTCGGCATCGGCTTCCGCTCGAACATCTTGTAGCCCTTGAGGCGCGTCTTGAGCATCCACTCAGGCTCGTCTTTCAGGCGCGAGATGTCGGCGACGACGGCATCGTTGATGCCTCGCTTCGCGGACGAACCCGCAACGTCGGAGTCTGCCCAGCCGAACTCATAGCGGCCGAGGCCCTCGAGTTCTGGGCGATCGATCAGGACATCTGACATGTCTGCCTCGTCTCTCTCATCTCTGAAGTCGTTGTGCACGTGCGGGCGCTCGCCCGGCTTCACGCCGGCGTTCGTCTCGCATGTGGGTCTACGGCCGGTGGGCCCGCGGTCGCTCGGGAAGACGGCGTGCGTCTACCTCTCGTAGAATGGAACCCGCGAAGGGCCTCCATTGTTCCCTGCGCCGCGATTCGGGCACACGTCCCGAGCGAAGACAACACCTTCTATCCTACGCCAGACAAGCCAGGCGTCTGAAAGGAACTCGTGACCGCGCAAGTCGCTCCCGTCCGTCCCTCACGAGCGGACGCCATCCGTGCGCGCGTGATGCCCACCGGCATCACGCGCTACACGCGTTTCTTGGCGTGGGCGAGCCTGATCGCGAACATCGCCATCGTCGGCACGGGCGGGCTCGTCCGACTCACCGGTTCGGGTCTGGGCTGCCCCACGTGGCCGTACTGCACGGACGAATCGCTCATCAACACGCCCGAGATGGGCATCCACGGTGTCATCGAGTTCGGGAACCGTCTGCTGACGTTCATCCTGTGCGTCATCGCCCTCCTGCTGTTCCTGGCGGTCCTGAGGGTGCGCCCGCGCGGGATGCGCCTCGCCGTTCCGGCCTTCTCGATCGGCGTGCTGATCATCGTCCAGGCGATCGTCGGCGGCATCACCGTGCTCACCGGCCTCAACCCGGACATCGTGGGCCTCCACTTCCTCATCTCCGGCCTCATCGTCGCGATCGCCGCCGTCCTGCTCTTCCGGGTGCGACGCGGCGAGCCGGTCCCCGAGGTCGGAACGCGACTCGACGTCAGCCGGGCGGGTCTCGTGCTCACGCTCGCGGTCGTGGTCAACGTGTGGGTCTGGGTGACGGTGTTCGTCGGCGCGCTGACCACGGGATCCGGTCCGCACGCGGGAGACTCGGCGGCCTCGAGGAACGGGCTCGATCCCGTCGTCATGCAGCACGTTCACTCCTGGCCCGCGTACATCCTGCTGGCCTGCTCCCTCGCGTTCGCCGTTCTGGCCGCGGTGCGGAGGTTCCCGGCCACCCGCAAGGTCTCGCTGGGCCTGCTCGCGCTCATCGTCGCGCAGGCGGGCGTCGGCATCTGGCAGGCACGCACAGGCCTTCCCATCACCCTCGTGATCGTGCACATGGTGCTCTCGGTCACGACCATCGCTGTCGCCACGACCGCGGTGGCGACCATCCGCCGCGAAGGACGCCCGCAACGCGCCTGACCTCGCTGGCTTCGAGCCGAGTGCAGAGAAGCCCCGACGAGACCGTGTCTCGCCGGGGCTTTCTCGTTCAGACGACGGTGGGCCTGCAGCTCGGGGAGAAGCGGGAACAGCGAAATCGGCCCGGCGGGAGGGATGCTCCGCCGGGCCGATCTCAATGGCTGCTGCCCCGCACTAGGAGATCAGCGGGTCGATGCCGACTGCCACGAAGACGAGCGTGAGGTACGTGATGGAGAGGTGGAAGACCTTCATCGGCTTCCCGCCCTTGCCCGTGATGGTGCGGTAGTAGAGCACGTGCGCCTCGTAGAGGAACCACGCACCCGACAGCACAGCGACGGACGTGTACAGCCAGCCCATGCCCGCAATCGGGACGAGCAGGAGCGAGCAGATGACCGTCGCCCAGGCGTAGAGCACGGTCTGCAGCGAGACCGACAGCTCCCCCTCGGTGACCGACAGCATCGGGACGCTCGCCTTCGCGTAGTCGTCGCGGTACTTGACGGAGAGCGGCCAGTAGTGGGCCGGGGTCCAGAGGAAGATGATGGCGAACAGCACGAACGGCGCCCAGCTGAGGGAGTTCGTGACGCCGGCCCAGCCGATGAGGACGGGCATGCAGCCCGCGACGCCGCCCCAGATGATGTTCTGCTCGGTGCGGCGCTTGAGCACGATCGTGTAGAAGACGACGTACAGCAGGATGGCGCCGACGGAGAGCGCCGCAGTCAGCGGGTTGGCGACAAGCCACAGCACGACCGTTGACAGGATGCCGAGGGCGAACGCGAAGACGAGAGCCTCGCGGTCAGTCAGCTCCCCCGTCACCAGGGGACGCTTCGCGGTGCGCTTCATCAGGCGATCGATGTCGCGGTCGATGTAGCAGTTGAAGGCGTTTGCGCTGCCTGCGGACATGGCGCCGCCCAGGACGACCCCGAGGACGAGCCACAGGTTCGGCACGCCGCCCTGCGCCAGGAACATCGTCGGCACCGTCGTGATGAGGAGGAGCTCGATGATGCGCGGCTTCGTCAGCGCCAGGTAGGCCTTCGCCTTGCGCCCCAACGTCGCTCGCTGCGGGGGTGCGACAGCCACTAGTTCATCGACAGACAAAGCCACCAAGTCCTCTTCGCTCGAAATCTCCTGGCAATTCTATCTGGTCTCGCCGAGAACGGCTCCCCATTCCGGGGCGTGCCAGCCGGTCACAGCTGCCGTCGCGGACCGTGAGGCCCGTCGCACGGAGAAACATGACCGAGAACTGGATGCCGTTCCTCCCGCGCGGACCCGACGTGGCGATAGGCTGTGAGGCGGCCCTTTCCCAACGACGACGGGACGCAGTGTGACGAATTTTGAGTGGTCTGAGCTCGATCGACGTGCAGTCGACACAGCAAGGATCTTGGCGGCGGACGCAGTTGAGAAGGCGAAGGGTGGGCACCCTGGCACGGCGATGAGCCTCGCCCCCCTCGCGACGCTGCTGTACCAGCACGTGATGCGGGTCGATCCGAAGGACCCCCACTGGATCGGTCGCGACCGCTTCATCCTCTCGGCGGGACACTCCTCGCTGACCCAGTACACCCAGCTCTACCTGGGCGGCTTCGGTCTCGAGCTCGACGACCTCAAGCAGCTCCGCCAGCTCGGCTCCAAGACGCCGGGCCACCCGGAGTTCGGCCACACCGACCACGTCGAGATGACGACGGGGCCACTCGGCCAGGGGCTCGCCTCCGCAGTGGGCTTCGCCTACGCGCAGCGCTTCGAACGCGGACTCTTCGACCCCGAGGCCGCTCCCGGGGAGAGCCCCTTCGACCACCGCGTCTACGTCATCGCCAGCGACGGCGACCTGCAGGAGGGCGTGACGAGCGAGGCCTCCTCGCTCGCGGGCCACCAGGAGCTCGGCAACCTCATCGTCTTCTACGACGCCAACCAGATCTCCATCGAGGACGACACCGACATCGCCTTCACGGAAGACGTCGCCAAGCGCTACGAGGCCTACGGCTGGCACGTCCAGACGGTCGACTGGACCGCGGGCGAGCAGTACCACGAGGACCTCTCCGCACTGCACGACGCGACGCTCCAGGCCCAGGCCGAGACCGGGCGCCCGTCGATCATCGTCCTGAAGACCATCATCGGCTGGCCGAGCCCGACCAAGCAGAACACCGGCGGCATCCACGGCTCGGCGCTCGGTGAGACCGAGCTCGAGGCGGTCAAGAGCCTCGTCGGATTCGACCCGAAGCAGAGCTTCGAGGTCGCCGATGACGTGCTCGCCTACACGCGAGGACTCGCCGACCGCGCGGCTCCGGTGCGCGCTGAGTGGCAGCAGAGCTTCGACGCCTGGAAGAGCGCGAACCCCGAGCGCGCCGAGCTGCTCGAGCGACTCGAGGCCGACGAGCTGCCCGAGGGCATCGCCGACGCGCTGCCAGACTTCGCGGGCGTCGCCAAGGTCTCCACCCGCAAGGCGTCGGGCGAGGCCATCAACGCACTCGCAGCCCAGCTCCCGGAGCTCTGGGGCGGTTCGGCCGACCTCGCCGGCTCCAACAACACGACCATCAACGGGGCCGCGTCCTTCATCCCCTCGCAGTTCTCGACGTCGAGCTGGACCGGCAACCCCTACGGACGGGTGCTGCACTTCGGCATCCGCGAGCACGCCATGGGCGCGATCCTCAACGGCATCACACTGCACGGCAAGACTCGCGCGTTCGGCGGCACGTTCCTGATGTTCAGCGACTACATGCGTCCCTCCGTTCGCCTCGCTGCGCTCATGAACATCCCGTCGATTTTCGTGTGGACGCACGACTCCATCGCCCTCGGTGGCGACGGCCCGACGCACCAGCCCGTGGAGTCCCTCACGGCGCTCCGCGCCATCCCGAACCTCGCAGTGGTCCGCCCAGCGGACGGACCGGAGACGGCGGCGGCCTGGCTCGAGGTCGTGAGCCGCCGAGGCGGCCCGACCGGCCTCATCCTCTCGCGCCAGGACCTCCCCGTCATCGCACGCGGATCCGGAGACGCCAACGAGCAGGAGTTCGGCTCCGCCGCCGGAACGAAGCGAGGCGCCTACGTCCTCGCGGAAGCCTCCGGCGGCACGCCCGAGGTCATCCTGCTCGCCACCGGCTCCGAGGTCCAGTACGCGCTGGAAGCACGTGAGACGCTCCAGGAGCAAGGACACCCCACGCGCGTCGTGTCCGTCCCGAGCTTCGAGTGGTTCGCCGAGCAGGACGCGGCCTACCGGGAGCACGTCCTCCCAGCTGCCGTCGAGGCTCGCGTGAGCATCGAGGCAGGGCTCGCACTGCCATGGCTCCAGTTCGTGGGACCCAAGGGCCGCAGCATCTCGATCGAGACGTTCGGCGCATCCGCAGACCAGCCGGAGCTCTACAAGGCCTACGGCATCACGGCAGAGGCCGTCGTCGACGCGGCGCTCGAGTCGCTCGCGCAGTAGCGCTCCCCTGCGAATCACCGCTCTTCCTCATCAGCTACGCGAAGGAACACCAACAATGACTTCAACACCCACAGCAGCACTCGCCGAGGCCGGCGTCAGCATCTGGCTCGACGACCTCTCGCGCTCAAGCCTCGAGTCGGGCGCGCTCGAGCGCCTCATCGCCGAACGCGGCATCGTCGGCGTCACGACGAACCCGACGATCTTCGCCGGCGCCCTCAGCAAGGGCGACGCGTACGACACGCAGGTCGCCGAGCTCCAGGCCCGCGGCGCGAGCATCGACGAGGCGATCTTCGAGATCACCACTGACGACGTGCGCTCCGCGTGCGACCTCTTCCTGCCGATCTACGAGGCCACTGACGGCCTCGACGGGCGCGTCTCGATCGAGGTCTCCCCCGAGCTCGCCCGCGACACCGCAGCGACGATCGAGGAGGCCAAGCGACTCTGGGCCACGGTCGACCGCAAGAACGCCATGATCAAGATCCCGGCGACCGTCGAAGGCCTCCCGGCCATCACGGAGGTCATCGCTTCCGGCATCAGCGTCAACGTCACGCTGATCTTCAGCCTCAGCCGCTACCGCGAGGTCGTGAACGCGTACCTGTCCGGTCTCGAGCAGGCCAAGGAGCGCGGGCACGACCTGTCGACGATCCGCTCCGTCGCATCGTTCTTCGTCTCGCGCGTCGACGCCGAGATCGACAAGCGACTCGTGGCCGCGGGGAGCGACGAGGCGACCGCGCTCAAGAGCCGTGCTGCTCTTGCGAACGCCCGCCTCGCCTACGCAGCCTTCGAAGAGGAGTTCTCGAGCGAGCGCGCGAAGCTGCTGCTCGCCGAGGGCGCGCACGTGCAGCGCCCGCTCTGGGCATCCACTGGCGTCAAGGACCCGGCGCTGCCCGACACGCTCTACGTGACCGAGCTCGTCGCGCCCAACACGGTCAACACGATGCCGGAGAAGACGCTCGAAGCCGTCGCCGACCACGGGGTCATCACGGGCAACACCGTCGCGGGAACCGCCCACGCGGCCAACACGACGCTCGACGAACTCGAGGCGCTCGGCGTGAGCTACGTCGAGGTCACGGAGCAGCTCGAGACCGAGGGCGTCGACAAGTTCATCGTCTCCTGGCAGGAGCTCAAGGCAACCGTCGACTCGCAGCTCAAGGCTGCCGCGGCGAAGGCCTAGGGGAACCGCCGTGAGCATCAAGGTCAGCACCGCGGGTGCCGCGAACGCAGCGGCCACCGCGAAGGTCGGCGAGCTCGTCGCCGAGCGATTCGCGTCGCGACTCTTCGCGCAGGACGCCACCCTGTGGGGTGCGGCAGCCGAGGCCGAATCGGCAATCCGCCTCGGCTGGACGCGCGCGCACGAGGTCTCGCGCGAACTGGTCGACGGCATCATCGCGCTGCGGGACGAGTTCGCGTCGGCAGGCATCACCCGATTCGTGCTCTGCGGGATGGGCGGATCGTCCCTGGCCCCCGAGGTCATCACGCGCACCGCGGGCGTCGAGCTCGTCGTGCTCGACTCCACCGACCCAGCACAGGTTCGTGCAGCAGTCGAGGAAGGCCTGGAGCGCACGGCGATCGTCGTGTCGTCCAAGTCCGGCTCCACGGTCGAGACCGACTCGCAGCGCCGAGCGTTCGTGAGCGCATTCGAAGCGGCCGGCATCGATCCGGCCGGCCGCGTCGTGATCGTCACCGATCCCGGCTCGCCCATGGAGGAAGCCTCTCGGGCGGCGGGCTACCGCGTGTTCCTGGCCGACCCGCACGTCGGCGGACGCTTCTCGGCGCTGACAGCGTTCGGCCTCGTGCCCTCCGGGCTGGCGGGCGTCGACATCGCCGCCCTCCTCGATGACGCCGGCGTCGCCGCGACGGCCGTCGCCATCGACGACGAGAGCAACCCTGCCCTCGTCCTCGGCGCCGCGATCGCCGCGAAGCGATTCCTCGGCATCGTCGACGACGGCACATCCATCGTCGGCTTCGGCGACTGGGTCGAGCAGCTCATCGCCGAGTCGACCGGAAAGGACGACCTCGGCATCCTGCCCGTCGTCCTCACCCCAGGTGCTCCGGAGATCGACGCTCGCCCGGCCGACCTGCAGCTCGTACGCGTGGCTGCCGACGCTGAGTCGACCCCGGCAGCGGGCGACGACATCACCGTCTCCGGTTCGCTCGGGGGCCAGTTCGTGCTCTGGGAGACCGCTGTCGCTGTCGCGGGCGCCGTCATCGGCATCAACCCCTACGACCAGCCCGACGTCGAGTCGGCAAAGGTCGCCGCACGCGGACTCCTGGAAGCGACACCGGAGCCCACGCCTGCCGCGTTCGTCGCGGAGGGCGTCGAGGTGCGCGGCAGCGAGACCGTCGTCGCCGGGCAGAGCACGCTGGAAGGGGCCATCGACGCACTCGTGGCCCTCATCCCAGCGGACGGCTACCTCTCAGTGCAGGCCTATGTCGACCGGAATCGCTTCGGCGCACTCGAAGCGCTTCGCGACGAGCTCGCGAAGCGCTCAGGACGTCCCGTCACCTTCGGGTGGGGGCCGCGCTTCCTGCACTCCACCGGGCAGTTCCACAAGGGCGGCCCGAAGGTCGGCGCCTTCCTGCAGATCACGTCCGGAGAGAAGGACGACCTCGAGATCCCCGAGCGTCCGTTCACCTTCGGCACGCTCATCTCGGCGCAGGCCGCTGGTGATGCCTCCGTGCTCGAGTCGCACGCGCAGCCTGTGCTGCGCATCGACCTCGGCGAATCCGGCAGCGGACTCGACGCGCTCCTCGGCGCCATCTCGCGCTAACCGATCAGCGAGGCGGGGATGCGAGCACCATCGCATCCCCGCGCTCGTGTCTGCAGGACACACACGGGAGCACGCAACCCGTGCCTAGAAAACAAGGAGGCGACGCTGTGACGCCAGTCGACATCAGCGCGGACAACAACCCCCTCAGGTCCATCGACGATGGGCGCCTGCGCCGCATCGCGGGACCCTCAAGTCTCGTCATCTTCGGAGTCACGGGAGACCTCTCCAGGAAGAAGCTGCTCCCGGCGGTCTACGACCTCGCGAACCGCGGTCTGCTCTCCCCGTCGTTCGGCCTCGTCGGGTTCGCTCGTCGGCCGTGGTCCGACGACGAGTTCCGCGCGTTCGTGAAGGAGAACGTCGAGCAGCACGCGCGGACGCCCTTCAACGAGGACGTCTGGACGCAGCTCGCCAAAGGCATCCGCTTCGTCTCCGGGGAGTTCGACAACGACGCCTCGTTCGACTCCCTCAAGGTCGTCCTCGACGAGCTCGACAACGAGCAGGGCACGCGGGGCAACCATGCGTTCTACCTCTCGATTCCGCCCCGCTCCTTCCCAGAGGTGACGACTCAGCTGCGCCGATCCGGGCTCGCCGAGGAACGCCAGGACTCGTGGCGGCGCGTCATCATCGAAAAGCCCTTCGGCCACGACCTGGCCTCCGCGCGCGAGCTGAACAGCATCGTCGAGTCGGTCTTCGCGAGCGACGCGATCTTCCGCATCGACCACTACCTCGGCAAGGAGACGGTGCAGAACATCCTCGCGCTGCGCTTCGCGAACTCCATGTTCGAGCCGCTGTGGAACGCCAACACGGTCGACCATGTCCAGATCACGATGGCCGAGGACATCGGCGTCTCCGGCCGCGCCGGCTACTACGACGGCGTGGGCGCTGCACGCGACGTCATCCAGAACCACCTCTTGCAGCTGCTCGCCCTCACCGCCATGGAGGAGCCGCTGTCCTTCAACGCGAAGGACCTCCGCCAGGAGAAGGAGAAGGCCCTCGCGGCTGTTCGCCTCCCCCACGACCTGTCGCTCGCGTCGGCTCGAGGCCAGTACGGCTCCGGCTGGCAGGGCGGAGAGTTCGTGCGTGGGTTCCTCGAAGAGGACGGCATGAACCCCAAGTCGACCACCGAGACCTACGCGGCGCTCCGAGTCGAGCTCGACTCACGTCGCTGGGCCGGAGTGCCGTTCTACCTGCGCACGGGCAAGCGGCTCGGTCGTCGCGTGACCGAGATCGCCGTCACGTTCAAGCAGGGCCCCCTGTACCTGTTCGACGAAGCCCAGCGCACCTCGCTCGGACCGAACGCGCTGGTCATCCGGGTTCAACCGGATGAGGGCGTCACGATCCGGTTCGGCTCGAAGATCCCGGGCTCCGGCATGCACGTGCGGGACGTGACCATGGACTTCGGCTACGGACACGCATTCACCGAGTCGAGCCCGGAGGCCTACGAGCGCCTCATCCTCGACGTGCTGCTCGGCGATCCTCCCCTGTTCCCCCGCCACGAGGAGGTAGAGCTCTCCTGGAAGATCCTCGACCCCGTCGAGGAGTACTGGGCCACCCAGGGACAACCCGAACTCTACAAACCCGGCAGCTGGGGCCCGGCCTCGGCCACAGCCCTGCTCGCCCGCGATGGCCGCACCTGGAGGCGCCCGTGATCATCGAACTCGGCAATACGACGACCTCGGCCGTCTCGAAGCGACTCGTCTCCATGCGAGAGGAGGGCGGCGCAGTCGCGCTCGGACGCGTGCTCACCCTCGTCATCTCCACCGGCGAACGGCGCGGCGAGGCAGCTATCGCCGCTGCGAACTCGGCCTCCGGCGAGCATCCCATGCGCGTCATCGTGATCCACGTCGTCGATCGTGACGCGAAGGTCTCGAACATGGACGCGGAGATCAGGGTCGGTGGAGACGCCGGAGCGAGCGAGGTCATCGTCCTCCACGTCTCCGGACCCGCCTCCGACGACCCCGAGACCCTGGTGCAGGCCCTCCTCCTGCCCGACGCTCCCGTGGTGGCCTGGTGGCCGGACTCCGCCCTCGGCGCACCGAGCGCGTCGTCGCTCGGCCGCATCGCACAGCTCCGCATCGTCGACTCCGGCAGCTCGCCAAACGGTGAGGAGACCGTGGCGAAGCTCGCGGCGGGGTTCTGTGACGGAGACAGCGACCTCGCGTGGACGAGACTGACCAGCTGGCGCGCGCAGATCGCGGCCGTGCTGGACCAGCCCCCGTACGAGCCCATCCAGGAGGTGGAGGTCATCGGCCGCCCCTCGCAGACCTCGACGCTCCTCATGGCGGCGTGGTTGCAGCTCTCGTTGCAGGTTCCCGTCCGCGTCGCGCAGGCGACGGACCGGGAACTCGGACGTGCGCAGCTGCGCGCGATCAAGCTCACGCGTCCGAGCGGCGTCGTCACGTTCGAGCGTGTGAGCGACTCCGCGGTCGTGCTGACACAGCCAGGTCAACCGGAGCAGAAGATCCCGATGCCGGTCCGAGACCTCCCCGACGTGCTTGCTGAAGAGCTGCGATCGCTTGGACCCGACCGAGTGTTCGGAGAGGTGCTAGTTGCCGCCGCCGCGGCGGAAGCCCACGCTCACGTGGCCGAGGAGACCGGCGAGGGAAGCGAATGATGCAGGCGACACGGGTCCGTCACGTCGAGCCCTCTGTCGCCGCGGTCGCGGAGAACGCTGCACGCCGGTTCGTCGAGCTCGTCGCCTCGACCACGGCAGAGCTGCATGTCGCGGTGAGCGGTGGATCCGTCGCGACGAAGGTGCTCCCCGCCTTCGTCGTCGAGATGGATCGAGCCGGGCTTGACTGGACGCGCGTGCACGTGTGGTTCGCCGATGAGCGCTTCGTCCCGACCGGGCATGATGACCGGAACGTCGTCGCCGTCGCAGAGGCGCTGAAGGGTGCGGCCGGGTTCGAGCAGGCACGCCTGCACGCGACGCTGGCGAGTGACAGCGGCGAGACTCTCGATGACGCTGCGGTCGCGTACGAGGCTGAGCTGCGAGCGATCGTTCCTCCGGCGGATGGCGTACCGGGAGGCGTCCCCTCCTTGGACCTCGTGCTCCTCGGCGCGGGAGGCGACGGTCACACCGCGTCGCTGTTCCCCGGCACTCCCGGGCTCGAGACCGCGTCTGCGCTCGTCGAGAGCATCCGTGACTCGCCGAAGCCGCCACCTGAGCGGGTGACGCTCACGCTGCCCGCCATCCGCGAGGCGGCTCGCGTCTGGGCTGTCGTCACGGGTGCCGAGAAGGCGTCGGCCGTGCGACTGGCTTCGACGGAGGGGGTCACGGCTGAGGAATCCCCCCTCGGGGCTGCGACCGGCCGCGTCGAGACGCTCCTGCTGCTCGATGCGGCCGCAGCGGAAGCCCTCGGCTGACCCCACTTCGGGCGAGACGACAATGGCTCCGGCCGAGAGCAGCGCTCTCGGCCGGAGCCATGTTTCGCAGTACCTGCCACGCCAGCCTGTTCAGGCGGCGGGGCGAGTCAGCCCTTGGTGGTCGTCTTCCCGCGGCGCTCCCGCAGCTTCGAGAGCGCCTCGTCGAGGAGTCGTTCTGCTTCCTCGTTCGTTCGTCGTTCTTTGACGTACGCGAGGTGCGTCTTGTAGGGCGCGACCTTCGTGGCCGCCGGTGGGTTGTCCCGGTCGCGGCCGGCGGGCAGGCCGGAGATCGGGCAGTCGATGAGCTCGGGGATGTCGTCCTCTGCGATCTCCGCAGAGTAGTGCCTCACGGTCTCATTGCCGAGCGCATCCCAGTAGGAGATCGACACGCGCGCAGCGTGCACTCCGTGGTCCATCTCCCCCATGGGTCCGGCACCCACACGCGATCCTCGGATCGCTGAGCCCCCCTGTGCCACCTAGCTCACCACGACCGTCTGGATGCGGGTGATGATGCCCATGGCGACGATGGCGAGCAGCCAGATGACGGCGAGCGTCACCGTGATGCGGTTCAGGTTCTTCTCGGCGACACCGGAGGCGCCGAGGTTCGACCCCATGCCCCCGCCGAACATGTCGGAGAGTCCGCCGCCTCGTCCGCGGTGCAACAGGATGAACAGGATGAGCAGGACGCTGGTGATGGCCAACACGACCTGCAGGATGACGAGGAGAATATCCACGGAATCCCTCTCAGATGAACGGACTCGGACGTGGCCTGAGTGAACAGGCCACGTCCGAGTATAGATGGTTGCCGTTTGCGACTAGGAACCGACGTGCTGACGGAACCGCGCGATGGCGCTGAACTCGTCGACCTTGAGGCTCGCGCCGCCGATGAGCGCGCCGTCGACGTCGGGCTCGCGCATGAAGCCCGCGATGTTGTCCGACTTCACGGAACCGCCGTAGAGGATGCGCGTGGCCGCTGCCACCGACTCGCCGAGAAGCTCCTCGAGCGCATCGCGGAGCGCCTTGGCGACGGTCTGCGCCTGCTCGGGGGTCGCGGCCTGTCCGGATCCGATGGCCCAGACCGGCTCGTAGGCGACCACGAGGTCCGGGGTACCCTCGACGCCCTCGAGCGCAGCCTTCAGCTGAGCGACGGGGACGGCGCTTGCACCGAACTTCTCGAGGTCTTCCGACGTCTCGCCGACGCAGATGACCGGGACGAGGCCGTGCTTCAGCGCGGCCTTCACCTTGCTGCCCACGACCTCATCGGTCTCCGCGTGCAGCGTGCGTCGCTCGGAGTGTCCGAGGATGACGTACCTGCAGGCGAGAGCGCTCAGGAACGCGCCCGAGATCTCACCCGTGTACGCGCCCGAGTCGTGGGCGGAGACGTCCTGGGCGCCGTAGCTCAGCGAGAGCTTGTCGGCGTCCACGAGCGTCTGCACGCTCCGCAGATCGGTGTAGGGAGGGAAGATCGCGACCTCGACATCGTCGAAGTCGTGCTTCGCGTCCTTGAGCGCCCACGCGAGCTTCTGCGTGAACGCGATGGCCTGGAGGTGGTCCAGGTTCATCTTCCAGTTGCCCGCCATGAGCGGGGTGCGAGTCGTTACCATCCGAGAACCTGCAATCCGGGCAGCTGCTTGCCCTCGAGGAACTCGAGGCTGGCACCGCCACCAGTAGAGATGTGGCCAAATCTGTCATCTGCGAAGCCGAGCGTGCGCACGGCTGCTGCGGAGTCGCCGCCGCCGACAACCGAGAGGCCGTCGACGTCGGTCAGGGCGTCTGCGACGGAACGGGTTCCCTCGGCGAACGCGGGGAACTCGAACACGCCCATGGGCCCGTTCCAGAACACGGTCTTCGAATCTCGGATGACCGAGGCGAACGCCTTGGCCGTCTCCGGTCCGATGTCGAGTCCGATTCCTGAGGCTCCGAACCTGCTGTCCTCGATGCCATCTGCGGGGACGACCTCGTGCTCGGCGTCCGCCGAGAACGATGCTGCGACGACGACATCGCTCGGCAGCACGATGGAGACTCCACGCTGCTCGGCGTCCGCCAGGTACCCGCGAACGGTGTCCAGCTGGTCCGACTCCAAGAGGGAGGAGCCCACCTTGTGGCCCTGGGCCGCAAGGAACGTGAACAGCATTCCCCCGCCGATGAGGATCGAGTCGACCCTCGGGAGGAGATGCTCGATGACACCGAGCTTGTCCGACACCTTCGAACCACCGAGTACCACCGAGTACGGCCGCTCGACGGCCGAGGTCAGACGCTCGAGCACTTCGAGCTCATTGGCCACGAGGAGTCCCGCGGCGCTCGGCACGAGCTGGGGCAGGTCGTACACCGAGGCCTGCTTGCGGTGCACGACTCCGAAGCCGTCCGAGACGAACGCGTCCGCGAAACTCGCGAGCTGCTCGGCGAAGGCTCGGCGCTCGGCGTCGTCCTTGCTCGTCTCACCCGGGTTGAAGCGGAGGTTCTCCAGGACGACCAGCTGGCCGTCTTCGAGACCGCCGACGAGGCGCTGTGCGTCCTCGCCGACCGTGTCGGCGGCAAGAGGGGCATCGATCTCGAGGAGCTCACCCAGCCGGGAGGCGGCTGGAGCAAGCGAGTACTGCGGTTCAGGTGCCCCCTTGGGCCGACCAAGGTGCGAGATCACGATGACCTGCGCACCCTGGTCGAGGAGGAGGCGGAGCGTGCCGAGGGAGGCGCGAATCCGACCATCGTCGGTGATCACGCCCTCCTTCAGCGGCACGTTCAGGTCGCAGCGGACGATGACCTTCTTTCCCGTGAGGGAGCCAAGGCTCTCGATTGTGCGAAGCGCCATGTTGGCGATCCTTCCTCTGTTGCCGAAGTGGTTAGAGCTTGCTCGCGACGTACTCGGTGAGGTCGACGAGGCGAACGGTGTAGCCCCACTCGTTGTCGTACCAGGACGACAGCTTCACCTGGTTGCCGATGACCTTGGTCAGTGGCGCGTCGAAGATCGAGGAGTGGTTCTCTCCCACGATGTCGCGCGAGACGATGTCTTCCTCGTTGTACATGAGGAGTCCCTTGAACTCGCCCTCGGCGGCTTCCTTGTACGCGGCGTTGACTTCCTCGACGGTCACGGGCGTCTTGGAGACGACGGTGAGGTCGGTGATCGAGCCGGTCTCGGTGGGCACGCGGAGTGCGAAGCCGTCGAGCTTGCCCGCGAGCTCGGGGATGACGAGGCCGATGGCCTTCGCCGCACCCGTGGACGTGGGGATGATGCTGAGCGCGGCCGCACGTGCACGACGGAGGTCCTTGTGGGGGCCGTCCTGCAGGTTCTGGTCGGACGTGTAGGCGTGGACCGTGGTCATGAGACCCGACTCGATGCCGAACTTGTCGTTGAAGACCTTCACGAGCGGCGCGAGGCAGTTCGTCGTGCACGACGCGTTCGAGATGACGTCGTCATTCTCGGGGTCGTACTCGGTGTGGTTCACGCCGAAGACGAACGTCGGGGCAGGTCCGGAAGCGGGAGCCGAGAGGATGACCTTCTTGGCGCCTGCAGCGATGTGCGCGCGAGCCTTGTCGGGGTCGGTGAAGTGCCCCGTGCTCTCGATGACGATCTCGACGCCGAGCTCTGCCCAGGGCAGGTTGGCGGGGTCGCGCTCGGCCGTGGCCGTGATCTTCTTGCCGTCGACGTAGATGGCGTCGTCGTCGAACGAGATGTCGTTCTTCAGCTTGCCACCCGTGGAGTCGTACTTGAGGAGGTGTGCAAGGGTCTTGTTGTCGGTGAGGTCGTTGATTGCAACGAGCTCGAGGTTGTTGTCATCCTGCAGCAGTGCGCGTGCGTAGCTGCGTCCGATGCGTCCGAAACCGTTGATGGCGATTTTCGTCACGTGATGCTCCTTTTTCCTGTTGTTTCTCCGATTTGACAGGACTGTGTGGCCACAAGTGGCCGGGTGCACCATCGCACCGAAATCGTGGGAACGGTCTGCTGGGCAGGCCCGTTCAACATCGTCAGCCTAGTCCCATGGGCGGGCGCGGAGGTGACCAAACGGGCAGAGCTGTTCGGCGCGGTGATCAGAGCTCGTCGAGCACGGGGAGGTTGGACTCCGTGCCGGGGATGCCGCGGTCCGATGCCTGCTTGTCCGCAAGCGCGAGGAGGCGACGGATGCGGCCGGCGACGGCGTCCTTCGTCATGGGCGGATCCGCGTAGCGCCCCAGCTCGTCCAGGGAGGCCTCGCGGTGCGCCAGACGCAGCTGCCCCGCGTACTTGAGGTGGTCCGGTGCTCCCTCGCCGAGGATCTCGAGCGCCCGCTCGACGCGTGTGCAGGCGGTGACGGCAGCCTGAGCGGAGCGCCGCAGGTTCGCGTCGTCGAAGTTCACGAGCCGGTTCGCGGTCGCGCGCGTCTCGCGGCGCTGCCGGAGGCTCTCCCAGCTCTCGACGGTCGCGTGGGCTCCGATGACGGTCAGCATCGCGCTGATCGCATCACCGTCGCGGATGACGACGCGGTGCACGCCACGGACCTCGCGGGCCTTGGACGAGACGCCGAGTCGTCCGGCCGCGCCGACGAGGGCCATCGCCGTCTCGGAGTTCGGGGTGATGATGTCGAGCGACGCAGACCGGCCCGGATCGGTCAGGGACCCGGCTGCGAGGAACGCGCCTCGCCAGACAGCGGTCAGGTCGTCCTGGCTGCCGGTGGTGAGTCGGTTCGGGAGTCCGCGAACGGTGCGTCGTCGCGCGTCCATGAGTCCGGTCTGCCTGGCGAGCGTCTCGCCGTTCTCGAGGACTCGAAGCAGGTAGCTCTCCCCCGGTCTGGCACCTGAGCCGGCGACGATGGAGATCTTGGCTCGCACGCCGTACAGCTCGAGGAGCTCTCGGCCGAGTCGTCGGGCGAGCATCTCGGAATCGAGCTGCGCCTCGACAGCGATGCGCCCCGAGATGAGCTGCAGGCCACCCGCGAACCTCAGGAGCGACGCGACCTCGGCAGCACGAGCTTGGGTTGTGGCTGCGCGCGTGCGCAGAAGCTCGTGCTTGACATCGGCGGTGAGCGTCACCGGGGTACCTCCATGGATCAGAGTGAGTGGGCGCGACGAAGCGTCGTCGCGAATGCGAGATGGAACGGGAGTCACTCGCGACCGAGGTCGCGGTGCCGCACGCTGATGATCGTGTCATCGCGTTCGCGCAGCAGGCTCGCGATGCGCTCGGTCATGGCGACCGAGCGGTGCTTGCCGCCGGTGCATCCGACGGCCAGCGTCACGTGCCGCTTGTTCTCACGTTCGTAACCCCGCAGCACGGGGTCGAGCATCTCAATGTAGTGGGTCAGGAACTCGTCTGCACCTTCTTGGTCGAAGACGTAGTCGGAGACGCGCTTGTCGCGGCCGTTGAAGGCGCGGAGTTCCGGCTCCCAGAAAGGGTTCGGCAGGAAGCGCATGTCGACGACCAGATCGGCATCCGTGGGGATGCCGTACTTGAAGCCGAAGCTCTGCACCGTCACGGCGACCTTGTTCTGGTCGGCTTCGCCGAAGCGCTTGACGATGCGGGTCACCAGCTGGTGGCCGTTGAGCTCCGAGGTGTCGATGACGATGTCGCTCGCCTCGCGGATCTCCTGGAGGCGGCTGCGTTCGCGGGCGATGCCATCGAGGATCGTGCCGTTGCCCTGCAAGGGGTGCGGGCGCCGGACAGCCTCGAACCGTCGCACGAGCGTTCCGTCGGTCGCATCGAGGAAGAGAACGTCGACCTCGTGCGTCTCCCTGAGCCCGCCCACGAGCGCGGTGAACTCCTCGAGGAGGTGGCCGCCACGCACGTCGACCGAGACGGCGAGCTTCGGGAGCGAGTCTCGCGCCTTTCCGGCGACCTCGATGAGGGGCCTGATCATCTGCGGGGGCAGATTGTCGACCACGAACCAGTCGAGGTCCTCGAACGCCTTGCACGCCGTGGACCGCCCCGCACCGGACATGCCGGTGACGATCATGATGTGCTGGCGTCCTTCGCCGTCGATCTCCGCCGAACTCATGCGCAGGTCACCTCCCGTGGACTAAAACACCAGCCTACATAGCCGGAGCGTGCGTCTCTCACGCTTCCGCCGATTGCTCTCGCGCGAATCGCTCGGTTATCGCGGTCGCCGTGGCCTCTCCGACTCCCTGCACGCTCGTGAGCTCCTCGACGGTGGCCGCCCGGAGTCTCTTGACCGAGCCGAACTTCTTGAGGAGGGCGGCGACGCGCGTCGGCCCGAGGCCCGGGATGTCCGCGAGGACCGTGCCGATGTCGGCTTTGCGCTTCGTGCGCTGATGCCGGATCGCGAAGCGGTGCGCCTCGTCTCGAAGACGCTGCACGAGGAAGAGCGCTTCGGACCCTCGAGGGAGGATGACCGGGAAGTCGTCGTCCGGGAGCCAGAGCTCCTCGAGCCGCTTGGCGATGCCGACGACGGCGATGCCACGCACCCCGGATTCCTCGAGCGCGCGTTGCGCCGCGTTGACCTGCGGCACTCCGCCGTCGATGAGCAGCAGCTGCGGTCGGTAGGCGAACTTGGCCCGTGTGGATTCCTGCGTCGACGCCTTCACGCGATCCGCGGAGAGGGCTGCGTCCTCGACGATATCGGCCGGTGTCGCGTCGTCGCGCAGGTAGGCGAGGCGCCGCGCGAGCACCTGGCGAATGGAGTCCGTGTCGTCCGTCGACGACGCGATGTTGAAGCGCCGGTAGTGCGACTTCCGCGCCAGGCCGTCCTCGAAGACCACCATGGAGCCGACGATGCCGGTGCCTTGCAGGTGCGAGATGTCGTAGCACTCGATGCGAAGCGGCGCCTCGGCCAAGCCCAGCGCATTCTGCAGCTCGGTGAGCGCATCCGATCGTGCGACGTAGTCGCTGCTGCGTTTGAGCTTGTACTGCGCGAGCGACCCCATGGCATTGATCGTCGCGGTCTTGAGGAGTTCGGATTTCGGGCCCCGCTGCGCCGTTCGCAGGTTCACCTTGGCCTGTCTGGTCGCCTCAAGCCATTCCGACAGGGCTTCGGAGTCGTCGGGCAAGGCCGGCACGATGATCTCACCTGGCGGGAAGAGTCCGTCCTTGCCGTAGACGCGCTGCATCGTCTGGTCGATGATCGTTCCCAGGTCGGTGTCGAGTTCCTTGTCGAGCACCCAGTTGCGAACGCCGCGGATGCGGCCGCCGCGAACCGTGAACTGCTGCACGGATGCGCTCAGCTCGTCCTCCGCGATGCCGAAGAGATCGAGGTCGACGTTGTCCGGCAGGACGACCGCGCTCTTCTCCAGGACGTTCTCGAGCGCTCCGATGCGGTCACGCAGCCTGGCTGCGTCCTCGAAGCGCATCTCGCTGGCTGCGAGCTTCATCTCCTCCTGCAGCGTCGTCAGCAGGCTGCGGTCATAGCTCTCCATGAACCGCACGAACTCGTTCACGATCACGCGGTGCTCCGCGATGGTCACGCGTCCGCTGCAGGGCCCTCCGCACCGGCCGATCTGGCCCGGGAAGCACGGGCGTCCGCTCTGCATGGCGCGCTTGTAGTTCGAGTCGTTGCAGGTTCGGATCGGGAACGCCTTGACCATGAGGTCGATGGTCTCGTTGACCGCCCATACCTTGGGGTACGGACCGAAGTACCTGGCACCGCGGATCTTCGGGTTGCGGGTGACGAGGACGCGCGGCGCCTCGTCGCCGAGCGTGACCGCCATGAACGGGTAGCTCTTGTCGTCCTTGAACTTGACGTTGAAGGGCGGCGAGAACTCCTGGATCCAGGTGTACTCGAGCTGCAGGGCCTCGGTCTCGGTGCGCACGACGGTCCACTCGACACGAGTTGCCGTCGTCACCATGTGCCGCGTGCGTTCGTGCAGCCGCTCGAGTGGCGCGAAGTAGTTGCTCAGGCGCGCGCGGAGGTTCTTGGCCTTCCCGACGTAGAGCACGCGGTCGTTGTCCCCGAGGAACCTGTAGACCCCGGGGGCTGTGGGGATGTCGCCCGTCGCGGGACGATATGGCAGGACGTTCGCCATCAGCGGCCAGCTGCCTCCCGGTCGAAGATCTCCTTGAGGTACTGGCCCGTGTGGCTCTCCGCGATGCCGGCGACCTTCTCGGGGGTGCCGACGCCGACGACGGTGCCGCCACCTGAGCCACCCTCCGGCCCCATGTCGATGAGCCAGTCCGCGGACTTGATGACGTCGAGGTTGTGCTCGATCACGATGACGGTGTTGCCCTTGTCGACGAGTCCGCCCAGCACCTTCAGGAGCTTGCGGACGTCCTCGAAGTGGAGGCCGGTGGTGGGCTCGTCGAGCACGTAGACGCTCCGTCCGTTGGAGCGGCGCTGGAGCTCCGTGGCGAGCTTGACGCGCTGCGCCTCGCCGCCGGAGAGCGTCGTCGCCGACTGCCCGAGGCGCACATAGCCCAGACCGACCTCGACGAGCGTCGAGAGGTACCGGTGGATGGCCGTGATGGGCTCGAAGAAGTCCGCAGCCTCGGCGATCGGCATCTGCAGGACCTCAGCGATGTTCTTGCCCTTGTAGTGCACGCTGAGGGTCTCGCGGTTGTACCGCGATCCTCCGCACACCTCGCACAGGACGTAGACATCCGGGAGGAAGTTCATCTCGATCTTCAGCGTGCCGTCTCCCGAGCACGCCTCGCAGCGGCCGCCCTTGACGTTGAAGCTGAAGCGCCCAGGCAGGTAGCCGCGCGCCTTCGCTTCGCTCGTCTCCGCGAAGAGCGTGCGGATGCGGTCGAAGACGCCCGTGTACGTGGCCGGGTTCGAGCGGGGAGTCCGGCCGATGGGGTTCTGGTCGACGTGGATGACCTTGTCGAGCTGGTCGACGCCGGTGATGCGCGTGTGCTTGCCGGCGACGGCGCGTGCTCCGTTGAGCTTGCTCGCGAGCACCCGGTAGAGGATGTCGTTCACAAGCGACGACTTCCCGGACCCGCTGACACCCGTGACCGCGGTGAGGATGCCGAGAGGGAAGCTCACCTGCACGTTCTTCAGGTTGTTTGCCCTGGCGCCGACGACGGTGAGCTCTCGCTTCTTGTCGTACTTCCGACGCTTCTTGGGCGTCTCGATGCCCATGCGACCCGAGAGGTAGTCGCCCGTGATCGACCTGGTGTTCTTCTCGAGGTCGGCGACGGAGCCGCTGTGGACGACTTCGCCCCCGTGCTCCCCCGCTCCCGGCCCGATGTCCACGATCCAGTCGGAGGTGCGGATGGTGTCCTCGTCGTGCTCGACGACGATGAGGGTGTTTCCGAGGTCGCGCAGCTTGACGAGGGTCTCGATGAGTCGCCGGTTGTCGCGCTGGTGGAGACCGATGGACGGCTCATCGAGGACGTACAGCACGCCGGTCAGGCCGGACCCGATCTGTGTCGCGAGGCGGATGCGCTGGGCCTCACCGCCGGAGAGCGTTCCCGCGGCACGAGCGAGGTCGAGGTAGCTGAGTCCGACCTCGATGAGGAAGTCGAGGCGGGCGCGGATCTCCCTGAGGACCTGCGCGGCGATCTTCGCCTCCCGGTCGGTGAGCTCGACCGTGTTCATGAAGTCCAGGCAGTCGGCGAGGCTCAGTGTCGTCGCGTCGGCGATGGAGCGGCCGTGGACCTTGACCGCGAGCACCTCGGGGCGCAGGCGCGCCCCGTTGCACGCCGAGCACGGGATCTCGCGCAGATACTGAGCCCAGCGGGCACGGGTCGCGTCGGTCTCCGCCTCGGCGTACTGGCGCTCGATGTAGGGCATGACGCCCTCGAAACCCGAGCTGTACGTCATCTGCCGGCCGAAGCGGTTGCGGTACTTGACCTTGACCTCGTACTCGCGCCCCTCGAGGATGGCCTCGCGGACCTCCTCTGGGAGTTTCTTCCATGGAGTCGTGAGCTTGAACTGGATCTGCTCCGAGAGCCCGAGGAGGAGGCGTTCGTAGTACTGGTACAGGCTCTTGCCCTGGGAGCTCCACGGCAGGATGACGCCATCCGCGATCGAGTCGAGTGGGTCGCCGATGAGCAGCTCGCGGTCGACGGACATGCGCGTGCCGAGGCCGTCGCAGGTCTGGCAGGCGCCGAACGGAGCGTTGAAGGAGAAGGTCCTCGGCTCGATCTCGGTGAGCGCGATGGGGTGGTTGTTCGGGCAGGAGAGCTGCTCGGAGAACGTGGTCCACGCATCGTCACCCTCCGCATCCACGAAGTTGATCTGCACGAGGCCGTCCGCGAGTCGGAGCGCCGTCTCCAGCGAGTCGGTCAGGCGGCCGAGCACGTCGTCGGCGGCGACGAGGCGGTCGACGATGACCGAGATGTCGTGCTTGAACGACTTCTTGAGCTTGGGCGGGTCGGTGAGCTGCACTCGCTCGCCGTCCACCATCGCCCTCGCGTAGCCCTGACCGGAGAGCGACTGGAAGAGGTCGACGAACTCGCCCTTCTTCTGCTGCACGACGGGCGCGAGCACCTGGTACCTGGTGCCGTCCTCGAGCTCCATGAGGTGGTCGGCGATCTGCTGCACGGTCTGCCGCTGGATGACCTCGCCGCAGACCGGGCAGTGCGGCACGCCGATTCGCGCCCACAGCAGGCGGAGGTAGTCGTAGATCTCCGTGATCGTGCCGACCGTCGACCGCGGGTTCCGGTTGGTCGACTTCTGGTCGATGGAGACCGCAGGGCTCAGGCCCTCGATGAAGTCGACGTCGGGTCGGTCGACCTGGCCGAGGAACTGCCGCGCGTAGGCGGAAAGCGACTCGACGTATCGTCGCTGGCCCTCCGCGAAGATGGTGTCGAAGGCGAGCGACGACTTCCCCGACCCGGAGAGGCCCGTGAACACGACGAGACTGTCGCGTGGGATCTCGAGGTCGACGTTCTTGAGGTTGTGGACGCGGGCGCCTTGGACGCGCAGCTGCGAGGAGGGAGGAAGGACGGCCATAGCTCTTTCAGGTTCTCTATTCGTGTGGATGCTGTGCGCCCGTCAGAGGCGCGCGGCCGCGGTCACCCCTTGGTGACGTGCCCGGCTCGTTCCATGGTCCGGAGGTCTTGCTTCAGCGCCGAGAGCTCATCGCGGAGGCGGGCGGCGAGCTCGAACTTGAGCTCGCTGGCCGCGTCGAGCATCTGCGCGTTGAGGTCCGAGATCATGTTCTCGAGCTCGCGTGCGCCGGATGCGGCGAGACCCTCTCGCTTGAGCTTAGGTGTCGTCTGCCGCTTGTTGTCGCCCTTGCCGCGAGATGCGAGGAGGTTCTCGGTGTCCTGCCCCTCACGCATGAGCGACTCCGTGATGTCTGCGATCTTCTTGCGCAGCGGGGTCGGGTCGATGCCGTGCTCCTTGTTGTAGGCGAGCTGGCGGTCGCGGCGCCGGTCGGTCTCCTCGATGGCTTGCGCCATGCTGTCGGTGATGCGGTCGGCGTACATGTGCACCTCGCCAGTCACGTTTCGGGCGGCGCGTCCGATGGTCTGGATGAGGGACGTGCTGGAGCGCAGGAACCCCTCCTTGTCGGCGTCCAGGATCGCGACGAGCGACACCTCCGGCAGGTCGAGGCCCTCGCGGAGGAGGTTGATGCCGACGAGCACATCGTAGAGTCCGGCACGAAGCTCCGAGAGGAGCTCCACCCGGCGCAACGTGTCGACGTCGGCGTGCAGGTAGCGGACGCGGACGCCGTTCTCGCCGAGGAAGTCAGTGAGCTCCTCTGCCATCTTCTTGGTGAGGGTCGTGACGAGGACTCGCTCGTCGCGATCTGCGCGGACTCGGATCTCCTCGAGCAGGTCGTCGATCTGGCCCTTTGACGGCTTCACGATGATCTGCGGATCGACGAGCCCCGTCGGGCGGATGATCTGCTCGACGAACCCGTCAGCTTGCGCGAGCTCGTACTTGCCCGGCGTCGCCGACAGGTACACGGTCTGACCGACGCGGTCGCTGAACTCGTCCCACCGAAGCGGTCGGTTGTCGAGGGCGCTCGGCAGGCGGAATCCATGGTCGACGAGCGTGCGCTTCCGCGAGGCGTCACCCTCGTACATCGCGCCGATCTGCGGCACGGTCACGTGCGACTCGTCGATGACGGTGATGAAGTCGTCCGGGAAGTAGTCGATGAGGCAGTGCGGGGCCTCGCCGGGCGCACGACCATCCATGTGCCTCGAGTAGTTCTCGATGCCGGAGCAGAAGCCGATCTGCTCCATCATCTCCAGATCGAAGGAGGTTCGCATGCGGAGCCGCTGAGCTTCGAGCAGCTTCTGCTCGCGCTCGAAGACGCCGAGGCGATCGTCGAGTTCGTCGCGGATCTGGCCCATGGCCCGCTGCATCGCATCCGCACCTGCCACGTAGTGCGAGCCAGGGAAGACGCTCACGGAGTCCATGGAGCGGACGACGTCACCGGTCAGCGGGTTGAGGGCCGTCAGCGCCTCGATCTCGTCGCCGAACATCTCGATCCGGATCGCGAGCTCCTCGTAGACGGGGATGATCTCGATCGTGTCGCCCCGAACTCGGAAGGTGCCGCGTTGGAAGGCAACGTCGTTGCGCTGGTACTGCATGGTGACGAAGCGCCGGAGCAGCTCCTGGCGCGGGATGCGGTCTCCGACGTGGAGCGCGAGCATCGAGTTGAAGTACTCCTCCGGCTTCCCGAGGCCGTAGATGCAGGAGACCGTGGAGACGACGATGACGTCGCGGCGACTCAGGAGCGAGTTCGTCGTGGAGTGCCGGAGCCGCTCAACCTCCTCGTTCACCGAGCTGTCCTTCTCGATGAAGGTGTCGGTCTGCGGGACGTACGCCTCCGGCTGGTAGTAGTCGTAGTAGGAGACGAAGTACTCGACGGCGTTGTTCGGCATGAGCTCGCGGAACTCCGTCGCGAGCTGCGCCGCCAGGGTCTTGTTGTGCGCTAGCACGAGGGCCGGGCGCTGCAGCTTCTCGATGAGCCACGCGGTCGTGGCGGATTTTCCGGTTCCGGTCGCCCCGAGCAGGACGACATCCGGTTCGCCGGCATTGATGCGACTCGCAAGCTCGTCGATGGCCTTCGGCTGGTCGCCACTCGGCGTGTACTCGCTGACGACTTCGAAGGGACGGACGCTGCGTGTTGCTTGCATAGAACAAGTGTACGTGGCGGCTGCGACATTTCGGGGCCTCCGTGATGCGCTCTGCGCGATCACGGAGGCCCCGATGTGCAGTCGGCGCGGACTAGTCCTCGCTCGAGAGCACGCCCTGCGTGTTCTCGAGGTGTGCGCGGATGAACCACTGGAACTTCTCCAGCTCGGACACCTGGCCGATGACCAGGTCCTGGGTCACGAGGTCGAGGTCGTCGAGACGCTTGATGGCCTCGCGGTGGTCGGTGATGACGCCCACGTAGACGTGGTCCAGCGCCTCGAGGTGCTGACGGGTGCCTGCGCGGAACACCTCGTAGTCACCCCAGGTGCGGGCCTGGACGAGCGCGCCCGGCAGTCCGTTCGGCGGCACGCCGAGGGTCGCCATGCGCTCCGCGACCTCGTCGGCGTAACCGCGAACGAGTTCGATCTGGGGGTCGAGCATCTCGTGGACGCTGATGAAGTCGCGCCCGATGACGTTCCAGTGGGCGTGCTTCAGCGTGAGGTGGAGGTCGTTGAGGGCGTGGAGGCGAAGCTGGAGGAGCTCGCCGATCTCGTGGCCCTTGTCGAGCGAGAGCCCGGGGACGGTGTACTCGCCGTTCTCGGTGTGCTGGCTTGAGGCTGTTGTGGTCATCTCAGTCCTCTCTTGGGAGCGCGCGTCGCGGATCCCGGTCGATGAGTCCCGTTCAGTGCGGGGGAAGACCAACCTTGTCAGCCAGGTCTGAACGTTTGGTCGGAGGACTGCCGAGGATGCGCGGCGACCGCCGTAGACTGCCGGGATGCGCGCCGCACAGTCAGGGGGCAGCCCGTCGAGCGGGCGTGCCGACTCGGCGCCGAGCTACGGGGTACTCGCCGATCTGGGTCCGCTTGACAATGAGATCGAGATCCGCCGCTCCCGGTTCATCTGCCGCCTCCAGCGAGTGGAGAGCGAAGCGGAGGCAAGGGCGGTCATCGCCGGTCGGCGGGCCGCACACCGACTCGCGCGCCATCACTGCAGTGCGTTCGTGCTGGGTGCCGGGCGGGATGTCCAGCGCTCGAACGATGATGGCGAACCTGGCGGGACGGCTGGGACGCCCATGCTCGAGGCGCTCGTGCTGCACGAGCGCGAGCGGGGCATCCCGTCCTCGGCCGACCTCAGCGACGTCGTCGCTGTGGTCACGCGGTACTTCGGCGGCGTTCTGCTCGGGGCAGGCGGGCTCGTGCGCGCCTACTCGGAGTCCGTCTCGGCGACCCTGCAGCTCGCACGACTCGCGATGCGCGAGGCGAGGGCGGTCTTCGGTCTCGAAGCGCCGCACGCCACCGCAGGTCAGTGGGAGAACGAGCTGCGCGTCCGCGGCGTGCTCGTGGCCGGAACCGACTACGCCGGAGCCACAGCCATGTTGAGCCTGGCCATCCCCGACTCGCCTGACGCGCGCGGGCGGCTGGCTGCCGAGGTGGCGGCGGTCACCGCCGGCCGGGGCTCGCTCGTCCCCCTCGGCGCCGAGTGGGTCGATCTCGCCTAGGGCGTGCACGCGTCACCTCCGGGAAGCCGTCACCATGAGGTACTCCCAGTTCATCTGGCCGTCCTGCAGGGAACGGTCGGCGAGTGCCGCCAGGTCTGCGTCCAGTGCAGCCACTCGCGCTCTGTGGTCGGTCACACCGCGGTCTGACAGCCCGTGTCCGCGCTCGTCGTACCGGATCACCGTTGCGATGCGGCCGAGCTCCACGAGGAAGTGGCGCCAGACAGGGCTCTGCAAATCGAACTGCAGATGACTCAGCGCCCCCACAGGACTCATGCTAGAACTCCCGAGCGCCCAGGACGCCCCATCGTCAGCCCACTGTCAGGACCAGGCGCGCGTCCGTCGGTCAGACTCCGTAGGTCTGCGTCTCCGGTGCTCGAAGGCTCGCGGCCGTGAGCCGGCGCCACTCGGCGTCGACCTGATCGAGTGTCTCGTCGAGGGGGGCGCTCGTGTCGATGAGCACGTCGGCGATCCGACGCCGCTCGTCATCGCTCGCCTGCGATGCGATTCGAGCCTGCGCGTCTTCCGGTGTCATGCCGCGACCTTCGACGAGACGCTCCTCGCGGACGTTGGCCGGCGCATCCGCAACCCAGATCTCCTCGTAGTCGTAGTTGCTCGTCGATTCGACGAGCAGCGGGATGACATGCACGACAAGGGCCGCCGGGTCGTCGGCGAGCACCTCATCGAGCTTCTCCCCCGTGAGGCGACGCACCTCCGGGTGCACGATGTCGTTGAGTGCCCCGCGTGCCTCGTCGTCGCCGAAGACCAGCGCGCCGAGTGCGGGACGGTCCAGTGTGCCGTCCGCCAGGAGCACCTGCTGTCCGAAGCGCGCGACGATCTGTCGAAGCGCTGGAGCGCCGACGGCGACGGCCTCGCGCGCGAAGACGTCGGCGTCGAGGATCACGCCGCCGAGCTCGGCAAGTCGGTTGGCGATGGTCGTCTTGCCGGATCCGATTCCCCCGGTCAGCGCGATGGTGACCATGATGTGCTGTCCTCTCGTCTGCGCATGCCCTCCGACGGGCATCGTCGTGTGGCCAACGCTACTGCGCTCCGGCCGAGAGCACCCTCCGGCATCCCGGGACGACCCGCCCCCGGGCTGATCGCGTGCCAGACTGGGACGCAGGAGGCACGAGACACATGCTTGAAATTCTGACCGGCCTGGGACTCGCGACGGCGAGCGGCCTCAACGCGTTCATCCCACTGCTCGGGATCGGGCTTCTCGCCCGCTTCACCGACCTCATCGCGCTTCCAGCAGGCTGGGCCTGGCTCAGCAACGACTGGGTGCTCATCATCGTCGGCGTGCTGCTCGTGCTCGAGCTCGTCGCCGACAAGGTCCCCGCGCTGGACCACGTCAACGACTGGATCCAGACGGTCATCCGCCCGACCTCCGGCGGCATCGTCTTCGGGGCTGGCACCGCCAGCTCGACCGCAGCCATCCAGGACCCGGCCAGCTTCTTCACGAGCAACGCGTGGGTGCCAGTGGTCATCGGGATCGGCATCGCCCTGCTGACCCACCTCACCAAGAGCAGCACCCGAGCCGCGGCGAACGTCGTGACAGCTGGTGCGGCCGCCCCGATCCTGAGCGTCGGCGAGGACGCCATCAGCGTCGGGCTGCTCTTCTCCGCGATTCTCGTGCCGCTGTTCGTGCTGGTCATGCTCGCAATGCTCGGTGTGCTCGCCTGGCTGCTGTTCCGCAGCTTCAAGCGCGTGCGCGATGCGCGCGCTGCCAGGTCGGGGACTGCCGCTCCCCCGGTCCCGCCGGCCCCGGGCTTCACCGCCTGACCAGAACGAGCCCCGCTGGGACGCAGCAACGCCCGGCCGCTTCTCAGCGGCCGGGCGTCGCATTCGCGCCGGTATCCGCGCCTCTCTCCCCAACGGCCGAAGGCCGGCCCCAGAACTGGGACCGGCCTTCGGATGCAGTGGTGCTGCGGGGAACTAGTTCCCTGCGAGCTTCTCGCGGAGGGCGGCAAGCGACTCGTCGTCGGCAAGCGTTCCTGCGCCAGCTGCTTCGCTCGCGAACGAGTTCGAGGAGCTCGACGGCGCGACGGCGCTGACGTTCTGCTCGATCTCGGCTGCGGATGCGACCTGCTTCTTGTGCGCTTCCCAGCGAGTCTGGGCGAGAGCGTACTCCTGCTCCCAAGCCTCGCGCTGTGCGTCGAAGCCTTCCTTCCACTCGTTGGTCTCGGGGTCGAAGCCCTCGGGGTACGTGTAGTTCCCCTCGGCGTCGTACTCGGAGACCATGCCGTAGAGCGCTGCGTCGAACTCGGTGCCCTCGGGGTCGACGCCATCGTTCGCCTGCTTGAGCGAGAGCGAGATGCGGCGACGGTCGAGGTCGATGTCGATGATCTTGACGAACAGCTCCTGGCCGACCGACACAACCTGCTCGGCGAGCTCGACGTGGCCGCTGGAGAGCTCCGAGATGTGCACGAGGCCCTCGATGCCGTCTGCGACGCGAACGAACGCACCGAACGGAACGAGCTTCGTGACCTTGCCCGGTGCGATCTGACCGATGGCGTGCGTGCGTGCGAGCACCTGCCACGGGTCTTCCTGCGTTGCCTTCAGCGAGAGCGAGACACGCTCGCGGTCGAGGTCGACCTCGAGGATCTCGACGGTGACCTCCTGGCCAACCTCGACGACCTCGGAGGCGTGCTCGATGTGCTTCCAGCTGAGCTCGGAGACGTGCACGAGGCCGTCAACGCCACCCAGGTCGACGAACGCACCGAAGTTGACGATCGAGGAGACCACACCCTTGCGGACCTGGCCCTTCTGGAGGTTGTTGAGGAAGTTCGAGCGGGTCTCGGACTGGGTCTGCTCGAGGAGCGCGCGGCGCGAGAGCACGACGTTGTTGCGGTTCTTGTCGAGCTCGAGCACCTTGGCCTCGAGTTCCTGACCGAGGTACGGCGTGAGGTCGCGCACACGGCGGAGCTCGATGAGCGAGGCCGGGAGGAAGCCGCGGAGGCCGATGTCGACGATGAGACCGCCCTTGACGACCTCGATGACGGTGCCGGTGACGACGCCGTCCTCTTCCTTGATCTTCTCCACGTCGCCCCAGGCGCGCTCGTACTGTGCGCGCTTCTTGGACAGGATCAGACGGCCTTCCTTGTCCTCCTTCTGGAGAACGAGGGCCTCAACGGTGTCGCCGACCTGAACGACCTCGGTGGGGTCGACGTCGTGCTTGATCGAAAGCTCGCGCGAGGGGATGACGCCCTCGGTCTTGTAACCGACGTCGAGGAGGACCTCGTCGCGGTCGATGCGAACGACGGTGCCCTCGATGAGGTCCCCGTCGTTGAAGAACTTCAGCGTCTCTTCGACCGCGGCAAGAAAGTCCTCAGCAGATCCGATGTCGTTGATGGCGACCTGCTTGGTTGCCTTTTCGGTCGTGGTGGTGGTCATGTAGGTAATGCTCCAGGTGGGCTATAAGTCGGCCCGGATGTGCTGCTCTCGGCAAGATGTCGAGGACAATGGTGCTCATCCGGGAATGCGGATACGTGCACACAGAAAAGTGCTCTGTCAGCCTAGTCGGCGAAGTCAAGTGAGAGCAAGTGTCGCGCGCGGCGAGTTCCCCGGCGTTTGCGGCGAGTCGGTCCCGCGAGCCCCGTTCGGCTCTGCACGGATCAGGAGACGGCGAGCGAATCCGCGTCGGTGCCGTCGGGGTTCATGAGCTGCGAGCGGATCAGGAAGCGCTTGCCTTCCGGGGCCTCCAGCGAGAAGCCGGATCCCCGCCCGGTGACGATGTCGACGGTGAGACGAGTGTGGCGCCAGTACGCGAACTGCTCGCGCGACATCCAGAACTCCACTCGACCCGCGTCGGCGATGTCGGTGGTGCCGAGGAGGACGTCGGCGTCTCCGGTGAGGAAGTCGCCAGCCGGGTAGCACATGGGCGAGGAGCCGTCGCAGCAGCCCCCGGACTGATGGAACATGAGCGGGCCGTGGCGCCTCCCGAGCGCCGAGATCATCCCGACGGCCTCCGGCGTGAAGGAGACCCGGGAGAAGGTCTCGCCCTCGATGGTCGGGGTCGATGCGAGCGCTCCACCACTGGGCAGCTCGTCGACATCGCCTCGCACTTCGCTGTGCATGTCTTCACCCGTTCGTTGTGTCTTGGTGTCCGGCCTTGCCTGGGGTCGCACGCGCGGCTCGGTGTCGCGTGTGCGGCGAGCGTACGCCCGGCGCCCGAGGACTCCATGAGTGCTCGGACGCCGGGCGCGGGCGTGAATCAGAAGAAGCCCAGCTTGTCCTCGCTGTAGCTGACGAGGAGGTTCTTCGTCTGCTGGTAGTGGTCGAGCATCATGAGGTGGTTCTCGCGGCCGATGCCGGAGGACTTGTAGCCGCCGAACGCAGAGTGGGCAGGGTACGCGTGGTACTGGTTGACCCAGACACGGCCGGCCTGGATGTCCCGGCCGGCTCGGTACGCGGTGTTGCCCATGCGCGACCAGACACCGGCGCCGAGACCGTAGAGGGTGTCGTTGGCGATCGAGATCGCGTCGTCGTAGTCGGAGAACTTCGTGACCGCGACAACCGGGCCGAAGATCTCCTCCTGGAAGATGCGCATGCTGTTCTGGCCTTCGAAGATCGTGGGCTGCACGTAGTAGCCGCCCGCGAGGTCGCCGTCCAGTTCCGCGCGCGCGCCGCCGATGCGGACCTTCGCGCCTTCCTGACGTCCGATCTCGAGGTAGCTGAGGATCTTCTCGAGCTGGTCGTTCGAGGCCTGGGCGCCGACCTGCGTGTCGGTGTCGAGCGGGTTGCCCTGCACGATCTTGCGGGTGCGCTCGGTCACGTCCTCGAGGAAGCGGTCGTAGATCGAGTCCTGGATGAGGGCGCGGGACGGGCAGGTGCAGACCTCACCCTGGTTGAGGGCGAAGAGCGTGAAGCCCTCCTGCGCCTTGTCGTAGTACGCGTCATCGCGCAGCGCGATGTCCTCGAAGAAGATGTTCGGGCTCTTGCCGCCGAGCTCGAGCGTCACGGGGATGATGTTCTGCGAGGCGTACTGCATGATGAGGCGCCCGGTCGTCGTCTCGCCCGTGAACGCGATCTTGCGGATGCGCGAGTTCGACGCCAGCGGTTTCCCGGCCTCGGCGCCGAAGCCGTTCACGATGTTCACGACGCCAGGCGGGAGCAGGTCGCCGATGAGCTCGAAGAGCACGAGGATCGACGTGGGCGTCTGCTCTGCCGGCTTCAGGACGATCGCGTTGCCTGCTGCGAGTGCTGGCGCGAGCTTCCACACGGCCATGAGGATCGGGAAGTTCCATGGGATGATCTGGCCGACGACGCCGAGCGGCTCGTGGAAGTGGTACGAGGTCGTGTTGTCGTCAAGCTGGCTGAGCGTTCCTTCCTGCGCCCTGATGGCTCCCGCGAAGTATCTGAAGTGGTCGATCGCGAGCGGGATGTCGGCGGCGAGGCACTCTCGGATGGGCTTGCCGTTGTCCCACGTCTCGGTGACGGCGATGTACTCGAGGCTCTCCTCGATGCGGTCTGCGATCTTGTTCAGGATGACGGCACGCTCGGCCGGGCTGGTCTTGCCCCAGGCGGGGGCTGCGGCGTGCGCCGCGTCCAGGGCCGCCTCGATGTCCTCGGCCGTTCCGCGGGCGACCTCGGTGAAGGGCTGGCCGGTCACCGGGGTGATGTTCTCGAAGTACTCGCCCTTCACCGGCGGCACCCATTGGCCGCCGATGTAGTGCTCGTAGCGCGGCTTGAACGAGACGAGGGACCCGTCGGTTCCTGGCTTGGCGTACACAGTCATGGGGACTCCTTTGTCCGGGGAAACTCTTCCTCGGCAGATTAGGAGCGACAACGTTGCAATCGGGTTGCAGCACTATGGCGCTGTCGCGCGAGGGTCGCTTCAGGACTCGAGCGATTCGATCCGAGCGACGTACCTGGAACGGGCGGGCGAGCGAGGCGGGAGCACGCCGAGGGCGATGCGGAAGGCGTCGGAGTCCTGGGCGACCTCTGGGAGCTCGAGGTAGGCGAGCAGCGTCGGCGTGTCCGCCGTGCTGAGGACCTGGTCCCGGAGCGTCGCCGAGATCTCGGCCCGCAGTTCGCGGATGCCAGGCGCATCGGAGGCGGGCAGGAGCTCGCCCGGATACATCCTCACCGCCGCCCGGACGTCGCCCGCTGCGAGGAGGCGCAGCACCTCGGCGGCATCGCTCGTGAGGCCCTTCGCGACACGATAGGGGCGCGGCACGAGGTCGAGGTCGCGTTCGGCGAGGAGCGGCCTGAGCCTCGCGAGCTCCGCCCGGAGCGTGACCTCCTTGGCCGTCTCACCGTAGAGCCGGAGTGCAAGCTCCCCCGCGCTGAGCCCGGAGGGGCGTGCGGCGAGGAGCGTCAGGATCTCTCCGTGTCTGCCGCTGAGCTCGAGCGGCGGAAGGCCCGGTGCTGCGAGTCGAGCACGATGGACGCCGAGTGCGCTGACCTTGGCCGTAGCGGCCCCGTTCGCCGGCGCACTCGGGAGGGACGGGCCGCCGGAGCGAGCCGCGGCGCCTGCCAGCAAGGCGGCGACTCGCATCTCGGCTTCGGCGGCGGCGACGGCTGCCCGCATGAGGGCGAGGGAATGGGGGCCGACCGCCCGTTCGTCACCCGTCAGGTCGATGGCTCCCACCGCGAGGCCGGACAGGGGATCGCGGATGGGGACCGCGGTGCAGCTGAGCAGCTGCACCGCGGGGGCGAAGTGCTCGGCGCCCGCGATCTGCACGCCTCGACCTGAGGCCAGAGCTGTGCCCGGGGCGCTCGTGCCGACGGCACCCTCGGACCAGTCGGCGCCTGCCACGAAGTCCATGTGCTCCGCGCGGCGAAGCGTGTCGCTGTCCCCGCGCACCCACAGGAGACGTCCCTGCTCGTTGGTGATGGCGACGATGAGGCCGGTGTCCCTGGCCGGCTCGACGAGCAGGCGGTCGAGGACGGGAAGGACGTGCTGGAGGGGGCTGCGTTCGCGTGCGGCCGCGAGCGGTTCGAACGCGTCGAGGTCACGAGCCCTGGCATTCGAAGGACTCCCGAGCAGGTGCAGCGAACGGAGCCAGGATTCGCGGACGACGCTGCGAAGGCCTGCGACCGCCGAGCGGAGGTCGACGCCTCCGCTTCGCCCGCCGTCGGCGTCGATCAGGGAATGGGCGGATGCGGCGGCCGCCTGGTCGGGACCGACGCTCTCGCCACTCTGCGGGTGCACCTCGCAGCCTCCTCGGATTCGCGGCAGCGAATGCATCGATGCATTCGCTGCCGCGAGCCTAGGCGAAGCCGCCTGGGTGATGTCCAGCCACGAAGGCCGGACGCTCGAGCCGCCCGATCAGTCCGTGCTGAGCACCTCGCGGAGGGTGTCGAGGCCGAGGCCGCCGAGGTCGAGCGCACGCGAGTGCCAGGCCTTGAGGTCGAAGTCATCCCCGCCTCGCTGTTCGGCTTCCGCGCGCAGCTCCTCCCAGATGCGCTGACCGATCTTGTAGGAGGGTGCTTGGCCCGGCCAGCCGAAGTAGCGGTTCACCTCGAACTTCACGAAGCCGTCCGGCATGTTCACGTGCTGGCGCATGAAGTCGAGCGCGTACTCGTAGTCCCAGACCTCGTCTCCCTCGGGGACCGTCTTGCCGAGGTGGACACCGATGTCGAGGACGACGCGTGCTGCACGCATCCGCTGCCCGTCAAGCATGCCGAGCCGGTCGGCTGGCTCATCGAGGTAGCCGAGCTGCTCCATGAGGCGTTCCGCGTAGAGCGCCCACCCCTCGCCGTGGCCCGAGGTCCAGTTGTTGCGTCGCCAGGTGTTGAGCTGGTCTCGGTTCAGGGTCGCGCGCGCGATCTGCAGGTGGTGGCCCGGGACGCCTTCGTGGTACACGGTCGTCAGCTCGCGCCAGGTGTCGAACTCCGTGACGCCCGGTGTGACCGACCACCACATGCGGCCGGGACGGGAGAAGTCCTCGGACGGGCCCGTGTAGTAGATGCCGCCCTCTTCCGTTGGCGCGATCATGCACTCGAGTCGGCGCATCGGCTCCGGGATGTCGAAGTGGCTTTCTGCGAGCTCGGCGACGGCTCGGTCGCTGGTCTCCTGCATCCAGGCCTTGAGAGCCGGCTTTCCATGCAGTTTTCGGCTCGGATCGAGCTCGAGGTGAGCGATGGCCTCCGCGACGGATGCGCCTGGGAGGATCTCGTTCGCGATCGCCTCCTGCTCGGCCTTCATCCGCGCGAGCTCGGCGAGGCCCCACTCGTAGGTCTCGTCCAGGTCGACGGCGGCACCGAGGAAGCCGCGGGAGGCGAGCGCGTAGTGCTCGCGCCCGACGGCGTCGGTCTCGCTCGCCGCGGGCAGCAGCTCGTCGTCGAGGAACGTCGTGAACGCGCCGTACGCGGCAGACGCGAGCTCAGCGCCTCGCTGCAGCTTCTTGCGGAGTTCCTGCGAGAGCTCGCCGGTCGCGGGCGACGACTCCGCGAGCTGCTCGAAGAAGTTCCCCGGGGCCGCGTACTCGCCGGTCTGCACGGCGACTTCGCGGACCTGCCGCTTCGCGGGAACTACACCGGCCATGATGCCCGCGCCGAGGCGCTCCGTGTATCCCTCGACCGCCGCAGGCAGGTTCTCGAGGCGCCGCGCGATGTCCTCGAAGTCGCTCGGCGTCTCGCGAGGCATGAGGTCGAACACCATGCGGATGTCCTGCGCCGGAGATGCGATGTTCGACAGTTCACGCAGGTGCAGCTTGGCGTCGATCATCTCGACCTCGAGCCCGAGGCTGCGTCGCAGCTCGAGCGCCGTCACACGGTCGACCTCGTCGGTCTCGGTGAGCGTGTCCAGCTTCGCGAGCACCTCGACGATCGCGGCGCGCTTCCGGGGAGCCGCGGCCGACGAGTAGTCGCCGTACTCGGCCTTGTCGCCCTCGGCGCCGAGCTCCACGCGCAGCTCGGGCGAGAGGTCGATCTCGGTAGCGACCCAGGCCTCCGCGAGCCGGTCGATGTCCGTCTGCGGTCGTGGCTGACTGGTGTTCTGGGTGGGAAGAGCGGAAGTCGTCATCCCGCAAGCCTATGCTCGCCCCTCTGGGTCCCCGCTCCACGGCCCGACCGGGTCGGGGCGAGCAGCTGCGCGGGCTAGTGCGCGGCCTCGTCCCAGTTCGGGCCGCGCCCGATCTGCACTTCCAGTGGCACGGTGAGGTCCGCAGCCGCGGCCATCTCCTCGCGGACGAGCGCTTCCATCGCCTCGCCCTCACCGGCGGCGACCTCGAACACGAGCTCGTCGTGCACCTGCAGCAGCATGCGGGACGAGAAGTTCTCCGCACGGATGCGGTCCTCGATGGAGTTCATGGCGCGCTTGATGATGTCGGCCGCCGATCCCTGGATCGGCGAGTTGAGTGCCTGTCGCTCGGCGTTCTCGCGCGCGATCCTGTTCGTCGAGTGCAGGTCCGGGAACGGGCGCCTGCGGCCGAAGATGGTCTCCGTGTACCCGTCCTCCTTTGCCTGCAGGACGACGTTGCGCAGGTAGTCGCGGACCTTCCCGAAGCGCTCGAAGTAGTCGATCATGAGCTTCTTCGCCTCGGCGACCTCGATCTGCAGCTGCTTCGACAGGCCGAACGCTGAGAGGCCGTAGGCGAGGCCGTAGGACATCGCCTTGACCTTCGAGCGCATGGCCGGCGTCACATCGGCCGGGTCCACCCCGAACACCCGCGAGCCGACGAAGCGGTGGAGGTCCTCCCCCGCGTTGAAGGCCTCGATGAGCGCGGCGTCGCCCGACAGGTGCGCCATGATGCGCATCTCGATCTGCGAGTAGTCGGCGGTGAGGAGCGACTCGAACTCGGGTCCGTGCACGAACGCGCGACGGATGCGGCGACCCTCATCGGAGCGGATGGGGATGTTCTGCAGGTTCGGGTCGTTCGACGACAGGCGGCCCGTGGCGGAGCCGATCTGGTGGTAGCTCGTGTGGATGCGCGAGCTCTCGTCGATGGCCTTGAGCAGCGACTCCATGATCTGTCGCAGCTTCACCGAGTCGCGGTGCTTTCGGAGGGCGCCGAGGAAGGGATGCGGGCTGTTGCGCTCGAGGTCAGCGAGCGACTCCGCATCCGTCGAGAAGCCCGTCTTCGTCTTGCGGGTCTTCGGCATCTCGAGCGTCTCGAAGAGCACGACCTGCAGCTGCTTCGGGGAGCCGAGGTTGATCTCGGTGCCGCCGATGGCGTCGAACGCCTCCTGCTCGTAGGTGCGGATGCGCTCGGTCAGGTCGTCGGCGAGGCCCTGCAGGAAGTCGCGGTCGATGGCGACGCCCTGCAGCTCCATGCTCGAGAGCGTGGCGAGCAGGGGCGTCTCGATGGATGTGAAGACGTCGAGCGTGCCTGGCTCGAGCATGCCGAGGGCGGCAGTCGTCGCGCGCTGCGTGTACCAGGCGTCACTCGCGACGAGCGACGACTCGTCGCCGAGCTGCAGCTGGTTCGGGTCGCCCTCTGGGAGCTGCTCGTCGAGTCGCATCTGCACGAGCTCGGCGAGGCGCTTGGGGGCGTTCTGGGGGCGGTAGAGCCACGCGGCGAGCTGCCCGTCCTTGACCTGGCCGCCGACCGCGAGGCCGGCGACGGTGAGGGCCTTGAGCTGGGGCTTCGCGTCGAACATGAGCTTGGGAGCATCGCTCGCGAGCCACGCCTCGAGGGGCGCGTAGTCGACGCGCTCCGGAATCCAGCGGAGCTCGGTCGCCTCGGCGGCCGTCGACACGCCGATGGCGATGATGCCACCCTCGGCGTTGTGCGAGACCGCGAGGCCGAGGCCCTCCGGGGTCGCGGCGACGGCCTTCTCGAGCCACTGCTCGAGCTCCTCGTCGAGCAGCTCCGGTCGAACGGGCGCAGCGACTGCTTCGGCGGGCGCGATGTCGTCACCCGCTTCGTCGGCGAGCTTCAGCACCCGGTCCTGCAGGGTGCGGAACTGCAGCTTCGTGAAGATCTCGCGGACGGCATCCGCGTCGATCGACCCGCGCGTGAGCTGATCCGGTGCGACCGGCAGCTCGACGTCATCGACGAGGCGGTTGAGCTTGCGGTTGCGGACCGCGTTCTCGCGGTGCTCGCGGAAGGACTCGCCGACCTTGCCGCCGATCTCGTCGGCATGGTCGAGGATGCCCTGGAGGGAGCCGTACTGCGCGAGCCACTTGGCCGCGGTCTTCTCGCCGACCTTGGGGACACCGGGGAGGTTGTCGCTCTTCTCCCCCACGAGGGCCGCCACGTCCGGGTACTGCTCCGGGCGCACGCTGTAGCGCTCCTCGACCTTCGCGGGGTCGTAGCGGGTCAGCTTCGTCACGCCCTGCGTCGACGGGTAGAGCAGCGTGACATCGTCGGTGACGAGCTGGATCGAGTCGCGGTCGCCCGAGACGACGAGCACCTTGAAGCCCTGCTCGCGCCCCTGCCGTGCGAGGGTCGCGAGGATGTCGTCGGCCTCGAAGTCCTCCTTCACGACGGTCTTGATGCCCATCGCGTGGAGGGCGTCGCGAAGCAGCGGGATCTGCCCCTTGAACTCGACGGGAGTCGCGTCGCGGCCCGCCTTGTACTCGGGGTACTCGCGGGTGCGGAAGGAGCTGCGCGAGATGTCGAAGGCCACGGCGATGTGACTCGGGTTCTCGTTCTGCAGCAGATTGAGGAGCATGGAGACGAAGCCGTGGATGGCGTTCGTGTGCTGCCCCTCCGAGTTCACGAAGCTGTCGACCGGCAGGGCGAAGAACGCCCTGAAGGCAAGCGAGTGGCCGTCGATGACCATGAGGGTAGGCTGATTTTGCGCTGACACACGGTCAGCCTACTTGCCGCCCCAGACACTGCGCCGATGCGCGCGTGTTGTGGGGCGTTCTTCGAGGAGGAAGCCTGATGACTCACCTGGAAACGCCCCCGACGACGGTCAACGGGCTCGCCATCCCCGACCAGCACGACGTGACCTACGGTCGCGGCTTCGGCGCGCTGGCCGAGCGGATGGGCATCCTCTGCGTCGAGCTGAGTCCAGAGCGCTCGGTCGCCGTCATGCCGGTCGACGGGAACACCCAGCCCATCGGCCTGCTGCACGGCGGCGCCTACTGCGTGCTCGGCGAATCCCTCGGTTCCATGGCCGCCAACGTGCACGCCGGCCCCGGGCGCTTCGCGGTCGGCATCGACATCAACGCCACCCACACCGGATCCGCGGTCAGCGGCTGGGTCACGGGCGTGTGCACGGCGATCCACCTCGGCGGCTCCATGACGGTGCACGAGATCGTGGTCACCGATGAGGCGGGCAAGCGCTGCTCCACGATCCGCATCACCAACCTCATCCGAACCGCGAAGTAGTTCCACGCAGAGCCGAAGAAGCCCTCACCGCGACAACGCGGTGAGGGCTTCTGCTGATCGAGGCTCGGCTACTTCTTGGCCGAGAGCTGCTGGATGACCGCCTGCGCGACCTCCTGCATCGTGAGACGGCGGTCCATCGACGCCTTCTGGATCCAGCGGAACGCCTCTGGCTCGCTGAGACCCATCTTCTGCGTGAGGAGGCCCTTCGCGCGGTCGACCTGCTTGCGGGTCTCGAACCGCTCGTTGAGGTCGGAGATCTCGGCCTCGAGCGCGATGAGCTGCGCGTGGCGAGCGAGCGCGATCTCGATCGCGGGGAGCAGGTCGTTCTGCGTGAACGGCTTCACGACGTACGCGAGGGCGCCCGCCTCAGTCGCGCGCTCCACCAGTTCCTTCTGGCTGAACGCGGTGAGGAGCACAACGGGCGCGATGCTGTCCTTCGACAGCTGCTCGGCCGCGGAGATGCCGTCGAGCTGCGGCATCTTGACGTCCATGATGACGAGGTCGGGGCGGAGTTCCTTCGCGAGGGCGACCGCGGTCTCCCCGTCGCCGGCCTCTCCGACCACGTCGAAGCCGTTGTCGCGGAGGATCTCCACGATGTCGAGCCGGATGAGCGACTCGTCTTCAGCGACGACAACACGTCGCGGGGCTTGAGAGGTTTCCTGTTCAGTCACGTAGTGAGCTTACGATACTGTGTCCGTGGTGTTGCGCCGGCTTGGCGGAATGGCAGACGCGGTGCACTCAAAATGCTCTGTCCGAGAGGGCGTGTGGGTTCGAATCCCACAGCCGGCACCAGACGGGAAGCCCCGGTCGTGCCAGTGAATCACTGGCCGAACCGGGGCTTGTCTCGTTCTCGGTGTTCGTGCTCGGCGCTACTCGCCCGTCATGGGCGTCTCCTCAGGTTCCGACGAGGTCGCACCGGTTCCCGACCAGGTCGCGGTCGCGTCCCAGAGGTTCAGCGTGTCGTCGACCAGCACGTCGACCTCGACTTCGCTCTGGGGAATCGTGACGCCGTCGGAGGCCCCTGCCTCGACGAGGCGCTGCACCAGCTTGTCGGTGACCTCCGTGAGGGCCTCTTCGCCAGCATCCGCCTCGGCAGAGGCGGTGCGCATGTATGTCTTGACTTCGCTCATGCGTCCATCATCTCAGCCACCGCGACCATCTCAGCCGAAGAAGAGCCTCGTGGATGCCGAGACGAAGCCTGACTGCCCGAGCTGCTCACGCATGCCCATGTACTCTTGCGCGTCCTGGCCGACGACGTACGTGATCTGCTCGGTCCCGTCCGTCACCGCATCGAATGCGGCCTGGGCGACCTGCTCGGCGGACGAGCGCGTCGAGTCGCGGGACGGGTCCCGGAACCGCGACGTCGCCCGGATGAGCGCTTCCAGGTAGTCGGGGTGAGCGGTCTGGTCGAGGCTGCGGCCGCCGAAGTCGGTGCGGATGCCGCCAGGTGCAAGGGTCTTGACCCGGATGCCGAACGGAGCCAGCTCGTAGGCGAGGCCCTCGCTCCACCCCTCGGCGCCGAACTTCGCGGCGTGGTAGACGGAGTTGAAGGGCATCGTGACCTTGCCGCCGATGGACGTCGTCGTGAGGATCACGCCTGCGCCGCGCTCACGGAAGTGCGGGATGAACTCCTTCGTGACGCGCATGACGCCGAGGAGGTTGGTGGTGATGTTCTGGACGATCTGCTCGTCCGTTGCGGCCTCGAACGGGCCCGCGAGCCCGTAGCCCGCGTTGTTGAAGAGGACGTCGACGGGCTCCTCGGCAAGCGTCTCGGCCACGACGCGGACGATGGCCTCTGGGTCCGTCACGTCGAGCCGCTTGAGCGTCACCCCCGGGAGGTCACCAAGCTCCGTCTGCTTCTCCGGCGCCCGCATGGTGGCGATCACTCGCCAGCCCCTGGCGGAGAAGAGCTCGACGGCCGCACGGCCGAGTCCGGTCGAAGTCCCCGTGATGAAGATGGTGCTCATGGTGCCTCTTCCCTGTTGGTGCTGACGCGGGTGCGCGCTCCGGATCGTACTCCTCACCCCACCAGGTGGTAGGTCAGCGATCGTGCGCGCGCACGGCGCGTGGCCTTGCATCAGCCTTAGGCACCCCTTACCGTACGTATACCGCTTTGCCGCTGGGAAGCTCGCACCGCACCAAGTGCCGACTCCCGCAGACGAAACCTCCAACGTTGCAGTGTTCGCGTCGCCTTTCCCCTCGCTGCTGTCCCCAGGAGGCATCTTCGTGTCGCAAAAAATCACCGGTCTGTACCGTCCCGAGCTCGAGAAGAGCGACTGTGGCGTCGGCTTCATCACGCGGAAGGACGGCGTCCAGCACCACGACGTCATCCGGCTCGGCAACGAGGCGCTCTGCGCGATCCCGCACCGCGGAGGGATGTCAGCTGAGGGTGTCGGGGACGGCGCCGGCGTCAACGTCGACCTGTCGGTGGAGTTCTTCAGTGCGCTCGTCGGCCGACAGCTCACGGCCGGCCTCTTCGGGGTCGGCAACTTCTTCATGCCGAGCGACGAGGCACTGCTCGAGGCCGCTCACGAGCTCATCTCCGGCACGCTGCGGGCCAACGGCATCGAGCCCGTGCTCGTGCGCGACGTTCCCGTCGACCCCTCCGTCGCGCGCCCGGCCGCGGCGCACTACCAGCTCCCCATCGTGCAGTGGGTGTTCGAGGCCGCGGAAGGATGGAGCCGAGCCGAGATGGATTCGGCGGCGAACGCCGCACTCCTCGACATCGAGGGCGTCGCGTACGCGGACCCCGCGCTCCAGGGCCTCTACCCCCTCTCCCTGAGCGCGCGCACGCAGACCCTCAAGGGGCGCCTCAACTCGAACGAGGTCATCCCCTACTTCACCGACCTGCTCGACGAGCGCCAGTCGGTGCGCACGCTGTTCTTCCACACGCGCTTCTCGACCAACACGGAACCGCACCCGAGCATGGCGCAGCCGTTCCGCATGCTCGCGCACAACGGCGAGCTCAACACCGACCGCAAGAACCGCCTCTCCGAGAACGCCCTCGCGACCGCCCGCGGACGCGTCATCGTGCATCCGCCCGGCCAGTCGGACAGCAGCCGGTTCGACCAGACGCTCCAGAGCCGTGTCTTCGACGACGGGCTCGAGCTCGTCGAGGCCGTTGTCTCGACCATGCCGCCGGCGTGGGAGAACGACCGCACGCTGACCCCCGAGGTGCGCGACATGCTCGAGTTCTTCTCCCTGTACGAGGAGAAGAACGACGGTCCGGCCGCCCTCGTCTTCAGCAACGGCGACATCATCGGCACCCGGCTCGACCGCCTCGGCCTGCGGCCGCTGCGAACCGTCGAGACGGACGACTACCTCGTCGTGAGCTCCGAGGCGGGACAGATCCAGTTCGCGCCGGGCACGATCATCCGCCGCGGCCGCATCGAGGCTGGCGGGATGCTGTACTTCGATCACCGTCAGGGACGCAGCTACCGCACGAGAGAGGCGCTCGAGCAGCTCGCCAGGCGCCGCGACTACAGCGCGGAGCTCGAAGCGGCCAGAGTCAACATCGAGGACATCGAGCTGCCCGAGATCACCCGAGGCAGCTCCACGCTCGGCTACGACGGCGACCTCTCCCCCGCCGGCAGGTACGTTGCGTACTCGCTCAACCAGGAGAGCTTCAAGTTCATGATGGACCCGATGCTCGCGAACGGCACCGAGCGCATCTCCGCGATGGGCTACGGCAACGCGATCAACGCGCTCTCCGACCAGGAGGGCGGCCTCGCGAAGTACTTCTCGCAGCGGTTCGCGCAGGTCACCAACCCGCCGCTCGACAGCATCCGCGAAGCCGACGGGATGACGCTCCGCGTGGCGCTCGGCGCGAAGCCGGACGGCGGCAACCGCACGAGGCAGATCGTCGTGCCGTCCCCGATCCTCAGCCACCTCAACATGGTCGCGCTGCGGGAGCAGCGCCTCGCGCCGCTCGAGCGCTTCGAGATCCTCTACACGCCCGTGCAGGGTGACGCCGCGGCCAACGCGGCATCACTGCGCGACGCGGTCGAGCGGGTCTGCGACGCCGTGGCCGAGTTCGCGCGCACGCAGGGCGGCATCGCGGTCCTCACTGATCGCAACGTGTCCAGGAAGGCGGCAGCCATCCCGCTCATCCTGGTGATCGCGGCCGTGAACCAGCGGCTGATCCGCGAAGGGCTCAGACTCCGGGTCTCGATCATCGCCGAGAGCGGCCAGCTGCCGTCCTCGCACCACATCGCGTCGGCGCTGGGCTTCGGCGCGGCCGCCGTCTACCCGCTCTGCGTGCGGCTGCGCGCGGAGGAGCGCTACCCGAGCGGCGCCGCATCCGTCGACACGATCACCGAGACGGACCTCGCGGTCGCGCGCTTCGCGAAGGCTGCGGAGAAGTCGCTCATGAAGACGATGGGTCGCGTCGGCCTCTGCACGGTCGAGAGCTACATCGGTGGCGAGTTCTTCGAACCCAACTACCTCGACACGAAGGACCCCGTGCTCGCCGGCTACTTCCCGCACCTCGCGGCGCCCGTCGGCGGGGTGCGCTTCGAGCGCATCGCCCTCGCGGTCGCCGAGTGGCACGAGCGGGCCGTCACCGTCGCCGACGAGAAGCAGATCCCGCTCCTCGGACTCTTCAAGGAGCGCCAGGAAGGTGCAGGCCATTCCTTCGGGACCACGGCCGTTCGCGGGTTCATCGACATGACAGAGGAGCCGCGCGTCCTCGAGTCGCCGGGGGCTGCTGAGGCGACGGAACCGGGCGAGGCGGCCGCCGAGCCGCACCCGGGCCACGACTCGCTGCGCCTCCTCACGCTCGGCCAGCTCGGCGACGCCTTCGGGCTCGACGACAAGGCCTACACGTACAACGGATACGGGGCGCTCACCCCCGAGCAGATCGACGCGTTCGAGATCACCCCCGGCTACCGCGACTTCGTCACCAACACGATCCAGGAGCGCACGCGCCGACCATCCGCGCTGCGCGATGTCCTCTCGCTGCCCGCCGACGTGCGCCTCGCGTCGACCCCCTCCGAGTTCGCGCGCGAGCTCAGTCGGTTCTCGCTCGACGGGAACAGCGACGTCCGCGTGCGCGGCCTCGAGATCGAGCGCGTCGAGAACGAGCGCTACCTGCTCACCCTGACGGGTCCCCTCGACGACGAAGCCGCGCGCTACGACGCGCTCGCGCAGGTCCTCACCGCACTCGATGGCGAGGCCATCGTCGAGACCACGGCGACGGATGCGGGACTCGAGGTCCGCGTGGTCCCCGGCATCTCCAGCGTTCTCAGCCTGCTGAGGACGGCACCGGACAGCATCTCGCTCGACGAAGTGCAGCCAGCGCACGAGATCGCCCGCACGCTCGCCTCCGGCGCCATGAGCCACGGGGCGCTCGTCGCCACGGCGCACGAGTCGGTCGCGCACGGCACGAACATGGTCGGCGGCATGTCGAACTGCGGTGAGGGTGGCGAGCACATCACCCGCTACAACACGATCCGCGGCTCGCGCATCAAGCAGTTCGCCTCCGGACGCTTCGGCATCTGGGCCGGCTACCTCGCCGACCCGATGCTGCAGGAGCTCGAGATCAAGATCGGCCAGGGCGCGAAGCCAGGCGAGGGCGGGCAGCTGCCTGCCCCCAAGGTCACGGTCGACATCGCCGCGGCCCGAGGCGGGACGCCAGGCGTCGAGCTCGTCTCCCCGCCACCGCACCACGACACGTACTCGATCGAGGACCTCGCCCAGCTCATCCACGACTGCAAGGCGGCGCGAGTTCGCGTCGTCGTCAAGCTCGTCTCGTCCGAGGGCATCGGCACGATCGCCGTGGGCGTCGCGAAGGCCGGCGCCGACGTCATCAACGTGGCGGGCAACACGGGCGGCACGGGGGCTGCGGCCGTCACGAGCCTCAAGTACGCGGGCCGCTCGGCCGAGATCGGCGTCGCCGAGGTGCACCAGGCGCTCCTCGCGAACGGACTCCGGCAGAAGGTCGTGCTGCGCTGCTCGGGCGCCCACCAGATGGCGAGTGACGTCGTCACCTCGGCGCTCCTCGGCGGGGACAGCTTCGAGTTCGGCACGACGGCGCTGATGATGCTCGGCTGCGTCATGGCGAAGAACTGCAACATCAAGTGCCCAGCCGGCCTCACGACGAACCCGGAGGTGTTCGACGGCGACCCGCGCGCGCTCGCGCAGTACCTGCTCAACATCTCCCACGAGGTGCGCGAGATCCTCGCCTCCCTCGGCCTTCGTTCGCTCGGCGAGGCACGCGGCCGCGGCGACCTGCTGCAGCTCCTCGCGCACCCCGCGAGCGTCGGCGACCTGGATGTGCGCGACATGCTCGCGAAGGTGCCGGAGAAGATCGTCACCGACCCCATCTCCCTCGAGAAGGACTTCAGCATCGACGACTCGCTCGTCGAGCAGATCCGGGCCGCGCTCATCGAGCGCGCTGAGCCCGCAGTTCTCATCGAGGGCGTCGAGATGGGCAACCGCTTCAAGTCGGTCGGTGGCCAGCTGTCCATCGACATCGAGCGGATGCTCAACTACGAGCTCGATGCCGCGACCGTGGCGGACCTTCCCTCGGTCGTCGAGGACGACCGCGGACGGCGCTCGCTCGTCGACGGCAGCGTGACCGTCACGACCCAGGGGTCGGCGGGCCAGTCATACGGCGCGTTCAGCAACGACGGCATGCGCCTCGTGCATACGGGAACCGCGAACGACGGCGTCGGCAAGAGCCAAGGAGGCGGCACCATCGTGATCCTCTCCCCCGGCGGAGGTGGCTCGCAGCCCGGCGAGAACGTGCTCATCGGCAACTTCGCACTCTTCGGCGCGACCGGTGGACGCACGTTCGTGCAGGGCGAGGCGGGTGACCGCTTCGCGGTGCGCAACTCCGGCGCGACGGCCGTCGTCGAGGGCATCGGCGACTTCGGCTGCGAGTACATGACCAACGGAGCCGTGCTCAACCTCGGGAGCGCGGGCAAGGGCCTCGGCAACGGGATGAGCGGCGGCTTCGTCTACCAGTACGACGCGGACGGGTCGACTCGCGCCAACGTCAGCGCCGACTCGCTGCTGGTGTTCCCCATCACCGACACGAGCCACGGGGACTTCCACGAGGCGGCCGTCAAGCTCCTGCTGCACTGGCACCTCGACGCGACCGGGTCTCCGCTCGCCGCGCGGATCCTCGGCGACTGGGAGGCGGAGCGCAGCAAGTTCTTCTGCGGCATGCCCCGGGCGCTGCTCCTGTACCAGGACGCGGACGAGATCCTCGCGGCCAAGGGCCGCAAGGAGCTCCTCGACGAGCTCTCGGCGTCGATCGCGACCCAGCGCATCCGCCTCTTCAAGGAGGCCTACCGCGGCGCTCACCCGGTCATCGGCGGGCGCACGCCGAGTGGCTCCGAAGCGGACCGGGACGACCGGTTCGCGCTGCTCGCCTCCTACGCCGTGCTGAACATCTCGCAGGGCATCGCGCTCACACGCGTCCCGGACGCGAGCGGACCCGACGACCCCCGGGTGGTGGATGCGGTGCGGAAGCTGATCCTCACCGAGGACTTCTTCGTCATGCAGCGCGTCAACAAGTACCTGCGTGGGGAGCTCGAGCGCTTCGAGGACGCTGCGCTGGCGGCCCTCATCGCTGCCAAGCGCCTGGAGGATTACAAGGACGCGCTCCGTCTGCGCAACGTGCGCAGCATCGACGCGCCTGGAACGACGGGATGGATCATGCACCAGAACGTGAAGAACCGCCGCCTGCTCGAGTCGGTTGGCACCGACGAGATCCTGGCGACCGCGGCGCTGGTGGACATCGCCCGCGACCTCGTCGTCACGGAGAAGCGTCAGCAGCCTTCGGCCGCCATGGCGGGTCTCACGGCAACCGCCGGAGGTCTGGCATGAGCGCGCCGTTCATCCCGGTGGACGCCCCGTTCACCAAGGAGCAGCAGGCCTGGCTCTCAGGTTTCATGGCGGGCCTGGCCGCGATCCCGACGGCCGACAAGGAGGTGGAGTCGGCGACGCTCACGCTCGAGATCCTGATCGGCACGCAGACCGGCAACTGCGAGTTCGTGGCTGAGGATCTCGCGGCCGCGGCCCGCGGCGCGGGTCTCGCGGCGACGCTCGCCCCGCTCGACTCCGTCTCGCCCGAGGCGCTCGGCGGGGAACGCAACATCGTCGTCGTCACGTCCACGTACGGCGAGGGCGAGATGCCGGACAACGCGGAGCTGTTCTGGGAGGAGCTCTCTGCCGACGGTGCGCCGCGTCTCGAGTCTGCGAAGTTCGCCGTGCTGGCGCTCGGTGACAGCAGCTACGACGACTACTGCCAGGCAGGCAAGCTCATTGACACACGCCTCGAGCAGCTCGGCGCCACTCGGGTGGTGCAGCGCGTCGACTGCGACGTCGACTACGAGGACGCAGCCGCCGCCTGGATCGCAGAGGTTGTCGAGCACTTCGCTGCGCTGCAGCCGAACACGGCAGCCCCGGCGCCCGCCGCCGCGGCCGCCCCTGCCCGCGTGCGCTCTCCCTGGAACAAGAAGACCCCGTACCCGTCGCGGCTCGCCGTGAACCGCGTGCTCTCCGGGCCGCGGAGCTCGAAGGAGATCCGCCACTACGAGTTCGAGCTCGGCGACAGCGGCATCACGTATGCGGCGGGCGACGCCCTCGCGGTCGTCCCGGTCAACGCGCCGGCACTCGTCGACGAGCTGCTCGGACACCTCGGATTCTCGGGAGACGAGGCGCTCGAGAACGGCTCCAGCCTGCGCACGGCGTTCGAACGTGAGCTCGACATCACGGCGCCGTCGAAGGACCTGCTCGCGGAGCTCTCGGCGCGCGAGCCAAGCGGCGCCGTCGCGGAGCTCGTGCAGCGCGGCGACAAGGCGCAGCTCGACAGCTGGCTGTGGGGGAAGGACACGCTCGACGTCCTCAAGGCCGCACAGGGCGTGGCGTTTGGTGCGGACGAGTTCGCGGCGCTGCTGCGCCCGATGCAGCACCGTGCGTACTCGATCTCGTCGAGCCCCCTGGCCAGCCCGGACCGCATCCACCTCACCGTCGCTTCCGTCCGCTACGGCAGCGAGGCCCGCCGGTACGGCGGCGTCTGCTCGACGTTCCTCGCTGACCGTGTGGGTGAGGCCGACCCGGTGCACCTGTTCCTGCAGCCGAACGCTGCGTTCCGCGTGCCCGAGGACGATGACGCGCCCATGATCATGGTCGGCCCTGGCACGGGCATCGCGCCGTTCCGTGGCTTCCTGCACGAGCGCGAGGCGCGGGGCGCCTCCGGGCGCAACTGGCTGCTGTTCGGTGACCAGCATCGGGAGAGCGACTTCATCTACGAGGACGAGCTGACGGGGCTCAGCGAGCGGGGTGTCCTCGACCGCCTCGACCTCGCGTTCTCGCGCGACCAGGCCGAGAAGATCTACGTGCAGACGCGGATGCTCGAGCACAGTGCAGAGCTGTACGCGTGGCTCGAGGAGGGTGGCCACTTCTACGTGTGCGGCGACGCTTCGCGCATGGCAAGGGACGTCGATGATGCGCTGCATGCCGTGGTCGCGCGGGAGCGCGGAGTGACGGCTGAGGTGGCTGCCGAGTACGTCGGCGCCCTGAAGCGCCAGAAGCGCTACGTGAGGGACGTGTATTGACTCATGCGGCGGTTCGGTCGTGCTTGCCGATGACGTCCCGGGTCCGCACGGCCGCACCTCCAGGCTGGAGATGTGCGACGTGCGAGCGCAGTGCGTGGCCGTGGTGACGCGGCTCGAGATCGTCGGCGCCGAAACGTACCGCGCATGGGAGCAGATGATGGAGTCGCTGCCCGCCACATGAGCCGCGGCTGCTTGGTTGCTGGTGGGTGGTTTCAGGGTCTTCGGTTGATTGCTGGGCGTGCGGTTTGGACGCTGTTGGTGGTGTAGCTGCGGCGGCGGGCGGTTCTGCGTGGGGCGTGGTGCCCGAGGGCGGGGACGACGTGCCAGCGTCCGCTGCTGCCGTTGCCGTTGCTGTTGTTGCCGTTGCGTCCGTTGCTGCCGTTGTTGCCGTTGGTGAGGACGAGCCGTCCGCGGTGGACTTCGTGGTGGTGGAAGGAGCACAGCAGGATGCCGTGTTTCGCGTCGGTGGGTCCGCCTTCGCTCCAGGGCTGTGCGTGGTGCACTTCGCACCAGCGCACGGGTGCGCTGCAGCCGGGGGCCCGGCATTGCCGGTCGCGGATCGCGATGGCGCGGCGTTGGGCGGTGGTGAAGAGTCGTTGTTTGCGGCCGAGGTCGAGGATCTCCCCGGTGCTGCTGCGGGTTGCGACGCGGATGAACCCGTCGCACAGCAGCTGCGCGGCGACGCTCGGCGGGACTGGTTCCCCGGTGCGCTCGAGGTGCGGGACGTCTTCGGGACGTTCTGCGGTTCCGGCGATGCCGGCCTTGGTGGTCACGATGATGACGGTGGGCGCTTCGCCTCCGGTTCTGGGCGCGTCTGGGGATTCGGCGTAAGCGCGCACGAGCATCGTGAGCGCGTCGATGCGCTGCTGCTCGATCGAGCGCGGGTCCACCAGCGGAACCTCGACGTTGTCGTTGTCGTTGTCGTTGACGTTGTCGCTGTCGGTGTGCGCGTTGTCTTCGTCCAGCGGGAGCTCGTTGGCGCCGAGGGCCGGGGCGAGTGGTTCCCCGCACTCGGACGCCACCGGGAACTCCACCCTGCGCCGCGGCGAGAGCAGCGCATCGAACACCGACAGCAGCTGCTCGCCCTGCTCCGGCGTCGCCACGAACTTCCCGGTGACCGCGCCGTCGCTGCGCCGGGAGATCCACAGCCCGCGTTCCTCGGCGATCTTGTCGGCCCGCGGCTCGTCACCGTCCGGGTCGAGGTATGACACCCACGTCGCGGCCTGCACCTCCAGCACCTTCGGCACTGCGGGCTGCTCGTCTTCCGGGTTCACCCCGCACGCCGACGCGACCAGCTCCATTTCGGCCCGCTCGAGCTCGTCGACGCCCACGCGGTTCCCGGTGTGGTCCAGGCCCTTCGTGATCGCCGACGCCTGCGCGATCGACATGACCGCTGACCCGACCGCTTTCGATACGGCCGGATACTTCGCCGGGATCGGCTCGCCCGTGACGCTCATCCGCTCCCGCGTCGCCGCGGCCACCCGCACCAGCGTGCTCGCCTCGAACGGCCGCACCGCGAGCACCTGCTCCAGCATGGCCGTCAGGTTCCGGAACCCCGACTTCCGCGCCACCGACTCCGCCCGCGGCGACTCGTCCTCCCGGAGCAGCAACTCCCCAGCGACCTCCACCAACGCCGCATCCACCACGCGCCGACGAGCCGCCAACTCCCGCAACGCGACCACGATCTCCGCATCCGGAAGCCCCGCCAGCTGACACCGCGCCTCGAGCAACGCATCGACCACAGCCGTCTCCGTCGACGACTGGCGATGCGACTCCTGCTCGAACTTCGATGCCACGATAACCTCCCCCAAGATCACCACCAGCCTAGCACTGGACCGCCCCAGAAACCAGCCGTTGACCAGGGATTGTGGAAAAACTCAGAACCTGTGTTCGACGCCGGACTGATCACGTGACAACACTTGGTCGGCGCAGCATCTCGACGCACCCCCTGCCCCTGACTTCAGTGAACGTGTTCATTGAACCCGTTCACTATAGGCTCGGTCCATGTCGAGCACACGCGCGGAGATCAAGAGGCTCACTCAGACCCGCGTGCTCGGCGCCGCCGAACAGATCTTTCAGGAGGAAGGGTTCGCTGGAGCCAGCATCCGCGGTATCGCCAAGTCAGCGGGCGTCAGCGCTGGAACCGTCATATCGGTCGGCGACAAGAACGCGCTGCTCGTCCGGGTCTTTGATCGCCTCATCGAAGCTGAGCACGACCGGCATGCAGCAGGCGCGATCGTCGAGTGGGAGACGACCCGACCAGGGCCGGCCCCTCGCATCGAATCGCGCTTCGCGGGCAGCAGCACCTGTTCAGGCCGCCTGGTCGCTCTGGCCTCCCCATTTGTCGCCGTCTTCATGCGGAATGACGACCTCGCGCGCGTCTACGCGTCGATCCTCGTCTCCGGTGGTCACTCATCGAGCCTCTTCTCAGAGCTCGCGGCGCGACTTACCGAGGAGTTCCGCACCGCGATCACGGTGCGGGGCTGCACTCCGCGCGCAGAAGCCGCCCAGAAGGCCGGCGCGCTGTACTTCGCATTCCTGGGCCTGCTCTTCACGGCGTCGGCCCGCCGCACCGCCGACCCCGCTGATCTCTCCGCGGATCTGCACCGCGCGTTCGCCGCGATCTGCACCTGCAAGGAGAAAGGGTGATACTTCTCCCAGACCCGTGGTGGCCAACTCTCGCGCTCGCCGTCGTGCTCGCCGCCCACGCCGTGATGTCGCTCAAACCGCCCGAGTTCATCCGGGACTGCCTCGACGGCGTGCGCTTCCCGCGTGACTGGTGGTGGACACTCATCGTCATCAAGCTGACTGCCGCGGCCGGTCTCGTGGTGCTGGTAGTCTCGCTCTAGTTGTCGGCGGAAGGGGTCGCCGGGCAGAGGATGCTGCTCGGCTGGTTCGCGCCGACACCACGGCGCACCTGATGCTCCGAATAGGGGTGCCCGCACTCGCGACAGGCGGACGGTGCGCGCACGGGGTCGGTGCGCGCGACTCCCCCGGTACCCACCTGGGCGGGGCCCATGAATGGGAAGAGGGCCTGGTTGATTCGGTTCCACCAGCCCGGCTGACCCTTGTAGGGGTTCGGGAGTCTGTCGCTCGGCATGTTGTTAGTGTACTAACTATTCGTGGACTCGGTTGCTTCGGCTAGTCTGGACGCGTGGACCTCCTCGCGCTCGACAAGCAACTGTGCTTCGCCCTCGCCGCTGCGAGCAGGAGCGTCATCTCGCTGTACCGCCCCATCCTCGAGCCCCTCGGTCTCACCCACCCCCAGTACCTCGTGATGCTGGGCCTCTGGGAGGACGACGGGCAGACGCTCGGTCAGCTCGCCCGAGCGCTGCATCTCGAACCGGCGACCCTGAGCCCGCTCGTGAAGCGGCTTGAGGCGTCGGGACTCATCACGCGGAACCGCAGGCCAGCGGACGAGCGCGCCGTCGAGATCCGGCTCACGGACGCGGGGCGCGGCCTCAGGCGGAAGGCTGAGGAAGTCCCAGTCAAGGTCGTTGCCGAGCTCGGCTGGAGCATTCCAGAACTCGAGGCGCTCAAGGACACGCTCACGCAGCTGCTGGCCGACTCCACGTCCGCACGGAGCGACCGCGGCGGAGATGGTCGCGACGAGAGCTGACGCCCACCTGCGGGGCCGAGCTCCCGAGCCGGCCGCGCTCAGCGGCTAGGCCATGTTCGCGCGCCAGTACTGGGGCGCGACGAGTCCTTCCTGGCCGTCCCCCAACGCGACTGCGGCATGGACAGGCCAGTTCGGGTTCGCGAGTGCCGCACGGCCGATCGTGATCCCGTCGGCGTCACCGGCCACGAGGATCGCCTCAGCATGGCGCGCATCCGTGATCTGGCCGACCGCCGTCACGAACGTGCCCTCTCGTGGCAGCGCCGCGCGCACGGCGCGCGCCAGTGTCACCTGGTACCCGGGGCCGACCGGCCCGGTGAACGCGCCGATGCCACCACTCGACAGGTCGAATACGGTGACGCCGAGTTCGTGCACGCGCTTGGCGAGCTCGACGGTCTCGTCGATGGTCCAACCGCCTTCGACCCAGTCCTCACCCGAGAAGCGGATCGCGAGCGGCTTCTCGGCAGGCCAGTTGCGTCGCACCTCGCTCACGACCTCGAGGGCGAAGCGGATGCGGTTGTCGAACGATCCGCCGTACTCGTCGCTCCGCTGGTTCGAGCGCGGTGACAGGAACTCGTGCACCAGGTATCCGTGGGCTGCGTGGATCTGCAGCGCGTCGAAACCGGCCGCATCCGCCCGACGCGCCGCGATGCCCCAAGCGCTCACGATCTCGGCGATCTCTTCGACGCTCAGAGCGACCGGGGGCTCAAGGCCGAGTGCATCGTTGCTCGACGGTGCTTCCGCCGTCCACCCACCCTCGTCAGCAGGAACCCGGCCGCGCGCCGTCTCGGGCAGCGCGGGATACGTGGACGCCTTCCCGCCGGCGTGCGCGAGCTGGATGCCGGCCGCCGCGCCCTGCGCATGAATGAACTCCACGATCGGGCGCCACGCCTCGGTGTGCTCGTCGCTCCAGATGCCCGCGTCCTCTGGGGAGATGCGTCCCTCTGGGACGATCGCGGTCGCCTCCGTCCAGACCAGCCCGAAGCCACCGCTGGCCCGCGCGCCGAGGTGCACCAGCTGCCATGAGGTCGGCAGGCCGTCGCGTTCCGTCACGGAGTACTGGCACATGGGAGCGAGGAACGTGGCGTTGCGCAGCGGCAGGCCGTCGCCAGCGATGCTCGGAAGGGTGATCGGCGACAGGAGGCGGCTCATACTGACCTTTCGGGTGCGGTGGCGCTGGGTACACGCAGTCCAACAGTCCGCGAGCCTGCGTTGTTCCCTGCTCCGGTCAGTCCAGGTATCCCTTGAGCCAGGTGGTCATCGCGTCGAACGCCTTCGCTCGGACGGGTGGCGCCGAGAGGAGCACGTCGTGGAGTGCGCCATCCAGACGGCGAACGGTCACGGTGTCACCCAGATTGAGGGTGCGTCTCGCGATGTCGTCGACGCGCAGCACGGAGTCCGTCCGCCTCATCGCCTCGTGCCAGATCGGGGACAGCGTGCTGCGCGCCGAGAGCATCGTCAGGACCGGCGCCTTGATGTCGAGACCGACGGCGACGGCCGCATGGCCCGCGAGGATGGCGTTGAGCCAGCCAGCCCGCACGGTGAAGCTCGGCGTCGGCCGCCAGCGCTCGTCGAACTCCCACTCTCCCCCGAGGCTCTTCTTCACTGCCCTCGTGTAGAAGCCGAAATCGATGTTGTTGAACGTGTCCGTCGGGCGGAGCTGGGCCGCGAGTGTCATGAGCGGCATGAGGGCCGTGCGAACCGCGGCGCGCGTCTGCAGCTCCAGCCAAGGACTGTTCAGAATGAGCGCGCTGGCTCGCCCAGGGTGCCTGTCGGCCCACAGGCTCAGCGTCAGACCGCCAGTGGAGTGGCCGATGAGGATGAGCGGATGGCGACCGCGGCGATGCCCGCCCGGCCCATGCCCCATGATCTCCAGCGCGCGGTCCAGCTCCTCGTCGTAGGTGGCGAGATCGGTGACGAACCCGGGTGTCTGGTGGTCGCGGAGGCTGCGACCGTACTTGCGGAGATCGAGGGCGAAGAACCGCGCTCCCTCCCCTGCCCAGTAGTGCGCGTGATGCTTCTGGAAGAAGTAGTCGGACCAGCCGTGCACGTAGAGCACGTCGGCGCCCCGGGCGGGACCGCGTGCGAAGCGGTCAGCTCTCGGCCCGCGGACGAGCGTGGCGAGCACCTTGCCCTCCTGGTCTGGCTTGAGGGGAAGGTCGAGCGCGGCGAAGCCAGCGCCGAGGACGTCGGGACGCCACGACGTCGCGGCGGCGAGCGAGTCCATCGGGTCCGTGTCGACGGATCCCTGCAGCGGACTCATATCGTCTGTTCCGTCTCGGACTTCACCATGGTGAAACGATACCCGTCGCACCGGGTGCGGCGTGGGCGCGCGAAGGCGAGCGCGCGCCGGGGATGCACAGAGGCCGGACAGCATGTCGGTGCTGTCCGGCCTCCGCGTTGCCGATCTGGCTCAGCGCGTGTGCTTGCCCTCGTACGCGGGCACGACGCGGTCGTCGTCGACGCCCACGCGGTGCACCCGGAGGTCGTTGGTGGTGCCGGCGCGTCCCGGCGGCATGCCGGCCACGACCACGACGACGTCGCCCGCCTGGGCGAGGCCGTTCTCCATGAGGTACTTGTCGACCTGCCCGATCATCTCGTCCGTGTGCGTGACGCGGTCGACGATCGCTGCCGTGACGCCCCAGTAGAGGTTCATGCGACGAGCGATGTGCGGCGAGGGGGTGAACCCGAGCACGGGGATCTCGGTGCGCAGGCGCGCCATTCGGCGCACGGAGTCACCGGACTCCGTGAACACGCAGTAGTACTTCGCCTTGAGGAACTCGCCCACTTCCGACGCGGCGAGGGTGATCGCGCCGCCCTGCGTGAACGGCTTCGTGCCCAGCGGCGGGATGCGGTCCAGGCCGTGCGTCTCGGTCGACTCGATGATGCGCGCCATGGTGCGCACCGCCTCGATCGGGAACGCGCCGACGCTCGTCTCACCGGACAGCATGAGCGCGTCGGCGCCGTCGAGGACGGCGTTCGCGCAGTCGGACGCCTCCGCGCGGGTGGGGCGCGGGTTCTCGATCATCGTCTCGAGCATCTGCGTCGCGACGATGACGGGCTTCGCCCAGCGGCGGGCCTGCTGGATCGCGTTCTTCTGCACGATCGGGACCTGCTCGAGCGGCAGCTCCACGCCGAGGTCGCCGCGGGCGACCATGATGCCGTCGAACGCGTCGACGATCTCGTTGAGGTTCTCGACCGCCTGCGGCTTCTCGATCTTCGCGATGACGGGGAGGCGGATGCCCTCCTCGTCCATGATCGCGTGCACGCGGTTGATGTCCTCCGCCGAGCGCACGAACGAGAGCGCGATGATGTCGGCGCCGATGCGCAGACCCCAGCGCAGGTCGTCCTCGTCCTTCTCGGACAGGGCCGGCACGTTCACGGCGACACCGGGCAGGTTGATGCCCTTGTTGTTCGAGACCTTGCCTGGCACCTCGACGCGGGTCGTGACGGTCACGCCGTCGGTCTCCACGACGCGCACGAGCACCTTGCCGTCGTCGATGAGGAGCGGGTCGCCCGGCTTCACGTCGGTGGGCAGGCCCTTGTAGGTCGTGCCGACGAGTTCCTTCGTGCCGGGCACGTCCTGCGAGGTGATCTTGAAGATGTCACCGACCGCGAGGTCGTGAGGGCCGTTCTCGAACTTCTCGAGACGGATCTTCGGGCCCTGCAGGTCGACGAGGATGGCGACGGGAACGCCGAGCTCCTCGGCCGCATCCCGCACCAGCTTGTAGTTGTCGGTGTGCACGGTGTGGTCGCCGTGGCTGAGGTTGAAGCGCGTGACGTTGACGCCAGCGGCGATGAGGGCGCGGATCCCTTCAGGGGTGTTGACGGCTGGTCCGAGGGTGGCGACGATCTTCGCTCTACGGCTCATGCATATCTCCGGTTCGTCGAGACTGAGGTGCGCCCTGCGGCGCGTGGTGGCGGACTCAGAGCGAGATCGCGCGCTCGGTGGCGAGGATCGGCTCGGGAAGTTCCGTCGACTGTTCAAGATACCGGTCGACGGAGGCGGCCGCCGCACGTCCCTCGGCGATCGCCCAGACGATGAGCGACTGGCCGCGGCCCGCGTCGCCCGCGACGAACACGCCGGGCAGCTCCGTCTCGTACTCCGCCGTGCGATCCAACGCCCCGCGGGATGTGAAGGGAAGCTGGAGCTGCGGCTCGATCGTGTGCCGCTCCGGTCCCGTGAATCCCATGGCGAGCAGCACGAGGTCGGCGGGCAGCTCACGCTCTGTTCCCGCCTTCGGACCGCGCGAGCCATCCGCGCGGAACTCCGTCTCGGCGAGGCGGATCGCGCGCACGCGCCCCGACTCGTCGCCGATGAACTCGACCGTCGACGCCTGGAACGCTCGCTCGCCGCCCTCTTCGTGCGAGGTCGACACCTCGAACAGCGTCGGCGTCGTCGGCCAGGGCTGGTGCGCCGGGCGCTCCGTCGGCGGCTCCTTGCCGATGGCGAGGTTCGTGACCGAGGCTGCGCCCTGGCGGTGGGACGTGCCGATGCAGTCGGCTCCCGTGTCGCCACCGCCGATGACGATGACGTGCTTGTCTTCAGCGTGGATCTGCGAGGCGAGGTCGTCGCCTGCGACCACGCGGTTCGACTGCGTCAGGAAGTCCATCGCGTAGTGGACGCCCTTGAGCTCGCGCCCGGGAACGGGCAGGTCGCGCGGGACCATCGCCCCTGTGCAGACCACGACGGCGTCGTAGCGCTGTCGCAGGTTGTCCCACGTGATGTCCCGGCCGATCTCGATGCCGGTGCGGAACCGAGTGCCCTCGGCGCGCATCTGCGAGAGGCGGGCGTCGAGGACTGACTTCTCCATCTTGAAGTCCGGGATGCCGTAGCGGAGGAGTCCCCCGATGCGGTCGTCCCGTTCGAAGACGGCGACCGTGTGGCCCGCACGCGTCAGCTGCTGGGCGGCGGCGAGGCCGGCGGGGCCCGAGCCGACGACGGCGACCGTCTTGCCCGTGAGACGCTCGGGCGGGTGCGGACGTACGTTGCCCTCGGCGAACGCCGTGTCAGCGATCGACTGCTCCACGCGCTTGATCGTGACGGCCGGCTGGTTGATGCCGAGCACGCACGACGACTCGCACGGAGCCGGGCACAGGCGGCCCGTGAACTCTGGGAAGTTGTTCGTGGCGTGCAGTCGCTCGCTCGCTCCGGCCATGTCACCGCGGAACGTCAGGTCGTTCCATTCCGGGATGATGTTGCCGAGGGGGCAGCCCTGGTGGCAGAAGGGCACGCCGCAGTCCATGCAGCGCCCCGCCTGGCGGCGCAACTGGGTTGGCTCCTGCGGGTCGTAGACCTCACTGAAGTCCATGATCCGCACGGGCACTGGACGGCGCGTCGGGAGCTCCCGCTCGCGGTTGGTGAGGAATCCTCTCGGGTCAGCCACGGGTCGCCTCCAGAATCTCGTGCCAGGTCGTGCTGTCGTCGGGGTCGCCACCGCGTTCGACGGCGGCGTTGCGGATCTCGGTGACCTTCGCGTAGTCGCGAGGGAGCACCTTCGTGAACTCCTTCGACACCGCGTCGAAGTCGTCGAGCATCTCGCGGGCCAGCTGCGAGTCGGTCTCCGTGGCATGCCGTTCGAGGATGTCGCGGAGGATGTCCGCATCGGCGCTCGTGAGCGTCGTGAGACCGAGCTCGCCCGTCGAGAGCATGTCGGGGTTGACGAGCTTCGGGTCGAGCTTGTGCACGTAGGCGATGCCGCCCGACATGCCGGCGCCGAAGTTCTTGCCGGTCTCGCCCAGGATCACGGCGAGGCCTCCCGTCATGTACTCGAGCGCGTGGTCGCCCACGGCTTCCGCGACGGCCGTCGCACCGGAGTTGCGCACGAGGAAGCGCTCGCCGACGACGCCGCTGAGGAACATCGTGCCGCTGGTCGCGCCGTAGCCGATGACGTTGCCGGCGATGACGTTCTCGTGGGACTTGAACGGTGCGCGCTCGTCAGGGCGCAGGATGATCTCCCCACCGCTGAGCCCCTTGCCGACGTAGTCGTTCGAGTCGCCGACGAGGCGGATGCGGATGCCGTTCGGCAGGAACGCACCGAGCGACTGCCCGGCGGTCCCCCGCAGCTCGATGTTGATCGTGCCGGCCGGGAGCCCGTGTTCGCCGTGCCCGCGCGTCACGTGGTGTCCGAGCATCGTGCCGACGGCGCGGTCGGTGTTGATGACGTCCATCGACACCTTGACCGACTCGCCGTTCTCGAGGGCCTTCTCGGCGAGCTCGAGGAGCTTCTGGTCGAAGTGCTGGTCGAGCTCGTGCTCCTGGGTGACGAGGCTGCGCGTGGGCGCGTCGCCGAACTCGTGGCCCGTGAGGACGCGGGAGAGATCGAGGCCCTCGGTCTTCCAGTGATGCATGGCGTCGTCGACTTCGAGCAGCTCGCGCTTGCCGATGATCTCGTCGAGCGAGCGCACGCCGAGCTCCGCGAGATACTCGCGGACCTCCTGCGCCACGAACTCGAAGAAGTTGACGACGTGATCCGCCTGGCCGGTGTAGCGCGAACGCAGCTCAGGGTTCTGAGTCGCGACGCCGACGGGGCACGTGTCGAGGTGGCAGACGCGCATCATGATGCAGCCGGAGACGACGAGGGCGGCCGTCGCGAAGCCGAACTCCTCGGCGCCCAGCAGCGCGCCGACGATGACGTCGCGGCCCGTCTTGAGCTGCCCATCCACCTGCACGACCACTCGGTCGCGGAGGCCGTTGAGCATGAGCGTCTGCTGGGTCTCGGCGAGGCCGAGCTCCCAGGGCGTTCCTGCGTGCTTGAGCGAGTTGAGCGGCGAGGCGCCGGTTCCGCCGTCGTGGCCGGAGACGAGGACCACGTCGGCGAGTGCCTTCGTGACCCCGGCGGCCACTGCCCCGATGCCGTTCTCGCTCACGAGCTTCACGTGGATGCGCGCAGACGGGTTGGCCCGCTTCAGGTCGAAGATGAGCTGCTTGAGGTCTTCGATCGAGTAGATGTCGTGGTGCGGGGGCGGCGAGATGAGCCCGACGCCCGGCGTCGCGTGGCGTGTGCGGGCCACCCACGGGTAGACCTTCGTCGGGGGCAGCTGCCCGCCCTCGCCCGGCTTCGCGCCCTGCGCGAGCTTGATCTGGATGTCATCGGCGTGCGTCAGGTACATGCTCGTGACGCCGAAGCGCCCGGAAGCGACCTGCTTGATCGCGCTGCGGCGCTCCGGGTCGAGCAGACGCTCGACATCTTCGCCGCCCTCGCCCGTGTTGGACTTGCCGCCGATGCGGTTCATCGCGATCGCGAGCGTCTCGTGCGCTTCCTTCGAGATGGAGCCGTAGCTCATCGCTCCGGTCTGGAAGCGCCTGAGGATCGCGGAGGCTGGCTCGACCTCGTCGATCGGCACGGGAGGCCGTTCGCCGACCTTGAGCTTGAACAGCCCGCGGAGGGTCATCGTCTCGGCCGCCTGGTCGTCGACGAGCTTCGTGTACTCCTTGAAGATGTCGTAGCGACCCTCGCGCGTGGAGTGCTGGAGGCGGAAGATCGTGTTCGGGTTGAAGAGGTGGGGCGGCCCCTCGCGGCGCCACTGGTACTCGCCGCCGATGTCGAGCGGGCGGTGCGATGCGGGAGCCGCCTGGGCGGGGTAGGCGTGGCGGTGACGCAGCTCGTTCTCGCGAGCGATGCCCTCGAGCCCCATGCCGGAGATCTTCGACGCCGTGCCGGTGAAGTACTCGCTGACGAGCTCGTTCGAGAGGCCCACGGCCTCGAAGCACTGCGCACCAGCGTACGAGGCGACTGCTGAGATGCCCATCTTCGACATGATCTTCAGGACGCCCTTGCCCAGCGCCTTGATGAGGTTCGCGACCGCCTTCTCCTCGGTGACCCCGGTGAGCTTGCCCTGGCGCACCATGTCCTCGCAGGACTCCATGGCGAGGTACGGGTTGACTGCGGACGCGCCGTAGCCGAGCAGCACGGCGACGTGGTGGACCTCACGCACATCGCCCGCCTCGATGACGAGCCCGACACGCATGCGGCGCTCGGTGCGGATCAGGTGGTGGTGCACCGCGCTCGTCATGAGCAGCGATGGGATGGGGGCGTAGTCACGGTTCGAGTCGCGGTCGGAGAGCACGAGGAATCCCGCGCCGGCGTCGATGGCGCGGTCTGCTTCCTCGCACAGCTCCTCGAGGCGCTTGCGCAGTCCCTCGACGCCGTCGTCGACGCGGTAGCAGCCGCGAAGCGTCTCGGCCGCGTCGATGCCTGGGCGCTGCTCGATGTGCTGGATCTTCGCGAGCTGGTCGTTGTCGATGACCGGGAAGTCGAGGACGACCTGGCGAGCGTGCTCTGGGCCCGCGCTCAGGAGGTTCTCCTGGGGGCCGATGCTCGTCGTGAGGCTCGTCACGACCTCCTCGCGGATCGCATCCAGCGGCGGGTTGGTGACCTGCGCGAAGTTCTGCGTGAAGTAGTCGAAGACGAGGCGCGGTCGGTCGGTGAGGATCGCGATGGGCGTGTCAGTGCCCATGGCGCCGATCGGCTCCGCGCCGTTCTTCGCCATAGGGGCGAGCAGGATGCGAAGCTCCTCCTCCGTGTACCCGAACGTGCGCTGGCGGCGCTCGACGGATGCGGGGGTGTGCGTCACGTGCTCGCGCTCGGGCAGCTCCGCGAGGTTGATGCGGCCCTCGTCGAGCCAGTCGCCCCACGGCTGGAGCTCGGCGAGATCGTGCTTGACCTCTTCGTCCTCGATGAGACGGCCGACCTCGGTGTCCACGAGGAGCACCTGGCCGGGACGCAGGCGCCCCTTGCGGATGACGGTGGCTGGGTCGAGGCTGGCGACGCCGACCTCGGAGCCGAGGACGATGAGCCCGTCGGCGGTCTGGACGAAGCGTCCGGGGCGCAGACCGTTGCGGTCGAGGGTCGCGCACACGTAGCGGCCATCGGTGAAGGCCATGGCGGCGGGGCCGTCCCACGGCTCCATGATCAGCGAGTGGTACTCGTAGAAGTCGCGAACTTCAGCGCTCAGGTCCTCTGCGGTCTCCCATGCGGCCGGCACCATCATGTGCACGGCGTGCGACAGCGAGCGGCCGGACAGCGTGAGGAGTTCGAGCACCTCGTCGAAGGACGCGGAGTCGCTCGCGCCCTCGGTCACGATCGGGAAGAGATCGGAGACGTCACCGAGGATCTCGGATCGAAGCTGCGACTGGCGGGCGCGCATCCAGTTGCGGTTGCCGCGCACGGTGTTGATCTCGCCGTTGTGGGCCATCATGCGCATGGGCTGCGCGAGCTGCCACGACGGGAACGTGTTGGTCGAGTAGCGAGAGTGGACGATCGCGAGCTTGGACGCGAAGCGCTCGTCGCCGAGGTCGGGGAAGAACGGCTCCAGCTGGAGCGTCGTCACCATGCCCTTGTAGGTGATCATGCGGCACGAGAGCGACATGAAGTAGACCCCGAGCGAGTGCTCCGCGCGCTTGCGCAGGCGGTAGCACTGACGGTCGAGGGACGCACCCTTGCGCGGGTTGCCCCGGAAGTTCTGGCGCTCGCTGCGCACGTAGAGCTGCTCGATGACCGGCATCGCGGCGCGTGCGAGCTTGCCGAGCTCATCCGGCTGCACGGGGACCTCGCGCCAGCCGATGACCCGGAGGTCCTCTTCTGCCGCGAGCTTGACGATTCCGGCCTTGACGCGCGCCCGCTCGTCAGGGTCCACCGGAAGGTAGGCGTTGCCGACGGCGTAGCGCCCCTCTGCCGGAAGCTCGAACCCGCTCACCGCGCGGAAGAACTCGTCGGGGATCTGGGTCAGGATGCCGGCGCCGTCACCCGTTCCGGCGTCCGAGCCGACCGCGCCGCGGTGCTCCATGTGGCGCAGCGCGTCGAGCGCGTGATCGATGATGTCGTGGCCCGGCGTGCCGCGCAGGGTGGCGACCATCGCGAGCCCGCAGGCATCGCGCTCATTCGCAGGGTCATAGAGACCGGCTGCTTCTGGGTAGCCATTCGTTGGAAAGGCGGCGGAGGTCATAACTCGTCCCCTCGTCGGTGGTGCCATGGGTCGCTTGGCGGACTCGACAGAAGACTGATGTTGACGGAGCCCGTGGGGGCGGGTGCCTACAGGCGTCCGTCGGTCCATTCAGCAGAGTACGACCGCTGTGTTACCTCTGTGTTTCGCGTGCGACTCCAGGCAGCCCAGGAGGGTCGTGCCCGGCGGATCACACCCTCGACGAGTCGGAAGCTTCCTTGCGCTCATCAGGTGTTTCTTCACCGTCGGGCGAGTTAGGCTTGGCTACGGAAGTTTCCTCGTCGTGAACCTCAGATTGCGCGGAGGTTTCCTCTGCGTCCGCTTCGTCCTCGTCGCCCTCATCCGACTCCTGCTCACCCAGCTCGTCTTCCTCGGCGGCCTTGGCCGCTGCTTCCGACTCCGGGTCGCGCCCGGGCAGATAGACGCTGTCGCTCAGCTGCGAGACCGGGAGGCGTGAGACGACGACGAACAGCGCGATGCCGACGATGACGAGGCACAGGGCACCGAAGACGTTCGAGCGCATGCCGAGGATGACCTCGGAGTAGTCGACGCGGATCGACTCGATCCAGATGCGACCCGTGCCGTACCAGATGAGGTAGGAGGCGAGCGTCTTTCCGGCGCGCCACCGGAACATGCGCTCGAGGAGCACGATGATCGCGATGCCCGCGAGGTTCCACAGCATCTCGTAGAGGAACGTGGGGTGGAAGAGCGTGCCTTCCGGCAGCCCGACGGGGAACGCCGGGTTGCTCGCCTCGATCTGCAGGCCCCAGGGCAGATCGGTCGGCCACCCGTAGAGCTCATGGTTGAAGTAATTTCCGAGGCGTCCGACGGCCTGCGCGAGCAGCAGTCCGGGGATCAGCGCGTCGGAGAAGGCGAGCATCCGGATGCCCGTCATGCGGCTCGCGATGAAGATGCCGATCGCGCCGCCGATGAGGGAGCCGATGATGGCGTTGCCGCCCTCCCAGATGAAGAAGATGCGCCAGAAGTTCGCGCCCTCGAAGAAGTAGTCGGCGGGGTGCGTGAAGACGTGATAGAGACGCGCGCCGAGCAGGCCGAGCAGGACGGCCCAGATGGCGAAGTCGACCGTGATCCACTTCTCCCCACCACGAGCGGTCAGGCGCCGGTCGGTCCACAGCACCGCGAGCACCATGCCGGCGACGATGAACAGCGCGTAGAGGTGCACCGTCAGGGGGCCGACCTCGAAGCTCGCCCAATCGAGGGGCGGGCTGGGGATTCCGGTCAGGGGCGTCATGCGTGTTCCTTCGAAGTCGTGGCCTCGAGGGCCGTGCCGCGCGCGAGCTGGGCCGCGGTCTCCGCGACCGCCTCGACGCCTCCGGCGGCGAGGGCCTTGACGAGGGCGGAGCCGACGATGGCGCCCTCGGCGTATTCGAGGACTTCGCGCACCTGCTCCGCGCTGGAGATGCCGAGTCCGACGCAGGCCCGAGTGCAGCCGTGCGCGTGCAGTCGATCTGCGAGCGTCCGCGCCGCCTGGTCGACATCAGCGCGGGCGCCGGTGATGCCCATCGTGGAGACCGTGTACACGAAGCCCCTGCTGGAGTCGATGACGAGGTCGAGGCGAGTGTCACTCGAGCTGGGCGCTGCGAGGAAGACCCGGTCAAGGTCATGGCTCTTGGCCGCCGCGATCCACTCGGCGCCCTCGTCTGGCACGAGGTCCGGGGTGATGAGCCCGTTGCCGCCAGCCTCGGCCAGGTCCCGCGCGAACGCGTCGACGCCGTACTGCATGACGAGGTTCCAGTAGGTCATGACGACGATCGGCGCGTCGACCTCGGCGCGGATCCGTCTGATGGCCTCGAACACGTGCTCCGTGCGGAAGCCGCCCTCAAGCGCCTGCACGGCCGCAGCCTGGATGACGGGGCCGTCCATGACGGGGTCGGAGTACGGCATGCCGAGTTCCAGCACGTCCGCCCCGGCCTTCACGACCGCGATGGCCGCCGCGACGGAGGTCTCGAAATCGGGGAACCCGACGGGCAGGTACGCGACGAGCGCGCCCCTGCGGTCCCGGTTCGCGGCGTCGATGACGCTCTCGAGTGCGGAGGGTGCTGAGGTCATTTGCCCTGTCCTTCTGATGCGTCGAGGCCCTCGGTGCGGTCCGGGTCTCCGAGCCCGAAGTACTCGGCGGCCGTCTCCATGTCCTTGTCACCGCGCCCGGAGAGCGAGACCAGGATCGTGGCGTCTGGCCCGAGCTCCTTCCCGAGCTCGAGCGCCCCGGCGAGCGCGTGGCTCGACTCGATCGCCGGGATGATGCCCTCGGTGCGAGCCAGGAGTCGGAACGCGTCCATGGCCGCGGCGTCGGTCACCGGAAGGTAGCGTGCGCGCCCGATGGACGCGAGGTAGGCGTGCTCAGGCCCGACCCCGGGGTAGTCGAGGCCGGCCGAGATCGAATGCGACTCCACCGTCTGCCCGTCCGTGTCCTGCAGCAGCAGCGTGCGCGCGCCGTGGAGCACTCCTGGCCGTCCGCCGCCGATCGTGGCAGCGTGGCGCGGCGTGTCGACGCCATCACCCGCCGCCTCGTAGCCGTACAGGGCGACCTTCTCGTCGTCGAGGAAGGCGCTGAAGATGCCGATGGCGTTCGAACCACCGCCGACACAGGCCACCACCGCATCGGGCAGCGACCCCGTCAGGTCGATGACCTGCTGACGAGCTTCCTCGCCGATCACTGCCTGCAGGTCGCGCACGAGCGCGGGGAACGGATGCGGCCCGGCGGCGGTCCCGAAGAGGTAGTTCGTGGTGTCGACGGACGCCACCCAGTCGCGCATGGCGTCGTTGATCGCATCCTTCAGCGTGGCTGAGCCGGCTTCCACCGCGACCACCTCGGCGCCGAGGAGGCGCATCCGGGCGACGTTGAGGGCCTGACGGGCCGTGTCGACGGCCCCCATGTAGATCGTGCAGTCGAGCCCGAAGAGCGCGGCGGCGGTGGCGGTCGCAACACCGTGCTGGCCGGCACCGGTCTCGGCGATGACCCGTGTCTTCCCGATGCGCTTCGTCAGGAGCGCCTGGCCGAGTACGTTGTTGATCTTGTGCGAGCCCGTGTGATTGAGGTCCTCGCGCTTCAGGATGATGCGCGCTCCGCCGCCGTGCGCCGCGAACCGAGGGGCCTCAGTGATGATCGACGGGCGTCCCGAGTAGTCGCGGTGCAGGCGACCGAGCTCCGCCCAGAACTCGTCGTCCGCCTTCGCCGCCTCCCACGCGGTCGCGAGCTCGTCGAGAGCGGCCATGAGGCTCTCGGGAACGAACCTCCCGCCGAATTCGCCGAAGTAGGGGCCTGAGGCGTCGCGCAACGATGTCGTGCTGGGGGGCTGAATGCTCATGCGAGGTGGAAGGTCTCCAAGGTAGTTTCGGGGTCGCCGCCCGTGACGAGGGCCTCCCCGATGAGGACTGCGTCCGCGCCCGCATCGCGGTAGCGGCGGACGTGGGCTGGCTCGAGGACGGCCGATTCGGCGACCTTCACCACGTCACTCGGGTACAGGGGGGCGAGCTCTCCGAAGAGCTCGGGGTGCAGCTCGAACGTTGCCAGGTTGCGCGCGTTGACGCCGAGGATGCGAGCGCCAGCGTCGAGGCCACGCAGCAGCTCGTCCTTCGAGTGCGCCTCGACGAGGGCCGTCATGCCGAGCTGCTCGGTGAACTCCGCGAGTCGCACCAGCGTTGACTGGTCGAGGCCGGCGACGATGAGCAGGGCGAGGTCGGCGCCGCAGGCACGAGCCTCGAGCAGCTGGTACTCCTCGGCGATGAACTCCTTGCGCAGCACCGGAACGGCTACCGTGTCGCGCACGGCTCGGAGGTCGTCGAGCGAGCCGAGGAACTTGCGCTGCTCGGTGAGGACCGAGATCGCGGCTGCTCCCCCACGCTCGTAGGAGGCGGCGAGGACGGCCGGGTCCGGGATGTCAGCGAGACGGCCGCGCGATGGGCTGGCGCGCTTGACCTCGGCGATGATATTCACGCGCTCCGAGCGCGCGAGCGCCGCATAGGCGTCGAGCGCTGGCGGAACGTCGGCGATTCGTGCCTCGAGCGCACGTGCCGGCGTCCGCTCCCGCCGTTCTGCGGCGTCCTCGAGTGCGCCGTGGTAGAGCGACTCGAGCAAGCTAGTGCGCCTTCGGCCCGAAGCCGAGGCGCGCGAGCACTGGCCAGGCGACGGCACCGACCGCGACGGCGGCGACGCCGACCCAGGTCAGGACGGCCTGATCGAACCAGATCCCGAGGGTGCCGATCGTGAAGCCCGCGAGCATGATGAGCACGCCGGTCCAGGCGGCGACCGAGTGCCCGTGGCTCTCGTGCGGCTCCTGCAGCGGAGCTTCCTGCACCTCCTCGGCTTCGGCGATGTTCGTGGGTTCGTGGGACGTCTTCGCGGACATTTCAGTCATGAGGGTGCTCCTTGTCACGTGCGCTTGGGTAAGTCTAGCTGGATGCTCGTGTGCCACCGGTGTCGGTGGGATCGTCCCCGTGACTGAGCGCATCCCATTGCTCGACCCGCCGGTCGCTGTCGGTCGGTGCGACAGCCGGTGCGGCGGCCGGCTCATCGTCGCCGCCCGCAGTCGCATCCGCGGGCTCGAGCGAGGTGGTCGTGAAGCGGCGTCCCCCGGTCGGCCATCTGCGAGCCGTGGTGATGACGGCGAGGCCCGCGAGCACGAGGATCGCTCCCGCGAGAACCGCGAGCCATGGCCAGAAGGTGACCGCCACCGTGCCGGCCGCGACCGCGTCCGCGATCGTCTGCTCCCCTGCGAGGCCGGACGCCGCCGTCACCTCCGGCGCGATCGCCGGAGCCGGGTTCCCAACTGCGATGAACGACTGCAGCACGAGGACGGCGCCGACGAGCGTCAGCAGGCCGCCGAGAACATAGCGGAAGATGAGGCCAGCCAGCGCCAGCGCGGCGAGCACGGCAAGCGCGGCGAGTGCGAGCGCCATGACGGCGGGAGCTGCGACGTCTCCGCGGACCTCACCGCTGTAGCTCTCCGGTCCGAGGACGAGGTCGAACGAGAACCACGCCTGTGACCACGCGAGGATCGCCAGCCCGGCGCCGACGACGATCGACATCAGCGCCGTGCGCTTGCCTCGCTTTCCGGCGGCGTCAGGCGCGCTCATGAGCTTCGAAGTCCAGGGCTTGCTGGTCGCCGTCGAAGCACGTCCGCGTGCCGGTGTGGCAGGCAGGGCCGTGCTGGTCGACGCGGATGAGGATCGTGTCGGCATCGCAGTCGAGTGCGAAGCTCACGAGTCGCTGCGTGTTGCCCGAGGTGTCGCCCTTGCGCCACAGCTCAGCGCGCGACCGGGACCAGTACACGACCCGGCCCTCCGTGAGCGTCATGCGGAGCGACTCCTCGTTCATGTAGGCGAGCATGAGCACCTCGCGGGTGTCGTGCTGCGTGACGATGACGGGGACGAGTCCGCGGTCGTCGAAGGAGGTCCTGGCCACTATCTGGTCGAGCTGCTCGGAGGGCACAGGGAAGCTGGCGGTGCTCATCGGACGCTCCTCCTCACGGTGACCCCGGCCTCGGCCAGGGAGTCCTTGACCTCGCCGATCGTGAACTGCCTGTGGTGGAAGACACTCGCAGCGAGGACCGCGTCAGCGCCCGCCTCCACGGCCGGCGCGAAATGCTCGAGCGCTCCGGCACCGCCTGAGGCGATGACCGGGACCGGGGAGATCTCGCGGACGAGTCTCGTCAGCTCCAGATCGAAACCGGCCTTGGTGCCGTCGGCGTCCATCGAGTTGACGAGGAGCTCCCCCGCGCCGCGTTCGATGGCCTCGCTGGCCCAGGACAGCGCGTCGATGCCCGTGTCGGTGCGGCCTCCATGCGACGTCACGACGAACCCGGACTCTGTCGAGGCGGAGCGCTTGACGTCCAGCGACAGCACGAGCACCTGGTTGCCGAAGGTCGACGAGATCTCGTCGAGGAGCGAGGGGCGGACGATGGCCGCCGAGTTGACGCCGACCTTGTCCGCGCCGCACGCCAGCAGGACGCGAACATCCTCGACGCTGCGCACGCCACCCCCGACGGTGAGGGGGATGAAGACCTGCTCCGCCGTGCGGGTGACGAGGTCGTAGGTTGTGCCCCGCCCCTCCGTCGAAGCCGTGACGTCGAGGAACGTGAGCTCATCCGCGCCCTCTTGTGCGTAGCGGGCGGCGAGCTCGACCGGGTCACCGGCGTCCTGGAGGTCGAGGAAGTTCACCCCCTTCACCACGCGCCCCGCTGCGACGTCCAGGCAGGGGATGACACGCGTCGCGAGGCCGGTCGACTTCTGCGTGGAGGATGAGGCGGTCATCGAGATCACATCCGGACGGCTTGCAGGGCCGTCACGATGATGGCCTTCGCACCGGCGTCCTGGAGCCGGTCCATGACCTGGTTGAGCTCGTTCTGCGGGACCATCGAGCGCACGGCGACCCAGTCGGAGTCGCGCAGGGGCGAGATCGTCGGCGACTGGAAGCCGGGCGTGATGGCGAGGGCCGCGTCGAGCTTCGAGGACTCGATGTCGTAGTCCATGATCGCGTAGCGGCGCGCGACGAGCACCCCGTCCAGGCGACCGAGGAGACGCCTCGCTGCGTGCTCCTTCTCGGGCGTGGAGATGAGCACGGCGGTCGACTCGAGGATCACGGGGCCGAAGACCTCGAGGCCGGCCTTGCGCAGCGTCCCACCGGTTGACACGACGTCGGCGACGGCGTCAGCGACGCCCAGGCGGATGGCCGACTCCACGGCGCCCTCAAGCGGCACGAGCTCGGCTTCGATGCCGGCCCGAGCGAACCAGGACCCCAGGAGACCCGTGTAGCTCGTCGCGACGCGCTTGCCCTGGAGCTGGTTCACGTCCGTGAACTCCCCGGCTGGCCCCGCGAAGCGGAAGGTCGAGTCGCCGAAGTCGAGCGCCCGCACCTCCTTGGCTGCCGACTCGGTGTTCAGGAGGAAGTCGCGGCCGGTGATGCCGGCATCGAGGACACCGGACCCCACGTAGGTCGCGATGTCACGCGGGCGCAGGTAGAAGAACTCGACGTCGTTGATGGGGTCGATGGCGACGAGCTCTCGGCTGTCACCGCGGCCGCGGTATCCGGCCTCCTGGAGCATTTCGTTGGCCGTCTCGGCGAGCATGCCCTTGTTTGGCACGGCGATGCGAAGCATTGTGGGAACGTCCTTGGTTCTGGAAGTGTGCGTCGGGGGTGGATGCGCGGCGCCGGGTGTGCACCCGGGGCGCCGTCTCAGCGGCGCGCGTGCTGCGCTGGCTCGTGCGCGCTGGTTGGAGCGTTGGCCGGGTCCTGCTGCCTAGAGCTTGCTGTAGACGTCGTCGAGGGTGAGGCCCTTGGCCAGCATGAGGACCTGCAGATGGTAGAGCAGCTGCGAGATCTCCTCGGCTGTCTCCTCGTCGCTCTCGTATTCCGCGGCCATCCAGACCTCGGCGGCCTCCTCCACGATCTTCTTCCCGATCGTATGAACGCCGGCGTCGAACTCTCGGACCGTCCCGGAATCCTCGGGGCGGGAGCTGATTTTCTCGGAGAGTTCTGCGAACAGCGTGTCGAAGGATTTCACAGGCACAGCGTAGTCGCTTGCCGGTCAGTGCGCGTGCCCAGCCGCCGTCGCCGCGGCGCGCAGCGCGGCGATCTGCTCGCCGGGGTCGCCTCGGAAGACCGCGGATCCTGCGACGAACGTGTCCGCCCCGTTCGCCGCGGCGAGCTCGATGGTGTCGAGGGAGATCCCTCCGTCGACCTGCAGCCAGGTCTCCAGGCCGTGTGCGCGCCGCAGCGCGTCGGCCTTGGCGAGCTTCGGCATCATGTCCGCCATGAAGGACTGTCCGCCGAAGCCTGGCTCGACGGTCATGATCAGCAGCTGGTCGAAATGGGGAAGGATCTCCTCGACGGCGCTCAGCGGGGTTGCCGGGTTGATGGCGATTCCGGCTCGCGCCCCTCGCTCCCTGAGCTTTCTCGCGAGCGTCACTGGGCTTGTCGCAGCCTCCGCGTGGAACGTCACCGAGAAGACCCCCATCTCGGCGAACTGCGGTGCCCACTGGTCCGGGTCCTCGATCATGAGGTGCAGGTCGAGCGGGACGGGAGTGATCTCCTGCAGGCGCTCGACCATCGGCTGCCCGAACGTGAGGTTCGGGACGAAGTGGTTGTCCATGACATCGACGTGGGCCGCGTCAGCAGTGGAGATCAGGTTGAGATCACGCTCGAAGTTCGCGAAGTCGGCGGCCAGGATGCTGGGGTTGATGCGCGCGTTCACGGGCCGATCCTACGGGGTCCGCGTCGTCTGCTCGTCGGGATTCGCGGCAGGCGCACGACGCAGCAGCGCCAGGAACATCGCGTCGGTGCCGTGGCGGTGCGGCCACAGCTGCACGAGCGTGCCGTCGCCGAGAGGGCGGGCTCCGAGATCGAGATCGGGAGCGTGCGATGCGCGCGTCACGATGGCCGCGGCGTCCAGCACCTCCGCGCCCGAGAGTCGAACCGCTCGGCGGACGACGGCCGTCGTCTCCGCCTGGTGCGGCGAACAGGTGACGTAGGCCACGATCCCGCCCGGCCGCACGGCGACGAGTGCTGCTTGGAGCAGCTCCTCCTGCAGCTGGACGAGCTCGGCGACGTCGCTGCTCTGCTTGCGCCATCGCGCCTCCGGTCGGCGACGCAGCGCGCCGAGGCCCGTGCAGGGTGCGTCGAGCAGCACGCGATCGAACGTGCCCGGGTGCGTGTCCGCGAAGGCGCGGCCGTCCTCGTTCGTGACGGTGACGGGGGCCGCGAGGGGTGCGAGGGCGGCGCGCACGAGCCCGGCGCGCGCCGGCACGAGCTCGTTGGCCGTCAGCTTCGCCTGCAGCTCCGTGGCGCTTGCGGCGAGCAGGGCTGCCTTGCCACCGGGGCCGGCGCACATGTCGAGCCAGCGCTCCCCCGGCCGCACGGGCTCCGCCTCGAGCAGCGCGAGCGTGACGAGCTGCGAGCCCTCGTCCTGCACGCGGGCGCGCCCGGCCTTGACCTGCGGCACCCACGAGGGGTCGCCCGACGCGAGCGTCAGGCCGCGCGGTGAGACGCGACCCGGGACCAGCAGGTCGGGGTTGGACGCGACGAGTTCATCCGGCGTGTCGAATCCTGGCAGTGCCACGACGCTGACCGCAGGCGACTCGTTGTTGGCGGCAAGGCTCGCCGCGAGTTCGTCGCCGCGATGCTCCGCGGTGAGGGCATCGCGGAGCGCGCGCACGATCCAGTCCGGATGCGAGTTTCGGACGGCGAGCGCCCGTTCCTCGGTCAGGCCCTCGGAGACCTGGTCGAGCCAGTCGTCGAGGTCCGTGCGGGAGATCTTGCGCAGGATCGCGTTCACGAAGCCAGAGGCACCGCGGGACGCGATGCGCGCGGCCTGCTCGACGGATTCGTTGACCGCCGCGTGGCTCGGTGTGCGCATGCTGAGCAGCTGGTGCGCTCCCAGACGCAGCACGTCGAGGAGAGGTGGGTCGATGTCCCGGATGTCGCGACCGGAGGCCTCCGCGATGATGGCGTCGTAGGTGCCCCTGCGTCGGAGCGTGCCGTAGGTCAGCTCCGTGGCGAGCCCCGCGTCGGACGGCGAGAGCCGCGCCGCCGAGATGCGATGCGGAAGCAGCAGGTTCGCGTAGGCGTCGTCCTCGTCGACGGCCCTCAGCACCTCGAACGCCACCTGGCGTGAGCGAGTCACTCCGCGCCCGGCCGGAGGCTGATCTGGTCGTCGCCGTCCCTGGTAGGGGCTGCCGCCGCGGCCACCAGCTCCTGCGGGGCTCATGCGAGCACCAGCGTCGCTGCGTCGCGGCGGCCGCGGAGCCAGTCTCTGGCAGGCATGGGCTTCTTTCCCGCCGGCTGCACGGAGAGCAGCCGGAGCGGGCCGGTTCCCGTGCCCACGAAGACGTCCTTGCCGACCGCACCGAGCTGGCCGGGGGTGAGCGTGGGCGCGTCGGCCGCCACATCGGGGCGCGCCACGCGCAGGATGCGCAGCGGTTGTCCGTCGACCTGGGCCACCGCTCCTGGCTCTGGAGTGACTCCGCGGATGTGGGCTTCGACGAGGTCGAGGGGAGCCGCCCAGTCGATGATCGAGTCGTGCTTGCCGAGCTTCGGCGCGAAGGTCGCCTCGCCAGTCTGCGGCTCGGCGCTCAGCGTTCCGGAGCAGATGGCGCCGACAGTCCGGGTGAGGAAGGCCGCGCCCTCCCCCGCGAGACGCTCCAGGAGGTCGCCAGCGGTCTCCTCTTCGCCGATCGGGGAGTGCTGCACAGCGAAGATCGGCCCCTCGTCGAGCCCGGCGGTGAGCTGGAAGATGGTCATGCCGGTGGTGGTGTCGCCTCGCATCACGGCGCGCTGGGCCGGGGCGGCGCCGCGGAGGTCGGGGAGGAGGGAGAAGTGCAGGTTGATCCAGCCGAGCGACGGCGCCGTCAGGGTCGCAGCATCGATGAGGGCGCCGTAGGCCACGATGACCCCGAGCTCGGCCCCGAGCCCCGTGAGCTCTTCCGTCACCTCAGGCGTCATCCGGTTGCTCTTGATGACATGCAGCCCGAGCTCATGGGCGCGGGCAGCCACCGGGGACGGCGTCAGCGCCCTGGACCGACCGACCTTCGCATCGTCGCGCGTCAGCACAGCCACGATCTCGTGGCCGTCGTCGACCAGCGCATCGAGGCTGGGGACAGCGGTGGTGGGTGTGCCGGCGAAGACGAGCCGCATAGCTGGTGCCTCTCGAGGTTGTGTGGAACGTGGAGCTGGGCCGAGGGTCAGAAGATCCCCGGCGGGTCAAATCGTACGCGCAGGGTCGACGCGTGGCCGCCTCCTCTGCCGGCGACCCGCGGGCGCCTGCTGGTGGCCGAACGCACGAGCTCGCTCTTGAGCGCTTTCGCGAGTGGCGTGCCGAGCGCGTAGCCGAACTTGATGACGACCCTGCTCCCGACCTCCTGTGGCGTCGGTCCGAGGACCTGCAGCGCGCCGCCCGGCTGGAGCTCTGGCACCGCCTCGAGGGTTGAGAGGGCCCGACGAACTTCCTCGTCAGTTCCCGTCAGCGCGACGACGCGCACGGCCGGTGGGAAGTGCAGCTCGCGTCGTTCGGACAGTTCACGAGTCGCGTACTCGGGCTGCTGCCAGGTGCGGAGGGCGTGCGCGGCCGGTGTCTCGCCGCCGACGATGACTACCTTGGCGTTCGGGTGCGCGAGCGCGGCGGCGTTCGACCACCCGCGCAGCGCGTCGACGCCCGCGTCGAGGCGCTCCTGCGCGAGGGAGCGCTCCGTGTCGAGCAGCACGATGCCGGCGTAGCCGGAAGTCGGCACGGGCTCAGCTCCTCGTGTCGCGACGACGAGGCAGGGGCGGTCGTCGATGGACACCGTCTCTGACGCTCCGTCGGCCACGACCACACGGGTACCGGGGAACGCACGACCGAGCTCCTCGGCGGTCCGCTCGGCTCCGAGCGAGGTGTTGCGAAGGCGCTTGTCTCCGCACTCGGGGCACTGCCACTCGGGGTGGAGGGCGTCGCACACCCGGCACGACGGCGGCGCGGACGGACGCGCGAACTCGAGCGCCCCGCCGCAGACGGTGCAACGAGCTGGCGTGCGGCACCTGGCGCAGCTGAGACTCGGGATGTAGCCGGCCCTGACGACCTGCAGCAGCACGGGCCCGTGCTCGAGTGCACGTCGTGCCTCCTGCCACGCGAGGGCTGGGATGCGAGCGTGCGCGGCTGGCGTCTCCTCGGCGAGCGCCTGGCTCCCCGAGATGACTTTCGGGGCCTCGGGCCGGGCCAGCGGCACGGGCGTGAGCCAGTGCATGCCGACAAGACGCGCGACCTCGAGGCTCGGCGTGTGAGCGGCGAACACGAGCGTGAGCGACTCCCGCTCTGCTCGCAGCAGGGCGACGTCGCGCGTGCTCGCGTAGGGGGCGAGCTGCTCGGTGAAGCTCTCGTCTCCGTCGTCCCACACGAGAACTGCGCCGAGGCGCGACGCCGGGGCGTAGATGACGCTTCTCGTCCCGACGACGACGCCCGGGGTGTCATCGAGGCAGGCGAGGAAGGCGGCGTACCGCTCGGCGGGCTTGGCCCGCGTGTCGAGGCGGCGGATGCGGGACGTCTCGAGGAATCGTCCGAGGGCCTTCAGCGCGAGCTCGACGTCTCGGTAGTCCGGGACGGCGAGGATGACGGACTCCCCCGCACGAACCCTCGCCGCGGCCACAGCTGCGAGAGCGAGGAGCGAGCGAGGCACGCCAGCGTCGACGCCGACGGGCGCATCGATCGCGAGCCTCGCTGCCGAACCCCTCGCAAGGAGCGCAGCCGCGTCCGCGCCGTACATGGGCACAAGCGCGTCCTCGGTGTCCTCGAGCACGGCGGGGACTGCGGGGGTGGGCTGCGCCGCGACCGAAGTCGCGGCCTGGTCTGCCGAGGCCTGATCCTCGGTGCTGGCCGGCGCCGCCTGGTCGTCCGTGTCGTCTCGCGCCGCCTGTGCTTCCAGCCACCGCTGCTCGACGCGCACGGACCGGGCCGGGATCGCGAGGCGCAGCACATCGGCCGCACATCCCGCCTGCCGGTCCGCAACCGCTCGTGCGAGCCCGGCGATCTCGGGGGTCAGCACGCGAGCGATCGAGACGAGCTCGGTGATCGAGGCGAGCTTCCCCCCGTACTCGGCCGCCTGCTCGAGCGCGACCACGAACCCCTGCAGCTGGCGGTTCGAGGTGCGAAGCGGCACCGCGACGCGCATGCCGACGCCGATCCGCTCGCGCAGCTCGACGGGGATCTCGTATTCGAGTTCCCGATCGAGCTGCGGGAGCGGCGAGGCGACGACAACTCGCGCGACCCGCGGAAGCGTGTCGTTCATGGTGAGTCGGCTGATCAGAGGCCTGCCGCTTGGCGGAGCTCCTCAGCCCGGTCGGTGCGCTCCCACGTGAAGTCGGGCAGCTCGCGTCCGAAGTGCCCGTACGCCGAGGTCTGCGAGTAGATGGGGCGGCGGAGATCGAGGTCATCGACAAGCGCACCGGGGCGGAGGTCGAAGGTCTTCAGGATCGCCGCGATGATCTTGTCATCCGCGACGGCGCCGGTGCCGAACGTCTCGACGTACAGTCCCACAGGCTCGGCCTTGCCGATCGCGTAGGCGATCTGGACCTCGAGTCGATCCGCGAGCCCGGCCGCGACGGCATTCTTCGCGACCCACCGCATGGCGTAGGCGGCAGAGCGGTCGACCTTCGACGGGTCCTTGCCGCTGAACGCCCCACCGCCGTGCCTGGCCATGCCGCCGTAGGTGTCGACGATGATCTTGCGCCCCGTGAGACCCGCGTCGGCGCGGGGGCCTCCGTCGATGAAGCTGCCAGACGGGTTCACGAGGAAGGTGGGCTCGGCCCCCGCGAAGCCGTTCCGCTCCAGGACGGGCCGCACGACGTGCGCGATGACGTCCTCCCGGATCTGTGCCTGCTCGAGGCCCGGGTCGTGCTGGGTCGAGAGGACCACCGTCTCGATGGAACGCGGCACGCTTCCCTCGTAGCCGACCGTGACCTGGGTCTTGCCGTCGGGCCGCAGGTAGGCGACTTCGCCGGACTTGCGCACCGCGGCGAGCTGCTGGGCGAGCTGATGGGCGAGGTGGATCGGAAGCGGCATGAGCGCGTCCGTCTCTCGGGTCGCGTAGCCGAACATGATGCCCTGGTCGCCGGCGCCCTGCTTGGCGATCTCGTCCTCCGAGCTCTCAGAGCGGTGCTCCAGCGAGGTCGTGACGCCCTCCCCGATCTCCGGCGACTGCTCGCCCACGGAGATCGACACACCGCACGACGAGCCGTCGAAGCCGACATCGCTCGACGTGTAGCCGATCTCGCTGATGGTGCGCCTGACGATGCCCGCGATGTCCGAGTAGGCGTTGGTCGTGACCTCCCCGGCGACGTGCACCTGGCCGGTCGTGACGAGCGTCTCGACCGCGACGCGTGAAGCCGGGTCCTGGGCGAGGAGGTCGTCGAGGATGCGGTCGGAGATCTGGTCGCAGATCTTGTCAGGGTGACCCTCGGTGACCGACTCCGAGGTGAACAGGCGAAGCGTAGACAAGAAGAACCCCTTGCGGTGAAGTTGCGGCCGGACGGTTTGGACCGGCCGGTACGGCTAGACGTTGACGAGCAGGTCCAGGATGGCATCGGCCACCGACACTTTGTCGCCAGTGTGACGCGAGACAACGTCGCCGGACGCTGAGAGGACGAAGATCGAGTTCTCGTCCGACTGGAATCCGAGGTTCCAGCCGACCCGGTTCACGACGAGGTAGTCGCACCCCTTGCGAGCGATCTTCGCGCGACCGAGCTCGAGCAGTGCCGCGTCGTCCGTCTCTGTCTCGGCGGCGAAGCCGATGATGACCTGCTCGCTGCCGCGGGCGGAGGCGAGATCCTGCAGGATGTCGGGATTGCGAGTGAACGTGAGCGTCAGCTCCTCGCCAGCCTGCTCTTTCTTGATCTTGCCCTCCGCCACGGTGACCGGACGGTAGTCGGCGACTGCGGCGGCCATGATGATGACGTCGTGTCGTGGGGCGATCTCGGCGCAGGCCTGCGCGAGCTGCTGGGCGCTCGAGACCGTGACGAGCTTGACGCCGTCTGGCGGGCGGACCTCGGCGTTGGCCGCCACGAGGGTGACCTCCGCGCCACGGGCGAGTGCCCGCTCGGCGAGCGCGAAGCCCTGCCGTCCGCTCGATCGGTTGCCGATGAACCGGACAGGATCGAGCGGCTCGCGCGTGCCGCCGGCGGTGATGAGGACCCGCCTGCCTCGGAGATCGCTGGCGAGTTCGGCGTCCCTGCGACGGCGTCGCTCGCCGCGGCCGGCGCTCAGGATCGTCGCGACGATCTCACTGGGCTCGGCGAGGCGTCCCGGGCCCGAGTCGTTGCCCGTCAGCTGACCCTCGGCAGGCCCGACGAGGACGACGCCGCGTGCATCGAGCCGCGCCGCATTGGCCTGTGTCGCCTGGTTGAGCCACATCTCGGTGTGCATGGCCGGGGCGAGGATGAGCGGAGCCGTCGACGCGAGGATGGTCGTGCCCAGCAGGTCGTCGGAGAGCCCAGCGGCGATCTTCGCCATGGAGTTCGCGGTGGCCGGGACCACTGCGATGACGTCGGCCTGCTGACCCAATGCGACGTGCCGCACCTCGGCCACGTCGTCGAAGACGTCCGTTCGCACGGGGTTGCGTGAGATGGCTTCGAACGTCGGACGGCCCACGAATCGCAGAGCGGACTCCGTGGGGACGACGTCGACGTGGTGACCGAGGAGGACGAGGTCGCGGATGACCTGGACGGCCTTGTAGGCGGCGATGCCGCCGGTCACACCGACGACGACGCGCATCGGCTGGCCGTCGGACGCGTCGGTCCCGTGGTCAGCCGGATGCGCGCCGGCGGTCTCGCTCACGGTCGTGCTATGCCTGAGGGGCGTCGTCTTCGAAGTTGATCTCGTCATCGAACACGATGACGTCGTCTGGGGTCTCGAGCGGGCGAGCCTCGACCATGACGATCTTCTGCTCGTTGATCTCGTGCAGCGCGATCGACAGGGGCTTGTCGTCGATCGAGGAGTCGATCAGCGGGCCGACATTCTGGTAGATCGCTCCGTCGTGCAGGTCGGAGTAGTAGTCGTTGATCTGACGCGCGCGACGCGATGCGAAGATGACCAGCTGGTACTTGTTGTCGACTCGCTGCAGCAGCTCGTCCATGGGCGGGTCGATGATGCCCTTTGGCTTCTCAATCATGCGTGCTCCTTGTTCAGTCCCAGATGTTCGACTACGCGTGCCGCAGCCTCAGGCACGGAGTCGTTGACGACCAGTGCATCGAACTCGTCCTGGGCGGCGAGTTCGACCTTCGCGGTTTCGAGGCGCCGAGCCTGTTCTTCGGCCGATTCCGTGCCGCGCCCGACGAGGCGCCGCACGAGCTCGTCCCAGCTCGGAGGCAACAAAAATACCAGTCTAGCCTCTGGCATGCGCGATCGGACCTGTCTTGCGCCCTGAATGTCGATTTCGAGGAGGACCGAGCGTCCCGAGGAGATGGCGTCGTCGATGGGTCCGCGCGGGGTTCCGTATCTGAAGGCGTTGTGCACGGTGGCGTACTCGAGGAGCTGCTCGTCGGCGACGAGCCGGTCGAAGCCCTCGTCGTCGGTGAAGTGGTAGTTCACGCCGTCGACTTCACCGGGACGCGGGGCACGCGTCGTGGCGGACACCGAGAGCTCGACTTCCGGGTAGTGCTCTCGGATGTAGTTCGCGACGGTGCCCTTGCCGACCGCCGTGGGGCCGGCCAGCACGACGAGACGACGGTCGCCGGTCTGCGCGCCCAGCCGCTCCTCCAGGAACGAGCGGAGACGGATGCGCTGGTTGCGGCCGAGGCCACCGAGGCGCTTTGAGGGCGAGATCGCGAGCTCTTCGAGGATGCGCGCCTGCTTCGTGGCTCCGATGTGCGGGATGCTGAGCAGGAACTGCGTCACGCGGAGGGAGTGCTCGGCGGCGTGCTCTGCGGACTGGCTCGCGTCGAGCACGGAGATCGGCGAGCGGGTTCCGTTCGCAAGGGCGCGTTTGACCTCAGCGCGAGCCTGGCGTGCGAGGACCGCCGCGCGCGACGCGGCGACGCGATCGACCGGAGGTGGGACCTGGGTCATGAGAGGGCGTCCTCCAGCTCAGCGGCTTGCTGGTCGATGGCGTCGGCGATGCCATTTGGCCCCGCGGCCAGGACACTGCGTGAGACGTTGACGATGACGGACTCAGCTGCTGCGCCGAACGTCTCCTTGATGCGCGCGAACTCGGCACCCTGGTGGCCGAAGCCTGGGGCGAGGATCGGGGTCCGGGGTGAGGCGCCGAGCATCGCGAGGTCGACGCCGAGGAGGTCGAAGTCGACCGTGCCGCCGAGGACGACGCCGACTGAGCCGAGCGCGCCGGTCGTGTGCTCGGCATTCCAGGCGGCCGCGCGCTTCGCGACTCCCCCGGCGACGGTCTCGCCGAGCTGGGAGCCGCGGTCTCGGCGGGCCGTCTGGATCGAGGTCGACTCCGGGTTCGAGGTGGCGGCGAGCACGAAGAGTCCCTTGCCGAGACGGTCGGCGAGCTCCAGCGCCGATGCGAGGGAGTCGAAGCCCTGGTAGGGGTTCACGGTCATGGCGTCCGCTTCGAGCGGCGAGCCCTCGTCGAGCCATGCCTTGGCGTAGGCCTCGAGGGTCGTGCCGACGTCCCCGCGCTTGACGTCGGCGATGACGAGCAGGCCCGCCTCCCGCGCGGCGCCGAGCACTGACTCGAGCGCCGCGAATCCGCTGGAGCCGAATCGCTCGTAGAACGCGATCTGCGGCTTGATCACGCCGACGCGCTCCGCCGATGCCTCGACGACGCGGAGTCCGAACTCCCTGGCACCCGCCGCGGTGTTCGGCAGCCCCCACGCGTCGAGCAGGAACTCATGCGGATCGATGCCGATGCACAGCCTGCCCCGGTTCTCCACGGCGTGCTGGAGTCGGGCTCCGAACCCGCTCCCTCCAGCACGCGCCGCGAACGCCTCAGTCAACTAGCTGTCCCCCCTCTGGGTGTTGTACTCCTGCAGGCTCGTCACCGTGAATCCGCTTCGCAGCGCGGAGAGCGAACCGACAGCGGCGGACAGCTCCGAGATCGTGGTGAAGATGGGCAGGTCGGCGGAGACTGCCGCCGTGCGGATCTCGTAGCCGTCGGCCCGTGACGCGCGGCCCGATGGGGTGTTGATGACCATGTCGACCTCTCCCCCGTGGATCATGTCCACGATATTGCGGTCCTGGCCGGGAGTGGTGCCGTCGGGCGAATCCGGAGTGAACTTTCCGACGACCTTGGCGGTGATGCCGTGGCGCGCGAGGACGGCAGCTGTGCCCTCGGTGGCCGCGATCGAGAACCCGAGCTCGACGAACTTCGCGACAGGAAGCACGATCGCACGCTTGTCGCGGTCGGAGACCGAGACGAACACGGTGCCGGACTTCGGCAGGCCGCCGTAGGCCGCGAGCTGGCTCTTGGCGAATGCGGTCGGGAAGTCGGTGTCGATGCCCATGACCTCGCCGGTGGAGCGCATCTCCGGCGAGAGCAGCGAGTCGACGATGCGTCCGTCCTTCGTGCGGAAGCGCTTGAAGGGAAGCACTGCCTCCTTCACGGCGACGGGGCTCGAGGCCGGCTGGTGCGTGCCGTCCTGGTCGCGGAGGAGTCCCTCGGCCTTCAGTTCGGCGATGGAGATCCCCGTCATGACACGGGCGGCGGCCTTCGCGAGCTGCGTACCGAGGGCCTTCGAGACGAAGGGCACGGTCCGGGAGGCGCGCGGGTTGGCTTCGAGCACGTACAGCTTGCCGCCCGACAGCGCGAACTGCACGTTGAGCAGGCCACGGACGCCGACGCCCTGGGCGATGGCGAGGGTCGCGTCGCGCACGTTGTCCAGGACAGCGCTCGAGAGGGTGACAGGAGGCAGGGTGCACGCCGAGTCGCCGGAGTGGATGCCGGCCTCCTCGATGTGCTCCATGATGCCGCCGATGTAGAGCTCGTCGCCGTCGAACAGGGCGTCGACGTCGATCTCCGTGGCCTCGTCGAGGAACCGATCGACCAGCAGCGGATGAGCGGGTCCGACGATCGCCTGACCCTCGATGCGCGAGAAGTAGTCCTGCATCTGCTCTGCGTCGTACACGATCTCCATCCCGCGTCCGCCGAGCACGAAGCTGGGGCGCACGAGCACCGGGTAGCCGATGCCCGTGGCGACATCGAGGGCCCCGTCGAGGTCGGTCGCGGTGCCGTTCTCCGGCGAGATCAGGCCGGCGCGGTCGAGGACGCCGGAGAAGAGTCCGCGCTCCTCGGCGAGGTCGATCGCTGCCGGGCTCGTGCCGAGGATCGGGACGCCAGCCGCCTCGAGCCCCTTCGCGAGTCCCAGCGCAGTCTGGCCGCCGAGCTGAACGACGACGCCGAGCAGCTCGCCGGCACCGCGCTCGACCTCGACGATCTCGAGGACGTCCTCGAGCGTGAGCGGCTCGAAGTAGAGGCGGTCGCTCGTGTCGTAGTCGGTGGAGACCGTCTCCGGGTTGCAGTTGATCATGATGGTCTCGAAGCCGGCGTCCGAGAGCGCGAACGACGCGTGCACGCACGAGTAGTCGAACTCGATGCCCTGACCGATGCGGTTCGGGCCCGAGCCGAGGATGATCACCTTGCGGCGGTCGCTCGGCGTGACCTCGGACTCCTGGTCGTAGCTCGAGTAGTGGTACGGCGTGAAGGCCGGGAACTCACCGGCGCACGTGTCCACGGTCTTGAAGACCGGGCGGACTCCGAAGTTGTGGCGGATCGCGCGGACCTCGTCCTCGCGGCTCCCGCGGAGCTCCGCGATCTGGGCGTCGGAGAAGCCGTGGCGCTTCGCGTGCCGGAGCAGGCGGGCGTCGACGACGTCTGCGGAGCTGATCTCGGCCGCGACCTCGTTGATGAGCACGATCTGGTCGATGAACCAGGGGTCGATGGCCGTGGATTCGAAGATCCGCTCCGGCGTCGCACCCTTCCAGAGCGCGCGCTGCACGTTGACGATGCGGCCGTCGGTCGGGATCTTGATCGTCTCGAGGAGCTCCTCGACGGAGACCTCGTCTGCAGCCCACGTGAACGACGATCCCCGCTTCTCGAGCGAGCGCAGTGCCTTCTGCAGCGCGGTCGAGAAGTTCCGGCCGATGGCCATGGCCTCGCCGACCGACTTCATGGTGGTCGTCAGCGTCGTGTCGGCGGCCGGGAACTTCTCGAAGTTGAAGCGGGGCACCTTGACGACGACGTAGTCGAGCGTCGGCTCGAAGCTCGCGGGCGTCACCTTCGTGATGTCGTTGGGGATCTCATCCAGGCGGTAGCCGATGGCGAGCTTCGCAGCGATCTTCGCGATCGGGAAGCCCGTCGCCTTGGACGCCAGCGCCGACGAGCGGGACACGCGAGGGTTCATCTCGATGACGATGATGCGACCGTTCGAGGGGTCGATGGCGAACTGGATGTTGCATCCACCGGTGTCGACGCCCACGAGTCGGATGATCGCGATGCCGATGTCGCGGAGGCGCTGGTACTCGCGGTCGGTCAGCGTGAGCGCGGGCGCGACCGTGATGGAGTCGCCCGTGTGGACGCCGACGGGGTCGACGTTCTCGATCGAGCAGACGACCACCGTGTTGTCGGCGGTGTCGCGCATGAGCTCGAGCTCGTACTCCTTCCAGCCGAGGATCGACTCCTCGAGGAGCACCTCGCCCGTCGGGCTCGACTGCACGCCGTCGGCGACGAAGCGGATCAGGTCGGCTTCGTTGTAGGCGAAGCCGGAGCCGAGGCCGCCCATGGTGAACGAGGGACGGACGACAAGCGGGTAGCCGAGGTCCTCGGCGAAGCCGATCGCCTGCTCGACGCTCGTCGCGATGTGGGAGCGCGCGACCTCGGCGCCGGCCTCGATGACGAGGTCCTTGAAGATCTGGCGGTCCTCGCCGCGGCGGATCGCGTCCACCTTCGCGCCGATGAGCTCGACGCCGTGACGCTCGAGGATGCCCTCCTCATGGAGCGCGATGGCCGCGTTGAGCGCCGTCTGCCCGCCGAGGGTGGGGAGGATCGCGTCAGGGCGCTCCTTGATGATGATCGACTCGATGATGTCCGGGGTGATCGGCTCGACGTACGTGGCGTCGGCGAAGTCCGGGTCGGTCATGATCGTCGCGGGGTTCGAGTTCACGAGGATGACGCGGACGCCCTCCTCGCGGAGCACGCGGCAGGCCTGCGTGCCCGAGTAGTCGAACTCGGCCGCCTGGCCGATGACGATGGGTCCCGAGCCGATGACGAGGACGCTCGAGATGTCTGTGCGCTTTGGCATGCTTACGCGTTCTCCTGGCCGTTGGTGGGGGTGGATGAGGTGGCGAGGTGCTCGCGCACCATCTCCCTGAACTGGTCGAAGAGCGGGGCCGAGTCGTGGGGGCCCGCCGCCGCCTCTGGGTGGAACTGCACGCTGAACGCCGGGATGTCGAGGCAGCGGAGGCCTTCGACGACCTGGTCGTTGAGGCCGATGTGGCTGACCTGCGCGCGGCCGAAGCCGGCTGGCGTCTCGACGGGGCCGTCGAGTGGAGCCTGGACGGCGAAGCCGTGGTTCTGGGCGGTGATCTCGATGCGGCCGGAGAACGTGTCGACGACGGGCTGGTTGATGCCGCGGTGGCCGAAGGGCAGCTTGTACGTGTCGAAGCCGAGGGCACGGCCGAGCAGCTGGTTGCCGAAGCAGATGCCGAAGAACGGTGTGCCGTCGCGGAGGACGTTCTGCAGCAGCTCCACGTGCGCGTCGCTGGATGCAGGGTCGCCCGGCCCGTTGGAGTAGAAGACGGCGGTGGGGGCGAGCTCGCGGAGCTGGTCGATGGTCGTGGCGTGCGGCAGCACGTGCACGTCGAAGCCACGCTCGGCCAGCGCCTTGATCGTGGCCGTCTTGATGCCCAGGTCGATGATGGCGACGGAGCCGATCCGCTCGTCGGCCGTCGACGGGTGCACGATGGGCTCCGGCGTCGAGACGCGGTCGCTGAGGTTGCGGCCCGCCATGCTCGGCTGCGAACGCACCTTCTCGAGCAGCGTGGTCTCGTCGGCCGAGGCCGCCTCGCCGGAGAAGATCCCGCCGCGCATCGAGCCCTCGCTGCGGATGCGTCGCGTGAGCGCACGGGTGTCGACGCCGGCGATGCCGACGATGCTGGTCTCGGTCAGGGCGTTCTCGAGCGTGTCCTCGGAGCGCCAGTTCGAGACGACGCGGGAGGGGTCGCGGACGACGTAGCCGTCGACCCAGATCTGGCGCGACTCCATGTCCTCCGCGTTGACCCCGGTGTTGCCGATGTGCGGGGCGGTCTGGACGACGATCTGGCCTGCGTAGCTCGGGTCCGTCAGCGTCTCCTGGTAGCCGGTCATGCCGGTCGAGAACACGACTTCGCCGAGCGTCTCGCCGACGGCGCCGTACGCGTCGCCCTCGTATCGCGTCCCGTCCTCCAGGACGAGCACGGCGGGAATTGGTGGCGTCATGAGGACTCCTCGGTCGTGGGGGCTGGTGTTCGCTGCAGCGAGTGCAGCGCGGTCTTGAGCTGTTCTCGCGCGGTGGCGTCGACAACTCGGAGGGAGGTCTCGACGCTCACGCGGTCGCTCGCTGCGTCGTCGCCGGGCAGGAGCCACCGGATGATCGTGAGCCCGCCGTTCTCGACGACTCGGTCGATCGTGACGGTGCCGTCGATGGTGGCCTCGATGTCTGCCGCGGGGATGAAGAAGGCTCGTTCGCCTGCGATGCGCACGACGGGTCCTTCCCGGAACACGGTCACCTCAGCCCGCCCCCGGAATCCGAGCGGCGGGACGACGATGCGGTCGAGGGTGTCACCCGTGCGGCTCGTCGACACGTAGTGCACGTCGTGCCAGTGCCCGAGCGGCTGCTCCGTCGACTGCGGGGGGCTCAGGGGCGTGGCGATGCCGGCCTGCGCCCGTGTCCGGCGTCGCCAACCGAGCCACATGAGCGCGACGATGACGAGGAACGCGACGATCGTGAGGGCGGCGGGGAGAACGCGGTCGTCCATCAGGCGAGTTCCTGCTCGCGCGCTCGGGCGGCGGCGGCCGCACCTTCGGCCGAGAGGAGGACGCCGTCGTCGAGCGTGCGGGTTCCGCGGTAGACGGTGTGCACGACCCGGCCGGGCAGCGGCATGCCGAGGAATGGCGAGTTGATGCTCTTGCCTCCGAGTGCGGCCGTCGTGAAGTCAGCCGTCGGAGCTGGGTCGTAGAAGACGAGGTTGGCGAGCTCACCGGCCGCGACGGGGCGCCCAGATGCGGAGTCGCCCCCGATGCGAGCGGGAGTCTCGGACATGATCCGCGCCACGTCCGCCCAGCTGAGCGCGCCCGTGTCGACCATGGTGTGCTGCACGACGCGCAGGGCGGACTCGAGCCCGACCATGCCCATCGCGGCCTGGTCCCACTCGGTCTCCTTGGCATCGACGGGATGCGGCGCGTGGTCGGTGGCGACGATGTCGATCGTGCCGTCGGCCAGCGCTTCTCGCACCGCGAGCACGTCATCCTGCGTCCGAAGCGGCGGGTTGACCTTGAACCGGGCGTCGTAGCCGCGCACGAGCTCCTCGGTGAGGAGGAGGTGGTGGGGCGTGACCTCAGCGGTCACGTCGATGCCGCGTGTCTTTGCCCAGCGCACGACATCCACACCTTCGCGGGTGGAGACGTGGCAGACGTGCAGGCGCGAGGAGACGTGATCGGCGAGCAGTGCGTCGCGCGCGATGATCGAGGATTCGGCCACCGCCGGCCACCCGCCGAGGCCGAGCTCGGCCGAGAGCGCTCCTTCGTTCATCTGGGCCCCTGCCGTGAGGCGAGGGTCCTGGGCGTGCTGGGCGACGACTCCGCCGAACGCCTTCACGTACTCGAGGGCGCGACGCATGATGAGCGGATCGAAGACGCACTTGCCGTCGTCGGAGAACACGCGGACGCCGGCGTTCGACTGAGCCATCGCGCCGATCTCGGAGAGCTGCTCGCCCTCGAGCCCGACCGTCACGGCCCCGATGGGCCGGACATCGGCGTATCCGGCGGCGCGACCGAGCGCGGCGACCGCCTCGACGACACCCGCCGTGTCCTGGACCGGAGAGGTGTTCGCCATGGCGAACACCGTCGTGTACCCGCCGAACGCCGCAGCGCGGGTGCCGGTGAGCACCGTCTCGCTCGACTCGAAGCCAGGTTCGCGCAGGTGCGTGTGGAGGTCGACGAGGCCGGGCAGGAGCACGAGGCCCTGGACGTCGATGACGCGTTCCACGCCGTCCACGGAGACGGATCCGACCGGGGCGACTTCGGCGATCGTGGTTCCGGCGACGAGCACGTCGACGGGGTCGGCGCCGAGCAGCTTGGCGCCTCGATACAGCGTGGTCATGGTGCCTTTCTCGTTTCCTGGGCCCTGGTTCACGAGCCGCTCCCCTCGCGCTCGCCGGAGCAGAGCACGTAGAGCGCGGCCATGCGGACGGCGACGCCGTTCGCGACCTGCTCGAGGACGGTCGACTGCGCTGAGTCGGCGGCGATCGAGGAGATCTCCAGACCGCGGTTCATGGGGCCGGGATGCATGACCATCGTAGCCTCGGGCAGGCTCCGGAACCGGGTCTCGCCGAGCCCCCAGTTCTTGGCGTACTCGCGCGTGTTCGGGAAGAAGGCATCGTGCATCCGCTCCGCCTGGATGCGGAGCAGCATGACCGCGGTCGGGTGCGTGGCGAGCGCCGCGTCGAGGTCGCTCGTGATCGTCGCCGGCCAGGACTCCGTGCGCACGGGGACGAGGGTCGGCGGGCCGACGAGCGTGACCTCGGCCCCGAGCGTCGTGAGGAGCCACACGTTCGATCTGGCCACTCGCGAGTGCAGGATGTCACCGACGATGACGATGTGGCAGCCGTCGAGTCCCTTTCCCCGGGCCGCGGCGCGTCCGTGGACGCGACGTCGCAGCGTGAACGCGTCGAGGAGCGCCTGCGTGGGGTGCTCGTGCATGCCGTCGCCGGCGTTCAGGATGGGGGCGTCGATCCAGTCACGCTCGGCGAGGAGCTGCGGCGCGCCGCTCGAGGGGTGCCTGATGACGACGGCGTCGGCGCCGATGGCCTTGAGCGTCTGCGCCGTGTCCTTGAGCGACTCTCCCTTGGAGACGCTCGATCCCTTGGCGCCGAAGTTGATGACGTCAGCGGAGAGCCGCTTCTCCGCGGCTTCGAACGAGATGCGGGTGCGCGTCGAGTCCTCATAGAACAGGTTCACGACGGTGATGCCTCGAAGAGCTGGCAGCTTCTTCACCTCGCGGTCGCCGACATCCGACATGTCCTCGGCGACGTCGAGCAGCATGATCGCGTCCTCGCGACTCATGCCCTTCGTGGAGAGCAGGTGCTTCATGCGCGTCCCCCGTCGGTGATGACGACGCGGTCGCCGCCGTCGAGCTCCGTGAGCTCGACGCCGATGCGCTCGCTCCGGGCGGAGGGCAGGTTCTTCCCGACGTAGTCCGCGCGGATCGGGAGCTCGCGGTGCCCGCGGTCGACCAGGACGGCGAGCTGCACGGCACGAGGCCGGCCGGTATCGCTGAGCGCGTCGAGGGCGGCTCGCACCGTGCGGCCGGAGAAGAGCACGTCATCGACGAGCACCACGGTCTTGCCGTCGATGCCGCCCACAGGGATGTGCGTGGGCTGCGAGACGCGTGCCGGTCCGCGACGCAGATCGTCACGGTACATCGTCACGTCGAGTGCGCCAGCGATCTCCGCGGCGTCGACGTGTGTCCCGTTCGAGGCCTCGAAGCCGGCGATGAGGCTGGCGAGGCGCTTCGCGAGGGGAACTCCTCGGCTCGGGATGCCGAGCAGGAGCAGGTCCTTCGACCCACGGTTCTGCTCGAGGATCTGGTGCGCGATTCGCACGAGGGCTCGTTGAACGTCGTCGTGATTCAGCACGGTTCGCTGGGGCACGTCGACCTCCTTCCCCGCCTCACTGGACGGTGTTAAAGGATGTCTGGAACTGGGGGCCGGGCCGTCTCGCCTGTGGCGGTCTCGGCTCGAGCCCCCAGCCTAGCATCGGCTACTGCTCGCTGATACGGCCGAGCACGCCGTGGATGAACTTGCCCGACGCGTCCGTCGAGTACTCACCGGCGGCGCTGACGGCCTCGGTGATGGCCACGGCGGCGGGGATCTCGTCGTTGTACTTGAGCTCCCAGATCGCGACGCGGAGGATCGAGCGGTCGAGCGCGGGCATGCGCTCCAGCGTCCAGTCGCGAGCGGTCTCGACGATGTAGCCGTCGATCTCATCTGCGTGCTCGATGACGCCGAGCACGATCTCCCTGGCGTAGCGCCAGCTCGCCGCGCGGTCGGGCTCATCAGCGGCCCGCTCCGCTTCCTGGCCGAGGAGCTCGGGGATCGGGGTCCCGCGAACGTCGGAGGCGAACAGGATGTCCATGGCGCGCTTGCGCGCCTTCGTGCGCGCGCTCACTAGTCGTTGACGCGGCCCAGGTAGTCGCCCGTGCGGGTGTCGATCTTGACCTTCGTGCCGGCGTCGACGAACAGCGGCACCTGGATCTCCGCGCCGGTCTCGACGGTCGCGGGCTTGGTGCCCGCATTGGAGCGGTCGCCCTGCAGGCCCGGCTCGGTGTACGTGATCTCGAGCACCACCGACGGCGGGAGCTCGATGTAGAGCGGCTCGCCCTCGTTCAGCGCGATCTGCACGCTCTGCTGCTCGAGCATGTACTTGGCCGCGTCACCCACGATCCGCTCGTCGAGCGTGATCTGGTCGTAGTCGGTCTGGTCCATGAAGACGTAGCCGTCGCCGTCGCGGTAGAGGTACTGGAAGTCGCGGCGGTCGACCGTCGCGGTCTCGATCTTGGCGCCGGCGTTGAACGTGCGGTCGACGGTCTTGCCGCTGACGACCTGCTTGAGCTTGGTGCGCACGAAGGCACCGCCCTTGCCGGGCTTGACGTGCTGGAAGTCGATGACCTGCCAGAGTTGCTTCTCGATGAGAAGCACAACGCCGTTCTTGATGTCTGCCGTAGTTGCCATGGAAGTTTCTCCGTGTCCATCCCGCGCAAGAGCGGGATTCTTCAGTTATCGCCACCTGGTTGAGGTACGCGCGAGCTGTCGGCGCGAGGCGTTTGCCCCAGCGGCCCCGGAGAAGTCTAGTGCAGGGTCTCCGAAGAGGCCTGTTTCGCCTCGCTCATGGCGCGGATGCCTTCGAGTGCCGCCAGGTACGAGCCTGCGCCGAGACCTGCGACGACGCCCGTCGCGACCGCCGAGATGACGCTCGTGTGCCGGAACGCCTCGCGTGCGTGCGGGTTCGACAGGTGCACCTCGATGACCGGGGTCCCCGTCTCCGTGACGATCGAGACCGCGTCGCGGAGCGCGATGGAGTAATGGGTGAGCGCGGCGGGGTTCAGGATGACCGGGGTGCGCGCATCCGCCGCTTCATGCAGCCACTCGACCAGCTGGCCCTCGAAGTTGGACTGCCGTGCGTCGATCTCGACGCCGCCGCCAGCTGCAGCGCGGAGGAGCTCGAGGATGTCGGCGAGCGTCTGCGTGCCGTACGTCTCCGGCTCGCGGGTGCCGAGTCGATCGAGGTTGGGGCCGCCGAGAACGAGGATGCGCATGCGGGTCAGTCTATAGACGGGGTCAGGCGAAGGCCGCGGTCGGGACGACCGACTCGTCCGCCGAGATGAGCTCGTTGCGCACGAACGCGTTCCAGACCCCGTTGTCGTCGACGCCGGTCGTCACCTGGTCGGCGTAGGCCTTGATGGCATCGGGTGCGTTGCCCATCGCGACGCCGACTCCCGTGAGCTGGAGCATCTCGACGTCGTTGATGCTGTCGCCGATCCCGATCGTGTCCGCCCGCTCGAGCCCCTTCAGGCCGCACACCTCGAGGATGGCGCTCCCCTTGTTCACGCCGAGTTGCAGGAGCTCGCCGCTGTGGGGGCCGAGAACAGGGACCGTGGCGTTGATGACGTCGAAGCGTCCGGCGAAGGCCTCGCGGATAGCGTCGATGGGGGTTTCGGCGCTCAGGAAGCACATCTTGCCGATGTCGTCTCGCAGCACCTCGCCACCCTCCTCGAAGAACGTCTCGAACTGCAGCGCTCCGTCGGCCTCGACACGGTCGGAGTCGGCGAGCTCGACGGCGAGCAGCCTCCGGAGGTGCGCGCGGAAGCCGGGACTTGCGACGACTGCCGAGTCGCTCTGCACGTAGAAATCGATCCCAGACCGGGTGAACACGTCGATGGCGAAGGCGACGTCGTCGAGCGACATCGTGCGTGAGACGCGCGTCTCCCCGTCGAACCACACGAAGCTGCCGCCGGCGCTCACGATTCCGTCGAAGCCGATGTCGAGGATCTGGGGGTAGATCTCCGCGCGCGACCGGCCGGTGCAGATGAAGACCAGGTGGCCGGCGGCCCTCGCGCGGCTGACGGCCTCGACCGTCGACGGCTGGATGCGCTCCTGCTCGTCGATGAGAGTGCCGTCGATGTCGAGGAAGACGATGCGCCTGGTCAACTGTGTCCTTCTGCTCATGAGTGCGGCCGATAGCTCCGGCGCCTCGTCGAACGAGGATGACGCTGCAGCTGGGCCGTCCACCAGGCTAGACGATGCGAGCACGCGGACGGCACCTGAGGGCTGGCGGCGCTGTCCCTGACGACCTAGCCTCGGACCATGTCCGCCGAGTTCGAGACCCTGGCGACCACGGGGTCGTCCACGCCGTCCGTCGAGGACGCCAGCAGAGCCCTGCGCGCCAGCTGGCCCGCGCTGGACGAACGGCGTCTCGGCGGCTGGGCCGTCGGATTCTCCGAGGGGTTCACGCGGCGTGCGAACAGCGTGTGGATGCTCGGCGAGGTGGGGGACGTGGAGACGGCCATCGGCACGGTCGAGGAGGCGTACCGTGTGCGTGGCCTCCCCAGCCGCTTCCTCACGACCGACTCGAGTGACTCGGACGAAGTGGCGGCGCTGCGGGCGTTCGGCTACGTGACGTCACTCTCCGGCGGAGTCCTCGCGCGTGCGCTCGGCCCAGCAGACGGCCCTCACCAGTCGCTCGCTGGCTCACATCCATCCGCGGTCCTCTCGGTATCCGCCCCGCAGCTCCCACCCGACTGGCTCGACGCCTGGCTGACCTGGAGCGGCCGACGCCTGCCGAGCGACCGCCGCCTCGCCCCGCGCATCCTGCGCCAGGGCACGCCGAGCTTCCTCAGCGTGAGCGTCGACGGTTCCAACGTGGCGACCGCGCGGCTCTCGGTGCTCGACGGCATCGGGGTCGTCGACTGCCTGGTCACGGCTCGCGCGAGCCGGGGCCGTGGGTACGCCCGTCTGCTGCTCGAACGCGCGCAGCACGAGGCCTTCGCGCTCGGCGCATCGTCGTGCCTCGCCATGGTGGTCGACGGCAACGACGCCTCGCTCCGGCTCTTCGACCGGCTGGGCTACCACCGGCTCGGGGCGTTCCGATACCTGGAGGGTCCAGAGCGGACCGGCTGCTGCTGAACGCCGCCCTGGCAGCGGCGACCCAGGGCCGCGTCGTAGGGTCCTCGCACCAGTGAGACAGAGGAGCAGCCCATGCGAGAGCTCGTGTACTACGTCGCGACGAGCATCGACGGTTTCATCGCCGACCCGAGCGGAGGCTTCGACGCCTTCCCGATGGAGGGCGACCACATGGCCACCCTGCTCGCGGACTACCCCGACGCGTTCCCTGCGCATGTCCTTGATGCGCTCGGAATGCGGGCCCCCGGCACGAGGTTCGACACCGTCATCATGGGCTGGAACACCCTACGCCCAGCTCTCGATGTCGGCATCGAGAGCCCGTACCCGCATCTGCGTCAGGTCGTCGCGAGCCGCGGCGACCGGCGCGTCGCTGATGACATGACGCTCACGAGCGACCCCGTCGACACCGTCCGGCGGCTGAAGGACGAGGACGGGCTGCCGATCTGGCTCTGCGGCGGAGGGGAGCTCGCCGGCTCGCTGCGCAGCGAGATCGACCGCCTCGTTCTGAAGCGGAACCCGGTCGTCTTCGGTGCCGGCGTTCCGCTCTTCGGCCACGCTGGATACTCACCGCAGGCATTCACCCTGAGCGCGACGCGGCGCTTCGAATCGGGCGTGACGATTGATGAGTATGTTCGGTGCGACGAACGCCGGGGCGCTTAGCTGGCGATCTCCTGGTACGCGGCGAAGAGCAGGCTCTCGTCCGGCGCGCGCATGATCGTCGGACGCCCGAGGCCATCGAGGACGACGAACCGGAGCATGGCGCCCCGCGCCTTCTTGTCGCGGCGCATCGTGGCGAGCAACGTCTTCCAGCGGCCGGCTGGATAGCTCGTGGGGAGACCGAGGAGCTCGAGGATCGCCGTGTGGCGGTCCGCGGTCGCGTCGTCCAGGCGCCCGGAGAGCCTCGCCAGCTCGGCGACGAACACCATGCCGATGGAGATGGCGGCACCGTGGCGCCACTGGTAGCGCTCCGCGTTCTCGATGGCGTGCCCGAGCGTATGGCCGTAGTTGAGGATCTCCCGCAGCCCCTGCTCGGTGAAGTCCTCGCCGACGACCCGCGCCTTGACGCGGATCGCGAGCTCGAGCACCCGGAGGAACTCGGGGGTCGTCGGGTCGGTAGCCCGCTCCGGGTCACGCTCGATGATGTCGAGGATCTCCGGCTCCGCGATGAAGCCGGCCTTAACGACCTCGGCGAAGCCGGCCAGGAGCTCGTTTCGCGGCAGGCTGTCGAGGATCTCCGGATCGATGACGACGCCAGCAGGAGGGTGGAAGGACCCGACGAGATTCTTGCCCTCGTTCGTGTTCAGCCCTGTCTTGCCGCCGATCGCTGCGTCGACCATCGCGAGCACCGTCGTGGGCATGTGCACGACCTTGACGCCACGCAGCCACGTCGCGGCGATGAAGCCGCCGATGTCGCTCGTCGCGCCTCCGCCGATCGTGATGACGGCGTCCGACCTCGTGAAGTCCGCCTGGCCGAGGATCTGCCAGCAGAACGCCGCCACCTCGATGCGCTTCGCGCCCTCCGCATCCGGGATCTCGGCGATCAGAACCTGGGTGTACTCGCCGACGAGCTGCTCCCGGACACGCTCCGCCACATTCGCGAGGTGGGGGGCGTGCACGATCAGGACCTTGGCGACGCCCTCGCCGAGCAGCGCCGGGACCACGGCGGCCGCGTCGCGGAACTGGCCGCCCCCGATGATGATGTCGCCGTGGGCGCCGGGAACCTCGATGATCTCAGGCAACGTCGCTTGGTCCTTCCTTGGAGTTCTGCTCCAGCCACTCCGCGATGTCGTCGACGACGCGGACCATGGGCCGGAATGAGGTGTCGAAGCTCACGTCCGCGAGACGCTCGTACGTCTCGCGACGGGCTTCGTAGATCTGCGTCCAGCTCTCGATGCCCGTGATGAGCGGCCGCTTCGAGTTGCCGGTGATGCGCTCCGTGATGGCAGCGGGGGACGCGGTCAGCAGCACGACGGTGTGGCCGTCGAGCCGCGACTGCGTCTCGACGTCCATGACCGCCCCGCCCCCGAGTGAGAGGACCTCGGTCGTCTCGAGGTGCTCCGCGATCACGTCGCGTTCGAGTCGCCGGAACTCGACTTCCCCGTGCGCGGCGAAGATGTCGGGAATCGCCCCGTGGCGCGCCACGATCACCTTGTCGGTGTCGGCGTAGCTCGCGCCGAGCACCTTCGCGAGGCGGCGCCCGGCCCTCGACTTGCCGGCCGCCGGCGGGCCGATGAGGACGACGCTCATACGCGCCACTCGCTGAGCGAGTCCCCCATCGGCGTCTCGTCGACGGGACCAGCCTGCAGCTCGGACTCGGAGACCGACTCGTGGGACGTGCGCAGCAGGGGTGGGATGCTCCCGAGGTAGCTCTCGATGTTCCGCTTCGTCTCCGCCACCGAGTCCCCGCCGAACTTCTCCAGGATCGAGTCCGCGATCGTGAGGGCCACCATGGCCTCGACGACGACGCCGGAGGCCGGGACCGCGCACACGTCGGAGCGCTGGTGGTGTGCCGCCGCGTCCTGACCGGTGGCGACATCCACGGTGTGCAGCGCCTTCGGAACGGTCGCGATCGGCTTCATGCCCGCGCGCACGCGCAGGACCGTGCCCGTCGCCATGCCACCCTCGATACCGCCGGCGCGGTCGCTCGAGCGCACGATGGAGCCATCCCGGACGTAGAGCGGGTCGTGCGCCGAGGTTCCCGGACGACGAGTCGTCTCGAACCCGTCGCCGACCTCGACGCCCTTGATGGCCTGGACGCTCATGAGCGCCTTCGCGAGACGCGCGTCGAGTCGACGGTCCCAGTGCACGTAGGAGCCGATGCCAGGCGGCAGTCCCCACACGAGGACCTCCGTGACCCCGCCGAGCGTGTCGCCGCTCTTGCGGACCTCGTCGATGAGCGCGACGGCCGCCGCCGACGTCTCCACATCGAAGACGCGGACGGGATCGGCGTCGATCGCCGCGAGGTCCGCGTAGACGGGCAGGGGCGCGTCGTCTGGGACGCGAACCGTGCCGATGGCCAGCGTGTGACTGAGCGTGGTGATTCCCAGCTCGGCCAGGAAGCGCTTCGCGATCGCGCCGAGCGCGACGCGCGCCGCTGTCTCACGGGCGCTCGCGCGCTCGAGGACGGGGCGGGCGTCGTCGAAGCCGTGCTTCTGCATGCCGATGAGATCGGCATGTCCCGGGCGTGGACGCGTGAGCTTCGCACCCCGGCCGGTGTCGAATACGGCGGCATCCACCGGCTCCGGACTCATGACCTCGACCCACTTGGGCCACTCCGTGTTGCCGATGCGGATGCCGATGGGCGAACCCATCGTGGCGCCGTGGCGCACGCCCGCGGAGAGCGTCAGCTCGTCCTGCTCGAACTTCATTCGCGCTCCCCGGCCGTGGCCGAGCTTTCGCCGCGCGAGGTCGGTGCGGAGATCGTCGAGGGACAGCGGGACACCAGCTGGGAGTCCCTCGAGGATCGCAAGGAGTTCTGGGCCGTGGGATTCCCCGGCCGTGAGCCATCGAAGCATTGGACTATTCTGACACGCGCAACGCGGCGCTCCGCATCGCGGCCCGCACCTCGGCCTCTCGCGGCAGCCGTTCGGACACCCCGCGTCCCGTGAAGAGACGCACTTGCACAAGAGCCTGCTCGAGCAGGAGCTCGAGTCCGGAGACGACCCGTCCGCCCGCCGACAGCCAGCGCGACGCGAGATTCGTCGGCCACGGGTCGTAGAGCACGTCGAACAGGAGTGCTCCGTCGACCCAGGCCTCGTCGACTAGGAGATGGTCCTGGTCACCCGGGATGGTGTTGACGACGAGCTCGGCGTGCTTGGACTCGGCAGGCAGGGCGTCGAACTGGGCGAAGGTCAGCACGTCGACGCCGACCCCGAGCGATGATGCCAGCGTGGCCAGCTCCCGCGCGCGCTCGGGCGCGCGGACGACGACACGCAGCTCAGACGTGCCGAGCGAGGGCAGCGCTGCGACCACGGCCGCCGCCGTGCCACCGGCCCCGAGCAGGCGGACCCTCGGCGCGGCCTGCATCCCCGCAGCGTTCAGCGCTGCGACGAACCCGAGCACGTCCGTGTTCCACCCACGAGCGGCGCCGCCTGCGTCCGGATCGTCGAAGACGAGCGTGTTGACGGCCCCGATCCCGACAGCGGCCGGGGCGAGCCAGGAAGCGAATTCATGCGCCTCCTGTTTGAGGGGCATCGTGACGGAGAACCCCCGCCACCCCGCTCCGCGCGTCGACATGAAGCCGGCGAGCTCGCCTTCCGGAACGTCGAACCGCTCGTAGCGCCAGTCCAGCCCGAGCTCCCTGTACGCCGCGGCATGGATCGCCGGCGACTTCGAATGGTCGATCGGCGAGCCGAGGACGGCGAGCCTGGTCACCGGCGAGTCCACGCCTGCCTCAGCCATATTCTGGGTGGTCTTCCATCCACGCGAGCCACTTGGCGACTGCGACCTCGTGCTCCTCGAACGTCTCGGAGAAGATGGTCTCCCCCGTGTCGAGGTTCCAGGTCACGAAGTACACCCACGGCCCGTCGGCGGGGTTCACGGCCGCGTCGATAGCGATGTCACCCGGGTTCGAGATCGGCCCCGCGACCATCCCCGGATGCACGTACGTGTTGTAGATGTTCGCAGCGTCGGCGCGTTCCGCGTCGCTCGTCGAGACTCGGTGCGTGTTGCCGGTGCCATAGGCCACCGTCGCGTCGGACTGCAGGAGCATGCCCATGTCGAGCCTGTTGAGGAACACCCGCGAGACCTTGTAGTAGTCCTCGCGGAGGCCCGCTTCCTTCTGGATGAGCGAGGCCAGGCGGATCGTGACCCAGCGTGCCTCTGGAGCGACGCCGTGCTCGTCGAGTGACTGGAACATGCGGTCGACCAGCGTCTTCAGCACCGTGTTCGCGTCGACGCCGGGGTCGAAGCTGTAGGTCGCCGGGAACAGGAACCCTTCAAGCGTCGTCGCCTCAGCGGGGAGTCCGAAGTTCGCCGGGATGGCGGCCGCCTCGAGATCGGCGACGGGAATGCCGACGCCACCCTCGATGAGTGCGTAGACGTCCTGGAGTGCTGTGCCCTCCGGAATCACGACGGTCGACTCCTGGCGGTTCGCGGGGTCGAGCAGCGAGGCGAGCGCGGATTCGGCGCTCATCTCCTCCTGCATTCCGTAGCTGCCTGGGATGAAGACCGGATCCTCGGGCTGCGCGAGCACCTCATCCACGAAGGCGCCAGGGGATTTCACGATGCCGACCTCGGCGAGTCGCTCGCCGATGGAGGTGCCGGTGTCGCCGGATTCGATGGTGAACGCCATCTCCGTGCCGTTCCCGCTGCCCTCGAAGTCCGCAGAGGACGCACCACCCCCGAACAGGCTGCGCAGCTGGGAGCCGAAGCCGAACCAGACGACCGCCGCGCTCACTGCCACGACAACGACGAGCACGAGGATGACGATCAGGCTGCGCTTGCCCTGCTTGACCGCGGCCGACTGGCGCCTGCGGTTCCCGCCGGACCTTCGCGGACTGCCGTCGTTGGCGTCCGCCTGCTTCGCGGTCTCGTCGGAGAAGAGGTCACCGAACGGATCGTCCGGGGTGAATCGCTTGCGACCTTCTTGGCTACCTGGGGGCTGGTTGTCCGTCAGAGTCCTGATCCTTTCGGGAGAGGAGCTCACCCGGCGCACGTCCGGATTGGCGCTCCGCGTCGAGCGAGGTCTGCAAGATGACGACTGCCGCCACCTGGTCGATGATGTTCCGAGATCTGGAGGCCTTCCGGCCCACGTCGCGAAGCTGCCGGCTCGCGCTGACCGTCGTCAGACGCTCGTCCACCAACCTGAGTGGAACCGGAGAGTGGGCGGCGATCTGCTCGGCCACCGCCCGCGCGTCCGCAGTCGATGCGGTCTCGGCACCTGAGAGCGACAGCGGGAGGCCCACGACGATCTCGATGGCGCCGTACTCGACGACGAGCTCCGCGATCCGCCTGGCGTGGGCATCGCCCTTGGCTCCGTCCCGCGGCACCGTTTCGAGCGGCGTCGCGAGCATTCCGTGCGGGTCGCTCCTGCTCACGCCGACGCGGGCCTTGCCCACGTCGACGCCGAGGCGCGTGCCTGGACGGATGTCAGCCATTCGCGAGTTCAGTGCGGATCGCGGCGAGCGCGTCGTCGAGGCGCTCGACGTCGGTGCCGCCGCCCTGCGCGACGTCCGGCTTCCCGCCGCCGCCTCCGCCGAGGATCGGGGCCGCGATGCGAACGAGGGCGCCTGCTGCGGCCCCAGCGTCACGCGCGGCCGGGTTGGTGGCGACGAGCACGATCGGCTTGCCGTTGGAGGCGGCGCCGAGCGCGACGACGGCAGGTCGGTCGCCGAGCTGCTCGCGGACGGCGAGCGCGAGCGAGCGGAGCTCGTCCGCGCTACGGACCTCGCCGAGGTGCTTCGCGACGAGCAGGACGCTCCCAGCGGAGCTGGCCTCGGCGGCGATCGCGGGCACGCGCCGCATGGCCTCGGCGGCTTCGAGCTCCGCGATGCGCTTCTGAGCGGCCTTGAGGCTCGTCGCCAGGTCCTGGACGCGGTCGGCGAGCTGCTCGCGCGGGGCCTTGAGGTTGCTCGTGAGCTGCGAGACGATGGCGCGCTCGACGGCGAAGTCCGCGAAGGCGTCTCGCCCGACAAGCGACTCGATGCGGCGGTTGCTCGAGCCGACGGAGGACTCCCCCACCAGGGTGACGATCCCGATCTCCGACGAGCTGCCGACGTGCGTGCCGCCGCACAGCTCTCGCGACCAGGGGCCGCCGATGTCGACCATCCGCACCCGGCTGCCGTACTTCTCGCCGAACAGGGCGCGAGCCCCGAGCGACTTGGCCTCGTCGAGGTCCATCTCGCGGGTCGTGACGACGTGGTTGGCGCGGATGGCGTCGTTGACGATGCCTTCGAGCTCGGCCTTCGTGTCGTTCGTGAGTCCCTGGCTCCAGGAGAAGTCGAGGCGCAGGTACCCGGCCTTGTTGTACGAGCCGGACTGGTGCGCGTCGGGTCCGAGCACGTCTCGGAGCGCGGCGTGGAGGAGGTGCGTCGCCGTGTGGGCCTGGTTGGCGCTGCGACGGTATGCCGGGTCGACGATCGTCTCGACGCGATCGCCGACGGCGACCTCACCGGAGACGATGGTGACGGTGTGGCTCACGAGGCCCGCGATGGGCCGCTGGACGTCGACGACGTCCGCGACGAGTCCACGGGCAGCTGAGGTGATCTGGCCAGAGTCTGCTTCCTGTCCGCCCGACTCCGCGTAGAGCGCCGTGCTGGCCAGGATGATCTCGACCTGCTGTCCGGAGTTGGCGCTGACGGCGGGGTGACCGTCGACGATGAGCCCGAGCACCTCGCTCTCGTGGGCCAGGTCGGTGTAGCCGACGAACGTGGTCTCTCCCAGCGAGCGGAACTCGCTGTACACCGAGACGTCGGCAAGGGCGGAGCGCTTTGACTTCGCATCCGCCTTCGCACGCGTGCGCTGCTCGCTCATCAGCCGCTCGAACGCCTCGCGGTTGACGCTGACGCCCGCCTCCTCGGCGATCTCAACGGTGAGGTCGATGGGGAAGCCGAAGGTGTCGTGGAGCTTGAACGCGGTCTCACCGGAGAGGTGCTGCACCCCGCTCGCACGCGTCTCGGTGACGGCGGTCTCGAGGATGGCCGTGCCAGCTGCGAGTGTGCGGAGGAAGGTCTCTTCTTCTGCGTAGGCGAGACGCGCGATGCGCGGGAACTCGTCCACGAGCTCTGGGTAGGCGTCCTTCATCGCGTCTTTGGAAGCGGGCAGGAGCTGCGGGAGGCTGGCGCCTTCGAACCCGAGGAGGCGCATGGCTCGGACGACCCGGCGCAGGAGGCGTCGCAGGATGTACCCGCGTCCCTCGTTGCCCGGCTCGACCCGGTCGGCCATCAGCATGAGCGAGGAGCGCACGTGGTCGGCGACGACGCGCATGCGCACGTCGTCCGCGTGGGAGGCACCATAGGCCTTGCCGGAGATCTCAGCGGCCCTGTCGAGGACCGGGCGAACCTGGTCGATCTCGTACATGTTGTCGACGCCCTGCTTGATGAAGGCGATGCGCTCGAGGCCCATGCCCGTGTCGATGTTCTGCTTCGGGAGGTCGGCGACGATCTCGTAGTCGTCCTTCGTGGTTCCCTCACCGCGCTCGTACTGCATGAACACGAGGTTCCAGATCTCGACGTAGCGGTCGTCGTCGGTTGCCGGTCCCCCGTCCGCTCCGTATGCGGGGCCACGGTCGAAGAAGATCTCGGAGCAGGGACCGGCGGGGCTGCCGGGGCCGCCCGCCGACCAGAAGTTGTCCTTCATGCCGAGGCCCTGGATGCGTGCATCCGGGAACCCCGTCACCTCACGCCAGATGCCGCGTGCGACGTCGTCCTTCTCGTAGACCGTGATCCAGAGGTCCTCCGGCTTGAACCCGAGCCCGCCCGCACTCTCCGGCGTGGTCAGCAGCTCCCAGGCGAACTCGATCGCGCCCTGCTTGAAGTAGTCGCCGAACGAGAAGTTCCCGCACATCTGGAAGAAGGTGCCGTGTCGAGGGGTCTTGCCGACTTCCTCGATGTCGTTGGTCCTGATGCACTTCTGCACGCTGACCGCGCGGTCGAACGGGGCCGGGACCACTCCCGTGAAGTACGGGATGAACGGAACCATGCCCGCGATCGTGAACATGATCGTCGGGTCGTCGCTCACCAGGGGCGCTGAGGGGACTGCGGTGTGCCCCCGCTTCTCGAAGAAGTCGAGGTAGCGGCGACGGATCTCGGCGGTTTGCATAGTGCTGTGTGGCTCTTTCTGTGGCGACTGGCGACGGGCGACGAGGCCCCCCGGGATGTGGGTGGGGTGTCGCGCTACTTGATGTCGGCGATAGCCGCGGTGAGGTCCTGCGTGCGCGCGCGGTAGCCCTCCGCCACGGCTTCGGTGAACTCGTCGACGCGTCCGTTCACGCCGGAGAAGAACGTGCGGCCTGCTGGGGTCGAGTTGACGAGGTGGGCGAGGGCGAAGCCTGCGGCGATACCGCCGATGATGCTGAGCGCTGTGCGCATGAGATCTCCTGGAACGTGGTGAGCGGGTGTCTGGCGGGTCAGCGCGTTGCGCGCTTCTTCGGCTTCTTCGGCTTCGAGGTGGACTTGACCGTCGCAGGTCCATCGCTCTTGAGGCTGGAGATGCCGGCGCGCACGGCGGCTGAGAAGCCGGCGAGCTTGATGAGGGGGCCGCCGACGGTCGCCGCGGTGAGTGCGACGAGGCTTGAGACGTTGCTCGTGGTCTCGGAGACGTGGGTCGTGATGCTGTCGATCTTCGCGAGCTGCTTGTTGGCCTCGAGCACGGTGACCTGCGTCTCGGCGAGGGTTGGCGTGATCGCGTCGACGGACTCGCGGATGCCGCTGCGCACCTCGTCGAGCACCCCGCCGAGCTTCAGCAGGGGAACAGCGAGCAGGAGGACGAGGATGAGGAAGACTGCGGCCGCGATGAGGCCGGCGATGTCGCCACCAGACATGGTGCTTGCTCCTTAGTGAGCGCGGCGCGTCGCCGCACGGATAGACGAACGCCGCAGCGCCGCAGGACAGACAAAAGGGCGGGTCATCTTGCGATGACCCGCCCCTATGTTAGTTGGCTCCGGCGGCTCGGGTTGCCCCGAACTGCCAGTTCCGGCGAACCGGAGCGCCAGCTTGGCTAGCGAGCAGCGTAGTACTCGACGACGAGCTGGACTTCACACGTCACCGGGACCTCGACGCGCTTCGGGCGACGCACGAGGCGCGCCTGGAGCGTTGCGAGGTCGACATCGAGGTAGGCGGGGAGCTTCGGGAGGACGTCCGCGTGGCCACCGGCTGCGGCAACCTGGAAGACCTCGAGGGCCTCCGAGCGCTGCTTGACCTGGATGAGCTGTCCCGGCTTCACGCGGAAGCTGGGGCGGTCGACGAGCTTGCCGTCGACGAGGATGTGGCGGTGCACCACGAGCTGACGAGCCTGAGCCGTCGTGCGGGCGAAGCCCGAACGCAGGACAAGCGCGTCGAGGCGCATCTCGAGCAGCTCGACGAGGTTCTCACCCGTCAGGCCTGCCGCGCGACGCGACTCTTCGAAGACGATGCGAAGCTGCTTCTCGCGGAGCCCGTACTGGGCGCGCAGGCGCTGCTTCTCGCGCAGACGGACGGCGTAGTCGCTGTCGGTCTTGCGACGCGTGCGGCCGTGCTCGCCCGGTGCGTACGGGCGCTTCTCGAGCGCGCGCTCAGCCTTCGGGGTGAGCGCGATGCCGAGTGCGCGGCTGAGGCGCACCTTGCTGCGTGAACGTGAGGTCTTGGACACAATTGCCTTTCGAGCGAAGTTTGGCGCGCGTGAGCGCGCAGAAATGAAGTTGCTCTCCGCCAAGGCCATGCCCCGGCGTCAAACTTGAGCAGTGTCGCGCGTGCGTCGGCTACAGACTGCACGCCTTACTCCCAGACGCGCAGCCGCACGGTCCCGGGACGTAGACCGAGAAAGACTAGCACAGTGCGGCGTACCGTCACGTACCCGGCTTGGTGATGGCGCGGAGCTTCTCGAGCCTGGCAGCGATCTCGCGCTCTTCGCCGAAGCGGGTCGGCGAGTAGTACTCGCGCTGGCTCAGCTCGTCGGGGAGGTACTGCTGCTCGGAGACGCCGCGCGCGTCGTCATGAGGGTACTTGTACCCCTTGCCGTGACCGAGGCGCTTCGCTCCTGCGTAGTGCGCGTCCCTGAGGTGCTTGGGAACTCGGCCGATGCCGCCCGCCTTGACATCGGCGATGGCGGCGTTGATGCCGGAGTAGGCGGCGTTGGACTTCGGTGCCGTAGCCAGGAACACGGTCGCCTGAGCCAGCGGAATCCGCCCCTCCGGCATGCCGATGAGCTGCACGGCGTCTGCCGCGGCGACTGCCATCTCGAGCCCACGTGGCTCCGCGAGACCGATGTCCTCGCTCGCCAGCACGATGAGGCGCCGGGCGATGAAGCGCGGGTCCTCCCCCGCGACGATCATCCGCGCAAGGTAGTGGAGCGCAGCATCCGGGTCGCTCCCTCGGACGGACTTGATGAACGCGCTGATGACGTCGTAGTGCTCGTCGCCGTCCCTGTCATAGCGCAGGAGCGCCTGGTCGGAGGCGCTCGCGACGATCTCGGCGTCGATGGTCGTGTGCTCTGAGGCCTGCGCTGCGGCGGCCGCGGCCTCGAGTGTGGTGAGCGCGCGCCGCGCGTCTCCGGAGGAGAACTGGACGATGGCCCGTTTGGCGTCGTCCGCGACCTCGAAGACCCCTGAGAGTCCTCGCTTGTCGGTGGAGGCGCGGTCGATGAGCTCGATCAGATCTGCTTCGTCGAGCGGCTGCAGCGTGAGCAGCAGGCTCCTGGAGAGCAGCGGGCTGATGACCGAGAACGACGGATTCTCCGTCGTGGCTGCGACGAGCGTCACCCAGCCGTTCTCAACGCCTGGCAGGAGCGCGTCCTGCTGCGCCTTCGTGAACCGGTGGATCTCATCGAGGAACAGCACAGACTGGATGCCGTAGAGATCGCGTTGCGTGAGCGCCTCGTCCATCACCTGGCGCACGTCCTTGACGCCGGCCGAGATCGCGGAGAGCTGGGTGAAGCGCTTGCCCGAGGTATGCGCGATCGCCTGCGCGAGCGTCGTCTTGCCCGTTCCGGGCGGACCCCAGAGGATCACGGAGGTGCCAGCCCGAGCGTCCTGCTCGGGGGATGCGAGCGCGCGGAGGGGTGAGCCCGGGCGCAGGAGGTGCCGCTGACCGACGACCTCGTCGAGGGAACGCGGGCGCATCCGCACCGCGAGGGGCGCGGTTGTACCCGCCAGGCTTGGCGCGTCACCGGTCATGAGGCCCGATGTTAGTAAACTCCCCTCTGGTGCCTGCACGGCATGCTGAGGACAAGCGAATGAGGCACAGTGGCAACTTCGGAGAAGAACACGCGTGAACAGCGTCGGCGTACCCGCGAGTACGAGGCGCGCGTCGCCGTCCACGAACGGGGTGTCCGGCGTCGCAGTCGAGACAACCGCGTCTGGACCGTCGCCCTCGTCGTCGTGGCGCTTGTCGTCGGCGCCCTGCAGGTCTTCTACTTCACCGGCGGCCCCGGCGCGCCAGCACCCGCAGCGGACGCGACCTCGACGCCTGCGGCCACGCCCGCCGGCGAGGTGCCAGACCCGGCCATCGCCGAGGCGCGCACGTGGACCGGCGAGCTGACGTTCAACGACGACCTCACGCTCGGCATCGAGCTCGACGGCGCGGCAGCTCCCCAGGCGGTCGCGAACATGGTCTCCCTCAGCGGTGAGAACTACTTCACGGACACCTCCTGCCACCGCCTCACGACCGAGGGGCTCTTCGTGCTGCAGTGCGGCGATCCGACCGGCACCGGGACGGGTGGGCCCGGCTACAGCTGGGGCCCGATCGAGAACGCACCGGAGGACGGGGTCTACCCGGCCGGCACGATCGCCATGGCCCGCCAGGGCGGCAACGCCGAGAGCATGGGGAGCCAGTTCTTCATCGTCTACGAGGACACCACCCTCCCCGGTGACGCCGCAGGCGGGTACACCGTCATGGGTCAGGTCACGGACGGACTGGACCAGCTCATCACGGGCATCGTGGATGCCGGCGTCGACCCCGCTTCAGGGGGCGGCGATGGTGCGCCGGTCGCACCCGCGGTGATCACGTCGCTCACGCTCGAGTAGCGGGTCGGACCGCGCTGACGCGGCGACGGGACTCCCCGTCATCTGCAGAGACTGGGCATGCGCTGGTGAACGAAGCGTCCGCAGTGTCCTAGCATGGGGAGTCAGTCGCGCAAGCTGCGCAAACGCCTACCGTGAGGGAATACCCGCCATGTCTGCACTCCCCCAGAACCCGTGGGGCCGCGTCGAAGAAGACGGCACCGTGTACGTGATCGAAGAAGGGACTGAGCGCAAGGTCGGCCAGTACCCTGACGGCACGGCCGAGGAGGCTCTCGCGTACTTCGTCCGCAAGTTCTCTGACCTCGAGGGTCAGGTCTCGCTGCTCGAGCAGCGCGTCAAGAACGGCGCACCGGCCTCCGACATCGCGAAGTCGGCCAAGCACCTCAGCGCGCAGCTGAGCGACGCGAACGCCGTCGGAGACCTTGCGGCGCTCCGGTCGCGCCTCGACGCGCTCGGCGGGACGGTGAGCGAGCTCACCGAGCAGCAGCGCGAAGCGCAGCAGGAGGAGATCGCCGGGGCTCTCGCGGAACGCGAAGCGATCGTGGTCGAGGCCGAGCGCCTCGCCGCCCAGCCCCCAGCCTCCATCCAGTGGAAGCAGACGACGGCGAGCATCGACGAGCTCTTCACGAAGTGGAAGGCGCACCAGCAGGACGGGCCGCGCCTGCCGAAGGCCGAGGCCAACGCGCTCTGGAAGCGCTTCCGTGGTGCCAGGAGCACGCTCGAGCGCGAGCGTCGTGCGTTCTTCGCCGAACTCGACGCGAGCCACAAGACCGCTCGGGATGCGAAGACGAAGATCCTCGAGCGCGCCGAGGCGCTCGCCCCTCGCGGCGCGGACGGCGTGGCTGAGTACCGCCGCCTGCTCGACGAATGGAAGGCCGCTGGCCGTGCTGGCCGCAAGTACGACGACGCCCTGTGGAACCAGTTCAAGGCGGCTGGAGACGTGCTCTTCCAGGCGAAGGGCGAGGTCGACGCGGCCGAGAACGTCGAGTACGCGGCGAACTACGAGGCCAAGGCAGCGCTGCTCGAGGAGGCGACGCCGATCCTCCAGATCACCGACCGCCGTGCGGCACGCGAGAAGCTCGCCGATATCCAGCGACGCTGGGATGAGATCGGCCGTGTTCCTCGCGAGAACTTCAAGTCGACAGAAGACCGCCTTCGCGCGATCGAGCAGCACGTTCGCAAGCTCGACGACGACCACTGGCAGAAGTCCAACCCGGAGCGCCAGGCGCGTAGCCAGGGCATGCACAGCCAGCTCACCGAGGCGATCGAGAAGCTCGAAGCCGAGCGTGCCGCCGCGGAGGCTCGTGGCGACAAGCGTGCCGTGAAGGAAGCCGAGGAGGCGCTCGAAGCCCGCCGCGTGTGGCTCGGGGCCATCGGCAGCTAGACCGTCGAGCGCTGTCCACAGCTCACCAGGCTGAGCGGCGCGAAGACCACGAAGTGGGGCAGGATGCGAGTGTGCATCCTGCCCCGCTTCGTCTGCTGCCCGATGTGGAGCTGCAGGTCATGAGGCGCGATGGCGTCGTCGTCCGCTTCGGTCACGCCTGCGCAGTCGCGTATGCGTCGGTGGCCGACCGGTTGACCCCGGGAGACCGAGCCGCATCGCTCGCTCCCCTGGTGATGGGAACCGCCGCGGTGGGTGGTGCCTCAGCCGTCTGGGTGCACGCGGGCGGACTTGCGCCGTCGGAGCTCACCATCTCCACGCAGCGTGGAGCGCGTCCGCCCAGGCAGCATCTCGTCGGCGTCCGCTATCGGTCCACTGCTCCGCCAGACGCTGCGGTCCGGCTCGTCGGAGGCGTCCGGGTCGTCGTGCCGTGGCTGGCGTTGTTCGATCTGCTCCACGACCCGACAGCCGACCAGGCGACCATCGAACTCGCCGTGAGGCGACTTGAACTGGATCCCGTCGAGCTGCTCGCGACCCACGTCACGCTGCGCCGGCCGTTCGCTGCTCTGGCGAGGAGACGTGCGATGTTGGCGACAGCTGCTACTGGGTCTTGACGCGGTACACGTCGTAGACGCCGTCGATGCGGCGCACGGCATTCAGCACCCGGTCGAGGTGCGTCGTGTCGCCCATCTGGAACGAGAACTTGCTGATCGCGAGGCGCGCCTTCGAGGTGTGCACCGTCGCCGAGAGGATGTTGACATGGTGCTCGCTCAGCACCCGCGTGACGTCGCTCAGCAAGCCAGACCTGTCGAGCGCCTCGACCTGTATGTTGACGAGGAACACGCTCGACGAGCTCGGCGCCCACTGGACTTCGATCATGCGCTCCGGCTCGCGGAGCAGGCTCGCCACGTTGTTGCAGTCGGCTCGGTGCACCGAGACGCCCTGCCCACGCGTGACGAAGCCGAGGATCTCGTCACCCGGAACCGGCGTGCAGCACTTGGCGACCTTGACGAGGATGTCGGGCGCGCCGCGGACGAGCACCCCGGAGTCGCTCGTGGTCGGGATGGTGGTGCCGGGCGTGAACTGCGGCGCCTCATCGGCGGCCGGGACGTCCTGCTCCTGCCGAAGCGCGGCCTGCAGCTTCTCCATGACGGATTGCGTCGAGACGTGGCCGTCGCCGACGGCCGCGTAGAGGGCGGTCACGTCGAGGTAGCGGAGGTTGGAGGCGACCGACGAGAACGCCTCCTGGACGTGGTCCTTGTTGAGCGGGAGGCCCGCCTTGCGGAGTGCCTTCGCGACGGAGTCCTTGCCCTGCTCGATCGCCTCGTCGCGGCGCTCCTTCGAGAACCACTGCCTGATCTTGTTCTTCGCCCTGGCGCTCGCGACGAACGTCAGCCAGTCCTGCTTCGGTCCCGCGTCCGGGTTCTTCGAGGTGAACACCTCGACGACATCGCCGTTCTGCAGTTTCGAGTCGAGCGGGAGGAGCCGCCCGTTGACCTTCGCGCCCATCGTCCGGTGACCGACGTCGGTGTGGATGGCGTACGCGAAGTCGACGGGTGTCGCCCCTGCGCTGAGACCGATGACCTTGCCCTGCGGTGTGAAGACGTAGACCTCTTTCGCGCCGAGGTCGAAGCGCAGCGAGTCGAGGAACTCCCCCGGGTCCGTCGTCTCCTGCTGCCAGTCGCTGAGGTGCTTGAGCCAGGCCATCTCGGTCTGGGTCTCATCCGCCTTGTCCTGCTTGCCCGACTGGGCGTTCTGCTTGTACATCCAGTGCGCCGCGACACCGAACTCGGCGCGGCGGTGCATCTCGACGGTGCGGATCTGGATTTCGACCGGCTTGCCGTCCGGCCCGATGACCGTCGTGTGCAGCGACTGGTAGAGGTTGAACTTGGGCGTCGCGATGTAGTCCTTGAACCTGCCGGGCATCGGCGTCCACCTGGCGTGGATCGCTCCCAGCACGCCGTAGCAGTCGCGGACCGAGTCGACGATGAGTCTGATGGCGGTGAGATCGTAGATCTCGTCGAAGTCCCGTCCGCGGACGATCATCTTCTGGTAGATCGAGTAGAGCTCCTTGGGGCGCCCGTAGACGTCGCCGCGCATCTTCAGCTGACGGAGGTCGGACTGCACCTCTGCGATGACGCGCTGGACGTACTTCTCGCGCTCCGGCTGCCGGTGGGCGACGAGGTTCTTGATCTCTGAGTAGATCTTGGGATTGATGACGGCGAACGAGAGGTCCTCGAGCTCGTTCTTCATCGCCTGGATGCCCATCCGGTGCGCGAGCGGGGCGTAGATCTCCAGGGTCTCCTTGGCCTTGCTCTTGGCCTTCTCCGGCGACATGAAGCCCCAGGTGCGGGCGTTGTGGAGACGGTCGGCGAGCTTGATCACGAGAACGCGGATGTCCTTCGACATCGCGACGACCATCTTTCGAACGGTCTCCGCCTGCGCGTTGTCGCCGTATTTGACCTTGTCGAGCTTGGTGACGCCGTCGACGAGCATCGCGATCTCGTCACCGAAATCGGAGCGGAGCTCGTCGAGCGTGTACTCCGTGTCCTCGACCGTGTCATGGAGCAGGGCCGCTGCCACGGTGATCGAGCCGATGCCGAGGTCGGCGAGGATCTTGGCGACGGCGACCGGGTGGGTGATGTACGGCTCGCCGCTGCGTCGGAACTGCCCCTCGTGCGCATCCTTCGCGACCTCGTAGGCGCGCTGCACGAGCGCGGTGTTGGCGCGGGGGTCGTGCTTCCTGAGCGATTTGAGAATCGGCTCGAGAACGTGCACAGGCTGCTTCGCGAACATTCTCGGCATTCGCCAGCGCAGCGAGGAAACTTCGCTCATGCAGCACCTCCATATGCATCATCACCCTGGCCTGCGTGAATACGCGGACCAGGGTGATGACAAGTTATCACCGTGCGGACGGTCGTCAGGACGCCGATGCCTTCGACGCCGACTCGGATGCCTCCGGGGTCTCCGCGTCGTCGTCGAGAGCGTCGCCCTCCACGTCGCCGCCATCCTTCTGCGTGCGAGCGCGCGCTGCCAGAATGCGCTTGTCGGTGCGTGCGATCTCCGGCTCTCGCGACCGGAGCGCCGCGTAGAGCGGGCCGGCGACGAAGATCGTCGAGAGTGCCCCGACGAAGATCCCGATGAACAGCGCGAGTGCGATGTCGCGCAGCGTGCCTGCTCCCATGAGGAAGGCGCCGATGAAGAGGATCCCGCCGACCGGGAGGAGCGCGACGACCGACGTGTTGATCGAGCGCACCAGCGTCTGGTTGATCGCGAGGTTGACGAGTTCGCCGAACGTCCTCGAGGACTCCGCGTTGTAGTCCTCGGCGTTCTCGCGGATCTTGTCGAACACCACGACGGTGTCGTACAGCGAGTAGCCGAGGATGGTGAGGAAGCCGATCACGGCCGCCGGGGTGACTTCGACGCCGGTGATGGCGTAGACGCCCGCCGTGACGACGAGGTCGTGGGCGAGGGCGACGAGCGCCGCTATGGACATCTTCCAGGTGCGGAAGTACAGCGACATGAGGATGGCGGCGACCGCGACGAAGACCGCGAGGCCGATCACCATCTGCCTGGTGATGTCCTGGCCCCAGGATGGCCCGATCGTCGACAGGTTGACGTCCTCGACGGGAACGGAGTAGGCCTCGGCGAGCTGCGCGCGCAGCTCGGTGTTGGCCTCTTCGGACAGGGAGTCGGTCTGTACTCGGATGCCGCCGTCGCCGAGGACGGCGACCTTGGCCGGCGTGGGCGTGAACTCGGCCGCCGCCGCGATGGCCGGCTCCTGCTCGTCGGTCGCCGGCTGCGAGACGAGGAACTCCGAACCGCCGGTGAACTCGATGCCGAGTTCGAGGCCACCACGGAGGATCGGGACGAGGATGGAGATGAGGACGGCGATCCCCGCGATGGAGAACCAGATCTTCCGCCTGCCGACGAAGTCGATCGAGCGCTCACCGGTGTACAGGTCGTTGCCGAGCGTCTGGAACTTGCTCATCAGGCCTTCTCCCCCTTGCTTGTCGTCGACGTCTGCTCCGCCGCAGGCGTTCCTGCGCTCACGAGGTCGTCGGCTCCGCCCTTCTTGGCGGCTTCCGCCTTGCGCTCGGCGAGGGTCTGGCGCTTCGTCGCCTCACGCGACGCGCCGCGCTTCTTCTGCTCGGGGGTGCGGAACGTTCCGCGGCCGCGGTAGACGGCGCCGAGCGAGCGCGGGTCGAGGCCGGAGGCCGGGTGGCCGTCTGCGAAGAACGAGGTCCGTGCGAGGAGTCGCATGAGCGGGTGCGTGAAGAGGGTCACGACGATGATGTCGATGATGGTCGTGATGCCGAGGGTCAGCGCGAAGCCGCGCACGTTGCCGACGGCGACGAACAGCAGCACGATCGCGACGAGGAAGTTGACGGCGTCGGACGCGAGGATCGTGCGGATCGCGCGCGCCCACCCGCCTTCGACGGCGGAGACGAGTCCCTTGCCGTCTCTCAGCTCATCCTTGATGCGCTCGAAGTACACGATGAACGAGTCCGCCGTGATGCCGATGGCGACGATGAGGCCCGCGACACCCGCGAGTGACAGCCGGTACCCCTCTTGGTTGGAGAGGTAGGTGACCACGATGTAGGTCAAGGCCGCGGCGATGACCAGCGAGGCCACGGTCACGAGCCCGAGCGTCCGGTACTGGAAGAGCGAGTAGACCACGACGGCGGCGAGTCCGATGAGGCCCGCGATGAGGCCGTTCACGAGCTGCGAGCTTCCCAGCGTGGCCGAGATGGTGGAGGTGGACTGCGCGACGAAGTTGAACGGCAGCGCACCGAACTTCAGCTGGTCGGCGAGCGCCTTCGCGCTCTCCTCGTTGAAGTTGCCCGAGATCTGCGGCTTGCCGTCGGTGATCGCGGCGTTGGTGGTCGGGGCGACGATGACCTGGTTGTCGAGCGTCACGGCGAACCTGTTCTGGTTCTCCGTGAGGCCGACGAGACGCTCGGTGACGGCAGCGAACTCCTGGGTGCCCTGCGCGTCGAACTCGATGTTCACCGCCCACTGGTTCGTGGTGGCGCCTGTGCTCGTCGTGGTGAGACCGCTCGTGGCGTCGGCGATGCGCTCGCCGGTGACTTCGACGGGTCCGAGGACGTACTTCTCCGTGCCCGTGTCGTCGCACGTGATGAGCGGCTGGGTCGGGTCGATGTCGGCGGCCGGAGCGAGGTCTGCGCAGTTGAACTGCAGGAAGTCGACGTACATCTGCTCGGTGACCCAGTTGAGGTCGCTCGCATCGGTCGGCTCGGCGGTCGGCGTCGTCGAGAGCTCCTCCGGCAGCTGGTCTGCAGGGATGGCCTGGGTGTTCGCAGCCTGGTCGGCGACGAGCACGGCGCGGAACTCGAGCTTGGCCGAGTTCTCGATGCGGTCGCGGGTGAGCTGGTCCATCTCGCCGGGCACGGAGACGACGATGTTGCGTCCGCCCTGCGTGGTGATCTCGGCCTCGGAGACACCGGAGGCGTCGATGCGCTGGCGGATGATGGAGACCGCCTGCTGCATCTGCTCAGATGACGGGTCGGCCTGCCCCTCTGGAAGCTGAGCGGCGAGCACAACCTGGGTGCCACCCTCGAGGTCGAGCGCGAGGCGCGGGGTCCACTGACCGCCCTGCGTGGCGACGGCCAGCCAGTTGAGGCCCACGAGGGCAAGGATGAGGATCAGGAGCCACGTGAGCGTGCGCCAGGCGCGCTGGACGATGCCAGCACCCCGACCACGACGCGCCGATGACGTTGTCGACTTCGCCAAGAGAGTTCTGCCTTCTGACCTCAAGACGAGGCCCGTGCGTGAGAGGTGAGGGAGTCGCCTACGCCTTGTTGGTGTTGGGTCCGGACTCGGAGCCGTTGTCGCCGTCGCGGCGGTCTGCGTCCGCGGCGTCGCGGTGCTCGGGCTCCGTGGCGGGGAACTCTTCCACCGTCTCCTCGACGGAGAGCGCGGAGGCGTCGTCCGGGACGGACGGGGTGAGGATGTTCGCGATCGTCATCGAGTGGACGCGGAGGCGCGTGCCGGGCTCGGACTCGATCGTCGTGATGTTGTTGTCCTCGTCGATGTCGACGATGGTGCCGTACACGCCGCTCTGCGTCATGACGTCTGCGCCGATGACGGCGCTGCTGCGCATCTCCTGCTGCTGCTGGGTCCTCTTCTTGTTGCTGCGCCACATGAAGAAGATCATGACGCCGAGGAGGACGAGGGGAAGAAGGAGCGTGAGATCCATATGTGGGTGCCTTTCTGGCAGTCCGTACTACGACTATGCACGCCCGGAACGACGGCAAACGCATCTAGTGTACGTCGCGGTCGTGCGGATGTCGCTCAGCCAGTGATCGAAGGTTGGCGGGAGGACTAGATATCGAGGCGGGGCCCCTGCGGCACGGCGCCGCCCGGCAGCGCCCGGCCGAGGTGCGCGTAGGCCTGCTGCGTGGCGACGCGGCCCCGCTGCGTTCGCGTGACGAGTCCCGTGCGGACGAGGAACGGCTCGACGACGCTCTCGACCGTTTCTGCTTCCTCGCCGACGGAGACGGCGAGCGACTTGACGCCGACCGGTCCCCCGGCGAAGCGATCGATGAGCGCCTGCAGGACGGCCCGGTCGAGCCTGTCGAGGCCAAGCGCATCCACGTCGTAGACGAGCAGCGCGTGCTGCACGGCCTGCTCGTCTGCATCGGTCTCGTGGACCAGCGCGTAGTCGCGGACTCGCCGCAGGAGCCGGTTCGCGATTCGGGGCGTTCCCCGACTGCGGGTCGCGATCTCGGCGAGCGCCGCGTCGTCGACCCGGAGATCGAGGAGGCGAGCCGCGCGCGCGAGGACACGCTCGAGCTCCCCGTCCTCGTAGAACTCGAGGTGGGCGGTGAAGCCGAAGCGGTCTCGGAGCGGGTTCGGCAGGAGTCCGGCGCGGGTGGTGGCGCCGATGACGGTGAAGGGGGCGAGCTCGAGGGGCACGCTGGTCGCCCCGGCCCCCTTGCCGACCATGATGTCGATCCGGAAGTCCTCCATCGCGAGGTAGAGCATCTCCTCGGCGGTGCGCGCCATCCGATGGATCTCGTCGATGAAGAGCAGCTCGCCGGGCACGAGGCTCGAAAGCACGGCCGCGAGGTCGCCGGCATGCTGGAGGGCCGGGCCGCTCGTCAGGCGGATGGGCTGCCCCGTCTCCTCCGCGACGATGAGGGCGAGCGTCGTCTTTCCGAGTCCCGGGGGGCCGGCCAGCAGGATGTGGTCGGGCGTCCGGCTCTGCATGGCCGCTGCCTTGAGCAGGAGCTCGAGCTGCACGCGAACCTTCGCCTGGCCGACGAACTCGGCGAGGTTCGCGGGACGAAGCGCCCCCTCGAAGGCGATCTCCGCCTCTGATTCCGGTGACTCGGGGATGCGCGAGACGTCGGTCACGAGCGGCTCCCCGCGGGTCCGAGGAGCTTCAGCGTCGCGCGCAGCAGCGCTGCGACGTCGGGGTCCTCACCGTCGAGCGCCTTCGCGGCGTCTTCGACCGCGGGAGCCGCCTGGCGTTCCGCGTAGCCGAGGCCGAGCAGCGCCTCGACGACGTCGCGGCGCAGTGCCGCCGAACCGCTCTGGCCGACTGGCTCGCCAGCCGCAGGAATCGGGGAGAGGGCGAGAGCGATCTTGCCGGCGAGGGAGAGGATGATGAGCTTGGCCGTCTTGGGGCCGATGCCGCTGACTGCGGTGAAGGCCTTGACGTCCTCCTCGGCGACGGCGCGTGCGACCTGCTCCGGCTCGAGGTGCGCGAGCACTCCGAGCGCCGACTTCGGTCCGACGCCGGTCACCGTGATGAGGTGCTCGAAGATCTCGAGCTCCTCGGGTCGCTGGAAGCCGTACAGGGTCCACGCGTCCTCGCGCACGACGAGGTGCGTGCGCACCAGCACCTCGGCGTCCAGGCGCAGCTGGAGTGCGTGGGCCGGAGTCACGAAGACCTGGTAGCCGACACCGGCGGCCTCGATCGTGACCGTGGTGGCGGTTCGGTACAGCACCTGGCCGCGGAGGGAAGCAATCACCGGTCTACCGTACGCGGCGGCCGCGAGTTTTCGCGGCACGCTCGGCGGCGAGCCACGCGCTCTGCGCCGCCGTCGGCGCATCAGGCGTGCGCCCGGCAGCTGCTGAGGCTCGCCGGGGCGGGGCCGCCTCGGCAGCGCTGCCCGCGGCGGCTCCCAGCGGGGTCTTCCAGGCCGAGCAGATGGCGAGGGCCAGCGCATCGGCCGCGTCGGCGGGCTTGGGGATGTCGTCCAGGCGCAGGATGCGCTGCACCATCGTGCCGACCTGCTTCTTCTCGGCAGATCCGTAGCCGGTGACTGCCGCCTTCACCTCCGAGGGAGTGTGCAGGGCGGCCGCGATGCCCCGGCGCTCGGCGGCGACGAGCACGACCCCGGAGATCTGGGCGACACCCATGACGCTCGGAAGGTTCTGCTGCGCGAAGACGCGCTCGAGCGCGATGGCATCGGGCGTGTACTCGTCGAGGATCGCCTCGATGCCGTCGGCGAGGAGCCGGAGGCGCCGTGGCAGCTCGTCAGCAGGTGATGACGTGACGACCGAGACGTGCACGAACTCGACCCGCTGTCGCCCGTGCACGTCGACGATGCCGAGGCCGCAGCGGGTGAGACCCGGATCGATGCCCAGGATGCGCCGCGGCACTCGGACTACTCGTCGTCTTCCGAGAGCTGCTGCTGCACCTCTGGCGACACGTCGATGTTGGTGAAGATGTTCTGCACGTCGTCGCTGTCCTCGAGGGCGTCAACGAGGCGGAAGACCTTGCGTGCGGTCTCAGCGTCGGCCTCGACCTTGACGTTCGGGACGAACTCGGCGTCCGCGGAGTCGTAGTCGATGCCGGCGGCCTGCAGGGCCGCGCGTGCGCCGACCATCTCGCTCGCCTCGGTGCGGATCTCGAATACGTGTCCGTGGTCGATGACCTCTTCGGCGCCAGCGTCGAGGACGACCTCGAGGATGTCGTCCTCGGTGGGCGTCTCCTCGTGCGGGACGACGATGACGCCCTTGCGCTCGAAGTTGAAGGCGACCGAGCCCGGGTCTGCCATGTTCCCGCCGTTGCGGCTCATGGCGGTGCGCACCTCGGCGGCTGCCCGGTTCTTGTTGTCGGTCAGACACTCGATGAGGAGCGCGATGCCTCCGGGGCCGTAGCCCTCGTACATGATGGTCGTGTAGTCGATCGATTCGCCGGTCAGACCCGCCCCGCGCTTGACGGCGCGGTTGATGTTGTCGATCGGGACGCTGGTCTTCTTCGCCTTCTGGATCGCGTCGGCCAGCGTGGGGTTTCCTGCGACGTCAGCGCCGCCGATCTTGGCGGCGACCTCGATGTTCTTGATGAGCTTGGCGAACGACTTCGCGCGGCGCGAGTCGATGATGGCCTTCTTGTGCTTCGTCGTCGCCCACTTGGAGTGTCCGGACATGTGTTCTCCGTTGTTCTCGCGCGTCTCGCCGGAGGCGGGCGCCTGCTTCTGATCGTGTGCGCGCCGACACCGTTGCCCAAGAATCGGGACACGACCGGTCGTCGTCGGCGCGCGGTCTGTCCCCAGTTTACTCGTGCTCCTGGGCTCCGCCTGCTCGAGGCGAGCCGGCTTACGCGTGCTCTGGCCAGGCTCCGGCCAGGAAGACCGCCAGTGCGCGTTCGAGGGCTTCGATGTCGGCGATGGCCGCCAGCTCGCGTGCCGAGTGCATGGAGAGGATGGGGATGCCGACGTCGACGGTCGAGACGCCCAGCCTGGTGGCTGAGATCGGGCCGATGGTCGAGCCGCACGGCAGCGCGTTGTTGGAGACGAACGGCTGCACGGCGACGCCCGCGTTCTGGCAGACGCCGTTCCAGAGCGCGCTCCCCCTGGCATCGGTCGCGTACCGCTGGTTCGCGTTCAGCTTGAGGAGCGTGCCTCGTCCCGCGATCGGCCGGGATTCGTCGTCGTGCTTCTCCGGGTAGTTCGGGTGCACGCTGTGGCCGAGGTCGCTGGAGACGAGCCACGAGGCTGCGAGCGCGCGCCGTTGCTGCGCGGGTCCCGCACCGAGCCCCTCCTGGATGCGCGCGAGGACGTCGCCGAGGAAGGGACCTGCCGCTCCGGACCGGCTCGCGGACCCTACTTCTTCGTGATCGAACGCCGCGATGACGGGGATCACGCCGTTCGGGACCGTCTCGACGAGTGCGGTGGTGGCCGCGTGGACACTGACGAGGTTGTCGAGGCGAGCGCCGGCGAACATCGTCTCTCCATGGCCGAAGAGCTGCGCTTCCTGCGCGTCGGCGAGGAAGAGGTCGAACCCGGCGATCGTCTCCGGATCCACGCCCGCGCTCTCTGCGAGAGCCGCTACGACGCCGCCCGCCGCCTCGAGCCCGAGTACGGGGTGCGTGTGCCGTTGCGGGTCGAGGACAAGGCCGCGCTCGTTCACTCCCCTGTCGAGGTGGATGGCGAGCTGCGGGATGCGCGCGATGGGTCCCGAGGCCGCGAGCACCGTCGTGCCGTCGGCGAGCGCGAGACGTCCCGCGACTCGCAGCTCGCGGTCGAGCCAGGAGTTGAGCAGCGGACCGCCGTAGACCTCGACCTCGAGGCGCTGCCAGCCGTGCGCTGACGATTCGGGGGTCGGCTTGACCTTGAACCCGGGTGAGTCCGTGTGCGCTCCGACGATCGCGAACGGCGTCGTCGGAGTGGTGGATTCTGGGACGCGCCAGGCGATGACGGCGCCATCACGCACGACGACGTACCCTCCTGCGTCCTGCGGCCATTCCTCGCGCTCGTCGAGGGTGGTGAAGCCCGCGTCCTCGAGCCGCCTGGCCACCTCAGCCGCCGCATGGAAGGACGACGGCGCGTCGCGGATGAAGGCGGCGAGCGAATCGCTGACCTGCTTGCTTCGCGCGGCTCTGCTCGGTCGGCGTCTGGCCATGTTCGTCTCCTGGCTTCTCTCGAGTCGGTGCGTGGATAGGTGTGGTCAGGCGGCGTGATCGGCGACGCGATCCAGGAAGTAGCTGTGGAATCGCGTCTCGCCGTTCATCTCCGGGTGGAATGAGGTGCCGAGCACGTTCCCCTGCGACACCGCCACCACGCGGCCGTCCGGCAGCGCGGCCATGATCCGGGCTCGGTCGCCCACCGTCTCCACGACTGGGCCGCGGATGAACGTGGCATGAACCGCTGGCCCGCCCAGTTCGGGAACGTCGAGCTCGGTCTCGAACGACTGGTTCTGCGATCCGAAGGCGTTCCTGCGGACGGCGACGTCGAGCCCGCCGAAGCTCCGCTGCCCGTCGATGGCGTCGAGCACGGTGTCTGCGAGCATGATGAGTCCGGCGCAGGTGCCGAGCACCGGCATCCCTGACGCGATCCGCGTCGTGATGGGCTCGGCGATGTCGAAGATGCGCGAGAGCTTGTCGATGACGCTCGATTCCCCACCGGGGATGACGAGACCGGCGACGGTTTCGAGCTGCGCCGGCGTGCGGACGAGCACGACCTCGGCGCCGAGGTCCGTGAGCACCTGCTGGTGCTCACGGACGTCGCCTTGCAGCGCCAGGACGCCGACCGTGGGAGCTGCCAACGACCTGCTACCAGCCGCGCTCTGCGAGGCGGTGGGGGGCAGCCAGGTCGGAGACGTTGATGCCGACCATGGCCTCGCCGAGCCCGCGCGAGGCTGCCGCGATGACGGCGGGGTCGTCGAACGCGGTGGTCGCCTTGACGATCGCCGCCGCTCGCTGGGCGGGGTTGCCCGACTTGAAGATGCCTGAGCCGACGAAGACGCCGTCGGCGCCGAGCTGCATCATCATGGCGGCGTCGGCCGGGGTGGCGACGCCTCCCGCCGTGAAGAGCACGACCGGCAGCTTGCCGGTCTCGGCGATCTCACGGACGAGCTCGTACGGCGCCTGCAGCTCCTTGGCCGCGACGTAGAGCTCGTCACGCGTCATCGAGGTGAGGGCCGCGACCTCGCCGCGGATCTTTCGGATGTGCTTGGTCGCCTCGGAGACGTCTCCCGTGCCGGCCTCGCCCTTGGAGCGGATCATCGCGGCACCCTCGTTGATGCGACGCAGGGCCTCGCCGAGGTTCGTGGCGCCGCAGACGAAGGGCGTCGTGAACTGCCACTTGTCGATGTGGTTCACGTAGTCAGCAGGGCTCAGCACCTCGGACTCGTCGATGTAGTCGACGTCGAGGGCCTGCAGCACCTGTGCCTCGACGAAGTGCCCGATGCGGGCCTTCGCCATGACGGGGATGGAGACCTCGGCGATGATGCTCTCGATGAGGTCCGGGTCGCTCATGCGCGCGACGCCGCCCTGTGCGCGGATGTCCGCAGGAACGCGCTCGAGCGCCATGACGGCGACGGCGCCAGCGTCCTCGGCGATGCGAGCCTGCTCGGCGGTCACGACGTCCATGATCACGCCGCCCTTGAGCATCTCGGCAAGTCCGCGCTTGACGCGGTTGGAGCCGACGGTTCCGTCGGCGCCGACAGAGGTGGCAGTGCGTTCGCTCATGATGTCCTTAGTCTCCGCGCGCAGTCAGTGCGAGGCGGTTCGGGTGTGAAGTGTGCTCAAGTGTAGACGCGGCGCGGTCGACGCATGGTTGGGCGACTGCCCAATGAAAACGCTGGATGTCAGGCCCGCGGCCAAGCGTCCGCGAGAGCCTGCCTGGTCTCTCCGAGGAGCGATGGGAACGCCTTCGTCTTGGCGATGATCGGGAAGAAGTTGGCGTCGAACTGCCACCGCGGCACGATGTGCTGGTGCAGGTGGCCGGCGATCCCAGCCCCGGCCAGTCGGCCCTGGTTCATGCCGATGTTGAAGCCGTCCACGTTCGAGACCTCACGCAGCACGCGCATCGCGGTCTGCGTGAGGTGTGCGATCTCGAGCACCTCGTCCTCCGTGGCCTCGTCGTACATCGCGACGTGGCGGTACGGGCAGACGAGCAGGTGGCCGGAGTTGTACGGGTACAGGTTCATGACCACGAACGCGTGCTCGCCCCTGGCCACGATGAGCGACTTCTCGTCGTCCATCGTGGGCCCGACGCAGAACGGGCAGGCGTCCGCGGCCGGGTCCTGCCCGTCCTGGATGTACGCCATCCGGTGCGGCGTCCAGAGCCGCTGGAACGAGTCGGGCACCCCGGCGAAGTCGGTGGAGCGCTCGATCTCGAGACCATCCAGCTCGCCGTCCGGGAACCCGAGGGCGCTCATGCCAGGTCTTCTGCCGTGTTCACGAGCAGGTGCTCGTCGACAGCCCCGCGGACGAGACGGATCGCGTCCTCGATCGGGACGCCGTTGCGCTGCGTGCCGTCACGGAATCGGAAGGAGACCGTCTTGGCGGCGCGGTCGTCCTCGCCGGCGATGAGCTGGAACGGCACCTTCGCCTTCGTGTGGTTGCGGATCTTCTTGGGCATGCGGTCATCTGAGGCGTCGAGCTCCGCGCGGACGCCGTGTGAACGCAGCTCGTCGACGATGCCCTGCAGGTAGTCCCCGTACTGCTCGGCGACAGGGATGGCGACGAGCTGGACCGGCGAGAGCCAGACCGGGAACGCACCGGCGTAGTGCTCGACGAGCACGCCGAAGAAGCGCTCGATGGACCCGAAGAGCGCTCGGTGGATCATGACGGGCCGCTGACGCGTGCCGTCGGGGGCCGCGTACTCCATGTCGAAGAGCTCGGGGAGATTGAAGTCGAGCTGGATGGTCGACATCTGCCAGGTGCGACCGATGGCGTCGCGGGCCTGCACCGAGATCTTGGGCCCGTAGAAGGCCGCTCCGCCCGGATCGGGGACCAGGTCGAGCCCCGACGCCGTCGCGACCTCCTCGAGCGTGCGAGTCGCTTCCTCCCAGGTCGCGTCGTCTCCGACGAACTTCTCCGGGTTCTTCGTCGACAGCTCGAGGTAGAAGTCGTCGAGGCCGTAGTCCTTGAGGAGCGAGAGCACGAATTCGAGCGTCCTCGACAGCTCGTCGCGCATCTGCTCACGCGTGCAGTAGATGTGCGCATCGTCCTGCGTGAAACCGCGGGCACGGGTCAAGCCGTGCACGACCCCGGACTTCTCCATGCGGTAGACGGTGCCGAACTCGAACATGCGCAACGGCAGCTCGCGGTACGAGTGCGCGCCCTGGTTGTAGATCAGGTTGTGCATGGGGCAGTTCATGGGCTTCAGGTAGTAGTCCTGTCCCTGCTTCGTGACGTTGCCCGCCTCGTCGACTTCCTCGTCGATGCGCATCGGCGGGTACATTCCGTCGCGGTACCAGTCGAGGTGGCCCGAGATCTCGTAGAGGCGCCCCTTCGTGATGTGCGGGGTAGAGACGAAGCTGTAGCCCTCCTGCACGTGGCGCTTCCGGGAGTGCTCCTCCATCTCGAGCTTGATGATGCCGCCCTTGGGGTGGAACACCGGAAGCCCGGAGCCGAGCTCGTCCGGGAAGCTGAACAGGTCGAGCTCGCGGCCGAGGCGACGGTGGTCGCGCTTCATGGCCTCTTCGATGCGCTCCTTGTAGGCGCGCAGCTCGTCCTTCGTCGGCCACGCGGTGCCGTAGATGCGCTGCAGCTGAGGGTTCTTCTCTGATCCGCGCCAGTAGGCGGCGGCGGAGCGGAGGATGGCGAAGCCGTTGCTGAGCATGCGAGTCGACGGCACGTGCGGGCCTCGGCAGAGGTCCTTCCAGTAGACCTCGCCGGTCTTCGGGTCGACGTTGTCGTAGATCGTCAGCTCACCGGCCCCGACCTCGACGGACTCGTTGTCCGCGTTCGCGCCGGACCCCTTGATGCTGATGAGCTCGAGCTTGTACGGCTCGTTCGCGAGTTCCGCTCGCGCCTCGTCGTCGGTGACGACGCGTCGCACGAAGCGCTGGCCCTGACGCTGGATGCGCTGGGCTTCCTTCTCGATGGCCTTGAGGTCCTCCGGCGTGAACGGGGTCTCGACGTCGAAGTCGTAGTAGAAGCCGTCGGTGATGGGGGGACCGATACCGAGCTTGGCGTCCGGGTTGATCTTCTGCACGGCCTGCGCGATGACGTGCGCGGCGGAGTGGCGGAGGATGCTCAGCCCCTCTTCGCTGTCAATCGTGACCGGCTCTGCGACTGCGCCCTCCGGTACCTCGCGGGCGAGGTCCACGAGCTCCCCGTCCAGCTTCATCGCGACGACGGAGCGGTCGGTGAAGAGCTCGAATCCGGTGGTCGTCGCGCCGCCGGCATCGCTCTGGCGGGGTTCGGTCTCGAGGTCAACGGGATCGCTGGTCACGATGCTCCTTGTCGTTAGGCATGAACAAGCGACCACTTTATCGCGGCACCGGCTCACGCCGAGCACCGGTCGACGCGCGACGAACGAGTTCTCCTACTTCGCGGGACGGTTTCCCTTGGCGGTGAAGGTGCCGATGTCCTCGGGCTCGTCCGAACTCGCTGATGTCGTCGTGGGCCGCTTCGAGTTCCCGGCAGGGTCCGTGCCCTCGTCACGAGCGGAACTCTTCTTCTCTGAGGCGGACGTGCCGTCTCTGCCGAGCGTGTCCACGAGGCTGTTCAGGGCGAGGAGCGCGAGTCGGATCTTCTGATGGTGTCGCCCGTCCGTCTTCACGTCGAGCTTCTCGGCAAGCTTCACCGCCTGCTCCTTGATGACGCTCTCGCGACCCGTGACGACCTTCTTGAGCCCCGTGTGCACGGCCTGCACGCGCGCTCCCGAGTTCGCGGAGTCGCGCACTCGACCGCCCCTCGGCTCGCCCGTGTTCGCACCTGCGCTGCTGCCCGTCGAAGACATGGTTCCTCCAAGTGCGCCGCTCGGCGCGATCCGTGATGGGAACAAGATACGCCGGGTCGAGATACATCGCGTGTGAAGACGCTGGGTGACGCGACGCGTGCAGATACACAGCCAAGAAGGCGGCACATCCGGCTAGCCTGAAGTCAGCGATCGGCGGACTGCCTTTGGCGTACGAACAACCGAAGGTTGCCGACCGAGGGGATCCTCACATCACGACTTCATCTTCTGCGCTCCCCCAGGCCTCAGGCCCGCTTCAGGGTCTCGGCCGCGTCCGAACCACGAAGCCCCGCACACCGGGAGCGAAGTCCGTCACGCAGAGCTACAGCGCAGTGTCGAAGGTCATCCGTGAGATGGGCCTCCTCAAGCGCACTCGCTGGTTCTACGGAATGCTGGCTGCCGGCCTCATCGTCGCCCTGGGTGGCGCGATCACCGGCTTCATCCTGCTCGGCGACAGCTGGTTCCAGCTGCTCATCGCCGCGGCGCTCGGCATCATCTTCACGCAGTTCGCGTTCATCGCGCACGAGGCCTCGCACCGACAGGTGCTCGAGTCCGGCCCGGGCAACGACCGCCTCGGTCGCTTCCTCGCGGCGGGCGTCGTCGGCATGAGCTACAGCTGGTGGATGACGAAGCACACGAAGCACCACGTGAACCCGAACAAGATGGGCAAAGACCCTGACATCGACTTCGACACGATCTCGTTCACCGAGGAAGACGCCCGGAAGCAGACCGGTCTCCTCGCACTGATCACGCGCAAGCAGGGCTACCTCTTCTTCCCGCTGCTCACCTTCGAGGGCTACAACCTCCACTTCCGCTCGATCAAGTCGCTCTTCACGCGACAGCCGATCAAGGGTCGCTGGGTCGAGTTCACCATGATCGCAGTGCGCTTCGCGATCTACTTCGGCGCCATCTTCTGGCTCCTGCCCGTCGGCATGGCCTTCGCGTTCGTCGCCGTGCAGATGGCCGTCTTCGGCGTCTACATGGGCGCCTCCTTCGCGCCGAATCACAAGGGCATGCCGATCATCCCGGCAGACGTCAAGATGGACTTCTTCAGCAAGCAGGTGCTCACGTCCCGCAATGTCAGCGGTGGCTGGTGGGCCAGCGCGCTCATGGGCGGTCTCAACTACCAAGTCGAGCACCACCTCTTCCCGAGCATGCCGCGTCCGCACCTCGCTCGAGCTCGCGAGATCATCCGCGAGCACTGCCAGAACCTCGAGGTGCCGTACACCGAGACGACGCTCATCAAGTCGTACGGCATCGTGATCGAGTACCTGAACCGCGTCGGCCTGCAGGCACGCGATCCGTTCGACTGCCCGCTCGTCAATCAGTTCCGTCGCGTGTGACCTGACCCCACACGTGCTCGAAGGCCCATCCGGATCATCCGGGTGGGCCTTTTTCGTCTCCCTCCCAGGTCACTCGCCGACATCTATTCGTAAATCTACGAATAGGGCGTATGCTCGAGTCATGAGCATCCACTTCCAAGCACAGATGCCTTCCGGCTGGAAGGCGACGAGCGCCATCCGCACCATGCGCTTCCCGGGCGGCGAGGTCTCCCTCGTCGTGCTCGACTCCCTTGAGGAGGTGCCGGCCTACGCCACCGTGACCGGTGCTGACCCGTCGGACCTCGTTGCCCTCGGGATGTGGGCCGACTACACCCACGGGCTCGGGCACCGCGCCGTCGCCCTCCTCCCGTACCTGCCCGCGGCCCGGGCCGACCGCGGCGTGCCGTTCGGCGCGAGGGTCTACGCCGACCTCATCAACAGCTTCCGGCTCGACCAGGTGATCGTCTTCGACCCGCACTCCCGAGTCGCGCCCGCGCTGATCGACAACGTCAAGGTGATCGGCTCCGCACCGTACATCCGTCGTGCCACGATCGGTCGTGTCGGCGACACCCACGACTTCACGGGCGTCATCGCGCCGGACGCGGGCGCCGTCACCCGTGCGCAGGCTGCGGCCGACGCGTTGCACCTTCCGCTCTTCCGCGCACAGAAGCACCGCGACTTCGCCACGGGCAGACTTTCCGGCTTCAGCTGCGAGCAGCTGCCGGAGCACGGACGACTGCTTGTGGTCGACGACATCTGCGACGGCGGCGGCACGTTCAGAGGACTTGCAGAGGCGACGGGCCTGAAGCGCGAGCGGCTCTCCCTGTTCGTGAGCCACGGCGTGTTCTCCGGGGATGCGCCTGCCCTGCGCCAGCACTTCGCCGAGATCATCACCACCGATTCGCACCCCGGTTCCGCTCGCAAAGGTGTGGCGACCAAGGTGCTCTCGATTCGTAACATCCTTGCCCCCTTCGTCGAGCGCTGAGCAGCGCGACGACGACCTCGACCACGCCACCAGAAAGGCACGACCATGGACTTCACGGCAATCGCTCCCCTCTTCCAGACGGACGCGTACAAGCTCGGCCACCTGCAGCAGTACGGACTCGCGGGGAACGTCACGGGCGTCTACTCCAACTACACGAACCGCGGATCCCGCGTCGCCGACATCGGGGCCGTCGTGCACTTCGGGCTGCAGGCGTTCCTCGAGCGCTACGCTGACTCGTTCCGCGTCTTCTTCGACGCCGACGAGGACGAGGTCTGCGCGGCCTACGAGGCGCGACTCGCGCGCATCCTCGGCCCGAACACGATCGGGAGCGCGCACATCCGCGCACTGCACCGGCTCGGGTTCCTCCCCTTGCGGTTCTGCGCCGTGCCGGAAGGCACTGCGGTGCCGCTGCGCATCCCGAGCTTCACGATCGAGAACACGCACCCGGACTTCTTCTGGCTGACGAACTACGTCGAGACGGTCCTGAGCGCGGAGATCTGGCAGGCCTCGACCACGGCGACGCTCGCCAGGGCGATGCGAGAGACGCTCGAGGTCGCGGCCGCCAGGACGGGCACGCCGCCCGCAGCCGTCGACTGGCAGGGACACGACTTCTCCTACCGTGGCATGTCCTCCAACGAGACTGCGGCGATGAGCGGCGCCGCGCACCTGCTCAGCTTCACGGGAACCGACTCCCTCGTCTCCATCGACTGGATCGAGCGCCACTACGGCGGCGAGTTCGTCGCGGGGAGCGTGCCTGCGACCGAGCACTCCGTGATGTGCGCCGGCATCGCCACGGTCGGCGAGCGCGAGCTGTTCGAGCGGCTCCTGCACCTGTACCCGAGTGGCATCGTCTCCGTGGTCTCCGACACGTTCGACCTCTGGCGCGTCCTCACCGAGTACCTGCCCGCCCTCAAGCAGGAGGTGCTCGCGCGTGACGGCAAGCTCGTCATCCGGCCGGACTCCGGTGACCCCGTCGACATCCTGTGCGGAGTCGAGGACGAGGGCCGGGACGTCGGCACGGCCGAGCGGAAGGGGGTCATCGAGCTCCTCTGGGACACGTTCGGCGGCACCGTGAATGCCGCGGGCTTCCGGGAGCTCGACCCGCACATCGGCGCGATCTACGGCGATTCCATCACCCGCGAGCGTGCTGTGCGCATCACGGGGCGACTCGCGGCGAAGGGCTTCGCATCTGGAAACGTCGTCTTCGGCATGGGAAGCTTCGGGTACCAGTACCAGACCAGGGACACGTTCATGTCCGCGATCAAGGCGACGTGGATTCGAGTCGATGGTCGCGGCGTCGACATCCGGAAGGATCCAGTGACCGACAGCGGAACGAAGAAGAGCGCCACGGGGCGACTCGCCGTCGTCCGAGACGCAGACGCTCGGATGCGCCTCATCGAGCGCGCCACGCCCGCGGAGGAGGCCGAGTCCCTCCTGCAGACCGTGTGGGAGGACGGGGCGTTCGTTCGCCGTCAGACGTTCTCCGACGTTCGCGCGGTGCTGGCCGCACAGACGGTGCTGCGTTGAGCGAAGCGTACGATCAGCCGCTCGTCGCGATGGATGCACTGCCCGTGCGATATCGCGACGAGCGGCTGGAGTTCGGTCTGGCGGTGCGACAGTACGACCCGCATGCGGGCGTAGAGGCTCTTCCGGGGGTGCTCCTGCTTGCGGGCGAGCACGGGCCAGGCCCAGTGCTGCGTGCCATGCGCACGAAAGCCGGTATCCCGGAGTCCGAGGTGCGGTTCACCCGCCAGCTCGGCTGGTTCGACGGCACCATGCGCGACCCGCGCAGCGCGACAATCTCCCTCGCGAGTCTCGTGTTCCTCGAACCGGGTGCCCGTGCCGGCGAACTGGTCTGGCATCCGCTCGACGACGTGCCGCGCCTGCCCTTCGACCACACGGTGATCGTAGCGGCGGCGCGTGTGCGGCTCGGTGAGATCGTCTGGCGGGACTGGGAGGTCACGCGAGCGCTGCTCGGCGAGAAGTTCACCTCTGGCACCGCCCTCACGCTGGGTGCAGCGCTGGAATCGGAGCCGTACGATCGCCCGAACTTCCGACGCTGGCTCGAGGGAACCGGTGTCGTGCGGGTCACCACCGACACGACGGGCGTCAAGCTCAGGGGCCGCACGACCGTGTGGGAGTGGAGCGACTGAGTCGTTCCCTGGAAGAACCGGGCACCTTGCAGGTCCGCACACGAAGAGAGGATTGCGCTCATGGCCGAGATGCCGCACATCGCAGAGGCCTGGGAGACGATCGAGCGCGTCCTGCGCCGTCACGTCCCCGCCGTCGCTGACACGTTGCGTCCCGGCGCAGACGACGCTTCGCTTGACCAGCTTGCAGGCGCAGTCGGTGACCTGCCAGACGAACTGGTGGCGAGCCTGCGCATTCATGACGGGCAGGACAACCCGACGCAGCTCCTCGACCTCTTCGACCACCTGACCTTCCTGAGCATCGAGGCAATGCTCGAAGATCACCGCGTGCGGTCCGAAGCGCTCGGCGACGATGTGGGCTCGACGGAGTACTCGTGGATGGCTCCGGATCGGGTGCGAGCGATTCCGAACAGCAGCGGCTGGCTCCGCTTCACGGATTCTGACGGGACGGGTCACGCCGTGGACCTCGATCCGCTCCCCGCAGGCCAACGTGGGCAGGTCATCTGGCTGCCGATCGACGGACCGACTCCTGCTCCGATCGCAGTCTCCTACGGGGCCTGGTTGACGAGTCTGGCCCGCCGCCTCGACGACGGGGAATTCACCGTCGATGGCGAACTCGGCGTTCTCCGAGTCGAACGGGACCTCACGGCGTGAGCGCTCGGCGATCCCGGCCGCCGTCGTGGGCCCTCGCCTGACTCCGTTCGAAGACCCAGACGGCCTTCGTGTCCGGGAACCAGGGCGTCCCGTCCTCCTCGAGAACAGTCCATCCCGCGAGGTGCTGTCGATACCCGGGCTGGATCCATGTCTCCCTGTGCAGGAGCGACAGCTCCGGGTCCATGGCCAGAACCGCGTGTGGAAGTTCGTCGAACTCGAACTGGCAGTACTGCTCCTGGGCCTCTCTCGGCAGCGACCCCTCACCCCAGCTGACCGTGAGGAGCGCCTCCGTGACAGCACGCGCTGTCGCCATGAACGTGTGGGGGCCGCGTGCGGTGAAGTCCGCGAGCTCGGGCACTGGGACCTGCTCCCGGTAGGCGCCGAGCAGATCGTCCCCATCCCGTCCCGGGGTGACGAGCGTCAGCGGCCGGTCCGGGTTGCTCGGCATGACGAAGTCGCGGATGATCAGCACCCCGTCGGGGGCGAGCGCCCTCCCGATAACGGCGAGGTTCGCTAGCGCAGCCTGTCGACCGTGCTCTGGTCCCCGCGGGTTGTACGAGGCGATCTCGTGCAGCACCGAGCTCATGACGATGCCGTCGAGGTCGCGCAACCCGAGTTCCGAAAGCTGCTCGGCGGTCCCTGACCGCACCGTAATGCCGGGGATAGCACGCAAGTGGGCGACCGCGTCGGCGGAGTCGTCGAGCGCTATGACGTCGTCCACGTCAGGAAGTGCTGCGATCCTGGCCGCCAGCTCTCCCCCGCCGGCGCCGATGTCGAGAATGCGTCCACCGCGAAGCCAGTAGGTGAGCTCGGTCTTCTCGTCGACGGCGGCCGCCATGCGCCGGAAGTAGCGTTCCTCGAGTCTCGAGCGCTGACTGCCTGCGGCTGCGGAGCCTGTCGTATCCCTCGCGGACGTCATGGTGAGGATCCTCCGCTTGTTCGGCAGTGACGGCGGACACGAAGAAGGCCCCTGAAATTCAGGGGCCTTCTTCTCAATGGTGGGCGATACTGGGATCGAACCAGTGACCTCTTCCGTGTCAGGGAAGCGCGCTACCGCTGCGCCAATCGCCCATTGCGAGGTGACGACGGGATTCGAACCCGTGTGGACGGCTTTGCAGGCCGCTGCCTCGCCTCTCGGCCACGTCACCGTGTTGTGGGTTGAAACCCGTGCAAACTCCGCTTGGTGTTTACCACCAGACTGAGTCACACTCGAGCGGATGACGAGATTCGAACTCGCGACCCTCACCTTGGCAAGGTGATGCGCTACCACTGCGCCACATCCGCATCGCGCTTGTCTCGGGAACTTCCGTTCCGGCTTGACCAGCGCGAGAATGACTCTATAGGAACTCGAGCCGCGATACAAAATCCACCGGTGTAATTCGCCGAAAGTCCTGGTCAGAACGGCAAGCCGCGGCGGGCGTCTTGGGTCTCCTGCACGAGGGGCTGGTGCGAACAGTCGCCGGAGGGTGCCGTTCGAGGCGCTGCAAGCACGTCCGCAGCCCCGGGGCGTGCACGACTGACTCGTGCACGTGGACGACACGGCGACACGGTTCGGCACTTCAGTGCCGCGTGCTCATCCCCCGCCGGATTCTGTGGCATGATTAGTCCTCGTCGCGGGTGATTGGCGCAGTTGGTAGCGCGCTTCCTTCACACGGAAGAGGTCGTGGGTTCGAGTCCCGCATCACCCACCGCGAGAAACCCCGGTCGTCGAGACATCGAGTCTCGTCCGCCGGGGTTTCTGTCTTTCTCGCGATTGCTCCTCGGAACGGCACGGACCCACTGTGGTCCGGCCGCCCTCAGAAGTTGACCGCGAAGACGGTGAGCACCGTGACGACGACGACGACCGCGATGCCCGTGCCGCAGCCGATGGCGGCGATAGCGCCGTAGCCGAGGCGTGAGACGCGCGCGCCGGACTGGCGTGCCGCGTCCAGGAACTGCGGTCCGCCGCCGGCGCTCCAGGAAGACGCGGCCGAGATCTGATTCCGGAGGGCGCCGACATCCGCTGCGGCGCCAGCCATCGGACGGTCGAGGACTGCGGCGACTGCGCCTGCGGTGGTGTACCCGAGTGCGCGGTTCACGGCACCAGGGTCGGCGAGCAGCGGGTACTTCACTCCCCCGACGGCGAGATGGATGCTCTGCGCCCTCGACGTCACCGTGACCTGGGATGCAGGTGCGCGGACGACGACGGTCCACCCTTCTGGCGCGAGGGCCCACAACGTCATCCAGCCGTCGCCGATCTCGGCAGTGGCGGGCACATAGCCTCCCCCGCCGCTGACTCCGAGTGCACCCGAGAAGGTCGCGTGAGGAGAGTGATTGGGATACGTCACGCTCACATGCTATGCGGCACTGGTCTCGGGCGCGGCCGGGCCGGTGGGACGGGCGACAGTCGCTGTGACGCGAGCGACCGACGGGTCCACTGCGGGTTCGTCGGCTCCGGTCGGCTCTAAACTCGGCATCAGGGCCGACGACGAGGAGAGCAATGGCGAACGTGGGATGGGACCGGGATCGGGCAGCGGCGCGAGCCGCGGGAACGCCACCGCACGTCCTGACCAACATCGCCATGCGCCGCCCCGATCTCCGCGCGGACATCGCCGCGAACCCGGGCGCCACGCCCGAGCTGATCCGATGGATGAACGGGGTCAGCGGGCCAGGCAAGCCGCAGCCGCAGCCGCAGCCGACGCCGACGCGTACCGGGTACGGGCCCCGCCCAACGCATCCGGGGCTCGCCGCTGCCCCCTACTCCCCCGGTCAAGGCGCGTACCCGCCGCGTGCAGGCCTGGCCGCCGCCCCGTACGCCCCCGGTCCAAGCCCATACCCGCCGCGCAGGAAAGGCAAGGCGGGGTACTGGTTCGCCGGTTGCGGCTGCCTGGTCGTGGTCGCGTTCATGGGCCTGTTCGCGTTCGCCGGCCTTGGCGCGATCCTCGGCTTGAGCGACGCGGCAACAACCCCGAGCCCCTCTGTCGAAGCAGCCCCGGTCGACACCGGCGCCGCGGACCTCGCCGATCACATCGCGCTGTACGAGCAGGAGCGGACGAAGATCGATGAGCTCTCGACAGCGCTCGAGGCAAACCCAGTCAAGCCCCTCGTGGCCCTCTTCGACTGGATGGAGGACCAGGACGCCAAGATGACGGACCCGAACCTCACCGCGTACTCGGCGGAACTCCTCGCCGACCAGATGAGCACCTTCCGCGCGGACCTGGAACAGAGCGTCACCGACGCGGAGACGCGCCGCACGAACGCGAGCGGGTCCATGAGCGAAGGCCTCATCGACGCCGCCGGGAACGGGTTCATCGACGTCCAGTACGACGCGGCCACCGCCTGCGGCACCCACGAGAACGCAGACCAGGGCTACCAGACTGTCGGATGCGTCAAGGGCGGCAGCCCCCTCATCGTGCACCTCCTCCCCGATGCCGAGCGCACCGAGTGGCATGCCAAGATGACCACCGTCCACGAGCTCGCGCACGTGTACCAACGCGCAGACGACGTCAGATACCCGGACGACGACGGCGGCTACCAGGCCCTCCTCGCGCAGGGGTTGTTCCAGGGCAGCGAGGAGGTCATGGCCGACTGCTACGCCTTGACGTATCTCAACGAGTGGACGCTGAGCGACGGCGTCAAGGAGACCGGCTACGGCTACGTCTGCGGCGACAGCGAGCGCCAGGCGATCCGCGACTGGGCAGCCGGCATGAACGCGCCAGTCGGGTGACTCGGGAGGCGAGCTTCCTGAGGTCCGTGCCGCCAGCAGCCGGAGTTCGAGCGCACCGGACGTTCCGTAGGGTGGGGTCATGGGGTTCCAACCGCTTCGCTCGAGGTCACGCGACTTGTCGGTCTGGTTCGCGACGCGACCGGAGCTGTTCGTGTCTGAGAGATCGCCGCGCAAGACGGTGTTCTGGCTGGCCTCAGCTGTCGCCGCCGGCCTCGTCGCGCTGCTCGTTTACCTCAACCCGACAGCCACCGTCGAATTGCTGGGCGGGCGAGTGCGGAGCGGTCAGGCGGTTGCCGGTGCGTTTGTTCTCCCCCCGCTAGCCTTCGTCGCCTGTATCGTCCTGGCGTTCCTCATCGCCCGCCGGTGGCGAGTACGCGGCGGTGGTGTCCTCCAGAACTCAGTCATCCTTGGGGTGCGGCACGGCTACCCCCTCGACGACGTCGTCGGTGCCCTGGAGCGGGGAAGCACTCGTCGCCAGCCGGCGGTCGAGGCACTTGCGTTAGCGCAGCACGCGAACGGTGACGACCGCCTGCTGACGATCTGGTCGTCAGAGCGCGACCACGTCATGGTCATCGCGATCCTCCGGGTCGATGGGAACGCCGTCTGGATTGACTCGGAACCGGTCATGCTCGCACCCGACTCGTACTTCGACGCCGAAGCGTACGACCGCGAGGCGCGTCGACTCCGGGATCATTGACGTTCGGCATGCTCAGCAGGCGCTGACAAGCAGGAAGAGGACATCATGGACCACACCGCATCGAACCTGGTTCCGGGGCCCGGGCTCTACGCCACCCACGACGGTGTGGTGTACCCGCTGCGAGTGCACGACGGCAGGTGGGCGTTCCGCTCGGCCAGCCCCGTGCGGGGCTTCGTCGTCGATCACGACGTGTACATCCGCCCGATCGCCATCGACGATGAGGTCGAGTGCTTCGGGTTCGAGCACACCGGCACCTACCGGGGGCTGCCGGTGCACGTCGCGCCGCGTCCCGGCGGCGCCGAACTGCTCCTCGTCTCGACCGACCGCTCGTCGGCGGACCTTGGGTTCACGGCCGAGGCGCTGCGTCGCGGTGGCCACGACTGGCGGAAGACCGTGACCAATGGAGACCCCGAGCTGACGGTCACGAGCACCAGGGTTCGCAAGCCGATCCCTTGGGAAGGACACCCCGAGGAGGTCCTTCCGCCCCGAGAGCCTGCACGGGCGGGTGCTCGCACCGCTCCGGGCAAGCGGAGCGGTGCGGCGATTTCTCCGCGGCTCCAGGCCCCGGGGCTGTATGCGGTGCTCGATGGCCTCGAGTACCCGGTCGTGCGGCGGAGCACTGGGTGGGCGCTGCGCTCCGAGGAGCCGCAACCCGGTTTCGTGCCGCAGCGGGGAGAGCATCTCCGAACGATCACCCCCGAGGATCAGCTTGCATACGTCACGATCCTGCACCCCGGGACGTACCGTGAGCTGTCGGTCCAGGTCAGGCCGACGTCCGCGCACGCCGTGCAGCTCTCGACTCGGGACCGACGTTCGGTGGACCGCGGATTCGTGCAGTTCGGCTTCGAGCGCCCGGAGATCCAGGAGTACGTGCACTCGGTCGCGCTCGATGACCCCGAGTTGCAGGTGAGGACGACGCGGACTCCGTCGGCCCCGCCGTGGCTGCGGAACGAGAGGGAGCGCACGCCGACGGGCGTGCCCACGACGTGGAGCGACTTCGCCGGAGCGCTCGCCGCGGCGATCGAGCAGGTCACCGACCGGGTCTTCGTCATCGTGTCCGCGTCCGGTGACGCGCGAAGGTACGTGCAGTTCGCGGGAGGACCCGACGTGATGGAGGCAGAGGCGCCCGGGCGCAGTGTCGTCGCCGATGCCGACGAGCGCGTCCTCCGGGGCGCGGGCTGGACGCCGCCGGGTCCGAGCCAGCCGAACTGGTCGGCAACCGCCCGTCGGCACGACGGCCGCCCGGTCACGCGTGCGCTTGCGGAGATGTCGGTCACCGTGCTTCGTGATGGGTACAGCGTCGAGAGTCCGCGGCTGCTCACCTACACCGCGTGGCGGGACCCGCAGGTGTTCCCTGACGGGGCGAGCTACACGGCCGAGCAGTGGGAGGCCCGCGACCTCGGGACGGCAGCGCTCGAGATCCCCGCCCTCCGTCTCCCTCGAGGCTGACGACCGCGTGCACGACCGCGCATCAGCGCTCCCCGGCCCGCCTGTTCGTCTCGCGGCGGATGGCTCTCCGGGTGATCCACACAGCGATCACGATCGGGAGGATGCACACGCAGAACACCGCCACCTTGAGCCACCAGCTGTCGACCAGCGGCAGGAGGAAGATGCACCCGAGGACCGTCGCGAGCGCGGCGCCGATGTACGGTCCGCTCCGCCGCCCGTTGAGCGCGAGGCCCGGTCCCGCGCGAGGCGGCTCCGGCGGCTCAGAGCGGGCTGTCGGTCCGTCCTGTTCGAGGTCCATCCCCTGACGCTACCCGAACGCCGGAACACCCGCGGCGGGACCGAGGCTGGGCCGCATGACGCCTGCCCGCCTCAGCACCGGCCTAGTCGTGCTGGCTGCCCTTCCCGTCGCTCAGCGCCGTATGCCGCGGGCTGTTCGGGTTCATGAGCGAGTGCCTGCGACCGTACGCGAAGTAGATGATCAGGCCGATGACGAGCCACCCGCCGAACCGCAGCCAGGTCTCCCAGTACAGCTGCAGCATCAGGAACCCCGACGCGAGCATGCCGAACGCGGGCACTAGGGGCATGAGCGGCAGCCTGAACGTTCGGGGAGCATCCGGGCGCTTGTAGCGGAAGATGATGACCGAGAGGCAGACCACGACGAACGCGGCGAGGATGCCGATGTTGGTGAGGTCCGCGACGGCCTTGATCGGGAACACACCCGCAAGGAGGGCTGACGCGACGCCTGCGATCCACGTGACGCGCTGCGGGGTCCCGTTGCGGTCCGTCTTCGCGAACCAGCCCGGGAGCAGCCCGTCTCGACTCATCGAGAACCAGACACGGGTGACGCCGAGGAGGAACGTCAGCATCACGGTCAGGATGGACAGCACTGCGAAGACGGAGATGATCGTGGCGATCACCGGCAGGCCGACGCTGTTGAACGCGGAGGCGAAGCCCGCCGTCGGGTCGATCTCCTCCCAGTTCTGCATTCCCGTCAGCACGAGCGTCGCCGCCACGTACAGCAGCATCGCGATGATCAGCGACAGGATGATGGCCTTCGGCATGTGCTTCTTGCCGTCCTTGGCCTCCTCTGCCGCGGTGCTCATGGCGTCGTAGCCGAAGACGGCGAAGAACACCGTGGCCGAGCCGGCGAGCACCGGGCCGAAGCCGCTCGGCATGAACGGGTTGTAGTTGTTCGCGTCGATGTAGAAGACGCCGAGGCCGATGATGAACAGGATCAGGATCACCTTGATGGCGACCGCGACGAGCTCGAACCGTCCGAAGGCCTTCGTGCCGCGAGACAGGATCCAGGTCACGAGCAGGCAGACGGCGATGGCCGGGATGTTGACGATCCCTCCCTTGCCCTCGTCGACGGTGGAGGTCATCCAGACCGGCATGTGAATGCCCAGGCCCGACAGGAAGGCGTCGAAGTACCCGGAGATGCCGATGGCGACGACGGCCACGATGGCGATGTACTCCAGCAGGAGGTCCCAGCCGATGAACCAGCCGATGACCTCCCCGAGGGCGACATACCCGTACGTGTAGGCCGAGCCCGCCCTTGGGATCATGCCGGCGAATTCCGCGTAGGAGAGCGCGGCGGCGGCCGAGGCGAGGCCGGCGATGAGGAACGAGATGAGGACAGCTGGTCCAGCTCCCGGGGTCCCCTCGCTGCCTGCGGCGACGAGCCCAGCAAGGGAGAAGATGCCGACGCCGATGATGCCGCCGACGCCGATCGCCGTGAGCTGCCAGAGCCCCAGCGATTTGAAGAGGCCGCTGCTCTTGTTGTCCTCCTCCATCTCCTCGATCGGCTTCCGCCGCATGATCGACTGGGACGAACCTCGTGTGCTCATCGGTACTCCTCGTTCTCGCGCGACCGTCACTTCCCTGTGAAGATCGATTCCGCATCCTCAGTATGCGAGGTGATGCGACTGCGGACGAGTGGACAGTGCTTACGAGTACTCGTCAAGGGTGCCGAAGGCTGGGGCGAGCCTCCTCGTCACGAGGGGGGACCCCGACCACATGCGTACGAGAGGTGCCCATCCCTAGACTGCCCGCATGAGTCCCCTGCCCTCACCGTCCCTGAAGGTCACGAACGCGCGAGTCTGGGGCGGTGAACCAACGCAGCTGCTGCTCGCCGGTGGCCGCGTCCACGCGGTCGGCGAGGCCGCCGCACAGGCCGCGTGCGACGTCGAATTCGACGCAGGGAACCTTCTGGCCCTCCCGGGTCTCGTCAACGCGCACGCCCACGTCGACAAGAGCTGGTGGGGGAAGCCGTGGGAGTCCTTCGGCGGAGAGTCCAGCACGCAGGGCAGGATCGCCCACGAGCGAGCGCGGAGGGATGCGCTCGGCATCCCGAGCGTCGAGACCACGCTGCGGGTGCTGCAGCAGTCGCTGCTGACCGGCACGACGCGGATGCGCACGCACGTCGATGTGGATCTCGGCGTGGGCCTGGACGGCATCGAGTTCGTCCGAGAGGCGGCAGAACGCCTCGACGGCGCCATCGAACTCTCGATCGTGGCGTTCCCGCAGGACGGCGTGCTGCGCAGACCCGGCGTCCTCGAGCTGCTCGAGAGAGCCGCCGCGGACGGGGCCGAGCACATCGGGGGCCTCGACCCAGCGCTCATCGACCGGGACCCGGTCGGACAGCTGGACGGTCTCTTCGACATCGCATCGCGCCACGGCTGCGGACTCGACATCCACCTGCACGAACCGGGAGACCTCGGCGCGTTCGAGTTCGACCTCATCCTCGACCGGGTCGAGCGCGACGGGTTGCCGGCCGGCCTCGTGAACATCGCCCACGGATTCGCGCTCGTCGACGTCGACGCCGAGCGGCGGCGCGACCTCCTCCAGCGCATGGGCGAGCTGGGCGTCAGCATGACGACGGTCGCTCCCGTGCGGATGCGCCAGCTGCCCCTGCACGAGCTGGATGCGGCTGGAGTCCGGTTCGGGTTCGGTACCGACGGCATCCGGGACCTGTGGAGCCCGTACGGCGACGGCGATATCCTCGGCATCGCCTGGCAGTACGGCCGCTCATCTGGGCTCGTCAGGGACGAGGACCTCACCCGGATCGTCCAGCTCGCCTCGAGCGACGGCGCCTGGTGCGCGACCGACGAGTCACACGACCTCCGGGTCGGTGACCGGGCAGACATCGTGCTGCTCGACGCGGAGAATGCGATGGACGCGCTCGTGCGCCGCGTTGACCGGTCTGCGGTGATCGCCGGCGGACGACTCGTCGACCTGGAGTCAATGCGCGAGGTTCCCTGGGAGTGACCCAGCTCGAGGCCCATTCCGCTATCGTCAGCATGTGACGACTCGACCGATCCTCGCCGTGGACAGCTGGACCGACACCCGCGACACCCTGCACCGCTGGCTGCAGATCGTGGGAAAGATCCGCATGGTCAGCACGCCGCACGTCAACCACTGGTGGAACGTGACCCTGCACGTCACTCCTCGCGGGCTCGGGACGGGCACGCAATCGCTCGGCGACGCGATCTTCGACATCGAGTTCGACTTCGTGGAGCACCGTCTCGTCATCCGGCACAGCGACGGCGGGGAGCGAGTGCTGCACCTCGAGCCGATGTCCGTCGCCGACTTCTCGTCCCGCCTGTTCGCCTTGCTGGGAGAGGTCAACCTCCACCCGCGCATCCACGGCGCTCCGAATGAGGTGGAGGTCGCGATCCCCTTCGCCGAGGACACACGGCACGCCAGCTACGACCGCGACGCGGCCCACGCGTTCTGGCGACAGCTCGTCGACGCGGACCGGGCGCTCTCGCGGTTCCGCGCAGCATTCACCGGGAAGGTGAGCCCCGTGCACTTCTTCTGGGGAGCCATGGATCTCGCCGTGACGCGCTTCTCCGGCCGCGAAGCGCCGCGGCACCCGGGCGGCGCCCCGAACTGCCCCAACGAGGTCATGATCGAGGGGTACTCGCACGAGATCTCGAGCGCCGGGTTCTGGCCTGGTGGCGGGCGCGAGGGCGCCTACTACTCGTATGCCTACCCCGCTCCCGTCGGGTTCGCGGACGCGCGAGTGCCGGAGGGGGCCTACTGGGACGAGGCCCTCGGCGAGTACCTCCTGCCGTACGAAGTCGTTCGCGAGGCGGCCGACCCCGATGCGCTGGTCCAGGACTTCCTGACGGCGACCTACCGAGCGGAGGCCGACCTCGCCGACTGGGCGAGCGTCACCACAAGCGCCTAGCGCATCCGGGACCTGACTTCAGGGCCGGGCGCGCGATCGCGGCGCTGGTTCCAGTAGCGATAGACGAGCTCGGGGTATTCGGCCATGACGTCGACGTCGGCGACGAGCACCTCGAGCCTGGCCTCATACCCCTCCGGAGTGAGGCCAAGCTGCCGGATCTTGTCGAGCTTCGGACGGTCGCGGCCAGGGTGAGCTGCCTCGAACTCCAGGAGCGCCCTTGCTCGTGCGGTGATCATGCCTGAAGAGTAGGTCAGGACATAACGAGATGACCCGCTCTTGCTTTTCAGCCGTCACCTCTGTATGGCCCAGGCGGGTGACGTCAACCGGCCACCGGTCTGATGCCGACGAACTGCATGCGATCCTCGCCGTAGAAGCACGACTGCAGTGCGAAGTCCCCCTGCAGTCCGATCAGTGATTCCGTCGTCTCCCAGTGCTTCGCCGTGTGCCGCACGTCGACGACCTCGAACGTGCCCGGCTGCCCCTCGACCTCGAACTGCGTCCCGACCGCCCAGTTCAGGACGATGTCTCCCCCGCAGTTGTTGTGCGCCGCGTACACGGCCGGAACTCCGACGGTGTTGCGGTAGCTGGTCATCTCGATGAATGATCCGTCGCACACGTCGAGTTCCTCCTGGCCGCCTTCGACCCCGAGCCGGACCGCGGGGAGCTGCACCTCCGCGGCGATGTCGTTCACTGCGGCTTTCACCTGCCCGTACCCGCGTTCCACGGTCGTCGGCGTCAAGAGAGACATCGCCAGGACGACAGCCCCGGCGAGGACGAGTGTCGTGCCGAGCACCCCGAGGACCGCGTTTCCCATCGACCGCCGTCGGCGTGGAGACGCGGATCGGGCGTGGGCTGGCGGCGCGGGCCGGGTGCTCGTCATAGGCAGAGGTCTCCTCGTGGTCAGACGCGTCAGATTCTGCAACAGCACCTTATGCGCTGCGTGTGAACGGATGCGCGCGTTCGAGCGAGGCAGCGCCGGGCACTCATCTTCGTCTCGGCTGGCGTGCGTACGGTCGGAGCATGACAGAACAGCATGCAACCCCCGACCACGACGAAGACGCCACCCTCGACGAGACCAACGAGCGGCTCGAAGCAGAATCGATCCAGGGCCTCGGCACGGGTGAGCCCAACCGGGAACGGCCGGACCAGCCGCCCACGCAGGTCCGCGATGACGCGGCGCAGCACCGCGACGACACCGTCCCGCCAGCGGGTGTCAACGGCTGAACCGCAGTATCGGAGGCCGGGTCGCGCTAGTGCCCCGGCCTCCACCGCGCGCGGCGCGCCTGGGACGCAAGCCCCTCGGGCTCACTCGAGGCTGATCTCCGCCGGAGACTTGTCGGGGCGCCATCCGCGCCAGCTCGGCTGCCTGAGGCGGCCACCGGCGGTCCACTCTGCGAACTCGACCTCCCCGACCAGCTCCGGTTCCACCCAGACCGCACCCCGCGCATCCGCCGCCGGGATGTCGGCGAACGGCGGCGCGTCACGCTCGCGGGACGCCAGCTCCTGGGCGGTCCGTTCGAGCTGTCGGTCGGTGAATCCTGTGCCGACACGGCCCACGTAGCGGAGTCCGTCCGGGCCTGGGACGCCGAGCAGCAACGAGCCGATACTGTCGGCACGTCGTCCCCGTCCGGGACGCCATCCCCCGACGACAACTTCCTGGGACCTGTGGTGCTTGACCTTGACCCAGCTCTCGGAACGGCGACCCGGACGGTAGACGCTGTCTCGCCGCTTCGCCACGATACCCTCCAGCCCGAGCTCAGCGCTGCTCGTCAGCGCCAGCTTCGCGTCGCCTTCGACGACCGGAGGAACACGCAGCCCGCGATGCTCGCGCACGTACTCGACGAGCAGGTCGCGCCGCTCCTCGTACGGTCGATCGATCAGGCTCTCGCCGTCAGCTTCGAGCAGGTCGAAGACGAAGTAGTGCACCGGCACCTCCGCGGCCGCCCGCTCGACGTCGCGCGGTACGCGCAAGCCCATCCTCGACTGGAGCCGGCCGAAGTCAGGGCGTCCCCGGCGGTCCAACGCCACGACCTCGCCGTCCAGAACCGCCACCCGCCCGCTCAGGCTCGCGCGCAGTGCATCGGCGACCTCCGGGTACGCAGCCGTCACGTCATTGCCGTTCCTCGTCAGCAGCCGTGGCCCGGCGGGCTCGACGGATGCCACGATGCGGATGCCGTCCCATTTCATCTCGAACGCCCAGTCACCCTCGTCGTCGAAGACGCTCGTGTTACGCGAGGTCGCGAGCATGGGTGGGATCGAGGGCTTGGAGCGCCCGGTCCGCCTCGTGGTGCGGTGTGACGCTGTCGCACCCGTCCTCGGCGACTTCTCGGCTGACATCCGGTGCAGCAGCCAGTTGCTCTTGTCATCACCGCTCCCCCGCGTGTGGATGAGCGCAACCCGCGTCGGCTCCCCGAGGCCTCCGGCGGCCTGGCCGTGCAAGGTGACGATCACCTCCTCGCCCTCGCGCCATTTCTCGAGCTCGTAGGTCCCCGTGTCCCAGATGTACACCTCACCGGCCCCGTACTCGCCCTTCGGGATCGTGCCCTCGAAGGTGCCGTACTCCAGGGGGTGGTCCTCGGTCTGCACCGCCAGGTGGTTCTTCTTCGTATCCGCTGGAATGCCCTTGGGCACAGCCCAGGAGACCAGCACGCCATCGTGCTCGAGCCGGAAGTCGTAGTGGAGCCGTCTCGCGTGGTGCTCCTGGATGACGAAGGTACGGCCGGATGAGGAAGGCGGGGCAGCCGCCGGCACCGGCTCGTTGGTCTTGGACGCATCGCGCATGGACCGGTAGCGCTTCAGCCGGTCCTCCCTGGCGGCCTCGGCGACGGGAGCGAGCGGGTCCAGCCGGGTGCGCATCCGTGTCAGCACCTCGTCGTACTCGAGGTGGCGCAGCTGCGGTGACGCGAGCTCGCGCCAGGTACGTGGGACGGCCACGGTCGGCCGCGCGCGTCCGCGGAGGGAGTACGGAGCGATGGTCGTCTTCGACGCGTTGTTCTGGCTCCAGTCGACGAGCACCTTGCCCGCCCGCAGGGTCTTCTTCATGTCGCTGACGATGAGGTCCGGGTAGTCGGCCTCCAGCGACCTCGCGAGCTCGTGCGCAACCTGCGACACCTCATCAGAGGTGTGCGCTCCGTCGAGGGCTGCGTACAGGTGGATGCCCTTGCTGCCGCTCGTCACCGGGACGGGGTCGAGGTCCATGCCCTGCAGGATCCGACGAGCGAGTCGCGCCACCTCGGCGCATTCGACGAGGCCGGCGCCCTCGCCCGGGTCGAGGTCCAGGACCAGGCGGTCGGGGTTCATCGGCGTTCCGCCCGGACCGAAACGCCACTGAGGGACATGCAGCTCGAGGGCGGCGACCTGCGCGAGCCAGGTGAGCGTCGCGACATCCCGCACGATGGGGTACTCGTTGCGGTGCTCCCGGTGCTCGATCCCCTCCCTCGGCACCCAGGCCGGCGCACTGGCCTCGAGGTTCTTCTGGAAGAAGACCTTGCCGGGGTGCTCGGCGGTCCCGACACCGTCGACCCAGCGTTTGCGGGTCACGGGACGCTCCCGCACGTGCGGCAGCAGGAACGGAGCGATCTCCGCGTAGTACGCGAGCACCTCGGCCTTCGTGGTGCCGGTCTCCGGGTAGAGCACCTTGTCGAGATTCGTGAGCGTCACACGGTGGCCATCAACCGTCACCGTCTGCTTCGGGGTCACCATCCGCCCAGGATGCACCCCGAGCCTGAGGCGATCACCGGTGAACACTCAGCGTCGACTCGGCTCCCGAACTCCCGCGTCCGATGTACTTGCAGCATGAGATCCATCTGGAAGGGCTCCATCGCATTCGGCCTCGTCAATGTCCCAGTGAAGCTGTACAGCGCGACGGAGGACCACGACGTGCGCCTGCACCAGGTGCACGACAAGGACGGCGGGCGCATCCGCTATCAGCGACGCTGCGAGATCTGCGGGAAGGTGGTCGACTACGAGCACATCGACAAGGCCTACGCCGACGAGGACCGGACGGTGGTGCTCACCGAGGACGACCTCAGCTCGCTGCCGGAAGAGCGAAGCCGTGAGATCGACGTCGTCGAGTTCGTGCCGAGCCACCAGCTCGACCCGATCATGTTCGATCGTAGCTATTTCCTCGAGCCAGACTCGAAATCGGCGAAGGCCTACGTGCTGCTTCGGAAGACCCTCGAGAAGACGGACCGAACCGCGATCGTGCACTTCTCGCTCCGGCAGAAGTCTCGGCTCGGAGCGCTGCGGACACGCGGTGACGTGCTCATGCTCCAGTCGCTCCTCTGGGACGACGAGGTCAGGGAGGCAAACTTCGCATCCCTCGATGAACGGGTGAGGATCTCGGCGAAGGAGCTGAAGATGTCTGCATCGCTCGTCGACTCGTTCGCGGCAGACTTCGCGCCCGACCGTTTCACCGACGACTACCAGGAGCAGCTGCAGCAGCTCATCGACGCGAAGCTCGCGGAGGGCGACGCACTCGACACCGCCGCGACGTTCGGCGAGCCCGAGGACGACGACGAAGCGGGCGGCGAGGTCATCGACCTCATGGACGCACTCCGCCGGAGCATCGACAAGGGGCGGAGGACGCCGTCGGGTCAGGCCGCAGGGAAGCAGGGCGACACCAAGGACGACAAGGCGGGCGCGAGCAAGACCTCCTCGGGGAAGACGGCGGCGAAGAAGCGAACGTCGAAGAACTCGACGTCGAAGAAGCCTTCGCCAAAGAAGACCGGGGCGACGAAGAGCGCTCCCAGGAAGACCGCGAAGAGCGAGACGAAGTCGGCCACGAAGAAGGCCGCTGACACGAAGACGGCGACGAAGAAGGCAGCGCCAGCGAAAGAGCGGAAGAGCGCCTGAGACGTCCTCCAGTTCACCGGGTGTTTACGTGCGGGAAGTCCCCCCGCGAGACGGTGCGGGTACGGTGACGGCGATCCCGTCAGAGACGCACGCCCCAGGAGGACGCACGTGACACGACCTTGGCAGAAGCTCCTCGCGGTGGGAGCCGCGACGACGCTCACCGGAGGCGGCCTGCTCGTCGCAGCCGCTCCCCCGACCGACGCTGCACCCAGCGGAACCGAGCTCGTGATCAACGAGGCATACGGGGGCGGGGGCAACTCCGGCTCGCTGTACTCGAACGACTTCGTGGAGCTCTACAACCCGGGCCCGGCTGCGATCAGCGTCGATGGCTGGTCAGTCCAGTACTTCTCCGCGGGCGGCAATCTCGGCGGCGTGGCGGAGCTCTCGGGCACCGTCGCACCGTCCTCGCACTACCTGGTCGCCCTCTCGGCCGGTAACTCGCAGACCGGTGAGCTCCCGGTGCCGGATGCGAGCGGGGAGATCGCGATGGGCGCGCGCGGAGGCATCGTCGCCCTCGCCGACACGGCCGAAGCGGTCACGCTCCCCGCGGGCACGGCCGTGGATGCGGTCGGCGTCGTCGACCTCCTCGGCTACGGGAGCGCGAGCGCCTTCGAGGGTGCCGCCCCCGCGCCGGAGCTCGGCAATGCGCTCAGCGCCCAGCGCGCCGCTGCGGGAGTCGACACCGACGAGAACGCGGCCGACTTCGTCGCGGCGGCGCCGACGCCGGAGAACTCCGCGGGTGGCTCGACCGCGACCCCAGCGCCGACGACGACCGCGGTTCCGACCGTCCCGCCGGAGGCGGCGCTCGTGTCGATCGCGGAGATCCAGGGCACGGGGGCCGAAACACCGCTCGTCGACCAGACGGTCACCACCGAGGGCATCGTGACGGCGGTCTACGCCGAAGGCGGGCTCGGTGGCTTCAACATCCAGACGCCAGGGGTCACAGACCCGACCACCCACAGCGCCTCGACCGGGGTCTTCATCTACGGCCCTGCCGCTGCGGCCACGGTCAGCATCGGCGACCGAGTCGCGGTCACCGGGCGAGTCGGCGAGCGCTTCGAGTCCACCCAGATCAGCGCGAGCGGAGTCGAGCAGCTCGAAGTCCGACCGGAGCACGTCGTCGAGCCCGTCGCGATCGAATGGCCGGAGACCGAGGAGGAGCGGGAACGCTACGAGGGGATGCTGCTCGCGCCAACCGGCACCTACCGTGTCTCAGAGAACTACGCGCTCAACCAGTACGGCGAGGTGGGGCTCTCCGTCGGAGAGCGACTGCTCGTGACGCCGACCGAGGTCGGAGCCCCGGGCAGTCCCGAGGCGGTCGCGCAGGCCGAGTACAACGCCGCTCACAGCGTCATCCTCGACGACGGCGCTTCGACGGACTTCCTGCGACGCGAAGGCGGCAGCATGGTCAACGCGGACATCCCGCTTCCCTACCTGAGTATCGAGACCCCCGTCACCGTCGGCGCGACGGCGACCTTCAGCGAGCCCGTCGTCGTTCACTACTCCTTCGACAGCTACCGCTTCCAGCCGACGACGACCCTCACGGGCACGGAAGATGCACCCGTCACCTTCTCCGACGTGCGAGAGGTCGGCCCGGACTCCGTCGGCGGCAGCCTGCAGATCGGCACGTTCAACGTGCTCAACTACTTCACGAGCCTCGGCGTCGACTCCTGCGACGCAAGCCAGAGCTACACCGACCGTGAGGGCAACCCCATCAGCGCGAACGGATGCCTTCCGCGCGGTGCCTGGGACGCCGAGAACCTGGGGCGGCAGGAGTCGAAGATCGTCGCCGCGATCAACCAGCTCGACGCCGACATCGTCGCGCTCGAGGAGATCGAGGACTCCTCGGACTTCGGCAAGGATCGCGATGCGGCGCTCGTGGATCTCGTGGACGCGCTCAACGTCGCGGCCGGCGCGGACCGGTGGGCGCACGTCCCCTCGCCCGCGGACATCCCGGCTACGGGTGACGACGTCATCCGCACCGCCTTCATCTACCAGCCCGCGACGGTCGGGCTGAGCGGGTCCTCGAGCATCCTCGACGACCCCGCGTTCATCAACGGACGCGCTCCGCTCGCGCAGACGTTCTCGGATCCCGCGACGGACACCGACTTCATCGTGGTCGCCAACCACTTCAAGTCGAAGGGCGGCTCCGGCGAGGGCGACAACGCGAACGAGGACGATATCGTCGGGCCCGCTGGGGCCGTCGGCGGGTGGAACGGCGACCGGACGCGGCAGGCTCAGGCGCTCGCCGGCTTCACGGAAGCGCAACGCGCCGAGCACGGCACGGACCTGCTGTTCCTCACCGGCGACTTCAACAGCTACTCGCAGGAGGAGCCCATGCGGGTGCTCGAGGACGCCGGCTACGAGAACCTCGGGGACTCGCGCAACCGGGCGGCTGGCGAGCCCGGCTCTTCAGGCACCGAGTACTCGTACAGCTTCGGCGGCACCGTCGGCTCACTCGATCACATCCTCGCGAGCGGCGCAGCGGCCGAAGCAGTGACGGGCGCCGACGTGTGGACGATCAACGCGTATGAGCAGGTCGGCACCGAGTACAGCCGCTTCAACTCCAACGTCACCCAGCTCTACACGGATGACGTCTACCGGTCGTCCGACCACAATCCCTTCCTGATCGGCCTCGACTTCTCCGTGGCGCCGACGCCGACGGCGACGGCAGGCCCGACGCCGACGGCGACAATGACTCCCGAGCCCACGCAGACCGACGGGACCGTGCCAGGAGCGTCGCCCTCGGCGAGCGCGAACCCACCGGCCGCGGGCGGCCCGACGACCAGCCAGCCGACCAGTCCCGGGGCCCCGGACGCCGACGGACAGCAGCTGGCCACCACCGGCGTCGAACTCAGCGCCCTCCTGCCCATCACGGCCGGTGCCGCGCTCCTTGCGGGTGCGCTTGCATTCCTGCTGAGGCGCCGCATCGACCGCGCCTGACCTGATCATCAGGGGCGCGCGCAGAATCGCCTCAACTGAGATGACCGGCCGTGAAGCGCAATTGCTTCACGGCCGGTCATCAGACGTCAGGACCGCAGCCCGCGATCACGGTCCGGAGTCGCTCCCGGACTGCTCGGACGGAGTGGGCTCACTCGTCGGCTGCGGGTCGACGGGCTCGTCGGTGGGATCTGGGACTGGCGGCTGAGTGGGCTCTGGCGTCTCCACAGGCGCGGGTGGCGTCGTGCTGCCTCCGGCCCCGTCCGGAACCGGCTGCGAGGTCAGAGTCGGCGTGGTCGGGTCTGCGGGCGCGGGTGCCTGCGTGGGGGCGTCGACACCCGAGTCGTCGACGGGCTGCTCGGGAACGCTCGTGTCCTCACCCTGTTGCGTGTCGACCGCCGCGCTGTGCGAGCTCTGCGCTGCAGTCGCCTGGCGAACGACCGACGAGATCCCCGTCGTGCGCGCGCGATCATCGGCCGCATCCGCCAGCTCGATGAGTGCGGCGTCGTACGCGGTCAGGATGTCTGCCGAAGCCAGCGTGACTTGAAGGCGGTGCTCTTGGCCGAGGGCGAGCGTGCTCGTCGCCATGCCGCCCACGGCGTTCTGCAGGGCGGTGTAGGAGGTCTGCAGCGCGTTCGACGCTGACGACGTCGAACTCAGCGCATCCTTGACCTGGCCGAGGGCATCTTCCAACGCAGCCTTCTCGGCCGTTCCGACCCGCTCAGACGGAAGGCTCGCGAGCGGCTGGGCCAGCATGTGCAGGTTGACGACGTCACTGGAGCTGGCACTCGCCACGGCAGCGCTCGTCGTCGCAGGGACGGCCACGGTCTCGACGGGCGCCGCGACGTCGCCCCCCTGGCCGTTCGTGACCGTCAGGGCAGCAACGACCGCCCCCACGGCAATGACGCTCATCGTCGCGGCGGCGAGCTCACCCGGGCGCTTCTTGACGAACGCCAGTATGGCGTTCGAGGTCTCCCCGTTCGACATACGGCTCCTCTACGACGTTCTGCTGTGGCGCGCATTCCGCGCACAGCTTCCCTAAGAGTAAGACGATCCCGCCGAAAGTCGAAGTCAGAACTGCCCGGGTCGCTCAGGAAACTCAGAGCCAGACGAACTGGATGAAGATCGACAGCGCGAGGATGGTCGTGGCGACCAGCGCGCACATGAGCTCGATGACCATGCCGAGCCCAAGCGCCTTGACCGCGGTCCAGCTCGAGTCCAGGGCCTCGTGGAACTCGCGTACCCGTGCATACTCAGAGGCCACGAGGCCGACCGCGAAGCCGATCGGAAGGCCGAACGCCGGGAGCACGAACAGGCCGACGATGCCGGCTGCGAGGCCGATGAGCACCGAGCGGTTCGGGACCTGCTTCTTCTTGAGCCCGCGCCCCGTGAGCACCCAGCCGATGATCATGCCGGTGATGAGCAGCGCCGCCCCGACCCCGAAGGCAACCCAGACGGGCCAGGTGCCAGCGAAGATCGCCCACACGAGGAAGCCGATGACGATGGTGATGCTGCCGGGCAGCACCGGCACGATGATGCCGATGATGCCGATGATCGCGAGGACCACGGCGACGATTGCAGCGATCACGGGGGCACTCATGGGTCAACCGTATCGGTTCCCGAACGCCCCTCCTGGGTGGCGGCGCATGAGAACGGGGGCCGTGCATCCACAGGAGAGTGGATGCACGGCCCCCGAAGGCCGTCCGCGTGATCAGCGGGACAGCGCGTAACCGGTCTCGCCGTGCACGACCACGTCGACGCCGGCCACTTCATCCTCGTGGCGCACCCGGAAGCCGATGGTCTTCTGGATGGCCCAGGCCACGAGGAAGCTCACACCGAAGGAGTAGAGGAGGACACCGAGCGATGCGATGAGCTGGACGATGAGCTGCTCGACTCCGCCGCCGGTGAAGAGGCCGGTGTCGAAGGCGAAGAGACCAGGCCAGATGGATCCGACGAGACCGCCGACGAGGTGCAGACCGACGACGTCGAGCGAGTCATCGAAACCGAGCTTGAACTTCAGCTCGATGGCGAACGCGCAGAGGCCGCCGGAGACGAGGCCGAGGAGGAGCGCCCAGCCCGGCGTCAGCACGGCGCACGCCGGCGTGATGGCGACGAGGCCCGCGATGGCACCGGATGCGGCGCCGATGGACGTCGCCTTGCCGTTGCGCAGCTTCTCGACCATGATCCAGCCGAGGATGCCCGCGGCGGGAGCGGCGATCGTGTTGATGAAGAGCAGTCCGGGGCCGGGGAATTCCGAGCCGCCGAGGTCGCCCCATGCGGCGCCGACGTTGAAGCCGAACCACCCGAACCACAGGATCGCCGTGCCCAGGAGCACGAGTGGCACGTTGTGGGGCTGCGTGATGCCCTTCGCGAAGCCGACGCGCTTGCCGAGGACCAGTGCGAGTGCGAGTGCTGCCGCTCCTGCGTTGATGTGCACGGCGGTTCCACCTGCGTAGTCGATGACCTCGATGCCCTCGAAGCCGAGCTGAGCGCCGAGCTGCATGATCCAGCCGCCGCCCCAGACCCACGCAGCGACGGGGAAGTAGACGAACGTGGCGAAGATGCCGGCGAAGAGCATCCAGGAACCGAACTTGGCGCGGTCCGCGATGGCCCCGGAGATCAGGGCGGTCGTGATGATGGCGAACGTGCCGCCGTAGGCCGCACCGGCCGTCGCGTTGCTGTCCTGGATGAGGTCGGTCAGTGCGAAGTCAGAGAGCGGATCCCCAGCGAACTGGAAGAAGGAGTCGCCCGACACGGACGACATGTTGTAGCCGTACAGAATCCACAGCACGGCGACGAGGCCGAGCGCCCCGAACGAGAGCATCATCATGCTCACGACGCTCTTCTCCTTGACCATGCCGCCGTAGAAGAGGGCGAGTCCTGGTGTCATGAAGAGCACAAGCGCTGCGCTGATCATCAGCCACGCGGTTCCACCGGTATCCATTGCATCCTCGCTTTCGCCACCCGTGCTGCGGCCTGGAGGACGCGTCGTCGTGACACGGTGTGGGGAGATGCAACGAGTCTGCTAGGGGCTCGTGTCGCTGGTGGGGCGGTGCCGTTTCGATCATGTTTCGGAGCGGCCCGGCGTGTTACGAGTCTGTGTCGGGAACGGAGCCGGGTCGGTTCGGCGGGATCTCAGACGGAGGCGGTCTGCTCCTGGGCAGTCGAGGCGATGAGGCGCGACACGCAGCGCAGGTACTTCTTCCGATAGCCGCCGTCGAGCATTCCGCCCCCGAAGATCTGGTCGAGAGCGAGACCGGAGGCGGCGATGGGGATCTGTGCGTCGTAGACGCGGTCGATGAAGGCGACGAACCTCAGCGCCTCGGCCTGATCGGTGAGCTCATGCACGTCACGGAGTGCAAGGAGGTCGACCTTCTCGACGAGGCGCACGTACTTCGAGGGGTGGACGGTCGCAAGGTGCTGGACGAGGTCATCGAAGCTGTCGTAGGCGACGCTCCTGCCGTCGGCGACCGCTTCATCCACGAGCACGTCCAGTCGTTCGGCCGGGGTGACGGCCGCGTGGCCGGACATGTCGCGCCGTCGGTAGTCGGTGCCGTCGATGCGCAGCGTGTCGAAGACGCCGGCGAGCTTCGTGATCTCGCGGAGGAAGTCGGACGCCGCGAAGCGTCCCTCGCCCAGCGCATTCGGCGGGGTGTTGCTCGTCGCGGCGACGCTCGTGCCGGAGTCCACGAGCTCCCCGAGGAGCCGGGACATGACCATCGTGTCGCCCGGGTCGTCGAGCTCGAACTCGTCGATGGCGATGAGGCTCGTGCCCTTGAGCGAGCGGACGGCTTCTGCGTAGCCGAGGGCTCCGACCAGCGCCGTGTACTCGATGAACGTGCCGAAGTACTTGCGCCCGGGGTGCGCGTGCCAGATGGAGGCGAGGAGGTGCGTCTTGCCGACACCGAACCCGCCGTCGAGGTAGATGCCCGGCTTGACCGGCGGCGCCTTCTTGAGGAACCCGAAGAGCCCCTTGCCTCCGGTGTTCGCGGCCGCCTTGACCCCGGCGAACCGCTCGCCCGCCTCGACGGCGGCTGCCTGCGAGGGGTACTCGGGATCCGGTCGATACGTCGAGAACTGAGCACCGTCGAACTGCCGGGGAGGCACGAGGTCCTTCACCATCTCAGCCGCTGTGACGGTCGGCGAGAGTTCGGTCAGGTGCAGCAAGCGGCCTTCGCCCACGGAGTCCTCGTACTTTCCAGTGACAGATGCCCGGTGCGGGCACAACAGATCTTACCGTCAGCCGCTCCCGCCGGTCGTCCCGTATCGAGGGCCGGTACCGTGGTCACATGCACGACGTCACGCTGCCTGAACCGCTCGAGCTGCTCCGTGAGGAGCTCCTCGAGGTCTCCCCCCGCGATCGCCTCGAGCTCCTCGCCGAGATCGGTGCCGAGCTCCCACCTGTCGACGCCCCCGAGGTCGAGGCGTTCGAGCGCGTCATCGAATGCCAGTCGCCGGTGTACCTCGACGTCTCGCTGAGCGGGGACGCACGCATCCGGCTGCGTATCTCCGTCCCGCCCGGCGCGCCGATGACGCGCGGCTTCGCGGCGGCTCTCGTGCAGGGCGTCGACGGTCAAGAGCCAGCCGCGCTCCTCGGACTCCCTGAGGACCTCCCGAGTGTCCTCGGCCTGGCCGACCTCGTCTCCCCGCTCCGCCGCAGCGGAATGGTCGCGCTGCAGGCGCGCGCGAAGAGGCAGCTGCTCGAGCGCATCGCCGTCGAGGAGCGCTCCTAGGGACCGACTCGCGTCCTAGAACGTCGCGAGCCACTCGTCGAGCGACTGCTCCCAGCGACCACTGTCGACATTCCAGAGGCGCGTGTGCAAGGCACGCTCGAATTCGCGGTAGGTGACGAGGTCGGGGCGGCGACGTGCCACCTCTCGACTCGCTTCGACCGGCACGACGGTGTCAGCGCTGGAGTGGAACAAGAGGATGGGCACGCGAAGCTCCCCGAGCCGGCTCGGGATCTCGAGCTCGGCAAGCGGGATCGGCGCATCGAGGCCGAGCAGAGGGCGCGCGAAGGGACTCCCGATGAGCCAGACCCCGAGAGCCGTAACCGCCCGAGGAAGCCGCATGGCCCGACCCTGGTATCGGAGGATCGAGCGCCAGCTCAACGCAGGCGACTCCAGGAAGATGCCGGCGACGAGCTCGCGGTGGCGGGCATTGAGCGACGCCTGCACGACGGTTCCACCACCCATGGACCACCCGACGAGGATGATCCGCTTCGCGCCGCGCTCAGCGGCCCAATCCATTGCGGACTCGACGTCGCGCCACTCCGTCGCGCCGAGACCGAACTTCCCGTCTGGCGATGGCGGCGCGAGCGCGTCGTTCCGGTAGCTCACCACCAGCGAGTTCCAGCCTCGACCGCGAAACAGCGGGACAGCCCGCAGGGGCTCCGTCATGACGGCGCCCCGACCGTGCACGTGGATCGCCCACGAATCGCTGGCCTGCGCCGCGGGGATCAGCCAGGCGGGCATCGCACCGAGCGGGGTCTGCACGTCGACCCAGCGCCACGGCAGATCGAGGTCCCGCACCCAGAGCTGCGGAGCCGACGCGAGACGAACGGACCGGACGCGCTCGAGCTGCGCGCCCTGCTCGCCCCAGAAGCGCCTGGTCACCGTGCGCTCCGACTCGTCGACGACGGCCCCGACGTTGGCCCGGCCCGTCTCCGCAGCGAAGACGAGACTGTAGTGGCCGGGCGCCGCCGTCTCGGGGGTGCGAGCGAGGGTGACCGTGCCCGCCTGCTTGTCCACGCGGAGCAGGCGCACCGGGTCCCGGCGGCGCCGGGGTGGCGTGACGACGGCGCGCGCAACCATGGTGGCCGCGGTGCCGGCGATAGCGGCGAGGCCGACGACGACTGCGCCGAGCGTCGCCGCCGCGAACTTCGCAGCAGTCGCGGTCGACTCAGCCGAGGCACGTTTTGCGGCACACATCATGACGATGATGGCGCACACCGCCCGTGAACACGCCGAACGGCTGGCGCGCCGCTTACGGCGCGCCTGATCTGCGTTGCTGGAGGCCAGGCCTAGTCTCGTCGCGTGGTTGTCCCGTTGCATCGATCTGCCCCGGAGTTCGAGGCCGCCGTAGAGGCGGTCCGTGCGGCCGAGTTCCGCTCTGCCCTCACGGTGAGCGAGATCCGTCCCCCAGCGAACCTGGCCCCCGAATCGCTCGCTCTCTCCGGAGACGTGCGACCAACTGCCCACGCCAGCGATTCAGAGCTCGGCACCGGCAGGTTCATCCTGCTCCACGACGAGAGCGAGCCGGAAGCCTGGCGCGGAGCGTTCCGCGTCGTCTGCTTCGCACAAGCTCCGCTGGAGCCCGAGATCGGCGTCGACCCCTTCCTCGCGCCTGTCGCGTGGTCCTGGCTCATGGATGCCCTCGAATCCAGGGGCGCCGCCTTCGAGCATCCCTCCGGAACCGCGACGACGATCAACGGTCGCGGTTTCGGTGAGCTCGAAGACCAGGGAGAGGGCGCTCAGATCGAGCTGCGCGCATCCTGGACACCCCGCGAGACCGACCTCGCGGCTCACGCCGAGGCGTGGGGCGAGCTGCTGTGCCTGCTCGCCGGCATGCCGCCCGAAGCCGAGGCAGACGACGGCGTCCAGGTCCTGCGGCACCTTCGAAAGGCCAAAGATGGGGCTTGACGCGGACCGCCTGAAGGCAGGCGGACTCGACGTGATCGAGACAGAGGACCAGCTGCGGGCGGGACTCGACAGGCTCGTCGCTGGAACAGGACCGGTCGCCGTGGACGCCGAGCGCGCGTCCGGGTATCGGTATTCAGAGCGTGCCTACCTCGTTCAGCTGTTCCGTCGCGGAAGCGGCACGCTGCTGATCGACCCGATCGCGACGGGGTCGCTTGCTCGCCTGCAGGAGATCATCGGCGAGGAGGAGTGGATCTTCCACGCGGCTACCCAGGACCTGCCCTGCCTGCGCGAACTCGAGCTGGACCCGACGCTCATCTTCGACACGGAGCTCGCCGCGCGACTGCTCGGCTACGAGCGAGTCGGGCTCGGCGCCGTCATCGAGCGCCTCCTCGGCATCTCACTCGAGAAGGCGCACTCCGCGGCAGATTGGTCGACGAGGCCGCTTCCGGAGACCTGGCTCGCCTACGCGGCGCTCGACGTGGAACTGCTGATCGATGTCCGTGACCAGCTGCACCAGGAGCTCGTGGATGCCGGGAAGCTGGAAGCGGCTCGCGAAGAGTTCGCCGATATCCTGGAGCGTGAGCTGGGAGTGAAGAAGCCAGACGCCTGGCGTCGGATCGGCGGCATCAGCCGGCTCCGCAGTCCGCGGGCTCTTGCAGTGGCGAGGGAGCTGTGGCTCTCGCGCGATGAGATGGCGAGAAGCTCCGACACCGCGCCTGGGCGCCTCTTCCCGGATCGCGCACTTGCCGCCGTTGCGACGGCGATGCCCCGGACGCGTGGCGAGCTGGCGCGACTGAAGGAATTCACGGGGCGGGCATCCCGAACGCAACTCGATCGCTGGTGGGGCGCCGTCGAGCGCGGGCTCACGACGGACGAGCTGCCACCGCAGGCGCCGCGCGACCCGGACCGCATGCCGCACCACCGCCAGTGGGAGCAGCGGGCCCCTGAGGCAGACCGCCGCCTCAAGCTCGCTCGTGAGTTCCTCGTGGCCCACGCCGAGCAGCTCCACATGCCGGTCGAGAACCTGCTGACACCCGAGCTGCTCAGGCGCGCGGCCTGGAACCCGCGCCAGCCGATCTCGGCAGACGCGGTTGCCGAGCACCTGCGCGAGCTGGGCGCTCGACCGTGGCAGACCAGCGAGGTCGCACAGGGAATCGCCGCCGCTTTTGTAGGAGCTGACCAATTGACTTCCGCTCCGGACGGAGAGGCTTCGTAGCTTCGCACGAGGCATTGGCCTCCCATCAGGCGGGCATCCATAGGATGACCGAGTCAATAGATGCTTGGAGGCAGTGTGGCCAATCGAGAAGTGTTGTTCATCGACGGCGTTCGGACCCCCTTCGGACGTGCCGGCGAGAAGGGCATGTACTGGAAGACCCGTGCGGATGACCTCGCCGTCAAGGCGATCAAGGGGCTCCTCGACCGGAACCCGCAGATCCCACACGACCGCTACGACGACGTCGCCATCGCGGCGACCACGCAGCAGGGTGACCAGGGCCTGACCCTCGGTCGCTCGACCGCCATCCTCGCCGGTCTCCCGAACACGGTTCCGGGTCTCGCCATCGACCGGATGTGCGCCGGCGCCATGACGGCGGTCACGACCATGGGCTCCGGCGTCGGCTTCGGCGCCTACGACGTCACGATCGCCGGCGGCGTCGAGCACATGGGCCGGCACCCGCTCGGCATCGGGGCCGACCCGAACCCGAGGTTCGTCGCCGAGCAGCTCGTGAGCGGTGACGCCCTCAACATGGGCAAGACCGCAGAGCGCCTGCACGACCGCTTCCCTCAGCTCACGCGCGAGCGCAGCGACCGCTACGCCATGCGCAGCCAGCAGAAGGCCGCCGCCGCGTACGACAACGGCCAGCTGCAGCCCGACCTCATCCCCGTGGCGATCGAGTCCGAGGCTGGCTGGGGACTCGCGACTCGAGACGAGACGCTGCGGCCCGAGACGAACATGGAGACGCTCTCCACTCTGAAGACGCCCTTCCGCCCGCACGGTCGAGTGACCGCTGGGAACGCCAGCGGCCTGAACGACGGCGCGACCGCCGCGATCATCGCATCGAGCGCCGCCGCCAAGGAGTTCTCTCTCAAGCCCAAGATGCGCATGGTCACGTTCGCGTTCGCCGGCGTCCAGCCCGAGGTCATGGGCCTCGGACCCGTGCCCTCGACGGAGAAGGCCCTCGCCCGGGCCGGCATGACCATCGACGACATCGGTCTCTTCGAGTTGAACGAGGCATTCGCCGTGCAGGTGCTGTCCTTCCTCGACCACTACGGCATCGACGACGACGACCCATCGGTGAACCCGTACGGCGGCGCCATCGCGATCGGCCACCCGCTCGCCTCATCCGGCGTCCGCCTGATGACCCAGCTCGCGAAGCAGTTCGAAGAGCATCCGGAGGTCCGCTTCGGCCTGACCGCCATGTGCGTCGGCCTCGGACAGGGCGGCACCGTCATCTGGGAGAACCCCAACTGGAACGGCAAGTCGCACGCACGCCGAGGCTTCGGCAAGAAGGGACGCTGATCACCATGGCAACTGATCTCCGAGCACGCTACGCTCCCCTGCTCGCCATGAGCACCGACGAGGTCGTGACGCACTCGCTTGTCCGCGACGTCACCCTGCCGAGCGGCCGAACGCTGGCGCTCATCACGCTCGACAACGGCCACGACTACACGCGGCCGAACACGCTCGGGCCCGAGACGCTCGCCGAGCTCGGGGAGGTGCTCTCGCGTCTCCGAGCGCGAGCGTCGTCGCACGACATCGACGCGGTCGCCATCACCGGCAAGCGCTTCAATTTCGCCGCGGGTGCCGACCTCTCCAACGTCGGCTCGATCCCCAGCCGTGAGGTTGCCCTGCAGCTCGCGCAGCTCGGCCACGAGGTGCTCGGCTCACTCGGCAGGCTCGGCGTGCCCAGCTTCACGTTCTACAACGGACTCGCGCTCGGCGGCGGGGTCGAGATCGGCCTGAACTCCGACTACCGCACGGTCGACGCCACGGTTCCGGCCTTCGCGCTCCCCGAGACCTTCCTCGGCCTGGTGCCGGGCTGGGGAGGCGCCAGCATCCTGCCGAACCTCATCGGCATCGAGAACGCGCTCAAGGTCATCATCGAGAATCCGCTGAAGCAGAACCGGATGCTCAAGGGGCCCCAGGTCGCCGAGCTCGGCATCGCGGACGCGATCTTCCCGAGCCTCAACTTCCTCGAGGACTCGCTCGGGTGGGCCGACAAGGTCATCACCGGGGATATCGAGGTCAAGCGCCCCCACGCGCCGGGACGTCTCGAGCGACTCGCGAAGTGGGACCTCGCACTCGGGGTCGCGCGGCGGACGCTGGAGGAGAAGCTCGGCACGGTCGCGCTTGCCCCATACCGGGCTCTCGACCTCCTCAAGCTCGCCAAGGGCGACGACCGGGAGAAGGGGTTCGCGGCCGAGGACGAAGCGCTCGCCGATCTCATCTCCGGCGACCAGTTCGTGGCATCCATCTACGCGTTCAACCTCGTGCAGAAGCGCGCCAAGCGTCCAGCGGGGGCGCCGGACAAGGCACTGGCGCGCCCGGTCAACAAGGTCGGCGTCATCGGCGCCGGGCTCATGGCGACGCAGTTCGCGACGCTGTTCGTGCGCCGCCTCAAAGTCCCCGTCGTCATCACCGACCTCGACCAGGCACGGGTCGACTCGGGCGTCGCCGCGGTGCGTCGCGAACTCGAGAAGCTTCACGAGAAGGGTCGGATCGACGGAGACGAATACGGGCGCCTGACCGGGCTCGTGCACGGAACCACGAACAGGAGCGAGTTCGCCGACTGCGACTGGGTCATCGAGGCTGTCTTCGAGGAACTCGGCGTGAAGCAGCAGGTCTTCGCCGACTTCGAGAAGATCGTGGGACCTGAGGCCGTCCTCGCCACGAACACCTCGTCGCTGTCGGTCGCGCAGATCGGCGCGCAGCTCGAGCACCCGGAGCGCCTGGTCGGCTTCCACTTCTTCAACCCTGTTGCACAGATGCCCCTCATCGAGGTGGTGAAGACGCAGAGCACCGACGACGCGACACTCGCGACGGCGATGGCAACAGCCAAGAACCTCAAGAAGACCGCCGTCATCACGAGGGACGCTCCAGGCTTCGTCGTGAACCGAGTCCTCGCGAAGGTGCTCGGCGAGGCGATGAACGCTGTCGACACCGGGACGTCCTTCGAGACGGTCGACCATGCGCTCGACCGCATCGGCTTGCCCATGACACCCTTCGAGCTTCTCGAGCTCGTTGGCCTGAAGGTGGGAGCACACGTCCTCGACACTCACCACGCCGCGTTCCCTGACCGCTTCTTCGAATCGGAGAACCTGCACAGGCTCGCCGACTACGGCAAGCTGTACGACCGCGACGGGAAGGGCAAGAAGAAGGGCTTCGACAAGAAGGCCGTGCAGATCGTCGCGGGCGGCAAGACCCCGATGACCGCAGAGTCGTTCGCGGAGCGGGTCGAGGTCGGCCTCGCCGACGAGATCAAGCGCATGCTCGACGAGCAGGTGGTCGCCGCTCCTGAGGACATCGATCTGTGCCTCATCCTGGGCGCAGGGTACCCCTTCCAGGCTGGCGGCATCACGCCATACCTCGACCGGATCGGCGCCTCTGAGAAGGCGTTCGGCGGCACCTTCCACACGCCGCCCATCCGCGGGGCTGCCACCCGCTGACCCGGGCCGCCAACATCGAAGGCGCCTCCCTGCCCGTCTCGGGTGGGGAGGCGCCTTCGTCGAGCGAGGCTAGTGCGCGGCGTGGTACTTCACCGGTTCCGGCAGGCCGGCCTCGGCACGGATGCGCCGGGAGAGCCGCTCGAGCGAGGTCAGGGCCGCGATCACGTCGTCGGCGGTCACGGCGAACGGCATGTTGTGGATGGTCTCCCCCGGCACCGTCGCGGCCTCGGCGATGAGCCGGAGCTCGTGCTTGTCGTCCGTCGAGAGCCCGATCTCCGTGAGGGTCGTCGGCAGCCCGAGCTTCGTGGTGAAGACGATGAAGTCGCGGATCTCCTCCTCGGGTGCGCCCTCGAGGATGAGCTGTGCGATGGAGCCGATGTTGACCTTCTCGCCGTGCTGGAGGCCGTGCGTCTGCGGGGCTGCCGTCAGGCCGTTGTGGATCGCGTGCGCGGCGGCGAGGCCGCCCGACTCGAAGCCGAGTCCCGAGAGCAGGGTGTTCGCTTCGATGGCACGGTCGAGTGCCGGCGTCACGACGCCGTCCTCTACCGCGTCGAGCGCGGTCGGAGCGTTCTCCCAGAGCACGTCCCAGCTGAGCTTCGCCAGCGCCGTGCCGGTCTGCGTCGGGAGTCCGCCTGCCATCGTCTTCGAGTTCGAGCGGCTGGTGGCACGCGCCTCGAGCCAGGTCGCGAGAGCGTCGCCGAAGCCCGCGACGAGGAATCGAGCGGGAGCGTCCGCGACGAGCTGCGAGTCGATGAGCACGAGGTCGGGGTTGCGAGGGAAGAAGCGGTACTCCTCGAACTCGCCCGACTCGGTGTAGACGACGGCGAGCGCGGAGGTCGGCGCGTCGGTGGACGCGACGGTCGGCACGCTCACCCAGCGGATTCCCGCCAGGAAGCCGGCTGCCTTCGCGGCGTCGATCGTGCTGCCGCCGCCAACGGCGACGATGACGTCGCTGCCGCTCTGCGTGATCACCTCGACGATGCGGTCGATCTCACCGGACGAGGCGACACCGTTGAAACGCTCGCGCGGCACCTCTGCGTCCCCACCGGTGAAGGAGGTCGTGAGGCGCTCGCCGAGCAGGTCCCAGACGAAGTCGTCGGTGAGAAGCAGGGGCGACTGGCCGATCTGCGCGACGAACTCGCCGAGGCGCGCCAGCGCGCCCTTGCCCTGCACGTATCGGCCGGGGCTGAGGACTGTGCGGATGGGGGTCTCATTCGTCATGGGGAACTCCTTCGTAATCGGAAATCGCCCCAACGCTAACGAGCGCAGATGGGCGCGGACCACGGTTGTTCTCAGAGACAGAGAACGGAGAGCGTGTAGGAGAACGCCGAAGGGCGGAGCCTCTCGGCTCCGCCCTTCGGTCCTCCCGTGCTGCTGCTGGCTACGCCGCGGCGAGCTGGCGGAGCACGTACTGCAGGATTCCGCCGTTGCGGTAGTAGTCGGCCTCACCGGGGGTGTCGATGCGGACGACAGCGTCGAACTCAATCGTCTGCTTGCCCTCTGGCGAGTCGGACGTGGGCTCGGCGATCACGTGCACCGTCTTAGGAGTGAAGCCCTCGTTGAGCTGCTCGATGCCCTGGATGGAGATCGACTCCGTGCCGTCGAGACCGAGCGTTGCCCAGGTCTCACCGGCGGGGAACTGCAGCGGGACGACGCCCATGCCGATGAGGTTCGAGCGGTGGATGCGCTCGAAGCTCTCCACGATCACGGCGCGGACGCCGAGGAGGCTCGTGCCCTTGGCGGCCCAGTCACGTGACGAGCCGGAGCCGTACTCCTTGCCGCCGAGGACGACCAGGGGTGTGCCGGCCTCCGCGTAGTTCTGGGCTGCGTCGTAGATGAACGCCTGCGGTCCGTCTGCCTGGGTGAAGTCGCGGGTGTATCCGCCCTCGACGCCGTCGAGGAGCTGGTTCTTGAGGCGGATGTTCGCGAAGGTGCCGCGGATCATGATCTCGTGGTTGCCGCGACGCGAGCCGTAGGAGTTGAAGTCCTTGCGGTCGACGCCGTGCTCGGACAGGTAGCGGCCAGCCGGGCTGTCGGCCTTGATCGAGCCAGCGGGGCTGATGTGGTCGGTCGTGACCGAGTCGCCCAGCTTCGCGAGGACGCGGGCGCCCTTGATGTCGGTGACCGGCGTGAGCTCCATGACCATGCCGTCGAAGTACGGGGGCTTACGCACGTACGTCGACTGGTCGTCCCACTCGAACGTGGCGCCGGTCGGCGTCGGCAGCGAGCGCCAGCGCTCGTCGCCGTCGAACACGGCACCGTACTCGCGCGTGAACATGTCGGTGTCGATCGACGTGTCGATCGTCGACTGCACCTCGTCAGCGGATGGCCAGATCTCGCTCAGGAAGACGTCCTTGCCATCCGAGTCCGTACCGAGCGGCTGGGTCTCGAAGTCGAAGTCCATGGTGCCTGCGAGCGCGTAGGCGATGACGAGCGGCGGGGATGCCAGGTAGTTCATCTTCACGTCGGGGTTGATGCGCCCCTCGAAGTTGCGGTTTCCGGAGAGGACCGCGGTGACGGCGAGATCGTTGTCGTTGATCGCTTCGGAGATCTCCTCGTTCAGCGGTCCCGAGTTGCCGATGCAGGTCGTGCAGCCGTAGCCGACGGTGTAGAAGCCGAGCGCCTCGAGCGAGTCGGTCAGACCGGCCTTCTCGTAGTAGTTCGTCACGACCTTGGAGCCGGGCGCGAGCGTGGTCTTGACCCACGGCTTCGCCTTGAGTCCGCGCTCGCTCGCCTTCTTCGCGAGGAGACCGGCTGCGAGCATGACCGAGGGGTTCGAGGTGTTCGTGCAGCTCGTGATGGCGGCGATGGCCACGGAGCCGTGGTCGATCGTGTAGCTCTGGCCGTCTGAACCCTGTACCTGCACGGGCTTGCGCTCGTGCGAGAACGTGGGGGCCGTCTGACGCTCGCGGACATCCGAGTCCTGCGAGGACGGCGTGAGCTTCGCGGGGTCGGACGCCGGGAAGCTGTCCTCACCGGCGACATCGACGAGACCGAAGTCCTCGGCGGTGTAGTCGGTCAGGTCGGCGCCGAACTGGCCCTTGGCCTTCGAGAGCTCGATGCGGTCCTGAGGGCGGCGCGGTCCGGCGATCGATGGTACGACCGTCGAGAGGTCGAGCTCGAGGTACTCGGAGTACGAGAGCTCCTTGCTCGGGTCGTGCCAGAGGTGCTGTTCCTTCGCGTACGCCTCGACGAGCTTGACCTGCTCCTCGCTGCGGCCCGTGAGGCGCAGGTAGTTGAGGGTCTCGTCGTCGATCGGGAACATCGCGGCCGTCGAGCCGAACTCGGGGCTCATGTTGCCGATGGTGGCGCGGTTTGCGAGCGGGACCGCCCCGACGCCCTCGCCGTAGAACTCGACGAACTTTCCGACGACGCCGTGCTTGCGCAGCAGGTCGGTGATCGTGAGGACGACGTCGGTCGCCGTGACGCCCATGGGGATCTGGCCCTTGAGCTTGAAGCCGACGACCTTGGGGATGAGCATCGACACGGGCTGGCCGAGCATGGCCGCCTCTGCCTCGATGCCGCCGACGCCCCAGCCGAGCACGCCGAGGCCGTTGACCATCGTCGTGTGCGAGTCGGTGCCGACAAGCGTGTCCGGGTAGGCCTGCAGGACGCCGCCGACCTCGCGGACGAAGGTCACGCGCGCCAGGTACTCGATGTTGACCTGGTGGACGATGCCGGTTCCCGGGGGGACGACCTTGAAGTCCTCGAAGGCCGTCTGACCCCAGCGGAGGAACTGGTAGCGCTCGCCGTTGCGCTGGTACTCGATCTCGACGTTGCGCTCGAGCGCGTCGGCCTGACCGAAGAGGTCGGCGATGACCGAGTGGTCGATGACGAGCTCGGCTGGAGCGAGCGGGTTGACCTTCTCGGGGTCGCCGCCGAGCTGGGTGACGGCCTCGCGCATGGTGGCGAGGTCGACGATGCAGGGAACGCCGGTGAAGTCCTGGAGGACGACTCGGGCGGGCGAGAACTGGATCTCGGTGTCGGGGTCTGCCGAAGGCACCCACGAACCGAGCTTCTGGATCTGCTCTGCGGTCACGTTGGCACCGTCTTCGGTGCGGAGGAGGTTCTCGAGGAGAACCTTGAGGCTGAAGGGGAGCTTCTCAAAGCCCTCAACCTTGTCGATGCGGAAGATCTCGTACTCGGTGCCGTCGACACTGAGCGTGTCCTTGGCCCCGAAGCTGTTGACTGCGGTCACGTCTCGGCTCCTTCTTTGCAACTCTGGGTGCGCGGCCCGCGCCCAGCAATCATCTCGCGTCTCGCCGTGGCTTGCCTCGAAGGTGATCCTGAGTTGATCGAGACGCTTTTATCTTGACATCAAGATACTTTACCTGCTTCACTCTGCGCTCGGGACCGTGACGCGCTCAGCAGCGCGCGCACGAAGAGCACGGTGACGACGAGGACCACCGCGTACATGGGTGTTCCCATGAGCAGCCTCGCCAACCCGAGCGCCTCGACGTTGCCAGCGAAGTACAGCGGCAGCTGCACGGCGAGGCGCAGCGCGAAGAACCCGACCCAGACGAGCGTGATGATGGACATCCACCGCAGCATCGAGCGGTCCTGACGCCAGCTGGATCCCTGACCGGTGATGAGCCCCGTGACGAGCCCGATGACGGGCCAGCGGACGAGAACCGAGACGAGCAGCGCTGCTCCGTACGCGGCGTTGGTGTAGAACCCGACGAGGTAGAAGTTCTCCCCCCGGCCGGTGGTCATGGCGAGGACACCGGAGATCAGCAATGCCACGAGGCCCGAGATCGCCGGCACGACCGGCTCCTTCTGCAGCGCACGGATGAGGATGAACAGCAGGCCGAGAGCCGCGGGCGCGATGACGGCGACCCAGAGCTCGGTTCCGAGCGTGAACAGGACCAGGAACACGATGCCGGGCAGCAGGGTCTCGATGAGTCCCCGGATACCGCCCATGGCCGCGAGCAGCGACGCGCCGCTGATTCCACCTTCGGTGAGCCGCCCGAGGGAGGATGACTTCGCGGCCTCCTCGAGCTTGCGCATGTTCGGCGCGTCAGATGCCGGCTGTGGAGCGTCCTGCCTCTCACCGTCGGGGATGGTCATGCCTTGTCTGCCGCCCCCGATGCGGCGTCCTCCGTGGCGGTCTTCGACGTTGGGTCGGCCATGGCCTTCGGCACGACGAGCGTCAGGAGCTCGCGCGGCGGCAGCGGAGCGTCTCCACGCACCACGACGACGCTCCGGAAGAGCTCGACCAGCTCGACTCGCGTCGCCTCATCGCGGAGCGCCTTCCCCGTGAGCACGCCGCGGAGGAACCAGCGAGGTCCATCGACCCCGAAGAAGCGCGCCGAGCGCGTCTGGGAGGACGCGGCTCCCTTGACGACGACTGGGATCTTGGTGTCCAGCACCGGCCCGAGGATGCCCTCGACCTCTTCTGCAGTGCCACCCTGCTTTCGCACCTGCTCGGCGAGCTGAGCCATGATCGAATGCCACAGGCCCGTCGATCGCGGGGCGGCGAACGCCTGGATCTGCATCGTCGATTCCTTGTAGTCGAGGGCGACCGCGACGAGCCGCTTGGTCTTCTCCTCGACCTCGAGACGAAGACCGAGCCCCTCGCGGGCGGGGATCCGCAGTGCACCGAGGTCCACGTATCGCTTCGCCGGGCTGGCCTCGCTGATGTCGAACGGGCCCCGAGTCTCCCGATCGATGGGGGCGGACTTCGCCTCCTCGTCGTGCTCGTCGTCGTCGTCGAGCCCGACCTCGAGCTCATCGTCGTCGAGCAGCTCATCGTCGTCGAGCAGCTCGTCGTCGACGGTGAGCTTGTCGGCCTTCTCAGGCTTCTCTTCTTCCTTCTTGAGGAAATCAAACAGTCCCATGGTGAGCCTCCTGGTCAGATGCGTAGCCGGTGGAGCCGAAACCGCCCTCGCCGCGCTGTGACGCGGAGAGCTGCTCGGTCTGGATGAAGTTCACCGGCGCGAGCTGCATCACGACGAGCTGGGCGATGCGGTCACCCGCAGCGACGGCGTATGTCTCTGCCGCGTCGGTGTTGAGCAGGATGACCTTGATCTCACCGCGATACCCGGAGTCGATGGTGCCGGGGGCGTTCACGAGCGTGATGCCGTGCTTGGCCGCGAGGCCCGACCGGGGCATCACGAAGCCGACGGTCCCCTCTGGGAGTGCGAGTCGAACGCCTGTGCCGACCACAGCTCGCTGGCCAGGGGCCAGGGTGACCGCCTCCGTGGCGGTCAGGTCGGCACCGGCGTCGCCTGGCTGGGCGAACGCAGGGAGGACGCCCGAGACGGGCACATCTATGACAAAGCTCACCGTACGAGCCTAGCTGAGGCGTGACCGGATCGTGATCTGACAGCGATGCCCGGCAAAGCGTGATCCAATATCGCCATGCCAGTTTTCCACGAGCGCCTGTGGCCCGCCGCCTGGGTCTACGCCGTCGGCTTCCTCATGGTGCCTGCCGTCATCCTCGTCTTCACGCCCATCAACGTCTGGATCGGCGCCGCGATCGCGGTCACCCTCTACGCGGCGTTCTTGACGCTGATCTTGGCGTACTCCCCCATCATCGAGGTCACGGCGACCCAGGTCCGCGTCGCCGGGGCGCACGTCCCACTGAGCTTCACAGGCCAGTGCATCCCCCATACGACCAGGGAGAAGGCCCGCCTGGCGGCCGGTCCTGAGCTCGACCTCCGCGCGTGGCTGTGCATCAGAGGATGGATTCCGACCTCGCTCACGATCGAGATCACGGATGAGGCAGATCCGGTTCCGTACTGGCTGGTGTCGACGCGCAGGCCCTCGGAGCTCGCCTCCGCGATCACCGAAGCCCGGGCGGGCGCGCGACGACAGGCCGGCTGAACAACCCGCCGCCTGCTTGGGGCAGACAAAAGAACGAAGCCGCATCCGGTCGGATGCGGCTTCGTTCGTGGGTCGTGCTGGCGATCAGTCCGTCAGGCGGTCGCGCAGTCGTGGCACACGGGTCCGAGTGCCGAGCTCTTCTCGAGCTGAGAGCGGTGCTTGACGAGGAAGCACTCGACGCAGGTGAACTCGTCGGCCTGCGGCGGGATCACCACGGTCTCGAGCTCGACGTCTGCGAGGTCTGCAGCCGAGAGGTCGAAGCTGCCGGGGTTGTCCGCGTCCTCGGCGTCAACGCTGCCGGAGAGACGATCCGGCACTCGCTCCTTCAGCGCCTCGATGGACTCTGCGTCATCGTCGGTCTTGCGAGGTGCGTCGTAGTCGGTCGCCATACCTATCCAAATCTCTTCAAACGAGGGGAACTCCCCCAGGCGCGGCAATTGTGCACGACTCAGGGGTGAAACTCAAACCCAGACGAGCGGTGTTCGCGCGGAGCGAGATCAAATGTCCTTCCGACTTGGGCGGCGCGCCCCGGGGCTCCCCGCTTGCACCGTCCCGACGTGTGATGCTGTGCCCCAGGAATCGGCAACGCCAAGGAGTACGAGCATGCAAGAGCTCAGATTCATCGACCTGGATGAAGGTGCCCTCGTCGTGTCCGGAGATGACGGCCAGCGCTTCCGAGTCGTGATCGACGAAGCGCTCCGCGATGCCCTGCGGCCGCGCATCTCGACGCGCGTCGATGCGCCCAAGGTGCCCCCGCGGGCGATCCAGCAGCTCATCCGCGCAGGGAAGACGATCGACGAGGTGATCGACCTCACCGGGGCCGCTCGCGAGGACGTGGTGCGCTTCGAGGGTCCCGTGCGCGCAGAGCGCGACTATCTGGTTCGGCAGGCCCGGGCCGTGACGGTGCGCCTGAAGACCGATGCAGACCCGCTCGGACAAGACGGGACGAGCTTCGGCGAGGTCATCGACGACCGCCTCGAGGCGTCGAGTGCCACCGCCGTCGTCTGGGATGCCTGGAAGGACGACGAGGAAGGCTGGCGCGTCGGCCTCTCATTCGCTGTCGACGAGATCTCGCGAGAGGCCCTGTGGGGCTTCGAGCCGAAGACGCAGGCCCTGACCCCGCTCAACCCCACGGCGACGATGCTCTCGCAGCAAGGAGAGGCGCCTGCGCTCGGCAGCCCCCGGTTGCGGGCCGTCGTCGAAGCTCCCCAGCGCGAGGCGGCACCGGCCGCCAGCGCTGAGCCCTCCGCGAAGGAGCCGGTCTCGTGGATCGGCGCGGCGGCATCCCGACTCGAGCGTGCGACTGAGCAGCAGCACCACGAGACGGCCGATCTGCTGGAGGCACTCCGTCGACGCCGGGGTGAGCGAGTCCCGCAGTCGTTCGACGACGAAGATGGCACGGATGAGGACGAGTCGAGCCCCGAGGGCGCCCTCGACGAGAGCGGATCGCCCTCTCCCGAGCGCAGTCCCGTGAAGCTCTTCGCTCCTCGCGCCCGCGACGAGGATCGTTTCGAGACGGAGACCATCGAGCCGAGCGACCTCGGCGCTGGCGGCGTGCGCGCCGTCGATGTGCCGCTCGACGGGCTCGACGAGCCTGCGCGTGACCCTGACGAGCCGACGCACTCGAAGCACTCGCCGAAGCGCTCAGGGCGTGCGGCGATGCCGAGCTGGGACGAGATCGTCTTCGGCACCCGCAGCGACGAGTAGTCGCCGACCATCGACCTGCCCTGCGGGTCAGTGCGCGTAGGCGCCGGCCCGGATGAGGGGGACGATGGTCTCCTCCGGCGTGATCGATCCGTGCTGTCCGACGACGAGTCTCGCCCCTGACTGCACGGACGAGGGGTAGTAGGTCACACCCTTGGTGGCCGCGACGATGACATCGCCGATGCGTGCTGCCGCCTCCGGGGCGACGACGGGCCCGTACCAGCCCTCGGAGATCGCCGCTGCACGCGTGAGGACAGTGGCGCGAGAGCTCTGCGACTCGTGCCACCGCCTGCGAAGCTCCTCCGTCGCCGAAGCATGCGCGTCCGGCGCCAGGTACAGGTGACGGAGCCTGGGCTCACCCGCCATCGCGATGACCCCGTCGAAGAGCGGGTCGTCATCGTCGATGTCTATCTGCCGATGTCGCGGGATGTCGATCATGCCGTGGTCTGCCGTCACGAGGATGCCGATTCCCGCATCCACCCCGCGAGTCAGTGAGTCGAAGGCCGCATCGAGTTCCTCGAGCCGCGCCAGCCAGACGTCGGATTCCCATCCGTGCGCATGGCCAGCCTGATCGAGCTCGGCGTTGTAGAGGTAGATGAGCGCGCGCGGGTGCGCGTCGAGGGCGGCGAGGGTCACCTCGACCCGCTCCTGCATCGACTCGCCCTCGAGGTACATGGCGCCCCGGAGCGAAGCGTGCGTCAGCCCGGAGTCCCGGTACTGGGGCATGCCGACCACGATGCTCTGCACTCCGGATGACGCGTCGCGCAGCTGCTCGAAGACCGTCCGCTGCAGCTGCCAGGTGGCTGGGTCCATGCCATCACCCCAGCCGGACAGCTGGTTGCGGATGACTCCGGCGTCTCGGTCGTAGAGCGAGTATCCGAGCAGCCCATGCTCGCCTGCGCGGGTGGCCGTCGTGAGGGAGGTGATCCCCGCGACGGTCGTCGAGGGGAACGAGAAGGCGGTGTCCTTCTTGCGCCAGCCGGCGCTCAGCCGCCGCGCGTGCCCGGCTCGGGAACGGAGCATCGCAGCACCGAGCCCGTCGACGAGCATGACGACCGCAGACCGAGCCGTTGGGAGACCCAGCGGCCCGCGTTCACCTCGCAGCGAGGCAAGCGAATTCGGCAACACGTCGGAGAGCGTCGGGCGACCGCTCGCCGCGCTGAATAGCATGGACGACATCCGTCCCAGTCTCCCACAGGGGCACCGCGGCAACCTCCCTTCCGACAGGTGACATGAGCACAACACGCAACAACGACTCCTCGGCAATGAGCGAGCAGCGCATCGAGGACATCGACGTCTCGACCGAGATGCAGTCCTCCTTCCTCGAGTACGCCTACTCGGTCATCTATGCCAGGGCGCTTCCCGACGCGCGGGATGGGCTCAAGCCCGTGCAGCGTCGCATCCTCTACCAGATGGCGGAGATGGGGCTCCGTCCGGATCGTGGGCACGTGAAGTCGGCGCGTGTCGTCGGTGAGGTCATGGGGCGTCTGCACCCTCACGGTGACACCGCCATCTACGACGCGCTCGTCCGCATGGCTCAGGGGTTCGTGCAACGCGTGCCCACGATCGACGGCCACGGCAACTTCGGGTCGCTCGACGACGGCCCCGCGGCTCCCCGCTACACGGAGGCGAGACTCGACGCCGCCGCCCTGGCGCTCACGGCTGAGCTCGACGAGGACGTCGTCGACTTCGTTCCCAACTACGACAACTCGACGACGCAGCCAGAGGTGCTTCCTGCCGCATGGCCGCACCTGCTCGTGAACGGCGCGAGCGGCATCGCCGTCGGCATGGCGACGAACATGGCGCCGCACAACCTCGGCGAGGTGATCGCGGGAGCGCTGCACCTGCTCGAGAACCCGGGAGCGACGCTCGAGGAGATGATGCAGTTCATCCCCGGGCCCGACCTGCCCTCTGGGGCTCGCATCACGGGCCTCGACGGCATCCGGGACGCGTACGCGAGCGGCAGGGGCTCGTTCCGGACGCGCGCGACGGCGAGCGTCGAGCGCGTCACGGCGCGCAAGTCCGGCATCGTCGTCACCGAGCTCCCCTACATGGTCGGTCCCGAGAAGGTCATCGAGAAGATCAAGGACGGGGTGCAGGCCAAGAAGCTGGCCGGCATCAGCGACGTCGCCGACCTCACGGACCGCAAGCACGGACTGCGGCTCGTCATCGAGATCAAGACCGGCTTCGACCCCGAGGCCGTGCTCGAGCAGCTGTACCGGCACACGCCGCTCGAGGATATGTTCCACATCAACAACGTGGCGCTCGTCAACGGCGGGCCTCAGACGCTCGGCCTCATCGAGCTGCTTCGCGTCTACCTCGACCACCGCATCCAGGTGGTGCGCAGGCGGAGCGCCTTCCGGCTCGCGCGCAAGCTCGAACGCCTCCATCTCGTCGAGGGCCTGCTCATCGCGATCCTCGACATCGACGAGGTCATCCAGATCATTCGCTCGAGCGACGACGCCTCGGCCGCCGGCGAGCGCCTGCGGATCGTCTTCGACCTCTCGGAGCTCCAGTCGGAGTACATCCTCGAGCTCCGACTCCGACGCCTCACGAAGTTCTCGCGCATCGAGCTTGAGGCTGAGCGCGACCAGCTGCGGCAGGAGATCGCCGAGCTCGAGCGGCTCCTCGGCGACGAGATCCTGCTCCGCGCACGTGTCGGCGCGGAGCTCCGCGAGACCAGCGACAGATTCGCGACGCCTCGCCGAACGCTGCTCACCGAGGGAGTCGGTACTCCCCCGAAGCGCGGGAAGGCCATCGAGACGACGCAGCTGCAGCTCGCCGACTCGCCGACGCAGGTGCTGCTCTCCACGACGGGCCGCCTGCTCCGCATCGACACGACCGAGGCGGATGCACGCCTGCAGCAGCCGCCGAGGCGGAGCAAGCACGACGCCGTCCGCTCGCACGTGACCACGACCGTGCAGGGCGAGCTCGGCGCTGTCACCAACCTCGGACGGCTCCTGCGTGTCCCAGTGGTGGCGCTCCCGTCGAGCCCGCAGGGGTCAGTGCTGCTCTCGGCTGGGGTGAAGGCACACGACTTCGTGGGCCTGACGAGCCCGAAGGAGCAGGTCGTCGCCCTGGTGCCGATCGACCAGGAGACGCCCATCGCCCTCGGGACGAAGCTCGGCGTCGTCAAGCGGGTCACGGGCATCGACTTCGGGAAGAACCGCGAACTCGAGATCATGACGCTCAAGGCGGGCGACGAAGTCGTCGGTGCAGCGCTCGCCGCCGACGACGACGAGCTCGTGTTCGTCTCCGACGACGCGCAGCTGCTGCGATTCTCCGGCAAGCTCGTGCGTCCACAGGGCCGCTCGGCGGCGGGAATGGCCGGCATGAAGCTGTCGGACGTGGCAGCCGTGCTCTCGTTCGCCGTCGTCGCGGCGGCCAACATCGACATTGCCGAGGTCGCGAGCGTCGCACGCAACGAGGACGCGCTGGAAGGCACGGACTCGGGAACCGCGAAGGTCTCGAGCCTGAGCGAGTTCCCGGCGAAGGGCCGCGCGACGGGTGGGGTCAGAGCTCAGCGCCTTCTCCGCGGCGAGCGCCGCCTCAGCGCGGCCTGGGTCGGGCCAGGCGCCCCCTTCGGAAACGCGCGGGACGGCGCCGTGCGCGCGCTGCCGGCGGGTGGCGCGAAGCGCGACGCGTCCGGAACCCCACTCGAGCAGGTCGTGGACCTCATCGGCCGCGGCATCGGCGATCCGACGCCGGTCCCGAGCGCCGACGATGAAGAGGGAACGGCGCACTCAGACGCCGGGGCCGGTGCTTCCGTCGCCGACTGACCCGTCGGCTCCGCAAGACAGCGAGAAGGCAGGCTCCCGGAGGAGCCTGCCTTCCTCTACGCGGCGAGTCGGGGCAGCTAGACGTCGATGTCCGCCCGCGCGACCTGCTCGGATCCCTCGATGATGAACTCCTTGCGGGGCGCCACATCGCTGCCCATGAGCAGGTCGAAGACTCGCTCCGCATTGTGGGCGTCAGCGTTCGTGACTCGTCTCAGGAGCCGCGCGCTCGGGTCCATCGTCGTGTTCCAGAGCTGGTCCTCGTCCATCTCCCCGAGACCCTTGTAGCGCTGGATGGGGTCCTGGTAGCGCTTCCCCTGCTTCTCCAGCTTGGAGAGGAGCGTGTGCAGCTCCTTCTCGGAGTACGTGTAGACCGTCTCGTTCGGCTTGCGTCCGGCATGCATGATCACGACCCGGTGAAGCGGCGGCACGGCAGCGAAGACCCGCCCTTCGTCGAGCATGGGGCGCATGTAGCGGAAGAACAGCGTGAGGAGCAGGGTGCGGATGTGCGCGCCATCGACGTCGGCGTCGCTCATCAGGATCACCTTGCCGTACCGCGCCTGGCCGATGTCGAAGCTCCGACCGGAACCCGCGCCGACGACCTGGATGATCGACGCGCACTCGGAGTTCGAGAGCATGTCCGAGATCGAGGCCTTCTGCACGTTCAGGATCTTGCCGCGAATCGGCAGCAGGGCCTGGAACTCCGAGTTGCGCGCCGGCTTCGCCGTCCCGAGCGCGGAGTCTCCCTCGACGATGAACAGCTCGCTCTGCGCGACGTCGTTCGACCGGCAGTCGACGAGCTTCGTCGGCAGCGAGGAGCTCTCGAGCGCGTTCTTGCGACGCTGTGTCTCCTTGTGGGCGCGCGCGGAGAGGCGCGACTTCATCTCCTGCACGACCTTGTCGAGCAGGAGGTTCGTCTCGGCCTTGTCCTGGCGCTTCGTGGAGGCGAACTTCTCGGTCAGGCCGGCCGTCACGGCCTTCTGCACGATGGCGCGCGCCGCCGGCGTGCCGAGCACCTCCTTGGTCTGCCCCTCGAACTGCGGCTCGGGAATGCGGACCGTCACGACGGCGGTGAGCCCGGCGAGGACGTCGTCCTTGTCGAGCTTGTCGTTGCCGACTTTCAGACGCCTGGCGTTCTTCTCGACCTCTGCGCGGAAGAAGCGGAGCATGCCCTGCTCGAAGCCCGCGAGGTGAGATCCGCCCTTCGGGGTCGAGATGATGTTGACGAAGCTCTTCACGTTCGTCTCGTACCCGGTTCCCCAGCGCAGAGCGAGGTCGACGTGCATGGTCCTCGCCACCTCTTTCGTCACGAGCTGGAGGCCCTCGTCGTCGAGCACTGGGATGGTCTCGGTGAACTCCCCGCTGCCTTCGATGCGCCACGTGTCGGTCGTGGGGGCGTCCGGAGCCAGGAAGTCGGCGAACTCGGTGATGCCGCCGTCGAACCGGAACTGCTGCGTCGTCGGAGCTGTCGACTCGTCGCGCGCGTCCTCGATCACCATCTCGAGGCCGGGCACCAGGAACGCCGTCTGCCTCGCGCGCTCGGCGAGGTCGTTCGTCTGGAAGCTCGCCTCGCGGATGAAGACCTGCGGGTCCGCCCAGTACCGCACCCGCGTTCCCGTGACCCCGCGCTTGGCCTTTCCGACGACCCGCAGCTCGCTGGTGCTGGTGAACGGGACGAAGTTCGAGGCCGGGCTCGGCCCGTCAGCGCCGTCCTCGAAGATTCCGGGCTCGCCGCGGCGGAAGCTCATGGCGTAGGTCTTGCCGCCACGGTCCACCTCGACGTCGAGGCGAGCGGAGAGCGCGTTCACGACGGATGCGCCCACGCCGTGGAGGCCACCCGCGGAACCGTAGTTGCTCGCGCCGAACTTGCCACCGGCGTGCAGCTTCGTGAACACCACCTCGACACCGCTGAGACCGGTCTTCGGCTCGATGTCGACGGGCACCCCACGTCCGTCGTCGTCGACGCTGACGGACCCGTCGCTGTGCAGCTGGACGCGGATGCGGGAGCCGTGACCCGCGAGGGCCTCGTCGACCGAGTTGTCGATGATCTCCCACAGGCAGTGCATGAGTCCCCGGGAGTCGGTCGACCCGATGTACATGCCCGGCCTCTTCCGAACCGCATCGAGCCCATCGAGCACCGAGAGGTGTCTGGCTGAGTATGCGTCTCCGGAATTCGCCACCGAGGTCCACGTCCTTCTTCTGCGTCGTCGTGCGTTCGATCTCGACCCGGCCGCAGGGCAGCGGCGGGCCACCTTCGAGCGTAGACCGGATGCGGAATTTCGCGCGCCTCCCACACCAGCGCGGCCCACGCGCGCCTCAGCGGAGGCCAGAACGGCCGGTGCTAGCCTGACCACGCCCAGCGACGACCAGAGAGGGCACAACGTGCAGACTCCCGAGCCGGTGCGCAGACGCATCCACATCGACCTTCGCGCGATCCGCGAGAACTCGACCCGCCTCCTCGGGTCGGAGACCGCCAGCTATGCAGACCTCCGCGCGGACGCGTATGGACACGGCGCGGTCCGCGTCGCCGAAGCGCTCGACGCCGAGGGGTACGAGGGCTTCATCGTCTCCCCCGAGATGGATCGCGCGTCCCTCCTGCACCTCAGCACGCCCCTCCTGCACGCCGATGCCGTGAACTCGGACAGGATCACCGGCGGCTCGCTGTTCGGCCTCACGGACCGCGCCTACCGCCCAGCCATGCGCGTCAGCGCTGAGATCCTGGCGGTCAAGGATGTCGAAGCCGGCGAGGGCGTCTCCTACGGCTACAGCTACGTGACCTCGCAGCGAACACAACTTGCGCTGGTGGGCATCGGCTACGCGCACGGCGTCGTCCGGCGCGCATCCAACACGGCACCCGTGCTCATCGGAGAGGCGACCCGGACCATCGTCGGCGCCATCTCCATGGACCAGTTCTCCGTCGATCTGCTCGGCGCTCCAGCCCAGCCAGGCGACCTGACGATCCTCTTCGGCGACCCCGCAGCCGGCGAGCCCAGCATCCTCGACTGGCAGCACGCCACGGGGATCCGGGCCGCCGCGATCGCAAGCAGGATGAGCCCGCGATTCGAACGGAGTTACACATGAGCGCTGCAGTCGCGCACGTCGACCTCGAGGCGATCGGCAGCAACATCCGTGCGCTCGCCGCCCTTGCGCCGCAGTCCAAGTTCATGCTCGCGGTGAAGTCGAACGCCTACGGGCACGGACTCCACGAGGTGGTCCGCACTGGACTGGACTCCGGCGTCGACTCGTTCGGCGTGCTGGAGGCCAACGTCGGCATCGAGCTGCGCGAATCCGGGGTCGAGGTCCCGCTCTTCGCCTGGATGCACGGCCAGGGCAGCGACTTCGCGGCGGCGGCCGAAGCAAGGGTCGACCTGGGCGTGCAGACGTTCTGGCAGCTCGAGGCGATCGCCGCCAGCGATGCGCGCGTCCGACCTCGCGTGCACCTGAAGATCGACACGGGCCTGCACCGTGGTGGCGCGGACCGGCCGCGCTGGGCCGAGTTCGTGACCGAGGCGCTGCGCCTGCAGGCGCTCGGGAAGCTCGACGTCGTCGCGGCCTGGAGCCACCTCTCGGACACCTCGCACAGCGCCGACCTCGAGTCGACCGAGGTCTTCATCGCGGCGGTCGAGGAGGCCCGCGCGCTCGGCGCCGACTTCGAGCTGCTGCACCTCGGGGCGAGCGCCGCCGTCATCGACCTCCCCCAGGCTCACTTCGATCTCGTGCGCGTCGGCATCGCCGCGTACGGCATCTCCCCCTTCGGCGACCGCAGCGCCGCCGACCTCGGCCTGAGGCCCGCGATGCAGCTGCGCGCCCCGGTGCTGGATGCGCGCCACGGTCTGGCAAGCATCGCCGTCGGGTACGGCGACGGCATCCAGTCCGACCCGGAGGGCGGCGCCTACGTCATCGTCGACGGGCACATCGCCCCCGTCGTGGAGGTCGGCGTCGACGAGACGGTCGTGGCGCTCCCACAGGGTGCGGCGGCCGTGGCTGCCGGCGGAGAGTGCATCGTCTTCGGCGATGGCTCGAACGGCGAGGCGACGGCCGAGCAGTGGGCGATCTGGGGAGAGACGGTCGGCGATGAGATCGTGACCGGCCTCACCCGACGAGTGGCCCGGAGCTTCGGGGTCTCCTGACGCGCCCAGTCGTCAGGCCCAAGCGGCCTGACGGATCCACGCGAGCAGGCCGTTCGGGCGCGCCTTGGTGCGGCCCTGCCGTCGGTCAGGACGCCGGGGCCGCCACGCCGATCCGTCGCATGAGGGCCAGACGCGCGTTCTGCGACCAGAGGTCGAGGCGGGCGAGTTCCTCGCCACCGTCCCCGAGACTGCGGTCGGCGTCGTGACGATGAACGGCCCGCTCGAGCAGCTGGTCCGCGAGAGAGGGGTTCAGGGCGAGGACCGGTCCGTGGAGGTGCGTTCCCATCGCGGCGAGGTGGCGGATGCCCTCTGCGCCGGTGTTCTCGGCCGCCGATCCTCCGTTGCCGAAGCCCCGCACGATCTCCCCGAGCGGTTCCGCCCCAGCGCCGAGGGCCGTGATCGCGTTGTGGTTGGCGAACCCGGCGAGCAGCCCGCCGTCGCCCCGCACCACCGTCTCGGCAACGCTCTGCGACGCTTCGCGAACGGCCCTGGAGGCGAACACGCCGAGGCCCTCGAGTTCGCCGTCATCGTGCGTGATGCTGGTGCCGAGCAGCTCCCAGCCTCCGCCGACCGCGAGCAGGGGCAGCCCGGCTCCGACGAGGTCGCGCAGCTCGGCCGCGTGCCGCAGGGCGTCTGCCTGGACCGTCTGCACTGCGGCGAGTGGGCCGGATCCGACGTGGAGGACGTCGATGCGCTCCGGGAGCGAGGCGGTGCCACGACCGACGTTGACGACCTCGACCTCGAGACCGCGCGCTCGTGCGCGCTTCGCGAGGACCGTCACGTTGCCGACATCCCCGTTGATCCCGAGCTCGACCGGGTAGAGGTGCGCGATCCGCAGCTTCATGAGTTGACCTTCCCCTCGATGCCGGACTGCCCGAGGCGGCGCCGGATCGACATCATCTGCTCGTAGTTCACGATCATGGTCTTCATGCCCCTGCTCGGCTTCGGCAGCGCGAGGAACCTGTCGAGGGCTTCACCCAGGTTCGGCTCGACGTGTCCCACAGGGATGTCCCCGTAGCCGAGGCGCGTTGCGATCTGCCAGGCCTTGGTACCCGAGACCACGTCGACGTGGTCGAGCCTGCTCAGGTCGGCGCCGAAGATCCAAGAAGGATCTGGCGTTCCCTCGTCGACGGAGATGAAGACCTGCTCAGGTGCCTCTTCGAGCGCATCCAGGTTCATCTGGAGGCTCGGCGGGTTCTTCATCATGATGATCTCGATGTCCTCACCGCGAACGCTCATGACCTCACCGCGCCCGTAGACGGTCTGCGATTCGCCGAGTGCCTCTGCGACGAGGGCAGGCACGAAGGAGTCTCCGAGGATGCGCTGAGCGGTCGCGGCCGCGCCGGCCGCGTCGAGCGCGTAGTGGAGGCCTCGTGCGGGCAGCTTGATAGCGAGTTCGTCGTCGCCGATGCGAAGCATCGCGTCCCGTCCCTTGAGCGCGACGACCTGCACAGCGCGCTCGCCGGCGGCGACCTCGACGCTCGCTGCGGAGATGTCATCGAAGTTCGAAAGCCCGTTCGGGGACTGCTCGATCAGTTCCGGGGCGACGCCGAACCAGGTCACGGGCGCGTCCAACGATGGCGGCAGGCTCCGCAGCGAGGCGTCATCGGCGTTGAGCACGCTGAAGTCACCGCACGCCGCGGCGATGGTGCGGAGGAACTCCGTCACCCGCGATGGGTCGTAGAAGCGGTTCAGCTGGTCGACCTGCACGTTGAGCAGCAGGACGCCACGTGGGTGGAGGTGACCGAGCAGCCGCGGCCCGTACGCCTCATCGACCTCGAGGACCGCGATGTCAGCGCGCAGGTTCCCGTTGACGTCGACGTCGGGGAGCATCGACGACGCGATGCCCTGCGGCAGGTTTCCCCCCGAGGAGTTCGTGAAGACGCGGAGCCCGTGGCGGCGCAGCATCCTGGTCAGGAAGTGCGTCGTCGTGGACTTGCCGTTCGAGCCGGAGACGAAGATGACGCCGAGCGGAAGCTTCGCGACTGCGGTCTCGAGGAAATCCGGGGAGATGGCGAGCGCCACCCTGCCGGGCACCGCGGAGCCTCCCCCGCGAAGACGCATCGCGCCGCGCGCGCTCCGTCCGAGACCGACGGCGATCATCCGCCGCAGCTTGCCACCCATGCACACTCCCGTTTCCGCGCAGTGCCTGCGCTGTCGTCGAAGCGACGAGAATCCCCCGTCTCGCCGACCGCCGCCAGTATCTCACGGGCCCGCGACCAGGCGCCCGACGTCACCCCGGCCGAAGACGGCTACGCGCAGGGCGAACCTGACCCCTCAAACCACGCGGGACTCCGACTCGCGTGCTCTAATTGTCGTGATCGCAAGATCACCGAAGCTTTGGAGGCATCATGACGGAGAGCACAACGGCCCTGCGCACCGACTCGGCGCCCATCGCCGCAACAGACCGTTGCGACGCGTGCGGAGCTCAGGCGTACGTCCGAGTCCAGCTGAGCGCCGGAGAGCTCCTCTTCTGCGCACACCACGCGACGCGCCACGAAGAGAAGCTCCGCCAGCAGGCAGTCGCCTGGCACGACGAGACCGCTCGCCTGCACGGCGAGAAGGCCGCTGCGGGACAGACCGCGGAGTAGTCGCCCACACACACGACGCGCTGGCTCGCCCAGCGCCGCACACGAAGAAGGCCCGGATGCAGATGCATCCGGGCCTCCTGCGTTGCTGGCATGACGCCAGCCTGGCAGTGCTCGCTACTCGAGATAGTCGCGCAGCGACTGCGACCGCGATGGATGACGCAGCTTGGCCATGGTCTTCGACTCGATCTGGCGGATGCGCTCTCGCGTCACGCCGAACGTGTCACCGATCTGGTCGAGCGTCTTCGGCATGCCGTCGCCGAGGCCGAAGCGCATGCGGATGACGCCGGCCTCACGCTCAGCGAGAGAGTCGAGGAGCGACTCGAGCTGACGCTGCAGCATCGTGAAGCTCACCGCGTCGGCGGGCACAACAGCCTCGGTGTCCTCGATGAGGTCACCGAACTCGCTATCGCCGTCCTCACCGAGCGGCGTGTGCAGCGAGATGGGCTCGCGGCCGTACTTCTGCACCTCGACGACCTTCTCGGGCGTCATGTCGAGCTCCTTGGCGAGCTCTTCCGGCGTGGGCTCGCGGCCCAGGTCCTGCAGCATCTGGCGCTGCACGCGGGCGAGCTTGTTGATGACCTCGACCATGTGCACCGGGATGCGGATGGTGCGCGCCTGGTCTGCCATGGCTCGCGTGATCGCCTGACGGATCCACCAGGTGGCGTAGGTCGAGAATTTGAAGCCCTTCGTGTAGTCGAACTTCTCGACGGCACGGATGAGGCCCATGTTCCCCTCCTGGATGAGATCCAGGAACTGCATTCCGCGGCCCGTGTAGCGCTTCGCGAGGCTGACGACGAGGCGGAGGTTGGCTCCGAGGAGGTGGCTCTTCGCGCGGTCGCCGTCGCGGGCAACCCACTTCAGCTCACGCACGAGCTGCTTGTCGAGCTCGCCCTCCTGCTCCTTGAGCTTCTCGGCAGCGAACAGTCCCGCCTCGATGCGCATGGCGAGGTCGACCTCTTCGGCTGCGTTCAGCAGCGCGACCTTTCCGATCTGCTTGAGGTAGTCCTTGACCGGGTCGGCGGTCGCGCCGGTGATGGCCGCGGAGTAGACCGGGGTCTCTTCCTCGTCGTCGCTCGGCGTGAGGACGATCGCGCCCTGGACGCGTGCCTGCTCGGCGTCGGCCTTGGCGTCCTTCGGGTCAGCGGGCTTGACCGAGTCGTCGTCGGACTCCGGGCTGTCAGCGACATCCGCCTCCGCATCGGCCTCTTCGATCTCAGCCTCGTCGACGCCGTCTTCCGGCTCGTCGCCGTCGACCTTCTTCTTGGCAGCCGCGCGCTTGCGAGGCGCCGCCTTCGCGGGCGCGCCATCGGCCGCAGCGGCGGCCTTGCGCTTTGCGGGTGCGCGCTTGGCGGCGGGCTTCTTCGCCGTCGCGGCGTCGTCAGTGGTGCTCTCGGTCGTGGCTGCGGCGCTTGCGTCGGCGCTCGCCTCCTTGACCGGCGTCGCGCGCTTCCGCGCTGGCGCCTTCTTGCTGACTTCCTCGGTTGCTTCTGCAGTAGCCGTGGTAGCTCCCGTGCGTGTCGCCATGTTCAGACCCCTCTCGTCACGGTGCGGGCATAAGGAAGGCCCTTGTCAAGTCTGCTCGAAGGCAGACCCGCAGGGTCCATCCGTTGATTATGGCACGGTTTCGGACGAAACCCTGGATTGGGGCCGTGCAGTCACAATCCCCGTCGTCCTGAACCGAACCATTTCCTGCCTATAGCAACCCAGATAGGGTCGATGATTATTCCCTCGTCGCGCGCCATGCGGCCGCGGGTTCGCCGTCGACTGAGCAGAAGGCCGCAGAGGCCGACGAGCATGATGCCTGGAATCACCCAGAACGCGAGCTTGTACTGCTGCCAGTCGACGGCGCCGGTGACGCCGATCCCGAGCGCATCGAGGGAGATGCCGATGAGGAACATCGTCGTGAAGCTCGCGACGAACCCACCGACGTTCACGATGCCGGAGGCAGAGCCGAGGCTCGACGCTGGGTTGAACGTCCGCGCATAGTCGAAGCCGATCGCCGATCCGGAGCCGCCGATGCCCATGACGACGAGCAGCACGATCAGGAGCCAGAGCGGTGGCAGGCCAGGCCAGAGGAGCATCGCAACCCAGACGACAAGGATGAGGAGCGCACAGATGAGCACGAGATTGGAGCGTCTCAGCGGGTAGCGCCCCGTCAGCACGCCGAGGAAGGGACCGAGGACCATGCCGGCGAGCACGATGACCGGCAGGAGCGACGACGCCACAGCAGGTTCGAGGCCGAGCCCCTGGGTCATGAGCGGGTACCCCCAGAGCAGGCCGAAGACCGTGCCGGGGAACTGGGTCGTGAAATGCGCCCAGAACCCGAGCCTCGTTCCAGGGCGCTTGGCGGCCTGGCCGACCTTGCCGAGGACACCGCGGACGCTGATCGCCTCGCCGGCTCGACGCAGTTCCGGGCTGTCGCGGAGGAAGATGGCCACGGCAGCTGCCGTGATGACCGCGAGGCTCGCGACCGAGAGGAAGGCAGGCGTCCAGGACGTGGCGCGCAGCAGGAACCCGAACGGCACCGCGGAGAGCACCTGCCCGAGCTGACCCAGGTTGCCGTACCACTGCACGAAGATCGGCACCCGGCGGGGCGGGAACCATGCGGCGATGATGCGGAGCCCGGAGACGAAGGTCGTCGCATCCCCCGCGCCGACGAGCATCCGGCCGAGGACGGCGACACCGAGCTCCGGCGCCAGCGCCACGATCAGTTGACCACCCGACATGAGCAGGGCGCCTACCAGGATCAACCGCGAGGGCCCGAACCTGTCGAGCAGCATGCCGACGGGGATCTGCAGTGCCGCGTACACCGCCAGCTGCGCGACCGCCAACGTGGAGAGCGCGGTCGCCCCGACATCGAAGCGCTCGCTCGCAAGCACGCCGGCGACCCCGAGCGACGAGCGCTGCGTCACCGCGACCATGTAGGCAGTCGCCGTGATGGCGAACATCGCGGGAGCAAGACGAGGGTTCATCTCGTCTATTCTCTCGCGTCGGCGAACCGGTCGATCACACAGAGCGAATCGACCGGTTCTTCAGCCGATCGGACGCAGCGAACGCCCGGCGTTCGGCTCAGGCGTCGTCGTCCCGACCCAGCGCCAGGTAGCGCTCGATCTCGGCGGCGAGCTGGTCAGCGGAGGGCAGCTCCCCCGCCGCATCTTCGAAGTCGTTGCTGACGGCGAGATTCTGCAGGTAGGCGTCGTGCTGCGTCTCGAGGGCGTGGATGAGCTTCTGCCCATCGGGATTCGACTCGAGCTCGGCATCCACCCCGGCACGGAAGGTGCGGTCGCGCTCACGCAGGGCCTCGGTCGCGATCATCCGTCCTGTCGCGCTGCCGAGCGCAGAGAGCGCAGCGACGGCGCCCGCCGGTACCGACGAGTCGGCAACGTAGTGCGGGATGAGCATCGCGAGGCTGAGCACGGGATGCCCCAGCTCCTCCGCGCGAACCTGGAAGTACTGCATCACGTGCGCCGGGGCCTCCGTGGTCGGGTTCCAGACGGACAGCGAATCGACGAGCTCTTCACGGTTGCCCGTCGCCGCGATGCGGATCGGCCGCGTATGCGGCACCGGCATCGGCACGGCATGGACCCACGTCGTCGACGAGACCTCGAGCGCGTCGACTGCGCTCACGAGCGCCTCGCTGAAGAGCCGCCAGCGGTAGTCGGGTTCGAAGCCGGAGAGGAACAGGAACTCCTGACCGAGCTCGTCCGTGACGAGACGCAGATCGAGCCTCGGCTCCGTCACAGACTTCACGCGACCATTCGACACGGACACGATCGGACGACGTGCCCGGTAGTCGTACAGCTCGTCGACATCGAACTCCGCGACGATCCGCGCGTCCTCATCCAGCCCCACGATCTCGTCGGAGACCTGCGCTGCCACGGCACCTGCGTCGTGGCCGCCACGCAACGCCACGATGAGGGGCAGACCGGCAGGCACGTCGTGCCATGCGGCAGCCACTCGGAAGATGCGCTCAGTCTCGCTCATAGGCACAATGCTAGGTCGGAACGCTGACCCCTGCGCGGGCGTTCGCGCTTGGCGCACGAGCCCGCCCGCCTGGCCCCTCGGGCCCGCAATAGGCTTGCGTGCATGACGCACGCCATCCTGGAACTCGCCGAATCAGCCCCCGATGCACACCTCCTGGTGCTTCCCGTACTCCGACTCGATGACGCTCTGACGATCTCGGCTCCCCCCGGGCTCCCGGACCTGGAGCCGTCTCTCGAGGCGACCGGGTTCCGCGGGAAGAGCGGCGAGACGCAGAAGATCGCGATTCAGCACGAGGGCGGGGTGCGTGCTGCCATCGCGCTCGGGCTCGGCGACGGCAGCGACGAGGAGCAGGCGCGACGCGCGGGAGGGGCTCTCGCTCGTGCCGTGGGGACATCCGCGATCGCGATCGACGCGGATGCGCTCGAGCCGGCGATCCGACAGGCGGTCCTGCTCGGAGCGCTGCTCGCGAGCTATCGCTTCACCGCCTATAAGTCGGAGCTCGACGACGACGCGCTCACGACGATCACGGTCGTCACGGGTGACCGTGACCGCGCTGCTGCAGAGAACACGCGTGCCGCCACGCTCGCGAACGCCGTCGCTCTCGTCCAGGACGCCGTCAACACGCCGCCGAACGACCTCCCGCCCGCCGCGCTGGCCGACCTCGCGCTCCGAGTCGCCGACGAGAACGGCCTCGAGTCCCGTGTCTGGGACGAGCAGCAGCTCCGTGACGGTGGGTTCGGCGGCCTCACGGCTGTCGGCCAGGGGTCTTCGCGCGGCCCCCGCCTCGTCCGCCTCGCCTACCGCCCCGAAGGAGCGGAACTGCACATCGCGCTCGTGGGCAAGGGAATCACCTTCGACACCGGCGGCCTGTCGCTCAAGCCCGCCGCCTCCATGGTCGGGATGAAGTTCGACATGGCCGGCGCCGCGACCATCGTCGGAGTCCTCCAGGCGGCCGCCGAGCTCGGCATCAAGGTCGCCGTCACCGGGTGGCTGTGCATCGCGGAGAACATGCCGTCGAGCACGGCCACACGTCCAGATGACGTCGTGACGATCTACGGGGGCAAGACCGTCGAGATCACCAACACCGATGCCGAAGGACGCATCGTGATGGCCGATGGCATCGCAGCTGCGAGCGAGGAGCACCCCGACCTCATCATGGACATCGCGACGCTCACGGGCGCCCAGGTCGTCGCACTCGGCGACCGCACCACCGCGGTCATGGGCAACGACGACGCGTGGATCCGCAGCGTCGTCGACGCGTCGCGCTCCGTCGGCGAGCCCTCGTGGGCGATGCCGATCCCCGAGGAGGTCGGCGACACCCTGAAGTCGCCCGTCGCGGATCTCGCGAACATGCGCTCCGGCAACCGCTCGGCAGGGATGCTCGTGGCCGCGGCGTTCCTCGAGCGATTCGTCGGCGACCGGGCTGACGGAAACGGGGCCCTCCCCTGGGTGCACCTCGACATCGCAGGCCCGTCCAACAACGAGTCGGCGGCGTACGGCTACGTGCCCAAGGGCGCAACCGGGGTGATGGTCCGCACGCTCATCGCGTTGCTCGAGTCACGGGCCTGAGCTGGTTATTCCTGCCAGTTCGACGCGTGTAGGCTTCCGTGAGGGGTAATTTCGCCGCGCGTGGCGACCACAGACCGGCCGCCGCTTCTCTATGAATTCCATTGAGGGAGTTTTCCGGGTGTCAGAACACAATTTCGACCTCGTCGTCCTTGGCGGAGGAAGTGCGGGATACGCCGCAGCTATCCGCGCCGTTCAGCTGGGCTCAACCGTCGCTCTCGTTGAGAAGGACAAGCTCGGAGGCACGTGCCTCCACCGTGGCTGCGTGCCTACGAAGGCCATGCTCCACGCTGCAGAGCTTGCAGACAACGCACACGAAGCCGCATCCGTCGGCGTGCTGACCGAATTCCAGGGCGTCGACATCGAGAAGGTCAACGCCTTCCGCGAGGGCATCGTCGCCAGCAAGTTCAAGGGCCTGCAGGGCCTCCTGAAGGCCAAGGGCGTCACCGTCTTCCAGGGCGAGGGGAAGCTCGTCTCGCCCACGAGCGTCCAGGTCGGCGACGACACCCTCACGGGCAAGAACGTCGTCCTCGCGACCGGCTCCTTCTCGCGATCGCTTCCGGGCCTCGAGATCTCGGGCAACGTCATCACGAGCGAGCAGGCGCTCGAGCTCAACTGGCTCCCGAACCGCGTCGTCATCCTCGGTGGCGGCGTCATCGGACTCGAGTTCGCCAGCGTCTGGCGCTCCTTCGGTGTCGAGGTGACGATCGTCGAGGGCCTCAAGCACCTCGCGCCCGCCGAGGAGGAATCGGTCTCCAAGCAGCTTGAGCGGGCGTACAAGAAGCGCGGCATCGACTTCAAGCTCGGTGTCCGCTTCAAGGGCGTCACGCAGGACGACTACGGCGTGCACGTCGAGCTCGAGTCCGGTGACGTGCTCGACGCAGACCTGCTCCTCGTGGCGGTCGGCCGCGGCCCCGTCACGGCCGGTATCGGCCTTGAGGAGGTCGGCGTCACGACCGACCGCGGATTCGTCCCGGTGGATGAGACGCTCCAGACCAACGTGCCCGGCGTCTACGCGATCGGTGACATCGTTCCCGGCCTCCAGCTCGCGCACCGCAGCTACCAGCACGGCATCTTCGTCGCCGAGCAGATCGCGGGTCTCAACCCCGTTCAGGTCGAGGACATCAACATCCCCAAGATCACGTACTCCGACCCGGAGATCGCCTCCGTCGGCTACTCCGAGGTCAAGGCCAAGGAGAAGTTCGGCGACGACGCGATCTCCACCGCCGAGTACAACCTCGCGGGCAACGCGAAGAGCTCGATCCTCGGCACGAGCGGAACTGTCAAGCTCGTCCGCGTCAACGACGGCCCGATCGTCGGCGTCCACATGATCGGTGGCCGCGTCGGCGAGCTCGTCAGCGAAGCTCAGCTCATCGTCAACTGGGAGGCCTACCCAGAGGACGTCGCACACCTCATCCACGCCCACCCGACGCAGGGTGAGACGATCGGCGAAGCAGCCCGTCTGCTCGCCGGTGTCCCGCTGCACGCCCTCTGACCCGCCAGAACCACTCAAGGAGAACCAACATCATGAGCGAAGACGTAACGCTCCCGGCACTCGGCGAGAGTGTCACAGAAGGAACCGTCACCCGTTGGCTGAAGAGCGTCGGCGACACCGTCGAGGTCGACGAGCCGCTGCTCGAGGTCTCGACTGACAAGGTCGACACCGAGATCCCGTCGCCGATCGCCGGCGTCCTCGAGGAGATCCTCGTCGGAGAAGACGAGACCGTCGAGGTCGGCGCTGTCCTCGCACGCCTCGGTGATGGCTCGGGCGCAGCCTCGTCCGACGACAGCGCCCCGGCTGAAGAAGAAGCGGCAACGGCGGAGCCAGAGGTTGAGGAGGCGGCGGAAGCCACCTCGCAGCCCGCCGCGGCTCCTGAGACCGAAGAGGCACCCGCCGAGAAGGAAGACGAAGGCTACGCCGAGCCTGCTCCCGAGAAGGAGACGACGTCCGAGGCTCCCGCCAAGGAGGCGGCGACGCCCGCAGCGCAGACCGCGCAGCAGTCGGCATCCGCTCCGAAGCCGCCGGCGCAGCCCAAGCAGCCGTCGCAGCCCAAGCAGGGCGGCGAGTCGGCATCGGCCGCCTCGAGCTCCGACCCGCGCTACGTGACGCCGCTCGTGCGCAAGCTCGCGGCTGACGCAGGCGTCGACCTCACGAAGGTCCAGGGCACGGGCGTCGGCGGACGTATCCGCAAGGAAGACGTCGTCGCCTTCGCCGAGTCGAGCAAGAGCGCAGCCCCCGCGCAGGCAGCTTCGGCTGGCACGCCGGGCGAGCCGACTCCGTTCGAGGTCTCCGAGCTGCGTGGCACGACCGCGAAGATGTCGCGTCTCCGCAAGGTCGTCGCCGAGCGCGCGGTCGCATCGATGAACTCGACGGCTCAGCTCACGACGGTCGTCGAGGTCGACGTGACTCGCATCGCGCAGCTGCGCGATCGCGTCAAGGGCGACTTCCACTCGAAGACGGGCAACAAGCTCTCCTTCCTGCCGTTCTTCACGCTGGCAGCGGCCGAGGCTCTGCAGAGCTTCCCGATCATCAACTCCACGGTCGACGGTGACTCCATCGTCTACCCGGAGTCCGAGAACATCGCCATGGCGGTCGACACGGAGCGCGGACTGCTCACGCCGGTTATCAAGAAGGCGTCGGAGCTCGACATCGCGGGTCTCGCAGGTCAGATCGCTGACCTCGCGGAGCGCACGCGTGACAACAAGCTGCTCCCCGATGAGCTTGCCGGTGGCACGTTCACCGTCACGAACACGGGCTCGCGTGGCGCGCTGTTCGACACGCCCGTCGTGTTCCTCCCGCAGAGCGCGATCCTCGGTACCGGGATCGTCGCGAAGCGTCCCGCGGTCGTCAAGACGGCCGATGGGCAGGAGTCGATCGCGATTCGCTCGCTCGTCTTCCTCGCGCTGAGCTACGACCACCGCATCATCGACGGTGCGGACGCGGCTCGTTTTCTCTCGCAGATCAAGAACCGCCTCGAAGAGGGCGCGTTCGAGGGCAACCTCGGGATCTAGCAGCGCTCCTCGAGGGGCTCACGCCACTCGAACATCGCGTAGACGCCATCCGGCCTCCCCACGAGCGATCGTGAGGGAGGCCGGTGGCGTTTCCGCCGTCTGCACCGCGTTCTGGGGCCACAGTTCCACGACCGCGAAATCTCCAAAGCGATCGCGGAGCGTCGCCACTGAGAGGCCAACCAGCTCGTCCTCGGCTCCTGCGGGCCGGTTGAGGTCGGCAGGGAGTCCCGGCGCGTCGCTCTGGTAGACCTCCTCGAGGCAGCCGGCGGCCGCCGTGGCGAGGCATTCGGTCCGTCGTCCCACGAGCGCCGCAGCAGCCGCGGCAGGATCATCGCTCGCAGCCGCGGTTCGCCAGTCTGGCACTTCCTCCGTCGGTGCCGGCTGTTCGGGAGGTGCGGCCATCTGCGCTTCGGGGGAGGCTTCTCCGTGAGGCTGCTGCGTCTGCCAGCTCGCAGCCGGAGCGGCGCTGCCACCGCTCGCGCTCCCAGCGTCCGCTCCCCCGCTGCGACTGCCGACCACTCCCACGAACACCGCGCACAGGCACATGACCAGCGCGGCCACCGCCGCGACTCGGTAGGGCATCCGGATGGCCGACAGGAGTGGCACCCTCGAGCCGGAACGTCGTCGCGACCGCCGTTCATGTCTGCTGGCGGCCTCGCGCGAAAACTGGGCGTCGCGCCCCCTGGCGGCGAACGGACGTCGGAGTCCATCGATGTCCCCCCGGTGAACGACATCCGCTGACCGGGCTTGGCTCGGGTCCTCCCCATCGAGAAGCGTCGGACCAGCGACTCGGCCCACGGTGCCATCCGCGGACGGGGCCATGACGGGACTGCCCGCGGCAGGCCCCGGCGCCTGCTCGGCCAGCACCGCACGCCAGGGCCCCGGCTCACCTGCCGCCGGGTCCTGGATGTCCGTGGCGTCCTGCCACGTGAACAGGGCGTCGAGGAGTCGCGCACCGAGCCCCTCATCCACCTCCCCCGACAGGCAGCGATCGAATTCCCGCTCCAGTGCGGCGGGCAGCTCCGTCTCCGTCGGCAGCTGCGCCAGCACGAGATCCGCGAGGGACTCGAAGGATCGCCAGTCTCGGAGAGCACCGGCGTGCGGACGGCCCTTCTGCTCGAGACGAGTCAGCAGCTGCCAGTTCTTGAGCACCGGTCGCCCGGCCAGGGTCAGGCGGACGTCGTCGCACCCGAACGTGCCCATCGCCACGCCGTGCTCGTGGAGCTCGACGAGGGTCTCCGCGATGGGAGCAAGGATCGTCACGATCTCGCCGGCTGTGAGGGGGTGAGGCCGGTCGAGCAGTTCCTCCACACTCGACCCAGGGGTGGCCTCGAGGACGGCCACCGCCTGCCGCTGCTCGTTCTGACCGATATCCCGGAGCACAGGAGCACTCGGCGCATCGATCTCCTCGAGCAGCACGCATACCTCAGAGAGCGTGAGTCCCTGGCCGGCTGATGCCTCTACAACAAGCTCGACGGCCTCCGTGGGCACGGGAGCGGTCGCTTGCCGGCGCGATCGCGATGCGCTCGCCAGCCAGTCGTCCTCTTCCAACGCCGCCCGCTCCCGCGCCACAGCCAGGTAGCGGTGCCAGGGGCCGTCGCTGGACAGCACGTCGACGACCCGCCAACCCGCGATATCGAGGTAGGTGGGAGCCGGGCTGCGGTCGGTTCTGCGCTGATCTCTGGCTTGCACACGAAGATCCTGACGCCCCGTTCGGGACCGGAGCGGACGAGCTTCATCGTCTGTGGAGAAGTCGTCACGAGTCCGAATGTGAATACGGGGTGAAGTGCCGGTATTCTGGATGCACTATGGCGAACTCTCCACAAGCCAGCGCAGCAGCGGAAAAAGAGCCGGGTCGCTTCAAGCAGATCTGGCAAGTCCTCAAGATGACGGTCAAGTACGACAAGACCGCACCTTGGATCATGGCCGCTGCCGTGCTCGTCCCCCTGATCATCGCAGCGCTCGTAAGCATCTTCCTCCCCGGGTCGAACGCGCTCATCTGGATCCTCACGATGATCCTCGGCCTCATGGTCGGTGTGCTCCTCTTCATGTTCACGCTGAACTGGCGGGCCGAACGCGTTGCGTTCGGGCAGCTCGAAGGCCGTGCGGGTGCCGCCGGCCAGGTGCTCACAAGCGCCCTGCGCGGAACGTGGCAGACGAGCGAGATGCCCGTCGCGTTCAACGCGAAGACGCAGGACGCGGTCTACCGCGCCATCGGCAAGCCCGGCGTCGTGATTCTCACCGAGGGCAGCAAGGCCGGCACGAAGCGGCTGCTCGACGACGAGCGCCGCAAGACGGCTCGCATCCTGCCGAACGTGCCGATCCACCACTTCCACGTGGGCACCGGCGCCGACGACGTGAAGCTCGTGAAGATCCGGAAGACGCTCAACAAGCTCCCGAAGAAGCTCACCAAGCCAGAGATCGTCGCCGTGACGAGCCGCTTGAAGGCCCTCGGCAGCAACGCGCTCCCTATCCCCAAGGGCATCGACCCGATGCGGATGCGCTCCTCGCGTTCGCAGATGCGCTGATCTGCAGCATCCCCGCCACAGACTCGCCCTGCTGCTCTACACGAGCCGCAGGGCGAGTCTCGTCATGATGTCGTGGCCGCCGCGCTGGTCGCTGTCCCACACGAGCATGGGGAGCACGAGCGTCACCAGCAGCTGACGGAGCAGGGGTCGAAGGTAGCCGGGCGCTGAGCCGTCGAGGCGCGTGACGCGCATCCGGAACACCAGGTGCCCGAGGGAGCCGCCGAACAGCATGATGCCGACGGTCGTCATCGCGAAGAAGAGCAGCAGGATCGCGATCGAGTCGTACTCGAAGAACACGAATGCAAGACCCGCGGCGGCCGCGTAGTCGATGATGAGCGCTGGCACGCGGCGGCGCATCGGCGCCATGCTGCCACGCCCTTCTTCCGGATACCCGAGGCGGTAGCCCGGGTAGCGGTTGTTCTCCGGACGTGCGAACTCCGGGCTGCTTGACTGTGCGGGCATCCGAGAAGCTTACCGTCGGAGCGAGGCAGAGATCGGGCCGCTGACGGCGCACTATCACGCTCTGCGTAACGTGCGCGAAACATAACAGTGACCACGGGGCAACAGCGAGTGGTTAGCTTATGACAGGACCCCGTCCGCCAACACCTTCGACACGACCCGGAGAAGCCATGTTCAAAGAACCGTCTGAAGTCCTCGCCTATATCACCGACAACGATGTCAAGTTCCTCGACATCCGCTTCACCGACCTCCCCGGTGTGCAGCAGCACTTCAACATCCCCGCGTCGACCGTCGATGAGGAGTTCTTCTCCGTCGGCCAGCTCTTCGATGGCTCCTCGATCCGCGGTTTCGCGTCGATCCACGAGTCGGACATGCAGCTCATCCCCGACGTCACGACGGCGTACCTCGACCCGTTCCGCGAGGCGAAGACCCTGATCATGGTCTTCGACATCTACAACCCCCGCACGGGTGAGATCTACCACCGCGACCCCCGCCAGGTCGCGAAGAAGGCTGTCGACTACCTGTCCTCGACGGGAATCGCCGACACCGCGTTCTTCGCTCCCGAGGCAGAGTTCTACATCTTCGACGACGTGCGCTACTCCGTGACGTCGAACCAGAGCTTCTACTCGGTCGACTCCGAAGAGGGCGCCTGGAACTCGGGCCGCGAAGAAGAGGGCGGCAACCTCGGCAACAAGACGCCGTTCAAGGGCGGATACTTCCCCGTCTCCCCCGTCGACAAGACGGCTGACCTGCGTGACGACATCACGCTCAAGCTCATCGAAGCCGGTTTCATCCTCGAGCGCTCACATCACGAGGTGGGCACGGGTGGCCAGCAGGAGATCAACTACCGCTTCGACACGATGGTCAGCGCCGCTGACGACATCCTGAAGTTCAAGTACATCGTCAAGAACACGGCCGAGCAGTGGGGCAAGTCGGCCACGTTCATGCCGAAGCCGCTCTACAACGACAACGGCTCGGGAATGCACACGCACCAGTCGCTGTGGAAGGACGGCGAGCCGCTCTTCTACGACGAGGCCGGCTACGGCTCGCTCTCCGACACAGCTCGTTGGTACATCGGTGGACTGCTCGCGCACGCCAACTCGCTCGCCGCGTTCACGAACCCGACCACGAACTCCTACCACCGCCTGGTGAAGGGCTTCGAAGCCCCCATCAACCTCGTCTACTCGGCGGGCAACCGCTCGGCTGCGATCCGCATCCCGATCACGGGCTCCAACCCGAAGGCGAAGCGCATCGAGTTCCGCGCACCGGATGCTTCAGCCAACCCGTACCTCGCGTTCGCCGCCCAGCTCATGGCTGGCCTCGACGGCATCCAGAACCGCATCGAGCCGCACGAGCCCGTCGACAAGGACCTCTACGAGCTTCCCCCGGAGGAGGCGAAGAGCATTCCCCAGCTCGCGACCTCGCTGCCCGAGGCGCTCGCAGCGCTCGAGGCTGACCACGAGTACCTGACGAAGGGCAACGTCTTCACGCCGGAGCTCATCGAGAACTGGATCAACTACAAGACGGTCAACGAGGTGCAGCCGCTCGCGCAGCGCCCGCACCCGTACGAGTTCGAGCTCTACTACGGCGTCTAGCCTGTAGCGCAGTTCCGCACCCGGCCCGTCTCGCTCCTGCGAGGCGGGCCGGTTCCGTTCACGTCCGGAGCGGGTGGCGGTGTCTCTGTCTCCGCTCAGGCTGGCGCCCGAGGACGTGGCAAGCTGGACGGATGGATGACGAAGAGCTTCGCGCGCAAGCCCTGGCCGCCATCGACCACCACAAGCGCCTCGCGGCGAGCATCCACGCGGCGGCCGTCCGCCGCCTGTCGTCCGAGCCGCAGAGCGAGGACTGGCAGCGGCACAATGCCGACGTGGATCGCCGCATCGACGAGCTCCTCGCCCACGAGTTCACCACCGCGAAGTCTGCGTTGCAGGCCCTCGCCGCCCACGAGGCGCAGCACGCCGTCGGCATCGGCCGTCAATCCGGGCTCGATGCCGTCCTGATCGCGGACAGCCTCGAGCGGGCGATTCTCGACCAGCAGGCCGCAGGGTCCTAGACCCGTTCCACGGAGTCCCGGCCGGTCCGCGCGTGACGGTCTCGCGTCGGCGCTACTCCCCGTAGAAGCGTCGCTCGAACACGCGCCGTGCGCGGCGCGTCTCACCCAAGTAGTCGTCCTCCAGCAGCGGACCCGAGCCAGGGGCGTAGCCGAGCGCCCGCGCGACGGCGTCGAGCGTCGGACCGTCCTGCGGGAGGAGGTCCGACTGCTTGTTCGTGGCCAGGTACAGCGCCGAACGCACGCGAGACGCCAAGAGCCATGCGTCCTTGAGCTGATTGGCCTCAGCGAGGGTCAGTAGCTCCGCCTCCTGGGCGGCGTCGAGGGTCTCGAGGGTTGACGTCGTGCGAAGCGGCGCGGTGTGCATCGCGTGCTGCAGCTGCAGGGTCTGCGCGAGCCACTCGACGTCGCTCAGGGATCCGCGGCCGAGCTTCAGGTGGCGTTTCGGGTCAGCTCCCTGCGGAAGCCGCTCGTTCTCCACGCGCGCCTTGATCCGGCGCACCTCACGCAGTCCGTCCTCGGAGAGCTCCTTGCCGTAGCGCACATCGTCGACCAGGTCCATGAAGCGGTCGCGCACGTTCGCGTCGCCGACGACATCGTGGGCGCGGAGCAGCGCCTGCGTCTCCCACCCGAGCGACCACCGCGCGTAGTAGCTGCGGTAGGCCGACAGGGAACGCACGAGCGGGCCCGACTTGCCCTCGGGCCGGAGACCCGCATCAAGGTCGATCGGCATCCGCGGGTCCGCCGTGAACTCGACGATGCGGTGCACGAGCGCCAGGGCTCGTCGGCTCGCGAGGTCCGGGTTGGAGAAGTCACCGGGCTCGAACACGTAGAGCACGTCGAGGTCCGAGCCGAAACCGAGCTCGCGGCCGCCGTAGCGGCCCATGGCGATGATCGCGAATGGCGGATACTCGACCTTGTCGATGCGACGGACCGCGTCGTACGCGCCCTGCAGGGTCGCCGTCGCGATGTCCGAGAGGCCGGCCCCCGTCTGCTTGATGTCGATGAGGCTCAGCAGCCCGCCGATCGCCAGACGGAGCACCTCTCGGCGGCGGAACGTGCGCAGAGCACGCCTGAGGGCCACCTCGTCGTCGTGACGACGGATCGTCGTCGCGACCTCGTCGAGCAACGCGTTGAGCGAGCGCGGCTTCAGCTGCGCGTCGTCGTCGAGCCACTTGACGGCCTCCGGGTAGAGCTCGAAGAACTCCGCGGCGAACTTGGAACCCGAGAGCAGCTGGGTCAGCCGCTTCGCAGCGGCCGAGCTGTCGCGGAGCAGCCGCAGATACCAGGCGGTGTCGCCGAGACGCTCGGAGAGCTTCCGGAAGGCGAGGAACCCGCTGTCCGGGTCGCTCCCCTGCGAGAACCAGCCGATGAGCACCGGGAGCAGCGTGCGCTGCATGATGGCCCGCCGGGAGACGCCCTTCACGAGGGCGGTGATGTGCGCGAGCGCACCCTTGGGGTCGAGGAAGCCGATCGCGCGCAGTCGGGCCTCGGCCTGGTCGGAGCTCAGCGCGAAGCCAGCCGTCGGCAGGGCGGCGACCGCAGAGAGCAGCGGCCGGTAGAAGACCTTCTCGTGCAGGCCTCTGACCCGCAGCTTCACCCGCTGCCACTCGTCCGTGAGCTCTCGGGAGTTCGCGAAGCTGGCGGAGCGCGCGAGCACGGCACGCTCGATGTCGCTGGTCGGCATGAGGTGGGTGCGTCGGAGCGCTCGCAGCTGGATACGGTGCTCGAGCAGCCTCAGGAACTCGTAGTCCGAGGAGAACTGGTTCGCGTCATCCCGCCCGATGTACCCGCCCTCGCTGAGCGCTTCGAGGGCCGCGAGCGTCGAGCGCTCTCGGACGCTCTCATCGTGCTGCCCGTGCACGAGCTGGAGCAGCTGCACCGTGAACTCGATGTCTCGCAGACCGCCCGGGCCGAGCTTGAGCTGCAGGTCGACCTCCTCGGCGGGGATGTGGTCGGTCACGCGCTCACGCATGGCGCGCACCTGCTTGACGAAGTCGGCCCGGCTCGCGCTCGCCCAGATCAGCGGTTCGACTCTGCGCTCGAAGTCCGAGCCGAGGCGCAGGTCACCCGCCATGGCCCGTGACTTGATGAGGGCCTGGAACTCCCAGTTCTTCGCCCAGCGCTCGTAGTACTTGGCGTACGAGTCGATGGTCCGGACCAGCGCGCCGTCCTTGCCCTCCGGGCGGAGATTCGCGTCCACTTCCCACAGGGCCGGCTCGACGTCGGTGGAATCGATGACGCGCATCGTGAGGCTCGCGAGCCGTGTCCCGATCTCGACGGCCTTCGGCACGGCGACCTGTTCGGGGTCTGACGACTCGGCGACGAACATGATGTCCACGTCGCTGATGTAGTTGAGCTCTTCCGCGCCCGCCTTGCCCATGCCGATGACTGCGAGGCGGACGCACTCGACCTGCTCGGTGGGGAAGCGACCGAAACCGCTCGGCGGCGACTGCGCCTCAGCTCGCGCGACCATGATGGCTGCATCCAGCGTCTCTCCGGCGAGGTCGGCGAGCGCGCGGCTCACCTCTCGAACGCACCCGCGTTGATCGTCCTGGGCGAGGTCGAACGCGGTGATGCGCGCCAGTTCGGTGCGGTAGCGGACGCGGAGCGAGCGAATCGCATCGGAACCGGTCAGCTGCGCCACCGCCATGCCGAAGCCGCCGTCGGCGTCGGCACGTTCGGCGTCCACGCCCACGCTCGCCGCCATGCGACGCTGCAGCTCCTCACGGGTCGGCAGCTCCGCCTCGCCCGACTGGACGACCTCCATCGTGCGCGGATGCCGGAGGAAGAACTCGGCGAGACCAGTCGATGCGCCGAGCAGGCGCACCACCGTCTTCGCGTTGGGCCGCTCGGCGAACAGCGAGTCCACCGCGCTCGGGTGCTGCCTGGCGAGGTACACGAGCCACTGCAGCGCTTGGTCCGGGTCTGCGACGCGCTCGTCGACGACCGAGAACAGGTCGTCCGCGCGCACGCCCGTGAGCTCGGTCAGTTCCGCGAGGTGCGGCTCGGCCTCGCTTGGCGCGGCGAAACCAGCCCTCGCGAGGCGTGTGCGCAGTCCGTCGGAGCGCACGGCTTACAAGGCGTGCAGGTTCGAGGCCAGCTCGAACGGGGTGACCTGAGCGCGGTACTGCTTCCACTCGGCGCGCTTGTTCGCGAGGAAGTACGCGAACACCTGCTCGCCGAGCGTCTCGGCCACGAGTTCCGAGTTCTCCATGATGGAGATGGCCTCGTTGAGGCTCGAGGGCAGCGGGTCGAAGCCGAGCACACTGCGCTCGCGAGGCGACATCTCCCAGATGTCGCCTTCGATCTCGGCGGGAAGCTCGTACTCCTCCGAGACGCCCTTGAGCCCGGCGGAGAGCAGGACCGCGTACGCGAGGTACGGGTTCGCCGCCGAGTCGATGCCGCGGTACTCGACACGCGCCGAGCCGCCCTTGTTGGGCTTGTAGGTCGGGATGCGCACGAGCGCCGAGCTGTTGTTGTGGCCCCAGCAGGCGTAACTGGGGGCTTCGTCTCCACCCCAGATGCGCTTGTAGGAGTTCACGAACTGGTTCGTCACGGCCGTGATCTCCGGTGCGTGCTTGAGGAGACCCGCGACGAAGTGCCTGCCGATCTTCGAGAGCTGGTACTCGGCGCCCGGCTCGTGGAAGACGTTGGTGTCGCCCTCGAACAGCGAGACGTGCGTGTGCATGCCGCTGCCCGGGTGCTGCCACATGGGCTTCGGCATGAACGTCGCGTACACGCCCTGTTCGATGGCCACCTCCTTGACGACCGTGCGGAACGTCATGACGTTGTCGGCCGTGTTGAGCGCGTCGGAGAAGCGGAGGTCGATCTCGTTCTGCCCGGGGCCAGCCTCATGGTGGCTGTACTCCACCGAGATGCCGAGGTCTTCCAGGATGCGGACGGCGCGGCGACGGAAGTCGTGCGCGGTGCCACCGGGGACGTTGTCGAAGTAGCCGGCGTTGTCGGCGGGCACGGGCTCGCCGTTGAGCGCCTCATCCGACTTCAGCAGGTAGAACTCGATCTCGGGGTGCACGTAGAACGTGAAGCCCTGCGCCGAGGCCACGTCGAGCGCACGGCGGAGGACCCGACGGGGATCGGTCACGGAGGGCTGGCCATCAGGCGTCGAGATGTCGCAGAACATGCGCGCCGTCGGGTCGATGTCCCCACGCCACGGCAGCATCTGGAAGGTCGATGGGTCCGGGTGGAGGAGCATGTCCGCCTCGGAGCGCCTCGTGAAGCCCTCGACGGCGGAGCCGTCGAGCCCGATGCCCTCATTGAAGGCACCCTCGACCTCCGCCGGTGCGATAGCCACGGACTTCAATGTTCCGAGAACATCCGTGAACCACAGGCGGATGAACTTGATCCCGCGCTCCTCGATCTGGCGGAGTACGAAGTCCTGCTGCTTGTCCACTCGGGCTCCAATTCTTGTTGTGCGCCTCTCCATAGGCTACTGGGCCTGAGCCCGCCCCGCCGTATGATGGCCTGCATGTCTCAGGCCAGTGCACCGAAGCGAGTCCGAATTCGACACTTCCAGGCGGCCAAGGCCGCTGGTGAGCGCATCACCGCGCTCACCAGCTACGACGCCATGACCGCTGCGGTGTTTGACGAAGCCGGCATCGATGTCCTTCTCGTCGGCGATTCTGCGGCGACGACCGTGCTCGGCGAGACGTCCACGCTTCCCGTCACGGTCGACGAGCTGATTCCCATGGCGCGCTCCGTCGCGCGCGGCGTGTCGCGAGCCCTCGTCGTCGCAGATCTCCCGTTCGGCAGCTACGAGCGCGGACCGGAGCAGGCGCTGGACACGGCGGTCCGCTTCATGAAGGAAGCAGGCGTGCAGGCGGTGAAGCTCGAGGGCGGCGTGCGATCGCACGCGACCATCAAGCGCATCGTGGAGGCGGGCATCCCGGTCATGGCGCACATCGGCTACACGCCCCAGAGCGAGCATGGTCTCGGCGGGCACGTCGTGCAGGGCCGGGGCGACACCGCTGAGCGCGTGCGCGCAGACGCACGAGCCGTGCAGGATGCTGGCGCCTTCAGCGTCGTGCTCGAGATGGTGCCGGCCGTGCTCGCCGCCGAGATCACGCGAGAACTCGAGATCCCCACCATCGGCATCGGCGCCGGTGCCGAGTGCGACGGGCAGATCCTCGTCTGGACTGACGCGATGGGCCTCGGCACCGGGCGCGTTCCGCGATTCGTCCGCAAGTACGCGGACCTTCGCACGACGCTGCTCGAGGCGGCTTCCGCGTACCGCGACGAGGTCAAGTCCGGCGCGTTCCCCTCTGCCGCCGAGAGCTTCGAAGACCAGACCAGCTAGCCCCGTCGACCAACCGACGGAGGTGCGAGTCAGCGGTCCTCGTCGGCTTCCTCCTCAGCCCAGGCCTTGGCGCGCTCCTGAAGCTTCTCGGGGGCGCGCCTGGCCTCCGCCTCGGAGGTGAACGGGCCGACGAGCTCGGAGCCGAGGGACTGCTTTCCGACCTCCACCTCTCCCGTGCGCGAGTTGTACCAGAATTCCTGTGCATGCGTATCGGTCATAGGCTCAAGCGTATGCCGAAAGACCCGAGAACCGGACTCCTCACGCCCGGCCCAAGCGCACCAGTCCGATCCGTTCCCTCCTCGATCGCACGCCCGCCGTACGTCGGCAAGCAGGCACCGGACGCGTGGACCGGTGGTGACGTGTACACACCGGACGAGGTTGCACGCATCGCTCGCGCATCCGCCATCGCCGCCGACGCGCTCCAGCACCTGGAGCAGCACGTCGTACCTGGCATCACGACGGACGAGCTCGACAGCATCGCCCACGACTTCGTGACGGCCCGCGGCGCCTACCCATCGACGCTGGGCTACCGCGGGTTCCCGAAGGCGAGCTGCACTTCGCTCAACGAAGTCATCTGCCACGGGATCCCCGACGGCACACGGCTCGAATCGGGCGACATCCTCAACGTCGACATCACCGCCTACTTCGAGGGGATGCACGGCGACACGAACCGCATGTACCTCGTCGGTGAGGTGGATGAAGAGTCGCGGCTGCTCGTCGAGCGAACCCACGAGGCCATGATGCGCGGTATCGCCGCCGCGAAGCCGGGTCGCCAGGTCAACATCATCGGCCGAGTCATCGAGAAGTACGCGGGCCGGTTCGGCTACGGGGTCGTCCGGGACTACACGGGTCACGGGGTCGGCGGGGCCTTCCACTCCGGCCTCATCATCCCGCACTACGACGCTCCCCAGTACACGACCGTGATCGAAGAGGGCATGGTCTTCACGGTCGAGCCGATGCTCACGCTCGGAACGTCGGACTGGCGTCTCTGGGATGACGGATGGACGGTCGTGACCGCCGACGGGTCCCGCTGCGCGCAGTGGGAGCACACCGTCGTGGTGACCGCCGACGGTGCGCGCCTGCTCACGGTTCCCACCGCCTGACGCCCACGGCACAGAAGGGCTATGGCTTCCGCGCCCGATATGCTCGCGGGCATGGGGAAGAGCAGAGCCACGAAGGCCATCGGCATCGACATCGGCGGGACCGGCATCAAGGGAGCGCTTGTCGACCTGCGAACGGGAGAGCTGCTCTCCAAGCGGCGGAAGGTCCCGACGCCGGTCGGTGGGGACCCCCGCGAGGTCATCGACGCGACCATGGAGATCGTCCGGAAGATCTGGGCGAAGGACCTCGACGGCGACACCGACGTGCCGGTCGGCATCAGCGTCCCTGCGATCGTCAAGCACGGCGTGACCCGATCCGCCGCCAACATCTCACCGCTGTGGATCAACTTCGCGGCACGCGCGGCGTTCTCGGAAGCTGTGGGCCGCGAGGTCGCACTCGCCAACGACGCGGATGCGGCCGGCATCGCCGAGGTTCGATTCGGTGTCGCGCACGGCAGGCTCGACAGCGTCATCATGACCACGCTCGGCACCGGCATCGGCACCGCGATGTTCTACGGCGGCCACCTGTTCCCGAACTCGGAGCTCGGCCACATCAGCATCGGCGAGCACAGCGACTACGAGAAGTACGCCTCGTCGAAGGTTCGGGAGCGCGAGGAGCTTTCGTTCGCGGAGTGGGGCGCCCGCCTCACCCCCTACTACCGCCAGCTCGAAGCGCTGTTCTCCCCCGACGTGTTCATCGTCTCCGGGGGCATCTCGAAACAGGCCGATGAGTTCCTCCACTACATCGATGTGGAGACGCCGATCGTCGTCGCAGAGTTCATGAACAACGCCGGGATCGTCGGATCCGCGTGCCTTGCGGCAGAGCACTGGGTGTAGGGCTGCTCTCCACGACAGGAGGCCGGGGGCGACGCGTCGCCCCCGGCCTCCTGTCTCCAAGCTGAGGTGAGCAGGCCGACCGATACGCCGGGTTCTGTCCCGACTTGCGTCGGGGGCGGCCATCTCTCTCGCTCGCACGTTGCCGCGCGAATCTAGCGGCCTACCCGGGGACTCGGCGAGCAGCGTCGTCATCCCCTGTATGGCCTTGCTCCGGACGAGGTTTACCGTGCGGCACCTGTCACCAGGCACCCGGTGGGCTCTTACCCCACCCTTTCACCCTTACCCCTGCGTCCCGGAGGACGTCCCGCTCCTCGAAGGAAGCGGCGGCGGGGCGGTCTGCTTTCTGTGGCACTGTCTCGCGGGTTTCCCCGGGTGGGCGTTACCCACCGTCCTGCTCTGTGGAGCCCGGACGTTCCTCGGCATGGTCTCCCATGACGCGACCGCCTGGTCGACCTACTCACGTGCCATGCTACCGCCCTGGACGTGGCTACGAACCGTCGCGACGCCGCGGCACTCGCGAGCGAGCTGGCATCGTCGTGTCAGACAACAAATTCGGCGCACGCCGAGGCACTTCCTACCGCGCGGGACATCGCTTGATAACGACTTAGTGAACGGCGTGGATGAACTCATATGTTCGTGTACGCTCCAAAAGCGCACGGCATTTCCACACGCAGATCTCAGGAATGCTGTGCACGACCCGCCGCGTTCTCGCAGCGAATCCGGGCAATGACTGCCCGTAACGGCGGTTCACTCGCAGTCAAGGACTTAAGGAGGAGTTCAATGACAACATCCACGAAGCGGCGAGCCGCAACAGCGGTTGCCGCACTCGCAGTTGCCGGTCTGGGTCTGACCGCCTGTTCAGGCGGACCCGGCGTGCAGGACAACTCAGGTGCCCCCAGTGACAACAAGGTCACGATCTACGGCACCATCGTTGACGCCGAAGCAGAGCTCCTCGAGGAGTCCTGGTCCGGCTGGGCGGAGGAGAACGGCATCGAGATCGTCTACGAGGGCTCCAAGGAGTTCGAGACGCAGATCTCCGTGCGCGCACAGGGTGGCACGCCGCCCGACATCGCGATCTTCCCGCAGCCTGGCCTCATGGGCGACCTCGCCAGCACGGGACTGCTCACCGAAGCCCCCGAGGGCGTCGTGAGCAACCTCGAAGAGTACTGGTCCGAGGACTGGAAGACGTACTCGTCCTACGACGGCACCGTCTACGGCGCACCGCTCATGGCGAACCTCAAGGGCTTCGTCTGGTACTCCCCCAAGTTCTTCAAGGACAACGGCTACGAGGTCCCGAAGACGTGGGAAGAGCTCGTCACGCTGACGGGTGAGATCCAGGGCAAGACGGGAACCGCGCCCTGGTGCGCGGGCTTCGGCTCCGACGCGGCAACCGGCTGGCCCGGAACCGACTGGATCGAAGACCTCGTCATCCGCATGCACGGACCGGAGGTGTACGACCAGTGGGTCGCCAACGAGATCCCCTTCACCGACGAGCGCATCCAGGCGTCGTTCGAAGAGGCAGGCAAGATCCTCACGAACCCCGACTACGTCAACGCAGGTTTCGGTGACGTTCGCTCCATCAACTCGACGGCATTCGGCGACGTCGCCCCCAAGCTCGTCGACGGCACGTGCGCACTGCACCACCAGGCTTCCTTCTACGACGGCTTCATCACCGAAGCCGGCGGCACCGTGGGTGAGGACGGCGACGTCTGGGCCTTCATGACGCCCCCCGCAGAGGGCAAGGAGCAGGCTGTCACCGGTGGCGGCGAGATCGTCGGATCGTTCAACTCGGACGAGGACACGGTCAAGGTGCTCGAGTACCTCTCCAGCCCGGAGTGGGCGAACAGCCGCGTCGCACTCGGCGGCGTGATCAGCGCGAACACGGGTCTCGACCCTGCCAACGCGAAGAGCCCGATCCTGCAGGAGTCCATCCAGATCCTTCAGGACCCCGAGACGACCTTCCGCTTCGACGGCTCTGACCTCATGCCGTCGGCAGTGGGCGCAGGTACGTTCTGGAAGGGCATCATCGACTGGATCAACGGCACGGACGTCAACACCGTGACGACCCAGATCGAATCCGGCTGGCCCTCCAGCTAAGCACTCGTGTGGAGCACCCGGCGTCCGCCGGGTGCTCCACACGCATTCCACCGCACGGACGACGTCGTCCCCCGCGAACGAACGTGCTTGTCTGCCACCCTGGAAGGTCACCATGGCAAGTTTCTTCACGTGGTTGGCTCAATTGCCACCATTTCTGCAAGTCCCGATCGTCATCATCGCGTTCCTCGCGGTGGTCGCGCTCATCGTCTACTTCGTCGAGCTCGCTCCTCGTCCCGGCACCAAGTACACGGTGCTCCGTCTCGTGGTCTGCATCGCAGTCCCGGTCGCGCTCGTCTTCATCCTCGGCACCTACACGTGGGCGGCCATCATCGCCATCGTGCTCGGCGCGCTCCTCTTCTGGCTCGACAGCCGGTCGCGTGAAGGCGCCGGCTACCTGATCGGTCTCATCGGCTTCTTCGGCCCAGCCCTGATCCTCGTCGTCGTCGGCCTCATCGTGCCGAGCATCCAGACGACCGGGCAGGCGTTCACGAACAAGGCCGGTGACTTCGTCGGCCTCGAGAACTTCATCTGGATCTTCACGCAGCCGAGCGGGCTCCGGACGGTCTTCAACACGATCATCTGGGTCGTCGTGACGCCGATCCTGTCGACGGTCGCGGGCCTCGCATACGCGGTCTTCATCGACAAGTCGCGCGGCGAGAAGTTCCTGAAGGCGCTCGTCTTCATGCCGATGGCCATCTCGTTCGTCGGCGCGTCGATCATCTTCCGGTTCATGTACACGGCACGGCCCGCAGACCAGGACCAGATCGGCCTCCTCAACCAGATCCTCGTCTGGTTCGGCGGACAGCCGTACGACTTCCTGGCCGAGTCGCCGCTCAACACGTTCTTCCTCATCATCGTCCTGATCTGGGTGCAGACCGGTTTCGCCATGGTCGTGCTGTCAGCGGCCATCAAGGGCGTGCCGATGGACCAGATCGAGGCCGCCTCGCTCGACGGCGCCAACCCGTGGCAGCGTTTCATCAACGTCACGGTTCCCGGCATCCGCTCGTCGCTCGTCGTCGTCGTGACGACGATCTCCATCGCGTCGCTGAAGGTCTTCGACATCGTTCGCACGATGACCGCAGGCGCCAACGACACGAGCGTCATCGCCAACGAGATGTACACGCAGTTCAAGACCTTCGAGACCGGACGATCGGCCGCCTTCGCGGTCGTGCTGTTCATCCTCGTGCTGCCGATCATCATCTACAACGCGAACCAGATGAAGAAGCAGAGGGAGATCCGATGAGCGCCATCGTTCCAGTCGAACTTCCCGTCGACACCAAGACGGCGGAGCAGCTCGCGCGAGGCGAGCAGAGCACAAGCGGCAAGGTCAAGAAGAATCTCACCAGTCGATGGGCGACCGTCGCGGCGATCGCCATCGCCGTCATCTGGACCATCCCGACGTTCGGGCTCTTCGTCTCCTCGTTCCGCCCCAAGGCGGAGGTCGTCAGCACCGGTTGGTGGACGATCTTCGAGAACTGGGGCTTCACCTTCGACAACTACGTCGAAGTGCTCGCATCGGGCAACACGCAGCTGACGATGGCGCAGGCCTTCCTCAACTCGATCGTGATCGCCCTCCCCGCGACGGTCATCCCGCTCGCGATCGCGCTGCTCGCCGCCTACGGGTTCGCCTGGATGGACTTCAAGGGCAAGAACTGGCTGTTCATCCTGGTCTTCGCACTGCAGGTCGTGCCCATCCAGATGGCGCTCGTCCCGCTCCTGCAGCTCTTCGCTCGCGGCGAGATCTTCGGCGTCCCCGTCATCGCGGCGTTCGGCGCCGACGCCGGATTCGCGCAGGTATGGATCGCCCACTCGATCTTCGCCATGCCGCTCGCGATCTTCCTGCTGCACAACTTCATCGCAGAGATTCCGCGTGAGGTCATCGAAGCGGCCCGGGTCGACGGCGCGAGCCACGGCCAGATCTTCTTCCGCATCATCGTCCCGCTGACGCTGCCCGCAGTGGCCTCGTTCGGCATCTTCCAGTTCCTCTGGGTCTGGAACGACCTGCTCGTCGCGCTCGTGTTCGCCGACGGTGCGGTCGCCCCGATGACAAAGCTGCTCGCCGAGATCACGGGCTCCCGCGGTCAGGAATGGCCGCTGCTCACAGCCGGCGCGTTCCTGTCCATCCTGGTTCCGCTCATCGTGTTCTTCTCGCTGCAGCGATACTTCGTCCGCGGCCTCCTGGCTGGATCCACAAAGGGGTAGAACCCCGCCGGCACCATCACGTGCCAGCAACACCGAGGAGGGGGAGCCGCGAGGCTCCCCCTCCTTCGTGTGCGGCGCGCGTCTCCGCGCTGCATCCGAACCGCGGGGAGGACCGCGGCGCAGGGAGACGGCGGCGCGCAGGTGGATACGGACAGCAGAACGCCCTCCGCAGATCGCGAGATCTGCGGAGGGCGTTCCGTGCTTTCGAAGAGTGCTAGCTGGTAGCCGCGCCGCTCGCGAGAGCGTCATTCGCCTCCTGGAGGCGGATGGCCTCCGTGAGCGCACCGCTGATGCGCTGCTCCGTCTCCGGGTCGAAGATGTGGATGTGGTCGTTGTCGGTCGTGACGTAGATCGTCTCGCCGACCTCGGGGTGGCTGCGACCGTCGACGCGAGCGACGATGTCCGTGCGCTTCCCGTCGATCATCGAGTGGCCGTAGAGGTAGCCCTCGGCGCCGAGCTCCTCGACCAGGTCGACCTCGACCTTGAGGCCGGGCTTCTCTTCACGCGAGATGATGATGTCGTCCGGGCGAACGCCGACGGTCGCGGTGCCCGACTTGAGCTTCGCCAGCGTCGCGCGCTCGAGCGGGATGACGTCGGTGCCGAAGCGGACGCCCTCGGAGGTCAGGTCGGCACCGAAGATGTTCATCGACGGGCTGCCGATGAAGCCGGCGACGAAGACGTTCTTCGGCTTCGCGTAGAGTTCACGCGGTGTGCCGACCTGCTGCAGCACGCCGTCCTTGAGCACGGCGATGCGGTCGCCCATCGTGAGCGCCTCGGTCTGGTCGTGCGTGACGTAGACCGTCGTGACGCCGAGACGGCGGGTGAGGCTCGCGATCTGCGTGCGCGTCTGCACGCGCAGCTTCGCGTCGAGGTTCGAGAGCGGCTCATCCATGAGGAAGACCTGGGGGCTGCGGACGATGGCGCGGCCCATGGCGACGCGCTGACGCTGGCCACCCGAGAGCGCCTTCGGCTTGCGGTCGAGGTAGGGCTCGAGGTCGAGGATCTTGGCGGCTTCGAGGACGCGCTTCGCACGCTCTTCCTTGTTGATGCCGGCGATCTTGAGCGCGAAGCCCATGTTCTCGCCGACGGTCATGTGCGGGTAGAGCGCGTAGCTCTGGAACACCATGGCGATGTCGCGGTCCTTGGGAGGGAGGTGCGTGACGTCGCGGTCGCCGATGAGAATGCGTCCGCGGTTCACCTCTTCGAGGCCTGCGAGCATGCGGAGCGATGTCGACTTGCCGCAGCCGGACGGGCCGACGAGGACGAGGAACTCTCCGTCGTCGATCTCGAGGTCCAAGCTGTCGACCGCTGGGCGAGCGCCCTCGGTGTAGATGCGCGAGGCGCTTTCAAAGGTCACAGTTGCCATAGGAGTACTCCCTCATTACCGGCAGGTACGTGCCGGACGATCCGTAGTAATAGGTGAGGAGCAACGATGCGTTTCACTTCAAGCGACGCCGTCGGCGCTCCACCACTGAGTATGTCAGAACTCAGCGGCGGGCGCGCGACTTGTTCGAGTCAGAGCGAGGATTTCTCCGTGCGCACGAGGATCGCACCGGAATCCGGGCAGATCACGACGTCATCCGGCGCGGCGCGGCGGATCTTCTCGAGCTCCGGCCGATCGAGCGCGACGTTCGTGCCGGTCGTGATGATGCCGATGAGCTCGGCCGCGCCGACCCCGTACCGCTCCCGCTGCTTCTCGTAGAGCGCCACGAGATCGCTCGGGAGCGTGGCAAGCACGCTCTCCCGCTGTTCGGCGAGCACTCGATACTCGCCTTTCAAGTTGTCGCGGGCGGCATCCCGCAGCACGGTGAGATCGGTCGCGCGTTCCTCGACCCCGCGCTGCGACTCGAGCGCTGCCTGGTGAGCGGCGGTCTGCTCTTCGACGCGCTGCATGACCTCGAGTTCGCCGTCCTCGAGGATCGAGCGACGACGCTGGAGCACCTCGATCTCGCGCTGCAGCGCCTCGATGTCCTTGCGGCTCGATGCGCCCTGCAGGCGCTCGTCGTCTCGTTTGAGACGCGCCTCCACAGTCGCCACATCCGACTCGATCTTGCTGAGCTCACTCCGGGAATCCTCGAGCTGGCCCAGCAACCGCACGACCTCCGCGCGATGCTGCGTCCGTTCCTCATCGAGGGCGTTCAGGTGATGCTGCTCCGGCAGATTCTTCGCGACGTGCTGCACCCGTCGACGCTTGGTGTCGACGTCGGCGAGTTCGAGCAGACGCCGCTGGTCCGCCTCGCTGGCCTTCATGCCCGGCCCGTGTTCATGTCTTGGATGACGTTCATAGTGCTCTCATTCTGTCGTGAAGTCGCGCGCTGCCCGCACAGGGCGCGCTCTCGTGCGCTGAGTCGACTACTGCGGGATGGCGAAGTCCCATGGGTCCGTCCGCAGCTCCGAGACCTCGACCTCCACCTCGGGGAACGCCTCCCGCAGCTCGCGCGCGGCGTGATCCAGCCACAGCCACTCACTCGCCCAGTGCGAGGTGTCGATGAGCGCCGGGCCGCTCCCCCTCGCGAGGGTCTCTTCGAGAGCCTCGGACGCGGGATGATGCCGGAGGTCGCTCGTGATGTAGACATCGGCGCTCACGACTGCTGGCTCGCTGAGCAGCGAGTCGCCCGCACCTCCGCAGAGTGCGACCGTCTCGACGACCCGGTCGAACGCGCCCGCGGCCCGGATGCCCGTGGCGGTTGCCGGCAGGATGCTGGCGACCCTCCGGGCGAGCGCACCGAGCGTCATCGGTTCCGGCAGGAGACCGACGCGGCCGAGTCCGCGACTCGGGTGGTCGCTCGATACGACGATGGGGACAGCACCCTCGAGGCCAAGCGCTGCGGCGAGCGCGGCGGAGGTCCCGGTCTCCACGACGTCCGCGTTGGTGTGGGCCGCGATCAACGCGCACCGGGCTCGGATGAGGGTCGCGAGGAGTGCCCCCTTCGCGGTCGTCTCCGCGACGGTCGTGACACCGCGCAGGAGCAGCGGGTGATGCACGAGCAGGAGGTCAGACGAGGTATCGACCGCCTCGCCGACGGTGATCTGAGTCGCATCCACCGCCAGCAGGATTCGGGTGATGGCCGCCTCGGGCGAACCGGACACCAGTCCGACCGAATCCCAGGCCTCCGCCCCCGCGGTTGGCCAGCTTCTCTCGGCAAATTCCAGCACGTCGCGCAGTCGGGTCACCATAGGGCGATCCTAGCCGCGGTGATGCGGCCAACCACTGGACTTTCCGCGTAGAGTGAGCAGTTCATTGCTCCTTCCCCCGGGAGTCCTTCTATCAGAGTTTCCCCCAGGAGACGTCTTGTCAGAACAAGAGCGCGGCCCTGTCGCGAATCCCGCGAAGCGTCCGACCATCCGCGATGTGGCTGCGGTCGCTGGCGTCTCCAAGTCTCTGGTGTCACTCGTCTACAGCGACCCGGAGAAGGTCAGTGAAGCTCGCAAGGGGCGCGTTCTCGCGGCCGCCGAGGAGCTCGGCTTCCGCCCCAACCTGCTCGCCCGTTCCCTCGCGACGAACATGAGCGACTTCATCGGCATCCTCGTCGCCGACCCCGTGAATCCGGTCTTCGCCGAGATCATCGACGCCGCGAGCCTGGAGTTCGACCGGGCAGGGCGCCGCGGCTTGATGACAACCGCCGTGCTGCCGAAATCCGGGACTGTTCGTCGGCTGAACGAGGGAACGATCGCGACGCTCAGCGACCTGCGTCCCCGAAGCGTCCTCATCGCGGGTTCCCTCCCGGATGTGACGTCACTCGGATCGCTCGCCGAGGACCGGCCGGTCGTCGTGGCCTCGGGCCTGGCGGAGGGCCTTCCGAACGCGGGCAGCGTGCGAACCGATGACAGGAAGGGCCTCGCCCTCCTCGTCGAGCACCTCACCGGCCTCGGGCACAGCGATATCGCGCACCTCGGCGGTGTGACGGCCGTCGGTCGCAGCCGAGCGGAGGCGTACGAGGAAGCCATGACCACGCACGGGCTCGCGCGTCACGTGCACGTGCAGGACAGCGACTTCACCGAACTCGGCGGCTACGTGGCCGCGACCAGCCTGCTGTCTCGCGGGACCCCGCCGACAGCTATCATCGCGGCGAACGACCTCGCAGCCCTCGGCGTGCAGCGTGCTCTCGATGAGCGGGGGCTGACCCCCGAGGACGTGGCGCTCACCGGGTACGACAACTCGTTCCTCGCGTCGATAGCCGGGGTCTCCCTCACGTCAGTCGACCCGCACAACGGCGTCATCGGACGCGAGGCGGCGCGTTGGCTCATCGAAGCCGAGGCCGGTAACGACTCGCTGCCGCATGAGCTGCTCATCGAGCCGCGCCTCGTCGTACGACGGTCTTCAGGCTCCGGCATCTGACGGCAACGGCAGCGGCAGCCGTGCAGGCAGGCTTCCGCTATCTCGTGAACGTGACTCCCCACGAGGCTGTCCAGACCCCGCCCGGTTCGATCCGGATGAGGTCGGTGCCGGAATTCAGGGCGTCCGGTGGTGCCGTCATGGGCTCCGCAGCGAATGCGAGGCCCGTACCGCCATGGTGCCCCTCGGGACGAGGGAAGTCGCTCGGCGTGTAGAGCTGGACGTACCGGAAGTCGTCGTCGCCCCACAACTCGAGTCGGGCGCCCGACCGGGACGAGAGAGTGACCAGCGTCTTCTCGCCGCTCGGGCGGACCTTGAACGCGTAGTTCAGGTCGAGCTCCCGAAGCTCGCGTCCCGATGTCAGGTCGAACTCGCCTCCGGTGACGACAGGCTCCGTGCCGACAGGGAGCAGGCGGTCGTCGAGGAGGACCCGCTCGGTCAGGTCGGACGTGACCACAAGGTCCCCGATGGGCTCGTCGCCCAGCCGGAAGTACGGATGCGCGCCAACCGCGAACACCGCGTCCTGCGCCCCGAGATTGGCGACGGTGTGCGTGACCTCGAGTCCGTCCTGCCTCGCCCGATACCGAACGCAGTGTCGGAGGGTGAACGGCCATCCGTGCTGGGGGTAGACCGTCGCCCCCAGCTCGATGCTCGAGGAATCGGTGTCGAGGACCGCGTACTCGGTGTTTCGGAGCAGGCCGTGCGACGCGTTGCCCTTGCTCGGCTCCGTGATGTCGAGCTGCTGAGTCTTGCCGCCGAAGCTCCATCTGCCATCGCGGACCCGGTTCGGCCACGGGAAGAGGGTGATGCCGGCCCCGAACGGCGGGAGGACGTCGTCGCCGAAGTCCTCGACCAGCTGCACGCCGTCGACGTCGAGAGATCGAAGCACCGCCGCGACGGTGCCGACCGCGACGCGGACACGCCCATTCTCGAGATGGTGCTGAACGCCGGTGACGGGTGGGTGCATGCATCCACCGTAGCGCTCGGAGCCCGCGGTCAGCGGCTGCGTGACCAATCGCGCAGCACGGCTCGCGCGGCGTGCATCCCCGGCATCCCGTGCACTCCTCCCCCTGGCGGGGTGGACGAGGAGCAGACGTAGAGTCCACGGCGGCCAGCTCGGTACGGGTGCAACGACGGAGCAGGTCTGAAGATCTGCTGCGTGCCGGCGAGCGTTCCTCCGCCGATATCGCCGCCAACGAGGTTCGGGTTCCAGGCCTCGAGGGCACTGGGCTTCCACTCGCGGCGGTCACGGATGACCTCCGAGAAGCCAGGGGCGAAGCGCTCGATCTGCGCCTCGAGCGCGGGACGCACGTCGAGGTCCGCTCCGTTGGGGACGTGCGCGTAGGTCCACAGCACCTGCTTGCCGTCGTGGGTGCGGCTCGGGTCCGCGTTGGACTGCTGCGTCACCATCACGAACGGGCGGTCGGGCATGCGGCCACGGTTCACGGCCCGCTCCGCGGCGACGATCTCCTGCATGCGACCACCGACGTGCACGGTGCCGGCACCGGTCACGCGCTGATCCGCCCACGGCACCGGACCGTCGAGCAGGTAGTCGATCTTATGGACGCCGACCCCGTACTTCCACCCGGCGAGGTGGGCGGCGTACCGAGACCCCAGCTGCTCGTGCGCGACGCGCAGGATCTGCTTCGGGGTGAGGTCGAGCAGCACCGCGTCGGCGTCCGGCAGGTCCCGGAGGTCGGTCACCTCGGCGTTCGTCTCGATGCGGCCACCGTGCGCGAGCACGACCCGGGCGAGCGCGTCGGTGATGCTGCTCGAACCGCCCTTGGCGACCGGCCATCCGGTGCTGTGGCCGAGCGCGCCGAAGGTGATGCCGAACGCCGCGGTCAGCGCGTGGGTCAGCGGGAGCGTCGCGTGCGCGGATGAGCCAGCGAACAGCGCCTTGGCGGCTCCGCTGCGGAAGAGCAGGCCGGCGATCGTCGCGGCGGGGAGCGCACCGAGCGCTCCGAGGCGCACCATGTCGAACGGGTGCGGCGGGATCCGCAGGAGCGGCCCCATGGTGTTCTCCACCGTCTCGAACGGGTGGTGCGAGAAGTGCTCGTGCAACCACCTCCAGGCCGGCCCGTCGACGCCGAGCTCGTGGGCGGTCCGCTCGATGTCCCGGTGCAGCATCGCGGCGCGACCGCCTGGCAGCGGATGGGCCATCGGGATGTCAGGGTGCACCCACGTGAGACCGTTGGCCTCGAGTTCCAGCTCTCGGAAGGCGGGGCTCGCGATGCCGATCGGATGCGCCGCGGCACCGAGATCGCTCACATACCCGTCGCCGAAGAGTTCCGCCGACCTGGACGCTCCCCCGATCTTCGCGGCGCGCTCGTAGACGACGACTTCGACGCCGCGCTTGGCGAGCAGCGCCGCTGCCGTGAGGCCGTTCGGCCCCGCGCCGACGACGATCGCGCGGCGATTCATGACCTGACGTCCCTCGAGGCCTGCTCGAGGAAGCGCTCCTCCACGGAGTCTTGGCTGATGCTCTGGAGGAGATCGATCTGCGCTTGCGAACGCGCCAGGAGCTCTTCGAGCCCGGAGAGCACGAGGCGCGGATCGCGAGGCTGCACCGCGATGAGCGCCTCCCACATGGACAGCTTGGCGCGGACCATTCCAGTGAGCATGTCCAGTTCGAGCTGGGTGCTCGGTCGACGGCGCAGGCGAAGGATGTTCACGGGGTTGAAGGTGCCCGCGAGACGAGCGCCGTTGGTGAGCCACAGCTTGAGGAAGGACTCCTGGTAGCCGAGCCCTTCGATCAGCGTCTTGAGGTCGCGCCGGTCTGCGGCGATGTGTGCCACGAGTACACGCATGGTCTCCTCGTGGGGCGTGCCCGCCCAGGTGGCAGTGGCGGATTTGAAGGCCCTCAGGCCAGCCTCCGAGGCAAGGAGGTGCGCGTTGAGGTAGCCCGCGTAGACCTCGTGGTCGAAGCCTCGTGTCGTTGTCATCGGATGCTCCTGACGATCGTCGTTTCTTGATTCTCTCGTGGTGTCTGCTCCTCACCGCAAAGACGGCTGAGGAACATCGCGAACCCTCCGGGGGTGCGTCCGGTCGTACGTGCGGAGGTCACGACCGGATGTCTGGCGCTCGAGCGCACGACGCCACCGAGCCGTATGACCGCCGAGGTGAGCTCGACGTCCTCGTGCTCGCGCAGTGGAGGGTACTCGCCGGCCTGCAGGTACGTGGAGGCTCGAATACCGAGGTTCGCGGCGTGGATGTGGGGATGACCCTCCTCGAAGACGTAGTCCTCGAGCCATCTGGTCTCGAGTTCCGTGTCTCGGGGGTCGCCGCTGCGCGCGAGGAGCACCGTGCCGAGCAGCAGGTCGGCTCCGTCGTCGGCGAACTCGAGCTGCCCGACCAGCCAGTCCCTCGGCACAGCCGAGTCCGCGTCCGTCGAGGCGATCCAGACGCTGTGCAGTTCGAATGGGGTGTCACCCGAGTGGGCTGTCGACAGGGTGAGTGCGGTACGGACACCGTCGCGTCTCGCGCGGCCCACGGATCCGTGCGCACGTTCGATCAGGTGGATGCGGGGATCGCGGTCCGCGGCGCGCTTTGCGATCTCGAGGCTCGAGTCGCGGCATGAGTCGAGAACCAGCACGACGTGAGCCCGCACGTGGAAGTCTCGCTGAGCTCTGCCGAGGGCGTCCATCGCTGCGGTCAGCGCAGTGAGGCAGGTCTCGAGTGTGCGCTCCTCATCGCGTGCCGGGACGACGATGCGCACGTCGCGAATGCGGGCATCCTCGTCGACGCCTCGTGGTCGCGACGCGACGCTCACGAGGGCTCTTCCGAACGTCGGCCGCTGTCGACGTCCGAGGCCGCCGTCGCAGTCATGGACGGGCTGGCGAAGCAGGAACTCCCAGCGTCGTTCCCGTTCTCGTAGATGTCGATCAGCGTCTCCTCCTGCGAGTAGGAGGCCAGGCGGCGCATACCGAGACGGGCGGTCAGCGAGTGGACGCGATCTCCGTCGAGCGGCCAGCCGACGATGGGACCACGCCAATGGCAGAGCACCAGCACTCCCGCCGGGGCCAGCGCCCGACGCGACCTCGCGATGAGCTCGCACAGCTCATCCTCGGCCAGGTAGTAGCCCGTCTCGGAGAGCACCACGAGGTCCAGCTGCCCATCCGCCACGTCGAGCGCGGCCCAGTCACGTGGGAGGGTCGCGAGGACCAACTCGACATGTTCGCTGCCCGTCAGCCTCTCCTCGGCGAGCCTCAACGCCTCAGGGCTCGCATCCGCGGCCAGGATCCGGGAGCACCGGCCCGCGAGCTTCGACGTGCTCTCGCCGATCGAGCAGCCGATCTCGAGGGCCCGTTCGTAGCGCTCGGCCGGGAGCATCGCGAGCAGCACGTCGAGCTTGCGCCGCTCGTACCAGCTCGAGCGAAGCTCCCACGGGTCGACCGCAGCAGCGTGGACCTCGTCGAAGGCCCAGCGCGCGGAGCCGGAGTCGCGGGTGGCGGAAGCCGTCACCCGGAAGACCTCGAGGTCACGCCGGAAGTGCTGCTGGTGCGCGTGGCTCAGCACCGGCTCGTCGCCTGCAGCGTCGGAGAGGGGACGCACCTGGGACGCGTGGGCGAAGATGGCGCGGTCTTTCGCCTGGGCGGCCTCCGGGGCGAGCGGGAGGCTCCGCCAGTGGCGCCACTCCGTATCCGTCACCGGGTCTGCCCAGTGCCAGAACCAGATCGGGAACTCCAGCAGCACCGCACCGGCGCCGAGAGCAGCTCGGGCCAAAGCCTCGCCCACGGCGTCATGGTCGGCGTGCCCGTCCCGCCGGTACGGGGCAGCAACGACCAGCCGCCGCTCCGGGCCGTCGCGCAGCCTCGATCCTGCGGCCGCTACGATCTCGTCGACGGCGCTCGACAGCTGCCCATCAGCCAGTCCGAGTTCGGTGAGGTCGAGGCGACCGACTGCACGTCCAGCCTGGCGGGCGATCACCGCCGCACCCTCGTGCAGCTCGCGGAGAGCGACCTCGAACTCAGCCCGTCGGAGTTCGCCGAGGCGTTGCTTGGAGACGCTCTGCGACCCCGGATGGGAGGCCTCACCCCTGGTGCACAGCAGAACGCTCACATCGGCGCCCACGGCGAGCGCGGAGACGACGAGTCCTGCGGCGCCGAGGGACTCGTCGTCGGGATGCGCCGCGCCGACCAGCAGCAACGTCTCCGCTCCGCGGTCCAGCGCGAACAGCTCAGGATCAAGGTTCGGCAAGCCGGTGACGCCAGCCTCCAGCCAGGCAGCTTCGGGAGTTCCGCCCCGCAGGTGCGTGAACGCAGGCTGCGCGGCCCCGATCACGAGGCTCCTCCCCCGGGCGACGCATCGTGCTCTGCCCGAACCGCATCGGAGAGCGACCGGCCGCGGGCCGCGTCATCGCGCGCACCGTGATGCTGCCGGAGGTACATGGTCAGGTCCGCGACGCGCCTGGCGTGGACGGGATCAAAGGCGAGGGGTGCCGGTCCGAGCGCTTCCCCGCAGATCGCGAGGAGCCGTGTGCATCCGCTCGCCGTGTTCCCGCGCACCCGCTGCGCGAGCCCCCAGTCCGCCGTCCCCGCGTCAATGCGGTCGGCCGCGTCCTCCAGCTGCACGCGGATGCCATGCAGCAGGCGGTCGGCTTCCCCGAGCCAGGCGCACGCCAGCTGGTCCGGCTCACGAGAGCTCGCCAAGCTTTGAAGCGACCGACCGAGCGCAACAGCGGCACCGAACCAGACGGCCGCGACGCCGATGCCACCCCAGGCGAAGCCCGGACGCGAGGTGTACCAGTCGGCATCGTCGCCGACGGTCCACGCTGACGCCGCATCGAGTTCCACCGGTCCGCTTGGCACCCCGCTGAGGCCGGTGAGGGGCGCGCCCCCTTCATGAGGACTGACGGCGTCCTGGCTGAGGTCGAGCACGAACATCCACTCGCCGTGATGGTCCGACGCCGTCACGAGCGCGCGGTCGAGGCTCGACGCGAGGGAACACCACCGCTTCGTTCCCGAGAGGGTCGCGCGACGCGGTGGGCTGTCGTCGCGCGCCGACTCCGGTTCCCACCGGACCTCGACAGGCGAGGCGGAGGCGAAGACCCCCCAGCTCGTCCCGGGGTCGATCGAGGAACCGGACTGGGCCATGATGGCCGCCGCGTCGAAATGCGGCTCGATGACTCGGGCGGCCGTCAGGTCGAGCGCGCCGAAGCTGGCGAGCAAGCCGAACAGCGACCGCGTCCTGCCGTTGCCGGGAACTGGCGGCGAGGGCGAAGCGCGCAGGGCGTCGATGAGCGGCGCAGCGACTCCATTGCACGAGCCAGCCGCCGCCAGGAGTGCGGACGAACCATCCCAGAATCCGGGATCGACGTCGATGCCCTGGAAGCGTTCAGACACGTGCTCTCCTTCCGGAAGTCCATCCAACGGAACCGACACATGGCCCGAACGTGGCACGCTACGCACCTCGACCGTGAGTCCACGGGAGGGTTGACACCGGTCCCGCAACCCAGTAATCACGCGCGCTCACGAGTACCGACAGACGCCCAGGCACGCGGAGCAAATTCCCACGGAGTCAGCCGGGACGTCCCGTAGCGTCGTCACCCTCATGACGAAGACTCCCCCCGGACTCCCCCTTCGCGACTACGCCGCCCTCGGCGACGGCCGCACCGTCGCCCTCGTCGCCCCGAACGGTCGGGTCGACTGGCTGCCCCTCCCGAACCTCGATTCCGTACCCGTCTTCGCGCGCATCCTCGACGAGGAGACAGGCGGATCCGTCGAGCTCGTCCCACGCGAGGCCTACGAATCGTCACGCCGCTACATCGAGAAGACGAACGTGCTGGAGACGACCTTCACGACCGCCGGCGGCGTCGCCCGTGTCACGGACGCCATGGTCACGGGAGTCGCCGGACGCCTCCCCTGGGCCGAGTTCGCGCGTCGTGTGGAGGGGCTCGACGGATCCGTCGAGTTCACCTGGCAGATCTCGCCCGGAACGATGCTCGGGACCAAGTCCCCGTGGCTCGACCGGGTTGGCGAGCACACCATCATCCGCTGCGGTCAGCTGTCGATGGCCGTCGTCGGCTCAGACCACGGCCCGGCCTCCTCCGACCCGACCAGCGCTGACCCCGCCGAACTCCACGGCCACTTCACCACCACCGTGGGCTCACGGCACCTCCTCGTCCTGACAGCGACGGAAGGCGAGCCGCTCCGGGTGCCAGACCCGGCGAAGGTCGACCAGGGCATCGACCGGACGATCGACAGCTGGCTGACCTGGTCGGATGAGTTCTCCTACGAGGGTCCGTGGTCCGAGCAGGTTCAGCGCAGCGCTCTCGCCCTCAAGCTCCTCATCCACAGCCCGACCGGTGCCATCGCGGCCGCCGCGACGAGCTCTCTGCCAGAGAACCCCGCTGGCGGCAAGAACTGGGACTACCGCTTCGCCTGGATCCGTGACCTCGCCTACACGGCACACTCCTTGACCTGGTTCGGACTTCGGGAGGAGACGCACGCTGCGATCTCCTGGTTGCTCCGGACCATCCGCGAGCAGGGGCCAGACGTCCTCGTCATGTACTCGCTCGGCGGTTCGACCTGCGCCGGCGTCGTCGAATACGACGTGCCGGGCTGGCGCGGCATCGGCCCCGTCGTCTCCGGCAACCCCGCGCAGGGCCAGCTCCAGCTGGGCATCTACGGCGACCTCATCGCCATCAGCCGCACCTACGTCGACGATGGCAATCTGCTGGATGTCGAGACTGCGCGCCTGCTCGCCAAGGTCGCCGACAAGGTGTGCGACGAGTGGCGCAGCCGCGATGCGGGGATGTGGGAGCTCGGGGACGAGCAGCACTACACGTCCTCGAAGATGGGGTGCTGGCAGGCGCTGACCGACGCGATCGCGCTCGCCGAGGGTTCGCACATCAACGGCGACGTCGCACGCTGGAAGGCGGAACGCGACCGGATTCACGATTGGACCGACGAGCACTGCTGGTCCGAGGACCTCGCAAGCTACGTCATGCACCCCGGGACGGACCGCCTCGACGCCTCGGTGCTGCTGCATGCGCCGAGCGGCTTCGATCGAGGTGAGCGGATGTCGTCCACCATCGACGCCCTGACTCGGGAGCTCGGCCAGGGGTCGCTGCTCTACCGGTACTCGGGCGTCTCAGCGGAGGAGCACACGTTCGTGGCCTGCGCCTTCTGGCGGGTGTCCGCGCTCGCGTGCGTGGGCAGGCACGAAGAAGCGGTCTCAGCCATGGACGACCTCGTGACGCAGACCAACGACGTCGGCCTGCTCGCCGAGATGATCGCCGCAGGCGACGGAGCGTTCTGGGGCAACCTGCCACAGGGACTCAGTCACCTGGCGCTCATCAACGCGGCCCTCATGATCAAGGACCTGGTGCCGAAGGAGGCCCATGATGACCGGTGAGCCGACCGTCTTTCGCGAATTGCGCTCCGTGCTCGTGGAGAGCATCTGGTGGGACGCCCGAACGGAGGACCTGGCCTGGGTGGACATCACCGAGGGCACGTTCCACCTGGGGAGCATCGACGGAGCGAGGGACGGCAGCGACGACCGTGTCGCCGAGCTCCCGGCTCCGGTGAGCGCCATCCAGCCAGCCGCGGGCGGTGGGTTCGTGGCCTCACTCCAGGACCGCATCGTCGAGCTCGACGCTGACGGTCGCCTCACGAAGACCCTCGCCTCGGTCGAGCACTCGCACGGTGGCATCCGCTTCAACGAAGGCAAGGTCGACCCGTTCGGCCGCTTCGTCGTCGGCTCCATGAACATGACCTCGACGGCCCCAGACGGCGCGCTCTACACGTTCGACGCCGAAGGAACGGTGCGGATGCTGCTGGGCGGGTTCCACACGACCAACGGCCTCGAGTGGAGCGACTCGGGCGACACCATGTACGTCACTGACACCTCGACGCAGACGATCTACCGTGCAGCGTACGGACCCGGCCCCGAGGACCTCGGCGAGCTCGAGCCGTTCATCCGCGGTCGCAACTCGGATGGTCTCGCACGCGCTGTCGACGGCTCGTTCTGGAACGGCATCTACGGAGCCGGGAGCGTCGCGCACTGGAGCTCAGACGGCGACCCCCTCGGGGATCTGAGCGTTCCCGCCCCGAACGTGACGTCCGTCGCCTTCGGCGGTCAAGCCCTGTCGACCCTCTTCGTCGGCACGGCGCGCGAGAACCTCACGGAACGCGACCTGGTCGACGCCCCGTTGAGCGGGTCGATCTTCGCCGTCGAGGGCATGGGCCGCGGGCGCGCCGCGTCTGTCTTCGGGCAGACCACCGGTGCTCCCTGACGTCTCCATCCTCAACTCGACCGCACCGCACACCACACGAACATCGCAGACGGGAAGAAGACATGGATCTAGGCATCACCGGCAAGAAGGCACTCATCACGGGCGGCGACTCCGGCATCGGCTGGGAGACCGCGAAGCAGCTCCTCGAAGAGGGCGCGACCGTCGTCCTGAGCGACCGCGACGAGGAGTCGCTGGCGGCGGCCGCGGCGAAACTGGACGCACCCGAGGGGCGCCTCCACTCGTACGCCGCCGACATCACGAAGCTCGACGATCTCGCGGAACTCCACGGCTTCGTGCAGGAGCACGTCGGAGACATCGACATCCTCGTCCAGTCCGCCGGGATCACCGGCGCGCAGGGCCTCTTCCATGAGATCGACGACGAGGGCTGGACCAAGACCGTCGAGATCGATCTGCTCGGGCCGGTCCGCCTCGTCCGCCAGTTCCTCCCCTCGCTCCGCAAGGGCGGCTGGGGGCGCATCGTGTTCCTCGCTTCCGAGGATGCGGTCCAGCCGTACGACGACGAGCTGCCCTACTGCGCGGCCAAAGCGGGCATCCTCGCGCTCTCGAAGGGGCTGTCCCGCAGCTACGCCTCCGAGGGACTGCTCGTGAACGCGGTGTCCCCCGCCTTCATCTCGACGCCCATGACCGACGCGATGATGAAGAAGCGCGCCGACGAGCTCGGCACGAGCTTCGACGAGGCCATCGAGTCGTTCCTCGACGAGGAGCGCCCGTACATGGAGCTCGGCCGCCGCGGGGAGGCCCACGAAGTCGCCTCCGTCATCGCCTTCCTCTGCTCAGACCGAGCCTCCTTCGTGAACGGCTCGAACTACCGAGTCGACGCGGGCTCGGTAGCGACCATCTGAGCGTCATCCGCTTCGCGCGGACTCGCTTTCCCCTCACCCACGAACGATCAACCGAACGAACAGGAGTCGAACATGGCCAATCAGTACACCTTCACCGATCCGACCAAGCTCTACAGCGAGATCGAGCCGAACTCCGACGACCAGACGGAGCCGGGACTCGACGCGAAGCTCCGCGACACCGCCGACCTCGGCGAGAGCACCTACGAGGGTTCCGGCCGACTCAAGGGCCGCCGCGCCCTCGTCACGGGCGGCGACTCCGGCATCGGGGCTGCAACCGTCATCGCCTTCGCCCGCGAGGGTGCAGACGTCGCGCTCGCCTACCTGCCCGAAGAGCAGGAGGATGCAGACCGCATCACCGCGATCGCCCAGGACGCTGGGGTCAACGTCGTGCAGCTGCCCGGCGACCTGACCGACGAGAAGTACGTGAAGGGCCTTGCGGATGCTGCCGTCGCGAAGCTCGGCGGACTCGACATCCTCGTCAACAATGCCGGGAAGCAGATCTACAACGAGGACCTGACGACGCTCACGAGCAAGCAGTTCGACGAGACGTTCAAGGTCAACGTGTACGCGATGTTCGAGATCTCGAAGGCCGCGATCCCGCACCTCCCCCCGGGGTCGACGATCATCAACACCACGTCGATCCAGGCCTACTCGCCGGCTCCGATCCTCGTCGACTACGCATCGACGAAGGCGACCATCAACGCCTTCACCAAGGGCCTCGCGCAGCAGCTCGCGCCGAAGGGCATCCGCGTCAACGCGGTCGCTCCCGGCCCGATCTGGACGCCCCTCCAGGTCACGGACGGCCAGCCGCCGGAGAAGGTCGAGCAGTTCGGCGAGGACACACCGCTCGGGCGCATGGGGCAGCCAGCAGAGCTCGCGCCCGCGTATGTCTTCCTGGCTTCACCCGAGTCGAGCTACGTGCTCGGCGAGACGCTCAACGTGAACGGCGGCATGCCCACGCCGTAGCACTCGGCTCATTCGTCGACGTCGGACGCCCGCGCCTCAGGCGCGGGCGTCCTCGTCTGCATCCGTCGGGCACGTGAGCGTCACGGTCGTGCCCGTCTCGTTCGTCTCGAAGCGGATGCGTGCGTGGACAAGCGCCGCCCGCTGCCGCATGGATGCGATGCCGTGAGTTCGTGCCCCGAGCTCCTCGAGCGGCGCGGCGGCGCCGTGTCCGTCGTCCGTGACCGTGAGCACCAGCGTCGATGGCCGCCAGAGCAGCACGACGTCGATCCGACTCGCCCCAGCGTGACGCCGCGCGTTCCTGATCGCCTCGACCGCGATGGCGTGCAGTTCCTCAGCTGCGGGCGCGGAGACTCGGCCCCTGGTGCCGATCTCGGTCACCTCCACAGGCGTCAGGATCGGCAGATCGTGGCTCGCGTACTCGAACAAGGCGTCCGGGAAGTCCTGCGGTGCCGGGTGCTCGAGGTCCCAGCTGAGCGCGTCGACGAGCGCCGCTGCTCGAGCGGGACGGTCACCGCCGAGCTCGGGCAGGATCGACTCCCGCAGCTGACGCGCGAGGCGGAGCTCCGCGACGCGCTGAACTCCGGAGAGCTGGCCGCGGAGCGTCTCGGCGTAGGCGAGGGCCCCCGGGACGAACCTGCCGAAGACGCTCGAGTGCAGCACCTGGGCGACCGTCACCGTCGGCACCGGCATCCGGGAAGCGAACGCGGGAAGGGCGACCTCGAAGAGGACGTTCGCCGATACGAGAGGCTGGGCCGGGTGCAGGCCCTGGGCGAGCAGCACGTCGGCCGTCGCCTGCATGAGGCCGAGGTCCAGCGAGGCGGGGGCTTGCAGGTACCCGAAATCGCGGAGTCCCGCGAGCCTCGTCCAGGCCTCGGTGAGGATCTCCACGACGTGGGCGCGGAAGACGGGATCGAGGTCGCCATCTTCGACCGCCGCATCGCCGCGTTCCGAGAGCAACGCCATCGCGGCATCGAGGACCTCGTCGATGGCGTCGGTGAGATCGGACTCCGCCACGTGGGCGGTGGTGGCAGCGGGGTCGCGAAGGGGGAAGTCGTCGGTCACGCTCCAGATCCTACGAGCGCGGGTCGCAGTCCTGTGCCAGCCTTGCGGCCCTAGGCTGACGCAGATGACGAGCACGACAGAGCACCAGGCGTCCAAGTCGGCACGCCGAGTTGTCGGCGTGGTGCGGATCGGCGTCGGTCTCGCCGTCATCGCGATGCTCGTCTCCACCTACGTCGGCCGCATCGGTGTCGGCGACAGCAACCCGTTCGACTTCTTCGGCTACTTCACGAATCAGACGAGCCTCATCACGAGCGGACTCCTCATCGCGGCGGGAGTGCTCGCCATGCTCGGGCGCGATGCTCCCGCATGGCTCGCGGTTCTCCGTGGTGTCGCTACGAGCTGCATGATCATCGTGGGTGTCATCTACAACACGCTCGTGCCTGGGACCGGTTCTGCGCCTCCGTGGGTGAGCGCCATCCTGCACGTCGTCTTCCCCGCCTACGTGGTCCTCGACTGGCTGCTCGTCGGTGATCGCCCGCGACTGGCCTGGCAGCGGCTGTGGGTCGTGCTGCCCTACCCGCTGCTCTGGATGCTCGTCGTGCTGCTCCGAGGTGCGACCGACGGCTGGGTGCCCTACGGGTTCCTGCTGCCGGAGCACGGGCCCGTTTCTCTGTTCCTGCACGTCGTGGGCCTGCTCGGTGCTCTTCTCGTGGCGGCCACGTTCGTCTGGTGGGCGAGCCGCTTCCGGGGGTATGTGCGCGGCTGAACGTGGAGGATGCGAGACCGGGTGAGGGAGACCGTGACAGGTGGCCTGTACGTTCGAGGCGCTAGAGCACCGACCCGAGCCACGAGACGGCGGACTGCACGACCTGGGCGAGTCCGAGGGCCAGCAGGAGAGCCTGCTCGACCGTACGCGCAGCGACTTCCGGCACGAAGAGCCAGAGAATGCCGAGTGTCGCAGCGAGTGTCACGAGCGTGACCGCCAGCAGGAATGCGAGCGCGGCGAGCCGCGGATAGCGCAGCGTGGAGGTGACCGGCTTCGCCTGCATCCACCACACGGGCGCTCGCCTCGCGGCGGCTGGCCGCGCCGATCTGCTCGCGCTCGTGCGGGCGCCCCTGGCAGGCGGCGTGCTCGCGCGGCGAGGCGTGCGCGGCCTCGACGTCGCGGACGCTGAGCGCGGCGCGACCCGCTTCCGGCCTGGACCAGCTGTCGTCGGCGCGCGCTTGGCAGAGGCTCTTCCGGCGCGGGAGCGCTTCTTGGGCGACGGGCCAGTCACGGGCGATCCTCCGGGTTGGGAAGACTTCAATCTATCCGGCTGCAGGACCCCGAACGGCTACGTTCCGGTCACGGTGTCCGGGAGCCGCGCAGGGCCGCTTGCTACCGTGGCCGCGATGTTCTCGGACTGGAAGCGCAAGCGGGCCGCCCAGAGGGTGACGGCCGGCGATGGCCACGAGCTCAAGCGGTATCGGTGGTGGCAGCCCTTCTCACGAGCCCTGTTCCACCTCCGGCTCGTCGAAGGCGACGGCGTGCAGCACCTCTGGTCGGTGGACGTGAAGCTCTGGGGAGACTCTGACGGCGAGGTTGTGGCGGGCCTCTACCGGGATGGACGCCATGTGGCGCAGTCGAAGCTCCCCGCCCTGTTCCAGGCCCCCGGCGGCACGATCGAGGTCGTCGCCAGCGGCTACGGGCTCAAGCGCTGCCACTTCGTCTCGGCGGAGGGACGCGAACAGCAGCTGGTGCCCGACCCTGGCTCCGCAGAGGGGCGCAGAGCGCGACTGCAGCGCGACCGGCCCGGCCTGGGCCGCTTCCTCGGCATCGCCTCGGTGAGCATCCTCGTCGTCGCGCTCGTGCTCGGCGTGCCGCAGATCGCAGAGCAGCTGACGAGCATCCCGCCGATCGCGGATCGGGTCGGCACGTTCTCCTCGCCGATCCATCTTCCGTCGTGGCTCAACATCTCTCTCGTCGTCGCGAGCCTGGTGGCGAGCACCGAACGCGCGCTCCGCCTCCGCTACAACTGGGTGCTCGACGGAGGACTGTTCGACGGCGATGACTGATGCACTGTTCGATTGTGCACAATTGAGTTGTGTGCAATGCTTTAGACATGCCCGTTACCGACGACATGATCTGCTTCTCGCTCTACGCGGCGAGCAGGGCGACCACGCAGGCCTACCGAAAGCTCCTGGAGCCGTTCGGCCTCACCTACCCGCAGTACCTCGTGCTCGTCGTGCTCTGGAACGACGGGCAGCAGTCGGTGAAGACACTCGGCGAGCTGCTGCAGCTCGACTCCGGCACCCTGTCGCCGCTGCTGAAGCGCATGGCCCAGGCGGACCTGATCGCACGCGAACGTCGCCAGGACGACGAGAGGATTGTCGACGTCAGGCTCACCGACCGAGCCGTCGCGCTCCGCACCGAGCTCTCGCACATCCCAGCCCGCATCGCCGCGGGGACCGGTCTCGGGACCGAGGAATCAGGTGCAGCGCTGCTGCGCACCCTCCAGCACCTGACCGAGACCATGCAAGCCACCGCCGACCAGGCGGACGCACAAGGAAAGAAGGACTAGCTGTGGACGTGCTCTACACCGCGGAAGCTCTCTCGACCGGCCAAGGCCGAGACGGTCGCGTCGTCTCGAGCGACGGCACCGTCGACCTCACGATGGCCGTACCCAAGGAGATGGGCGGGTCGGGAGCTGGCTCGAACCCCGAGCAGCTGTTCGCCGCCGGGTACGCAGCCTGCTTCCACTCCGCCCTGAACGCCGTCGCGCGAGGCAAGAAGCTCGACCTCGGCGACTCCAGCGTCGGCGGACGCGTGCAGATCGGACCGAACGGCGAGGGCGGGTTCCAGCTCGCCGTGCTGCTCGAGGTCGTCATCCCCAACCTGGCCCACGACGAAGCTCAGGCCCTCGCCGACGCGGCACACCAGGTCTGCCCATACTCCAACGCCACTCGCGGCAACATCGACGTCACCATCACGGTCTCGGAGGACTGATCATGCGCACCATCACCCATCCCACCTTCGGCGAGCCGCAGGACGTCCTGACGGTCGAGGAACAGGAACTCCCCCAGCCCGGCCCCGGCGAGGTGCGCCTGCGCATCCTGCTCTCCCCCATCCACAACCATGACCTCTGGACCGTGCGCGGCACCTACGGCTTCAAGCCCGAGCTGCCCGCACGAGCTGGGACCGAAGCTGTCGGGGTCGTGGATGCGATCGGCTCCGACGTCGAGGGGCTGAGTGTCGGCCAGCGGGTAGCGACCGGCGGATCGTTCGGCGCGTGGGCCGAGTACGTGACCACCCCCGCCGCTGGCCTCATCCCCGTCCCGGACAGCGTGCCGGACGAATCGGCCGCGCAGCTCGTCGCGATGCCGTTCAGCGCCATCAGCCTGCTCGAGTCGCTCGGCCTCGAGTCCGGCGACTGGCTTGTGCAGAACGCCGCGAACGGCGCCGTCGGCCGCATGGTCGCCCAGATCGCGGCGGCACGCGGCGTCAACGTGGTCGGCCTCGTGCGTCGGTCCGAGGGTGTTGACGAGCTTCGCGAGCAGGGCATCGAGCGCATCGTCGCGACGAACGTGGACGGCTGGCGGGACGAGGTCGAGGCGATCACCGGTGGTGCGCCCATCAAGGTTGGCATCGAATCCGTGGGTGGCAAGTCGGCTGGCGAGGTGCTCTCGCTCCTTGCGGAGAACGGCGAGCTCGTCGTCTTCGGCGCGATGGCGTCACCGACGCTCGAGCTGTCCTCCGGCGACGTCATCTTCAAGCAGGCGACAGTCCGCGGGTTCTGGGGCAGCAAGGTCAGCCAGTCCATCGACGCCGGCCTGAAGCAGCGTCTCTTCGGCGAGCTGCTTCAGCACCTCAGCTCGGGTCAGCTGACGCTTCCCGTGGCCGACGTGTTCCCGTTCGAGCAGATCACCGACGCGGTCGAGGCGAGCCTCACCTCGGGCCGGGTCGGCAAGGTCCTGCTTCGCCCCTAGCGCCGCAGGCATCGGCTTCCCGAACGCCCCGCCCGTCACAGGGCGGGGCGTTCTGCACGGCGCTCCCTGGATCCGCTCAAGCTCGGCGGCCATCCTGAACGCATGTCACATCTCGCAGACCTCCTGGCGCCGAAGCTCCCCGACGGTATGACCATCCCCGAGCCGCTCGAGCGGGCGTGGACATGGATGGAAGGACAGGGCTGGGGCTTCGAGAACCGGAACGGCTACTTCCTCACCCCATACGCGGGAACCGCGGAGCTCGGCATCGTCTTCTCCCCCACCGAGTCGCTGACCGGCTGGTTCGAGCCGGACGAAGCGGGGTACGACCGCCTCTTCCCGCTCGGGCAGACCGACGGCACCGGAAGCTTCGCCGCGCTCTGGCGCGACCCCTCGGACGCCATCCGTGTGGTGGTGCTCGGCCTGCCACGCACCACGGCAGCGTGGGGGCATGAGCTTGCCGTCATCGACACCCACGAGCCAGGGAGCCCCGCTGATGTGGCAGCGCTCGCTCGGGTCATGAGCGATGTGCGAGCCGCCTTCATCGCACAGTGGGGAACCCCTCGGGCTGAGGCGCCGGCGCCAGGCTCGTGGGCAGTCAACAAGCTCGAGGTGACGTGGATCCAGCACGTCGACCTCTGGCCGGTCACCGACGACATCGTCGTGGCCCTCTTCACGAGCGCGGAGGAGGGCACGCAGATCGCCGCCGTCGTGTCTCCCGCAGCCATCGACGAGGAGGAGAGGTTCTAGGTTCATGCCGACCGCCTCCGCCTCGGCGTATCTCGCCTCACCGTCGCATGAGCTCGCCCGCATGATGTGCGAGCTGGCAAGCACCTCATGACGCGGCTCACGTACGCGGAGGTCGGAGCGACCGCCGGACAACTGCCTGACGGCTACCACCACGTGCGCGAATCGCTGGTCATCGGGCACGGGCGCGACACGTTCGAGCGGGCGGCCGACGACCTGCTCGCTGGCCGCGCGCAGAGCAGAGCTGGCGCCTCGGTCGAGCTCTCGGAGGTCCCCCTGCGGGAGGGATCGCGCGTCGTCATGCGACTGCGGATGGGTCCGCTGAAGTTCACGATCCCCTGCCTCGTCGTCTGGGCGGAGCGGACCTCGACCTCCTGCGGCTTCGCCTACGGCACGCTCCCCGGCCACCCCGAGCGAGGTGAGGAGCGCTTCGTGCTGGACCTGGCGGATTCCGGGACTGTGACCTTCAGCATCGTCGCCTTCTCCGCACCCGCGCGCTGGTTCACCATCCTCGGCGGCCCAATAGCTCGAACGGTGCAGACTCGGATGACCCGCCGGTACCTTCGGGCATTGACCGCAAGCGAGACCTGAAGCTGAGCGCGCCGGATGCCCCGTCGAGGCTAGCGACGCTCCGGGGAGACCACCTGAGGCTGGCGAGGCTATCGCCTCGGTCAGGGCTGATACGAGATCCCGAGACGCTCCCTCACCTCGGGAATGTGCCACGCCGATGTCGCGATCTCCTCGCGAAGTGTCTTTCGAGGCCTTCCTCTGCGGTTGACGAGGACCTCGAGGTCGATCATCGTCGACTCGGTGATCGCGTCGATGACGACGCCGATGCCGGTCAGCGAGGCCATACCTGAGTCGATCATGGTGAGCAGCGGCGGTCCCTGCCGCTTTGAGATCGCGTTCACGTCGGCGCCGCCCGCGATGAGCCGAGCGGCAAGCGCCGCCTCGCGGTCGAGGTCGTGCTCGCGGTTCGAGAACAGCAGGTGCAGGGCGTTGAGACCGGACGAGAGGGTGACGGATGCATCCGCGCCGTCGTCGAGCAGCCGCTCAGCGATGCCCAGGCGGGCCTCGATATCGGGGTTCAGCATCGCCCTGAGCAGCGGCGTCTCGCCGGTGGATAGCGAGAACGTCACTTCATCGGGCGTGTAGTCGGCGAGGAACTCTACGAGCGACTCTTCCTCCGCGCGATGTGCTCGGTTCGGCATGATCCCCTCCAAGGCGGTTGCTGCCCCCTGCTGGTGTCACAGCGAGCCTAGCGAAATCGGGATGATCGTCGTCACGGCTCATCCGCACAGGGTGGGTTCCTCCCCGACCGGCCGACCGTCTGGACCCACGAAGTCGGGGCGGCGGTCGGCGAGCCGGGGAGGCTGTGCTGGCTCCGGGAAGACGGATACGCCACCTTCCCCGCCACGCGAGCGTTAGCTGCGTCGGCGACGCAGCAGCAGGACAAGCCAGCCGAGTGCGGCGATCGCAACCGCGGTGATCGTCAGGAACGGCAATCCGGCGCTTCCTGTCGTGGCGAGTGATGCACTCGAGTCACCGTCGACGGGAGCCGCTGGCGCGGACGTCGCGGTCTCGACGGGGCTCGGAGCCGTCGATGGTTCAGGCGCAACGGTGGGTTTCGGTTCCTGCGTGGGCTCGGGCGCGACGGTCGGAGTGGTTGACGGGGTTGCCGTGGGCGTGGGCTCCGGGCTTGCGGGTGTCGGAAGCGCGGCGGCCGCGGCCAAGATGAGCTGCTGCGTCTGCTCGACGTTCGTCGCCCGGTTGGCGGCGAGGTTGGCGTAGTCGAGCACTGGGACGTGCAGGTGGCCGCCGGCCACATCCTGACGGTCCAGGCCGACGCGGAGACGGTTCGCGCGGTACATGCTCTCGTTCGAGAGGTAGTCGCCGCCTCCACCACTCACTGCGAAGGATCCCTCGGGCGGCGCCGTTGGGTCGTTCGTGCCGACACACTGCGCCTCGTCATCCCGAGCTTCGCTGAAGGAGTAGCAGAAGGCGTTGTTGAGCTGCACCGGGAACGGGCCCGTCTCTGCGGCAACCATCTCTTCGAACGGCAGCGTCGTCTCGATGAACTGCGCACCGTCGACGGTCTGCGGCCACGCCGCCGCATCCGGTGCCTCTTCGAGAGCGCGCTCGTCGAGGTTGTCGACGCCGCCGCCGCGCCAACTGCTCGCCCAGCGCTCGATGTCGTAGCCGGTGCGCCCCTGGCTGATGGTCATCGCCATCTGGGGTGACGCGGGACCCGCGAGGAACTGGGGACCGTACGCGTCCTCGACGATTCCGCCGTCGAAGCGCGACCACGTCACGGGCAGCACGACGGCCTGGATCTGCACTGGCCCGGAGGCCGTCTCGATGACACGGCCGGAGAGGGAGAGGGCGACGGCACCGGAGGGGTTCGAGCGCTCAAGCAGGGCGGGAAGCTGGAACGGGTCGAATCCGCTGATCATCACCTTGGTGACGCCAGGGTCCTCGTCGAAGCCGAGCTCGAGCAGGCCGCGAGTCGCCTCCTCCAGGATGTGCAGCAGGTCGGTGAGCTGCTCAGCCGAGACGGCGGAGGAGGCGGCCCAGTCCTTGACCTCGGCGCGCATCGCGAGCCGCGCCCAGTAGAGACCGCGGTCCTCGTAACGGGTGGCTGCTCCGACGTCTTGAGCGTTCTGGACGGCGATGTCCCAGATCTCACGTCCCGTCTCCACGATAAGCGTGTCGGCGTTGTCGGGTGCGGTCCCGGCGAGCGTGGCCGAGAAGTTGTCGAGCGCGGCCTCAAGCCCGGTGGATGCGATCATCTGGGTGGAGAAGGGAACGGTCTCGCCGGGGAGCGTGGCGCTGAGACGGAGCTCCTCGACGTCGAGCTCGGTGCTCTCGAGGCGGGGGTCGGGTGCCGCCTGCGCCGGCGGGGCGAGCGCGGTGGCGAGGATGGCCCCGGTGCCGAGTGCGGCGAGGAGTCGTCTGGTGACGCGTGTCATGGTCTCTTGTCCTAGGTGTGGGGGCGTCGGACTCATGGCGCTCCGGCGCCGTCGGCAGAGGGGTGGGTACACCGCGGGTCGCGCTCAGGGATCAAGATCGCCGGTGCGAACACCCGGGTATCAATCGACCCTATGTTGTTCAACACGACTCTGGGGATTGTTCACGTTTAAGGCGTGTGAACAATTCCTGAGGGGACGCGGGTCCACGTTTGCGATCCATGAGGGCGCGGAATGCGACGAGCACGGTCTTCCTGTGGCCGGCTGGCGGCGTGGGGGTGTGCTCCTTGCTGTGTCCGTGGTTGTGGATGGGCATCGCCGAGCGCCGCCGGTCAACTCGGGTTCGGCAGCTGGACCTGCATAGGAGAGATGTCGACTTCGACATCGCCGAAGATGAATCCGTCAGGACGAGCGAGGCCGCCGTCATAGAGCTCGATCGGGAACGTGAAGAGGGAGTAGAGCGACGCTCCGGTCCAGAGCACGATCACGATGGTGAACAGGATGGATGAACGAGTGAACTGGCGTCGAGCGTCTGGGAGGATCGTTCCCCGGCGGATGAGCACGGTGAGGATGCTCACGAATCCGAGCGCCAACGCAAGGTACGCGAACGGACTGGGCTGCAGCGTCATCGCGAGACAATTCGGGACCTGGTCCGTGATCTCCCCATTCGCGTCGAGATAGTCTCCAGCCCCGGTCACACCACCCGGACAGTAGCTACGCGAACCGCTGCTCGCGATGGTGTGGAACACGGCAATCGCGAGGATCCAGAGGGTGTAGCGGCGTACTTCCACGATCCACCCGCGTCCGATCACGGCCTCCAATTCGGGAGGTGCTGCTAGCTCTGAGTTGGGGGGTTTGCGGTCATCTGGACCTCGCTTCGTTCGCCTGTTCTCCGTGCACGGGTGACGCGACCACGCTCCCAATCGATCCTGGACGCCTCCCGGGTACACGTGTGGCCGTATGGAGGGCGATCGCGGTGAACGATCCGCCATCGTGACTATCGGGTTCGGAAGAGACAGCAGGCTTCGCCGGGGTCACATCAGCGGGTCGCGAGGATGCGGAACCCCGCACTCGCACCTCACGCGTCTGAAGGCTGTTCGGCGGGGGTTTCCGTCTGCGGGGGTCGTGGTGAACGGCAGCGCGCCGGTGCGGATAGGCCGTGGATTGCGCGATGCCGGCAAGCACCTCCCTGCCGTCGGCCCGACGCATTCTGACGGTCATCGTGACAACTGCGTGCGTAGGAGACAGCTGGCGTCAACGCCCTGTCATGGTGTGGCGTCCTGGTTCGTCTCCTGGTCGGCGGTCTCGGCAGCGATGGCGCGCCTCATAGTGACGGGGCTTGCGAAACCGCTGCGCAGTGCGACTTCGCTCAAGGGCAGACCAGGCATCTCGCGCTTCAACTCCAGTGCCTTCTGCACGCGTCGGGTGCGAAGCATTCGGCCAGGAGTCGCCCCGGAACCGCGCAGTCGGCGTTCGAGGGCCCTGCGAGAGAGACCGGCTTCACGTGCGATTCCGTCGACGGAGAAGCTCGGGTCATGGAATCGGTTCTCGACGATCAGGTGAACGAGAGCGAATGTGTCTGTGTCTTCCTGGTTGGAAAAGTCTCTCGACTCGACGACCAAGGCAGTGGCTGCGGTCCTGAGGAGGGCGCGTAGAGAACTCGATGACTGCGGATTCGATGGTTGTGGTCTCTTCGCGGCAGCTTCCAGAAGGCCGAGAACACTCTGCCGCACGATGCCGCCAGCGGCGTGGTGCCAGCTCAAGCGCGTGGAGTCCACTTCGCTCACGTCGAACGAGAAGAGCGTGACTTCGAATTCCCGATCCGCGTGCATGACGACGCGCTCGGTGCCGGGCGGCACGATCGCCAGCTGCTTCGCCTCAAGCTCAATGCTGCGGTCTCCGGAGGTGATCAGCAGCGATCCACGCTCGAGGAAGACGGCCAACCCACGCCCGTGGGACCAGGAACGCTCACGCTTCCAAATGAAGTCGACAGGCGAGCACCTCCAATGCGCGACAACGTACTGGTCGAAGCGGAGGATGGTCACCTCCGTTGTGACGGATCCGGTCGGAGCGAACAGGTCAACGCCCGCTCTGAGCACCGTGTCGATGGAGGGAGGCAGTGGTCCTTTGTGCCGGAAGGAGTGTGCCTGATAGCCCGGGAACGAGCCCCAACCTCGGTCTTCGTCGTACTTGACGTTCGCGTTCTGCTCCATTGACCCTCCTCGCACAATCGAATCCCGCGCACGGCGACACCTCAACACCTGAGCAGGCTCGCGCCCCCGCTTGGCGGGCAATGTTCGCGGCTCCTCAATCGAAGAGTTGCACAAATATGAGCCAGGCGCGGACCGGCCTCCGACCGCGGGCGGGGCGAGTCGGCGTCGAGAGTACTGAGTACCCTCGATGGCTCGCGCTCATCTTCCCTGGTCAGGCGCCACAACTGATCCAGTCCACTTCCCACGGCCTCATTCAGTCGCGCTGCTTTTTCTTCTCGACAGTTCTTCTCAGAACCCATTCGCACGTTGCAGGCTCCCTACGATTCACTGGGCAGCCAAATTGTGACGTGCAGCGCCCAATGCTGACACGGGCATCACCGCATCACCCCTCCCCCACCCCGCGAGTGCCCCCGGCGCGGAGCTCGTTCTCGTCCTCGAAAGGACCTCGCATGTCAGACCCCACGCAGGACCCGACACCACGCACCTCCCCGGCCATCGTCGGCAGGCGCACACTCGTCGCCGGAGCCGCCTGGTCAATCCCCGTGATGGCCGTGGCCACCGCTGTGCCGCTCGCAGCAGCCTCAGCCTGCCCGACAGCCGAGTTCGACGCTGTGTTCGTGACGAACTCGGACTCGGGGTCGGTGAAGGTGCTGAACGCGACGAGCCCGGACACAGCTGACACGTACACCGTGCGGATCACGTCAACGCTCGCCCCCGGAACGACGACCACGCAGAATGGCCAGTCCTACAACTTCAGCCAGAACGGCTCCGGCTGGAACGGCGACTTCGCGGACGATGGCAGCGGCGACTACACCTACTCCGGGTTCGGTCCGGCCGGCGCGATCGTGCTGAACCAGCGCAAGGAAGGCACCACCGCACCCATCGGTCCGGGCACCGATAGCCAGACGCTGACCTTCGAGTTCTTCGACGCATCAGGCGCTGCGATCTCTGCCACGAACGTCGCGATCGACATCTTCGACATCACCTCCGTCGAGGTGCCCGCCTGGCGTGCCTCCTACTGGGACGCAGTTGGTTTCAGCGTCACGCCTGCGTCGATCGTTTCGGAGCCGACGCTCGATCAGGGAGCAGGAACCGGTACGCTCGCCGACCCGTTCCGTAGAAGCGGTGGACTCTTCCCCACCAACCCGATGGAGCAGGCGCAGTACCAGGACGAGTTCCGCTTCGACTCGTTCCCGAACGGCAGCACCATGGACTACACGTCGTTCAACGGGAACCAGGGATGGCATTTCATCGCCATCAGCTCGATCAGGTTCACCGTGCAGATCGCCTGCTAAGGCCCGTTCATCCGGAGAGTTGCCGCCGGTTGCCTTCCTGGGCGATGGCGCACCCCTCCCCCTACGCAGAACCGCCCCGATGAGGTGACTCATCGGGGCGGTTCCGTTTGGGTGTGGGCTTTTGGCTCGTTGCCCTAGAAGCAGATCTCGATGTTGGAGAGCGCGATGTACTGCATGCTCGAGCCGCCGGCTACGACCGGCGTGGTCAGGTTGCTGTAGTCGAAGGTGAACGACGACACGTTGGCGGTCGGAGACGATGCTGTGATCTGAGTACGTCCGGTCGCGTTCACCGTGTCGACGCCGGACAGTCCCCACGGGGATGCGTTGGATCCGGTTCCGGTGCGGGTGATGCCTGCAGGCCTGGTGTCCAGGAAGGTTGCGTCACGTGTAGCGAAGCCTTCGATGCTCACGCCATCGCTGTAGGTGATGCCTCTCGTGTGGTCATGCACGATGAACCGCACGCTTCGGATAGGGACGGTGCTGGTGAACGTGAGCCGCTGACGCGCAGGCGCGTTTGCAGCCGCGGTCTGCTGAACCATGTAGAGCGAACCGGACGGCGCGATCGACGGGTTCGGGGGTGCTCCAAGCGGCGTGAAGGATCCCGTCAGAGGAGTCCCTGCGATCGTGGAACGAACGATCGTGATGCTGGCGCTGCTGCCGCCCGTGGACACGGTCGCCACTCGAGTGTTGTTGACGGTGACCGGCGCGGCTGACCAGTTTAGGGTCCCGCATCCGCCTGGCGAAGCTGCGGCGAGCGGTGCCGCGACGGCGGTGGCGAGGACGGGCACCGTCCATGCCGCGGTCTGGAGGACCTGCCGGCGCGTCGATGATCCGGAGGGGTCCTGAGGTTCAGTGTCGTGCTGCGTCAATGTGTGCTCTTTCTCGGTAGCTGGCATGGGGGTGTGCGAGCCGGGAGGCGCGGTGATCGGGAGGAGCCAGCCAGGGCTTCGCACGACAACTCGTCGCTCGTGACGCGCACCACCGGGGGCTGAGGAATCGTCGTGGGGGGGGTGCAGGGTGTCCTCCGGGGGATGGAGTATTGCGCACGTGCTTCGCGGCTTCACCATCAAGCTATGCGCCGGCCGCCGGTGCTAGGCGTTGAGAGAAAGACCGGCACGGCATCTGAGAACAACTGTCCCAGCATCCTGCCGGGGCGGTGGGCAACGGTCAGGGCTCGAGGCTGGTGCGCTGCGAGGCGAGCGCTCGTCGCAGGGTCACCGGCGAGGAGAATCCGCTTTGTGACGCGACCTCTCGAGCAGGTAGTCCCGGCTGTTCTCGCATCAGGGCTTCGGCGTTCTGGACGCGTCGCTCGCGGAGGATCGCGGCGGCGCTCGCGCCACCTGCCTGGAGTCTGCGCTCGAGGACTCTGCGGCTGAGGCCAGCTTCGCGGGCGATGCCGTCGACGGAGAAGCCCGGCACCTGGAATCGGTTCTCCACGATGAGCCTGACCAGCGCGAGCGTGTCGGTGTCGCGCAGGTTGGCGACATGGGTGGATTCGACCAGCAGCGAGTGAGCGGCAGCGCGCAGCAACGACCGCAGTGAGGTCGCGGCTTGCGGGTCCGGCACCGGCGACGCTGTCGCGGCTGCAGTCAGGAGTGCGAGCACGCTCTCGCGGACCACGCCTCCGTCGGAGTGGTACCACCGAGTCTGGAGCGGTGCGAGCTCGCTGGCTGCGAAGGAGAAGATGACCCCGGCGATTTTCTCGTGGGCGTGGAGGACGACTGGGCCGGCCCCGGGTGGCACGATCGCGATCTGCGACGCCTCGAGCCGAAGCCGTCGCTGGTCGGAAGCCACCTCGAGCGATCCTTGCTCGAGGAACAGCACCAGTGCTCGATCCTGGGCTGAGGCGCGCTCGCGCTTCCAGACAAGGTCGATCGGCGAGCTCTCGCCCCGCACGATCAGGTACCGGTCGAAGCGCAGCAACGAGGCCTCGATCGTCGCGGTACCCGAGGTCGCACGCAGGTCCACGCCGGCCCTGAGCGCCTTGTCAATGCCCGGGGGCAGCGGGCCTCGGATTCTGAACTGCTGCGTGCGGTATCCAGGAAAGGGACTCCAGCCGGTGGCTTCGTTGTAGTGGGCACGAGCGACGCGCTCCATGGGTCCTCCAAGTCGATTAGAACGATGTGCCTCGGCGGCGGTCGGTGGTGGGACCGTGGGTGGTGACGTGAAGCGTCCGCGGCGACGCGCGCCAACATCAGCTCCCGACCCACACGCGGCTCATCTGCGTCGGAACCGGAGGCCTGTGGCGCGCACAAGAGAGACTCCTGCGGGCGGCAGTGGGGGCCGTCGACCCGCAGGAGTCCGGCACGGATGGGTGGTGCGCGGATCTCCCCCGAGATCCCCGCGAAGACGCGGCTCCCCAGAGCACACCACCGACCGGCGGTAGTCAGAATGCCGCAGGAATTGTTGCTTCCATTTCACAAAGGCCCGTTTGACGCAAAATGAGCGCAATTCGTCGCAAAAGGATCGCGCGAGATTTCTCGTCACCCGCACCTCTCCAAACCCCTGGGGAATTCGAGTGGAGCCGTCGCGAATGCTCGCGTGCCATTTCTTCCGCCGTTCTTTCTCTGAGCGCACGCGGAGCGCGTGAAGTCGATACCGTTTGGATTGACGTCTGATTCTCGGCGTGCAATTCATAGAGCCACCTCGCGTGCATCGTGATCGGTATCCGCAGGAAGTTCCCGTTGGAGCGCAGTGGTCACCAAGGAAAGGGAACTCATGTCGGATTCTCTCGACAGCTCGAACCAGGCCGACGCGCCAGGATCGTTGAAGCGACGCACGATCGTGGCCGGCGCTGCCTGGTCCATCCCCGTGATCGCCGTCGCGGCCGCAGCCCCGATGGCAGCGGCGTCCCCACCGTGCCCGCAGTTTGAGTCGGCGGCGAGCTGGACGGCGAGCACAACCGGTCAGTTGCGAGTGCACCCCGATCCGACCTACAACAACCGCGTCGGCGGGACATACCTCGCGCTGCCCGAGAACAACGCGAACTCGTTCCTGTCCGTGCAGGACAGGAACGTTGCCGGTGGCACCACGACCGTGCAGTGGTCGACGGTGTTCGTCCCGGTCAGCGGGACGAGCTACACCTTCACGTTCGTCACGAGCACGAACACCACGTTGACCGACTCGCAGACACTGAACATGCGCATCAACACCACAACCCAGTGGGCGGGCATCACGAAGTCGACCGCCGGCGGCCCAGCGAACAACCTCAGTGGCGTGCAAACCCACTCATTCACCTGGACGGCCCCCAGCAATGCCGCTGTGACGTTCGCGATCGTCTTCCTCGTCCCGGGGGTGACCAACAACGCCGGCCGCACCAACGACGACATTCGGATCGGACTGCCCCGCATTTCCGCGGCCGGCTGCCGCTCGTAGGCTGGCAACGGGCATCTCGGGAACCGAGAAAGGGGGCCAAGACTGCAGCAGTCTTGGCCCCCTCTCTGGTCTCACAGGTCCGGGATCTGCTCGAGCGCTCTGGCTGTTGACGCCAGGAGTTACGGCGTGGGGTAGTTCACGACGTTCGTGTTGTTGATGTCGGCCGGGTCCCTGATGAGCTCGACGGGCTGGCTGTTGACCGTCACGTATCGACGCGTCTGTCCAGTCTGGCCGCTGTAGTAAGGGCCATCGGAACGGAAGAAGAAGTCGACCGGGATGTTGGTCGTCGCTCCTGTCGCGGTCACGGTGCCGGTGTAGCTCGAGCGATAGACGCGGTAGGTGACGCCACCGACGACGGTCGTCGTGCCCGTGTTGGCGAGTGTCGACCACGCGGTGTTCGAGCCAGGGATAGGCGCGAAGGTCGGGGCTGGCCACCCGGTGGAGATGAGCACCTCGTAGTAGATGTTCGAGAGCACGTCTCCGGGCTGTGTTCCTGCCACGCGCAGATACTGCCCCGGGCTCTTCGCGTCGTACTGGAGCGCGCCGTCGGTCGACGACCCCTGCGTCGCTGGATACCAACCCAAGCCGAATCTGGACTGGATCTCGAACGTTCGCGGCGGCGATGCCGCGAATGCTGGAGCTGCGGTGGTCATCGCGATCACCGGCACCGTCCAGGCCGCCGTCTGCAAGACCCGACGACGCGTTGTGTCCCCGGCCGCGCCGTGGTTCTCAGAGGTGTTCTTTGTCAATGTGTGCTCTTTCTCTGTCGCTGAAACGAGGTCGCGAATAGACCACGGCGGTCCACTTGAACGAGACCGTGAGGGATTATTGGCAAACTGCCATCGGTCGGAGATCCCAGGTCATTACTGCATTGCATCTCGGCACGAACGCAAGTGCGCTACCACCAAGCGCGAGGTCTGCTTTTGATGAAACCGCAACCCCTTCTGAAAGCTATCTGAAGCTCCTTCCGGGTCCAAACTCAGAGAAGAATCAGCACTCAGTTTGAGAAACAGTGGCAGTAATAGCGAGAGTCGACCCGAGAGCGGCCGACTTTCCGGTCGGTCTTTCTCAGCTAGTGGGAATGTGAGCGTCAGCGCTCAGATCCGAGCGATGCCAAATTCGTCTGCTGAGATGTCCGACTGAGCTTCGCTCTCGCTGTCCGAGAGCCCATCGAGGGCGCGACGCATGGCACGCACCGAGCCGAAACCGGCAGCCGCAGCGATGCACTTCAGATCTTGGGTGTCGACGTCACCGAACTCCCCCGGTGCTTCCAACAGGTCTCGCGCGAGCCGAGCTCGAACCCGTCGAAGCTGAGAGGCCGGCGTCAGGTTTGTGTCTTCGTACGCCCGATACAGACTCGCCGTGGAGACTCCGAGGTCGCGTGCGAGCCTGCCAGCGTCGAAGGTGACGTCACTTGCGGAGGCTTCGATCCGCTGCGACGCCCGCCGAAGCAACGATGGCGTGACTCGGATGCCATCTCTCCCCTCTCCCGAGGTTCCGACCCCGCGCGCTCGCCTAGGTCGTGCCGGCGCGTCATCGGCGAGCACACCAGCGAAGAGCTGGTCCAGCCCGGTCCTGACGCGGTTGAATCCTGCGCCTTCGACGGTGGTCACGGAGTTCAGTGCTGCGTGTGCTGCGCTGGTGAAGATATCCTGGTACGCGTTGCAGGCGCCGAAGAGGCCCGAATGCGGTTCGGCGACGCGCCCCTCTAAGTCTCGCAAGCGCGCCCAGCTGGAGACGAAGAACAAACGTGCGACCGGCTCGTGGGACGTGATCGTGAGCGGCTCCCCGAAGGATTCCACGTGCATCTGGCCGGGGCGCAGATCGACTCGTTCCGATTCGGACGTCAGGATCTGGGTGCCCTCGATGCCGTACATCGAGTGGAACAGGCCCGGCGGGGTCTCGTCGTCGACGACGCACGAGAGGTAAGCCGGCGTGTGCCAGATGCGGCCGATCGCGAAGCTGTCGGTTCGGATCAGGTCAGCGACAATTTGGAAGCGCGAGTTGATGGGCTCAGCCACCCAGCCGAGTGCGGCAACCCACTCGATCGCGGCGTCGTCATCAAGGACGACTTCACGCGTGACAGCACCCGCTGCCGCTCCATGAGCGCTCGCTTCATGCACATTCCACCTCCAGTGAGAAGTTCCGGCAAGCGTATGCGCGTGCAAAGACATGCATCCGGCCCGGATGCGAGCGCTGACACGTCTTCCGACGCGCAAGCGTTCATTTTGCGTCACGTACACGTCGGCACTGTCGCGAAATGGCTGATCCCGGGGTACCCGACCAGTTCTTCTCAAATTTCGACCAGTTTTTCTCAGCGGGTCGATACACACGACACCAGTTGCAACTAGACCCTTGACGAACTGACAGCTAATCCGGTCACGTCTGCGGATGGGCGCGCTCCGGAAGCCCGCGCACGCTCCTCACCCGCGACGGTGGCTCAGCGTGGCGCGTCCGTCTCCGAAGCCGGGGAACGTTCCGCCGTCGCGGGGTCGAACTCGAGCCCGTGACTGGCGGCCAGGACGTTGGTGCGCTGCTGTGCTGCGATCGCGGTCGTGGAGGCCCCGGCCCGGATCCCCCAGGTCTGCTCGGGGTTATTCGGAGCTATTGCAACCTGCCACAGGGCTTCCAGACCGTTCATCTCGCCTCGGTCATCCCGCGGGAGCTCGTCGAGGATCCAGCCGCGGTCCTTGTCCACGTGCTGGTGCGCACGCCGTTCGGACCGCGACAGGTCCTCGAAGCCGACGTCGCGGTGGATCGCGGCGGTCGTCACCGCCATGTTCCTCACGGACGTCGCCTGCGGGTTGAACACCTGGATGCGGGTTGCCTCGAGCTCGTTCAAGTCGACTGGGGAGCGGCCGCTGGCAGTCTGTGGTCCTGGAAGCCAACTGGCCTCCCGTGGTGCCGTTGCCGCGGGCGGCTTCACGTCCTGAACTTGCTGCAGTCGTCATAGCGAGCCAATCCTTTTGTATGCGTGAAACTTCGGTCGGCGGGTTCAGCGGGTTCGGGCGGCGCAGTTGTCGGGGCGTCAGCGGTGCGCTCGCCACGCCTTCCGATGCGCGGGCATCCGCGCCAGCACCTAGTTGTGCCAGAGCTTCGGGAACGGCACCTGCAGTTCCGTCTTCTCCTTCATCTCGCACACGGGCGCCCGATTGCAGACCATGCATCCGCCGAGCCCGAAGCGCCGGTTGGTGGCGAGGACGTAGACGCATATGGCGGCGAACCAGGTCGCGAAGATCAGAGCCGGCACGAGCACGGCGGCCGCGACACCGATCCAGAACGATGCCTAGTCCAGACTGGCGATCAGCTCAGGCATCGAAGAGAAAGACGCTGGTCGGGTCGGAACTCGGGTCCCACAGCGGCAGCTTCCCGGACGTCCCGGTCGATGCCGGCAGTCCCTTGGAAGGGTACTGCGGGTCGATGCCAAAGGTGGCGGCGTCGCGGGCGAGCTTCGACATCTGAAGCAGGTTCGCATCGTTCGTCTTCGCGTTCGGGTAGTAGATGCCCTGCTCGGCGAACTCCGCGAGCTCGTACACGTCGTCGCTCTCCTGCCGGTCGCGTAGCCGTAGACGACCTCGCCGTCGCGGTCGAAGATCCGGTTGATGTATCTGTTCTCGTGCTCTTCCTCAAACGCGTCCGCGGCGCGAGTGTGGACCTCGACGTGGTCGACCTTGTCGAGCCGGTAGTCCTCGGCGTAGGCGGCGAGGTCCTGTCGGCACAGGTCGATGGTGGCGTGGGCTGCGGCGCGGGCTCGGTCCATCGCCTCGAAGTGGATGTCCTTCGCTTCGTCGACGGAGAGGTCCACCTTCGAGATGCTCAGCTGGTACTCGCGGTTGAAGTCGGCCGACATGGCCTGGTGCTCCATCGCGGAGGGCGCGATTTCCGCGTGCTCCCGCAACGTGGCGCGTTCGGCCTCGAGGGTGGTGAGCTTGTTCTGCTCCGCCTTCGTGAGCTTGCGATGTTTCTCGGCCGCGGTGTCCTTGATCTGCTCGATGTCCTCGTCGAGTTACTCCACCAGGTCAACGTGGTCCGTGTCGGAGATCGCGAAATCCTGGACTCGCACGACGTCCGGGTCTTCCACGGGCCCGTCGAAGCGACCGATGCGATCGGTGAACGTCACATCCGCGCGAACGGCGGTCGGGAACAGGGCGAGGAGCGCATGAGCTCGCGGACCGCGCTATCCAGGTCTCAGTCCGCGCGGTCGATGTGGGCTTCGATCACCTGGCGCATGTCCACGCGGTCGCCTTCCCTGAGCGAATCGATGGGAACAACGGTGCCCGCGTCGGCGACTCTGTTGCCGCGGGCGGACTCGCGGCAAGCGTCAGAAGTGTGGGTCAAGGGCAAGTCTCCTCGTGGGTCACGGGGACTGTGCGCGGCGGTCGGTCCCACCGGTTGCCAAGAAGGGAGATTCGCGCGCTGAACGCGTGACCTTGCAGGGGTGGAGCGGCGGCTACCAGGTCGGGTTGGTGCCGGAGTGCGCGAGTGTCGTGGACGACTGGGGCGAAGTCAGCGTGACGGAGAACGGGACGGCCTGGGAGGTTGAGACGCCGGGGGCGGCAGTGGCGACCCAACTCATGTCTGACGATGACGCAGCGTTCGCAATCGTCTCCGTGAGCCGCAATCTGAAGGTGATCGTTTCGCCGCTCACGGCCCGGCCAACCTCGACGAGTCCGTTGCTGAGATTGGTGAGGGGTAGGTCCGCTATGTACGCGGATGGGTAGGAAATCACGAGGTCGGTGGTGAGGATCGTGACGGCGTGGGGCTGGTAGATGTTCTCGAACTTGGTCTCGAACCGGTAGCCAAGGGCGACGCTGCCGTTCCGTGCCGGGCTCCACGCGGAGCCCTGGATGAACATCTGCGGCGTCGTGTTGAAGCGTGTCGTCGCTTGCCCTGCTGACGCCGCAGCTTGGGGTGTCGCGACGGTGAGAGCAACGACGGGTGCCGCCCAGGCACCGCGTTTCAGCAGCGCTCGGCGGCTGGGTGTGCCAGTGTCTCCTGCAGGATTGTGGACATGGCCTGGTGGTGTCATCGGGACCCTCTGGTGAACGCGGGCGCACTGCTCGCGCCCTGCGACCCAGCTCGGTGAAGCCCCTGGGATACAGAAGCAGCGTTCACCGTAGGCATAGCTGGATCCCGTGCCACGCCGTTGGCCCTGTTCAGACGCAAGAAGGCAGAAGATTGTCGCAAACTGTCGCGCGGACTGAGCATTCACTACATGAAGATGGGTGATGCCAGCGGGACTCTGCAGTGACCGGTGCGGCCACGGCCGGAGGGGCTTCAGGTCAGTCACCGGCACACCCGCCGAATGAAGACCGCCTGGTGTCACGACGGCCAGTGCCGGCACACACGTCCCGGGCGTGAAGGAGGACCATGTCACCTCTAGTCCGCCGAGCACGAGTGCGGCTACGCCTCGCCGGAGTACTCAATGAGGCGCTTGCAGTCCTGCTCCTGCTGCTCGCTGAACTTCGACCAGTCGATCATCGCTCACGTGCCCCGGAGCCGTCATCGAAGCGGGACACGGCATCCAGGACGTCCGCGATGCCAGTGTGCATGTTCGCCAGCTCGCGCGAGTAGACGGTGCCTCGTTCCTCGTCACGTTCGCGCTTCGGAGTCGACGACGATCCACCTGTCGTCGCCGGCGCGGAATAGGTGCACTATGACCAGCAACCAGGCGCCGGTGGGCACGTCCTGCCACGCGCTCACGCGGGCGCTACCCGGCGGGAGTCGCGGCGACGATGCCGGGGACTAGCCCGAGGAACTCGATTCGGTCGCCGCGAGTGTCGAACGTGTATGTCTGCCCGGTCTCGATCGAACGGTAGAGGTCAGCGCGGGTCCCAACGTCGATGAGGATCGGGTCGGCGACTCGGAAGCTGCCGCAGTCCACGGTGTCGATGCGCAGATGCTTGATCTGTTCTGCGCCGTCTTCGGCTCCCTTAGCGGTGACGGTGCACGTGACGGCGTCGCTGACGGGCAGCTGCTGGCGGGCGTTGACGGTGAGCGCGGCCATCGCGAGGAGCGTGACGGTGATCGCTGCGGCCGAGGTGATGGCGGTGGTTCGTTTCATGAGCGGGCCTCAACGTAGGGATGGCTTGGACCGGTGCGGACGAGCGACACGATCGCTGGGATGGAATGACGGGAGATAGAGGGATTTGGGCGCAAAACGGTCCTTCATGCCTCGGGCCCCGTCGCTGTGACGCTGGGCCGCCCGGGGAACCGGAGCACAAGGATTCCCGCGGTCAGGGATGCGGCACCGACGAGAACGCCGGAGATGATTCGGGTTGCCTGAGCCGAGTCGGCTTTCCAAGCGATGTCTGCGTTGCAGGACAGCTTCTTCCTTAGTTCGAGGGGTGCGCCGGGGCAGGAGAGGGTCCCGCCGAGCTCGTCGCCCGCGGCGTCGTGGATGCGCCCGTTGCCGATGGGCTTCGTCCCCGTGTTCGTCGCCGTGATGGTGAACATGACGGTGTCGCTGGTGGGCGGGTTGAGGGCGGAATCGGCCGCGAAGGCGAGCAGGAGAGCCCCGAGCGAGATGAAGACCGCATCGAACGTGCGCCGCAACAGGAGGATGCCGCCGGAGTGCGCGGCGAAAGCGACGGGACTGGATGGGTTCATGCCCATCTACGCAGGGCCGAAGCGACGAGACTGCTCAGCGCTACTTGATGACGAAGTCCTTGCAACCGAGGTTGGTCATGTTGGTGTCGGACTCGATCGCGACGGCGCACATGGAGTGCTTACCGGGAGCGAAGACAGCCGCTGTCCAGAAGGCGTGCTTACCGGGGACGCCTTTGAGGTAGGGCGAGTCCCGGTTGGCTGTGATGGCGTGGCGCCATTTCCCGTCGACGAGGATCGCTACGGGGATCGAGCGGGCCGGGTTGCCCGGCGTGTACGTCCACCCGGCGAACTGGTGCATTCGGTTCGACGCGGGTGCATCCATCACCTGCCCGATGGGCGCAGCAGCCTTCTGGACGGTGACCGTCTGGCACGCCGGGAAATAGTCGTTTCCGGCACCGAAGTTGACGCCCACGGAGCAGATGAAGTGCTTGCCCGGGTTCAGGTTGAACGTCATCGAGTAGGAGTGGCGACCGGGGATGCCGTACGCGAACAGGTTGGTCGATGCGCCGGAGGCCATCGTCGCGTTCCACGCGCCGTTGACGGTGATCCCGACCGGTATCGACTGGAACAGGTCCGAGTAGTCGAAGGCGTGGCCGGAGACGGTCACCTGTCCCCCATTGACGCTGACGTTCATAGTCGACTGCGCGTTGAAGCGGGAGTACGCCTGGCTGTAAGTCTCGTCGTCACGGACGAACCTGGCGAAGTAACGGGCCGCGACATTTTGACCAGTGCTGTTCATGTGCGTGAGGTCGGTGGCCGACATCCAGAACGAGCGAGGATTGACGCCTCGAGCGATGGCATCGAGGTCAGCCTGGGTGCGTGTGATTCCAGCGTCGTAGAGGGCCCCGTTCGAAAGGTAGTCGGCGAGAGGAATGACGCGCTCTCCGTAGTTCTGCTTGATCCAAGCGTTGAGGCTCTTCCGGTTGGCGGTCACAGGGTGCTCGTTACCGCCCCAGGCCGGCGGCAGCTCGACGACGTAGAACGGCGCGTTGGAAGTCGCCTGGTGCAGCTCAATCATGCGGGCGGTGTCGTCCTTGACGCGGGCCATGTCGTCGAGGTTGTTCGAACCGAGCCAGAAGATCGATGTCGCGCCCGGGCGGGGCTTGTCGAGCGACACGATGGGGGCGTTCTGGGCGACAGTCTTGGCCGCGCCGGCCGCGTCCCGGGTGAAGACCCAGAGCTGACGTGGGTCGGTCAGGTCGGGGCGCTGGGTGAGCTTGCCGTCAATGCCGCCGATCTGCGCGTCCATGACGAGGCGGCCGAGCTTTGCGTCCGGGTAGGGCTTACCTACGGGAGAGGCGAGCTGCACCGATCCGGATGCGGGGATCGTGACGCTACGGCTCAGGTACAGCTGGTGCACGCCGCCCGCGGTCGCGATGCCGGCTGAGGTCATGCCTCCTTCGGCGTTGTTGATGATGTTCCAGCCGGGGACGGCGTTCTGGAAAGGTCCGCTGCAGATCCAGTTCAGGCTGGACGATCCGTAGCACTGGGCGCTCTCTGGGCTCGCTGCGCGCAGCTGCTCCGGCACTGAGGGGTCACCTTCTTGGGCGCTGTCCGGCGGGAGCGATTCAACCGGATCGGGAGTCGTCTTTGGAGGATCGTTCAGCGTCATGGTGGGTGATGCCAGGGGCTTCGGCGTCGCGGATGGCGTGGGCACATCGGGAGGCGTCTGGACAGGGCTCGACGTTGTTGGCGTCGCGGTTGCCGTGGTCACGTCCAGTGGAGTCGGAACGGGGTTCGCGGTCGTTGTCCCGGTGGTGGTTACTGCAGCTTGCCGTGCCGTCGCGTTCGTCGGCGCCGTATGTGATGAACAACCGTTCCCGGTCGGAGTCGCCGCTGCGCGGGGCGTCGGCGCACCTGTGCTCGCTGGCGTGCAAGTTACTACCTTGGGTATCGTTGCCGAGTCCAGCGTGGCAGCGACAGCGGGTGTCAACGTCGTGCCGATGACGGCTGCGCTCAGCACCAGGGCAGAGAGCAAGCGTGTGGCGGGGATTCGCATCAGTTTCCGTTCGTTTCGTCACCGGCGCCGCGTCGGCATGGTGCGCCTGACCTGCATCGGCGGAACGGGGCGCCCACCGGGTCACCGGATTCTCACCGCGGCTGGTCGAGACGACCGTCCGGAGTTCGACTGCGCGAGCCTAGCTACGAGCTTGGAACCCGACGAGGCGGAGACGCTCTTTGGCGCGATACAGACGGAAAAGGGTCGCTATGCGCTATCAGTCGCGCGAAGTGGCCTGGACCTTGGCGCGCATTCCCCGGCAACGGCATGCCGGTGGCCCGGCGTCGGTTTGCGCACGAACGGAGCCTGGCAAACTCGCACCCGAGCCGCCATGGGCCTGCGGGTGCAAGTGCCTACCGCGGTCTCGGCTACTTGATCACGAAGTCCTTGCTGTCAAGGTTGGTCACGTTCGACGTGAACGTTCTCGGTGATGTCTTCCGCGGCCCCGCACATGCCGGCGAGCGACTCCCCACCCGTCCGCGCACCCGGATTCGATTTCGGCGGCGGGACACACGCAGCACCACCGCAAGGCGCACCGCGTCACCCGGCCGCCTCGCCGCTGGTCGGTCGAGAGCCTGGGAGCGACAACCTCGGCGCCAACGCGCTCTGACCAGGAATACAGAGTGGTGGGCCCTGCCGGGATCGAACCGACGACATCCACGGTGTAAACGTGGCGCTCTACCAGCTGAGCTAAAGGCCCTCGGCGAGCAAGTGTAGCGCGGCGGCGTGGTCCGCTCGAACACGCGCCTCCCCCGGGCGAGCGGACGCGACGAGACGGTAGCTGCCATCCGCTCGCAACAGGAAGGTGCGGCGCGTGGCTGCGCCAGAACCCTCGTCGAATGCGCCGTAGGCGCGCGCGGCCCGCCCGTGCGGCCAGAAGTCGCTGCATCCGGTGAGCACTCCGTCAGCGCCGAGGTCGTGCAGCCAGGCTCTCAGCGTCGCCGCACTGTCGGTAGCGACGACGAAGACCTCGAAGCCTGGAGCGAGGGCGCTGGATCTCCCCGTATTCCGAGCCGAGTCGACCAGCTCGACGAGCTCTCGAACCTCATCGGCGCACACGGGTGTGAACGCCCCTGGCACGAACACGAGCAGCCGAGCCGACGCTGCCGGGCCCGCGACGACGCGCATCCCGCCGCGATGATCGACCAGGGAGATGGATTCGAGTGGGGGCGCGAATTCGCTCACGATCAGGTCCTCTCCACTCACGATGTTCGGTTGTGCGCGCTTCGACAAGGATTCCCCTCAACCTGCGTGTGCATCGCACAAACCATAGATAGGCTAGCGGGTGGACTGCGCGTCATAACCTGGCGTGCGCCATTGACGTGACGAACCCGGAACGAAATGAGGTCGACGGTGGCTGTTAACAACCAGGATCCGTACTCAGAGCATTACGTTGACAGCGACCCCGAGGAGACCGCCGAATGGCGAGAATCGCTCGATGCGGTCGTAGACGCGCAGGGACATCAGCGCGGACGAGACATCATGCTCAGCCTTCTTGAGCGGTCTCGGGAGCGCCACCTCGGCGTTCCCATGGTTCCAACCACCGACTACGTGAACTCGATTGCGCCCGAGGATGAGCCAGAGTTCCCCGGTGACGAGTCGCTGGAGCGCACGTACCGTTCGTGGATCCGCTGGAACGCGGCCATGACGGTGCAGCGCGCGCAGCGCGAAGGGGTCGCAGTCGGCGGCCACATCTCCTCCTACGCGTCGCAGGCGACGCTCTACGAAGTGGGTCTGAACCACTTCTTCAAGGGCTACGACCACGCGGACGGACCCGACCAGGTCTTCTTCCAGGGGCACGCCTCCCCCGGCAACTACTCGCGTGCCTTCCTGCAGGGGCAGATCTCGTCGGAGCAGCTCGACGGCTTCCGCCAGGAGCAGTCCGCTGCTCCGTTCGGCATGCCGTCGTACCCGCACCCGCGCCTCATGAAGGACTTCTGGCAGTTCCCGACCGTCTCGATGGGTATCGGGCCGCTCAACGCGATCTGGCAGGCGCAGTTCAACAAGTACCTCACCAACCGCGGCATCAAGGATGCCTCCGGTTCGCACGTGTGGGCGTACCTGGGCGACGGCGAGATGGATGAGGTCGAGTCGCGTGGTCAGCTGCAGGTCGCAGCCAACCAGAACCTCGACAACCTGACCTTCGTCGTCAACTGCAACCTGCAGCGCCTCGACGGCCCCGTCCGCGGAAACGGCAAGATCATCCAGGAGCTCGAGAGCTTCTTCCGCGGCGCCGGCTGGCACGTCATCAAGGTCGTCTGGGGTCGCGAGTGGGACTCGCTGCTCGAGCGCGACGACAAGGGCGCGCTCCGCACGCTCATGAACGAGACGCCGGACGGCGACTTCCAGACGTACAAGACGGAGTCGGGTGGATTCGTCCGCGATAACTTCTTCGGACGCGACCCAGAGGCGCTCAAGCTCGTCGAGAACTACAGCGATGACGAGATCTGGGGCCTCAAGCGAGGCGGCCACGACTACCGCAAGGTCTACGCGGCCTACAAGGCAGCGACTGAGCACAAGGGCCAGCCGACCGTCATCCTCGCCCACACGATCAAGGGCTACGGCCTCGGACCGCACTTCGAGGGCCGCAACGCGACGCACCAGATGAAGAAGCTCACGCTTCCCGACCTGAAGGCGTTCCGCGACCAGCTGCACATCCCCATCTCGGACGCAGCGCTCGAAGCCGACGTCTACCAGCCGCCGTACTACCACCCCGGCGCGGACAACGAGGCCATCCAGTACATGCAGGAGCGTCGCCGCGAGCTCGGCGGCTTCGTGCCGGAGCGTCGCTCGAAGTTCACGCAGATCGCGGTCCCGGAAGACAAGACGTACGCGTCCGTCAAGAAGGGATCCGGAACGCAGGAGATCGCCTCGACGATGGCGTTCGTCCGCCTCCTCAAGGACCTCATGCGCGTCAAGGACTTCGGCGCACGCATCGTCCCGATCATCCCGGACGAGGCCCGCACCTTCGGTGTCGACGCGTTCTTCCCGACCGCGAAGATCTACAACCCCAACGGCCAGCACTACATGTCGGTCGACCGTGAGCTGCTCCTCGCCTACCGCGAGAGCGAACAGGGTCAGATCAACCATGTCGGCATCAACGAGGCCGGCGCCATGGGCGCATTCACGGCAGCCGGTTCGTCGTACTCGACGCACGGCGAAGCCATGATCCCGATCTACATGTACTACTCGATGTTCGGGTTCCAGCGCACGGCGGACGCCATGTGGGCGGCAGCCGACCAGCTCTCGCGGGGCTTCCTCATCGGAGCCACCGCCGGACGCACCACACTCGCCGGCGAAGGCCTGCAGCACATGGACGGCCACTCGCCGATCATCGCCGCAACCAACCCGGCAGTCATCACCTACGACCCTGCTTACGCCTACGAGCTCGCACACATCATGCAGGCAGGCATCGAGCGGATGTACGGCCCGGACTCCCAGTCGGAGAACCCGAAGCAGGACCCGAACGTCATGTACTACCTCACGGTGTACAACGAGCCGATGGCGCAGCCAGCTGAGCCGGAGAACGTCGACGTCGAGGGCATCCTCAAGGGCATCTACTACCTCAAGGGAACCGAGGCCTCCGGGCCGCGCGTGCAGCTGCTCGCGTCTGGCGTGGGTGTGCCGTGGGTTCTCGAGGCGCAGGAGATTCTCGAGAAGGACTGGGGCGTTGCCGCCGAGGTCTGGTCGGTCACGTCCTGGAACGAGCTCCGTCGCGACGGCCTCCGTACCGAGGAGTACAACTGGACGCACCCGAACGAGGAGCCGAAGGTTCCCTTCGTCACGGACAAGCTCCAGGCGTCAGAGGGCCCGGTCATCGCGGTGAGCGACTTCTCGCACGCCGTGCAGGACCAGATCCGTCCGTTCGTGAAGAACGACTTCACGACGCTCGGCGCCGATGACTTCGGCATCTCCGACACTCGTCCGGCAGCTCGTCGCTACTACCTCATCGACAGCCACTCCGTCGTCGTCCGCGCCCTCGAGCGCCTCGCGACGCAGGGCAAGCTCGACCGCTCGGTCGTGCAGGAGGCCATCGACAAGTACGACCTGCACAACCCGAAGGCCGGCACGAGCGGCAGCGCGGGCGGAGACGCCTAACGGCCCTCCTCCCCTGCTCGCCACCTCACAGTTCGGAATCATGCCCGCTCCACGCACAAAGGACCAGACACTCAACTGGCTTCGGTCGATCTCGGGAGAGCTCTCGACCGCGACAGTGAAGCGCTTGGAAGACACCCTTCCCTGGTTCGGGGACATGCCCCCTGGGCGACGAAGCGCCGTCGGCCTCGTCGCCCAGTCGGGCATCTCCTCCTTCATCGCCTGGTTCGAGGACCCGACCGCCACCCCCTGGGTGGCGGCGGACGTCTTCGACTCCGCTCCGCGCGAGCTCCTCCGCTCGGTGAGCCTGCAGCAGACGCTGCAGCTCATCCGAGTGGTCGTGGAGGTCGTCGAGGAACGGACGAAGTCCACGGACGGCGACGTGCGTGAAGCGGTGCTGAAGTACTCGCGTGACATCGCCTTCGCGGCTGCGGACGTCTACGCCCGCGCCGCGGAGGCTCGCGGGTTGTGGGATGCGCGCCTCGAGGCGCTGGTCGTCGACTCGATCCTCACGGGCGAGCACGATGATGAGCTCCCGAGCCGCATCGCGGCACTCGGCTGGCACGGCCACGGCGAGGTGAGCGTCCTCGTCGGGACCACCCCGAGGATCCTCGAGGTCGACCAGATCCGTCGAACCGCCAGACACAACAAGGTCGACCTGCTCGTCGGCGTCCAAGGCGGGCGCCTCGTGCTCGTCATCGGGCGCGCGCACCCCAACGGGGAGGGTGACGAGACCGAGCAGGTTCCGTTCATGGAGATCGCCGAGCGCCTCGAACCGAGCTTCGGTGACGGACGTCTGGTGCTCGGCCCACCCGTGCCGAGCGTCGTCGAGGCCTCCAGAAGCGCGCGCGCCGCACTCGCCGGCTTCGCGGTCGCCGGCGCCTGGCGCAAGGCGCAGCGGCCCATGCTCGCCGACGAACTGCTGCCGGAGCGAGCACTCGCAGGCGACCCGCTCGCGAGACAGACGCTCGTCGCCCGCGTGTTCAGGCCGCTCGCCGACCACCAGAGCGACCTCCTCACGACGCTCTGGTGCTACCTCGACAACGGCCGCTCACTCGAAGCGACCGCACGCGAGCTCTTCGTGCACCCCAACACCGTTCGCTACCGCCTCAAGCGGGTCAGCGAAGTCATCGGCTGGGACGCGACCGGACCACGCGAGGCCCTCATCCTGCAGTGCGCGCTCATCCTCGGCAACATCGCCGAACCCAAGCAGCCTGAACCGCGACGCCAAGCCGGCACGACCGGAGCAGCCAACGTTCCGCGACGCGGTCGGCGCACCTCCCACTAGAGATCCTCTAATGAATTCTCGACTTCTTGGGACTGTTGCTACAGGGCTGAGGGCTCAGGTGCTGTCATGATGGAATCCATGATTGTCGTCACCTGCCCAGGCCAGGGTTCTCAGACTCCAGGCTTCCTGCTCCCCTGGATCGAAGACGCGAGGAACCGAGACACGCTCGAGCAGCTGTCCGCCTCCTCCGGCATCGACCTCGTCAAGCACGGCACCGAGTCAGACGCCGACACGATCCGTGACACGGCGATCGCCCAGCCCCTCATCGTCGCCGCCGGCATCCTCGCGTGGAACTCGCTCATGGAACTCCCCGGAGCGGCGTCCGCCGTCCGCGGTGTCGCCGGACACTCGGTCGGCGAGATCACAGCCGCCTACGCTGCCGGCATCTTCGACGCCGATACCGCGATGCGCTTCGTCGCCCGCCGCTCCCAGCTCATGGCACAGGATGCGGCCGCGACGCCGACCAGCATGAGCGCAGTGCTTGGCGGAGACGAAGAAGCCGTTCTCGCGCGCCTCGCAGAGCTCGACCTCACCCCGGCCAACTTCAACGGCGGCGGCCAGATCGTCGCCGCAGGCGCACCGGAGGCCCTCGACGCTCTCCGCAGCGAACCAGCCGCTGGGACGCGCGTCATCCCGCTCAAAGTCGCCGGTGCGTTCCACACGCGGTACATGGAACAGGCTCGTTCCGAGCTCGGCGCGGACGCCGAGCTCTTCGAGGTTCGCGATCCAGTGCGCACCATCTGGTCCAACGAGACCGGCGAGACCGTGACGGACGGCGTCGAGTTTCGCGCAGCCCTCATCCGCCAGCTCGCGCAGCCCGTGCGCTGGGACGCCTGCATGCGCTCCTTCGCGGCCGCCGGCGTCACCTCGCTCATCGAGCTCGCGCCCGCCGGCACCCTCAGCGGGCTCGCCAAGCGCGCCCTCAGGGGAACGCCGACGCTCGCGCTCTCCACTCCCGCAGACCTCGACGTCGCGCGCGAGCGCATCGCCGCCGACGCCTGACCCGCCAAGAGCATCCTCGAGAGGACTCGCATGACCACAGCAACACCCACCCTCGTGCAGTCGACGGGCGCGCAGTTCACGCGCATCCTCGCAATGGGCGCCGCCCGCGGTGAGCGCGTCGTGCCGAACTCGGAGATCATCGAGCCGATCAACTCGTCAGACGAGTGGATCCGCCAGCGCACCGGCGTCGTCACTCGAGTCCGCGCTAACGAGGACACGAGCGCACTCGACCTCGCCGTCGACGCCTCCCGCGAGGCCATCGAGCGTTCCGGCATCGACCCGAGCAGGATCGGTGCCGTGATCGTCGCGACGATCAGCAACGGGATGCAGACGCCCTCGCTCGCCGCCCGCCTCGCCGACCTCGTCGGCACGACGCCCGCGGCAGCCTACGACCTCAACGCCGCATGTGCCGGCTACTGCTACGCCGTCGCCCAGGCCGACGCGCTCGTGCGCACCGGCGTCGCCGAGCACGTCCTCGTGGTCGGCACGGAGAAGCTCTCCGACCTCATCGACCCCACCGACCGCACCATCTCGTTCCTCCTCGGTGACGGCGCCGGAGCGGCGATCATCGGGCCGAGCGACACTCCTGGCATCTCCAAGTCGATCCTCGGATCCGACGGCTCGCGCTGGGAGGCAGTCTCCATGAACGCGAGCCTGCAGGAGTACCGCCAAGGCGGCTCCGAATGGCCCACGCTGCGCCAGGACGGGCCGAGCGTCTTCCGCTGGGCGGTCTGGGACATGGCGAAGGTCGCGCGACGCGCACTCGAAGAGGCGGGCGTCACCCCCGACCAGCTCGCCGCGTTCATCCCTCACCAGGCCAACATGCGCATCGTCGACGAGTTCGCGAAGCAGCTCGCCCTGCCAGACCACGTCGTCATCGCCCGTGACATCGCGACGACCGGCAACACCTCGGCCGCCTCGGTGCCGCTCGCAACGCACCGGCTGCTCGAAGAGAACCCCGAGCTCTCGGGCGGCCTCGCACTGCAGATCGGCTTCGGCGCCGGCCTCGTGTACGGCGCCCAGGTCGTCGTGCTCCCCTAACGCGGCCAAGAACTCCCCGCACGCCTCCACCACGCACCGCCGCCGACCAATACACTTGGCTCGGTCATTGACAATCAAGGAGAAACACCATGGCACTTACCAACGACGAAGTTCTCGCGGGACTCGCTGAGCTCGTGAACGACGAGACCGGGATCGCGGCTGACACGGTCACCGTTGAGAAGTCTTTCACCGACGACCTCGACATCGACTCGATCTCCATGATGACGATCGTCGTCAACGCCGAAGAGAAGTTCGACGTCAAGATCCCGGACGACGAGGTCGCAAACCTCAAGACCGTGGGCGACGCCGTCAACTTCATCGTCGCAGCGTCCTAAGGACGGTCCTCCACTTCGAGTGGGCGGCATCCGCCGCCCACTCTTGGTGACTGTTTCACCTTCGCCCCAGTTCATTCAGGAGCAATTGTCATGACCAAGAAAATCGTCGTCACCGGAATCGGGGCGACTTCCCCGCTCGGCGGAGACGCCCGCAGCACCTGGGAAGCACTCCTCGCCGGTGAGTCCGGAGCCCGGACGCTCGAGGCCGAATGGGTCGCGAAGTACGAGATCCCCATCGAATTCGCCGCGACCGCCAAGGTCCCGGCAAGCGAGGTGCTCCCCCGCCACGAGGCGAAGCGCCTCGACCCCTCGAGCCAGTTCGCGCTTATCGCTGGCCGTGAAGCCTTCGCCGACGCCGGGCTCACGGTTGGCGACATCCCCGCCGAGCGACTCCTCGTCGACTGGGCCACCGGCATCGGCGGCGTATGGACCCTGCTCGACGCCTGGGACACGCTCCGCGAGAAGGGGCCGCGCCGCGTCATGCCGCTGACGGTTCCCATGCTCATGCCGAACGGCCCCGGAGCCGCGATCGGCATGGACATCCAGGCCCGCGCCGGCGTCCGCACCGTCGTCTCCGCGTGCGCTTCGAGCACTGAAGCAATCGCCGACGCCTACGAGCACCTCCAGCAGGGCCTCGCGGACGTCGTGGTCGCCGGCGGATCGGAAGCGGCCATCCACCCCCTGCCCGTCGCATCCTTCGCGGCCATGCAGGCGCTCTCCAAGCGCAACGACGACCCGTCGCACGCGTCACGCCCCTACGACGTGAGCCGCGACGGCTTCGTGCTCGGCGAAGGCGCCGCGGCGCTCGTGCTTGAGACGGAGGAGCACGCGCTCGCCCGTGGCGCACGCATCTACGCCGAGCTCATCGGCGGCGGAGTGACCGCAGACGCGCACCACATCACCGCGCCGGACCCAGAAGGTACGGGGGCTGCCCGCGCCATCAGGGCTGCACTCGAGCAAGCCGGGGTCTCAGTCGAGGACGTCACCCACATCAACGCCCACGCGACCTCGACACCCGTCGGGGACATCGCCGAGTTCACGGCCCTCAAGTCCGTCTTCGGGGACCACCTCGCGTCGATCCCCGTCTCGGCGACGAAGGCATCCACTGGCCACCTCCTCGGTGGGGCCGGCGCCATCGAGGCGATGTTCACGGTGCTCGCCCTCTCAGAGGGCACGCTGCCCCCGACGATCAACCTCAACGAGCAGGACCCGGCCATCCACCTCGACGTGGTGACCGAACCGCGCCCGTTCGAGGCGTCCGGCAAGGTCGCGATCTCGACGTCGTTCGGCTTCGGCGGGCACAACGCCGTCGTCGCGTTCCGCGGCATCTAGGCAAGACCTGCACGCGGTTCGCCGCGCGCAGACAGAACTGTGGCCCCTCAGGTGGAAACCTGAGGGGCCACAGTCCTTGGAGTATCGAGAACAGCTGCAGACTCACCTCACGGTGGGCCTACGGCGTGGCTGACCTAGCCGACGCGGTGGTGCATCCAAACGACGGGACTCTCGTCTCCGGCGATGCGGAAAGGCTCCAACTCGTCGTCCCAAGCCTGCCCAAGCGCGAGGCGCAGCTCACGGTGGAGCTCAGAGGCGTTGCCGCCCGCGATCTCCATCGCGTACCGGACGCGTTCTTCCGGAACCACGACGCCGCCAGAGGCATCCGTCTGGGCATAGTAGATACCAAGCTCAGGCGTGTGCATCCAACGACCGCCATCGACGCCAGGACGCGCGTCCTCGGTGACTTCGAAGCGAAGGTGAGCCCACCCGCGCAGATGCGACGCAATCGCCGCCCCCGCCCCGGGCTCGCCTTCCCAGGTGAACTCCGCACGCAACTGCCCCGGAATGACCGGCTGGTCGATCCAAGGAAGGTTGACGGCGTACCCGAGGGCGCGACCGACACCCCATTCGACGTGCTGGCAAAGCGCCTTAGGAGAGGAGTGCACGTAGAGCACCCCTCCTGCGTTTGGTGCAACCATGAGTTCTCCTCCATTCGTTTGGTGATTCGTCTTCCCCAACGATCACGTGATGAATGGATGCGAACTGCATCGTTTACCAGACGTCGACATTTCTGTCGTCTCTTGAATTATGCCCGACGGCGACGCCGAATGACAAGCCTGTCATTACATTCGACGCCGCCGCCCGGAAGTTCGCCGCTAGGCCGGGTAGCGAACCAGGCCTAGCTCCGCCGGCGCCTGCAGGTAGGCATGCTTGGGCTGCACTCGAACCGTGTAGCCGAGGTGACCCGGAGCGTCCAGCGGCACATCGGCCAGGAACTCCGACGGCCACTCGCTGGCGGGGCGCATCTCCACGATGCGAGCCCCCTGCAGCTCCCCCTGCTCGCCAGGCGTCCCGACGATCGCCTCGACCAGCACGTCGTCCGTGGTGAGCTGCCCGAGCTCAACACGAGCGGACAGGCGGAGGCTCTCCCCGGTCCTCGGAGCCGGGTCCGCTGCTCCCACGGACTCGACCCGAACACTGGGCCAGGCAGCGCGCACCTCGCCCAGCCAGCTGGCGAATGCACGGGTCTCGACCCGATCAGCGGCGATCCGCGCCGAACGCCCCGCTGGGAGGTACAAGTCGTTCACGTAGTCGCGGACCATGCGTTCGGCGGCGACTTTCGGCCCGACGATCGCGATCGAGCGGCGCACCTTCTCGACCCATTCGACGGGCAGGCCGCGCTCGTCACGATCGTAGAAGAGCGGGGCGATCTCATGCTCGAGGATGTCGTAGAGGGCCCCGGCCTCGAGCGCGTCCCGGGTGTGCTCGTCGACACCGCTCGTGTCCGGGATGGTCCAGCCGACGCTGTCATCCGCCATCTCGTCCCACCAGCCGTCTGAGATCGAGAAGGTCAGGCAGCCGTTCATGACGGCTTTCATCCCCGACGTCCCCGAGGCTTCCTGTGGACGCACGGGATTGTTGAGCCAGACGTCGCTCCCGGCTACGAGGTGCCTGGCGATCGTGACGTTGTAGTCGGGCAGGAACACGATGCGATCCCGCACACCTGCCTCGTCCGCGAACGCGACGAGCTGCTGCAGGAGCTGCTTGCCGCCCATATCGGCTGGATGCGCTTTGCCGGCGATCACGAACTGCACGGGCCGCTCGGGATTGTTCAGGATTCGCGCCAGCCGTTCCCGGTCCTGGAGCATCAGCGTCAGGCGCTTGTAGGTCGAGACCCGGCGCGCGAAGCCGACGGTGAGCCGGCTGGGATCGAGGATGTCCCTGACCCAGCCGAGCTCCGCATCCTGCGCACCGCGTGCCTTCCACGACGCGCGCACGGAGTCGCGCGCGCGACCCACCAGCTCGGCACGCAGCTCGCCGCGGATGCGCCACAGCTCTTCAGCGCTGACCGCGCCAGGGTTGTCCCAGGTGTTGGAGGTGGCCAGGTCCTGACCGCCGTTCATCGTCTCGATGACTGGCATCATCGCCGGTCGGGTCCAGCTCGGGATGTGCACGCCGTTGGTGATGGATACAATCGGCACCTCCTCGGGTTCCACACCCGGGTAGAGCTTCGCGAACATGTCACGTGAGACGACGCCGTGGAGCTTGGCGACGCCGTTGGCGTACTGGGCGAGCCGGAGGCCGAGGTGCGCCATGTTGAAGCGACCTGGATCGTCTTCCGCTCCCAGGTCCATGATGCGGGCAGCGGGGACCTCTGGCACAAGGGTGTGGCCGCCCGACGAGCCCAGGTAGCGCTGGACGAGGTGCGCATCGAATCGGTCGATGCCTGCGGGAACCGGCGTGTGGGTCGTGAAGACGGTGCTCGAGCGGACGATCGCCAGGGCCGTGTCGAACGTCTCGCCGTCAGCCATGAGCTGCCCGATCCGCTCGATCCCTGAGAAGCCGGCGTGGCCCTCGTTGAGGTGGAAGACCGTCGGCTGCCGACGCCCGCGAAGTTCCGCATAGGCCTGGACAGCGCGAACACCACCGACGCCCAGCACGATCTCCTGGCGGATGCGGTGCTCCGCGTCACCACCGTAGAGACGGTCGGTGATCGCGCGGAAGTCCTCGGGGTTCGTCGGCAGGTTCGTGTCGAGCAGCAGCAGAGGCACGCTCCCGATCTGCGCCTCCCAGACGGCGATGTCGAGGGATCTCCCGTCGGGGAAGCCGAGCGCTACATGTACCTGCTGCCCCTCGGCGTCAAGCACGGGATCGACCGCGAGATCCGTCGGAGGATGCTCCGTGTACGCCTCCTGCTGCCAGCCTTCCCGGGAGAGCGTCTGCGAGAAGTACCCGTAGGTGTAGAGGAGTCCGATGCCGATGACGGGCGCACCGAGATCGCTCGCACTCTTGAGGTGGTCGCCGGCGAGCACGCCAAGGCCCCCGGAGTAGACGGGCAGCGATTCGGTGATGCCGAACTCCATGGAGAAGTAGGCGACGCTCGTGACCTCGTCTTCGCTCGCGCGCGTGCGCTCGTGGAACCAGCGGTCGCTCTTGAGGTAGGCGGCCAGGTTCTCGGCCTCCTGTCCGAGACGGGCGAGGAACGCGTCGTCAGCGGCGAGCTCGGCGACCCGCGACGCTGAAAGTGAGCGCAGCATCACGACCGGATTGCGACCGCACTCGCGCCACAACCGCTCGTCGATGCCCGCGAACAGTCGCTCGGCGCTCGGGCGCCAAGACCAGCGGAGGTTCTTCGCAAGTAGCCGCAGAGCGGCGAGCTCATCGGGGAGGACAGTGGATACGGGCAGCGAGTCGTAGGCCTTCACGCGGTACAGCGTAGCCCCACAACGCGCGATCGCAGCGTCGCGCGAGTGAACGTCAGTGAACGGAAGAAGTGACCGACGCGATGATCTCTCGTGCGGCGGCTGCGCGCCCCTGGAGGTCCTGCCAGATCCATGCGGCAGACCGCGCATCGACCGGCACGAAGCTCGTCAGCGTGCCGGTGGGATTCGAGATGCGCACCTCGTAGCCGCCGACGACCCTGTCCTCTTTGACGAGCAGGAAGAGCAGGCTGAAGATCGTCAGGACGAAGAAGCCCGCGATGGCGACGATGATCGCCCACGTGGGGATCGCCCGCTCGACTCGCGACATGTTCGTGACGAAGACCGTTGAGCCCGCGGTCGGCAGCGAGCCGTAGGGACCGGCGATGCGATCGCGAGACACCTCGAGTTCGCCGAGGAACACTCGGTCGAGATTCTGCTGCTGGTTCTCGATGGGCAGTGGGGTGCTGGTCATGATCGTCCCTTCCTCGACTTCCAGAAGGCTACGTGGCGCACCTGACCGAGCGCGTCATCACCTGGTCTGATCTTCTGGGCGCCCGCACCTGGCGGTTGTCAGGAGCGGATCTGACCGTCGCCCGTGACGACCCACTTCGTCGTCGTGAGCTCCTCGAGCCCCATGGGCCCACGTGCGTGCAGCTTCTGCGTCGAGATGCCCAGTTCTGCGCCGAGACCGAACTGGCCGCCATCGGTGAAACGAGTCGACGCGTTGACGATCACAGCGGCCGCATCCACCTCGGCGGTGAACCGCTCTGCCGCCTGCAGCGAGCTCGTCACGATCGCCTCCGTGTGACCCGTGCTGAACTCGCGGATGTGCTCGAGGGCCTGGTCGAAGTCGTCGACGACTCGCACTGCGATCTCGTAGTCGAGGTACTCAGTCGCCCAGTCCTCGTGCGTCGCCTCGTGGACTTCGATGCCGCCCGGGGCGGCCGACCGCGTGCGCTCGTCGCCGTGCAGACGAACCCCGCGCTGGTTCAGCTCGGAGAGCGCGCCAGGAAGGAACGCGGCGGCGGCATCTGCGTGCACGAGGAGTGTCTCGGCCGCGTTGCAGACCCCGACCCGATGCGTCTTGGAGTTGATGATGATGTCGAGGGCCATGTCGAGCTCGGCCGAGCTGTCGACGAAGACGTGGCAGTTGCCGACCCCTGTCTCGATGACGGGGACACGGGACTCGCGGACCACGGTATGGATGAGCCCAGCCCCGCCGCGCGGGACGACGAGGTCGACATGGCCGCGGGCGCGCATGAGCGCGCGCGCTCCGGCTCGCCCGTACTCGTCGATGGACTGCACCAGGTCGGCGGGCAGCCCGTAGGCCTCGAGTGCCGCGCGCATCGTCCCGATGATGGCTTCGTTCGAGGACTCGGCCGCAGATCCGCCACGCAGCATCACCGCGTTGCCGCTCTTCAAGGCGAGGCCCGCGACATCGACGGTCACGTTCGGACGTGCCTCGTAGATGACGCCGATGACACCCATGGGCACGCGCAGCTGACGGAGCCGGAGGCCGTTCGCGAGTGTCGACCCACGGACGACTGCCCCAACCGGGTCCGGAAGCGCCGCGACTTCGCGGAGCGAGTCTGCGATCGCGCGGATGCGTGCGTCGTCGAGCGCGAGCCGGTCGAGAAGTCCCCCGGACATACCGGAGGCACGCCCTCGCTCGAGGTCGAGGGCATTGCCGGCGAGGACCTCCGGACTGGCGGCCACGAGCGCGTCGGCGAGCGCGAGGAGTGCACCGTCCTTCTGTGCGCGCGTCGCCCGCGCCAGGACTCGGGACGATGCTCGTGCGCGTCCGGCGAGCTCGACGATCGCGGCTGTCGCCGCCTCGTCCGCATCACCCTGGTCGGCCGTTTCCGCGCGCTCACCCTGCAAGATCGTCATGACAGTGCATTCTATGCGGCGTGGGAGCCCCTCAGCCCGCTGCGCCCGACTCAGCTGACACGGAGCCCCTTCGGGCGCACCAGCACGAGGTCGTCACGGTGGATGACCTCGCGGTCGTACCCTGAGCCCAGCGATGCGCGGAGCGCGCTCGAGGACTGCCCGAGCATGTCCGGGATCTCGACGGCATCGAAGCCGGTGAGGCCGCGGGCGATCACGGAACCGCTCCTGGAGACGAGCTCGACGGGGTCACCCGCGACGAACTCGCCTTCGACGCCGACGATGCCTGCCGCGAGGAGGGAGGCGCGGCCGCCGAGGACGGCATCCACGGCACCGTCGTCGAGGACGATCTTCCCCTGCACACGTGCCGCGTGCGCGATCCACAGGCGTTTCCGCGACGCGCGCTTCCCAGTGGGCGCGAACCATGTCCCGACGCGCTCCCCCGCGATCGCCGGTCGTGCGTTGTCCGCCTTCGTCAGGACGACGGGGATGCCCGACCCCGTGGCGATCGACACCGACTCGAGCTTCGTGAGCATGCCGCCCGTTCCGACGTCGCTTCCCCTCCCGGACACCTCGATGCCCTCGAGGTCGCTCGGGCCGAGCACCTCCGAGATGCGCCGTGTGCCCTCCCTCGTGGGCGGTCCGTCGTAGAGGCCGTCGACGTCGGTGAGCAGCACGAGCGCGTCGGCGCCGACGAGCTGCGCGACCAGCGCCGCGAGACGGTCGTTGTCGCCGAAGCGCAGCTCATCGGTCACGACGGCATCGTTCTCGTTCACGATAGGGACGACGCCGAGTCGGAAGAGCCGCTCGAGCGACCGCTGCGCGTTCTTGTAGCGCGTTCGGCGCACGGTGTCCTCCGCGGTGAGCAGGATCTGCCCAACCGTGATCGCCCGGTCGGCGAAGGCCTCCGCGTACCTGGCCACGAGCATCCCCTGTCCAACGGATGCGGCCGCCTGAGCCGTCGCGACGTCACGCGGTCTCGAGGGCAGCCCGAGTGGGCCGATACCCGCGGCAACTGCGCCAGAGGTCACGAGCAGGGTCTGCAGGCCGCTCTCGTGACGGTCGGCGATCACCTGCACCAGCTTGCGGAGCGCATCGAGGTTGAGGTGTCCGTCGGCGCCGGTCAGCGATGAGGACCCGATCTTGACCACGATGCGGTGGGCGGTCGAGAGCTGAGCACGGGCGGCGATCGGATGCATCCGCCTATTCTCCCCTGATCCTCGGCGCGTGCCGAATTGCGTCGCGAAACGTCGCGGTCACGGTGGGATGACGGCGCCGCGCTCTCGTGCGGCGCCGCCTCACTCAGCTGGCCGCGGGGCGGCGCCCAGCTCCTTCTTCCGCGCCGCGGCCTCGGCCCTCCGGTCCGCTCGCGCCGCCCGCTTCGCGGCTCGGCGATCGGCGCGCCGCTCCACGCTCGAGTAGAGCACGGGGACGAGCACCAGCGTCAGCAGCGTGGAGCTGATCAGACCGCCGATGACGACGATGGCGAGCGGCTTCGAGATGAAGACCCCGCCACCGGTGAGCCCCAGCGACATCGGGATGAGCGCGAAGATCGTCGCCGCGGCCGTCATGAGGATCGGCCTGAGGCGAAGCCTGGTGCCGTGCACGATCGCGTCATGCACGCTCGCTCCGCGCTCCCTGACGTGGTTGATGAGGTCGATCAGCACGATCGCGTTGGTCACCACGATGCCGATCAGCATCAGCAGGCCGATGAGCGACGGGAGCCCGAGCGGCGTGTCCGTGAGCAGCAGGAGCGCGACAGCTCCCGTGGCCGCGAACGGCACCGAGACGAGCAGGATCAGCGGCTGCATGAGGCTGCGGAACGTCGCCACCATGATGAGGAACACGAGGACGATCGCAAGCAGCATCGCCATGCCGAGCTGCTCGAACGACTCGCTCTGGTCAGCCGATGCGCCGCCGACCACGAACGTGACGCCTGCCGGCAATGCGAGGCCGTCGGTCGCCGCATACACGGACTGCGTGACGGTTCCCAGCTGCCCCTCGGCTGGCGTGATCGAGACCGTCACCTGACGCGCCCCGTCGTGGCGGGTGATCGCACTCGGCGTCGCCTCCTCGCGCACGGCGGCGATGTCGCCGAGGCGGATGGGCGTCGCTCTCGTGTCGGCAAGCCCCTCCTGCCTGGCCTGCGTCTCCTCCGCCTCGAGCGTCTGGGCCGCCATGTCCTCCTGCGCCTTGACGGCCGCGTCGACGCCGGCGTTCGCCTGCTCGATACCCGACTCCGCTTGCGCGATCGCCTCGGTGAGCGCCGCGATCTGCGCATCGCGCTCGGCCTGCGCTGCCTGCTCCGGCGTCATCGCAGAACCGACTTCGGGGGTCATCGGCGTCAGCGGGGCTGTCTGCAGGGTCGCAAGCTGCGTCTGCAGCTCTGCGAGCTGAGACGAGACCGTGTCTCGCGCCTCGACGGCGTCGTCGACCGTCTGCTGCATCTGCTCGACCGCCTCAGCCTGCTGCTCTTCGGCCTTCGCCTCCTGCTCGTCCGCGAAGGCATCCGTCGCATCCTGGATGGCGCGCTGCTGCTGGACCGCGGTCACCGGAAGCTGCATGAGCGCAAGCTGGTCAAGCGCGACGGCGCCCTGGGTCGGAGCGATCACGATGTCCCGGTCGACGCCTTCGAGGCGCACGGATCCGAGCGGGGTTCCGTTGAGGGCGGCGGAGACCGCCTGGCCGACCGTGGCCTGCGTGTAGCCGAAGCCCGCGGCCTTGCTGCGGTCGACGTCGACGACGACGACGTTCCCTCCAGTGCTGAGGTCGTTCGTGACGGCGGTCACGCCAGGCAGATCCTTGACCGCGTCTCCGAGCTGCGTCGCGGCTTGGCTGAGGGCGTCCGCGTCGTTGCCTTGGATCGCGAGCTGCACGTCACTCGCCAGCGCAGACGAAGCGGCGGTCGTCACGGTCACTTCACCGACGTCGCTCAGTCCGCCGAAGTCAGTTCTGAGGCTGTTCGCGACGGTTTCCGCATCCTGCCCCTCGACAGGGATCACGGTGATCGAGGTGTCTCCCCCGCCACCACCGAACGCGCTCGCCCCGCCGGCCCCGATCGAGCTGACGAACGTCTCGACGCTGTCCTTCGTGGCGATGACAGCCTCGAGCTTCTCCGCGCCCGCGAGGCTCTGCTCGATGGTCGTGCCCTGTGCGAGCTTCTGCTCGACCACGATGGTCTCGTCGCCCATGCTGCCGAGGAAATCACTGCGAAGGGCGGTCGCCCCGACACCGGTGAGGAGCAGGAGCGCGAGCGCGGCCGCGACCGTGCGGCGGGGGTGGCGCAGCGTCGCATCGAGAATCGGGACGAAGGCGCGCTGCAGGCCGTCATACGGCGACCCCTCCTCGCCATCGCCTCGCGCCTGGACCACACCGGTGGCTGTGGTGGGGACCGGCAGGAGCGTCTTCCCGCGCGTTTCGCGTTTCGCGTTCTTCGCGTCGAGCTTCGCCGCCTGGCGCGCCCGGCGGCGCTCGGCAGACTCCTCCTGCCGTTCGGTCCACGCTGCGTGCGTCGCTCGAGCCCGGATGAACCGCTCCCGCTTCATGGGCTTCGACGGGCGACGGAGCATCCAGTAGGCGAAGACGGGCACGATGGTGAGCGCGACGACCAGGGAGGCCACGAGGGCGATCGAGACCGTCAGAGCGAACGGCTGGAACAGCTGGCCGACGATATCCCCGACGAACGCGATGGGCAGGAACACGGCGACCGTCGCGAGCGTCGACGCCGTGATGGCGCCTGCCACCTGGCCGACGGAGCCGACGATGCCCTCGATCGTGAGAGGACCAATCCCCTGCCTTCGCTTGATGTTCTCGATCACGACGATCGAGTCGTCGACCACGCGACCCACGGCGATCGTGAGCGCTCCGAGCGTCAGGATGTTCAGCGAGTACTCACCCACGTTGAGGCCGACCATCGTGATGAGCAGCGACATCGGGATGGAGATCGCGGCGACGATGGTCGAACGGAACGAGGCGAGGAACAGGAAGATGACGAGGACGGCGAAGATCAGGCCCAACCCGCCCTCCACCGAGAGATCGTGGATCGACTGCTCGATGTACGGCGCCTGGTTCTCGATCTCCGTGAAGATGACGTTGGACGGAAGCGTCGGCGTGAGCTCGGCGAGCTTCTCGGTCACCCCGTGAGCCACGGAGACGGTGCTCGCGTCGGCGGCCTTGGTGACGCTGAGCGTCAGGGTCTCCGCACCGTTGACGCGGGAGATCGACGTCGCGGGGATCTCCTTGACGTCGACATCCGCGAACTGCGAGAGCAGGACCGTCGAGTCCTCTGTGGTGAACGGCAGGGCGCGGATGGCATCGAGCGTGTCGAGCTGCGAGCCGACCTGCACGGAGATCTCGCCGCTGCCGCCCGTCACGTCGCCCGCCGGGAGCACAAGACCCGCCGCCGTCAACGTCGGCTCGATCGTCGCCGTGTCGATCTCGAGAGCATCCACGTCGGCTTGGCGGAGATTGATCTCGACGCGCTCTTCGCGCGCCCCGGAGACCTCGACGTTCTGGACCCCGTCGACCTGCGAGAGGGCAGGCACCACGGTGTCGGTCATCGTCTTCGACAGGGTGGCCGTATCAGCATCCGACGACACACCGAGCGTGAGCACCGGCAGGGCATCGAGCGAGAACGTCATGAGCTCAGCCGTCGATGACTCAGGACGCTGGGACTCCGTCGACTCGACGGCGGAGCGCAGCTCGGCCTCGACCTGCGTCTTGTCCGCGTCGAAGCTCCACGCGACGACGATCTGGGCAAAGCCCTCCGAGGTCGTCGAGGTGACCGACTGCACCTCCGAGACCGCGCGCAAGGCGTTCTCGATCGGCTCGGTGACCTCCGACACCATCACATCGGGAGAAGCGCCGTCGAGTGTCGCCGTCACGAAGCCCTGGGGGATCTCCATCGACGGCATGAGCTCCTGCTTGAGCTGGGCCGTCGAGATGATCCCCGCGGCTGCGATCGCCGCCGTGAGCAGTCCGATCAGAATTCGATACTTGAGACTCAGACGGGTGAGCACAGACACAGAGGGCCCTTTCGACGCGATACGACGCCGAGCGATGACCTGGCGCTCCTCAATCCTGTCGCCGGGGTGATTCCTCTGAATCGCCCGAAAGGACGGGTTCCGTCTGACCAATGCCCTACTTGAGGCTGATCTTTGACCGAAAGGCCACCCCGGCGCGGCGGGAACAGCGCGGCTCTGGTAGTGCGCCGACCGCCGGATCAGGAGTGCGTGGCACCACGTCCCGGGTTCGCGAGCGTCACCCGGTGGACCGCCCACATCTCGCGGACGCGGTCGACGATGCTCCTGCCGTCGTTCAGATCGTCGATCAGCAGCTGGATGCCGACCAGGTTCGCGAGGATCTGCCACGCGGCCGCATCCACGTCGATGTCATCCCTGAGTGCACCGGACTCACGCGACGCCTGGAGGGCCTCCTTCGTCACCTCGAGCCACCGGTCGAACGGGCGGGGCAGCTCTTCCTCGATGAGCTCCCGCTCACGGACGAGCCTGATCGTCGCGCGGATGAGCGCATCGGACTGGAAGCGCTCAGCGATGCGGATCATCAGGGACTCGAGCTCGTCGAGCGACATGCCGCGAGCACGAGACGCCGCGAGCTCCTCATCCCACATGACCGTCCAGCTCACAGTGACCGCCTGAGCGAGCAGCGCCTTCGTCGGGAAGTGGAAGTACACGGTTCCCTTGGTCATGCCGAGTCGATCAGAGATATCGCTGAGCACCGTCGCGGCGTATCCGTTTGCCTCGAACTCGAGCGAGGCGGCCTCGAGAAGCGCCTGCCTCGTCTGCGCTCGCTGTTCAGCTCGCTTCATCATCCCCTGCTTTTCGTGCATGCAGGATCGACGTCGACCCCGCTTGTGGGGCACCAGTCTAGACCTGCGCACACCCCGACCATCGGCCTGCCGCACGCGGGAGCGAATTCTGGCTAGAATCGACAGCGCTTGGGGCGGTAGCCAAGCTGGTTAAGGCATCCGGCTCATAACTGGACGATGCGTGGGTTCGAGTCCCACCCGCCCTACTCTCCTCTGTTCGGCACTCCCTGTCGGAGCGCCCGCGTGGCACGATGGTGGCATGATCGTTGCCTTCTCTGTCGCCCCCAGCGGAACTCCGAGCCCCAACGCCCCTTCACCGGGTGAGGGCGACGCCTCGCTGCACAACGCAGTGGCAGCAGCCGTCGCGGTCGTGCGCGAGTCCGGGCTCCCCAACCGCACTGACTCGATGTTCACGACGATCGAGGGCGAGTGGGACGAGGTCTTCGCCGTCGTCAAAGCGGCCACCGAGGCGGTCGGCCAGTTCGGCAGCCGAGTCTCCCTGGTGCTGAAGGCGGACATCCGGCCCGGGCACACGGGCGAGCTCGATGGAAAGGTCGAGCGCCTGGAGGCCGCCCTCGAGGCACGCGAGGCCCGCTCGAGCTAGTCGGCGTCAGCTCACGGCGCGGATGCCCGCGCCGGTCGCGGACTCCGCCCGGTCGTCTGGCGTGCTGATCTGCGCCCAGATCTCATCAAGCGAAACGGACAGCACCCCCGCGATAGCGGCGATCGTCGTGAACGCCGGCGTCGCGACTCGGCCAGATTCGATCTTGCGAAGCGTCTCCGGCGAGACGCCGGCGTCGAGTGCCACGCGCAGCATCGATCTGTTCTCCCGAGATCGTCGTAGGAACTCGCCGAGACGCTCCCCGCGCTCGATCTCCTCGGGGCTGAGCGGCAGTCTGACCATGACCCGATACTAATCCGGTATATCTTTACCGGGATACTTATTGGGTCGCTTTCGCGTCGGACTACGGAAGGCACCGCATGATCGAGATCCTCAACGACGAAGAGCTGGCGCGGGCGGCAGTCACCGGGCAGCTGGTCGGGTCGATTCTCCAGGAACTGCGATCGAGGATCCGAGTAGGCACCAACCTGCTCGAGGTCGACCGGTGGGCGAGGTCGATGATCCTCGATGCGGGCGCGACCTCCTGCTACGTCGACTACGAGCCATCCTTCGGACGTGGGCCGTTCGGCCACTACATCTGCACAGGGGTGAACGACGCCGTGCTGCACGCCAAGCCTCGCGACTACCTGCTCGCTGACGGGGACCTCCTGACCCTCGACCTGGCCATCGTCAAGGACGGGGTAGCGGCTGACGCCGCGATCAGCTTCATCGTCGGCTCGACGCGGGACGCCGGTGACGAAGCGCTCATCGCCGTCACGGAGCGAGCCCTCGCGGCTGCCATCGACGTCGCACGCCCCGGTGCTCGAATCGGCGACCTCTCACACGCGATCGGCACGGTGCTCGCGTCGGCGGGCTACAACATCAACATGGAGTTCGGTGGACACGGCATCGGCTCCACCATGCATCAGCATCCGCACGTCGCGAACAACGGCCGACCGGGCCGCGGAGTGCGTCTCCGCCGTGGCATGCTGCTCGCCATCGAACCGTGGGTCATGGCCGACACCGGCGAGCTCGTCACGGACGACGACGGCTGGACGCTCCGCAGCGCGACGGGATGCCGAACCGCCCACTCCGAGCACACGATCGCGATCCTCGAAGACGGGCCACGCATCCTGACCCTCCCCGCCGGGCCGGTCGACTGACGAACGGCCGAGCGGTCAGTCGAGCGAGTGGTCCTGCTCGTTCACCGAGTCACGGGCGACGTCCTTGACGGAGGCGCCCCGGTAGAGGCGCTCGAAGAGCTCGAGCGTGCGGTCGATGTCGTGCATACGAACGAGGTCGAGGCCCGTCCGGCCCATCTCCTCACGCTCGGCGTCCGAGAGCGACAGCACCTTCGCGAGCTTGTCCGCGAGGTCATGCTCGTTGTTCGGCTCGAAGAGGAAGCCGTTCTCGCCGTCGTGCACGAGGTGCGGAAGCGCCATGGCGTCGGCTGCGACAACCGGCTGGCCGGAGGCCATCGCCTCCATGGTCGCGATCGACTGCAGTTCGGCGATCGACGGCATCGCGAACACCGAGGCGCGCGTGTAGATGCGACGAAGCTCCTGGTCGCTCAGATAGCCGTGGAACGTGACCCGATCCGCGAGACCGAGCTGCTTGGCGAGCGACTGAAGATTCTTCTTCTGGTCTCCACCACCGACGATGTCGAGCTGCACGTCAGGGGGCAGCAGAGTGAGCGCGCGCAAGAGCACGTCGATCTTCTTCTCGCCCGTCACACGGCCGACGAAGAGGATGCGCTTGGCTTCTCGCGCCGAGAAGTCGAACGCGTAGTCGGAGGTCCGGATGCCGCACGAGATCGCGAGCACGTCGGAGATCCCCCCGTTTGCCTCCAGGAAGTCGGCGGCACGCCGTGTCGGGGTCGTGATCGCCGTCGCGCGCCCGAGCGTCGAGCGAGCGTCGTTCCACCAGATCCTGGCCGCGAGGCCACGCAGAGCCTGCGGCAGCAGGGAGTGGTCGACGAGGTTCTCGATCATCAGATGGTTCGTGCCGATGATGCGGATGCCGCGTTTCTCCGCCTCGATCGCCACCCCGCGGCCGATGATGACCGCCGACTGGAAGTGAACGACGTCGGGACGCACCTCGTCGACGACGCGCTGCGACTCGGAGCGGATGCGCCACGGGGGTGCGTAGCGCAGCCAGTCGTGGGCCCACCACCGGTGCGAGCGGAGGCGGTGAGCGGTGATGTTCTGCCCGTCGTACTGCTCGGTCCAGGTTCCGTGGCGGCGGCTGGCGGCGGGCACCATGACGTGCACGTCGTGCCCCCTGGCCGCCATGCCGGAAGCGAGGTGCTCGGTGAACTTCGCGGCGCCGTTGACGTTGGGCGTGAAGGTGTCCCCTGCGATCAGGATCTTGAGCGGCCGCTCGCCGTCAGCTGCGACGGCGGGGGTGCTGCTTGAGTGACCTTCATTCGGCACGGGGTGGTGACCTCGATCTCGTCTGGGGGCTCGCGACAGGGTGTGGTCGTCGCTCGCGGAATCTCACGTCATGCTACTGGCCGCGCTCCGCGAGGGGGCTTCAGCACACGCTGGGACGCTGCTATTGCTCGATGACTCGGGCCTCAGAGTCGTGGTGGTGCCCTTGGGGATCCTGCGTGCCACGACCTTCGACGGCATTTCGACGCACGGCCTCGACCTCCGCATCCGTCTGCCCACGCTCGAGCACGAACACGCCCGTGACGGCGATGGCGCCCGAGACGACGAACATGAGGAAGGCGTACCAGGGCGCCGCGTTCGCCTCGCCGAGCACGGCGATGGCGATGCCGACAGCGATGATCGGGTCGATGACGGTGAGGCCGGCGATGACCATGTCAGGCGGTCCCGAGGCGTAGGCGTTCTGGACGAAGTAACCGCCCACCCCCGTGGCGACGAGCAGCGCGACGAGGCAGATGAGCGTGAGCCATTCGAAGTTGTCGTGCTGGATGCGGTTGATGGTGATCTTCGCGAGCGTCGCGACGAAGCCGTAGATCACTCCGGCGCCAAGAACGTAGATGAGCGCCTTGAACCGCTTGCGCAGGAGGAAGAAGGCGGTGCCGAAGACCACGACGACCACGGCGAGCAGCACGAGGACGGTGGCGACCTGCTCGTCTGAGATCGCGCGCTCCTTCGCGAAGAGCGCCGCGACCGTGACGAAGGCGCCGACGCCGATGATGCAGAGCGCCACCGCGAAGATCTTCACGTTCGGCAGTCGCTGCCTGATGGCGCGAGCTGTGAGCAGTGTCGTCAGGAGCAGCGAGACGACGCCGAGCGGCTGCACCACGATGATCGGCGAGAACACGAACGAGGACAGCTGCATCACGACTGCCAGCCCGAGCATGACCGTGCCGATCACCCAGGAGGGGCGGCTCAGGAGGGCGAGCAGGTGCTTCAGGTTCAGCCCCGCAGCACCGCTCGTGCCGCTCGCTGCCTCGACCTTGCTCACTCCGCGGTGCTGGTACATGGCGCCGAGCGACAGGAACACCGCGCCTATGAGAGCGAGCGGGATGCCGATCATCTGGACCGGACTGAGCCCCGGGAGCACTGCCAGATCACTGAGGGGTGCGATGGTCATGATGGGCAATCCTATTGGGCGGCGCGAGTCAGAGAGGGAGGTTGGCGCGAAGATACGCTGATGGGATGACAACTCTCCCAATTCGCATCTACGGCGAGCCCGTCCTCCACGAGCCCGCAGCCCCGGTGGGCGACATCACCGACGAGATCCGTGAACTCGTCTCGGACATGTTCGAGACGATGGATGCAGCGCCGGGTGTCGGCCTCGCAGGCCCGCAGGTCGGCGTCGGCAGGCGCCTCTTCGTGTACTCGTACGAGGACGCCGACGGGACCATGCATCGCGGTGTCGCCATCAACCCGGAGCTGTACGTGACTCCCGCCGCACCTGAGTCGCTGCTGGAGCTGGACGACGAGCTCGAATCCGAGGGGTGCCTCTCGTTCCCCGGCGAGCGCTACCCATTGCGACGATCGGAGCGTGCGCTCCTGCGTGCGTCCGATCTCGAGGGCGAGCAGTACGAGATCGAGGCAGAAGGCTGGTTCGCGCGCATCCTGCAGCACGAGTTCGACCACCTCAACGGCGTCATCTACGCGGATCGTCTGGAGCACCCCTGGTACAAGGACGCGTTCAAGGTCATGCGCAAGCGCAGCTGGGGCGGGCCCGGCAAGAGCTGGCTGCCTGGGGTCGACGACCTCGAGGGCTGACTCCGCCGGTCAATGTCGGTGGCTCCTGCGAGGGTTCCGACATGACCACAGCGCTGAACGACCCCATCGAGGTCGAACTCGTCGACGAGCTCCCGTCCGTCTTCTGGTGGGAGCGTTTCGCCTACGTCGTGCACGGTCTGCCGCAGGCGTTCTACCGGCGCGTGCAGCAACGGTGGTGGACGGGCGAGGGTGACCCGTCTCGCCTCGACACCGAGTTCTGGCGCGTCAGCGCGAAACGTGATGGCTCCGACGGCGAGGCTTCCCTCTTCGACCTGCGAAGGGACCCGGACGGCTGGCGGCTGGTGCTGCGGTGGGAGTGATTCACCCGCGACGTCGTCGAGGCGCCGCTATCTCACACGATGCGCTGCCCGGCCTGCCAGACAGAGTGGGTGAGCTGCATGCCCGGGCGGTAGGCGAGGTGCGTGACCGAGGGCGCGTCCAGCACCTGGAGATCCGCACGAGAGCCTGGCACCAGCGCGCCGACGGGCAGTTCACCCTCGTGTCTCCGGAGCGCGATCGCCCCGCCCATCGTGGCGGACCACACCGCCTCCTCCACGGTCATCCGCATCTGCAGCACGGCGGTTGTGACACAGAACGCCATCGAGGTCGTGTACGAGGTGCCCGGGTTGCAGTTGCTCGCCAGGGCTACCGTCGAGCCCGCGTCGAGCAGGGCCCTTGCCGGCGGGAACGGCTGCCGTGTCGACAGGTCGCACGCCGGCAGCAGCGTGGCGACGGTGGCCGATGCCCCGAGCAGGTCGATGTCTTCGTCGTCGAGGAAGTTGCAGTGGTCGACGCTCGCGGCCCCCAGCTCAACGGCGAGCTTCACCCCGGGGCCCGGACCGAGCTGGTTGCCGTGGACACGCAGACCCAGCCCTGCATCACGGCCCGCCTGCAGCACAGCACGCGATTGCTCCTCATCGAACGCGCCGCGCTCGCAGAACACGTCCATCCATTTCACGTACGGGCGGACGGCGTCGAGCATCGGGCCCGTGACGAGCCCCACGTAGTCGTCGGCATGCCACCCCGCCGGGACGACGTGGGCGCCGAGGTAGGTGACGTCGTCGGAGATCTCGGCCGCAAGGCGGGCGGAGCGCTCCTCGGTCTCGATGTCGAGCCCATACCCGGTCTTCGTCTCAAGCCAGGTCGTGCCTCCGACATTGGCTGCGCGGACGCGCTCGGCCATCAGCGCCCGCAGCTCCTCACTGCTGGCGGCACGAGTTCGCTCGACCGACACCTTGATGCCGCCGGCCGCGTACGCCTCCCCCGCCATGCGTGCCGCGAACTCGGTCGAACGGTCTCCGGCGAACGCGAGGTGCGTGTGCGAGTCGACCCAGCCCGGAAGCACGGCACGGCCGCCGACGTCGACACCGCGGTCTGCCGCGGGCGCCCGCAGGGTCGGACCGATCCACGCAACCCGGTCACCGTCGATGACGAGGGCGGCATCGCTCAGCACGCCATCGTCGCCGTTGGTCGTGAGTTCGCCGATGCTCGTGAACACGGTCGAGGTCATGAGGCTCCTTCGGATCGTGACGCCGGATCGGCGGCGAAGCGCGCGAGCTCGGCGGCTGCGTGTGCAAGCCGCGGCCCGTCCCTGCCGCGGTCGTAGACGACGCGCCCGCCCACGATCGTTCGGACCACGTCGCTCCCTGTCCCGGCGAGCAGCAGCTGAGGCGGCATCGAGCCTGCCGTGCGGACCGAGGACGAGTCCACCTCGACGAAGTCGAATGGACCGCCGACCGCGCCGGGCGCTGGGACGCCGAGCGAGGAGTACCCGCCTTGCGTGCCGATCGTCAGCAGCTCCTGCGGTGAGAACCTGCCTCGGGTCTGGGAGCGAAGTCGCTCCCCTGCTTCGAGGCCGCGCAGCTCGAGCAGCGGGTCGACCACCGCGTTCTGGTCGGACCCGACGGCCAGACGTGCGCCGGCTGCGACCAGTTCGGTGGCCGGGCCGATGCCGTCGCCGAGGTCTGCTTCCGTGGTCGGGCAGAACACGGCGTGCACCCCGGTCTCCCCGAGATGCGTGATGTCGTCGTCGGTCAGATGCGTCGCGTGCACAACGCTCAGGCGGCTGGAGAGGGCACCGGCATCCGCGAGCACGTTCGCCGGCGTCCGACCGTAGGCCGTCAGGCTCTGCTCGTTCTCCGCGGCCTGCTCTGAGAGGTGGATGTGGAGTGGCACGTCGGTCGGGAGCCCTCGGACGATGCTGGCGATCGCGTCGGCTGGGACAGCCCGAACCGAGTGGATCGCCGCTCCCAGGAGGACTTCGGGGTGTGTGGATGCGAGGCGGCTTCGCAGACGGAACCACCGCTCGAGCCAGCGCTCTGCGTCCGCGTCTCCGAACCTCCGCTGCTGGGGCGAGAGGTCCGCTCCGATGGACCCCGTGAGGTAGCAGGTGTCGAGCAGTGTCAGGCGGATGCCTGCTGTCCGTGCGGCGTTGGCGAGCGCCAACTCCATGTCGTGGTCAGGGTATGACTCGCCATCCGCGCGGTGGTGCACGTAGTGGAATTCCCCGACAGCCCCCCATCCGTTGGCGACCATCTCGGTGAAACCTGCGGCGGCGATGCGCTCGAAGGCGTGTGGCTCGAGCGCACCCGCCACGGCGTACATCTTGTCTCGCCACGACCAGAAGGTGCCACCGTCTGCGTGAGTGCGCCCCCGCAGCAGGCGGTGGAAGACGTGCGAGTGGGCGTTGCCGAACGCGGGGAAGGCGGTGCCGAGCACGAGGTCGTCGTCCTGCGCGCGCACGCCCACCTGCTCGTCGACCAGCACGCCCGCTTCGTTCTTGAGTCGCACGGACCGCACCGTGTCCGCACCCCGCACGAGTGTGTCGGCCCAGATCCAGCCTTCGTCGGGCAGCCCGAGCGCGGTGCGATGATGGGTCACTCGCCCTCCCACATCGGGACGCGCAGTCCGCGCTCCCTCGCGATGTCGGCGGCGTGCTCGTAGCCGGCATCCACGTGGCGCATGACTCCCGTGCCTGGGTCGTTGGTGAGGACGCGTTCGATCTTCTGCGCCGCGAGATCCGTGCCGTCGGCGACGATGACCTGGCCCGAGTGGATCGATCTGCCGATCCCGACGCCGCCGCCGTGGTGCAGCGACACCCAGGTTGCGCCGGAGGCGGTGTTCAGCAGGGCGTTCAGCAGGGGCCAGTCGGCGATGGCATCCGAACCGTCCTTCATCGACTCGGTCTCGCGGTAGGGCGAGGCGACCGAGCCGGAGTCAAGGTGGTCCCGGCCGATCACGACGGGCGCGGAGAGCTCGCCGGACGCGACCATCTCGTTGAACCTGAGTCCGGCCAGATGACGCTCCTTATAGCCGAGCCAGCAGATGCGCGCAGGCAGACCCTCGAAGCGCACCTTCTCCCCCGCGGCCTTCACCCAGCGGTGCAGGCGCTCGTCATCCGGGAACAGCTCGAGGATCGCGCGGTCCGTCACGGCGATGTCGGCGGGGTCGCCGGAGAGCGCCGCCCACCGGAACGGGCCGCGCCCCTCCTCGAACTGGGGGCGGATGTGGGCTGGCACGAATCCGGGAAAATCGAACGCCCGCTCGTAGCCGCCGAGTCTCGCCTCCGCGCGAATCGAATTGCCGTAGTCGAAGACCTCGGCCCCGGCATCCTGGAACTCGACCATCGCCTTGACCTGCTTGGCCATGGACGCACGGGCTCGCTCGGTGAAGCCGACCGGGTCTCGTCCGGCCTCGGCCTTCCACTCCTCGACGCCCACCCCCTCGGGGAGGTAGGCGAGTGGGTCGTGCGCGCTCGTCTGGTCGGTGACCATGTCGATCGCGACGCCGCGCTCGAGGAGCAGCGGAAAGATCGTCGCCGCGTTGCCGACGACGCCCACGGAGCGGGGCTGGCGGGCTTCCTTCGCGGCGAGCACACGCTCGATGGCGTCGTCGAGGTCGTGTGTCATCTCGTCGAGGTAGCCGTGCTGGACTCGCCGCTCGAGGCGGCTGGCGTCGACATCCACGATGAGGACGACGCCCTCGTTCATCGTGACGGCGAGGGGTTGCGCGCCTCCCATGCCTCCAGCGCCGCCCGTGAGCGTGAGGGTCCCCGCGAGCGTCCCGCCGAAGCGTTTCTCGGCGGCGGCGGCGAACGTCTCGTAGGTCCCCTGGAGGATCCCCTGCGTGCCGATGTAGATCCAGGATCCCGCCGTCATCTGCCCGTACATCGTGAGGCCAGCTGCCTCGAGGCGCCGGAACTCGGGCCAGTTGGCCCAGTCTCCGACGAGGTTGGAGTTCGCGATCAGCACGCGAGGAGCCCACTCGTGTGTGCGGAAGACGCCGACCGGCTTTCCAGACTGGACGAGGAGCGTCTCGTCGTCTTCGAGTGTCGTGAGCGTGCGAACGATGGCGTCGTACGCCTCCCAGCTGCGTGCGGCTCTGCCCGTGCCGCCGTAGACGACGAGGCTCTCTGGATGCTCGGCCACTTCGGGGTCGAGGTTGTTCATGAGCATGCGAAGCGGTGCCTCGGTCTGCCAGCTCTTCGCGGTCAGCTTCGTGCCGCGTGCTGCCCTGATGTTCTTGTGCGTGTTCATGTTCAGATCCCTTCCTGCGGTGGTGTGCCGAGGCGTCGCTCGATGCTCGCCGCGGCGTCGGTGAGCAGCTCGCCGAAGCGGGCCGCTCTGCTCGGCGTGACTCGGTAGCTCGGCACCAGCAGGCTCACTGAACCGAGGACGCGATGATGGAGCTCCACCGGAGCTGCGATCGCGGTGACGTCCGGCTCGACGCCGCGCTCGACCGTCACGTAGCCGATCGGCGGGGTCTCGCCGCGAAGGACCTGGCCGGACGCGGACCCGTCGAGGGGGATGGTGCGTCCGACCCAGTTCGTATGGCGCACCGAGTGCGTGCCCTCGTGGATGGCGATGTACAGCGCCTGCTCCGCATGGCCCTCGACGCACAGGTAGACCGACTCGCCGGTCTTCTCCGCGAGGAGCTTCATTGCGGGCGCAGAGAGCTGCGCGAGGTTGTCGTTCGAGAGGGCTCGCGCTCCGAGCTGGACCATGCGACTCCCCGCGCGGAAGTCTCCTTGGTCGTCGCGGCTCACGAATCCGGCCGATTCCAACGTTCGAAGGAGCCGAAGGGAGGTGCTCGGCGAGAGGTCGGCGAGGCGCGCGCTTTCCGCCAGGCTCAGACCGTCCCGCTCGCAGACGGACGCGAGGAGGGTCAGTGCTCGTTCGACGGTCCGCGTCGATGGTTCGGCCAACGTGACTCCCTCGTCGCAGGCGGGCACGGTTGCCGACGTCGTGATGTCCGTCGGCCTTGTTGCACTCAGTAAAACGAAGATGTCAGTGCATGGCAAGAGGCGTGTTGGATTCGGACGACCCGGGTTGGTGTTCTGCCCCAACCGCGCTCAGCTGCGCGGGAGAACGACCGCGAACACCCCCCGACCAGCGAAGTCCCGCGAATGATCTGGCGACCCCGAGAAGAGGACCGAGTCGAGGGGGCCCAGCGTCTCGTCTCCCGTCTCGAGCGACCCGGCCAGAACGACCACTGCCTCGGCCGCTCGGGGAATCTGCGGCACGGTCCGTGCGACGACGAGCCGGAGTTCCGGCCCGCCATCGGCATACATGAGGTTCAGCACCCGCGAAGACATGGCGGCGGATGCTCCGGTCACGCGCTGCTCGCCGGTGAAGCGCACCTGCTCTCCGCTGTTCAACCGCACCTCGTCGCCATCGATCTCGAGACGCACCGCATCGATGGCGAGCTGCACCCGCTGCGTGCTCGGGATGACGGAGAACGCAGCCGGGCCCTCGATCGTTGCGATGCTCAGCGCCCATCCCCCGCCATCCGACATCGCCCGCAGCGTCCGCGTCACGCCTTGTCCGTTGCGCCAAGGCGTCGGCTCGAGGTCGTCGTAACGAAGTACACGCGGAGCGGTCATGCATCCATTCTGCTGCGCCCGGCCGGGACGGGCCTTGGGTCAGCCCCCGGTCGAGCCGCCTCCCCCGGCCTTGCCTTTGACCGTCGACCCGAAACCCGACTTCCCGGTCGAGCCGAGCCCGTTCTTCAACGGGGCCCGCGACCCGACGGTCGCTCCCGCCGGAGCACGCTGCGCCACATCCGAGTGGGCGGCCGAGCCGGGCGCCGCGAAGCCTCCGGAGGTGACCGGCGCCCAGGAGCTCACGCGCGTGCTGTTCCATCGCGATGAGGCGAACAGCACCGGTCCGAGCCAAAGCGCGGAGCTGTAGTGCGTTCCGTAGCTGCTCGACGACTCGCAGAGCGACTCGGCGTCGCCTTCCACCTGCTCACCTTCCTGCTCGAGGAGCTGGATCTGCTCGTTCACGTCGGCGAGGCAGTCCTCTTTCGACGTGTACGTGGGCCGCTCAGCTCCCTCGGGCAGCACATAGTTCTCCCCGTCAGCACCCTCGACGACGATGCCCTCGTCGGGCACCGTGCTGCAACCCGCGAGGAGCATCATCGCGGTGGCGACCCCCATGGCTCCCACCGTCTTGGTGGTCGAGGGACGCGTGATCCCCGAGAGGGTGACGCCGGTGCTGCGCCGCAGCTTCGGTTCGTAGGTCATGGCCGCTCCTCGCGATCGCTGATGTAGTGGGGTACGAACTCGGCGAGGTCGCCCGTGATCGGGCCGCTCGTCTCGCGCACGTCGATGCCGGCTGGTGTCTCGCCCACGACCCACGAGCCGATGATGACGGTCTTCCCGTCGATGTTCGCCAGCCGAGCACGCTCCTGGTAGACGAAGCCCTCTTCCCCGTAGTCGCCGCCGTTCTCGGCGGTCTTGCGCCCGACGAGATCGTAGATCGTGACGTTGGCGCCTTCGCGCCCCAGCTTCGGCTTCTCGACATACGAGCGCCCGCGGAGCCGCTCGGGTGTCGCGTAGGCGGCCAGCAGCAGCGGGTGGTCGGGGAAGAGCTCCCACAGCACGACCAGCAGCTGCTTGTTGGAGAGCAGCATCTTCCAGATCGGCTCGACCCAGGCCGTCGTCGCGCGTGTCGTCGGGAAGTACGTCGCGAACTCCTCGCGCACCATCCACTCCCAGGGGTAGAGCTTGAAGATGCGGTCGATGCGCTCGCCGTCGCCGTCGACGAAACCGTGCGAGGCCTCGTCGAACTGGACGTCCTCCATGTAGATCTGCTTGACGTCGAAGCCGGCGAGACGAGCCGTCTCCGCCATGTAGCTCACCGTGTCAGCGTCTTCGACGATCAGCTGCCCGTCGCCGCCATCGTGCAGGGAGGCCAGGTGCAGTCGGGCTCCCTGCGGCAGGAACCACCGCTGCATGCGGATGTGCACCCATTGCTCGACGAGCAGCTCGTGCAGGAGGTTGAACTGGTCGGCGCGCTCACCTCTGGTCTCCACGAGCCACTGCCACTGCGCAGCTGCGGATTCCACGAGCGACGTGGGGGTATCCGCGTTGAACTCGAGCAGCTTGATCGTGCCGGCTCCGTCGTAGGCGAGATCGAAGCGTCCGTAGACCGTCGGGTCGTCCTCGTCCCAGGACTTCTCGACCAGGTCCCACAGCTCGACCGGGATGCCGAACTCCTCGAAGCGACGGTCACGGACGATGCGCTCGCAAGCCTCCATGCAGAGGCGGAAGAGCTCGGCGGTCGCCTGCTCGAAGTCGTCGATCTCGGCGCCGGAGAAGCCGTAGGCGGCTTCCTCCTGCCAGTACGGTCGACCACCCTCCGACTCCATGTCGTAGAACGTGAAGCCGATGGAGTCGAAGCGCGCTCGCCAATCGGCTCGCGGAGCACTGTACGTGCGGATCAAAGTCGGCCCATCCTCGCTGCTCTCGGCTCACGCCGGGGACCGCTCGAGCGGTCCACCACAGCTACATTAGGGCTGCGCATCGAGAATCCTCGGAGAACACCGCGCGAGGGCGGTCAGGCTGCTGCCCGGGGTGAGCGCTGGCTCAGGACTTCGGCGTGCTCGTTGTCTCGGAGGTTGACTCGGTCTTCGTCTCCGTCGAGGAGCTCGGCGGTGTCGGGTTCGCTGACTGCGAGGGTTCGGGGCTCGCCGTCTCGGGCTCTCCGCTCGGTGTCGTCGAAGGCGGCGGAGGTGTCGGAGAGCTGCTCTGCGTCGGCGGTGCCGTCGGTGTGCTGGTGCCCTTCGGCGGCGTCGACGCCGGAGGGGTGGCCGCAGGCAGGGTCGTGTCAGGCACGGCGTCGGCCGGTGGCACGCGTGTGTCCTCGTTCTGCTCCCAGTAGTCCTTCTCGTCTGGGTCACCAGTCGGCGGATTCCACGTCGGGACCTCGCCGAAGATGTCGACTGCGACACCGTCCGCGTACTTGTTGAGGAACTTCTGGGGGTCGACGTGGGCCCCGTCGACGATAGTCTCCAGGTGGAGGTGCGGCCCGGTGGATGCGCCGGTGTTGCCGAGGAGACCGACCAGCTGCCCCGTCTTGACCTGGTCGCCGACCTTCACCGCTGGGGACCCGGCCACGAAGTGGGCGTACACGGACCGCACCTGCAAGCCGTCGATCCGGTGCTCGACGACCACGTGGGCGCCGAGTCCGCCGCTGTCTGTCGGGACGGACTCGATGACGATCCCGTTCGCGATGCTGCCGACCCGCGTCCCCTGCGGCCCAGCGAGATCGAGGCCGCGGTGATTCGAGGAGCATCCGGAGCACGGGGAATTGCGTGGGCCGAACCCGTCGGAGATGCTCACGACGCTCATGTCCACCGGCCACTGGACGCCGGGCGATGCCGTGCCGTCGGGAGCGACGGCCGCCGCGTTCTGCACCACGGGCAGATCGCGCGTTCCGATGAGCTGTCCTGGAACGCTCCCCGAGACCGTGTACGTGACCCCGTCAGTCTTCTCGGAGCTCACGACCGGAACGGTCGACTGTCCGTCGTCCACGGCACCCGTCACGGCGGCTGCGCCGATGGAGGCGGCCGCGATCAGCCCGAGCGTCGCCGCGACAACCGGCACGGCGAGGAGCCTGGCACGTCGGCGCTCGCGCGCGCGACGGGCGCGGCGGCCAGGAACGTCGAGGTGAGGTTCTGACGGAGCGGTGGACGACTTCGGCAAAGGAGTCTCCTGCGATTGGTGCTTCGGGGCAACGTGTCCGAGTCTAAGGAGCCTTCTTCGAATAGGGAAGGGCTGATTTCCGGTTCTCCCGCGTGAAAGGGCATTCAGACCGCATTCGGCGAATCCGAGAAAGCCTTTCCACGAGCCATTCAGATATCGAGCACTCGCGTGCCGAAGGACGAGGAGAACTTGCGGTTCGGGTCGATACCGGATGCCAGCTCGCGGAACTCCGGGAGCAACGGGTAGAGCGCCGCGATCTCAGTGCTATCGAGCAGACTGAGCTTGCCCCAGTGCGGCCGCGCATCGAACGGCAGGAGCTTCCTCTCGAGTTCGGCGAGCAGGGCCGAGACGGGCTCAGCGAGCTTCTTCCAGGTGAAGGCGATGCAGAGGACGTCCTCGCCCTGGCTCGGACTGAGCCAGAGGTTGTCGCCTGCCATGGTCCGCAGCTCGCACACGTGCAGGAGCGGCTGGAGGCGCGGCGCAGCTGCCCGGACGGCCTCGAGAGCCGAGGCCGCGTGTCGGAGCGGCACGAAGTGCTCGCTCTGGAGCTCGGATCCGAAGCTAGGTGCGGCGTGGACCGGGAAGTGCGGAAGCCGATCCCACCATGGCCCCGCCGTTCCGTCGCGAGCCGTGTGAGACGCCCCACCCGGATCTGCGGCGAGCAGCTGAGCGCCATAAAGGGTGCCAGCAACCTCCGTATTCTCCGCCCCATCCGGAATTCGTGTCTTCACGAGCACCTCGCTCACGGTTCCGTCGAATGTCGTGAACGCGCTGACCGAGTACGCGGAGTCATGAATCTGAGGGAGCCATTCGAGGTAGGTGTCCCAGCGCATCGGCCCGTAGGCATCCTGGCGCATTCGATAGCTCGGCTCGAGGTCGAGCGTCACCCTGGTGATGACCCCGAGCAGGCCGAGGTGCAGGACGGAGCCGTCGAAGGCAGGCGAGTCTCGCGTCAGCGTTCGCAGCGAGCCGTCAGAGCCCAGGATCTCCAACGACCGCACGGCTGTGCTGAGGGAACCGAGTGCCGTGCCCGAACCGTGAGTGCCCGTCGCAGTCGCCCCGCCGACGGAGATGTGCGGCAGCGAGCCCTCGTTGTGCAGCGCGAGGCCTGCCCGATCGATCTCCGGGGCGACGAGACCGTACGACACCGCCGCACTCATCGACGCGGTTCCTGCCTGCTCATCGATGACGAGGTCCAGTGGAAGGCGGCTGAGGTCGATGAGCACGCCCGCGGCATCAGCGACATCGCTGAAGGAGTGTCGTGTGCCGAGCGCATGCACCTGGTCCGCTTCCGCCACGACGCTCGCTGCCTCCGCGATCGATCTCGGCGTCACGATCTCGCGAGCCGTGTAGGTCAGCGACCCGGCCCAGTTCGTCCAATGCTGACCAGCACTGGATGTCGTCATCGACTGCGCGTCCTCGTGGCTTCCATGGTGGATAGTCTCATGGGGACCCGTGCGACTGCGGATCCCCATTCGCGAAGTAATGCCGCTCGACCGGCTCGCCGTCGCAGACGGCGAGCGCCGCAGCCCGGATCTCGCGATCGCGACCCGTGAGGCGCTGCGTCTCCTGCCGTCGGTGCTCGCCCCAGGACGGGACGACGAACGACTCGAGCTGCACATCCTCGTCCTCACCGCTGCGGTACAGGCCCCAGCGAGAACCGCCCGTGCGGCGGCGCGAGCCCTCGACGAGGCGCATGGCAGCGCGGAACTCTCGAAGCGCCCCCGGACGGACCGTGTAGGAGATCTGCACCAGGACGGGCCCGTCTGCAGGGTCGGGCTCGAACACGAGCATGGGGGTCGCCCAGGTCAGGGAGATGGTGCGGTCGACTGTGCCCGTACCTGGCAGCAGCGGAAGCAGTCGGACACTGGCCGCCACGAGCAGCAGCAGCACGGCCGAAGCGCCAAGTGCGGCTGCCGTCCCGATGAGCTGCGCCACGATGCCCCAGACGAACGACCCGATCGCCATCGTTCCCATGAAGACGAGGATGTAGACCGACGCGCCACGCGAGCGCACCCACTGCGGGAGTGTGAGCTGCAGGGCGGCGTTCAGCACCGTCAAGGTGCCGATCCAGGCAAGGCCGGCCAGGACGAGCAGCACCAGCATCACGCCGAACGGCAGCACCGCGGCGGCGACTGCACCGGCCGCGAACAGGACGGCGCTGGCTGCGATGACGGCATTGTCCGACAGGTGCGCTCGGGCGAACGGGAGGACGAAGATCCCGAGGACCGCTCCGAGGCCCAGGGCTCCGAGCAGGAAGCCGTACCCGCTGGAGTCGAGCCCGAGGCGTGTGGCGGTGACTGGCAGGAGCGCCCACAATGCGCTGGCGGGAAGCGCGAACAGTGCTGACCGCAGAAGGATGCGCCGCACGAGGCCAGCGGATGCGACGTAGCGCACGCCGGCGCGCAGGGCCGGTCCGAACGCTTCACGGTCCTCAAGCCCCTCCTGGGGCGGCCTCTTCCACCACCAGAGGGCGACGATGGCGGCGACGAAGCTCAGCGCGTTGATGCCGAACACGACCGGTGCTCCCGCGATAGAGAGCACTACGCCCGCGAGGGCGGGCCCAACCGCGCGGGCCCCGTTGACGGTGACACCGCCGAGCGCTGAGGACGCGCCGATCAGCTCCCGCGGCACGAGTTCGGGCTGAATCGCCTGCCATGCGGGAGACGTCAGGGTCGACGTGATGCCGAGGAGGAAGGTGAACCCCAGTATCGTCCACGGCGTGAGCCCGTCGAAGAGGGCGATCACCGCCAGTCCCGTGGCGATCAGCGCGCTGGCGGTCGAGCCCCAGATGAGCAGCTTGCGGCGGTCGAGAGAATCGGCGAGCACACCCGCCGGGAGCGAGAACAGCATCGCCGGTGCGAGGCTCGCGGTCTGCACGAGCGCGATGACCGTTGCACCTGCGGCAGCCTCGACGAGGTACCACTGCGCCCCGACCGTCTGCATCCAGGTGCCGATATTGCTGCCGAGCTGCGCGAACCACAGCACGCGAAACGCCGTGATCGCCATCGGCGCCCACGCGGACGCCGACGCCGACGCGGATACCGATCTGACCGACATCAAGCCCTCCAGAAGACAGCGAAGTCCAGCGAAACGAGCAGGTCTCACACTAGGCGCAGAGCGACCCCAAGGACAGCGGCGAAAAGGCGCGGAGGAGCAGCACGGAGCAGCGCGGACTCACGCCGGCGTCAGCCATGTCGATACACCCAGTGTCGCTCAGCCGTCGTCACTGCCAGTCAAATGGCCCTCGCTTTCGCCGGGCGATCACCGCCAGGCAAATGGCCCTCTAGCGTCGCTCAGCCGTCGTCACTGCCAGTCAAATGGCCCCTCTGGGGAGTTTAGAAGGGCCATTCGGCTGGCAGCGATGCGGAAGCGCCGGGGCGGATGCACCGGGCCTGATGAACGGAGGGCCCGGGGGCGCCAGCGACGGCTCCCCTCGGCGCCCTGGCAGCCTGCCAGCGAAGCGAAAAGCCGCAGGCCTTCTCTGAAGGAAGGTCCCGCGGCTTTTCCGTTTGCTCCCTGAGATGGACTCGAACCATCAACCTGCCGATAGTGACTCTGCCGCGACAGCAAGCGACCTGGCCTCCGTCACCGAGCTTCACCCGCGCCGCGACGACAGCGAACCGAGCCTCGACGCGCCGATCGCCCCCGTCGCTATGTTGGTGGCCAACCGATGAGCGCCCGCGGCGAGTCGCAGAACGCCTCGCGGGAGACCGACCAAATGCTCGGCCGCTCCGGCAACACTGGTAACAGGATCGAAAGCACACCAGACACGAAGGAGTGCACCATGATCCGCGAATACCGCCACCACCTCTACGCGATGAACCGACGCGAGCGCACCATCGAGCTCTACCTCTACTGGATCGACCGCATCCGCCGAGAGAACGGCCCCCTCGAGCACATTACAGCCGCCATGCTCGAGACGTTCATCTCTAACCAGGCCGGCCCCCAGACCAAGAAGAGCATCCGAACCGCGGCCCGCAGTTTCTACGCCTGGGCACACAAGCGGGGGCACCTCGCGACGAACCCAGCGGCCGACCTCGACCCCGTGAGCATCCCCTACTCGGTCGCCCGCGTCGCGAAAGACTACGAGCTCGCGCGAGTCCTCAACCGTCCCATGTCCATGGAAGCCCGCGCTGCCGTGACCCTCGCACGCCTCGGATGCCTCCGCCTCGCCGAGATCACCACCCTCCGCACCGACGCGAGAGACGGCGACTCCATCCGCTTCGAGGGCAAGGGAGGACGAGAGCGAGTGGTCTACCTGCACCCCGACCTCGACGGAGCCCTCCGAGGCCTGCAGGCCATGCAGGGGCGGGGTTACTTCTTCCCGGGCCGGTACGGCAGCCACGCGAGCCGCTCCTGGGTGTACCGCCTCATTCGCGACACCACTGGATACAACCCGCACGCGCTCCGGCATGCGGGCGCAACCGCTGCCTACCAGGCCACCGGCGACCTCCGCGCCGTCCAGGAGATGCTCGGCCACGCCAGCATCGCCACCACCCAGCGCTACCTCCACCTCGACGACCGCGCACGCAGAGCCGTCGCGCACGGAACATCACTGCGACTCGTCGCGTGAACACGCCAAGGCCCGTCGAGCGACAGCTCGGCGGGCCCTTCGCGTACCCGGGGATTCACCCCGTCAACACCCGCCGGTAGGCTCGTGGCTCACACGCCAGCGACGCCGAGGAGACCACCGTGCCCCGCTTCAACCCCGCCCCCGGATGGCCAGCAGCACCAGAAGGCTGGATGCCCCACGAAGGATGGCAACCAGACCCGACCTGGCCCGCAGCGCCAGAAGGCTGGCAAGTCGTCGTCGACGATCGTGCACCCGCTCCAGCACTCACGACGTCAGCGCCGGCAGCCGTCTCGGCACCACGAGTGGCCGAACCATCGGGATCATCAGCAGAACCGACCACCAGCCGCGCTGCTGCGGCCCTCTCCAAGTTCCGCACCGCCACCGGATCCTCCTCAGCTACTGGCGCGAGCGTCGGCGAAGACAGCGACGTCTCCAGCGACGACCTCATCTGGGAGGGCAGCTCAAAGACGATGACCGGCGTCGGCGGCGGACGCTACCGACTCACCCGCTACTACCTGCACTTCGAGCGGGGCATGCTCTCGACCAACGGACAGCAGATCGGCGTCGAACGAATTACTGACGTGGACGTGAGGCAGTCCATGGCCCAGAAGGCCCGCGGAGTCAGCGACCTAGTCGTACACACCGATGCCGAGAGCGTCATCCTGGAATCGATCCCCGACGTGCGCGAGGTCCAGCAGCTCATCAACGAAGTCGCCCGAGCTCGCAAGCATGAGTTGCAGCGAAGGCAACGCCTCCTGCAGCAGCCGGTCTACGCACACCCGCCCGCGTACTCGGCACCGTCAGCCGCACCGGCACCCGCGACACCAGCGGCCCAGACAGCAGGGCCCGACCTCATCGACCGCCTCCAGCAGTTGACCGATCTCCACTTGGCCGGCGCGCTCACAGACGAAGAGTTCTCCGCCGCCAAAAAGCAGGCGCTCGGGCTGTAGACGTGCGCATGGCATTCCCTTCGGGCCATCACCATGGGCATGAATGAACCAGTTGAGCATGTGCCCGCCGAGGCTACGCTAGGTGCCTTAGCACTGAGGTGCGAGACGGTCGCCGAGCGCGTCGACGGGAAGTGGACGAGGCGCATCGTCTGCTGGCGCCCTGTCGCAACCCGGCCGGTTGACGGCATGTCCTGGCTCATCTGGGGCGAGACTCCCCCGCTGCGTGAAGTCGACGGCGAGCTCGTTCCGGCACCCGTGGCCGTCGACGGCGCCACCTACGAGCCGATCCTCCTCGAACCGCTCGAGGTGTTCGACGCGTGGCTCGAGATGCTGCAGTGGGTAACCGAGGGTGACGTCCGCACCGAGGTGCGCCAGGCACTCGAAGTCGGGACGATGAGTCAGAAGGAGTGGGCGATCTCACACGGCAACTCGCAGATCCGCGGCACCGTCACCCTCGAAGGTGATGCTCTCGCCGCCGAGCGGCTTACCTCCGAGCTCTCCATCGCGCTGCTCTACATGGCGCAGCGAGCGACGCGGAAGAAGGGGTGGTGAACGCACAAAACCGCCCCACCTCGCGAAGGAGATGGGGCGGTATCTCGTGGCGACTGTGCTACAGGACAGCGCGGAGGTGACCCGCCTGCCCCGGAGACACCACGCGCACGTCTGGGGCAGCTGCATGGAGACGAGCGGTCAGCTCGACCGGTTCGAGCTGCAACAGCTGCCCCATGTCCTCCTTCGAGTATCCATGCTCTTCGAGGTGCAGTCTGATGAGAGCTGCGAGAACGCTCGGCTCATCGCGCGAGAGCTCAACGGGCTCAACTTTCCGCCAACCCTTCTGGGATATCGAAACGTTGAGGCTCCGATACCGACGCTCGTCAATGACCCCAAGATCTCGCGCACGGCGGATGAGCGCCCCCATGGATACACGCCATTTGAGTTTGAGCTGGGCCGCACGCTCCAGGGTGATCGCGCGAAGTTGCGTCTTGATTTCAGACGCAGGCATCAAGAACTCGGCAGCGAACGCATCGGCCTCAGCCTCCGCCTCGTCCGGAAGCTCTACTGACGAATGCATTACGAGGTGTCCCAGTTCGTGAGCGAGAGTGAAGCGTTCCCGGTCCGCTGGATGTGCCTCATTGAGGATGATCACCGGCGGGTACGTCCCCACGGCATCCATGCTGATCGCAGAGATCTTGGGTGAGCCAAAATCGAGGCGCAAGACTATCACCCCCGCGGACTCAACCGTCGTCGCCATGTTCTCGATCGGCCCCATGGGTATCTGCCACATAGCACGAACGACCCGCGCCACATTGATGGGCCCTCCAAGCGTCGATGCTTCGACTACTGGCATCTCGTAATTCGCGCCAATAACCGCAGATCTCATCAGTCGCTCCAGGCGAATTCGAGTCAGATTCACGTTCGCCTGAATCTTCCGGAGAAGGGTCTGGGGAAGCGCTTGCTGCTTTCGATGGTAGAAAGCTGTGTGCCCGAAGCCGTAGATAGGATCCGTCCACTCGAAAGCGCCGAGCGGGTACTCCAGCACACGTGCGATTCGCTGCATGCGATCAGGGTCGAGAGGAACCAGCCCGTTCTCCATCTTGGACAACGTCGACTGCGAAACATCAGCCGCTTCCGCCAGCTTTGCTCCGCTCAACCCTCTCGATTCGCGCAGGAGTGTGATCATGCGCGGGTTCATCAGAGCCCTTCGAGTTGATCTTCCTGCGCAGCAGGACGGTTACTGGTGACTGAGGGCCCAGTCGGCCGCTTCGGGGTTCCGTGCGCGGCAACCCCCGCAGCGTCCTGCTCGAGCGGGATCTCCCACAGAGCCTTGCCTGCGTACGAACACACGATGGATACTTTGTCGAGCTCAAGCCCGAGCTCGTCCGGAAGGTACCCAGCGCTCAGATAAGTCACGCTCATGCCCTCAAGAGAGACTTGCTGATAGTAGATCTCCAGTGCTTGGTCTGTCGGAATGCCAGATGTCCGGAGGCTGCCGTCACGGAACTTCTTGAAACGGAGGCGTACGAGTCCGTCAGCGAGGCTGACTTCCAAGAAATCACGTTCGCGTGTGGTGTGGACGCCGACCGCGTCGAAGTAAGCCTCGGCCCGATCTGCGATGCGATCGTAGGTGACCCGCGCCCTGGACGACTTGCTCAACGTCGCATCCTGGGGACGTTCTTTGATCTGCTGAAGCCAGTCCGCCCACGCCTCCCTGATGCACTTCTGCAACGCCGCAAGGTGCGGAGCGAGAAGCTCCTCGGCTTCGGTTTTGCTGATCAGTTCAGGCCTCATGCCCACATCGTGCCCTATAAAAAAGCACCTGTCAAATATTCACGATCTATGCGTCGGTCAGATCGCGACACGCGAAACCGCCCCCTCCCGCGAAGCGTCGTCCCGGGTGTCCGGGATCGCTTCAGCGAGAGGGGGCGCAGTCGTGCCAGATGCAACGGAGCGGGCCGAGCGTTGGAGCGTCGAGGCGACGCTCCAACTCACTTGCTCGTCAGTGCTCGATGCGGGGTGCGGCGGCGAGCCACGGGACGTGCGAGCGCAGCCACGTCTCCACGCCGGGGACGGCGAGGATGCGGGTGATGAGCGACGCGATCGCCGCGACGTAGGCCGCGAAGCCGACGAGCGCTGCGGTGACCTCGGGCGGCACGACCTCGCCGCTCTCCTGCGCCCATGCCACGAGGGCCGGCGCGATGAGCGGCAGCAGGACGAGGAGTCCGAGCGCCGCGGGAAGGATGACGGCGAGCGCCGTGCGGAACGTCGCCCGCGCCGGGTGCGCCGACTGCGTGGCTTCACCTGTCACGGTGCCGCCCCGCTGCGCCTCGAGGGCTTCCTGCTGAGCGGCGAGCTCGGCGTCGTGATTGATGCGCTGCTCGCGCGTCTCGAACGGTTCTTCGTGCAGGCTCATTCGGACTCCCCCAACGACTCGATGCGAGTGATGGACACGTGCAGGTCGCCGGCGACGTTGATCGTCTCGGCAAGCTGACCGATGAGCGCGAGATCAGTCTCGAGCTCGGCGAGCTCGGAGGCGTCGACACGGATCGTGCCGAACGTCGCCTCTGACTCTTCGGCGGGATGGGTCTTGGGCTTCGTCATGATTGCTCCTTCGGTGGATTGAAGATGCCCCGATTGCCACGCATCAGCGCGTCTTCGAGGGCGGTGTGGGCGAGGCTGTTGTCGCGGCCTCTTGGGACGTGTCGCTCGACGGCCTCCGCAGCGTTGACGATCGCGGCGCGGAGCTCCGTAGATGCGGCCTTCTGCTCATCCGTGGGTGGGCCGGCCGACACGGATGTCGGGTAGCGGTCCTCGATGGACGGGGATGCGTGAGACATCGCTCACCCCTTCGTGATCGGGCCGGACGGAGGATCCGGCTGGTCGTTGTCGTAGACGATCTCCGGGTACTCCGGAAGGAGCGCATCGTCGAAGCACTCCGACGAGCGCGCGAGCTTGTCGATCTTCAGGCCCCAGTTGCTCACCTTCCGGAAGTTCTCCGTCCAGATGTTGCGCGAGCGGAAGGCCTTGTCTCGCTGGTCGAACGCTCGGTCGATCTCGCGGCGCTTGTGGTTCGAGCGGCCCGTGATGACCTGGAAGAGCTGCTCGACGAGGGTCTTGCCGAATGCGCCGCCGCCGGCACCGAGGATGGCCGCGACAACCGCAACGACTCCGAAGTCACCCTGCATGGGGCATCGTCCTCCTCGAGAGCGGCTGGAATGAGTAGTGCCTGACGCTCACGAGGCGGATGAAATACAGCGTCGCGGCGAGCACGATGACCACGAGCTGCAGGAGGCGGCTTGATCCGGGCTCAGATCCGAGGTGGAGTATCAGCACCACGTAGGCGTACACGCCCAGGCCGCTCATCGAGAGCAGCACCGCTGCACGCTCCATGGCCCACCACGGCGTTGCTACGAAGATCAGCCCGAGGATGCCACCGCAGAGCAGCGCGAGCGCCCAGACGTTCGACAGGATCGGGCCGATCTCCGACGCGATCGTGCGCGGAGGCGAGGTCCACGTGACCACGCCTCCGCAGATCGTGAGGATGTACACCCACACGTAGATCGCCCGCATGTGCGGCGGATACGTGAACTCCGACCACAACCAGCGGAGCCACGCACGGGTCCGTGGCATCAGCTCGTGACTTCGGCTGCCGACACCTCGATGACCTCGAGTGCCCCGATGTTCTCCGGAGACTCGATCAGCGCCTTGCGCTCCGCCGGCGAGAGCTTGCCGAGCTCCGTAAGCAGCTCATCGCGCGTCGCGTCGAGCGACGCCTGAGTAGCCGTGCCGTCCGCGAGCAGCCGGTAGGTGTTGCGCAGGTGCTCTGCGACATGCCCCTCGGCCGTCACCGCGTCACCGACGAACAGACCGAACGCCTGGTTGAGGACATAGAAGTCCGGGTTGGGAATGTGCACGCGGTTGCCCGTGCGCGTGCTGACCATGAAGATCTTCCCCTTGTCGGGGCCGTCCTTGTACGTGATCGCGCGGACCGGGGCCGTGACGGAGATCAGCTTGCGCGTCTTCTCCGCCTCCGACGTGATGTGCTTCATGAGCTCGTTGAGCTGGGACACGGTGAGATCTCCTTCGAGAGAGGTGAACACGCCAGGCTTGGCGCGGTTGAGGTCGACGCCGCCAGAGATCCCAGGGATCGTGCCGGCGTCGGTGAACTGGTGCACCTTCCACGTGGACCAAGTGCCGGTCCCCGGGTTGGTGCTCGAGAGGGAACCGTTGTTGGCTCCGTAGTTCGCGAGGATCAGCCCCGCGGTCTCCGCCTCGACCGGCGCCCAGTCGTACTGAGCGGTGAACGCCGAGTTCATGTACGCGAAGATCGGACCCGAGTAGCCCTTGCGGACCTCCCGAATCCACGCGAGCGCCTGCGTCGGGTTCCAGCCCGCGACTCCCTCGTTCTCCAGGTGCTCGAGGTCGAGCGCCACGAACGCGTCCGCGTCGCTGCGCAGGATCGAGAGGAAGTACTTCGCGTCAGCGATCGGATCGCCGCGGCCGTTCATCCAGTACGAGCCGACCGTCTCGAGGTGCGGGGCGAGGCCGGCGCCGTGCTGGTTGTAGCGCGAGTCGGTGTACGCGCTGCCCGTGTTCGAGCCGCCCGCCTTCAGGTACGCGAAGCCGACCGCCGCGGACAGACGCCCGTAGTCCACGCTCTCCTGCCAGCGGGAGATGTCGACGCCCAGTAGCATGTCCTGCTGCAGAGTGCCCGGGCTCGCCGGCCCCGCGGGCCGCACCGACGTCGCGACAAGAAGCCACGCGTGCGCGTCCATGTGCGCGCCGTGGAAGTACTGCTCGAGGTGCAGGTGATTGCCGGTCGACGAACCCGTCGTGCCGACCCAGCCAACGACCGAGCCCTCCGCGATCGTCTGACCGCGCTGCAGCGGCGACGCCTGGTTCATGTGCCAGTACGACCACTGCAGGCCTGGCTCGCTGATGGACTCGATCGTCACCCAGTGGCCAGCGCCAGCGACGCCGTACCCCTTCGCGACGACCTTCGCCCGCTGGACGGCGAGCAGCTCCGTGCCGCCGGCTGCCGCGTAGTCCGTGCCGTAGTGGAAGCGTCGGCCTCCGTGGATCGGGTGGATGCGCCAGCCGAAGCGGTCGCTCACCCTGGGGTTACTGAGGGGCCAAACGGCCATGTGATGCCTCCTGGGTTGCATGAGAAAAGCCCCGCCGAGCGGCGAGGCCAGTAGGGTTCGCGGTATGTGGGCTTACGTGTCGTCGATATCCGCTGAAGATTGGACCCTGATAGCAGCAGTCGGAGCCGTCGGAGTCTCGGCAGCGGGGCTAGCGGTTTCTGCACTCACCCCGGTCCGAGTCCAACGCCGGCAGGTAGACGCGAGCGTCGAGCAGTGGCTCCGTGAACGGAGGTTCGAGGTGTACGCCAGCTTCATCGACACAGATACGACAAACGAAGACCTCTTGCTCGACGCACTTCGGAAGCGCAGTGAGGTGCACAACCACGCGGCGATCATGGAAACCCGACGAGCCAACCGCTCACCCGGTGCGGAGGTGGACTCGGCGCTACTGGCTGACCTAACTCGAGGATTCGAGACGTCCTGCGCGGCGATGGTCGAGAGCCTCGGCAGGATCAAGAGCGCAGCAGCGCGGGTACGCACAATCGGAAGCACCGAAGTTCAGGCCGCTATTTTGGCCTACACGCATGAACTAGCCAAGGCCGCCGCAGAAGTCGTAGACGGCACGCCCAGTGCGGACGTGGAAGCCCGCCTCGAGAATGCATCGACCCATTCATACGCGCTGATGTACCGCGACCTTGGCATTTTGACCGCCGAGCAACGTCAACACATTGACAAGCGAAGCGCCGAGCGGAGAAAGCTCATGGCCCGACGCAAGGGCTAACGCTGGGCAGATCAGACGACGCCGGCAATCTCGACCACCGGCAGCGTGTCCGTGAGCGCGGCCCGGATCTCCTCCGGGTCGCCGCCGTCCTCCACGAACCGCTTCGCGGATGCGGCGATGTCGAGCGGCACCTGACGCATGCGCGCCCGGCGTTCCTGCTCCGTCGCCGCGGCGATGCGCAGGTCGTCGAGTTGATCGTCGGTGAGTGAGGGTAGCTCTGCGAGGGACAAGGCAGAGTCCTTTCGATCAGCCAGGCGTGCCCGGCAGCGATGTGGGCCACGCCTGTGCAGTGGTCCACGAGAAGGTCGTCGTCGGCAGTTGGTTTGTCGTCCCGGCCCATGGATTCTGGACGCCGGAGGAAGCGAAGAACGCGGTCCCGCTCCAGTAGAGGCCGAACTGCGCGGTGCTGTCCCAGCGGGACCACGGCCAGTACAGATCGCCGTCCGGCGCGAAACCGCTCGGCGGGATGATCCATGGTCCGGCAGAAGGTTCTTGCGTTCGGTCGATCGTGACGCGGTACCCCTTGGCGTCGATGCGGTTGCCCGTGCGCCGCACAAGTAGTCCGCGTGTCGAGATGATCGGCATGAGCGTGGTGGTCGCGCTCTGCTTGAAGAACGACTGCTGATCGATGCGCCGCCAGCCCGTGTCCCCGTCGAGGACGCGCCACCCGGTGTTACCGGTGCCGCTGGCCTTGATCCAGAGCGACGCCCCGTTGGTACCGAGCAAGCCGTTGCTGACTGTTGTGTCACGGTAGATCGTCCCCGGGGCCGCGGTAACGACGCCGTTCGGCATGACGGTGCCGACGAGGTCCACATTCGGCATGCCGGACGCGCCCTGCGGGCCCGGGTCGCCCTGACCACCCGGCGTCCCGGCTCGGAGTCCGAGCGCGAGCGTCAGGTTCGGGTACGAGCCCGACAGGCTCGCCGTCATCGGCTGCCCCTGCCCGACCTCGGACGACGTCACGGACAGGCTCAGCGGCGGCGGCGAGACGCCGTCACGAGGCGGCGGCAGCACGAACTTGAACCGCGCCTCCCCGTCGATCTCCTCAAGCGCGACACTCGGCACCGAGCCGACCACACCCACCGTCGACGACGCGACGAACGACGGGAGCTCGGGAGTCTCACCCTTCAGCGACTCGAGGAACTCGACAACCGTGCCGACGTTCCCCGCCGCAACCCACAGCTGATACGCCGAGAGCCCGTCGTTGCCCTTGAGCGACTCGATCGTGAGCAGCTGACCCCACGGGCCCGAATCACCGAACCGGTACGCGAGAGCGCCATCCACGACCGCGAACACCGGCACCGCACCAGCAGGGCCAGCGAGCTCCGCGAGCGCGACGACATCAACCCAGGGTCGCGTCTCCTCATCTCGGACCTGGCGAACCTGCAGGTGCGTCTCCGTCTGCTGGAGCTCGAGCGACCAGCCAGCCTCGGGAGCCGGGATGACGTAGCGGGTCTGCACGCGCACGGCCTGCCGAGGTCGCGCGGTCACGCGGATGCGTTCCGACATCAGGCCTCCCTCGTCACGTCGGCTTCGACGATCACATCGCACTTCACGAACGTCAGCACGCGACCCTCGACGTCGATGCCCTGAATGTCGAGGCGACCCTCGACGCGCATAGCCCGGGTGGCCGTCTTGTCGAGGGTGAGGCGCAGCACGCCTGGCTCCGTGGCCACAGCGTCCAGATCGACCTCGCGGCCGTTACCGCGCCACTGGGACGAGATCGACCAGCCCGAGAAATTGAACGGGCCGATCAGCGCACCATCCTCGTCTAGCTGGTCGACCAAGTACTCCTGCACAACATGATCGCCCGCATACAGCTCGAGCGGATCAACTTCTTGGGGAAGATCGCGATCCCACATGGAGACCCCCTTCTAGATATGGTTCAAAAGACCGCTCGACCACTGAAAGAGAGACCGATGTCCCCACGCAAGGCGATCCCCGTTGCAGTGACCCGGCATCTCCTGGAGGAGTGCGGCTACCGATGCGCCCTACCCGGATGCGGTGAGACCGTCGGCCTTGAGCGCGCGCATATCGAGCCGCACGCGAAAACGGGTGATGACGACTTCGACAACCTGATCATGCTGTGCCAAAAGGACCATTGGCGTTACGACCAGCTGGGCGAGATCACCCAGGAGTCGATACGGGCTTACAAACGCAATCTCGCGGTGATGAACGGTCGCTACAACGACTTCGAACGCCGACTTCTCGAGCACCTCGCGTCGGCTCCCGGAACGCACGTCGAGATGGAGCTGAGCGCAACCATCGATCTCATGCTGCGCAACGTAGTTCGCGACGAGCTCGTGCACATCGAACCGCTTCCAGGGGGTCTAGAAGAGATCATCCAAGGCGACATCGTCACTGCCGTGCCCTCGCGCATGGACAAGCCGCACCAAAGTCCGAAGCTCAGCCCCAACGGACGGCGACGCGTCGAGGGGGTAGACCGATACACCCTCACCGAGAAAGGAACCCTCCTCGTCGGCCGATGGTTCGGTGCCGAGCTCATCGATGAAGGTCAAGCGCTCGAATAAGGCCTCACTGGAACAACAGTCGCGTGTACCCCCGTGTCGTCCCTCCAAGTAATGAGGACTCGGTCGGGAGCCACCGCCAGCAGACCATGCTTCGACAGGGACAATCTGACCTCGCGAGTATGAGGCCCCGGCCCGCTCGGACCATCGAAGAATCCGAGCAGCGCCAACGGCCTCCGGTTGTATGTGCCGGATGGATTAATGGTCAGGACGTAAGTGTCTAAGGGCTCGGCGCGGTAGGACTGGGCGAGCCACCCATCACAGACACCCAGCGAGATGGGACGAAGTGCTCTGCGGCGTTTGGCCAACCGGCGACGCGTGTGATCAACAAGGTCTGGGACAAACGACAAGATCGTCAGGCAGACAAGTGCGGCCGCGACGACGAAGAGGGCCTTGGATCGGACCTCGGTCCAGTCGACTGCAATGAGGTCGACGGCGACGGATACGAGACCGCTGCCCCACACGAGACCGATCGCCGTCCACCGAACTCGACTGTACTTTTCCATCGTCCAAGCCACTGACCAACAATACGTCGAGCTTTAGGCACATCGGATCTACGGGAAGGTCGTGGGGTTCGTCCAGGTGTCGCCGTGCCAACGGCCGCCCACGGAGTGACCGGCTGCGTGGGTCGCCTCGGCCAGTGCCCGAGACTCCGCGTACGACCGCCCCGACAGGGTCAGGTTGTCCATGAACGCGAAGTACAGGACGTAGGCCACGCTCTTGCCCTTGAACGTCGCGTTGATCGGACCGCCGAGGAGGAACGACTGAGCGATTGAGGTCAGCGAACCGGACCCCTGCGCCGCAACTGACAGGCATGCCAGCGTGGGGGTAGACGGTACCGCCAGGGATGTGCGGTTCGGGGGCGGTGATCCGAAGACGGACGCACCGTTCGACCCCTCCGAGACCGAAACGATGGTGCTCGCCGTGTTCTGCCCGAGGCGGAGTATCTGCTGATCCACCCCAGCGTTGCCGGTGCGCACTAAACGAACCGATGCCGACAGGAACCACCAGTCCGTCTGGCGCGTGCGCGCCCAGGATGCGAGCCCGGTCGACATCTGCGCCTGTACGGTCTGCCCGACGACGTCGTTCACCTTGGACGGCAGCACAAGCAAGCCGCCCTTCGCGGTCCGCTCGAGTTTCCCCGACGCGGACGTGAACGTGTTCGCAAGGGTGATCGGCGCGACTGGCGTGGCTGAGATCACGGCGGCGTTCTCAGCGGCGAGGTTCGGCACCGTGCCAGGCGTTCCCGAGACCGGCGCCGCCGGGTGCGAGAGGTCCATGTACAGGAGCGCGCCCGGCGAGTCGGCGAGGTCATCCACCGGCGGCTCCTGCAGCCCAGGGCCGGTGATCTCGAACCCGGGGATGCGTATCTCGCGCGCCATCAGTCGTTCTCCTGAATCAGGTAGGTCCACACGAGGCTCGGGTCGGTGCCACCCGTGACGTTCGTGAATCGGAACTGCAGCTTGTGGCGCAGCGAGAAGTTCTCGACCGTGCGCGAAAAGCGCAGGATGTTGCCGCTCGAGGGGTTGTCCGTGTGGTCCGCGATCGCCTGGTACTCGCCGGCGTTCTTTCCGAGGTTCGCGACCGGGGTGGACGCCTTGCCCCACGCGACGCCGCCGGCGACGAAGTTCGCTGTCTCGAGCTCCGAGAACGGCACCATCTCGGGAGCGCCGAACTGCGGGCCGGAGGAGTGCTCGATGATGTTCAGGAACCGAGCTTCGAGCGTCCATGTCGTGGGTGCTCCGACGACGCCGCGGATGCTGACCATGTGCGTCACAGAGCGTCCTTCGAACTCGACATGGTTCTGGGGGAAGATGAGGCCGTTCAGCACCCCGTCCGGGTAGAGCGCGTTGCCCTGGTTCCTAACGCGGTCACCTGTCGTGGCCGCGGCGATGACGTGAGTTGCGCCCATGGTTACGCTCCGATCCGGTCATTGGTGGTGAACAGGATCTCGTCGGCGAGCAGCTGCACGACGTTCTGCTCCTGGTTCACCGACGAGCGCGCGATGCCCATGCCGATGTTGTTGCCACCCGTGAACATGTCATGCGACCCGTTGTTGAGGAGCAGGTCGTAGGGGATGCCCGTGAGCCCGCGCAGGTCGAACACCTTCCCGTTCACCTGGAACTCCAGGTAGTAGTCGCCGCCCGCGAACATCGACGCCGGGTTCGTGGTGAGGCGCGTGTAGAACGCGTTCGCCTTGTTCTCGTTGAGACCGGTGAACCACATGCGGGTGCCGGCGATCTCGATGTCAGGGCGCGTCTCCGCGGTCGAGCCGGTGCCGCGCTTCCCACCCTTCAACCACCAGGAGCAGGAACCGTCCCCATTGTCCCGCAGAGAGACGGTGCCGAACGCGCGCGATGTGCCGTCAGGCAGCTGCGAGTCCATTCCGATCCACATCTGCGAGAACGGGTACTTACGCTCCGTCAGGAGATTGGCGCCCGAACCCGCGCGGATCGCGAACCACCCAGACAGGGACTGCGGCCCGACTTCCTTCGGCCACCCGACGCGCTTGTACGCCGATGCGCCGTGGTAGCGGGTCGCCTGACTGTACGGGAGCTCAGACGGGGACACCAAGAGCGCCTTGCTGCCGTGGAACGGGTGCCTTCGAGTGCGAGAGATGACGGTCGCCGCGTCCGCGTAGTGGAAGTGGTCCACCCAGCCATCCGTGCCGTTCTCGAACGTCGAGTGGCCGACGACAGTGCCGCGCTTTCGCAGCACCCCCGACGTCACATCGAACTTGCGTGGGTCCATGACGCCACCCCCACCGCCCACCGAAAGGTCAGTCATCGTCACCGTCATGTGTTCCTCACAATCGTGAAAGTCAGTTCGTCACCATCGATGCGAAGCCACACGATGAAGTTCCCCGGATAAGGCCGAGGCCGATCAGCACCCGCCCACACATGCAGGGCGTTCGCGATCGCCGACACCGTGATCCGCGCAAGAGAACCCGTCGGGGAGATCCCCAGCCAGGACTTCTTCCCCGACGCGGTCTTGAACATCAGGTCGATATCCGGGGCATCCATCGCACGGATCAGGCGAGCATCTGTCTCGATGAACTCCGTCACGTTCGACACGACCTCATCGAGCGTCTCTGGCGGAAGGCCCTCCGCGAGCGCGGGACCGATGGCGTCGATCACCGCTTGGCGTGTCTTCCGGCCCGGCGTCGACACGTTGATCGCGGTGACCTGATCGGATGCAACACCACCCAGGTCGATCTCCACATACTCAGCCATTACGGCATCACCGCACCCTTCTCTACGATCAGCTTCAACGTGGACCCGCCATCCTTGAAGACAGCGGCACCGGGCACGCCCTGCACATCAGGACCGAACCCGTAGAGCACCGACCCCGGCGACAGCACGGTCTCCTCCGGGGGGCGGATGATGCCGCCCCCGGGTTGTGCCCAGAACCGCCAGATGTGCATCTCTCGGCCGTTGGAGGTGGTCGCGCCTAGCAGGTACCAGCCGCGCGGTCTGAGGTCTGGCGAGGCCACGAGGTTGGGGAAGATGACCGTGCCCGAGGACGACGGGATGGCGTACACACGTTCGCCGGTGATCGCTCCCGCTGGTGCGCCGGCGGCCATCCTGATGGACTCCCGCTCGGGCTGTACCCATACGCGAGTCACGTTCGCGGGATCCAAGCCGGCGTCCGTGACCACTGTTCTGTACTCAGGCATCAGACCTCCCGTAGTCGCGCATGACCTGGCGCGGGTTCATCGCGAGGGCTTGGCCTCCGCGGGTGAGTTGCGTGTGCCAGCAGAGGTGCTCTCCGCCGCCGTTGCCGGTCGAGCCGACGTAGCCGATGAGGTCGCCGCGCTTCACTGTCTGGCCCTCATTGACGAGCGGGGCGGCCTGCAGATGGAAGTAGCCAGTCAGCCAGTTCTCGTGCCGGATCCACACGTGATTGCCGCTGCGAGTGTCCCCGCCGGCGCCGTCCGCGAGCGCGACGTCGACGATTCCGTCGGCAGCTGCGTAGACGGGTGTTCCTGCCGGCGCTCCGATGTCGAGCGCGCGGTGGTCCTCGAACTCGCCGGGTGGTGTGCCGGGGCGGCGTCTCTTCCCGAAGCCGTTGCCCGGGGTGAACCTGGCGAGGGTCATGTCGATGGGCCAGGAGAAGATGCGTTCGGCGTCGGTGGGTTCGTACTTGACTGCGTGCGTCATAGCCAGGGCTCCCAGGGTTTGGTGATGAACCCCTCGGGGTCGATCTGGACGCCGTCTTGGCGTACCTCGAAGTGGAGGTGGTCGCCCGTGGACGTTCCGGTCGTGCCGACGATGCCGACGATCTGTCCTGCGGTGACGCGCTGTCCGACGACGAGCGTGGACGGTACTTGCTGGTGGGCGTAGAGCGTTTCGATGCCGTCGCCGTGGTCGATGATCACGTGGTAGCCGAAGCCGCTCGAGGCGTTGCCGCCGGAGAAGGTGACGGTGCCGTTCCCTGCGGCCGGGATCTGTGTGCCGCCCGGGAGTGGCCAGTCGACGCCCTTGTGGTCTGTGGAGCCGATGCCGCCCGGTGAGACGCGGGGGCCGAAGCCGTCCGTGATGTTGTCCGGGTTGAACGGCCAGCGCAGGTCACCGCCGAGCGGTGAGCCCACGTCGTTGGGGACGCGCCAGATCTTCCCGCCAATGCGTTCGTACGCGAGCCAATCCATGGAGTCGAGCTGCGAGGAGTTCGTGACGGCCGGCAGTAGCGGGATGTGCACGCCGTCGGGGCGCAGCTGAATGCCGTACTTAACGCTGCCCGCCGAGTAGAGCTCGAGCGCGCCCGCCCATGCGATGAGCTCCTGACCCCAACCCCATCGGATTCCGCCGTTGTGGTTGGCCGGATCGATCTCGATCGCGCCGGCTTTGAACTTGCCGTTGTCGACGAGCTCGAGGTCGTCCTCGATGCGGACGCGGGCACGGAAGCGAGAGTCGGCCGTGACGTCGAGGGTCTTGGTGACCGCGACGTCGCCGTCGAAGATACTCAGCCCCTTGAACTTGGCGGGGCCCTCCCACTCCAGATCGCCATTCCCTCTCAGGAAGCCGTCGACGCTCAGAGTTGATCCGTCGAGGAGGTTGAACAGGCCGGTCACATTGCCGGTTCCGTTCAACGTGAAGAGCGACCCGTCGAGCAAGTTGAGCTCACCGGTGACGCCGATCTTTCCCGTGGCGTCCATGTTGCCGATGAGGAGAATGCCGGCGCCGCCGCGGACGATGAGCCCTTGAGGTGAGCGGATCTCGAACGCGCCGCGCGAGACGCTCGCCGAGTTGTGCTGCGCGTTCAGGGAGATCTCTCTGAGGCGTCGCTCGAGAGCTCCGAGGCGGGAACTGAGTCCGTGGTCGGGCATCAGCCCCCCTTGACCTTGAGCGTGACGCTCCGGTTCGATCCACCCGAGTAGCCGAGCACGTACTGCCACGGGGACCATCCCGGCGGCAGCCACTCATCGCCACGGACCAGGGCGCGCGCTCGCATGCCTGGCATGAACTGATCGAGCTTGTTGCGACCATCGGAGCGCACCGTGAAGCTCATGAGCTCACGCGGCTCGGAGTTCGCGATTCGGATCGCGCGTGCGAACGCGTCGAGCTGGTCGAGAGAAGCAGCGCGGGAGAAGGTCTGCACCTTGTCGAGATACGGGCCCTGGTACGGCTCGAGGCCAGTGTCGAGCGCGGATTGCCCGAAGGGTCGAATCTGCTCGCTGCCCTCGCCGGGCGTGAAGGCGCCGGTCACCATGTCGATGCCCTCGGTCACCGTCTTCACGTCCTGCGCACCCCTGGCCCATTCGAGGGATGGGCCGTCGAGCAGCCCCCCGTTCGCGGGATCCCCGATGCGCACCTCGTGCTCGAAGTAGTCCGAGAGTGGAACGCGGCGCGGTCGGAAGTCGATGTCGGGAGCGTTCGCTTCCGCCTCCAGCGCAGAGATGATGTCCTCTGCCGTCTGGAACGAGTCGTTGTGCACCGTGTCCCTGCGGCTGCCGCCCACATGCCCGATGATCGTCAGGGGCACCTTCCATCGCGGGTTGCCGTCGAGCAGCGCCTTACGCACGAAGAGCGCCATGGCACGGCGGATGTCGAGCGAGTACGCGTCGACGGTGCCGGTCCCCCACCCGCCAACCGGGAACATCAGGCGCCGCGAGAGCAGGATGCGGAGCGACGAGCTCTTGACGGTGAGCCGTTTCGTGCGCTGCGTCCAGCCCGCCTGCGTGATGAGACCGGAATAGATGGGCCAGCGATTCCAGCAGATGTTGAGCTGGTGCGTCCACGGCATGAACAGCGTGCGGTGCTGCGCCCGGGAGAACGGCGACGCGGCAAGCGAGAACGTCGTCGAGCCGGAGGTGACCTGCCCAACGAGCCGTTCCCAGCTGCTCTCGCGAGTCGCAAGGCGCGTCACGTTCTGCACGGGCTTCCCTGTGATGCTCTCGGATATCTCGTAGGTGAACACTCAGCCCCTTTCGCCGTGACTCAAACGCGAGTGTTGAGACCGCGGACGCGCACCGAGCCCGAGCCGGCTTCAGAGACCGGCGCCAGGTAGGCGAGGTAGGTGCCATTCGGCGGAAGCGTCCACGAGTCGCCGGATTGCACAGCCCCCAGAATCGGGGCACCGTTCTGGTACACCACGCCGTCACGGATCACGTGCGTCTGGCCTGCGGAGAGCGTCGCTTGCACTCGCACGTGCCCGAGCGTCGCGGCTCCCGACATGAGGTGCACGCCGTAGCCGCCGACCATGGACGTGATGGCCGTGATCTCGAGCTCGACCTCCGCCTCGAACGTGCCCGACGTCTGCTCGATGAACACGCTCCCCGGGTTGGGGCCGAAATCGAAGGTGTCGCTGAAGATGCGAGGGTTCTCGCACCACAAGTTGAGCTGGAACGGCGAGAAGGTGTCACCCGAGTTGGCGAGCGGCGCGGTCGGGCGCGTGCCCTGCCTGCCCTGCGCCCACCACGTCTCGCCGGCGACGTCCTCGCTGATGCGTGCGAGGTGTCCGTCCGCGAGAAACGACGTGAGTCGACGGCGCAGATGCTCGAGCTTGAGGACCGTGCGCGCGACGACCTTTCCTCGCACGACGATGACGCGCGCATCCAAGTCGCCCGGCTGACCGAAGGCGCCGTGTCCGTAGTGACGCTCATCCGCGTCACGCCGAGCGTCGACGCCATCGTGCCAGCCGGTGACCCCGTTCTCCTCGATGAGGTAGCCCTCCCAGTCGACCGACGGCTGGTGGTCGAGGAACTCGAGGTCGTCGATCTTGAATGTGCGCACTAACCCACCCCCAGGTCCGCGAGACGAGCCTCGATGTCGGCTGCCGCCACGTGACCGATTGCCGCCTCGCTCATGTAGTCCCGAGCGACGACGTCGACCTGCACCAGCGGACCCGACGAGCCAGCAGCTGCGCTCTGCAGCGGCGAGTTCGACTGGAACGACGGCAGGCGAGGTGTGCTCGTGAGGCCGGCGACCGACGGGCTGCGCGACATGAGATCGTCGAACGCGTGCTGCACGACCGGCACCCCGTCAGAGATACCGAGCGCGAGGCCTGCGCTAATCTGCTTACCGACCTCGAACCGGAACACCCGCGACGGCGACGCGATGCCGAGGATGTCCTTGGCCCCGTCGATGATCGATCCGATACCGTCCTTCACCGAGGACACCGCACCGTCGATCGCGCCGGTGATACCGCCCACGAGCCCGGCGATGATGTCCTTGCCGACCTGCACCAGCCAAGTCGCCGCATCCGCGAGCGCCGTCTGGATCGTTGTCGGCAGGTTCGTGAACCAGGTCACCATGTTGTTGATGCCGGTCTCGACGCCGGACGCCATCTGCGACATCGTCGAGGTGACCCAGGCAACTGCTGCGTTGAATCCGTCGACGATGAACTGCTTGATGGCGGCGACTCCCGTGGCCACGAATCCCTGCGCTCTGGCCCAGGCACCCTCGATCGCGAAGACGATGTTGTTGAAGGTGCGCTGGATGTTGTCCCAGATCGAGAGGACTGTGACTGTCAGGAATCCGACGATCCATGCCCAGGCGGTGCTCACTCCGGTGGTGATCGTGGCCCAAGCGGTGGCCAGGATGTTCATGATGAACGCGGCTGCTTGACCGAAGAGCGCCTGGATGTTGGTCCAGGCGACGGTCACGATTTCGCCGATCGCCGCGAAGTTGCCGGAGAAGAGCGAGACGACCACGAGGATCGCCGCTGCGACGATCTGCTGGATGATGGCCCAGGCCGTGGTGAAGATCGTCGAGATGACGGACCAGGCTGTCTGCACGACTGCCTGCACCACCGCGAAGGCGGAGCTGAAGATCCCGGCGACGTAGTCCCATCCGGCCTGCACGACCGAGGAGATCGACGTCCACGCGTCCGTGAAGAACGACGAGATCGCGGACCATCCGGCGGAGACGGTGGAGCTCAGCGAAGCCCACGCATCCGTGAAGATCGTCGCGATCCCGGCCCACAGTCCGGAGAAGAAATCGGACACGGTCTGCCACACGGACGTCAGATCCGCAGCGGACGAGCCTCCGCCCGACACCAGGTCGGTGAACCACTTGATGGCCTCGGTGATGCCGGTCACGACTGCCGCGAGCACGTCCGCGACGAACGTGAGCGCAGGCACCAGGAGGGACACCAGGTTGGTGGCCAGGCCCAGGACCGGCTGGAGCAGCAGTACGAATAGGCCGAGGATCGGCTCGAGCAGCGCGGCCACCAGACCCAGGAGTGGCGAGAGGAGGCTGAGCACCGGAGCCAGCACGCCCGCGAGCGCGGCCAGGACTGGCGTGAGCGCGGTCGCTAGCTGAGCGATGAAGCCCGCGACCATGCCGAGGATCGGGCCGAGCTGCGCGAACAGGGGCGCGAGCACTCCCAGCACCGAGGCGATCGGTACGAGCGCGGCCTCCACAAGCGGCATGAGCGCCGAGAGCAGTGGCCCCACGGCCTGCGCGACGGTCACGAGCAGGGCGGCGAGGGGCGGCAGGAGTGCGGACACCAGGGAAGCGATTGGCGGGATGAGCTGACCGACTGCACCCGTGAGGGCAGAGCCGAGCACCTCGATGACCGGGCCTAGCGCGGTGAGTACCTCGGTGAGCACCGGTGCGAGTCCGCCCAGCGCGGCACCCAGTAGGGGGCCGAGCTGTGAGACGAGGGTGCCCGCGACGCTGAGCAGCGCGCCGAAGGCGTCACCGATCGCCGGCATCATCGGCAGGAGGGCAGAGATGCCCGTCTGGATCCCGGCGAAGAACGCTGTGAGGCCGGTCGCGAACGCCGGCTGCGCGAGGGCCGTGGCGATGCCCTGGAGCGCGGTGGACAGGATACCGCCGGCCTGCGTGAAGACGGTGGCGATCGTGCCTGCGAGCTGAGCGAGCGTGCCACCGGCGGCGGACACTCCAGGACCGAGAGCATCGATGCCAGCCTTCGCCCCCGCGAACACGGTCGTGAGGCCCGTCTGGAAGCCTGGCGAGTTCACCACTTCGGCGATGCCGCGCAGCCCGACAGCGAGTCCAGCGAGGCCGCCGAACTCGGCGTCATTGGCGGCGCGGACGAGGCCGGCGAGGATCGACGAGGTCGAAGCGATGACCGAGCCGAGATCCTGCAGGGCCGTGATGCCCGTGTCGATCCACGTGCGCAGCTGGCCGTCGGCGTCAGCACCCTGCAACCAATTGTTGAACTGGTTCGCGATGTCGGAGATCCACGTGCCCAGGGCGGGCATGTACTCGGCGCCAACGAAGCCGAGCGTGGTGATGGCCTCAGCCATGGCGGAAGCGCCGGCGCGAGCGTTCTCGATGCCCGTGGCCAGGCCGGCGAACATGAACTCGAGTACGCCGCCACCCATGAAGGACTGCAGCGCAGCAGCGAAGTCTCCCGTGAAGGCACCGAGCTGGGTGGAGACGCGACCGAAGCCGGACTCCAGCTGCGGCAGCAGGGAGTTGACCATGTCGAGGATGGGCTGGCGAGCCTGCTCCCAGAAGCGGCCCGAGATTATCTCGCGCAGTCCGGTCATGGCCGGGGCCAGTGACTCGAGCTGCGCGCCGGCGTCCGCGAACGCGACGCCGAGGGCGATCGCCGAGACGATCACGCCGGCGAGGATGCCCGGGAGGAGCAGAGCTGCGCCGGCGATCGATGCGATGCCGCCGGCGATCGCGAGCAGGCCGCCGAGACTGGAGAACGCGGCCGCACTGAGTCCCGTGATGGCGGTGGCGAGCAGTGCGATGGACGGCAGGTTCTTGTCCATGTTCGAGAGCGAACGGCCAATGTTCTCGAACGTGTTGGAGAGGACTCGTGCGCCCGACAGGCGAGCGATCGCGGTTGCGGCAGTGGCGAGGGAAGCCTGGTTGACGCGGACCACCAGCGACACAAGACGCCGGCGGGAAGCGACGGCGAGCTGCGCCTCGGCCGCGAGCGTGTCCGCCTCGGCCTGCACGGTCGCCTCGTGCTCGGCATCGATGATGTCGTCGATCTGCTCGGCAGCATCGCGGGTGTCCGCGGCGACGCGGAGGTGCGCGGTGCGAGCGGTGACCTGGTCGATGAGCTCGGAGATCTCGCGACGGAACTTGGCCGCGTCCTCGACACCGGCGGGGATCTCGAGGCGCGACTGCGTCTCGATCTGCTCGGCGAGGCCGGCGACCTCTCGGCGCATCTTCTCGCCGTCGACGGTGGCCGGCACGAGTGCCTCGAAGTCGCTGAGTGCTCGCGTGAGGTCGCGGTCGACACTGCGACGGAAGACCTTCTCGTCGGCGGACACGGGCACGCGCACGGGGCGGCGCGCGGTCTCCTTCTGCGCTGACTCGCTGGCGCGGCGAGCGGACCTGGCGAGCTCGGCCTCATCGATCTCGGCGCCGACCTCGATCGCCTGGCGCGAGCCCTCCGCGACGAAGCGACGCAGGCCGTCTTCGGCCTTGGTGAAGTCGGCGACGACCGCGACGTTCACGCGCGCGGCCTTCTCCACCTTCAGGAGGAACCTGCGCAGCGACGTCGAGAAACCTGCGGTGTCCGGAGTCGTGCGGATCTGGACTCTGCCGACAGTGCTCACGCGCCACCCCTTCCCGGTCGTAGACCGATAGGGGTGGCGCGCGGTCAGCTCCCCTTGAGGGCAGCCACGAGCTCCTGGATTGTTTTCGGGCGGTGATGCCGCGCACCGTTCCCGGGGCGCTGCATCGGTTCCGCCTTCTTGCCGGCGAGCCCCATGAGGAGATCAGCCAGCGTGGTGAGTGCGGACGTGTCCGGCGTCCACCACAACCAGGACGGGCCGTCCTGGTTCGGTTTCGGCGGATGGTCCGTCAGGTACTGCGCGCGGAACCGCGAGTGCGGGTGCGACAGCAGGCCGTCGAGGAGCTCAAGAACATGGCGCGCGGGTGTCGGGCCTTCGATCGCAGCGCGGTATCGCATCTGGTAGATCTCTTGGTAGTCCCAGACGAGCATCGGATACTCGTCCAGCCACGCGCACGCCAGCTCTATTCCCCCAGTTCGCGCATGTACTCCGAGAGCAGCGCGGAGAACACCATCTCCGAGTCCTTGAGGCCCTGCGACCACTCGATGTACGCGGTCTTGTCGGCGGCGATCGACTCGAAGAACTCGTCGACCTCACCGAGCAGCGTGAAGAACGCCGACAACATCTTGGGGTCGTCCTCGTTCACCACCCCGTCCTCGTTCACGTACTCCTTGAGCGAGAGCGCGTGGATCTTCAGCTGCGACTTGTGGCGCTGACGGAACTGACTTGCCGGCAGGAGCGTGGGAGCTCCAGCAATCAGAGCCTTCACTTCGAGTTCCTCTTCGCGCTTCTGGGCCGCGGTGGGCTTGCGAGCTGCCATGTCTACTCGCCGCCCTCTCCGCCGGCGATGAAGTCGTCTGGCCCGAACCACTGCCAGACGCCAGGGTCACCCTCGGGGCTGTCAGGCAGGAGCCCCGCCTCGGGGACGAGGAAGGGGGCGACGAACGGCAGCTCGACGAAGTTCTCCTTGTCGAGCTCAAGCTCCCCACCGAAGCCGATCGCCGCGTTCGGGGCGTAGATGCCGAAGCCGCCCGAGTCGTGCGAGGCGATCATGACGAGCGAACGCGGCGACGTGCGCTTCTTGGTCCCGACCACAGAGCCGCCGGTCTCGGCAGGGCCGGACCATGCGCCCATGATGAGGTTGAACGTCTCGCGGTCGAGCTGGATGCTGTTGCCGGAGAGCGACGCGTTCACGTTCGAGTAGAACGTGTAGAGGCTCGAGGCGAGCCAGGAGCCCTTCGTGGTGGCCTCGCCGCCTTCGAGTGCAAGCGAGGGGAGGTTCTCCTCGGACGTGTGACCGAGCGACTCCCAACCCACAGGCGGGTTGCCGCGGGCGGCGGCGAGCGTGAATGCCTTGATGCCACCGGAGGGCAGTTCTGTGTTGGGTGGCGCGTGGAAGAATGCTCCGTTGCCGGGGATCGCGAACGTGGTCTTGGTGCTCATCAGGGAGCCTTTCTGTTGGTGTCGATGACGAGCCGGAAGGCCGCCGAGTACTGCCCGACCGATTTCTGGCCGAGCACTGTGGTCGGCTGCCGCTCGGGCAGCATGAGGTCTTCCACGGATGCGATATGCCCGTGCTTGGTGGTGCGACCCGGCCAGCGATGCGCGGCCGCGTAGACGTCGCTGACGGTGTTCCACGCAGCCGACGCAGCGCCAAGCGCCTGCACGTCGAGCCGCACGAGCCACAGCCCGGGGCCGTTGCCCGTCTGCCCCTCACCCGAAGGCGTGTAGACGATCGCCGGCAACTGCAGCTTGTCCTCGACGTCAGGAACGACCGTCACATCCTGGATCTCCGAGAGGAGCTCCATGGCGACACTGTCGAGGTCGAGGAGTTCATGCCGCGACATCAACCGCTGCCGTGCTTCTGCGCGGCGCGACGCATGAACCAGAGACCGCGCACCCACTTCGCGCCGGGCGAGACGGGGCCAGGCTCGAAGTTGTTGTGCAGGTGGCCGAACTCGATGGGGCCTGCCTGCGGGTGCTCGAAGACGATCAAGCGATCCTTGCCGCGGCCGGCGACCTCGATGTGGATGTGTCCTGCGAGGTTGTGCGCGGCAGCGCCGGCCTTTGCGGATGCGGCCACCTCGGCCGCGGCGAGGTCCATCTCGCGCGACTCCCCCGCGATCTGGGCCGCGATGGCATTCGCGTTCTTGAACACCTCAGCCATCAGCGTTCGTCTCCTTCAGGAGCACCTCGATGTGCGCGGTGCGAGGAGATCCGTCGCGGCGCTTGGGGCGCCCAACGGTCGAGTACTCCACCCCTCGGTGCGTCACGAGCGAGCGAGCATCCCCGGGCCACTCTCGCGCCAGGATGCGGGCATCGCTCGAGGGCACCTCGCCGGCGGAGAGCTGCTCGGATGAGCCGGTCTCGCGGAACCCGCACTTCACCTTGCGGATCGGCGGGCCGTCCGGGACGAGCTCTGTGCCGTGTGGGGTGCGGTGCACCTTGCGGGGCTGCACCGTGACGAGGTGGCTATCGAACGCGCTCATCGGCCCCACCCCCGATCACTGCTCATGCTCACGGTGCCCACGGCCTGCTGGCCGGGGTCGGCGCCGTCGAGCACCTGTCGGTCTTTCTCTGGAAGCCAGAAGTCCCCCGAGCTGACCGTGGGCGAGAGGTCGAAGGAGTAGACCCCGTCTGACTCTTTGGTCTTGCCCTCGAGGTTGGTCAGCTTGCGCAGCACCACCTCGCACACGATGCGCGTCAACGAGGTGAGGCTGAGCGCGCCAGTGGCGATGCGCCGCACGACGAGCGCGCGACGGTTGGCGAGCACAAAGTCCAGAGCATCCACGAGCTCGGTCTTCAGCTCGTCCTCCGAGTACGGCGTGAGCTTCTTCTGGCGATCGCGGTTGTGCAGCTCCTGCGGCCAGTCGATCTCGTCCATGCATCTCCCCTCGGGAACGTGCCAGCAGGGCCCGGGATCGCCGGGCCCCGCGAGCGCGGTTAGAAGACCTCTGCGGCGAACGTGGAGTTGGCGCCGGTGAGGACCGGGAGTGCGATGGCGGTGCCGAGCACGTCGAGTCCTTCGGGGTCGGTGCGTCCGAATGCGCCGGCGAAGATGCCGGGCTGTTCGGGTCCGCTGATCCCGTAGTTCGGCTGCAGCGCCTCGGTCGGGACGCCGTAGTCGGTGCTGCCGAGTCCGCCGAGCCCGTTGATGCTGGGCTGCGGGAGCAGGAGCACTGTGCCGGCGGGGAGGATGGCTCCGACGTTGAACCCTGCGTAGAGGGTTGCGACGTCCGTGACGGTGATGAATCCGTACTGAGCGAGGACGGACTTGACCGCGTCGTAGGAGATGCGGCCGGGGAGGTTGTCCGAGCGGCTCAAGGCTGCTCCGATGATCTCCGCGTTCTTCGAAAGGAACTCGAGAACGTCGGCCGTCATCACGAGGCGGGTCGGCGTGATTGTGTCTGCGTCGTTGACGCCGAGCTGTGACCACTTGATGAGGTCTTCGAGCGGCTTAGCCGCGGACTGCCCCCAGCGTGCCGTTCCCGTGAGCTTGACCGTCCGCTCTGCCTTGCGTCCGTAGTTGATGTCTGCGCGGAGCCCGTTCTCGGAGAGCGTGAGTCGCCCCTTGCGGAACGCCTCGGCACGCGCGAACTCGAGACGCAGCGCGATGCCGCGGCCGAGGTGCTCCGCGTGGTCGACGAGCTTGTCGTAGAGCGCCGTCGTGCTCCGACCGTTCAGCATGAGCTCGTCGTACTCCGTCACGCGGCGCTTGCGCGACAGCGGGGGAAGCTTGCCCGAGCGGGTCATCTTCCCCTCGGAGTTCCCGTAGGGCGCCTCGGTGTCGTACGCGCGGTACTCCGCCGTGTCGATGGACGCCGAGTTGTCCGAGAACTCGAACGAGAGCGTCGCGTTCGAGCGGTCGGGAAGGTACTGCGCGAGGGGCAGCTGGGCGGTGACCGCAGCCGCGGCGGCACGTGCCGCCGCGGTCAGCTGGACGGCGGTGGCGTGAGCCAGGTTAATCGTCATGTTCTTCTCCAGATCTGGCGCTAGACAGCGGCCACGTAGTCGACACCGCGGAACACGAACGATCCCGTGGTCTTGGTGGCCGTCGTGAGGACCGGCGAGGTGGGCACGAACTCGGGCACGATCGAGCCGTGCTCGAGGAGGGCGCCGTTCATGAACTCGGGCTTGCTGCCGAAGGTGGGCAGCTGCTCGGGCGCGAGGAGGAAGCCGGCCAGGATCTGGCGACCGTCCGTCGCTGTGGCGCTGTACGGGCCGTAGACATCGAGTCCGGTGAGCTTGCCGAGCGGCAGGCCCGACGGGATCACGCCGGTCTGGGCGTCGTAGTGCGTGCCGGACGTGAGCAGCTCGGTGCTGATCGCGACCGTGACGCCGGTGTCGCTGGCGTGCTTAGAGCCAAGCCACCGGAAGTCTCCGGAGCCGGGCGTGTACTGGGTGGTGGTGCCAAAGCTAGGCATGGGGTTACCTCCGGTTGGTGTTGTACTTCTCGGCGAACTGCTGCTGCAGGGCCGTGACGGAACCCGCGGAGGTCTCTCCGGGGCGGTGCTGGTTCAGGTCGGCCGAGTAGGAGTCGTCCGGATCCTTGGGTGCGAACTCGGCCGCGAGATCCGCGAGCGCGTCGGCATCCGGGAACCCGTCCTCACCGAGCAGCTTGTCGGCGCGGATGGACGCGAGTACTCGGGGCGGGATGGTGCCGCCGGTCTGTGCGATCAGGCGCCCGAGCTCGGAATGCACGAGGCGTTCCTGGTAGGCGCTGACCGTTGGTCCCGCCTCGTTCGTGACGGGCGGATCCGCCGGCGGGTCTGCAGGGGGATCTGCAGGCGGTTCTGGGTCAGCGGGCGGCGTCGCATCCGCGGGCGGCGCCTGCTCGCCTGCAGGCGGGGGCGTCTCAGCTGGCGGCGTGACACCTTCCGGATCCGCGGGCGGCACGGCAGGGTCCGCGGGCCGCGTTCCAGTTGCCGGTGTCTGGTTGGAACCGTCCGCGGGCGGCACCAAGTAGCGGATGCCCATCGCGTCGAACCTCGTGCGGAACCCGATGACGGGCGGGCGGTGGTGGTCATGCTGCATTGAGTGCCTCCTCGGCGGTCTTCGCTTCTCGTGTGGCGCGCTCGGCGGCGCGCCTCTCGCGAGCCTTCTTCGCGCGGCGAGCTCGGCGCGCAGCGGCCTGCGCGGGGGTGTTGCGCGCCTCACGTTCAGCGCGACGCTCGGCGGCCCGAGCATCTGACCGGCGCTGGGCGTAGGCGTCCATCTGCTTCTCGAGGCGTCGCGCTCGCTTCTCGAGCTGGTTGAGCTCACCGGCGCCCACGTAGGTGACTTCCTGCCGGTCCGGATCCCGAAGTGCGGCGCGGATCGACTCCGTCAAGGCGTCGACTCGCGCTGCTTCCTCGCTCCAGCGCTGCGCGTCGAGCGCGTCGGACGGATCCCGCCACACCGCCTGCGAGGTGCGGTCGTCGTTGATGGTCAGGAGCGGGCCGAGCTCGCCGTGCGTGACGTCGCGCAGGTGCAGATCGCGGAGCGTCCGCCCCTGCGTTCCGCCGGCGGCTTCGTACAGCGCCTTCAGGTCCGCCTTATTGAGCTGCAGACCAGGATCGAAGGTGTCCGTGAGCGGTGCGGTGGTGCACTTGCAGAGCAGGTGCAGCCGCTTGAGCTCGCCGATCGTGTAGAAGCCGGTCGACGCGACGATGCACAGGCCGCACGGGCCCGAGCGGGACAGCTCGGGGTGCAGGACGCGGCGAAACCCGAGGATCGTCTTGCGCTCGACGTCGGCCGTGCGCGAGCGTGCGCGCGCCGGTGACTCGATGCCGTCCGACTCCGCGGCCTCAGCCTCGGCCCAGAGGCGGTCGGACTCGAGCTGTGACGCCTCGTAGGCGAGTTGCTCGCCCTGGTCCACAGCGCGTTGCACGTCCGCGTCGACGAGCTTCTCCAAGCGGAGCAGCGCGGCGCGCTTGCCGAGACGTTCTCGCTCGGCGACCTCGCGGTCAGCCGCCTGCGAGAAGGCGTAGCGGAACTGCGCTGCAGGACGCGAGTAGACCTCGTCGATCGCAACGGCCCCAGCCCGTGGGTAGTTGACCCTCGGGGTCGCCCCCGTTGGGAACGGTGCCGACACCTGCTTGACCATCTGCCGCCCGAACGCGAAACCGGTACGACCGGCGGAAGCGAGGGCGTCCTCGATGTCCGTGGCGGATGCACTGGCCATGGTCTGGACCCAGGCGTCAGACCAGTACTGCTCCGGTGTCCCTGCGTTCCAGCGGCGCCAGAGCGCCCGGACCAGGCGGAGCACGAGGCTGTCTATATTCGACGCCTCGCGCTCCGCGAGCTCTCCGATTGCCATCAGGCGGCCGCCGGTTCAGGATCCAGGAGGCGCTCGTCGCGCTCGTCTTGCTCGATCTGCTCGATCTCCTCTGGCGTGAACCGGAAGACGAGCCGCCAGATCGACCGACGCGGCAGCGTCGTAGATGCCTGCGAGGCTGCCTGTGAGCGCTCCGCAATGCTGGAGCGGTCTGCCGGCGCCCACACGATCGCGATGCCGTCAGTTCGTGGCTGGCCGTCCGCGGCGAAGCACATCTCCATGAGGAGGCCGAGCGGTTCATCAGCACGCGCCTGGAGGTCTTCAACCTTGAACACGAGCCCCTCACGGGCGAGCGAGGCACTCTCTGCGGAGTTGTTCGCGCCGTCCGACCCCAGCATGTAACTAGGCGTGCGGGAGACTGCGGACAGATGCTTGACGTCATCCGCGATCGCCAGCCGGAGGGGGCCGATATCGGTGACCGCTGACTCCCAGATCTCCGCGCCGAGCGGGAGCTGCCAGAGGGCCGCGGGGCCCGCCTCGAAGACTGAGCCGTAGTCGATCTCCTGGCCAGCTTGCGGGTGCCCCTCTGGGTAGAACTTCGGGAGCCCCTTGATCGCGCGCTGGCGGAATGCCTGCATGACCGTGATCGTGATTCGCTGGAAGATCTGGTGGTTGATGCGGTCGAGCGAGTCGAGGTGCGGCTCGAACTGCCCTTTGCCATCTTCGGATCCGACAGGGACCACGGGGAGTCGTCCGGCCGCCCAGGGGATCAGCTGCGCTTCTTCGATCCAGCCCCACCCCATGCCGGGGTACCAGGACGCGAGACGTGTGCCTTCGTCTGGGATCGTGGACACCTTGGAGGCGCGGCGAGCTCGGCGGGAGTAGACGCGGCCGTCGACGACTCGCCAGAGCGTGAGCTGGTCGGCGCCCTCTTCGGGGAGCCAGCTGATGGCGATCGCGGAAGTCGCGTTCCATGGCTCACCGTCCGGGGCATCGACCAGCGCCCGCCACGGCGAGAGGCGGCGGGCTGTTGCCCTCCCGGCGAAGCGCCCCGCGAGCGCGATGCCGCGGCCGTAGACCGCGACGTCGTGGAGCACGTCACGGGATACGGCCTTGCCGTGGATGCGGCGGTACAGATGCGCGGCTTCCCGGTCACTAGCGAGGCCGGTCGCTGTGGCGCTCGTGAATCCCACCGGGCGCCACCGGTCGGTCACGGCCGCGACGAGGAGCTGTGCGAGGTTGAGTCGCGCGAGGTTCAAGAACCGTGCGTAGGAGTCGCGCATGGACCCGTTGCCGCCGTCAGGGACGGAGACCGTGCCTGCCTGGTGCTCTGCGAGCAGCGCCAGGCGTGGGTAGTCGGCACCGAGCTTCGTCGCGAGGCGGGTCGCGACCCACTCGTCACTGCCGGGAGTCGTCACGGATGCGAACATTCGCGCCCCCTCTCATCGAAGCCGCTTGGGCATGTAGAACTCGGGCTCGGGCTCTTCGGTCTGGCCGAGGAGCATGAGCAGGTAGGCGTTGCGTGCCGCGTAGGCGAGCGTCGCTGCCATGGCGGCGTCGATTTTCAGCGGCGACTTCGGGGTCTCCTTGAAGATCAGGTCGCCCTGTTTGCGCGCGCGCCGGCGTGCGTTCTCGAAGTGGCGGATGAGCCGAGGGTCGGCGAAGACGCGCACGTCCTGCTGGCCGCTGATCGCCGTGTGGAGGCGCTCGAGCGCGGCCACCATCGGGCGGGGGTTTTCCGTCCAGAAGCGGATGGCGTTTGACGCCATCGACTTGACGCGGAGGTTCGGCCCGTAGGTGGTTTCCCAGGCGTCGACCCAGCGTTGCCAGTACGGCGGGTCAGCGAAGAACGCGACCACGTCTTGGCGTTCCATGACCTGTGCGACGATCGCGTCGAACGCTTCCTCGTCGACGCGCCACGTCGCGGCCTCTGGCCCGTCGGGGACTTCCTCGAGCTTGATCGTGAAGAGGAGGCCGTCGGAGATGCGGCAGCCGACCAGCGCCGTGGAGTCGCCCGTGAGCGCGCCGTCGAAGCCGAGCGCGATCTGCTCACCCTCGGCGATGATCGACTTCCAGGCGTTCTCGCCCTCGCCGCGGTCGGCGTGCTCCTGCCACTCCGCCTCGAACGCCTTGACCTTCGTCATCTGCTGCGGGGTGACCCACGCATCCGACGCGGCGGTCAGCGCGTTGAGGTAGTAGCGCAGCGCCTCGCGGGGAGACGTGCGGGCGTCGAAGATCTTGTCGACGAGATCCTCGAGCGAGTTCCAGTCGAGGGCTTCGCCGTAGGCGTCCGTGAGAGCAGCGCGGAGCAGCTGCTCGTCGCCGAGCTGCTCCTCCTCGATGAGGCCCCAGCGGTGGTCCACGAGCAGGCGACCGCGGCGCGTCTTGCCGTCGCGGATATTCTGCGCGTACTTGTAGGTGCGCTCGGCGATCGAGTCGGCGCCGGGGCTGTACATCGTGGAGGTCTCGAGCATCCACGGCTCGGCGATCTTGCCGCGCTTGGGCAGGTTGCGGCTGACCGTGTTGTACATCGAGCGCAGCGTCGGGGTGTCGTAGAGGTGCGTCTCGTCGGCGACCGCGAAGGTCTCCTTGCCGCCGTCCTTAGAGGCGGCGCCGGCGGTCGAGGGGATGATCTCGCCGCCGTCGGCGAGCAGGATGCGGGTGCGGCCGACATCGATGCCGTACGCCTTGAGCTGCGAGAGCGGGCCGGATTCCAGGTTGCGGTAGACCAGGTCGAAGACGTTGCCGGTCTGACCTTCCTCCGTGGCCATGATGCGGATGTACGGCATCTTGACCGGGCGGGCCATCGCCTCGCCTGGCTCGTAGGTGTAGGTCTGGCCGAGGAACTCGTAGGTCTCGCCGCCCTTGGCCCACCCGGCGAAGCGGGATGGGCCGACAGCCTCGAGGAGCACGAGCTCGCCGGCGAGTCCGGACTTGTTGCCGCCCTTGGGGCGGGAGAAGAACGCTGAGTCGTAGAGGCGTCTTCCGGACGCGTCCTGCGTGTAGCAGTCGAGGATGAATCCGGAGTACTCGTCGCCGTGCCGGATGGCTTCGCCCTCGACGTCGCCGGGGCCGTGCACCACGAACGTCTCGATCCACCAGAGCGCGACCCAGAGCGCACGGCGGCGCGAGTGGTCGGGATGGCGGGTGCGCTCGTGAGGCATGACACCTCCGTCAGTCGTCCTGCAGACGCCCCCGTCGACCGGCCATGCTCGTGACGGTGGCGCCCTCGCCGTCGCCGGCGGGGGTGGTCTCGGGGATGTCGATCTCCTGACGCAGTCGCAGGCGGTCCTCGGGAGTGGCACCGAACTTCGCGACGCGCAGCCGAATCTCGGAGGCGAACTCCCAGCGCTTCTTCTCCCACATGACGTGGTGCATGAGCGCGGTGTCGAGGAGGAAATCCCAGTCGGGCTGCGAGAGCATGCGGCTCGCCTGCGGGGAGCGGCGCCAGTGGTTCCACCAGCGCCGGGTCATCGGGTGCCAGTCAGGCTGCGTAACGGCGCCGGTGAGCTCGTCGACCTCGACGGGGAACACGAGGCTCGCTTTCGGCAGCGTCGGGCCGACTGGCTTGTCCCCCGCCACGAGCCGAGTCTTCTCTGGCCCGGCATTCCGGCGAACAGCCCCCGGCTTGGGAGCAGGACCAACACCGGCCACGTGCAACCTCCGGTTCCGCCCACCTCTTGAGCACGTTGCGCGCGAGCGTCCGGGCCACCACCGCGACGGCTCGGCCGCGAGGGCCGGCGTCGGTCGCGAGGCTGCGCGCGGTCGGGGTGAGCACGAAGTCGGTGACGTCACGGCGATCCTCGATCGCGCGCAGCGACTGGTACGAGACCGGGATGGCGGCGCGCAGATCCGGGTTTCGAAGCTGGAAACGACGGGCATCGGCCAGCGTTTCGCCCAGCACAAACATCACCATCCGCGACCCTCTCAACTTCCCCAGACCCGTACACACAGCGAGCGCCAGAACGCGAAGCGGTGTGACGGCCAACGACCGGGGAGGGGGGTCCCACCCGGGGTGTGCCCCTGACCAGGGGTTTTTCATCGCGTGCGAGTCAGATCATGCCAGGATGCTTCGGTGCATCTGCGAGTTCGCGCGCTTTCCGCGCGATCGCAGAGGCTGTGCCACCTTCGAGGTCGGTCTTCTGCTTGTGGTGCCAGGTGCACAGGGCCGCGAGGTTCGTGTCGCTGTGATCGTCGCCCGGCTTGATGTGGTCGACGTCGGTGGCCGGCTGTGGGCAGCGCTTCCCATCGTCGCGTCGCAGGCGCTCGCACTGGCCGCCGGCGCGGCGCATGATGCGCGGCACGATCTCGGGGCGCCAGTTGCGCGGTAGGCGAGCTCTGCGCGTGGAGCCAACCCAACCCCTAGCCACCTACCGACCAGCCGTTCTGCGACTGGTGCACCGCAACTCCGAGCAGTCCGTGTGTGGTGACGAACGTCTGTCCAGTGGGCATCAGGACGCCGACCGCGGACTGGTTCGCTTGCTCGAGCTCTGGAGACATCTTGTGGCTCACCAGCACCCAGTCGGCAACGTACGCGTCCGGCTCGACCGCGGCGTGGTAGGCGCGAATGGCCTCAGCGAGCTTCTGCTTCTCGACGTCGGGGTCGATGTCACTCATCGTGCATCTCGACGGCTTCGAGGATGTTCGCAGACGCCCATGCCGCGAGCGACGCCGACTGGTGAGGTGATCCGGGGCCGGCCGCGTAGTCACTCAGGTACTCGACAGGCGCCGCCGGATCGCTACCCAAGCGGGTCACCTCGAAGGCGACCACCCATGCCGTCAGCTCGCCGGCGGTCTCGTCGTCGCTGACGTCTTCGTGATGCGCTCGGATGGCTTCCTCGAGGCGCTGCATCGTCGCTCGGCTCATGAGCTGACGCTCTTCGCGTCTGTTCGCGTGCGCATGCTGGCTCCTCTGTCGTGTCGAGTGCGGGCGCGCAGGTGCGCCTGGGCCGCAAGGTGTCAGCCGGTGATGAGCGTCCTTCGAGGGGAAAGTCAGACCTCGTTGACGCGCCCGCAAGTAGTCGTGAAACGACGAAACCCCAGCACGAGGGCCGGGGCTTCGATCTTCGCAATGCTCATGGCATACGAGTCGCACAGGTGCATCCTATAGGAAGACTTCCTAGTTAGCAGCCACCACTTCGCGTATCAGGGGCGCGTGCGCGCGCGAGCCTTACCCCCAGCACTTCGCGCCTCGGCGACCTGTTCGTCCATCACCTTGGCTAAGCGCCGCACTGCACCGATCTCCACAAAGCGCTTCCCGCCCCGCTTCTCCTGCACCAGGCGCTCGGCGTACACCCACGCCTCGAGCGTCTTGATCGATCGACTCACGAGGTCAGCGGCTTCCCCGATCGGCATCCACACCTCGGGCTGGAACACCTTCCAGCACGAGCCGCAGAGCGCCTGGTTCGGCACCACGGGATCAGCGAAGACATCCTTGGCCTTGCAGTTGGCACACTCTCGCGGGCGCTGCGGCACGGGGTCGCGATCCCAGAGAGGCCAGCGCACGGTCGGCTTCCCGAACCACTCGTCGGCGAACTGCAGCCAGGCGGGGAACTCCGACCGCAGGACGATCTCTGGCCACCACGTCTCCAGGCGGTTCGTGAGCGTCTTGGCCCAGAGCGTGATCGTGTCGATGCCGTGCGCCTCAGTGACTACGAGACGAGGGCCGAGCACGTCTCCGCGCTCCGAGCGACGCACCATGTAGTCCAGCGACTCCCACGCCGGCATCTCGAGGAGCTCAGCCCAGTACGACACCGAGTTGTGGAGCTCACGGAACAGCGAGTCGAGTGCATCCAGCGGAGCACCCCGCAGCGGCAGGCGACGCACCTCGGTCGGCGTGAAGCTCGTGGGGTCGTCATTCGACTGCGCCGTCGGCAGCGTCAGGGCCGCGAGGTGGCCGCACAGCTCGGGCACGCCTTTCAGGATGCGGATGGCCTCGAACTCCTCGAGCACACGAATCGTGCGCCCAGACGCGAGGCAGTGCGTCCTGACGCTCATGCGACGGCCACCGCGAGCGCGGGATAGATGTGGTGGTGGTTCATCGGTACTCCGTCTGGTTGTAGGTGCTCGACTGGCCTCGGCGGAGGTTCATCAGTTGCCGGTAGCGCTCCTGGTTGTGTTCGATGGCTTCGACTCGTGCCGGCGACTCCCGCCACATCTCGACCATGCTCGAGGCAGGGCGAATGGCCGGCGCCACGGGGCCCGCTGGGATAGCGCTCGACGGCTCGTCGACGCTGAAGGGCACGACCCATCGGTCGGGCTGCAGGTTCATTCCGCCCTGGATGGTCGCGAGCATCGCACCGCGATCGCTCGATCCGTCGAACCCCAGCACCACCTTTCGGTCCTGCGGGGGACGCAGCGCATCCGCGAAGCCAGCTAGCGCGCGACCCACACCCGAGAACACCTCCCCCACCACGTCCAGCGCGGCCGCGACCACCTTCGTCAAGCCTGGGATCTCCGCAACCGCGTCCGTTGCCTGCTGAGCCCGCTCCGCCTCGCGAGCGGAACGAGCATGACGAGCTCGCGCCCGATACTTCATCCGCGGGAACTCCGCCGGCGTCCGCTGCCTCTGACCACTGCTCATGAGTCCTCCGACCCTCCTGCGGCACGAGCCGCCTTGCGATCCTGCTTCCGCTCCCGACGAGCGAGCTTCCTTCGTTCCCTACGCGACAACCCCAGCGCCTCCTCCACACCCGACACGAAGCCCTCCGTCCACGCAGAGGCCTCGCACATCAGGCACTCGCTCGGAGGCCAGCCATGCTCACAATGCCCCTGCATCAGCGACCACCCCGAGACGACGGCGACCACAAGACCCGGACCGGCACGAGCTCGCCACCCTCTTCGAGGTGAGCGACCATGAGCGACCCGATCGGCACCGGGTTGACCGCCGGCGGATCATCAAGAAGAACCGTCCACGACACTGGCTCACCACGCACTGCCGCCAACGCGGACTCGACCTCACCCTCAGCACGCACACGAGCCGCCTCGAGCACCTCCGCCTCGCGCTGCGCCACCAGCGTGTCCACGAACGACATCAGCCACGGAGTGAGCCGCTTCGACGCGTCCTCAGCCTCCTGCGGAGTCAGCGCCACCGGATGACCACGAGCCAGCAAGAACGACGAGTTCGGACCCATGGCCCCCACCCGCACGGCGTCTCGGATCGCTTCGGCCAGGGACTGCGCCCGCGGCATCTCGAACGTCTCAGCCACGGAACCACTCCCGCCACTCAGCCGCACACCACAGCCTCACCATGAGCCTGCCGAACTGCCAGGCCAGGACGAGCGGCCAAACCGGAGCAGTGAACACCAGCCGCGCCGGCACCCGCAGATCGTCCTCGTCCTGAGCCCAGACCACCACCGCCAAGAGGATCATCAGCGCCGCGATGACCACATAGGCGGGCAAAACCCACTCAGGCACGAGACACCTCCCGAGCAGCTTCGAGAGCGGCACGAGCAGCCTGCCCGGCGAACCCGGCAAGGATTCCCGGTAGGTGCTTGTCGAGCGCGTCCAACGTCACGGCTGGGCCGAGCAACGCGAGACGCAAGCCCTCCTCGAGCAGCTTCTCCACGGCCAGCACAGCGGCCTCCGCCTCCGCGCCCGTGACCTCGCGGGCCTCGGGTGCGAGAGCGAGCACGGCGTCCATGCGCTTGAGGTACAGATCGCCGACGCGCTCCCACGCCTCTTCGATGTGCTTGAACCCCTCGAAGTCCGCGTCGAACATCGCACGTGCGCCCTGCTCACGGTCGAGTCGCTTCGCGCGCTCGTCGGCCCTGACCTTGACGAACGTCCGGGCGACTTCCTCTTCGAGCTGACTCGCTGGCCTAAACACCACCCGAGCGCGGCCGTGCGCGTACCAGCTGGCGACCTCCGCCTCGGTCGGCGTGTACTCCTGCTCAGGCACGCTCATCACCACCCGCGAGCGCGAGAGGGACAGGCTTCTTCGACACGAACCAGGACCGAGGCTCGGCGCCAGGGGTCGTCTCGAGGTCATCGAGCACATGCCTCGGGAAGCGGGACCGTACCCGGCCCCATGGATAGACGTCCTCGGTGGCGGACACCTCCAGCCAATGAGCCATGCGGTCGCAGTCGAGCGTGCGCGACGTCAGGCCCAGTTGCTCTCGAGAGGCGTCCGGGTCGCTCGTAAACCAGGCGAGGCCCGTCTTGCCCGGCTTCACCACGCCATCGCGGAGGATGCTCGGCAGCTTGTCGTCGCACGTGAAGTGGTAGAGCTTCGTCATTTCGTCTCACCTTCCTGTGCGAGCGCGAGAGGCTCAGTGCACGCCTCGCACGCCTCTTCGGCCCCCTCGATCATGGAGACGATGCCGTTGCCGGCCGCGTAGCCCGACGAGCTCACGTGCTTGTGATCCTGCGGAGTCGGGCCGCACGGATACGGCTTGATGTGTTCGGGCTCGACGCCGTAATGCCCGGCCCTGTCGTAGACGAGCTCGCCGGACGGGTCCTCGTTCATCTGCGACGCCCACGCCCAGGCCTCATCGCCCGACATGCCCTGCAGGAGAGCATCAGCCACGAACGCGAGCATGCGGGCCTCAATGAGCTGATGCACCCGATCGTTGTACTCCGCCGTCGAGGCCAGTTTCCAACCCGTGTCCCACGTATCCAAGCCAACCGCTCGCGACAGCAGGTACGGCACCTCAACGGACAGCGGACGCACCTCGTACTCGCCGCCATGCGGGTACAGCTCGTGAGCGAAGCGGCGCCTCGTGCGGCGAGCGGCAGGAAGTAGATCCGGTCGGCCCTCATGCTTGATGCGAGGAATCCCGAAAGCGACACCCACCGACACCGCCGTCGAGTTCTCCGCCTCCCGCTCCGCGTGACGCACGATGCCATCACCGTTCGGAGACGTCTCGAAATACCAACCCCAGCCAGGCTGCGTCGTCACCTCGAGGAGCTCACGCACGACGTCAGCGATCATCACGTCATCCACACCGAGATCCAGAGCCCACCGGATCACCGCCTCGCGCGCCAGCCGCACATCCATCGTGCCCAGCACCAGCCAAGCGCCGCCGTCCTCGCCGAGCTCGTGCACCGTGAGGCCCAGCTGAGCGTTCGTCACCTGCGTCTTCGTCGTCGTCATCGTCCGTCTCCCGTCTCCAACAGCTCGGCACCAAACCGGCGACCGAACACCACACGAACCGGCCACAACCACCACCGCGAGCGCAGCAGGGACCTGACCTCGGCGAGCGCACGCCGGCGTCCCCGCGCCTCGTGAGCGTCAAGCTGCGCCCATGCGTCGCGAATCCCGGCCATCGCCGCGACCTTCATCTCGTCCATGGCATGAATCAGCGCCTTGGCCGCCGCATCCGAGCGCACGTGATGCACCAGGTCACCGAGCTCACGAACCTCGGCCACCTCGAGCTGCCTGCCCTCCGTGTCCGTCGCCCGCCAGCCCGAGTCAGCGACCAGCTCGATGACCTCCAGGTCGGGATCCTCGGTGACGTACAAGCCAGGCGACGTCGGCAGCGGAGGGAACACCCGATACAAGCCGTAGACCTGCACCGTGTCGACCGGGAAGCGCATGTCGCCATCCAGCGGCCGCAGCACCAGCTCCCCCTCGTGACGCTCCACCACCGACCGGTTCGCACCGTACTGCCCGATGCAGACGGTCCAGCCCTCGAACAGATCCTCCGCATCCACCCGCACGAAGGTGTCCCCGCTCATCGCCGCACCGCCCGACGAGACGCACGCGACGCGTGGATGAGCTCCCGAGCCGCGGCGACCAGACGATCCGCCGCGTCCCCCGCCGGCGTCTCCTGATCCGGTCTCATCAGCGCAGGCAGACCCTCGAAGTAGCGCGCGAACTCCAGCAGCTCGTCCTCCGAGAACACCAGCGCCACCGTCGCGAGCGGCGTCACCACACGAGCAGCACACAGCCCCTCATGACCCTCGCCCCGCTCGCACGCCACCGACACCCGGCACCGACCCACCAACGACTGGCGAGGCTCCACCATCTCCCCGCTCACGGGACCACCACCGACGAGGCAGCATCCAGCCAGCCATTGCGCCTATTCAGCTCCAGCGCGCGCTCCAGAGACGCGTTCCACGCATCCCACTCCTTCGTCTGACGCGGCACCCAGTCGTCCGCGATGACAGCCTCGATACGACGCACCTCATGCATCCGAAACCAATCCCCCGACTCAGGCGTCGACAGCGCGCACACCACGTCCTGGCTCTTCAGCCCATGCGCCTCACGGAACGCGACCGCGTGATAGCGATTACCCAACACCAGGAACACCGGCAGTGCAGGGCGGAAGAGGTAACCGAGATCCGCCGGTCGCGGGTGATGCGCCAGCGCGGACTGAGCCAACGCCAGGAAGTGCTCGCCCGCCTCACGCAGATCAGCCGCCGCCTCGAACTCCGCATCGTTGCTGTCCCCCTCAGCAGTACGCTCCGACTTCGCGATCGCGCTCTGGAACTCCGCGAGCGCGGAAGCCAGATCACTCGACACCACGGGGGCCCCGGGGGTGGACTCCGGATAGACGTTCTCGACCATCAGATCTCTCCTGCTTCTCGTAGGTACTGCTCGGCTTCGGTGACACGTTGGAACGCCGCGGCGCTGCCTCCGTTGTCCGGGTGTGTTCGGCGCTGCGCAGCGCGAATCGTCTCGCGCGCGGTGACGTTGTCTGCGGGGCGCTCGTCTTCCCATGCGGCGTGCCAGAGGATCTGCCAAGCCGAGTCGTTCGTCATGCTCGGCGGGCCTTCGAGGGCGAGGAAGCCGCGGTACTGCTCCCCGCCGGTCGTCACGCCGTACCGGTCGACCTTGCGGAGCGCCTCGAGGGCGAGGGCGATCGCGCGCACGTTGTCCATCCAGTGCTCGAACGTGTCGCACGGGTAGCTGAGGGCGCCGTGCTTCGAGTCGAGAGTGAGAATCACGCCGGGATGCTCGGCCTTCGCGGTCGCACGTGGGCGACCGTCAAGGCGGAAGTGCTGCGGCGGGATCGCGACCTGCAGGCGGACGTTCTTTCCACCGAGCATCCGAGTCTCACGGTCGAGGAGCTCGAGCGTCTGCGTCCAGGTGGACGCGAAGTCCGAACGGCGGCGAACAACCGTGAGAGTGCCGGGCCACTCACCGATCGGATCGACGGTGAGCTCGTCAGGCCAGGCGCTCACGATCGTTCGTCCTTCGTGAGCCGACGAGCAAGTACAAGCGCCGAGGAGCGAACGCCCCTCCCCTGGTGTGCGTCGTGCTCGGCTTGGCTGAGCTCGGCGAGCGCGAAGGTGCGCACGCCGATCAGGACCGGATTCGTCGGGTGTGTGCGGGCGAGGACGTCGCGTGCTGCCTGCACGAGCTGCAGGTCAGTTGGCTCGCTCATGACTCCCTCGCCATCTCCACGACCAGGCGCTCGACGTCAGAGAGGGTGTATCCCCACGCCTCGATGCGCTCGAAGTACTCCGCGACGAACGGCGACTTCGTGCGCCACGTGTTGCGGCTCGTCGTCGACTCGATACCCGCCAGCGCGACAGCGACGAGCACCTGCGTCGCCTTGTTCGGTGCCGTCGTGACGAGAGAGCCGAGCAGGTCCTGACCGCCGTGCTTGCGCTCGATGCTCATCAGCCTGTGCGCCAGGTCGTTGCCCGTGGCCATGCCCGCCTCGAGCGAGCGGTGCATGCGAGTGGAAGCGATCGCCACGAACTGCAGCGCGTCGGTCGGGAACTTCGTGCGGCCCAGGAACTCCGACAGCCAGGCGCGGCGCACCGTCTCCGCCGAGTCCCAAGCCTTGTTGTTGGCGATGACTGTGCGGCGCTCCTCCAGCTGCTCATCGTTCATCGGCCCCTTCGTTGCCGCGGCCGCCCCCGAGTTCGTCTTGAACCCCTCAGGCACTGGCACGGGCAGGAAGTACTCGACGTTGGCGGCTTCCCTCCCGCGGTACACGACCACGTGCACCGCGACACCGGGCACGCCGACCAGGTGCTCTGCAGAGACCCGTCCGCCGTCCTCCCGCGACACCTGGTAGGTCTCCAGCCACGAGGAGCTCGAGTAGGACGGGCGATCGTCCAGGATCTCGAACCCCTGCTCGCGGAGCTTCTCCTGTGCCGCCGCATGGATCTGCCGTCGGGCTCGCTCGTCGCGCTGGCGCTGCAGCTCGTGCTCGAACTGTCCAGGCGTCCGCGAGACGACGTCGGTCAGGGTCGCGAGCACCTCGGCGTCATCCTCGAACTCGACGAGCGCGGCCGCCTGCTCGAGCGTGAGCTGGTGCTCATCCGTGATCCGCGACGCGGCATCCGAGTGAGCCACCGCGAGCGCCGTCTTGACTGTCTCCCTCTTCGCGCCGGTTCGCTTCACGATCATGTGAAGCTTCAACCCGGCGAGCTCGAGCTGCTTGTACGACTCGACGCGCTCTCCCGTCGTGAGCTCCTCGCGCTGGTCGTTCTCCACGAGCTGCAGCACAATGCGTTCCGTGAGCTCGTCGTCCGCCTCGACGGTGTAGACCGGAATCGTCTGTAAGCCCGCCTCGCGAGCCGCGAGGGTGCGCCGCTGTCCGGCCCGCACCACGAGCACCCCATCGCGACGATGAGCGAGCACCGGGGTGATGACGCCGTTCTCCTTGATGCTGCGGATGAAGTCGGGAGTGAGCGGCGCCGACTGGCGCACGTTCTCCTCGATCACCAGGTCGGCGGGAGCTACGTGCTCGAGCGTTCCCGGAGGGGTTGTCGTCGGTGTCATTGGTCATGTCCTTTCGGTGGGCCGGCTACGCGGCTTGAGTGGTCTTGCTTGCTGAGTTGGTCAGTTCGCCGCGGATGCGGACGACAGTGCGGGGCGTGCACTGCAACTGGTCGGCGATGCGCTGGGCGCTCCATTCGCGGTCCGTGAGGATGCGCACGCACTCCCGTCGCTCGGACGACGAGAGACGCACCGAGTCCCCCGCGAGCGCGAGGGTGATGACCGCATGGTCGACGGCGTCGTCGTCTGCCTCTGCCACGGGTGGTTCCGGGTCGGTATCGATGTCGTCCCAGGCCATGGGTGGAAGCCAGCGGCGAGCGGCAGCGTAGTTGAGAGCACGGGTACGGGCGGTCTTGTCGTGCCAGAGCTCGGCCGGCGGGGCCACGTTCCACAGCTGCTCGTACAGGTCAGCGATCGCCTTGTGCCGGCGCACCGTGATCGAAGCGCGGCCGAGGCTCGTGATGAAGTTCGTCGGCGTCTCGCCCAGCTGCTTCCCGAGCTTCGAGAGCGTCCAGCCACGAGCCACCAGCGCCTGCACGCGGCGGCGAGCGCCGAGCGACGACATGGATGCACCACCCGCGAGCGCGGAAGCGTCAGCCGTGACTGCGAGGATCGCCTCGGCTGTCTCTCGCTTGACGTGCTTCAACATCTCGCCCTTGCGGGGCCCTGGGTCCTGGCGACCGAAGATGATGTTGCGAACCGGAGTGATGCCGAGCCCCGCGAGCTCGGCCACACGCTTGTAGCCGACGCCGAGCTCGGAGAGCGCGAGCATGTGCTCACGAACCGGCTCGACGTCGACGAGGCCCGTGTCGAACCGGCCATACGCTTTCGCCTTGCGGCGCCTCTGCTCAGCACGCGCACGGCCCTCGCGGCACGGAGTGCACCGACATTTGTGGAAGACGTAGCAGGTGCCCGTCTCGGCGTGCTTGTGATCCTGCGGGCAGACGGTCGCACCCTCCCGCTTCGGTGGCAGCGGCTCGTTGTCGAAGTCACCCCTCACCCACGCCTGCTGATAGTGCTTCCTGCACAGGCGACGACCGACGACCGGAGCCGCACAATCTCGCCTCGAGCACTGCGACTTGCCGCTCATGACTGCACCGCCCCGGAGACCTCAGCACGCAGATGCGCAACCACGGCCAGCTCGACATGCACCCACTCAGCGATTTCTGCATCTGTGCACCCGGTCGGCAGCATGTTGCGGATGTTCGCCGCCTCGAGTTCGGTGACCACGAACACAGAGGTGCGCTCGATGGGCTTGACCAGAGACAGAGCCGTCTTCGCCCCGACCACGACCACGTCAGCGATCGACACAGAGCGGTCATCAGCGATGGATGCGAGCTGTCCCCAGGAGTCCTCCGAGAACGTCACCGAACGGCTAGAAGGTGGTCGTGAAGTCGCTGTCTTCGAAGGCATCAGCTGGCCCTTCCAGGTGCGAGTTGTCTTTCCCTGCGCGGCGGAGCAGCTCCCATTGGCGGTTCTTCGAGCGAGCAGTGCCGCAATGCCTGCAGTCGTACTCGGCCCCAGCGGGGTGACGATGGCAGAAGGGCTCCGGTGGGAGCCTCACGCTCTCGCGCTCGCCTCCCCCGCTCGCGCTCCCGAACTCGACCCGCACACTCTCCCTCTCCCCTAAGCCACGATTCGCGACACGATTCGCGAAAGAATTCGCGAACGGGGGCTCCGGGTAGGTCGATGGGTTGCGGCGGTCGACCGTGCCCAGCAGATCCGGGGCGATCTGGAACAGCGACCGGCCGTCCTCGTCCGCCCACAACAGCAGGAACCCGGACTCGGCGAGGTGCAACATGACCTCCTCGATCCGATCCGGCGACACGACGTCGTCGTCCGACAACATCTCCCGCTGCATCCGGCGCGGCAGCACCTCCCCCCGTCCGTGATCGTCCGCCCACGCCATCAACGCGGTCGCGAAGAACCGCATCCCCATCGGCACCGCCGTCACCCGCGGATCGCGGAAGAATGACGGCTTCACCGTCCTCTGCCTCCGCATCTGCATATGCCTGCGTTCCCTTCAAGATCAAGTCGATAGCGCGGTCAATCTGCCGAGCGGAGACGCGAACGCACTCCGACCAGCCATGACCGCGAGGCATGTGCTCCCACGCGTCGAGGTTGTCGCGGAACGCCGGCTCGAAGACGCGCCGCAGCTCGGCGAGCGCCGACACCTCCCACGACGCCGGCGTACGGCGGAACGCGAAGAGGATGCGGGCGCCGTGCTCCACGAGCTCACGGATACGCGAGCCGCTCGGCACCGCACGGCCCACCTTCAGCACGCCCGACTCCGGCCACCACGCCACGTACGTCGTGCGGAGATCCGGCGCGCTCATCCGAGCACCGCCTTGATCTCCGTGCTCAGCTCAGGAGCCGGCTTCAGACGCTGATTGACGATGCGGACCACGACAGCCCGGTCGGAGCAGTCCTTCCAGTCCTCAAGCTTCAGCCCCTTGTCCGTGGTCTTCGCGTACGGGCACTCGCGAAGATCGATCTTCAACTCCTCGCGCGTCACCAGGCACGAACGCGAGTGAAGGACGTAGATGACCTCTTCACCCGACACCATGCGAGCGATGTGCAGCGCCTCGTGGCGCTCGGCGCCCACGATGATCTCGATCGCGTCCTGCGGAACCAGGTCAGACATGCTGCACCCGACCCACCGCGGCAAGGCCAGCGATCGCCAGACGCACGTACGCATCACGCACGGGGCCCGTCCACTCGGCGTCGTGCTGGTCGCGATTCAGGTACGTGGAGCGATTCTCGTCGTACATGGCGCGAGCCGCGCGTTCGATCTGCTCGGCCGACGCCGGCAGTGCCTCCACGCCATCCTCCGCGAACGCACCCGTTGCACGGACCGCGCTCGCCTGTCCGTTCAGCCAGGCGATCGCTTCCCACACCGTGTCGAGCTCGGTGTCGCCGAGGTGCCAAGCGGCAAGCTCCAGCGCGTCGGCCGCGACCTCGTGATCAGTCTTCTGGTCGCTCATGCGGCGAGCTCCCACCTCTCGTACTCAGCGCGGCCGTAGACGGCGTGCATCATGGCGATCGCCGTGGCATCCGTGATCCGGATGCGCTCCACCCCGTCGAGGCGGAACCACGCGCCGAGCGGCTCGTAGAAGACCGGCACGGCATTGCATTTGCCCTGCTCCTGCACCCAACGGCGGACCTTCCACCCACGGGCGAGCGAGACCGACTGCCGGTCGCGTTCGGCGCGGCCGTTGCAGTCGTTGCAGAGCGTCAGTCCCTCTTCGCAGGTCGGGTGGATCTTCGACCCACCCGAGCCAACGGCCGCGCGATGCTGGAACGTCAGCAGGGTCCGGCGACCGCACGCAGCACACTGGTTGCCATCGCGGAAGTAGACCTCCGTGCGCACCTCGTCCGTCGGCGCGATCACTTGCCCGCCGCCTTCGCCTGCGCGTTGCGGTCGACCGACTCTGCCTTGAGGATCCGCTTCCACGCATCCTGCTGGAGCGCGAGCTCCTCCGCGGAGGGGAACCCGTTTTTCGGCCGGGCCTGCTTCGCCAGCGCTTGGATCTCGTCACGCGTGAAGAACACCGCCACCTGGTCCGTGGCCACGCGCTGCTCAGCTGACTTGCTCATGCCGTCAGTCCGATCTGCCGAGGCTGAAATGCTCGCTCCATGACCTCATCGCGAGAGCGCCCGAAGACGGCCTCCGACGAGGAGAGGCGGACCACCCACACCCCGGGCCGAAACTGGGCGGGCTCGCCCAGTGGCGTCGTGTGCAGGGGGCCACTCTCAGCGAGTGCGACCCGCAGAGCAGCGCGCGTGCGCAGCGTCTGGCGGACGTGCAGGGCGAGGACGAGGATCGCGAGGATGAATACGAGCTGCACGGCGCCGTGCGCTGGGGAGTCGACGTAGCTCATCGGGCCATCGCCTCCATCGAGTGCGCCTCGCGCCAAGCGATGTTCTGCACCCTGGCAATGCCGCACGGGCGGCACGCGATGGCCGTCCCCGATGGGTGGGCGGAGCACGACGGGCGCGGCTCGACCAGCGGCGAGCGCCTGACACTCGGTCCGGCGGGAGCATCGCGACGCATCGCATCGAGCACCCACACGAACGGGATTAACACCGCGAGCGCGAGAGCGCCTCCTGCGATGTTGCCGAGAACCGCCAAACGGGCAGAGCCTCGGCTATTCTTCTTCGAGAAGGACATTGGGTTGCCTTTCGTTCAGAGCCCTCGCGAGTACCAGCCGCGGGGGCTCACTTCTTTGTGAGCTAGACCTGCGCGCTAGCGGGCTGGGCGACGTCGGCCGGCGTCAGCAGCGCAGCGACGTCGACTCGCTTGAAGCGGCGATGCCCGGTCGGGAGCTTGGACGCCTCGAGGCGTCCGTCCTCGACGTAGCGGTCGAGGGTGCGGCGACTGATGTTCAGAGCATCCATCGCTTCGGCGGCGGTGAGGTATTCATCCGCGAGAACCTCTTGCGTTTTTTGCATGGTCGGGACGCTAGCACGGATCTACGCCAAGTAGTGCCATAAATTGCATACGCTTGCGCAGGCGGCATGGTTTGGCATACGGTGGCACACATGACGAACGTGGCAAGCATCTTCCCGGAACCGCAACCTATTGACGACGGCGCAAAGCCCGTCAACAAGCGCGTAGGAATGAACGTCAGCATCATCATGCGGATGCGCCGTATCACTCAGAAGCAGCTCGCCGTGGCCCTCGGGGTCACGCAGGGCTCCATGAGCCGACGCATCAACGGAACGACCGACTGGTCCCCGGACGACATGGAAAAAGCCGCCCACCTTCTGAGTGTGAAGGTGGCACGGCTTTTCGAAGAGCTCCCTGAGATGGACTCGAACCATCAACCTGCCGGTTAACAGCCGGCTGCTCTGCCAATTGAGCTATCAGGGATTGGCAACTCGAAGAGAATAGCAACACCTTCGACCGAATGCGAAATCGAGCGGCTGGCGTGTCGCGGGAGTCTCTCCGACCCCGCGTCGGGGCGGGACTCAGTAGCCTCGCACGGGGTCAGCGACGCCCACGAAACGCCCCGTCGACACGAAGGCGTCGACGTTCTGACGCACACGCTCCTGCAGCAGCGGCCGGACCATATCGGGGGTGTCTGCCGAGTGCGGCGTGATGATGAGGCGCGGCGCGGTCCACAGCGGGTGGCCGTCAGGCAGCGGTTCCGGCGACGTCACGTCGATCCCGGCCCCCGCGATCCACGACTCCTCGAGTGCCACCTGCAGAGCGGCCAGGTCGACGAGCGGCCCCCGCGCGATGTTGACGAGCACCGCCGATTCCTTCATGACTCGGAGGCGCGCTTCGTTGATGAGCCCCCGCGTCCCGTCTGTGGCCGCCGCGGCGAGGATGACCGCGTCGGCCTGTGGCAGGACCTCGTCGAAGCGATCCGCCGTGACCGTCCGCGTCGCACTCTCGACCGGCAGGTTGCGAGCTCGGACGATCGTCGTCGTCACGCGGAAGGGCTTCAGCAGGTCGAGGAGCTCGAGCGCGATGCCGCCCGCGCCGACGATCACCACGTGCTTGCCGTAGAGCGAGGTTCCCGTCTTCTTCTCCCACGTGCGAGCAGCGAGCCGCCGCGGGAACTCGCGCAGCAACGCCAGCGTCAGCGCCAGCGCGTGCTCGGCGACGGGCTCGGCGTACGCGCCCTTCGCGGAGGTGAAGAGCACACCACGCTCCGCATACGGCTTCAGCTTGGCAGCGAAGTTGTCGATGCCAGCGAAGGGCAACTGCACCCAGGTCACCTGCGGGTTGGCCTCGAGCGCGTCGATGAGCCCCTGGACCTTGGATGCCGACAGGTAGACGATCCCCCGCGTCTCGGGCCCGAGGTCGACAAGCCGCCCGTCGCCGGCGACGACGGCCTCCCTGAACGGCTCGGCGTGGCTCACAGGAAGCAGAGTGATGGCGCCGGACTCCGGTCTCGCATCGCCTTCCAGCAGCGTCGACTCCTCCGCCAGTCTCGCTTGGTGCTGAACCTGCCCGCTGCCTGCGCTCATCCGCTGCTACTCCTTCTCGTCGGCGTCGTCGGTGTGGAAGCGCGCGAACTCAGCGCGCTGGGAGACGAGCTGCTCGCGGGCGGAACGCTCAGCATCCGCGCCCAGCTGCTCGGGGTCTGGATCGCCGAACAGACCGTCCGCGACCAGATCCATGGCGGCGAGCGTCTCGCGTTCGACGAGGCCAGGCAGAGGCGTGAGCGCGTACTCCCGCGCCTCGCGCATCCGCTTCAAGTACGCGTGATGCGGGTCGGTGAGAACCTCGTCGATCGTGCCGCGAGCCAGCACGAAGCCGCGATCGAGGACAAGCACGTTCTTCGTGAGCCGCTCGATCGCGCGCAGGTCATGGCTCAGGAGGATCATCGTGCAGTTGCGAGCGACGTTGATGCGCTCCAGCAGGCTGAACAGCGCCGGCCTCGCGATGATGTCGACTCCCTGCGCCGGCTCGTCGACCACCAGCACGCTCGGCTCCACGATGAGCGCCTGCGCGAACGCCACACGCTGCCGCTGACCACGCGACAGCTCGAACGGGAACTTGCCCAGCATGCCCAGCTCGAGATCGACGGCGTCGATCAGCATCGCCGCCGCGCGCCCGAGACGCTTCCGATCGAACGTCCTGTCGCGGGACAGGATCGGCTCGGCGATGTTCTCGGCGACCGTCAGGTCGTTCCGGAGCTGGTCGCCGGAGTCCTGGGCCAGGTAGCCGATGTCGAGGTCGATGCGGCGGCGGTCGAGCCGCGACGGGTGGCGCAGGTCCATGCCGACCACCTCGAGCGTGCCGCCCGTGATGAACGGCCACTCCCCCTTGCCCGGCCTGCGGCGGCCGGAGAGGATGCGACCCAACGCCGACTTGCCTGACCCCGCCGTGCCGACGACGCCGAGGATCTCGCCAGGCTCGAGCTCGAACGAGATGCCGCTGACCGCCTCGTGCTTCCGATTCGACCCGTGCTCGATGTAGGAGATCGACAGGTCGTCGGCGACGACGGCCCGCTGATGATCTGCACTGGTTGCCATGCCTGGTCTCCCCTTTTGTTCTCCGAGCCCACCGGAACGCTGGCGAAGCGCGTCCTCCGCCGCTCCGGGCTCACCGTGCGAGCCTAGCCCTCGCGCAGCTCGCGCTTCTGATTCTCGATGGACACAAGCTGCTCGTTCAGGGCCCGGAACCGGTCCGGCTCCGTCCTGCCATCTGTCCGCTGCAGCGCTCCGAGCAGCTCAGCCTTCCTGCGCAGCAGGTCACGCTCGACCAGAGACGCGCTCAGCGAGCGAACGTAGAGGTCGATCTGCTCGTCCTTGTTTCCCGCCGGGATCGAGGCCATCGCCAACTCGGTGACGAGGGTCGTGAACGCCTGCGGCACCTCCTCGCCGATGCGGGTGATCCACTCCATCGACCCCAGAGAGTCGCGCGTCGCGACGATCCCGTCGCGCACCGTCGAGAGCGACGCGTTGGTGAAACCAGCCGCCATGACCTGCTGGAACCGCTCATCCGACAGACGCCTGGGGTGCTGCAGCACCGCCATGAGCGTGTCCCGCTCCAGACGCGTCACCGGGTCATTCGGCAGATCGCTCATCCGAACCGCGCGCACCGCACCGCCGCCGAAGTCGCTGGCGTCCGGCGGAAAGTCATAGCCCTCCCCATCCGGGAATGGCGGCTCCTCCTCGAACTGGCCGGGGGCTGGCCCACGCTGCGCCGGCACCCGGGACCGCTGGTCGGCCGCTCGAACCGGCGCACGGGTCTCCGCCTGTCGCCTGGGCGTGTTCTTGCTCGCCCCCCGCGCCGCCCGCACGGCCTGTTCGACCTGCACCAGATCGATGCCGAGCATCTTCGCAAGTCGTCGTGAGTACCCGGGGCGCATCGCTGGGTCGCGGATTCCCGCCACAACCGGCGCGGCCTGACGCAACGCAGCGACTCGCCCCTCAACCGTGTCGAGGTCGTGGCCGAGCAGCTGCTGGGCGATGACGAACTCGTACATCGGCGTCGGATGGTCGACGAGATCCCGCACAGCGGCGTCACCACGCGCGAGACGCAGGTCGCAGGGGTCGAGACCGTCGCGCGCCACCGCGACGAACGTCTGAGCCACGAAGCGCTGCTCCTCAGCGAACGCACGCATCGCAGCCTTCTTGCCCGCCTCATCCGGGTCGAACGTGAAGATCACCTGTCCACCGGCCGACTCATCATCCATGATCCGGCGCAGCACCTTGATGTGATCGACACCGAAGGACGTCCCGCAGGTCGCGACCGCAGTCGGCACCCCCGCGAGGTGCGCGGCCATGACGTCCGTGTATCCCTCGACGACGACGACCTTGTGCTGCTTCGCGATCTCGCGCTTCGCGACATCGAGCCCGTACAGCACCTGGGCCTTGTGGTAGATCGGCGACTCAGGCGTATTGAGGTACTTCGGCCCCTTGTCGTCGTCGTAGAGCTTGCGCGCGCCGAACCCGACGGTCTGTCCCGAAGTGTCCCGGATGGGCCACATAACGCGCCCGCGGAAGCGGTCGTAGCTGGACCCGCGCTCGTTGGTCGAGAGCAGGCCCGACTCCTTGAGCTCCGGCAGCGTGAAACCGAGCCCCGTCAGGTGCTTCGACAGCGAGTCCCAGCCTTGCGGGGCGTACCCGACACCGAACATCGCCGCCGCGTTCGGGTCGAACCCGCGACCCCCGAGGAACTCCCGGGCCGCCTCGGCACCCGGAGCCTGCAGCTGCTCGCGGTAGTAGGTCTCAGCCGCAGTGTGCGCCTGGAGGAGACGGAGCCGCTTCGAATGGTCCGGGGCGTGCCCGCCGTCCTCGTAGGTCAGCGCGTAGCCGAGCCGGCCGGCCAGGCGTTCCACGGCCTCCGAGAACGTGACGTGGTCGATCTTCTGCAGGAACGTGAAGACGTCGCCCGATTCGCCGCAGCCGAAGCAGTGGTAGTAGCCCAGCTGCGGGCGGACGTGGAAGCTCGGCGTGCGCTCGTCGTGGAACGGGCAGAGCCCCTTCTTGGAACCGATACCCGCGTTCTTGAGCGTGACGTGGTCACCCACGATCTCGGAGATGTCCGTGCGAGAGCGAACCTCCTCGATATCGCTCTTGCGGATCAGTGCCATGAAGCCACCCTAGACGGCACCTCCGACGCCGCAGCGAGCCGGTCGTGCCAGACGAGAGCGCCCTTGTCGGTCAGGTTGGCGACCTGGTCGACGACGACCCGCTTGCGCGCCGTGTCGTCGTCCGCGGCCCGAAAATCGGCCGCGAAGGCCGCATCGAGATGCTGGTCCCCGGTCTGCCAGAACATCTCGGCGAGCTCCACCAGGATCTTCCGCTGATGCTCGTAGATGGGGCGACGCGCATCCAGCGACATGACGAAGCCCGCGACGATGCCCTTCAGCAGCGCGATCTCAGCGCGGATCTCGCGCGGCACGACCAGCGAGGCGCGATACCGGATGAGCGACTCCCCCGGCTGCGCCGCCCACGTCGCCGCCGTCGCAGCCTTCGCGAACCGTCCGATGAGCTGCGATGTCAGGTTCTTGAGACCCGCCTGGGCCTGCCTCGAGGCGTCGTACTCGCGCATCCAGTACGGCTGCAGCTGCAGCCGCACGAACGCCTCGTCGAGCTCCTCTTCCGTGAACTTCGATCCGGACCAGTCGGAGGCGGCGAAGAGGATCGCCGGCCTGTTCGCGGGGTCATCGAGCTCCGGGAGCGACACGAACGACTCGACGATCGCATCCTCGAGGTCGTGGACCGAGTACGCGATGTCGTCGCTCAGATCCATGACCTGCGCCTCGATGCTCGTCTGCGACTCCGGAGCGCCTTGCCTCACCCAGTCGAAGACCGCACGGTCATCCGCGTACACGCCGAACTTGCCGGTGCCGCGTGCCGCGCCGACCTCGCGCGTCCACGGGTACTTGCAGCTGGCGTCGAGGCTCGCGCGCGTCAGGTTCAACCCGTAGTGCTGCCCGTCTGGGCCGAACACCTTGGGCTCGAGCCGCGCGACGATGCGCAGCGTCTGCGCATTGCCCTCGAAGCCGCCGATGTCCCGCGCCCACTCGTTGAGCGCCTTCTCCCCGTTGTGACCGAACGGCGGATGCCCCAGGTCGTGGGCGAGACAGGCGGTGTCGACGATGTCCGGGTCGAGCTCGAGCGTGCCGGCGATCTCCCGCCCCACCTGCGCGACCTCGAGCGAGTGGGTCAGCCGGTTCCGGGCGGCATCGATGCCAGCGGTCGGCGACAGCACCTGGGTCTTCGCGGCCAGCCGACGCAGCGCGCTCGAGTGGACGAGGCGCGCCCGGTCGCGGGCGAACGTCGACCGCCGACGGTTCTCGTGATGCTCGGGCAGGAACCGCTCCCGGTCGTGGTCGCCGTACGGGCTGCGGTCGATCGGCTCTGGAGGAAGCGACACCCTCAGCCTCCCGAGTGCGAGAGCTCGGCCGCGGAGATGTTCGCCTTCTGGTCGTCGTTCAGCTCTCGCGACTCGAGCCAGCGGTCTGGCAGCGACGGGCGCTTCGGCGTTCCCGCTCGCCCCCGCGGTCCTTCCGCGTCTCGACCCGGGTACGGCTGGTCGCGGTCCAGGTGGGTGAGAAGCCCGTCGAGCTCCTCGAGCGTCGACATGAGAGCCAACCCGGAGCGGATGTCGGAACCCACCGGGTAGCCCTTCAGGTACCACGCCATGTGCTTGCGCATCTCCCGGCACGCCCTTGCTTCCTCCTGGTGGAACTCCGCGAGCAGCTCGGTGTGCCGACGGATGGCGTCCCCGACGCCCCCGAGGGTCGGCTGGATGCGGGTCGTCTCGCCCCGGAAGGCAGCCGCGAGGTCGCCGAACAGCCACGGCCTGCCGAGGCAGCCGCGGCCGACCACGACCCCGTCGCATCCGGTCTGCTCCATCATGCGCAGCGCATCCTCGCCCGCCCAGATGTCGCCGTTCCCGAGGACCGGGACGCTCGTGACGGTCTCCTTGAGCTTCCCGATGGCGTCCCAGTCGGCCTGACCGGAGTAGAACTGCGAGGCGGTTCGCCCGTGAAGCGCGACGGCGGCGACGCCGGCGCCCTCGGCGATGCGACCGGCCTCGAGATACGTGAGGTGCTCATCGTCGATGCCCTTGCGCATCTTGATGGTCAGGGGGATGTCGCCCGCGGCCTCGGCGGCGCCCTCCACGATGGAGCGGAACAGGGACGTCTTCCAGGGAAGCGCGGCCCCGCCGCCACGCTTGGTGACCTTCGGCACCGGGCACCCGAAGTTGAGGTCGATGTGGTCCGCGCGGTCCTCCGCGACGAGCATCGTGACGGCCTCGCGCACCGTCTTGGGGTCGACGCCGTAGAGCTGGATGCTCCTGGTGTCTTCCGACTCGTGATGCTCGATGAGCCGCATGGTCACGGGCGTGCGCTCGACGAGCGCACGGGACGTGATCATCTCGGAGACATAGAGGCCGGCGCCGTACTCACGGCACAGGCGTCGGAAGGCGGAGTTCGTGATGCCAGCCATAGGCGCCAGTACCACCGGAACGTCGAGAACCAGGGGTCCGATGCGCAGCGGCTTCGAGTCGAGTGCAGTCAAGGTCATAACCGATCAATTCTCGCAGGTCGCGTCGACTTTCGCACGCGCGCTGCCTCAACGCGACGACGTGCGACCCCAGGCCAGGTCAGACGGTGATCGACAGCTGCTCGGAGGGCGTGAAGCGCAGCCCCATCGGTCCGGAGGCATCGGCGGGAACGTCGAACACCAGATGGATGCGCGTACCTGCCCCGAGCGGGAGCTCACGAGCACTTGGCGGACCCGGCGGGAGGTCGGTGCCGTATGCGGTGACGCGCTCGTCGGCGACAGCCCGCGATCCCTCCCCGTCGATGATCTCGAAGACACCGGGGGCGATCACCAGCGCCGCGTCACCGTCGTTGCGGAGCTCGATGTCGACGACGCAGAACTGACCGGATGCCCGCGCGCTGCCGCCCTGCCAGTCGTGCCTCGGCAGACCGCACTGGATCTCACTGGCCGTCAACCGCACGCCATCGACCTCGACCGAACCGCGGCTCGTGAGCTCGGACCCCTCGCCGCGCCAGGCAGGCGTCGCCTCGCCCGCCGTCAGCGCTGCCTCGCCACGGTCGGTCGCTCGGCTCGACACGTGGACGTAGCCGACCACAGCGAGGACGACGAGCAGCGAGGCGAGCGCCAGCAGGGTGACGCGCCACGAGCGGCCCGCCCGCGAAGTCGCAGGCGGGCGCTCGGCACCGTCGGTCTTGCTCGGGCTCACGCCGACTGGGTCAGGCCCCGAGGAGACGAGCCGCGAGATAGGCCTCGAGCTGGTCGAGGGCGACGCGCTCCTGGGCCATCGAGTCGCGCTCGCGAACCGTCACGGCGTTGTCCTCGAGGGTGTCGAAGTCGACGGTGACGCAGAACGGCGTGCCGATCTCGTCCTGGCGGCGGTAGCGGCGACCGATCTGGCCCGCGTCATCCACATCGATGCTCCAGTGCTTGCGGAGCTTGTCGCCGAGCTCACGGGCCACCGGGCTGAGGCGCTCGTCGCGGCTCAGCGGCAGCACAGCCACCTTGATGGGCGCGAGGCGCGGGTCGAGGCGCAGCACGGTACGGATGTCGACGCCGCCCTTGGCGTTCGGCGCCTCCTCCTCGACATAGGAGTCGACGAGGAACGCCATCATCGACCGCGTCAGGCCGAAGCTCGGCTCGATCACGAACGGCGTGTAGCGCTCGCCGGTTGCCTGGTCGAAGTAGTTGAGGCCCGTGCCGGACGCCGTCGAATGCGACGTGAGGTCGTAGTCGGTGCGGTTCGCGACACCCATCAGCTCGCCCCATCCGGTGCCCTTGAACCCGAACTGGTACTCGAAGTCGATCGTGCCGGCGGAGTAGTGCGCGCGCTCCTCCTTGGGAACGTCGAAACGGCGCATGTTGTCCGGGTTCAGACCGAGGTCCGTGAACCAGTTCCAGCAGGCCTCCACCCAGTCCTCGAACCACTTCTGCGCCTCGTCGGGGTGCACGAAGAACTCGATCTCCATCTGCTCGAACTCACGCGTGCGGAAGATGAAGTTGCCTGGCGTGATCTCGTTGCGGAACGCCTTGCCGACCTGGCCGATGCCGAACGGCGGCTTCTTGCGCGACGTCGTGAGCACGTTGTTGAAGTTCACGAAGATGCCCTGCGCGGTCTCAGGGCGCATGTAGTGGAGGCCAGCCTCGTTGTCGACCGGACCGAGGTAGGTCTTGACGAGTCCGGAGAACAGCTGCGGCTCCGTCCACTGGCCCTTGGTGCCGCAGTCAGGGCAGACGATCTCCGACATGCCTTCTGGCGCGCGCTTCTTCTTCGCCTCGAACGCCTCGACGAGGTGGTCCTGGCGGTGGCGCTTGTGGCAGCTGAGGCACTCGACCAGCGGGTCCGTGAACGTGGCGACGTGGCCGGAGGCCTCCCAGACGGCCTTGGGGAGGATGATCGAGGAGTCGAGACCCACCATGTCGGCGCGCCCGCGGACGAACGTCTGCCACCACTGCTTCTTGATGTTCTCCTTGAGCTCGACGCCGAGGGGGCCGTAGTCCCACGAGGCGCGCGTGCCTCCGTAGATCTCGCCGGCCTGGAAGACGAAGCCGCGTCGCTTCGCGAGGGCGATGACCTTATCGAGCGTGGATTGCGCCATTGAGAAAAACTCCTGCTGAGGGTGTCGAAGGCGAGCCCAGGGTCGTGCTCGCCGCAAGTCGCCAGTCTAGTCAGCCGCCGAACTCGCGGCGGGCCCAGTCGACGCGATGGCGTGGAAGTTATCCACAGATGCCAGCGTGAACCACCGGTGCGCTCCTCACTCCTGCAACCATGTCGCGGACCACCTGAACACTCGAATGACGCGGTCTCCCAGGGCGTCTGTCATCCGAAGGACACCAGTGACCCTCCAATCAGCGCGCAGAATCGCCGGCGACAAGCAATTCCTCACCTCAGCGGCCGCGCACGCCGGCATCACCGCAGGCGCCGCGGCCTTCGCCGGCGCCGCACTCTGCGGTGCGACGGCCCTCTTCCTGAGCGAGGCCCTGAACGCGGGGTCCGGCACATCCGGCCCCGGCAGCTCCGGCATGCAGTTCGCCGATCAGCTCTGGCGAATGTTCCTCCTGCTGACCTCGCTGCCGTTCAGCGGGCGTCTCGAGGCGGGGTTCGAGACCATCGGCGGTTTCGTCAGCACGGGCGACGAGGGGTTCACCCTGGGCGTGTGGCCGCTCGCCTCGCTGGCCTGTGTGGTCCTCGCAAGCCTTCTCGGCGCGTATCTGCTCGAACGTCGTCACCCGCAGCGCAGCGGCGGAATGCGCGCGGGAGCCGCCGCGGCCGCTGGGGCCGCTTTCGCCGTGCTCATGCTTCTCGTCGCCGTGCCGGGCGTCCGCTTCGATGCGCCAGGCGCGGTCGCCACCGTCTCGGCTCTCGGACCCGCGCTCGCGCCGTTCTCGTTCGCGACCGTGTTCGCGAGCGGCTGGCTCGGCAGGTCCCTCGCAACCCGCAAGCGACTCGAAGTCGGGCCGGCCAGGAGACCACGAGGGCCGCTGGCGCACGAGCTCGCGAGCCTCGCCACCGACCTCGGCGTCTACGCAGGAGCGCTCTCACTCACCGGCGCGGTGCTGGGCACCGTCACCCTCGTGGTCGTCTTCGTGCAGACCGGCGCTCAGATCGCACTGCTTCCCATGCTGCTCGCCGGTGCCCCGCACGCGGGCTTCTGGGCGCTCATCCTCGCGCACCTCGGAGCCGTCACGGTGACGGCACCGTACACCGCCCTCCAGGGCATCTCCGTCCTGTCACCGGAACTCCCGTTCGCCTGGATCTCGGTCCTTCCCGTCGTCCTGGCCTCGCTCGGTTCGGCGCTCGTCATCGGTGTCGGACGCTCCCGAACGCGCACCCCGGACCTCTCGAAGATCTGGCGCCTCCCCGCCGCGGTCTTCGTCCTGTGGATGGTGGGCTCGCTGGTCTTCCTCCCCGTGACACTCTCCGGTTCGGCGACGGTGCTCGGCTTCACGCTCGGGGAACTCGAGCTCGCCGCTCGGCCCGCATTCTGGACCCCTGCGCTCTTCGCCGTCTGGGCCCTGGGCGTCGAGCTCGGCGCGTGGGCGCTCCCAGACCGCGCCAGGGCCCTCACACCGAGGGCCCACGCCGTCGCGATCCGGATCCGGACGCAACTCGGGGGCTCGGGATCGCCAGCCAGCGTGGAGTGGGCAGGCACCGCGCCCGTCTCGCTGCCGTCGGTGTCGGCGTCGGCGTCGGCGTCGGCGTCGGCGTCGCCCCACCAGGCGTCCTCGCTCCCAGAGCCTCGGCACGAATCCGGAGGACCCCAGCCTCAGCCCATGACCGCGAGGACCAAGCGCCGACTTCGCATCGTCGGCGTCTGCACCACGGTCGCAGTGCTGGTCGTCACGGCTTCCGCGATCGCGATCACGTCGGTCAACACGCAGCGCGGTGCGGTCGCGAAGGTCCGCGAGTACGTGGAAGCGATCGCCGCGGGCGACGCGACGCACGCCGGCGAGCTGGTCGACCCCAACGTAGAGACGTCGCAACGCGACTACGTGAGCGATGCGATGCTCGCATCCGCCACCGAGCGGATCACCGTCCTGGACGTGGTCGAGACGGAGCTGAGCCCGGCGGCCCCGACCACGAGCTGGTTCGAGGAACCCGCCCAGGAGTCGCACGGATCCGGCCGAGAGACGCGGAACGTGCAGGTCACCTACCGGCTCGGCGGCACGACGGAGAGCACCGTGCTCGCCGTAGAGCGGATCGAGAACGAGTTCCTCGTCCTCGAGACCTGGCGGGTCGTCACCCCACTCGTCTTCGAGTCCGTCGCCGGCACCAGCCACGCCATGGACTTCACCATCGGCGCTGTGGCGGCAGCACCCGGACCAGTTGAGACGCTGACCTGGGAGGGCAGCCAGCCGGTGAGCTGGGTTCCGTTCAGCGCGTACCCGGCCATCTACCCGGTGAGCGGGACCGAGTCGACGTTCTACTCGGTTGCCAGCGAGCCCGTCCGGGTCGGCCCAGTCGAAGCCGAGCACGTGCCTGATCGCAACCTGGTCTACACCCCCACCGACGCCCTCACCGAAGCGGTGGACGCCGCCGTCACAGCCATGATCGACGAGTGCGTGCTGTCAACCGACGCGGCGCCCGACGGCTGCCCGTTCGACACCTACGTCTACGGCGCGGACACGCCCCTGAGCTGGCAGGTCACCAGCTACCCGGACGTGTCAGTGAGCACGACGTCAGACCGATTCGAGGTCGAGGATGGCCTCGCGAGCTTCTCGTACACCGGAAGCAGCGGTCGGACGAGCACGGGCTCCAGTCCCATCCGGACGACGGGGACCTTCACAGTCGTCGGAGGCACTGTCACGATCGAGTTCAGCTGAGGGCGCTCGGGGGCGAGCCTGTCGGCGCCGTCGGCGCGTCGACCGCTCCCCCGAAACGCCGATCCCGACCGGCATATCGCTCGATGGCTTCCCAGAGGTCCGTCCTCGAGAAGTCCGGCCACAGCGTGTCCAGGAAGCACATCTCCGCGTAGGCCGCCTGCCAGAGAAGGAAGTTGCTGGTGCGCTGCTCGCCACTCGAGCGGACGAACAGGTCGACATCAGGCATCTCCGGGTCGTAGAGGTGCTTGGCGATCGTCTGCTCGGTGACGCGCTCCGGGCGCAGCCGGCCCGCGCGAACCTCCTCCGCGATGCTCCTGACAGCGTCCGCGATCTCGAGGCGACCGCCGTAGTTGACGCACATCGTGAGCGTCATCCGCGTGTTGTCCTTCGTCAAGCGCTCAGCAAGCTGGAGGTCCTTGATGACCGACTTCCACAGCCGCGGCTCACGACCCGCCCAACGGATGCGCACACCCCACTCGTTGAGCTGATCGCGCTGGCGGTGCAGGACGTCGCGGTTGAACCCCATGAGGAAGCGCACCTCCTCCGGCGAGCGCTTCCAGTTCTCCGTCGAGAAGGCATAGGCGCTTAGGTGCTTCACACCGACCTGCAGGGCCCCGGCCACGACGTCGAGCAGCGCGGCCTCGCCGGCTCGATGTCCCTCAATCCGCGGCAGACCACGCTGGTTCGCCCATCTCCCGTTGCCGTCCATGACGACGGCGACGTGAGACGGCACCTCGGACGCATCGAACTGCGGCGGATACACGCCGGTCCAGTCGACGGGCTTGAACTCCCGCGGTTGCTTGCTGCGGCTCATGCCTTCTCCTCAATGCTGGGCTCGACGGCCTCTTCGCGAACGGATGCTGCTGCGCTGGGCGGCTCCAGCCTGCCGAGCAGTCGATCGTGCTCGAGCACCTGCATGGATCGGAGCTTCTTCTCGAGGTACTGCTGCGAGTACGCCGAGACGATACCGCTTGCGCGGGCCCTCGGCGGCGCATCGAGCGTATCCAGCGTCGCCCAGTCGCCAGACAGCAGGGCTCGGAGCGCGTCGATGGTCGCAGCATCCACACGCATGACGCCGGCCGGCGTGCACCGCGCGCACACCACACCGCCGAGCTGCACGCTGAACCGCTCATGCGGCCCGGGGGCCCCACATCGCGCGCAGTCATCCAGCGCCGGGGCCCAGCCCGCCAGCGAGAGTGCACGCAGCAGGTACGAGTCGAGAATGTCCTGGGACGCCCTCGCGCCCATGGTCAGGGCACGCAGAGCCCCGATGACCAGCGTGTACTGCTGCGGCGAAGGCTCAGCCTCGGCGATCCGCTCGGCAGCCTCGACGATCACCGACGCCGCCGAGTAGCGCGAGTAGTCGTCGACCAGGTCGCGGCCGTACGCGGCCAACGTCACCGCCTGCGTGACCGTGTCGAGATTGCGGCCCGCGTAGCACTGCACATCCACGACCATGAACGGCTCGAGTCGTGCCCCGAACTTCGAGGAGGTGCGTCTCACGCCGCGCGCGACGGCGCGCACCTTCCCCCGCTCCTTGCCGAGCAGCGTCACGATGCGGTCGGCTTCGCCGAGACGCTGGGTGCGAAGGACGACCGCCTCGTCGCGATAGGTGGGCATCCATCCAGTATGAACCTCCTCTCGCCGAGAGGCCGGAACCACGCGTGACCGAGCCGATGACGGTGCTGTGCGAGCATTGAGTCCATGGACTCGCCCGCCACGACGCTCCCCCTCTGGCTGGACCTCACCGCCATCGCTATCGGCGCCATCACGGCGGCCATGGTCGCGGAGCAGTTCCGCGACAAGAAGCTCGACTGGCTCGGGGTCGTGATCATCGGCATCACGGTCGGTCTCGGCGGGGGCATCATCCGCGACCTCCTGCTCGGCATCCGCCCGGTGAGCATGGAGACCGAGTGGTTCCTGTTCACGGCCGGAGCGGCGGCGCTCGGAGGGATGCTGCTGCAGCGCGTGCTGCGACGAATGGACGGACTCGTGTCGGTGCTCGATGCCGCCGCGCTCGGGTTCTTCTGCGCGGTCGGCACCCTGAAGGCGATGAACTTCGAGCTCCCCATCCTGCCGACGCTGCTCGTGGGCACCGTCACCGCAGCCGGCGGCGGCGTGGTTCGGGACATGCTGCTCGGAATGCCCGTCGGCATCCTCTTCGTCGGCTCGCTGTACGCGATCGCGGCAACGGCGGGAAGCGCCGCGTTCGTGCTCGCCGACTACCTCGGCGTCTCCCAGATCATCGGCATCGTGATCTGCGTCGCGGTGACGTTCGCAGTGCGCATGGCGAGTGTCTGGTTCGGACTCAGCCTTCCTGAGCAGATAGCGCTGCGGATGCCCCGGTTCCGACGATCTGCGCGCACGGGGAAGACCGAGCGGGAGCGGCCGTTCACCGACCGGGAGATCCTCGAGGCGTCGGGCTTCCACGCCCTGGACACGCGCCCCATCGCAGTCCTCGAGGAGAAGCGGGCCAACCACGAGCAGAAGAGGGCGAGCGACCCGGACTCGGAGTGAGCTCCGGTCGGGCGCCCGCCCTCCTTGGTGGTCGCGCCTACGCGACGGTCGTCAGCTGCGCGTCCAGCTCGGCCTCGGTCTGCCCGCGCAGCGCGCGGTTGACGCCCGACACGATGGCCTTGAGCGAGGCGGTCGAGATGTCGCTGTCGATGCCGACACCCCACAGGCGCACGCCGGCGACGTCGAGCTCGATGTAGGCAGCGGCACGAGCGTCGCCGCCGACCGAGAGCGCATGCTCGACGTAGTCGAGCAGCTCGACCTGCAGACCCTGCTCACCGAGCAGCTTCATGAAGGCGTCGAGCGGACCGTTCCCCTTGGACGCGTGGTCCTCGACCGCGGTCCCGTCTCGCAGCGAGACGCTGAGGTCGACCGCGCCGTCGAGCGCGGAGCTCGTCGCGGTGCGGAACAGCTCGAAGCGGCCCCACTTGTGCTGCTCGCTCTCCGCTGGCAGGTACTCGTCGTTGAAGATGCGCCAGATGGCGTCGGTCGAGACCTCTCCACCTTCGGAGTCGGTCTTGTTCTGCACGACGCCGGAGAACTCGATCTGCAGGCGACGCGGCAGGTCCAGGTTGTGGTGCTCCTTGAGCAGGTACGCGACACCGCCCTTGCCCGACTGCGAGTTGACGCGGATGACCGCCTCGTAGCTGCGGCCGAGGTCGCGCGGGTCGACGGGCAGGTACGGGACCTCCCAGGTCAGCTCTTCGACGGAGACCCCGAGGGCTTCGGCCTTTGCGGCCATCGCCTCGAACCCCTTCTTGATGGCGTCCTGATGCGAGCCGGAGAAGGCCGTGTAGACCAGGTCCCCGCCCCACGGCGCACGCTCGCCCACCGGGAGCTGCGTGCAGTACTCGACCGTGCGTCGGATGCCGTCGATGTCGGAGAAGTCGATCTGCGGGTCGACACCCTGCGTGAACATGTTGACGCCGAGCGTCACCAGGTCCACGTTGCCCGTGCGCTCGCCGTTGCCGAAGAGGCAGCCTTCGATGCGGTCGGCCCCGGCGAGGTAGCCGAGCTCGGCTGCCGCGACGCCGGTGCCCCGGTCGTTGTGCGGGTGGAGGGAGAGCACGACGCTCTCGCGCCGGGCCAGGTTGCGGTGCATCCACTCGATCGAGTCCGCGTACACGTTCGGGGTCGACATCTCGACGGTCGCCGGCAGGTTGATGATGACCGGACGCTCGGGGCTCGCGTCGAAGCCCTCGATGACCTGGTTGCAGATGTCGACGGCGAAGTCGAGCTCGGTGCCCGTGTAGCTCTCCGGGGAGTACTCGTAGTAGATCTTCGTGTCTGGCACGATCGCCTCGGCCTCGCGGCAGAGGCGCACACCCTCGAGCGCGATGTCGATGATGCCCTGGCGATCCTTGCGGAAGACGACCTCACGCTGCAGCACGCTGGTGGAGTTGTAGAGGTGGACGATTGCCTGCTTGGCGCCCTTGAGGGACTCGAAGGTGCGCGTGATGAGGTGGCCGCGGGCCTGCGTCAGCACCTGGATCGTCACGTCGTCGGGAATGACGTTCTCTTCGATGAGCGAACGCACGAAGTCGAAGTCGGTCTGGCTGGCCGACGGGAAGCCCACCTCGATCTCCTTGTAGCCCATGCGGACCAGGAGGTCGAAGAGCGCACGCTTGCGCTCGGGCGACATCGGGTCGATGAGGGCCTGGTTCCCATCGCGCAGGTCGACGGCGCACCAGCGGGGTGCGCGCTCGATGCGCTTCGACGGCCAGGTGCGGTCGGGCAGCTCGACGGTGATCTGCTCGTGGTGCGGGACATAGCGATGCGCTGGCATCGACGACGGCTGCTGCATGTTCTTCATTTTTGGCTCCGAGATTGGCTTCGAGACGTGCTAAGCCGACAGCAGACTCCGCGGCGAGGGGGGCTTAGAGCGAAGCCTCGCCGCGGCAGCGAAGAAGGAGCGTGCCGAACAGCATGGTCACAGCGTAACACCGAGGCACTCGCTCACTTGCTCGATCAGTTGAGTCCGTGCTCGTAGGCGAAGACGACGAGCTGCACGCGATCCCGCAGCCCGAGTTTCGCGAGCACCCGCGAGATGTGCGTCTTCACCGTCGCCTCGCTGAGGAACTCCTGCCGCGCGATCTCCCCGTTCGAGAGGCCCCGCGAGGCGAGCGCGAACATCTCCCGCTCACGTTCCGTGAGGGTCAGGTAGCGCTCTGGGACAGCCACCGCCTCTGGGACCGCTGCGGAGTACCGACGGATGAGGTCAGCCGTGGCCTGAGCCGCGAAGACCTCCGCGCCGGTGTTGACCGTGCGAACCGCGGCGAGGAGGAACTCGGGGTCGGCGTCCTTCAGCAGGAAGCCGCTGGCGCCCGCGCCGACGGCCTTCGCGACGGCCTCGTCGAGGTCGAACGTCGTGAGGACGAGGATGCGCGTCGCCGAGCCGCTCGCGACGATCTGCTTCGTGGACTCGAGCCCGTCTTGACCCGGCATGCGCACATCCATGAGCATCACGTCCGGCTTCAGCGCCTTCGCAAGCGCTACCCCGGCGGCCCCGTCGCTGGCCTCCCCGATGAAGCGCATGTCGTCCTGGCTCTCGATGAGCATCCTGATGCCGCTGCGGAACAGAGGCTGGTCGTCGACGAGCGCGACGGTGATCTGACTGCTGGTCACAGGTCCTGCCTCTCGGTTGTCGTGCGGGCACGGTCGCCCTCGAGCTCTCCCATGCCGGTCGGCTGTGCTGAAGCGAGCGGCAGCCAGGCATGGACGCGGAACTGCCCACCCAGTCGCTCTGCCTGCACGTTACCGCCTGCTATGCCGATGCGCTCGGCCATGCCGATGAGACCGTGTCCCGTGTCGGTCCGCGGACGGGGCGGGTCGGCGATGGCGTTCACGATGGTGACCTCGAAGACCTGCCCCCAGCTCAACCGGACGACGACCTGCTGCGTCGCATCGCCATGCTTGAGGACGTTCGTGAGCGACTCCTGCAGCAGGCGGAAGACCGCGCCCTGCGCCTGCGTCGAGAGCGTCCCAGGCTGCCCGCGGGTCTCGAGCTGCAGGTCGAGGCCCGCGGCGCGCATTCGGGAGTAGAGAGCTGGAAGCTCATCGAGCCCCGGCTCGGGGCCCGCCTCCTGGCTGTGACGCAGCTGCCCGAGGAGTCCTCGGACGTCGACGAGGGCGCTCCTCGCCGTCGACGAGATCGTCACGAGGGCGGCTTCCGCAGCTTCCGGGCTGCTCTTCATCGCGTATCTGGCGCCATCGGCCTGCGCGACGACGACGGCGAGCGAATGCGCGACCACGTCGTGCATGTCGCGAGCGATCTGCGAGCGCTCCTGCTCCGCCGTCAGCTGCTCCTTCGCGCGCAGGCGCTCCAGCTCGGTGATGGCCGCGCGGTTCTTGACCTCCTGCGCCCTCAGGTGCATGCGGCGCAGCAGCCCGGCCAGCCAGGCGACGACGCCAGCCCCCACGAACAGAAGCCAGATGAGGGCCGCCGAGAGGAGGAACTCGTCTCTGCTTCCGTCGAGATTCGACGCGATCGATGCCCAGGTGAAGGTGCCGGGGTCCCAATGCGGCATCAAGGCGACGATGAGGGTGGGCGCGATGATCCCGTAGGCGCCGGAGGTGACAAGCAGCGCTCGGCTTCCGTACGCGACGGCAGCGTAGATGCTGAGGTAGATCGCCACGTCCTGCGGATGGGGCCCGAACGCGAAGATCGACTTCAGCAGAGCCGCCAGCACGACGATGAGGAAGCTCGGCCACGGAGCGTAGCGGCGGAGGATGATGGCGACCGTGAAGAGCACCCAGGAGGGCAGCAGCAGCCAGGTCAGGGTGGTGCCGTTCGACGCGTCGTAATCGAACGGCAGCCCCAGGCTGACGGCGAAGAGCACACCGAGGATGATGTCGGTCACCCACTGGAGCCAGGTCAGGCGGTGGGTGTGCTGCGTCCAGAGGCGTGTCACCGCGGCGAGCAGCGATTCCCGCTTCTTCGGCTCCACCGACCGGGCAGCCGGGCTGGCCGTCTCAGAAACCGAGGCGTCCGAGCTGCTTCGGGTCACGCTGCCACTCCTTCGCCACCTTCACGCGGATCGAGACGATGACGCGTCCCTCGGTGATCTGCGAGATCTCCCGTTGCGCCTGCTCGCGGATGCGCTTGAGCCGTTCCCCGCCGCGCCCGATGATGATGCCCTTCTGGCTGTCGCGCTCGACGACGATGTTGACGTAGAGCTCGCGGGTCACGCCGTCGTCGCGGGTGACGATCTCCTCGACGGTGACGGCGATCGAGTGCGGGAGCTCGTCGTGCACACCCTCGAGGGCGGCCTCGCGGACGAGCTCGGCTGCGCGCTGCTCGAACGACTCCTCGGTCTTCATATCGCTCGGGTAGAGCGGTTCCGATTCCGGGAGGAGCGCGAGGATGATGCCGGTCAGCGTGTCGAGCTGGATGTCCTCGGCCGCCGAGACCGGCACGATGTCGTCCCATTCGCGGAGGCCCTGCACGTCGACGAGGCGCGCCGCGAGGACGTCGCGGCTCACCGTCTCTGCCTTCGTGACGATGGCGATCTTGCGCGCCTTCGGAGCCTCCTCGAGCTGCTCGTTGATGAAGCGGTCCCCCGGGCCGACCGGCTCGTTCGCCGGGACGCAGAATCCGATGACGTCAACCTCGGCGAGCGTCGCGTGCACGACGTCGTTGAGACGCTCGCCGAGCAGCGTGCGCGGGCGATGCATTCCAGGCGTGTCGACGATGATGACCTGGCCGTCCTCACGGTGGACGATACCTCGAACGGCCCGGCGGGTCGTCTGGGGCTTGTCCGAGATGATGGCGATCTTCTCGCCGACCAGCGCGTTCGTCAGGGTCGACTTCCCGACGTTCGGGCGACCCACGAAGGTCACGAATCCTGCTCGGTAGTTCGTCATGCTTCGATTCCTGACTCTTGAAGTGGTTCCAGGCGACGCGCCAGGACGGTGAGGATGCGCTTGCGGGGGCCGACGCGCTCGGCGACGAGCTCGATGCCGTCGACGACCGCCCTGTCCCCGCGCTCGGGGATCTTCGACAGCGACTTCGCGAGCAGGCCGCCCACGGAGTCGACGTCATCGAACTCGAGGTCGATGTCGAAGAGGTCTCCGAGCTCGCCGGTAGCGAGCCGGGAGGAGACCCGGTAGCCGCCGTCGAGCAGCTTTCGTGGTTCGTCGCCCGGTCGATCGTACTCGTCGCTGATCTCGCCGACGAGCTCCTCGATGAGATCCTCCAGGGTGACGAGGCCCGCGATACCGCCGTACTCGTCGACGACCATGGAGAGGTGGGTCGCGGAGGCCTGCATGCGCCGCAGCAGCAGATCGGCGCGGAGTGACTCAGGAACGAAGTCTGCCTGGCGCGCCAGCTCCACGGCGGGCTTCGACCGGTTCTCCTCCTGCAGCGACTGCCGCACGAGGTCCTTCAGATAGAGCACTCCGAGAATGTCGTCGCTGTCGCGCCCCACGACGGGGGCGCGGGAGATGCCGGTCTCGAGGAACTGCTCGAGTGCGTCTCTGACGCCCTCGTCGCCGTCGATCGTCACCATGTCCGTGCGGGCGACCATGACCTCGCGGACGAGCCGGTCGGAGAACTCGAAGACGGAGTGGATGAGCTCGCGGTCGCCGTGCTCGAGCACCTTGAGGTCGGCGGCCTCGTCGACCATGTTGAGCAGCTCCTCTTCGCTGGAGACCGAGCCGATGCGCTGTGGTCGTCCAGGAGTCACCCGGTCGCCGAGCACGACAAGAAGGTCTGCGACCGGCCCGATGACCACCCGGACGGCGCGTGCGATCGGCGCGGCGAAGCTCATGACCTGCTGCGGATGCGCGCGGGCGACGCTTCTCGGGCTGGTCCCCGCGATGATGAACGACACCAGGATCATGATGGCCACGGAGACGAGGAACGCCTGCCACCTGACGTCGAAGAGGTCGGTCAGGATGAGCGTCACGAGCACCGCGGACATGCTCTCGAACAGGACGCGCGCGAAGGTCAGCGCGTTGCTGTGCGCGCCTGGATCGGCGGCGATGGCCTCGATGGAGCGCCGTGCGCGGCTCCCAGCCGCCACCTGCTCGAGCTCGGGCCGGGAGAGGCGAGCGATGACCGCTTCAGTTGCGGCGAGCAGTCCGCTCAGCGCCACCATCAGGACGATGGCGGCGACGAGCAGAACCGCGGTCATCTGGCGCGCTTCCTCTCCTGGAGGTGGAAGCCGACGAGGATGTCGCGCTGGAGCCCGAACATCTGCTTCTCCTCCTCGGGCTCGGCGTGATCGAAGCCCAGGAGGTGGAGGACGCCGTGCGTCGTCAGCAGCAGCAGCTCGTCCATCATGGAGTGTCCCGCGGCCTTGGCCTGATCCGTGGCGACCTGCGGGCACAGCACGATGTCGCCCAGGAGCCCCGGAGGAGTCTGCCTGTCGACGTTGCCTGGCCGGAGCTCGTCCATGGGGAAGCTCAGCACGTCGGTCGGACCGGGCTCGCCCATCCACTGCACGTGCAGCTCCTCCATGGGACCGACCTCGACGAGAACGATGGCGAGCTCAGACTCGGCGTGGACATGCAGCTGGTCGAGCGCGTACGCCGCGACACGCTGCAGGGCACCCTCGTCGACCTCGTAGCTGGCCTCGTTGTTGACCTCGATGCTCATCGGCCCTCGTTCCTGTCCCGGCGACGGTGATCGTCGGCCTGTTTCTTCTGGTCGTACTCGGTGTAGGCGTCGACGATGCGCGCCACGAGGGTGTGCCTGACGACGTCGTCGCTCGTCAGGTGCGAGAAGTGCACCTCGTCGATACCGCCGAGCACGTGCGTGACGAGCTTCAGGCCGGAGGCCCCCATCGGCAGGTCGAGCTGTGTGATGTCGCCCGTGACGACCATCTTCGAGCCGAACCCGAGCCTCGTGAGGAACATCTTCATCTGCTCTGGCGTCGTGTTCTGCGCCTCGTCGAGCACGACGAACGCGTCGTTGAGTGTGCGTCCGCGCATGTACGCGAGGGGAGCGACCTCGATCGTGCCGCTCGCCATGAGCTTGACGACCACTTCAGGGTCGAGCATCTCGTTGAGCGCGTCGAAGAGCGGGCGCAGGTACGGGTCGATCTTGTCGTTGAGCGTGCCGGGCAGGTATCCGAGCCGCTCGCCAGCCTCGACGGCAGGGCGAGTCAGGATGATCCGGGTGACCTCCTTGCGCTGCAGGGCCTGGACAGCCTTCGCCATCGCCAGGTAGGTCTTGCCGGTTCCCGCCGGTCCGATGCCGAAGACGATCGTGTTGTCGTCGATCGCATCCACATACTGCTTCTGGCCGAGCGTCTTCGGGCGGATGATCTTGCCGCGGGACTGGACGATCGCCTGTCCGAGGACGTCGGTCGGGGTCTCCTCGCCGCGATCGATGAGACGCTGCGAGCGCTCGACCTGGGCGGGCTCGAGGTCGACGCCGCTCCTGGCCATCTCGGTGATCTCGCGCAGGAGCGCCTCAGCGGCCGCGACGTCGCCGCGCTGCCCACTGAAGGTGATCTCGTTGCCGCGGGCGAGCACCCGCACGCGTGGATGCTCGCGCTCCACTGACTTGAGCAGCCGGTCCCCCGGTCCGAGGAGACGCACCATGGCGACCCCCTCCACCGTCGTGGTCTGCTCGACGAAGTCGTCCTCGACGCCCGATTGCTCGGCGCCGCGGGTCGATGAACTGTCTTGACTAGGCAAGGGATCCTTCCGAGAGTCCTCCGCCGAGGACGTGGGCGTGTACGTGGAAGACGGTCTGGCCCGCGGCCGCTCCCGAGTTGAAGACGAGGCGGAACTCGCTGTCCGTGTGCTGGTCGGCGAGCCCCTGGGCGACGGCGACGACCTCGGCGAGCAGCTCGGGGTCTCCGGCTGCCAGCTGGGAGACGTTCGCGTACTCCTGAGTCTTCGGGACGACCAGGAGGTGCACGGGTGCCTTCGGGCTGATGTCCTTGAACGCGATGACCCGCTCCGACTCGAAGACGATGTCGGCTGGGATCTCGCGGTTGATGATGCGCGTGAAGATGGACGGCTCTGAACTCGACATGCAGCCAGCCTACGACTCGGCGCCCGAGCGGAGCCGCGAGTCCCACGAGCCGCTCAGGGCGAGGATCGCGGCGATGGCGGCTGGAGCCGCACTCGAGGTCCGCAGGACGGAGGCGCCGAGATGCACGCGGCGACCGCCGGCAGCCTCGAACGTCTCGAACTCGCTGCTGTCGATCCCGCCTTCAGGGCCGACGACGAGCGTCAGCCGCCCCAGACCCGCGGTTGGACGCTCCTCGAGCGCGTCTCTCAGCGAGATGTCGCCGAGAGGGTCGAGCACCAGCAGCGGACCTTCCGCGGCGAGCCCAGCGACCTGTGCCGTCGAGTGCAGAGCAGCGACGTCGGGAACCCACGGCGACAGGCTCTGCTTGCTGGCCTCCCTGGCGACGGCGGCCCAGCGCTCTCGGCCCTTCTCCGCCTTCTGGTCCCAGCGACTCACGCTGCGCTTCGCCTGCCAGGGGACGAAGGCCGCGGCGCCGAGCTCTGTGGCCACCTGAACCGCGAGATCGTCCCGTCCGGCTTTCGCCAGCGCCTGCACGACGACGACTCGGGGCTCGGGCTCTGGAACCCGGCTGGCCCGGAGGACGTTCACGACCGCCAGGTCGCGTTCGAGTGCGGCGAGCTCGCCGTCGACGACGAAGCCGCGCCCGTTGCCGAGCTGCAGGTGCTCGCCCACGCGCATGCGCGCGACGCCCATGTGCTTGGCCTCCGCCCCGCGGACCTGCGTGACGTCGCCCGCACGAAGCGCCTCGTCGAGGTCCTCAACGAGGTAGAGCCAGGCCATGTCAGCGGCCGAATCGGTCGCGGAGCTTCGAGAACATCCCCTGCTTCTCGCGCGCGAGGCGCGGTGCCTCGTGACGATGACGGGTCGCGAACTCCTCGATCAGCTTGCGCGACTTCCCGTCGAGCTTCGCGGGCGTCACGACCTGCACCGCGATGTCGAGGTCGCCTCGGTGCGTCGAGCGCAGACGCGTGATCCCACGACCGCGAACGGTGAGGACCTCGCCCGACTGAACGCCGGCCGGGATCTGCAGGTCGACATCGCCGTCAAGGGCGCCGACCGTGGTCGAGGTGCCGAGGATCGCGTCAGCCATCGACACCTCGATGACGCACTGCAGGTCGTCGCCGTCACGAGAGAAGACCTCGTGCGGTCGGACCCGGATCTCCAGGTAGAGGTCGCCGTTCGCTCCGCCAGCCGGGCCGGCTTCGCCTCGGCCGGGAAGGTGGATGCGCAAGCCGGAGTCGACGCCGGAGGGGATGTCGACGGGAATGCTCACGTTGGCGCGCACGCGTCCCTGGCCATGGCACGTCTCGCACGGGTGCTCGATGACGGTTCCGTAGCCGCGGCACTGCGCGCACGGCTGGTTCGTGACGACCATGCCCAGGATGGAGCGCACCTGGCGCTGGACCGAACCGGCTCCCCCGCATGCCGAGCACGTCGTCGGCGAGGTGCCCGGAGCGCAGCACGTTCCCTGGCAGTTCTCGCAGGCGACCGCAGTGGTGACCTCGAGGTCGCGGTGCGTGCCGAACATGACCTCGTCGAGGTCCAGCTCGACGCGAACCAGCGCATCCTGACCACGCTCTGCCCGCGACCGCGGACCCCGGGAACCCTGCTGCCCGAAGAAGGTCTCGAAGATGTCCCCGAAGCCACCGAAGGACTGCCCGTCCGGTCCGCCCTGGTCGTACTGTCTGCGTCGCTCGGTGTCGCTGAGCGTGTCGTAGGCGTGCGTGACGGACTTGAAGCGCTCCGCGGCGTCCGCGGACGGGTTGACGTCCGGGTGCAGCTGGCGGGCCAGCTTGCGGTAGGCCTTCTTGATCTCGTCCTGGGACGCCTCGCGGCTCACGCCGAGCACGTCGTAGTGGTCTGCCAAGAGTGGCGACTCCTTCTTTGCATCTGTGAATGTGTGCCTGTGTTGTCAGGCACCGGGTGCAACCGCCGGCGAGCCGGTCGGTGTCGGTCAGGCGTCCAGGTGTCTTTCGTCGAGCACCCGTGACAGGTAACTCGCAACGACCCGCACGGCCTGGATATTCCGCGGGTAGTCCATTCTCGTCGGTCCCACCACCCCGAGGCGCGCATCGCTGCCAGAGCTGCGATATCCGCTGGTCAGGATGGCCGTCTCGCCGAGGCCGAGGTCGACGTTCTCCTGGCCGATGCTGACCGAGTAGGCCTCGGTGCTGGAGTGGAGCTCGTCGAGCAGGCGCAGCAGCACGACCTGCTCCTCGATCGCCTCGAGCACCGGGAGGATGCTCGAGGGGAAGTCGCGTTCCGTTCGGGCGAGGTTGGCGGTCCCTGCCATGACGAGGCGCTCTTGGCGATGCGCGAGCACGAGCTCGAGCAGGTTGGCCACGACGGGCGCGAAGAGCTCCGCGTCCTGCTCCCCCATGATGCCGCTCACGTCCCTCAGCTCAGTGGATGCGTGCGCGACGGTCCGGCCGACGAGGCGACCCGCGAGGCGATCGCGGAGCACGTGAAGCTGCTCGACACTCACCTCAGCCCCGAGATGCCCGATGCGCTGCTCGACGCGGCCAGAGTCGGTGATGAGGACGGTGAGCACCCGCCTGCTCGAGAGCAGCACGAACTCGACGTGCTGGATCGACGCGTTCGCGAGCGACGGGTACTGCGCGATCGCCACGGAGTTCGTCAGCTGGGCGAGCAGGCGCACCGAACGCCCGAGCACCTCGTCGACGTCCTCGCTGCCCTCGATGAAGGTCTCGATCGCGCGTCGCTGCGCACCCGAGAGCGGTCGGAACTCGGCAAGCCGGTCGACGAAGAGCCGGTAGCCCTTGTCCGTCGGGATGCGCCCGGAGGACGTGTGCGGGGCGACGATGAGCTCCGCGTCCTCGAGCTGCGCCATGTCGTTGCGGATGGTCGCGGCTGAGACGCCGAAGTCGTGACGGTCGGCGATCGACTTCGAGCCGACGGGCTCTCGGCTCGTCACGTAGTCGGTGACGATGACTCGGAGCACCTGCATGCTTCTGTCCGAAACCACGATGCCCCTTCCGCTTCCGACCGCTGGCCCTCGACGGGGCGCCCATCTGGCACTCCCAGTCAGAGACTGCCAATCCTACCGCGTTCGGTCGACGGCAGGGGCAGAATGCCCAGGCCGTCACCGAGCAACCGAAATAGCCTGGGTGAAAACCGTCGAGAGGAATCCCATGTCCGATCACAACGCACCGAACCCGCAGTCTGGGAATGAGGATCCTGCTCAGCACCAGCCGTACAGCCAGCCCGGCCCGTACGGGCAGCAGCCCCCATACGGGCAGCAGCCCCCATTCGGACAGCAGGCGCCATACGGACAGCAGCCCCAGTACAGTCAGCCGCAGTACGGCCAGCAGCAGGCCGGGCCGCACTCGAGCGGTGCCACGAGCTCGGAACCGCCGCTGACGGCGGACGGGGACCGCCTCGTCGCGACGTTCGATCACCTGCTCAACATCGTCGCGCCCGCTGTCGGCCCACTGATCCTCTGGCTCGTGACGAGGCGACGCGGCCCACTCGCCAACAGCGAGGGCCGTGAAGCCCTCAACTTCGGCATCACCGTCGCGATCATCTACGTCGGCATCGGGGTCATCTCGCTGCTGTCCCTGTTCGGCGGACCGTTGGCACTGCTCGTGCCACTGCTGTACCCGCTGCTCTGGGTCGCCGTCGTCGTGTACGCGATCCTCGGTGCAGTGCAGGCCAATCAGGGCCGACCGTACCGCTACCCGGTGACCTTCCGGTTCGTCAGCTGACGAGGGCACGTCTCAGACGGCGATGCGCCTGACGATCGCATCCGCCATGAGGCGGCCCCGCAGCGTGGGCACGAGCCTCCCCTGCAGCGCCGCCCTGCCGTCGACGAGCGACTCGGCGATGAGCTCGGCGACCACACTGGAATCCTCGAGCTCGGAGATCGCGAGCCCTTCGCGGAGTCGTGACCCGAGCATGATGCGCTCGAACCGCTTCGTGTCCTCGTCGAGCACCTCCCGCCCCATGGCCGGGGTGATGCCGTCGGCGAGCCTCGACGCGTACGCGCTCGGGTGCTTCGCGTTCCACCAGCGCACTCCGCCGACATGGCTGTGCGCTCCCGGTCCGAAGCCCCACCAGTCGGCGTCGCGCCAGTAGGACAGGTTGTGGCGCGACGGATGCTCGCCTCGCAGCGACCAGTTGCTGACCTCGTACCACTCGAAGCCGGCCGAAGCCAAGCGCTCCTCCGCGAGCTCGTACATGTCCGCTTGCAGGTCGTCGTCGACGGCGGGCACCTCACCGCGGCGAATCTGCCTGGCGAGCTTCGTGCCGTCCTCGATGATGAGGGCGTACGCGCTCACGTGGAGCGGCTCCTGCTCGAGGGCCATGTCGAGCGAACGGCGCCAGTCCTCGAGCGACTCCCCTGGCGTGCCGTAGATGAGATCGAGACTCGGCTCGAGCCCAACCCTCTTGGCGGCAGCGACCACGATCGGGATGCGGGCGGGGTCGTGCGTGCGCTCGAGCACGGCCAGCACATGCGGGACCGCCGACTGCATCCCGAAGCTCACGCGGGTCACGCCGGCCTCGCGCAGCTGCGCGAGTTCACGTTCGCCGACGGAGTCCGGGTTCGCCTCGACCGTCACCTCGGCGTCAGGGGCGAGGCCCCAGCGGCTCCGAACGCCATCGAGCATCGCCGCGAGGTCGCTGACCGGCAGGAGGGTCGGCGTCCCACCGCCGAAGAAGACGGTCGAGACCTGGCGGGGCGATCCTGTGAGAACGCGCTCCGCGATCGCCATCTCCTTCTCGACCTCACCCGCGTAGCTCGAGCGAGACACCCCGCCGAGCTCCTCGGCCGTGTACGTGTTGAAGTCGCAGTACCCGCACCTGACACGGCAGAAGGGAACGTGGATGTACACGCCGAAGTCGCGTGCTTCGGCGCCGATGAGAGCCTGAGCCGGGAGCTCGCCGCTCGGCGGGACAGGCTCGCCAAGAGGCAGGGCGCTAGGCGCCAAGATGGCCGTTCAGCTTGGCCCAGCTCGGGGCGCGAGTCTCGTGATGCACCCGGACAGCCTAGGCGGTTTCTGTCGCCACATCACCCGAGCCCCACCGTGCGTTGCGCTCCCGCCCAACTGAGGGGACTACCGTCTCAGTCATGAGCAGCCAGGCGACCTCCCATAAGCACGTTCTCGTCTCCGGGGCATCCGGCATGATCGGCCACAGCCTGATCGAGGAACTCCACGCGCACGGCCACCGTGTCACGCGGCTCGTCAGGCGCGAGCCGAAGGACAGCACCGAGTTCCGGTGGAACCCCGCGCAGCGCACCCTCGACGCGAGGGTGCTCGACGGGGTGGACGCGGTGGTGAATCTCTCGGGGTCACCGCTCAGCAAGCTCCCGTGGACCTACAACGTGAAGAAGGAGATCCTCCGGTCGCGCGTGAATGCCACGCTCACGATCACTGGTGCGATGGCCGCGTCGGCGAACCCGCCGACCCTGCTCATCAATGGCTCGGCGTCCGGCGCGTACGGCGACCGGCCAGGTCAGGTCCTCGACGAGGACTCCCTGCTTCCGGAGACCGACGAGTTCCTGCCCCGCGTCGTCGACCGGTGGGAGCGAGCGGCGCAGACGGCGCCGGAGGGCACCAGGGTGGTGCTCGCGCGCACGGGGCTCGTACTGGGCCGCGGCGGAGTCCTCACGGTCCTCAAGACGCTGGCGAGCGTCGGGCTCCTCTCCCAGCTGGGTGACGGCACGCAGCACTGGCCGTGGGTCAGCCTGCGCGACGAGGTGCGCGCCCTCAGGTTCCTGCTCGAATCCGACGACGCGCAAGGCGCCTACAACCTGGTCGGTCCCACCCCCGCGACGGCCGACGAGATCCAGCAGCAGCTGGCGACCGAGCTTGGTCGCCCCTACAAGCTGAAGGCGCCGTCGACCCTCATCGACCTCACCCTGCAGAAAGCCGGCCGCGAGCTGTTCCTCGCCGACCAGCAGATCCGTCCGAAGCGCCTCCTCGACGCCGGATTCGCGTTCAAGGACCGCACCGCCACGCAAGCCGTGGAGCTCGCGCTGAAGTCTCCTGAGTTCGAGCCGGAGCCGGGGGCTGGTGTCTGACCTGAGCCTGACCGCGGTTCACGCCGCCTCGGGGCGCACCTTCTCCAGGCGGATACCCTCGCGAAGCGCCGACCTCGCTCGCTTCCGATCTCCGGACGCCGAGTAGGCCAGCCCGAGGCGCATCCAGGCTCGCCAGTCGTCGGGGGCGGCTTCGACCTCGGCCTTCCACTTCGGGAAGTCCTCGTCGGCGGCCTCCCGCACGACTCGGCCGCTCGGGCGCTTCGGCAGGTCGTCCTCCGGCAGCTCACCTGCGTCAGCGAGGCGCCGGAGCAGCCGCTCCGTCTGCATCCCGAACAGCAGCTCGCGTGCGATGAAGACGACCGCGAGGACCGGGAAGACGATGAGCGCCGCGCCCATGATCTTCGCGACGATGTCGCCAGCGAACAGGGAGACCGCCATACCGGCGACGAAGACGACGTAGAGCAGCAGGAGCAGTGTGACAGCCGCGACGCCCAGCTTGGTGGCGAGGTTGCGCTTCACGCTCTGCCCAGCAGTTCGCCGAGGCCGAGCACATCGTCAAGGCCGACCGTCGTGCCCTGCGAGGACCGCGCGTGCCCGATCGCAAGCCTGATGCCCTGCACATACGCCTCTTGTGAGATCGTCTCGTGGCGGATCGTGAGCACCTCCCCAGCTCCCCCGAGAACGACCTGCTGGTCGGCGACAACACCGCGCAGACGCATGCTGTGGATCGGCACGCCTGCGACCTGCTGTCCTCGCGCCTCCTGGTCGGCGTTCGGTGGGGTCAGCGGGTGCTCTCGCGCTGCCGCGATGCGCTCCGCGGTGCGGACCGCCGTCCCGGACGGGGAGTCCACCTTCTTGTCGTGGTGGGCCTCGAGGATCTCGATCGAGTCGAAGAACCGGCCGGCCACGCTCGCCAGCGCCGTGCCGAGCACGGAGCCGAGCGAGAAGTTGGGGACGAACACGGCTGCTCGTCCGGCCGGCACGACCGCCGCGACGCTCGCGATGCGCTGCTCATCCCACCCGCTCGTGCCGACGACCACATCGAGCCCGTGCTCGAGCGCGAACGGCACCGCGATCTCCGAGGCGTCGAGGTGCGACACGTCCACGAGCACGTCGGCGCCGAGCATCTCCTCAAGCGGAGTGGCACTCGTCAGCCCCGCGTGGAGCGCAAGCCCCTCCGTCGAGTCGATGATGCGCTCCACGAGGCTTCCCATGCGACCGGATGCGCCGAGCACGGCGACCTGAGTTTCCATGTCTCCAAGGGTACGGGCAACCGCCGTCGGTCCAGGTCGCTGTGGAGGGAGCGTCTGGCTGCGCGGCGGCGCCGAACGCCGCGAGTGGTCAGACCGCGATCGAGGCGCTGACGCCCGTGCGCAGCTCCGGCGCCAGGTGCGCCTGGTCGTTGAACAGCAGTAGCTCCGCGGGCTTGCGCGTGCGGACACGCACGACGGTCAGCCCCGTGTTCACCGAGTTGAGCCCGAGCCAGCGCCAGTCTGGAGCGTCGACGACCCGACGCACGAACTCGCCGATCACGAAGTTGTGGGTCACGAGGAGCGTGTGCCGATCGTCTCGGCTCTTGCTGAAGAACGTGTCGTAGGCGTCGCTCATCTGCGCGACACCCGCCTCGATGACCTCATCGCCGATGCCGCCGAAGAAGCCGTCGTAGATGGAGGGCGCGCCGTCTTGTCCAGTGGGGATGCAGTCGAACAGCAGCGTCGACTCGAGAGCCGCCGGGCCGCTCGTGTACTGGTCGATGATCGCGCTCGTCTGCACGGCACGATCGAGCGGGGAGGTGTAGGTCTCGCTGAGCGGGACGGCGGCGAGACGACGGCCGATCAGGTGGGCCTGCGCACGGCCTCGCTCGGAGAGCGGGCCGTCGTTGATACCGTGCTCTGCGTTCTCCTGCTCGCCGTGTCTGACGAGGTAGAGGTAGTGCGACATCAGCGGCGCTCCAGTTCGGTCCTTGCTTCGGACGACAGTTTACCGACAGCGGATGCGACGAGCTCGCCGCTGAACATGTCGGCGGCGACCGACTGCACCTCATCGAGTGTCACGGCCTCGACTCGCGAGAGTGCCGCCTCGAGGTCGTAGAACCGACCCGTGTGAATCTCCGCGCGGCCGAGGCGGGACATGCGAGTGTCCGCGTCCTCGATCGCCAGCGCGGAGCCGCCAGCGCTCGCGCTCTTCGCATCCGCCAGCTCCGTGGCCGTCACACCGTCCTGCACGAGCTTCTCGGCTTCCTGGCGCAGCACTCGGACGGTCTCGAGCACGTTGTCTGGCGCGCATCCGGCGTACATGCCCGTGACGCCGAGGTCTGAGTGACTTCCGCCGAAGGAGTACACCGAGTACGCGAGCCCGCGCTTCTCCCTGATCTCCTGGAACAGGCGCGATGACATGCCACCCCCGAAGATCCGGTGCATGAGGCCGAACGCCTCCCGACGCGGGTCGAGCTGGGTGATGCCTTGCCCGCCGATGACGAGCGCCAGCTGCTCGAGCGGGCGGTCGATGGCGGACAGCGGGCCGGTGGGCACTGCGGACCCGGGCTGCAGGGCCGTCTCCCGACGGGCCACGGGGGCGGACGGCACGTCGAGGTCCCACCCTCCGGCCTTCAGGTTCCTCTCGAGCTGCGCACGGACCTCCTCGTGCTTGACCGCGCCCGCGATCGTCACGACGAGTTCCTCGGGACGGTAGTGCTGGCGGTAGGAGCTCCAGACGGAGTCGCGTTCGGCCGCCCTGATCGAGGCCGGGGTCCCGCCGATAGGTCGCGCGAGCGGATGCGTGCCGAGCAGCGTCTCGTAGAAGCGCTCCCAGACGACGTCGTTCGGGTCGTCGTCGGCCATCGCCAGTTCTTCGATGATGACACCGCGCTCGATCTCGAATTCCGCCGCGTCGATCACGCTCGAGGTGATCATGTCGCTGAGCACGTCGACGGCCATCGGCAGGTCCGCATCACGAACCTTGGCGTGGTAGAGCGTGTGCTCCTTCGCCGTCTGCGCGTTGACCTCGCCGCCCACCCGCTCGAACGCGGCCGAGACCTCGAAGGCGGTACGCGAGGGCGTCCCCTTGAAGAGCAGGTGCTCCAGGAAGTGTGTGGATCCGTACTCGTGAGGCTGCTCGTCGCGCGAGCCGACCGGCACCCACAGCCCGATGCTGGAGCTGGCGGCCCCGACGACCTCCTCGGTCAGGAGGCGCACGCCGCTGGGGAGGACGGATCGGCGGAAGAGGCCGCCGTTCGACACACGTGCTTCGATCTCGGGAAGGTCAAGTGGCAGTTCAATGGCATCGCGCATAACCAGTCAAGCCTAGAGCGTCCCAGCGGTGCGAGCGTCAGCGACGTGGGAACTCCCAGCAGCGAGGCGGAAGCGCAGCCGCAGGACAGCAAGACGGCCCCGCGCAGGGATGCGCGGGGCCGTCTCGGCGATACGGGGCCGGAGTTACTCGGCGCCTGCCTCGAGGGCGACGCCCTCTTCAGCTGCTGCTTCCTCGACGACTGGGGCGAGCGACAGCTTTCCGCGGTCGTCGACCTTGGTGATCTCGACGAGGATCTTCTGGCCGACTCCGAGCACGTCCTCGACGTTCTCGACGCGCTTGCCACCGGCGAGCTTGCGCACCTCGGAGATGTGCAGGAGGCCGTCCTTGCCCGGGAGGAGCGAGACGAAGGCACCGAACGACGCGATCTTGACGACCGTGCCCAGGTACTGCTCGCCGACCTCGGGGTTGGTCGGGTTCGCGATCGCGTTCACCGCTGCCCGAGCGGCTTCGGCGGACGGACCATCGACAGCGCCGATGTACACGGTGCCGTCGTCCTCGATCGAGATGTCGGCGCCGGTGTCGTCCTGGATCTGGTTGATGACCTTGCCCTTTGGCCCGATCACCTCGCCGATCTTGTCGATCGGCACGCGGACCGAGATGATGCGCGGAGCCGTGGCTGCCAGCTCATCCGGCGTGTCGATGACTGCGTTGATCGCCTTGTCGAGGATCTGGATGCGAGCATCCCGAGCCTGGGTCAGCGCGCCGTCGAGGACCGACGTCGGGATGCCGTCGAGCTTCGTGTCGAGCTGGATGGCCGTCACGAACTCGGCCGTGCCGGCGACCTTGAAGTCCATGTCGCCGAGTGCGTCTTCAGCGCCGAGGATGTCGGTGAGGGCGGCGTAGCGCGTCTCTCCGTCGACCTCGTCGGAGACGAGGCCCATGGCGATGCCGGCAACGGGCGCGCGCAGCGGCACGCCGGCGTTGAGGAGCGACAGCGTGGAGGCGCAGACCGAGCCCATCGACGTCGAGCCGTTCGAGCTGAGCGCCTCCGAGACCTGGCGGATCGCGTAGGGGAACTCCTCGCGGCTGGGGAGCACCGGCACGATAGCGCGCTCGGCGAGGAAGCCGTGCCCGATCTCGCGACGCTTCGGCGAGCCGACGCGTCCGGTCTCACCCGTCGAGTACGGCGGGAAGTTGTAGTGGTGCAGGTAGCGCTTCGACGTGATCGGCGAGAGCGAGTCGATCTGCTGCTCGAGCTTGAGCATGTTCAGCGTGGTGACGCCGAGGATCTGCGTCTCGCCGCGCTGGAAGATAGCCGAGCCGTGCACGCGAGGCACGACGTCGACCTCTGCGTCGAGCTGGCGGATGTCGGCGACGCCGCGTCCGTCCATGCGCTTGCCCTCACGGAGGATGCGTCCGCGGACGACGTCCTTCGTGACGGTCTTGTACGCGGCGGACATCTGACCGGCGACGGAGGCGTCGAGCTCTCCGCTTTCGATCTTCGCGGCGATCTGCTCTTTGACGCTCGCCTTGAGGGCGTCGTCCGCGTCCTGTCGCTCGACCTTGCCGGCGATCTGGTACACGTCGACGAGGCCGTCGTGCGAGAGCGCGGTGACGGCGTCGAGCGCCTCCTGCGTGTAGGGCAGGAAGACGGGGTACTCGACGACGGGCTTCGCGGCCTGGTCTGCGAGCTCCTGCTGTGCCTTCACGAGCTGCGTGAGGAACGGCTTCGCGGCCTCGAGGCCCTGTGCGACGACCGCTTCGTCCGGCTTCTGCGCGCCGGCCTGGATGAGGCCCCACGCGTGCTCGGTGGCCTCGGCCTCGACCATCATGATGGCGATGTCTTCGGTGCCGTCAGCCTTGGTGACGAGGCGGCCGGCGACGGTGAGGTCGAAGACCGCGTCAGCGAGCTGCTCGAACTTCGGGAATGCGACCCACTGGCCGTCGATGAGCGCGAGACGCACACCGGCGATCGGGCCAGAGAACGGCACGCCGCTCAGCTGCGACGAGAGCGACGCGGCGTTGATGGCGAGGGCGTCGTAGAACTCGCCCGGTGCGATGGAGAGCACGGTGACGACGACCTGGACCTCGTTGCGCAGGCCCTTGACGAAGGACGGGCGCAGAGGGCGGTCGATCAAGCGGCAGACCAGGATGGCCTCGGTCGAGGGGCGACCCTCACGGCGGAAGAACGATCCGGGGATCTTTCCGGCGGCGTAGCTGCGTTCCTCGACGTCGATCGTGAGCGGGAAGAAGTCGAAGTTCTCCTTCGGATTCTTCGAGATGCTCGTGGCCGAGAGCAGCATGGTCTCGTCGTCGAGGTAGGCGACGGCGGAGCCCTGCGCCTGCTGGGCGAGGCGCCCTGCTTCGAAGCGGATCTTGCGCTGGCCGTGCTTGCCGTTGTCGAGAACGACTTCAGAGAACTTGATTTCGGGACCTTCCAAGAGGTCTCCTCCTTTTGCGTGTGCACGCGAAGGGAAAGCGCGACCGGGTCATCCCGGGCTGATCGTCAGTAGAAGACCTCTGTCTTGTTCGCGCTTCGACGCGAAGCCACGACAGGAACCCACCACCGAGGACCAGCTACTCGCCGCCCCGCGTATCTTGAGTGTTTGCGACATCGACTCTACCAGCGGAGGGCACCGAGCAGCTGGAACCCGTGCGGCGATTGCCGACGAGCCGCGCAACACTGCAGACCTGGCCCTATTTCTTGCGCGACGCTCGAGGCAGCTCCGTCACGAGCGGGAACTCGCCGGTCGGCTTCTCCCCCTCGTCGTAGAGCTTGCTCGGGGATCCGACGATCTTCTTGTCGGCCGCGTGCGCGACGCCCTCGTCCTTCGACGGGTAGTCGAACTGCGAGAGGACGTAGCGCATGGCCTCGAGCCTCGCCCGCTTCTTGTCGTTCGACTTGACGACCGTCCACGGCGACTCCGCGGTGTCCGTGTAGAAGAACATCGCCTCCTTGGCCTCGCTGTACTCGTCCCACTTGTCCAACGAGGCGAGGTCGGTCGGGCTCAGCTTCCACTGGCGCACCGGGTCGTCCCGCCGGGCGGCGAAGCGAGCGAGCTGCTCGGCCCGACCGACGGAGAACCAGAACTTGATGATCGTGGTGCCGGAGTTCACGAGCATCCGCTCGAACTCAGGAGCCGACCGGGTGAACTCGAGGTACTCCGTCGGCGTGCAGTAGCCCATGACGCGCTCGACGCCAGCGCGGTTGTACCAGGAGCGGTCGAGGAGCACGATCTCGCCACCGGAGGGCAGGTGCTCGACGTAGCGCTGGAAGTACCACTGCGATTGCTCTTTCTCCGTGGGCTTCTCGAGCGCGACGGTGCGTGCACCGCGGGGGTTCAGGTGCTCCATGAAGCGCTTGATCGCCCCGCCCTTGCCTGCCGCGTCACGCCCCTCGAAGATGATGACGACCTTCTGGCCGGTCTCCTTGACCCAGGTCTGGAGCTTCAGCAGCTCGATCTGCAGTGCGCGCTTCTGCTTCTCATACTCCTTGCGCGGGAGCTTCGTGTCGTACGGGTAGCCGTGCCGCCAGGCCTCGCCGAGCGGGTCCTCGTCTCGCAGCTCTGCGAGCTCGTCGATCTCGGGAGTCGTGTCCGGGATACCTGCCCGGTTCAGGCGGTACGCGGCCTGAGTTCCTTGGGCGGATCTGCGGGAGCGACCGTTCGAGCCGTCGGCAGCCTTGTTTCCATCGACGAGGGCTCCATCGCCGTCGGATGCGGCCTTTGCCTGGCCCTTTGAACCTGCCTGGTGCTGAGCTGGGGTGCGAGAGGCTGCCATGACGACAGCCTAGTCGCGCCTCGGCGAGCGGGCACCGCCGAGACGGTTCGACTTCTCGCACGCGGTCAGCCCGTCGAACGCGAAAAGAGCCCCTGCCGATGGCAGGGGCTCTTCGCAGCAAGTGCTTAGCGGCGGAGGCCGAGTCGTCCGATGAGCGAACGGTAACGCGCGATGTCGACGTCGGCGAGGTAGCCGAGCAGACGACGACGCTGACCCACAAGCAGCAGGAGACCACGACGCGAGTGGTGGTCGTGCTTGTGCTCCTTGAGGTGCTCGGTGAGCTCCTTGATTCGCGTGGAGAGGATGGCAACCTGAACTTCAGGGGAGCCAGTATCACCCGGGTGCGTTGCGTACTCTTCGATGATGGCCTTCTTGCCCTCAGCGCTTAGTGCCATTGACAGACCCCCTTCTCTTTCGTTGCGCGGCGCTCAGCACACAGTGTGCGAGCTCTCTTGATCCGCGGCCGTTTCACGGCAACCGAAAGAGCATATCAGGTTCGAAGGCTCAGCTCACACCCAGCAGGTCGATGATGAAGACGAGCGTCTTGCCGGACAGCGGGTGTCCTCCGCCTGCCGCGCCGTAGGCGAGGTGGGGTGGGAGCACGAGCTTGCGCCGTCCACCGACCTGCATGCCGGGAATGCCTTCCTGCCAGCCGCGCACGAGCGCCTTGAGCGGGAAGTTGACCGACTCGCCACGGTTCCACGAGGAGTCGAACTCCTCCCCCGACTCGAATTCGACGCCGAGGTAGTGCACGTCGACCGTCGAGGACGGCTCCGCGACTGCCCCGTCGCCCACGATGATGTCTTCGATGACCAGCTCTGCTGGTGCCTCTCCACCTGGGAAGTCGACTTCTGGCTTGGTGCGATCAGTGTTTGTCATGTCCTACATCCAAGCGCCGGAGCCTGGACGAGTCCCGGATGACGCGCCGTGCGCCTGCGCCTGCGCCATGATGAGCTCGCCGCGAAGCTCGCCGAGACGGCGCAGGAGGAGCCGCTCGTCCAGCAGCTTGCTGGTCCGATTGGGGTCGAGGACGACCTGGTGACGCACACTGGCAAGGCGCGTGGACTCCGTGATGAAGTCACGCATGGCCTTGTCAGCGCGCTTGCCTGATCGTCGCGCCCAGGCGCGTGCGCTCGACCTGCCCCGCATGGTCGAGAGCATTCTGATCTCCGCGGGCGAGTACCAGCCGACGGCCGCGTACTCGGAGAGTCGGTCGACGATGATGCGCGCGTCTCTTCTCCGAAGCAGGAAGATCGTGACGATCCAGGCGATGAAGATGGGCACCATCACGACGGCGAAGAACAGGATGAGGCCGAGGATGCCCGCGGACTGCTGCACGAGACCGGAGCCCACGTTCCAGAGCGCGTGCAGTCCCATGGCGGGAATCAGGCCGAGCGCGAAGCCGCCGAGCGCGGATCCCCAGCCACCGCGGCGTGCGCCGATGCCCATGCCGATCCCCGTCAGGGAGACGCACATCGGGTGCAGAAGCGGAAGGGCTATACCGCGGATGAAGTACTGGGCGACGAACCCGCCGACGCCTGCCTCCTGCCACATCGAGGAGAAGTAGAGGATGTTCTCGGTGAAGGCGAACCCGGCGCCGAGCAGCGCACCGTAGACAAGGCCGTCGGTCGGGCCGTTGAAGTGGCGCCGAGCCACCGCATAGATGACGATAAGGCCGAGGCCCTTCCAGATCTCCTCGCCGACGGGAGCCTCGACGGATGGCCCCCACCAGGCCGGGAGTGCGCCGGGCAGGAGCGCTTCGCGCACCAGACCGGTGAGCAGCGCACCGCCGACCGCGATGCCGCCACCCCAGAACACCGCCCCGATGAGCAGGATGCGCGGCTCCGGCTCCCAGCGGTCGATGAGCCAGACGACCATCCAAACGACGAAGAGCGGGATGAGGGCGGCCAGGACGCTGCCGAGGAGCACCACGTCGCTGCTGCCGAGGTAGGCGAGGAAGAGGACGACGGCGATGATGAGCGCCGCGAGGCTCATCACGACGATCGTGGTGATGCGCATCGCGAGTTCGCCCCTGGTCGGGGGCTGCGGGACCGCGAACTGCGGGTCGAGCTGACGCTGCGCGCCGGCTGCCGCCCAGGCACCCTGCTGTGGCTGAGGCGCGGTCACGACGCGGCCGACCTGGTGCCGGCGACGCCGAACGCGGCAAGCTGCGAGCGGTGCTCCTTGACGCGGTCGAGCATCCGCTTCTCCACGACGCGTCGGTTCGGATCGCGCTTGTTGACACGCGCGTGCTCGCGGGCGAAGGCCAAGCGGGACGAGTCCTGCACGAAGCCACGCATCGCGCGGTCGGCTTCGGGGCTCACCGACTTGGCCCACGCGAAGGCCTGCTCCCGTGCGCTCCAGTCACCGATCATGGCGACCTCTGAGGTCGTGAACCAGCCGGCGTCTGCGTACTCGCCGAGCCGGTCGACGATGATGAGACGGTCGCGGTCGTGCAGCTTCACGAGAAGCCAGGCGAGCAGCAGGAAGATGGGCAGCTGGACGACGAGGTAGAAGATGAGCCATCCGAACTGGTTGGTGGGGTCGACGCCGAGGAGCGGCAGGATGAGAAGGCTGCCTCCGTTCCAGAAGGCGTGCGCGAGAATCGCGATGACCAGGCCGCCGAGCCCCATGAGGACGGGGCGCATCCATCCGCCGCGCCGGGCTCCCCAGCCGATCGCCATGCCGGTGATGCCCGTGAAGAGGGCGTGCGCGAACGGCGAGAGGATGCCACGCACGATGAACGTGGACGCGAAACCCGCGGCGGAGTCGGCTGCCTGCGAGAAGTAGATGATGTTCTCGGTGAAGGCGAAGCCGGCCCCGATGACGGCGGCGTAGCTGAACCCGTCGAGCGGGCTGTCGAAGTGTCGCCTCGCGAACACCAGGATGAGGAACAGCCCGACGGCCTTGATGGCCTCCTCCGAGACGGGCGCCTGGATCAGCACGGAGAACTTGCTGACGTCACCTTCGGTCGACAGGTAGGACCGCGCGACGTCGAGCATCATCCCGCCCGTCACGAGGGTGCCGACGACGGATGCGCCTGCTCCCCAGAACAGCCCGAAGGCAAGCAGGATGCGGGGCTCCGGCTCCCATCTGTCGAGCCACCAGACTGCGGCGAGCACGAGGCCGAGCGGGACGAGGGCTGGGATGGCCATGGTGAGGGCGGCGAAGCGCAGCTCGCTGAAGAGCCAGGCGACGACGCCGACGGAGAGCAGGACGGCGAAGCCGAGCAGCAGCAGCCAGGTGAGCCTGCCGCGCGTCAGCCTCCGACGCTTCTTCGGCGCGACGGACGTGGCACTGCTCATCGATGGTCCTCCGTGCGTTGGGTGGGTGTCCGGATCAGGGGCTGCCGGGATCGCGGCGCGCGCGGGTTGCCCCGTCTCGTCGACACGCTGCGGTCAGCTTAGCCAAGCCGGGGCGCGTCGAGCGAACGGCCAGTCGGCGGCGGCAGTCGCACGGTAGATTGGGACCCATGATGCGTCTCGGATTCCTTCTCGGTGCCACTGTCGGCTTCATCGCTGGTATCAGCACGAGTCGCGTGCATGCAGAAGAGGTCGCGAAGGACATCGGCGGCAAGTCGAAGGCGTTCGCCGAGCGCATGACGGTGTCGGCGGAGGATCTGCGGCGACGCAGCGACACCCAGCTCGAGGACATGCGCCGGCGCGTGGACGAGCAGCTCGAGGACATGCGCAAGCGAGTCGACGATGGGTTCGACGACGTCAAGCGTCGGGTCGAGGAGGAAGTCGAGAAGAGCATCGAGTCCCAGGTGCAGACGCTCGTCCGTGCTGGCCAGGCCCGCGAGGACGTGCTCGAGACCTTCGAGGACGATGACGCGGACGCCATGGTCTCCCCCACTGAGACGACGTCGCCCCGCCACGCGGCTCGCGCCGACGATGCCCCTGCGGCATCGGACGAGAAGCAATCCAACTGACCTCTCGAGGCCTGACCGGTTCGGCCCCGCCGGTGCACATGCACCGGCGGGGCCTAACTGCTTGCAAGACGCTCGCCTCGCGAACGACGGGCTGACGCTACGAGAAGTCGCGCAGGTCAGCTCGGTCGAGGCTGTCCTCGAGCGCCATGGCCTGCGCCTGCGTGATGATGGGGATCGCGCTGGTCACCGCCTGAATACCCGAGAGGCGTTCAGGCGAGAGGATGCTCGTGACCTCTTCTCGGCTGAGGAGCCCCCGCTCTACGACGAGGTCCGCGATGGTGGCCTTCGTGTTGAGGGCCTCCTTCGCGAGCTTCGAGGCCTCCGAGTAGCCGATGTACGGCGTCAGGGCCGTCACGACGCCGACGGAGCTGGAGACCCTGGACTCGAGAAGCTCCTCGTTGGCGGTGATGCCGTCGATGCAGTTCACCCGCAGGGTGCGGGCTGCCCTGCGGAGCCAGGCCGAGTTCTGCATGAGCGTGTGGAGCATGACGGGCTCGAACGCGTTGAGCTGCAGCTGACCGGCTTCGGAGGCCATGGAGATCGTCACGTCGGCACCCGCGATGACGAACGCGACCTGATTGACCGCCTCAGGAATGACCGGGTTGACCTTGCCCGGCATGATCGACGAACCTGCCTGGCGTGCCGGCAGGTTGATCTCGCCGAGACCCGCCTGCGGGCCGGATGACAGCAGTCGCAGGTCGTTGCAGATCTTCGACAGCTTCATCGCCGTGCGCTTGATGACGCTCGAGAGCGACATGAAGACGCCCGTGTCGCTCGTGGCCTCGATGAGGTCGTGCGCCGTCTGCAGGTCGTTGTAGCCCGTGATCTTGCGAAGCTGTCGCATGACCGCGGACGCGTAGCTCGCTTCCGCCGTGATGCCGGTGCCGATCGCCGTCGCGCCGAGGTTGAGCTCGAGGAGCAGCGGCAGCACGTCGCGCAGGCGCTCGATGTCCTCGCCGATCGTCGTCGAGAAGCCGCTGAACTCCTGGCCGAGAGTCATCGGCACCGCGTCCTGCAGCTGCGTGCGACCGATCTTCAGGATGTGCTTGAACTCGCTCCCCTTGACGCGGAACGCGTTCTGCAGAAGCGTGAACTCGTCGATGAGCCGTTCGGTGGCGTGCACGAGCGCCACCTTGACGGCGCTCGGGTACGTGTCATTGGTCGACTGCGAGCGGTTGACGTGGTCGTTCGGCGAGAGGAACTCGTAGTCGCCGAACGGCCGGCCGGCGAGCTCGAGCGCTCGGTTGGCGATGACCTCGTTCACGTTCATGTTCGTGCTCGTGCCCGCGCCGCCCTGGATGACACCGACGACGAACTCCTCGTGGAGCTTGCCGTCGACGATGTCCTGGCAGGCGCGATCGATGAGCCACGAGCGTTCCTGATCGAGCACGCCGATCTCGAGGTTCGCACGTGCCGCCGCCTGCTTGACCTGCGCGTAGGCCACGATGAAGTCCGGGTACACGCTGATCTGTCGTCGGCTGATCGAGAAGTTCTCGAGGGCACGCGCGGTGTTCACGCCCCAGTAGGCACCTGCGGGGATCCGCATCTCGCCGAGCGAGTCGCGTTCGACACGGAATTCCTGCGTTTCTGACATGACCTGATGGTCCTCCAACTTCGTCGTCTGAGTTTCCGCGCTGACCTCAGCCTACTGCCGGCGCGCTCCTCGGATCGCCGCTTCGAGGAGACTCGCCAGCGCATCCACCTGGATGCTGTCGGCGGACTGCTCACCCGCGTCGATGCCCTCGAGCGCGCGCAGCGCGAGGCCCTGCTTGGCGTCGATCAGCTCCGCGATGCGGGCATCGATGGTCTGGGCCGCGACGATGCGCCACGCCGTGACCGGCTCTTCCTGACCGATGCGGTGCACGCGGTCGATGGCCTGGGTCTGCTCGGCTGCGGTCCAGCTGAGCTCGGCGAGCACCACGTCAGACGCGGCCTGCAGGTTGAGGCCGACGCCGGCGGCGAGGAGCGAGCAGACGACCACCTGCACGCTCGGGTCGTTCTGGAAGGCATCGATCGCGGCCTGGCGCGCCGCTGGCGACTGGTCGCCACGAATGGAGACGGATGAGATCTCGTTCTCGGCGAAGGTGCGCTCGGCCGCGTCCATGACCTCGATGTGCTTCGCGAAGAACACGACCTTGCCGGCCGAACGCGCGATCTGCCCCGCGTACTCCGCCGCGAGGCGCGCCTTGGCGGCACCGATCGTGCGGAGCATGGTGAAGATGCTCGCTCCAGTCGAGGAGGCCTTCGACTCCTCGACTTCCTGTCGTGCGATCATCCGCACCCGATCGAGGTCGACGACGCCGAGTTCGAGACCCGCGGCAGACGCCATCCGGCGGTAGCGCTCCAGGAGGCGCGCGACGAGCGCCGCCTCCGCCGCTCGGATGCTCCGGCCTTCGTCGGAGTCGAGCTCGACAGGCATGTCGACGACACGCTTCGCGGGGAGGTCCGCCGCGACGTCGATCTTCCGCCTGCGCACGATGCCGAGATCGATGACCGTCTGTCGCGCGGCGGCGAGGAAGCCGGGGTCGCTCGGCACGAGTCCCGTCTCGTCCAGGCGATCGAGCAGCAGCTGGGAGGGCCGATCGCCCTCGAGCCAGCCGAGGAACTGCCAGATGGCCTTGAAGTCGTCGACATCGTTGATGAGCGGCGTTCCCGTCAGCGCCATGAGCAGCGGATCTGCGCCTGGAACGCGCGCGCGGATGCTGTTCGCGAGCTGCATGACCAACCGCGACCGCTGCGACTGCAGGTTCTTGATGAAGTGCGCCTCGTCGAGCACCATGCCCTTGAACCCGAGAGAGGTGAGCCACCCCAGGTGGCGGTCGAGGATCTCGTAGTTGACGACGAACACGTCCGCGAAGGCGTCGATGCCCTGACCGTCACCGGAGATGACGGTGACGCGGCGGTTCGGGGTCCATCGCTGGACCTCGCGTGCCCAGTTCGTCTTCACGACGTTCGGGACGACGCACAGCAGCGGATACGCGTCGGCGACCGACGCCGCGAGCAGTGCCTGCGCGGTCTTGCCGAGTCCGGGCTCGTCGGCGAGCAGGTACGCCCTGTGCCCCTCGGCGACGCTCGCGAGGAGCCTCGCCTGGTGATCCATGAGCTCCTGCCCTGGCGGGGAGATTCGGTCCCACCGAGGGGCGGGAGGCAGCTCCATCGAAGCCGCGTTGCCGCCCGCACCGGTCTCGAAGGCACGGAGCAGCGGCCCGAGCAGCTCCCAGTTGGAGAGGCGCGAATAGTGCGGCGTCGTCGTGTTCACGCTGGTGAGCACGGGAGCGAGGAACGGGTTGGAACGCGTCCGCGCCTTGACGGACCCGGGAAGGACCTGACGTTGCGCGATCTCCGGCGGCAGCTTCTCCGCCTGGGCCTCGGGTTCCGGCTGCTCGTCGACGACCATCTCGATGCCGCCAGCGAAGAGCATCTGCTTGCGCAGGGCCTTCGCCGCCTCGCTGACAGGAGCGCCCGGTTCGAGCAGGCTGATGAGCGACGTGTCACGGGCAGCGGTCTTCGCGAGAATCGAGGCGAGACCGTCGAGACGCTTGAGCGCCTCGGCCCTGTCGTGCTCGCCGAGCTCCGTCGACTCCTTCGCCTTCGCGCGCTCTTCGCGCATCAGCAGGGCGATGACCTGGAACTTCGTGCGGTTCGACGGCGAGACCTTGCCTCGCTGAGCGGAGGCCTCGACTTCCCTCGCCGCCTTGGCGAGCTGAGGGATGACGCCGGTGTTGTCGACGGGCTTACGGTGGCGTGGCGCCGTGTGAACGCCGGCGCGACCGCCGGCTTGGGCGCGTGTCCTACGAGACATGCCCCTCCTTATGCAACGTGGCAGGGATCGGGAAGTTGAGCCGGGCGGAGGTCGCAGCATCGGCGCCGAACGCGGCGACCGGCAGTGAGGCGGGCGTCGGCCCACTCGAGTGACGAGCTCCCGGATGTCATGCAGGTCTCGAGGAGAGTTCAGATTCCCTCAGACACCAGCGTTGACAGTGTACGCCAGGCGACCCGCAGGTTTCGACTCGGGAACGACGTGTCGTTGCCCCGCACAGACTCTGCGCGGGTGCGATAATCGTCAGGTGCCACAACGCCCTTTCCCAGATCCCGACCGGCCGTACTTCACGCCGTCGAAGCGGGTCGCCGGCGACTGGAGCGCTCACATCGCGACGACGCTCGACCGCACCGCCACGCTGCTCGCAGGGTTGACGCCCGAACAATGGGAGACTCCCAGCAAGTGCGACGGCTGGAGCGTTCGTGACGTGGCCGGGCACCTCGCCTGGAGACTCGGCTCCCCCACATCCTCCCTCGTGCGTGAGGCGTCCAAGGGCGTCTTCCGCAAGGGACTGCGGGTCGACGCCTACCTGGACGACATCGCGAAGCGCGAGGGAGCAGCCCCGACCGAGGAACTCGTCGCGCGCATCCGCTCCATCGCGGCCACGAAGGTCGTCTCCCCGACGCGAGCCGGTATCTCCGAGCTCACCGAGGCGGTCGTGCACACCTACGACATGACCGAGGCGCTCGGTCTGCGGATCCGTCTCAGCCCACGGTCGACGAGCGCGGTTGCCCTCGTGCGCACGCGGGTGCCGCTCAGCTCGGCGGCATCCCTCGCGAAGCGCAATCGGCTCCGCGCGACAGATGCGCGGTGGCAGATCGGCGACAAGGGACCTGTGGTCGAGGGGACCGCGGCGCAGCTCGTGCTCAAGCTCTTCGGGCGCGGCGTGCAGCTCGACGACTAAGCACGTCCCACGGTGCCCACGCTGAGACGATCGGTCCGGCCTCCGGCGGGCGCCGACGATCTGTCGGATCTCCCCGGAAGTGCGACTCAGACGGCGTAGCTGCCGCCGAGCGTCTCCGCAGCCTCGACGACATCGAGCGCCATGCGGTCCTTGAGCGCGTCGATGCTGTCGAACTTCTCCATGCCGCGTATCCGCTCGACGAACTCCACGTGGGCCATGAGCCCGTAGAGGTCGACCGTCTCGCCGATGAGGTGCGCCTCGACCTGCTTGCGGGGCACCCCGTCGAAGGTGGGGTTGTTGCCGATCGAGATCGCCGCCGGAGCGCTCAGATCCCCGCCCCTGAACCAGCCCGCGTAGACCCCGTCGGCTGGAATGAGGCCCTCGAGCTCCGGCGACAGGTTCGCCGTCGGGAAGCCGAGCTCCCGACCGCGCTTCGCGCCGTGGACGACCTCCCCCGTCACGGTGTGGTTGTGCCCGAGCACTTCGGCGGCGGCACGGACCTCACCGGCTCCGAGGAGCTCGCGAACCCAGGTCGAGGATGCGCGGCGTTCGGCGCGCGAGCGCTCGTCCTCCGCCATCTCGTCATCGGCGATGACGATCTCGAATCCGCAGCTGGCGGCGAGCTCGCGCAGCAGAGCGACGTCGCCGGCCCCCTTGGCGCCGAAACGGAAGTCCTGTCCCACGACGATGAGCCGCATCCGGAGCGTACCCACGAGCAGGTCCCGGACGAACGCCTCCGGACTCATGCCAGCGAGGGTGTCGTCGAAGGGCAGGACGATCGTCGAGCCCAAGCCGGTCTGGGCGAGCAGGTCGATCTTCTGGCTCAGCGACGTGATCGGCTCTGGCTCGACGCCAGGCGTGATGAGCGAGAGCGGATGGCGGTCGAAGGTGACCGCGACCGGCTCCAGCCCGCGCGAGGAGGCCTCGTCGACGAGACGCGAGAGAAGCCACCGGTGGCCGCGGTGCACGCCGTCGAACTTGCCGACGGTGATGGCACTCGGCGCGAGCTCGACAGGCAGCTCAGCCAGTTCAGTGAACAGCCGCACGTTCCCTCTTTCGTCTCGATCGTCCCGTCTCAAGCCACGCGATGCCGAGGATCGGGAGCACAAGAGGAATATACGCGTAGCCCACCCCGAAGTCCGACCACACGGTGTCGGAGGGGAACAGTTCAGGGTGGAACTCCGTCAGCGACCCGACCACGAGGACGCCGACGAGCTCGAAGACGATCGTGAACCAGGCGATTCGATTCCAGACGCGCCCGCGCCGGACGAGCGCGATCGTGGCGAGCAGGTACACAAGCGCCGCGGCCGCGGAGAGCGAGTACGCGAGAGGCGCCTCGCCGAGCTTGGAGAGCAGCTGGTACGAGCTCCTGCCGATCGACGCCAGCGCGAGCACCGCGTAGATGACGACCAGCACTCGCCCCGAGCCCCGCGCACCCTGGTACCCGCCGTCGCTGCCGGGCTCGCGCTCGGCTCGGCTCACGCCTGTGCCCCGATGAACGGGCTGGCGCCGATCCAGATCTGGTGCATCCTGAAGACCATCACGCCGACGGTGAGGGCGGCGATGCCGAGGATCACGGTCGACCACCGTGTGCGCTCGACGAGACCCCAGAAGACCGCCGCGGGCGGGATGATGACCGCCACCACCCAGTACATCCAGAACTCGAGGGCGTCCCCGACCGGCGCATTCCCCGTGGCGGGCGCGATGAGCGCGATCACGAGCTGCGCCACGAGCAGCAGCTCGACGAGGGTGACGGCGCCCACCGTCACATCGCCGGGCTTGCGGCCGGCGACGCCCGCGATGACGCAGAAGACACCGGCTGCGGCGCTCACGAGGCAGAGCGTCCAGGTGAACCAGTCGATCACGCCTTGGCCTCCGTCGGCATGTTGAACTCCGACTTGAGCACGCCGGCCTTGGCTCTGGCGATGCCGATGAGGTCGCCGTCCGGGTCGATCGCGGCGAGCACCCCGTCGTCGGCGCCCGCATCGAGGCGCAGCTTCTTGCCGTTTCTGAGGTCGGCAGCCTGCTCGGCGGTCGCCTCGAAGGCGCGGAACCGTCGGAGCGCAGCTTGCGCCGGCGCCAGGAGGCGCGCTCCGAGGTCGTCCGCGTCCGGTGCGACCGCATCCTCGATGCCGAAGTCGCCGACGCGCGTGCGCCTGAGCGCCGTCAGGTGCGCACCCGTGGAGAGCGCAGCGCCGAGGTCTCGTGCCAGGGCCCTGATGTAGGTGCCGGACGAGCAGGAGACACGGATGTCGAGGTCGAGGACGGGCTGCTCTTCTGCGGTCGACGACCGCGAATCGAGGAGCTCGAGCTCGGAGATCGTCACGTCGCGGGCTGCGAGCTGCACGGCCTCGCCGTCGCGAACGCGCTTGTAGGCACGAACCCCGTCGACCTTGATCGCACTCACCGCGGAGGGGATCTGGCTGATCGGCCCACGAAGCGCAGACATCGCCGCCTCCACACGCTCTGGGGTGACCGCCGCGACAGCTGACGCGGGGGCAGTGGCTGTGACCTCCCCCTCCGCGTCCTCGGTGTTCGTCGAGACCCCCAGACGCACCGTCGCGAAGTACTCCTTGTCGTCGCCGACGAAGTAGGTGAGCAGACGCGTGGCGCCGCCCACGCCCAAGATCATGAGCCCGGTCGCCATCGGGTCGAGCGTGCCGGCGTGGCCGACCTTCCGCGTCCCGAGCGCCCGCCTCGTCATCGCGACGAGCGTGTGACTCGTCGGCCCCTGGGGCTTGTCAAGGAGGAGGACACCGCTTGGGCCGGAAGATGGAGTCGTCATGTCCCCAATATCCTACGGTGCCCGTAGGCTCGTTCCCGGCCACCGGACGGCGCCGGGACATCCCGGCGACCGCCCTTCCACACGCGCGGAGGAGATCAGATGCGGGTTGCGGTCATCGGCGCGGGCGCGGTCGGGGGTACGCTGGCGCTCCTCCTGGATCGAGCAGGGCACGAGGTCGTGCTCGTCGAGCGAGATGACGCGCGGGTGTCCCCCGCCGACCGACGGCACATCGTGCTCACCGGCGCGTTCGGCACGCACGACGCAGAGCTCGCGACGCGCCGAGAGCTGTCCGGAGCGTTCGACCTCATCCTGGTCGCCGTGAAGGCGCAGGACACCGTGCGCGCGGTCGAGCCGCACCTCGAAGCGGTGGCTCGCGCCGTGACGGTCGTCGTGCAGAACGGCCTCGAGGGTGCGTCGACCGTCGAACGGATGCTCACATCGATCCCGGAGGCGCTGAGGAGTGGATTCGTCGCAGGAGGGCTTGCCACGTTCGCCGTCAACCGGCCCTCGTCCGATGAGGTCCGGGCAACGGCGGCTGGATCGCTGACGCTCGGAACGGCATCCAGCGCCGACGCTCCGCGCCTCGCGCAGCTCGCAGCGGATCTGTCACCCGCGATCGAGGCCCGGGCCACCGATGACCTGGCCTCAGCGCTGTGGAGCAAGCTCCTCATCAATCAGGTCAACGCGCTGCCGGCCATCACCGGGCTCAGCGTGCAGGAAGTGGGTGAGCACCCAACCCTCCTGGGCGTCCTCGCTGCGAGCATGGGCGAGCTGCTCACCGTCGCGGCGGCCAGTGGCGCACACCACGTCGAGGTCGGCCCGTTCGACGCGGCGCTCGCATCTCTCGCGAACAGCCAACCTCGCGAGCCGGGTGACGCCAACGCTCGGAACGAGCGACTGGCGCGCGAGCTGTCCGCCGCCTTCGGTCCGACGCCGAACTACGCATCGACGCTGCAGAGCATCCGCCGCGGCGAGGCGACAGAGATCGACGCACTCAATGGAGCCGTGGTCGCCCACGGTCGCGCGCTCGGTCTGCCCGCTCCGGTGAACGCGACCCTTGCGGAGCTCGTCCACGACATCGAGCGCGGGCAACCCCACTTCTCCCCCTCCGCGGTCCACCGCTCAACGGTGACGGCCGCCATCAACGCCTGGTTCGACCGCGGCCATCGGGCACTCGCGTGGCGCCTGCCCACGACCACGCCGTGGGGTGTGCTCGTGAGCGAGACGATGCTGCAGCAGACCCAGGCCGCCAGAGTGGAACCGAAATGGCTCGACTTCATCGACCGCTGGCCCACGCCAGCTGCGATGGCCTCCGCATCGGAGGCCGAAGTGCTCCGGTTCTGGGATCGGCTCGGCTACCCGCGGCGAGCTCTCTGGCTCCTCGCGTGCGCCCGCTCCATCGTGGCTGACCACGCTGGCGCCGTCCCGCGCACACGCGAGGAGCTGCTCGCGCTGCCAGGCGTCGGTCCCTACACGGCATCAGCCGTGATGTCGTTCGCCTACGGCGTGCCTGAACCGGTTGTCGATACGAATGTTCGTCGAGTGCTCGCGCGCGCGTTCGGGGGCGTGGAGGCTCCGTGGGGGCCGTCTGCCGTGCGCGACGCCACGGAGATGCGGGCAGTCTCCCCCGCGGATCCCGACGCCGCGAACGCCTGGAACGCCGCAGCGATGGAGCTGGGTGCCGTTGTCTGCACCGCAAAGCGGCCGAAGTGCGAGGAGTGCCCCGTCATGGGCCTGTGCGCGTGGTTCCGAGCTGGCCGGCCAGCCTCCAGCGGCGCCGCCAGGAAGCGCCAGGCGACGTTCGCCGGATCCGACCGTGAGATGCGAGGCCTGGTGCTCCGCGAGCTCCGGTCGATCCCGGGCGGCGTGGAGATAGCGTTCCTGCAGCAGCACCTCGACCCATCCGGTGCGGATGCAGACCGCTTCACGCGTGCGATCGCCTCGCTGAAGAGCGACGGACTCATCGTGGAACGCGAAGCGGCGGAGATAGCGCTCGCCGGCGACTGAGCAGTCACCGGCGAACGCTGGAGCAGTGAGCAGAGGAGCGTCAGGCGTCCTCGGGCTCGTCCTTCTTCTCGTACGGATCGGCGTCACCCGCGTAGCTTGCCCCCTTGGCCTGCTCCGCGGATGCGCTATCACGCTCGTGCGCTTCCCGCAGCAGCGCCGCGATGGCGTCGGCGTTCTCGGGGATCGCATCCGGCACGAATTCGAGGCTCGGGGTGAGGCGCGACGTGATGTTCTTGCCCACCTCCGTGCGAAGCATCCCGGTCGCGCTCCTAAGCGCCGCGGCGGTGTCCCGACGCTCCTTCTGGTCGCCGTAGACGGTGTAGAAGATCGTGGCATGCTGCAGGTCACCCGTGACGCGCACGTCCGTGATCGTGACGAACCCGAGCCGCGGGTCCTTGACGCCTCGCTCGAGGGTCTTCGCGACGATGACCTTGATGCGGTCTGCGAGTCGCAGGGCCCGTGAATGATCGACCATGATGGCTACTTTCTCGTGTGCTGATGCAGACAGTCAAATGCGTCTGCAGTGTCTCAAACTGCGCAGAACCTGAAGGCGGGGCCCCGGCCGGTTGGCCAGGACCCCGCCCCGAGTACGCGCCGCGCTTCAGGCAGCGCGGCAGCTCGGTCGACAGCTAGACGCGCGGCTTCTCGACGAGCTCAGTCGTCTCGATCTCGTCGCCGATCTGGATGTCGTTGTACTTGCCGAGGCCGATACCGCACTCGAAGTCCGTGCGGACCTCGGTGACGTCGTCCTTGAACCGGCGGAGCGAGTCGATCGCGAGGTTGTCCGCGATGACGATGCCGTCGCGGATGACGCGAGCAGTCGCGTTCCTCGTGATCGTTCCGCTGCGCACGATACATCCGGCGATGTTCCCGAACTTGGAGGAACGGAACACCTCGCGGATCTCGGCGACACCCGACTGGACCTCTTCGAACTCGGGCTTGAGCATGCCCTTGAGCGAGTTCTCGATGTCCTCGAGCGCTCCGTAGATGACCGAGTAGAACCGGACATCCACGCCTTCACGAGCGGCACGCTCGCGCGCCTTCGTGTCGGGGCGCACGTTGAAGCCGATGATGATGGCGTTGTCGACCGTGGCGAGGTTGACGTCGGACTCCGTGATGGCGCCGACACCGCGGTGGATGATGCGCAGCTGCACCGAGTCATCCACATCGATCTTGAGCAGCGACTCCTCGAGTGCCTCGACGGCACCGGAGACGTCACCCTTGATGATGAGGTTGAGCGACTCGACCTTGCCCTCTTCGAGTGCACGGGTGAAGTCCTCGAGGCTGATGCGCTTGCGGGACTTCGCGAGGCTCGCGTTGCGCTCGACGGCTTCACGCTTCTCGGCGATCTGACGCGCGGTGCGGTCCTCTTCCGTGACGATGAAGGTGTCGCCTGCACGAGGAACGCTCGAGAGGCCCTGCACCTGGACTGGGCGCGAAGGCTCAGCCTCGGTGACGACCTGACCGTTCTCGTCGAGCATGGCCCTGACGCGGCCGTACGCCGTTCCGGCGACGATCGGGTCGCCGACCCGCAGCGTTCCCGACTGGATGAGGACGGTCGCAACCGCACCGCGTCCCTTGTCGAGCTTCGCCTCGATGGCGATACCGCGCGCCTCCTTGTTCGGGTTGGCGCGAAGGTCGAGACCTGCGTCAGCCGTCAGGAGGACCGCCTCGATGAGGCTGTCGATGTTGAGGTTGTTGCGAGCGGAGACGTCGACGAACATCGTGTCGCCACCGAACTCCTCGGCGACGAGCCCGTACTCGGTCAGCTGCGCGCGGACCTTCGACGGGTTCGCGTCTTCCTTGTCCACCTTGTTGACCGCGACGACGATCGGCACGTTGGCAGCCTGGGCGTGGTTGAGCGCCTCGACCGTCTGCGGCATGATGCCGTCATCCGCCGCGACCACGAGGATCGCGATGTCGGTGACCTGCGCACCACGGGCACGCATGGCCGTGAAGGCCTCGTGACCTGGCGTGTCGATGAACGTGATCGCGCGCTCGATGCCCTCGTGCTCGTGCCAGACCTGGTACGCACCGATGTGCTGCGTGATGCCACCGGCTTCGCCTTCGACGACGTTCGCGTTGCGAATCGCGTCGAGGAGGCGCGTCTTTCCGTGGTCGACGTGACCCATGACCGTGACGACGGGCGGGCGGATCTCGAGGACGTCGTCTCCTTCGTCCTCTGCTTCCTGGTCGAGGTCGATCGAGAAGCCCTCGAGGAGCTCGCGGTCTTCGTCCTCGGGGCTGACGATCTGGATGCGGTAGCCGAGCTCCTCGCCGAGGACCTCGAACGTGGCCTCGTCGAGCGACTCCGTTGCGGTCGCCATCTCACCGAGGTGGAACAGCACCGTCACGAGGTCGCCTGGGCTGGCGTCGATCTTCTCAGCGAAGTCCGAGATGGAGGCACCGCGGCGCAGGCGGATCGGCGTCGAGCCGTCTCCGCGACGAACCTTGACGCCGCCGACGCTCGGGGCTTCCCGCATCTCGAATTCTGCCCGCTTCGTCCGCTTGGACTTGCGCGCCTTCGACTTGCCGCCGCCACGACCGAACGCTCCGGCCGTCGAGCCGCGACCGCGACCGCCGCCACCAGGGCGACCTCCGCCGCCACCTGGACGCGGCGCGAAACCGCCACCGGCGCCTGGAGCGCCACCTGGGCGTCCGCCACCAGCGCCACCTGCACCCGGACGACCGCCTGGCCGGCCCGCACCCGCGGGGCGGGCACCTGGGAGGACGCGGGGCTGACCGGGACGCGGAGCTGCCGGACGGGGTCCGCCTGCACCTGCAGGACGGGGCCCGCCTGCGCCGCCCGGACGGGGGCCGCCACCGGCGCCGCCACCGGGGCGCATGCCCTGGTTCGAGGCGAATGGGTTGTTGCCGGGTCGCGAACGACCCATGCCCTGGCTGGACGCGAAGGGGTTGTTGCCCGGACGGGGTCCGGGACGCGGGCCGCGGGGGCGCGGGATCGAGGGGCTTGCGCCGCCCTCGGCCTGGGCAGGCTTGGCGTCGCCGGGAGCAGCGGGACGCTGCGCGTTCGGCTTCGGTGCGCCAGCCTCGGCTGCGGGAGCGGCAGGAGCCGCGGGCGCGGCAGCTGCGGGAGCCGGAGCCGGAGCTTCAGTTGCGGCCGGAGCCGGTGCTGGCTCAGGCTTGCGCTTCGGTCCGGGAGTCGGAGCCGAGGAACCGGCAGCCTTCTGCGTCGCGGCGGGCGCAGCGGGTGCGGCCGGCGCCGAGGGGGCGGAAGGTCCGGGCTTCGTGCCCGGGCGCACGCTCGACGGCGTCGCGCCACCGGGACGCGGGGAGCCGGGTTTCGATGCCGCGGGAGCCGCGGCCTGCGGCTGTGCGCCACCGGCTGCGTTGGTCTTCAGCGCCTCGCGAAGGCGACGGGCCACGGGGGGCTCGACGCTCGACGATGCGCTCTTAACGAACTCGCCCATGTCCTGCAGAGTCTTGAGGGCGGTCTTCGAGTCGACGCCCATCTCGCTGGCGATTTCGTGTACGCGTGGTTTTGCCACTTTTCTCCTGTCTGGGGCCCGCCCAAACAGGAGCGGACCATTAAAGTCGGATGTGCCTCATCGTGAGTCACTCATGATTAGTCCATGGTCCGATCAGCCTTTTCTCGTGGTAGGAGCAGTGCGTTCGCCCTGCTCCAGTGTGCTCGCGTGCCTGCTGAGCGCCTCGGTGTCCACCGTGCCGGTCTTGAAGGCCCGCAAGAATGCGCGCCGCTCGATCGCTAGCCTGGTGCACTCCGCGGTCGGATGGATCCAGGCTCCGCGCCCTGGAAGACTCGCCGAGATATCGACTTCGAGGCTTCCCTGACGGAGCACAACCCTGAGGAGCTGACTCCGTGCGGAGCGCGAACGGCATCCAACGCACGTTCGTACAGACGACATACTACCCCTCTGCGCGCGCTTCGTCTCCGTCTTCGAGGATCGAGTCGGGCTGGATGTCGATTCTCGCCCCCGTGAGCTTGGCCGCGAGACGCGCATTCTGGCCTTCCTTGCCGATCGCGAGCGACAGCTGGAAGTCCGGAACAAGTGCCCGGACGGCCTTGGTCGCCCGGTCGATGACAAACGCGCTCGAGACCTTCGCAGGGCTCAGTGCGCTGGCCACGAACGTCGGCAGATCATCCGAGTAGTCGACGATGTCGATCTTCTCGTCGCCGAGCTCGTTGGTGACGGCACGCACGCGTGCCCCGAGCTCACCGATGCATGCGCCCTTCGGGTTGATGCCCTCCTGCGTCGCGCGCACCGCGATCTTCGAGCGGTGGCCGGCCTCACGGGCCAGCGACACGATCTCGACGACGCCGCTCGCGATCTCAGGAACCTCGAGTGCGAAGAGCTTGCGCACGAGAGACGGGTGGGTGCGGGAGACGGTGATCTGGGGGCCCTTGCTGCCCCGCTCGACCTTCGTCACGAAGACCCGCAGCCGGCGGCCGTGCGAGTAGTCCTCACCCGGCACCTGCTCTTCAGGGGGCAGGATCGCCTCGACGGTTCCGAGGTCGACGTGGATCATGCGGGGGTTCGGCCCCTGCTGGATGACGCCGGCGATGATGTCGCCTTCGCGTCCGCGGAACTCGCCGAGCACCTTGTCGTCGCCGATGTCGCGGATGCGCTGGTTGATGACCTGCTTGGCTGCGAACGCGGCAACTCGGCCGAAGTCGTCGGCGGGGAGCTGGGCTTCGCCGACGATCTCGCCGTCGTCGTCGAGCTCGGGAACGAAGACGTTGACCTCGCCGCTCTTGCGGTCGAGGTGCACGCGGGTCGAGGCCGGCGGCACGTCCTGGCCCAGTTCCTGCGAGACGTGCTTCTCGTACGCGGTCAGGATCGCCTGCTCGAGAATGCTGGCAAGTTCCTCAAACGGAATCTCACGCTCTCGCTCGAGAATCCTCAGGACAGCAAGGTCGATCTTCATGGCGCTCCCTCTATTCAGATGAAAGGACGAGTTTACCCCATGCGGGGCAGACTCGTCCTCAGGCCAGGCACGCGGGACGAGGCGACGCGGTGCCTCGTCCCGGGCCGCCCTCAGCTGGCGCGCTTGGACTGCAGGAGCGCCAGCACCTCGTCCTTGGCGACCGCGTCGCGCTCGTTCGTCCGGCGGTTCCACAGCTCGACCTGGCCGTCGGCGGCGCCCTTGCCCGCGATGACGATCCACGGAACGCCCAGGAGCTCCGCATCTCCGAACTTGACGCCGGGTGAGACCTTCTTCCGGTCGTCGTAGAGCACGTCGAGGCCGGCGGCGTCGAACGCCGCGGAGAGCTCCTCCGCAACCGCGAACGGCTCCTCGTTGCGCCCGGTTGCGATGATCTGCACGTCGAAAGGCGCCACCTGCTCAGGCCAGATGAGACCACGGTCGTCGTGGTTGGCCTCGGCGATGAGCGCGAGGTTCCGGGTCACGCCGATGCCGTACGACCCCATCGTCACGGTTGTGAGCTTGCCCTGCTCATTGAGGACCTTCAACCCGAGGGCCTCCGCGTACTTGCGACCGAGCTGGAAGACATGCCCGATCTCCGTGCCGCGAGCCGTCGTGATGGCTCCGCTGCCGTCGGGGGCAGGGTCGCCGTCACGGATCTCGGCGGCGCCGATGCGCGCATCCGCCGTGAAGTCCCGTCCGACGACCAGCGAGTGGACGTGCTTGCCAGCGATGTTGGCGCCGGTGATCCAGCTGGAGCCGTCCGCGACCGTCTCGTCGAGGAAGTACGCCACACCGGTGGTCGACTCCTCACCGAGCACCTGGCCCGCGGCCGACCATGGTCCGATGTACCCGCGAACGAGACCGGGGTGCTTCGCGAAGTCCTCCGCAGTCGCAGCCTCGACCTCGGCAGGCTGAAGGGCCGTCTCGAGGCGCTTCATGTCGACCTCACGGTCGCCGGGGATGCCGACGACGACCAGGTCGCGAGTGCCGTCTGTGTGGAGACGTGCCACGACCACGTTCTTGAGTGTGTCCGCCGCGGTCCAGTCGCGGTCCCCGGTCTTCGGGACGACCGCATTCGCGTGTGCGACGAGCGTCGCGATGGTCGGCGTGTCCGGCGAATCGAAGACGGTCGCGGCCCCGGTCGAGCTGGGGTCCACTGCGACGGGAGCCGGCGCGGCGTAGGCCTCGACGTTCGCCGCGTAGCCACCGGGTGAGCGCACGAAGGTGTCCTCGCCGACGGGTGTGGGGTGCAGGAACTCCTCGCTCCGCGAGCCGCCCATCGCGCCGGCGTTCGCCGCGACGATGACGTACTCGAGTCCGAGGCGGTCGAAGATGCGCTCGTAGGCGTCTCGCTGAGCCTGGTAGCTGATGTCGAGACCGGCGTCGTCGATGTCGAACGAGTAGGCGTCCTTCATCGTGAACTCACGGCCGCGCAGCAGCCCAGCGCGGGGACGAGCCTCGTCGCGGTACTTGTCCTGGATCTGGTAGATCGCGAGCGGCAGGTCCTTGTACGAGGAGTAGAGGTCCTTGACGGCGAGAGTGAAGGCCTCCTCGTGTGTCGGCGCGAGCACCAGCGGCGCCCCCTTGCGGTCCTCCAAGCGGAAGATCCCGTCGCCGAAATCGTCGAGGCGCCCCGTGGCCTCGTAGAAGTCGGCAGGCAGGATGCCTGGGAAATGAACCTCCTGGGCACCCGCGGCTTCCATCTCCTCGCGCACGATCTGCTCGATGCGGCGCTTCACCTTGAGACCGAGCGGCAGCCATGCAAAGACGCCTGGCGCCTGGCGGCGGATGTAGCCGGCGCGCACGAGGAGCCTGTGGCTTGCCACCTCTGCGTCGACGGGGTCTTCGCGGAGCGTGCGGACAAAGAGCTTGGAGAGGCGAGTAGTCACCCGGCCAATGCTAGTCGTGCCAGGGTCCACGCGCTGGCCGCGCTGGACCCTGGCAGAGGGCTGATCGACCGCCGCGGGCACCGATCTGCGTCACCAGGGCTTGTCGTACAGCGAATCACCCTCTGTCTCGCCGCGCTCCTGGTCGAGCTCGTCCTGTCGGTCCTGCTGATTCTCCTGCAGCTGCTCTTCGAGCTCGGTCATCTCCGGCGACTGCGTCGATTCCGGGGGCTCCTCCCCCTCGTTCGGCTCCTGCGCCTCCGACTGCTGCTGCAGCTTCTGCTGGATGCGTTCGCTCGACTCGACCGCCGGGGGCTCGAATTCGGTGGACGCGCAACTCGGGTCGCGGGCATCCAGGACTGCGAGCGCCTCCTGCCAGAGCGCCACCGCCCCAGCGGTGTCGTCCGCGGCCAGTCGCGCATCGCCCTGGCGCTCGATCGTGATGGCGAGATTCGCGCGGATCGGGCACTGCTGCGGAGGCTCGGCCATGGGCAGGGCCGCTTCGAGCTCGGTGCGCGCCTCGTCGAGCAGCCCCAGCTGGAGCATCGACGTGCCCGTGTTGTACGGGGCTTTCCAGCTCTCGAGGATGTTCACGAACTTCTGCTGCTGCGCGGAGTTCATGCTCCCCTCGTACTCGGAGTCGGCGTAGAGCGACACCGTGCGGTCGGCGATGATCGACATGCTGATCAGCTTCGTTGCGAATGCGGCCGCCAGGAGCGCGAACGGGATGCTGAAGAGGATGAACCTGCGCCTGCGCTTCGCGGCGACGGCGGCCACCGGCAGGGCACCGCCTGACTTCTTCCGGCGAGGACTCATACCGTTCCTCCCCTTGCTCTGCTGAGCTCGATCGAGTGCTTCACGGACTCCCAGACGTCTCGGAGCAGCAGGAGGAACGCGGCCGCGGCGAGGATCCAGTACACCTCGAACGCTGTCTCCGCGCTGCCGCCGGTCTGCGTCACCCTCGTGCCGTCGACCTCCGCGGGCACCACTTCGGTGCCAGGCTCGCGCACCTCGAGCGGCAGCGCGAGGTCGTCCGCGATGCTCTGCAGAGCCGCCGTGTCGATGACGGAGCGAGCCTGCTGGCCCTGTCCGTCGAGGATGTAGCTCGGCTCGTCCGTCGCGAGCGTGCCAGCAGTCGCCTTCATGGGCCCGCCCTCCTCAGTGCCGTAGCCGAGCACGGCGCCCCCGGCCAGATAGCCCGCGACAGCGCTGAACGACTCCGGCTCCGTCTCGGCTGTCTGCTCACCGTCGCCCAGGTAGTACACGAGCCTCGCGCGCTCCGGCTCGGCCTCGGCTGCCGCTTCCAGCACATCCCGGACCAGCGGCTCTGCGATGGAGATGGAGCTGCCACGGGAGTACTGGGTGACCTCCGGACGCAGCGTCTGCAGCAGAGCGTCGAGCGCGGTCGTGTCGGCGGTGAACGGCAGCCGCTGGACGGCGGCGGCGTCGAAGGTCACGAGTCCGAACCTGGCACCCTCGTGCGCGGCCGTCAGCGCTGAGATGTCCGCTTTCACGCCGTCGAGCCGCGGTGCACCGTCCCAGTCCTCTGCGACCATGCTCGCCGTCGTGTCGACCACGAAGAGCACGTCAACCTCGCTCTGGAGGTTCGGTGCCGGAGCGCTGCCGATGCCAGGGCGGAACGCGGCGACCACGATCAGCGCACAGGCGGCGAGGCGCAGGACCCAGTTGACGCGCCGTCGGCGATCGGATGCCCTGACAAGCGCGAAGACGCAGAAGCCGAGCAGGACCATGCCGACGAGCGCAAGGAGCGCCGGGGGAAGTATGGGATTCCAGGTCATAGTCGGAGCCTCCAGGCCAGCACGACGTAGATGGATGCGAAGACGAGCATCAGCACGAGCCACACGTTCGGCCGGTCGGTGACGAGCAGCTGGGGCTGGCCGACCATGAGCGAGGTCTGCTCGCTCGTGATCTGATCGACGATGCCGGACACGCTGGCCGGGTCGGTGAGCTTGAAGTAGCTGCCATCCGCCTGCAGGATCGTCGTCCGGAACTGGTCCGCGAACGCATCCTCGAACTGGTTGGCATCAAGCGCGTAGATGGTGATCCCCCGCTCCTCCGTGTACTCGGCGGCCTCCGGGAACGAGACGAGCGGGTCGCCGTTCACCGCGTTGTCCGTCGCGAAGATGATGGACCGGGACCTTCCGTCGTCGGCGGCCGGATCGTACTCGCCGAAGGTCATCGCGCAGGAGGCCAGGCCATCGCCGACGAGGGACGCACCTGCAGCGCCCTGCGTGCCCTGGGCGAACGAGTACTCGCTGTTGGACCCGCCCGAGGCTGACTCCATCTCATCCCGCACCTGCTGCAGCTGGGTCTCGACGAACGCGTAGTCGTCCGTCAGCGGGAACAGCTGCACCGCCGTCGCGTCCCACAGCATGAGCGACATGCGCTCCCCGTCGAACCCGGGGAGCATCTCGAGGTACCTGTCGAGCACCTCGACGTCGTAGTCGACCATGGAGCCCGAGATGTCGAGGCAGAGCACGATGTCGCGGTTGAACTTCTCCGGCGACTCGACACGCTGGTACACCCAGCGGCCGGCCGCGACGCTCGTCACGGCGAGGAGGATCGCGAGCACGACCCCGATCGCGGTCATGAGACTCGAGTATCGGAGCAACGCTCGCCGATACGCCGGGAGCCTCGTGAGGCGCCTGGAGTTGGCGACGGGAATCGCGCCGGACTGCCCACGCTTGCGGGCACGCCACCAGGCGATGGCCGCGACGGCCCCCGCCACTGCGATCAGCGACAGACTGACCCACCACATCGCTATCGCCATGTCGCGATCACCTCCCGCGCAGCCGCGATCCCGGCCGCTGTGCCGCTCGGATCGTGCGCCCCGAAGACCATGGGGTAGTACTGGCCGACCGTGTGCGAGACCCCCCGGAGCTCGGTGCGCCTCAAGTCGGTGAGCGTCATCTTGTCCGCCGGAACAGTCGAGACGGCAGCGACGAAACCACGCACGAGCACGCTCAGCTCGGCGTGAGCACGTCGTGGCGTCAGCTCGCCGGCCGCCGCACGACGGGCGACCTCGTCCACGCGCTCGAGATACTCCTGCTGCAGCGCGTGGACTGGCGGTCTCGCGGCCGGGAGCACCGGGGCGGCCTTCGGCGGGCGCGGTCGCGTCAGGAAGACCACGAGGAAGTAGTACGCGACGATGGACGCCAAGATCAGGAACCCGAGAACCAGCCAGAACTGCGCGTAGTCGATGACTGGAACGACGGTTCCCTCCGGCGGTTGGACATCAGCGACGAACATTCGCCCTCGCCTTCAAGAGCGCCAGGAGCGTCGGCGCGACCTGCTGCTCGCTCGCGATCTCCGCGTACGAGACCGCGTTCGCCTCGAACGTCCGCTCCATGTCGAGCGCTCGCTTCTGCTCCGCGTACTCGAACTCGCGCTCGAGGAGCCGGTCCCCGCCGAAGAGGCTCGGCATCGCCCAGTTCCCTTCCACGTCGAAGGCCAGCTCGCCGCGGGCGCCCCGCTGATGGGGTTCGGCATCCGTGATCTGGAGCCAGACGATCTCATGCTGAGCCGCGAGCCGACGCACGAGAGCAGCACGTTCCTCGTCCCAGTCGAACTCGTCCGCGATGACGACGAGCAGCGCACGGTGCCTCACCGTGAGCCGGACTCGGTCGAGGACCGCGTTCATGTCACTGGTCGCCGTCTCGAGTCCAACCGAGTCGTAGACCGCGTGGAGCATCCGCTCGAGCGCGGACGACGTGCTGCGGAACGGGAGCTGCCTGATGCCCTCGGAGCTGCCCGTCACGAGGCCGACGTCATCACCATGCCGGATGGCGAGATATCCGAGAACACCCAGGGCCGTGACGAGCACCTCTCGCTTCGGCTCGCCGCTCGCCGAGATCGCCGCCATGTTGCGGCCACCATCGACGGCGAAGAGCACACGGTGGCGCCGCTCGGCGACGTAGCGCTTCACGAGCGGCTGCCCAGTTCGCGCGCTCGCCTTCCAGTCGATGTCCTTGATCTCGTCTCCCGCCACGTACTCGCGGAGGTCATCGAAATCCATGCTCCGACCACGCAGATGCGAGGCGTACTGGCCGTCGAGCAGGTGCAGCACGCGCCTTCGCGCGTGCAGGAACATCTTCGACTTGACCTTCGCCAGAAGGGGGCGTTCGCTCGACATGGTCACGGAGTACGAACAGCCCCGAGCACCGCGTCGATGATCTGCTCGACGCGGACACCCGTTGCATCCGCCTCGAAGCCGAGGATGATGCGGTGGCGCAGGATGCGGTGCGCCAGCCGGCGAACGTCCTCCGGCACGACATGGTCGCGGCCCTGCAGAAGCGCGACTGCCCTGGCGCCCTTGGCGAAGTTGATCGAGGCGCGCGGCGACGCGCCGACCTCGACGAGCCGTGCCAGCTCCGGGCCGATGTACTCCCCGGCGTGACGCGTCACGTAGACGAGCCCGACGATGTACTCCGTGATCGCCTTGTCGACGTACACCCGCGACGTCAGCTCCTGCAGCCTCGTCACATCCTGCAGCCCCACCGCGGCTGGTTCCCCGTGCTCGAAGACGCCCTCGTCGATGCGACGCAGGATCTCGGCCTCCTCCGCGGGGTTCGGGTACTCGAGCACGTCCTTGAGCATGAAGCGGTCGAGCTGCGCCTCAGGCAGCACGTACGTGCCTTCCTGCTCGATTGGGTTCTGCGTGGCGATCACGAGGAACGGATCCGGCAGCGGGTACAGCGTGCCGCCGATCGTGGTCTGGCGCTCCTGCATCGCCTCGAGCATCGCGGACTGCGTCTTCGCGCTCGAGCGGTTGATCTCGTCGAGCAGGACGAAGTTCGCATGCACGGGCCCGAGCTGAGTCGAGAAACGGTGCTCCGCCGCATCGTAGATCTGTGTGCCGACGATGTCTGACGGCAGGAGGTCCGGCGTGCACTGGATGCGGCTGAACGACCCACGGACCGACTGGGCGAGCGTCTGGGCGGCCGTCGTCTTCGCGAGGCCGGGAACGGACTCGAGGAGGACATGCCCGCCCGACATGAGCCCGACGAGCAGTGTCTCGCGCAGCTGCGTCTGGCCGACGACCTTGTGTGCGAAGGCTTGCGAGACGGCCCCGATGGCACGCCCCGCCTCCTGGAGCTCCTGCTGGCTGAGCTTGAGCTGCTGACCGCCGACAATCGTCACGGATCCTTCTTCCTGCGGCTGGACACACCTGCCGACTCTTCTGATCTCGTCTGGGGCATTTCAGTGATTCGCAAGGGAAAGCGTAGTGACACCGTGCGGCACTCGCGTTCAGCCTCCCGCGAGTCTCGCGCGAGCGACTATGGAAAGAGCCGGATCGGATTGACGATGTCGACATAGATGAAGAGTGCGCTCATCGCCATGAGGCATCCGGCGATGACGAGGGTGACGGGGAGGAGCTTCGCCGTGTCGAACGGACCGGGATCGGGGCGACCGAACAGCTTGGCCAGCCGGCGGCGGACACCATCGATGAGCGCGGCGAGCACATGCCCGCCGTCGAGCGGCGGCAGCGGGACGAGGTTGATGACGCCGAGGGCGATGTTGACGGATGCGACCAGCTGCACGATGGTCGCGACCCGATCGACGACGGGGATGCTGCTCTCAGCCGCCACCTCGCCCGTGATCCGTCCGACCCCGACAACGCTCATCGGACCATTCGGGTCGCGCTCGGCGCCCCCGAAGCCGGCGTTCCACATCTCGACGATGCGCTCGGGGATCGTGATCAGGAAGTTGCCGACGGCGCGCACATTGGCCTCGGCCATCGTGAACGCGTAGAGCGGCGACTGCCTGACGCGCTCCTGCGTGGGCGTGATGCCGACGAACCCGACCTCTTGCGTCACGAACGAGCCGTCCGCAGCCTCGACGCGCGCTCCCGTCAGCTCGTCGAGCTCGTAGACGGTGTTGACGCGTGGGGTGAGCTCCACCTCCAGCTGCTGCCCCGCGCGATCGACCCCCACGGAGACCGGCTCCCCCGGGCTCACGCGGATCGTCTCCTGGAGGAGGTCCCAGCTGTCGGTGGCGGTGCCGTCAACGCTGGTGATCCTGTCGCCGGGGAGGAGGCCGGCCTCGAAGGCCGGTGCCGGCGTCTCGCACGTTTCCCCTGGTTCGGGCGCCACCGAGCCGGCGGGGACCACGCACTCGTAGACCGTGCCGACCGTCGTCGACGGCTGGTACAGGCCGAATCCGGAGCAGACGATCATGAACCCGAGGATCGCGATGACGAAGTTCATGGCTGGTCCCCCGACCATGATGACGATGCGCTTCCACACGGGGAGCGCAGAATACGTGCGCGACTCTTCCCCTGGAGCCACTCCTTCCGCGGACGCCAGCCTGGCATCGTCGATCATGCTCGACATGAACCCGGTCCCACCCGTGCGTGCGGCCTGGCCAGCCTTGGCAGGCGGGTACATGCCGATCATGGCGACGTAGCCGCCGAGCGGGATGGCCTTCACGCCGTACTCCGTCTCACCCCGCTTGCGCGAGAAGAGCGTCGGCCCGAACCCCACCATGTACTGCGTGACACGCACTCCGAAGCGCTTGGCCGGGACGAGGTGGCCGACTTCGTGGAGCGCGACAGACGCGGCGAGGCCGATGACTGCGGCCAGGACGCCGACGATGAAGAGCAAGACTGATTCCACGGGGGTCAAGCGTAGACCTGCCTTGTCGCTCGCATGCTGTCGATCTGCCTTGCCCGCCGGGCCGCCCGCGTACCGGCGGTGCGAGTCCCCCACCGCGTAGGCTTGCCCGATCATGAGCGAAGCATCAACGCTGCACGCTGCAGCCGCCGTCGAACTCGCCGTTGTCGTCCGCTCAGGGTTCATCGAATCCCGGCACGTCGGCGCTGCGGTCCTGACCAACCCGGACGCTACGATCCGAGCCGAGCTGGGAGACGGGCGTCAGCCGGTGTTCCCACGCTCGAGCCTCAAGCTCTTCCAAGCGCAGACCGCCCTGACGCTCGGCGCGCAGCTGACCGACGAGCAGACGGCGATCGCCTGCGGCAGCCACTCCGGATCTCCAGACCACGTCGCACACGTGCGGGAGATCCTGCACGCCAGCGGGCTCGACGACCGGGCGCTCGCCTGCCCCGCCTCCTGGCCCCGAGATCGTGCATCCAGAGACGCGCTCGTACGCGCCGGCGAGGCATCCTCCCCCGTGTACATGGAGTGCAGCGGCAAGCACGCTGCGATGCTGGCGGCCTGCGTCGCCCAGGGGTGGCCGACGGAGGGGTACCTGGCGGCAGATCATCCGCTCCAGGTGGCTATCAAGGACACGGTCGAGCGCATGACCAGGGAGCGCCCGAGCGCGGTCGGTGTCGACGGATGCGGCGCGCCGGTCTTCGCCGTGAGCCTCGTCGGTCTCGCGGCGGCGGCGAGCCGGCTCGCCACGGCGAGTCCGTCTTCCCCGTTTCCGCTCTTCAAAGCTGCCGCCGCGGTGTGGCGCTCCGTGCTCTCCAACGGCTGGCTTCTCGAGGGCCACGGGCGCCCGAACTCCCTCGTCATCTCCGAGCTCGGTGTCCTCGCGAAGTCCGGCGCTGAAGGTGTCCTCATCCTCGCCTCGCCGGACGGCACCGCTGTCGCGATGAAGATGCTCGACGGCTCCAGTCGTGGAACGACGCTCGTGGGACTGCAGCTGCTCGTTGCCGCCGGTGCCGTCGATGTGGGCCGAGTGCAGCAGCTGCTGCCGCGGCTTGGGCTCGAGGTCATGGGCGGTGGCGTCCTCGTCGGCGAGATCATGGTCGGCAGCGGAGTTCCGACGAGCCTCTAGGCACTGCTGAGGGACCTCTCCTCGTTCGACCAGCGGATGCGTTCCATCGTGCCTCGACCGTGGCGGAGCACAGCGCTGCGCGACGCGTCGACGACCAGCGGTGGCAGAGGATCGCCTCTGAGGAGCGACCGGTGCTCTCCGGGGGTCACACCGGACAGCAGCACGCGGTGCTCGGCGGAGAGCCTCGCCAGGACCCCGAAGCGACCTTGCCACGTCTCGACGTCGCCGATGACGGCTCGCTGAACGCTCCGCGGCTCCGAGCCGCCCCGCTCGGGGTGGCCACGAGTCACGGTTGTCGCCGCGCACCAGTCCGCGAGGTCCGTGCACACGAACCCCCTTGCCTCGAGGAGGCGCCGCATCGTGGCGGGCTGCCGCGCCACCACGAGCAGCTCTCGGTCGGTCTCTCCGTGCACCGGAGCGAGCCGATCCGTCGCAGCCTCGGCGTCGCGATCGCGGTTGCTGATCGGCCGGGACGCCTGTGCGACCTGACAGGCTCTCCCCCGCCAGACCGCCCGGCCGACTGGGGCATCCGCGTCGTGCTCCGAAGCCTGCCCGCCCGCCATGACGTACGCGCTGCGGTCTCCGCCGACCAGGCGGAGCGTCTGGGCGGCGGAGGCGACGAGCGCGGCTGTCCCGCCCGTCACCCGACTCAGCGAGAACGCAACAGCCGGTGAGCAGGTTGCGGAGGCCTTGATGAGGCGCACGAGGTGCTCGGTCATGGCGGTGCGGTGCGGTTCCTCCACCCCGGCGAGGAGCGCATCGGTGTCATCGACGACCAGCAAGCCCGGGTTCGAAGCGAGGTCTACGGCGCACAGCTGGTCCCAGGCGGACTCAGGGTCCGACGAGAGGACGGTGACCCGCCCGACGGCAGAGTCGGACCCCTCGCCGGACGCCTCGACGAGCACCGTGAGGCAGCCGGTCTTGCCGGTTCGAGGCCCGCCGATGACGGCCATCGCCCCGAGACCTGCATCAAAGCGAGCCGGTCGCTGCTCGCGAGCGTCCGTGTCGTCGCTCAGCCCGAATGCGAGGCCCGGACCGTCCCCCGCGATCGCGGCAAGCGCGATCCGCGAGGGAAGGGCAGGGAGCCACGGCCGCTGCGGCGGCAGATGACCGAGGTGAGCTTCACGTTCGACGGCCGCCAGGACGAGGTCCGCCACGGCCAGTCGCTCACGCTGCCGCACCTGGACTTCGACGATCCGGCTGTCGCGCACGACCAGGGCGAGCCCGGGTGAGTCGGCCGGCAGGCGCGCGGCGGACGCGGTGCCGATCAGCGCGGTGCTGTCCGCTTCCGCGACCACGCGGAGGCAGATGCGGATGCTGCAGTTGGCCAGCGTCGTCCCACGGACCGCGATCGCAGGCTGCTGGGAGCACAGGACGAGGTGCATCCCGAGGCTCCTCCCCCTCGCTGATATGTCCGCGAACACGGAATGCAGCGCGGCACCGGCGTCCACAAGCGCCTGGTACTCGTCGACGATGACGACCAACCGTGCGAGGCCGGGCAGCTGGCCGATGTGGGTCGCACCGGCAGCTCGGAGCGCACGTTCACGCTCGCGGAGCTCGGCGCGCAGGCTGATCGCCGCCCGTTGCGCCTCGGCAGCATCCAAGTCGGTCACGATCCCCACACAGTGCGGGAGCTCGGCCAGAGGGTCGAACGTCGCGCCGCCCTTGAAGTCGAAGCACAGCACCTGTACCTCGCGACTGGACCTCGATTCTGTCAGCGCCAGCACCCAGGTCACGAGCAGCTCGCTCTTCCCCGAACCGGTCGTGCCCCCGATGACCGCGTGCGGGCCGTCGGCGACGAGGTCGATGCCGAACAGCGCGGTGCCGTGCGTGCCCAGCTGGGCGAACAGGCCGGCGCCTTCCAGCCTCGCTGGCTGGGCCCCGCCTCGGCTCGTGATCGAAGCGGCACGTCGCAGTTCTCCTGCGTCCTTGCCGTCGACGCCCGCCTGACCAGCCTCGTCGGAACGGCTCGGACCGGACGCGCGCAGCTGCTCCGCCGTCATGAACCTGGGCCGCAGCGTGACGCGACTGCCGTCCTCGAGCACGACGCTCGCGGCCGACGCGCTCTGCACATGGACGCGAACCGGCGCCGCGTTCGACGATTCGATACCTCGGCCTTCGGAGAGATCAAGGAGCAACCCGCCCTCGGCGACCTGCGCGTCGCCCCACCTCCACGGGCGGCCAAGCGTGGACAGTTCCTGAGCCAAGACTGCCCCAGGAATGCCGGCACAGATGCGGACCTCGCCCGCGCACGCCGCATGCTGGACGAGCAGCGCGCGCCCTGCCGCGAGCACCAGGCTGGTACTCCCGGTTATCTCGAACGTCGCACCGCCTCCGAAGACGGGAGCGTCGTCGAGCGTGAGGACGTGATCGAGACGTGAACGCACGTCTTCGGGGAGGTGGCGCAGCTCACCGGACATGGGGACGCGCACGCGCACCGAGCCGGATCCGAGGCAGAAGCGCTCCTGCGCTTCCAGGCGAGGTGCCGCCCGAGCGGTGCAGGTCTCCGCAGCGAGGGCCTCCAACCTCCGCAGCTCGTCCGCGGCGAGCGACCGAGCCTGCTGGATGCACGCGTCGAGTTCGCGGTCGAACACGGCCTGCGCGCGCGTCTGCTGGGCGCTCGCCTGACGTCTCGACTCCGCGTAGCTGGCCACCGCCATGACGGGACCGATCAGGGCGAACGCAAGCATCGCGGGTGACCCCAGAAGCAGCCAGAGCAGGATCGCAACGACGACCGGAGCCGAGGCCATGATGATGGGAAACGCCACCACTCTCGCATCGGCGACGGGCGACGGCAGGCACAGGACGGGCTCGATCAGCCGGGGCCGCGCCTGCTCGTCCGGCGGCCCGTCACTCCGCTCAGTCGTCACGTCCTGCAGCGGCGGCTTCCGGCTCATCCGACCACTGTTCGACAACGGCGAGCCAGGGTGGAACCACGCACCGTTCGACGAGCCAGGCGACACTCGAGGCAAGCGGATCGTCCGCGCTGACGCCGAGGGCTCTCTTCGCGAAGGCCGCCGCGGCGCCCGAACGCCCCGAGGCCCATTCGAGCCAGCTCATGCTGGCAAGGAGCACGGGTTCATCGTCGAGGTCGACGAGCTCGGCAAGACGTCGGAGGATCGCGGCGGCTTGGCGAACACGTCTGCGGGAGAACTCGGGCAAGGGTCGGTGCACGTCCTCCTCGCCCATCACCGTGCTCCAGACCGGCGCCAGCGAGAGCAGGTCGATGTGGGCGCCGAACCCGATCGTCACGAGGAGGAGTTCCGAGGTGTGGCGGCCTCGGAGCATGCAGAGCAGATGTGCGAGTTCCGCGTCTGCCGGAGCAGCGCGGAACGTGTCAGGCGCGAAGGCCGCAAGCCACCGCTGCCGCATCGATGGTAGGTCATCCTCGCCGTCGTGGTGCTGCCAGTGTCGCTCATCCTCCTCCGCAAATCGAAGCCTCCTGGTCACGGACGCGGGCGTGATCAGCGACTCGTCCCCCGGCTTTGCCGTAGCCTGCACCCACTCCTCCTGCGAGCCCAGCGCGCGCGGGCCGATGTCACAGCAGTCGACGTCGTCGCATCCGTAGACACCCCAGGCGTCAGCAGCTCGGCAGATGCAGGCAGCCACCTCGATTCCCGCGCGGTCTGCCGCTGCGACGAGCTCCTCGGCAACCACGGAGAAGGGGGGCCGCGGCCCGGACCCGAAGGGCAGGTCCGGGCACAGGACGAAGACGACTCGCTCGATGCTTCTCAGGTGCGAGAGGTGACCGATCACCGCGTTCGCGTACGGGGCCGCACCCGCCGAAGATGGCTCCGGCACCTCCGGCAAGTCGAAGCGAAGGACCACGCCTCCCCGTTTCCCGCTGAGCGGTATGGCGACAAGGGAGCCGACGGGTGAGTAGCCGAGGAGACGAGGCACGGCGTCGAGGATCTGCTTCGGCGTGCTGAGGCGAATCTGTTGCATGCCCAGACGCTAGGCCTCACGTCAACGGCGCGGTTCCGTGGCGGCCTCGCCTGTGGACAGCGCGAAACTCACGCGTCTGTGACGACGAAGTGAACGGAGCAGACGACGACGTGAAAGAAGCACGGCACGCGGAAGAATATCCGCGTGCCGTGCTTCGGGGCTGGACGACGCCGCGTCCAGTGCGCTGTCAGTGCTGAGCCGGGGGCTGCTGACCGTAGGGCTGCTGGTTCTCGGGGGCCCGGCCAAGCGGCGGCTGCTGAACGGGAGGCTGCCCGTACGGCTGCTGCGCCGGGGCCTGACCGTACGGCTGCTGCCCATACGGCTGCTGCGCCGGGGCCTGACCATAGGGCTGCTGGCCGTTGGGCTGGGCCGGGGCCTGACCATAGGGCTGGGCGGGAGTCTGTCCGTAGCCCGACTGCACCGGTGCCTGTCCGTACGCCTGCCCCTGGGCCCCAGGCGCGTAACCGACTGCGCCCTGCTGCTGGCCGTACTGGCCACCGAGGTTCATGAGTGCCGGGTTCCAACGCGAGCTGTCGAAGCCGATGATGGCGAGCCACACGATGGGAAGGAAGATGTAAAGCAGCACCCAGACGCCGCTCTTGCCGAAGCCAAGACCGATGCGGTAGGCGGCGATCGCCATGAGGACGACGAGCGCGATGTTGACGCCGGGGATGAAGCCGACGAGGACCCACCAACCGGGGAAGCCCGCGGCCTCGACGAATGTCCACGAGTTGTAGACCGGAACCCAGGCCTTCCAGGCCTCGATGCCCATCTTCGTGAACACCTTCGACATGATCCACGCGGTGAGCGCGTACGCGCCGAGCACGATGACGAGCCACAGGAGGATCCCGAGGGCGCCGATACCGGCAGCAGCCTGATCGCCGTAAGCGATGATTTCCATTGAGGAGTCACTTTCTGATATTCAATCGATGTCTGCGTCGAGCGCGGGGAGTGCGCATGAGCCAGAAATCGCAGACATGGTACAAAGTAGCGGCGTTTCAACGACTTTGTCGATGGGGAGCGCTCCCCTGCGCGCCTGTGTTCGGCAACACCGATGCCCCTCGTGGAGAGATCAATGGCCTTCCGGCACGATCAGCCGCGCGGCGCCCGGTCCTGTTGGTTCGAGTTCCCAACCGGCCTCGCGGCAGAAGTCCGACAGCTCTTCCGCATCCTGCAGCGCCGCCGCCCGGTCGGGCTGCGATGAGGCGCGCGTGATGAGACCGCGGGTGAAGAGGCCCTTGCCTCGCTTGTTGAAGTGGTTGAGTGAGCGCACGGCGCCGTCGGCGGACCTCGAGACGACGTCGATGGACACATGCTGCTGAGCGGCTTCGACGGGCCCGAGCGCGGAATACGCCTTTGATCGAAGGTCCACCACAAGACCTCTGTGCGCCGACAGCGCCTGGCTCGCCGCTGGAGCCCACCGGCGTGCGGCCGCGACACCGCCGAGCCGTGACGCCGCAGAGAGCCGGTAGGCGGGGATGCCTTCTCCCCCGCCGACGAGCCCGAACAGGGCGGAGTGAACCGCCACGTGGTGCGCCGCCCAGCTCAGCTGGGACGCCGTCAGGGTCGGGGCGTCGAGGGCGTCGTAGAGCACACCTGTATACCGGAGCAGCGCTGGCATGCGAGGGGCTGAGCGGAGCGTGCGGTTCCTGTTGAGTTCGATCTCCGCTTGCTTCTCGGAGATCTTGAGCACTTTGCGGGCTGTCTCGCGGTTGTGGGAGAGGCTGTGCAGCTCGCTGACGACGAGCTCGCGCGTCGCCGCGAATGTCTCCGACCAGCTGAGCCCGCCTGCTTCCGGGCTCTCGACCAATTCGCCCGTGAACGCAGCGTTGCCGCCGTCCCGTTTGGTTTCGGACGGCGGCAACAGCAGCAGGAGACCTTCGGTCACTCCCCGGAGACGAGTTCAGCCTCGCCGGCGACGACCGTGACGACGTCGCTGTTCACCGAGAGGAAGCCGCCCTCGGCGTTGGCGACGATCTTCGATCCGTCGGAAGCCGTGATGCGAACCTGTCCGGCACCCAGGGCAGCGAGCACAGGCTCGTGGCCGGAGAGGATTCCGATCTCGCCCTCGGAGGTGCGAGCGACGACCATGGTCGCGCTGCCTTCCCAGACGAGCTTGGTTGCTTCGACGACCTTGACGGTCAGTTCGCCTTTGCCTGCCATGACTATGCGTTGTCCTTCTGCATCTGCGCCCACTTCTCTTCGACGTCGTTGATTCCACCGACGTTGAAGAAGGCCTGCTCGGCGACGTGGTCGAAGTCACCCTTGGCGATGGCGTCGAACGACTCGATGGTCTCCTTGAGCGGAACCGTCGAACCCTCGACACCCGTGAACTTCTTCGCCATGTAGGTGTTCTGCGAGAGGAACTGCTGGATGCGGCGAGCGCGGGAGACGGTGATCTTGTCTTCCTCGGAGAGCTCGTCGACACCGAGGATCGCGATGATCTCCTGCAGTTCCTTGTTCTTCTGGAGGATCTGCTTGACCTCGGTCGCAACCCGGTAGTGGTCGGCACCCAGGTAACGGGGGTCGAGGATGCGGCTCGTCGACGTGAGCGGGTCGATGGCCGGGTAGAGGCCCTTCGAGGCGATCTCTCGCGAGAGCTCCGTCGTGGCGTCGAGGTGGGCGAACGTCGTCGCGGGGGCCGGGTCGGTGTAGTCGTCAGCAGGCACGTAGATGGCCTGGAGCGACGTGATCGAGTGACCACGCGTGGACGTGATGCGCTCCTGGAGCACACCCATCTCGTCGGCGAGGTTGGGCTGGTATCCAACGGCGGAGGGCATGCGGCCGAGCAGCGTGGAGACCTCGGAACCGGCCTGCGTGAAGCGGAAGATGTTGTCGATGAAGAGCAGCACGTCCTGCTTCTGCACGTCGCGGAAGTACTCAGCCATGGTGAGGGCCGAGAGTGCGACGCGGAGTCGAGTTCCCGGCGGCTCGTCCATCTGGCCGAATACGAGCGCGGTCTTGTCGAAGACGCCTGCTTCTTCCATCTCGTAGATGAGGTCGTTGCCCTCACGCGTGCGCTCGCCGACACCGGCGAACACCGAGACGCCGCCGTGGTCCTGTGCGACGCGCTGGATCATCTCCTGGATGAGGACGGTCTTGCCGACGCCGGCTCCACCGAAGAGGCCGATCTTTCCACCCTGGACGTACGGGGTGAGCAGGTCGATGCTCTTGATGCCGGTCTCGAAGAGCTCGGTCTTCGACTCGAGCTGGTCGAAGGCCGGGGGCTCGCGGTGGATGGGCCAGCGCTCGGTGATCTCGTAGGGCTCGGAGATCATCGTCTCGTTGAGCACTTCACCGGTGACGCTGAAGACCTTGCCCTTGGTGACGTCGCCGACGGGCACCGAGATGGGGGCTCCTGTGTCGCGGACTTCCTGGCCGCGGACGAGTCCGTCGGTCGGCTTGAGCGCGATGGCGCGGACGAGGTCGTCGCCGAGGTGCTGTGCGACCTCGAGCGTGAGCTTGAGCGACTGGTCGCCGAGGCTGACCTCGGTCTCGAGCGCGTGGTAGATGCCTGGGATGGCGTCATGCGGGAACTCGATGTCGACAACGGGACCCGTGACACGGGCGATCCGGCCGACACCGGCCGGAGCCTTCGTGTCTTCCCTGTCGGAGACGATGTGCGTCGTCATGTCTTGTCCTTTTCTTGCGTGTTCGCGCGGTTATGCGGTTGCGAGCGCGTCCGCGCCGCCCACGATCTCGGAAATCTGCTGCGTGATCTCTGCCTGGCGCGCGTTGTTCGCGAGCCTGGTGTAGTCGCGCACCAGGGTGTCTGCGTTGTCGGAAGCCGCGCTCATCGCGCGCTGACGGGCAGCGTGCTCGGATGCGGCGGAGTGCAGCATGGCGTTGAAGAGCCGCGCCTGGATGTAGTCGGGAAGCAGTGCGTGGAGCACCGTCTCCGCATCCGGCTCGAACTCGTACAGCGGGAGCAGCGGGGCCTCTTCCGCGACGTCGTCGCTTTCGACGACCTCGAGCGGCAGGAGCCGCACGACGGTCGGCGTCTGCGTGACCATCGACTGGAACCGGTTGTAGACGTAGTGGATCTCCTCCACGCCGCCTTCTTCGAACGGAATCGTGAACCGTTCGACCAGTGCCTCGCCGAGCTCCTTCGCGGTCTGGAAGACCGGGAGGTCCGTCGAGCCCGTCCACTGCTTCTCGCTCGCGCGCTTGCGGAAGGCGAAGTAGCCGACCGCCTTGCGCCCGATGAGGTAGTGGACGACTTCCTTGCCCTCTGATTCGAGGAGGTTCGTGAGGCCCTCGGCCTCGCGAAGCACGCTCGAGGAGAAGGCTCCGTTGAGGCCTCGGTCGCTCGTGAAGACGACGACCGCGACGCGGCGGACCTCTTCACGCTCGGTGACGAGGATGTGATCGATGTCCGTGTAGCTGGCCACTGCCGAGACTGCCTCGGTGATCGCCTGCGCGTACGGGTTCGACTCGGCCATGCGTTTCCGCGCCTTGGTGATGCGCGAAGTGGCGATCAGCTCCATGGCGCGGGTGACCTTCTTCATCGTCTGGGCAGACTTGATCTTCTGCCGGTAGACCCGAAGTTGTGCTCCCATGCTTCTCCTGTGCTCGTCGTCGAAGTCGTCGAGGGCGCCTAGCGGCGCTTCTTGACGATCTTCTCCTGCTCGATCTCGTCAGCGGCGACCTGTTCGGCGCTTGCGACGAGCGGAGTTCCGTCGTTCTTGAGGTACGTCTTCACGAAGGCGTCGACACCGTCGGCCATGGCCTTCAGCGTGTCGTCTTCGAGCTTCCCGCTGTCGCGGAGGAGGCTGAGGACGTCGGTGTTGCGCTCGAGGTACTCGAGGAGCTCGCGCTCGAAGCGGAGCACCTCGTCGACCGGGACGAGGTCGAGCTTGCCGTTGGTTCCGGCCCAGATCGCGACGACCTGCTGCTCGACGGGGTACGGCGAGTACTGCGGCTGCTTGAGGAGCTCGGTGAGGCGTGCGCCACGCTCGAGCTGCTTGCGCGTCGTCGCGTCGAGGTCGGACGCGAACATCGCGAAGGCCTGCTGCGAACGGTACTGGGCGAGCTCGAGCTTGAGCGTTCCCGAGACCTTCTTGATGTGCTTCTGCTGCGCGTCGCCACCGACTCGCGAGACGGAGATTCCGACGTCGACCGCAGGACGCTGGTTGGCGTTGAAGAGGTCGGACTGGAGGAAGATCTGGCCGTCCGTGATCGAGATCACGTTGGTCGGGATGTACGCGGAGACGTCGTTGGCCTTCGTCTCGATGATCGGAAGACCGGTCATCGAGCCTGCACCCATCGCGTCGGAGAGCTTCGCGCAACGCTCGAGCAGACGGGAGTGCAGGTAGAACACGTCACCCGGGTAGGCCTCGCGGCCCGGCGGGCGGCGCAGGAGGAGCGAGACGGCGCGGTAGGCCTCAGCCTGCTTCGACAGGTCGTCGAAGACGATGAGGACGTGCTTGCCCTCGTACATCCACTGCTGGCCGATGGCCGAGCCGGTGTACGGAGCGAGGTACTTGAAGCCTGCAGGGTCGGATGCGGGAGACGCGACGATCGTCGTGTACTCCATTGCTCCGGCGTCTTCCAGCGCGCCCTTGACGGAGGCGATGGTCGAGCCCTTCTGGCCGACGGCGACGTAGATGCAGCGAACCTGCTTGTTGACGTCGCCCGACTCCCAGTTGGCCTTCTGGTTGATGATGGCGTCGATCGCGATGGCCGTCTTGCCGGTCTGGCGGTCGCCGATGATCAGCTGTCGCTGGCCACGGCCGACGGGGATCATCGCGTCGATGGCCTTGATGCCGGTCTCGAGTGGCTCGTGCACCGACTTGCGGTCCATGACGCCTGGAGCCTGGAGCTCGAGGGCGCGGCGACCGGACGTCGCGATCTCGCCGAGTCCGTCGATCGCGTTCCCGAGCGGGTCGACGACGCGGCCGAGGTAGCCGTCGCCGACTGGGACGGAGAGGACCTCGCCGGTGCGGCGGACTTCCATGCCCTCGACGATGCCCTGGAACTCGCCGAGGACGATGACGCCGATGCTGCTCTCGTCGAGGTTCTGGGCCAGACCGAGCGTTCCGTCGGCGAAGGTGATGAGCTCGTTGGCCATGACGCCAGGGAGACCCTCGACGTGCGCGATGCCGTCCGAGGCGTCAACCACGGTGCCGACCTCGGTCGCCGTGGCGCCTTCCGGACGGTATGAGGAAGCGAACTGCTGAAGCGCGTCGCGGATCTCATCCGGATTGATTGTGAGTTCTGACATGTTCTTCCCTTGTCGTCCGGGGCCTCGCCCCGAGAGTTTCAGTGCGTGAGGCTCAGGCGAGCTGCAGGCGGAGGTTGTTGAGTCGAGCGGCGACGCTGTCGTCGATCACGTCATCGCCAAGCTGCACGCGCAGGCCGCCGATGATCTTCGGGTCGATGACCGTCGTGACGGAGACGCGTCGGTTGAAGCGACGCGTCAGTCCCGCCTCGAGCTTCGCAAGCTGCTCGGGGGCGAGCGGACTCGCCACCGTGACCGTTGCGACCGAGCGGCCTGCCTGGTCGGCAACCACTTCGCCAGCCCACGTGAGGAGGCGGCGCGTGCGGCGACCGAGCGGGTTGCCCACGAGCTCACGGAGGATCAGGAGGCTTGGCGCGCTGATCTTGCCCGCGAAGAGGCGTTCGATGAGCTGCGACTTGACAGCCGAGTCTCCGAGGCGCGACCCGAGCGTGAGCTCGAGCTCCGGGTTGGCGCTGATCGTGTCAGCGACCGTGGTGAGCTCGCCGGCGATCGCCGACTGCTCTCCTGCGGTCTGGGCCGTGGCACGGACTGCGAGTTCCTGCAGGCCGAGCGCGAACTCATGGTTGCTCGACCAGGTCTGGCTGACAGCGTCCTGGAGGAGCTGCAGCGCACGCGGGCCGAGGTGCGATCCGAAGACCTTCCCTGCGAGCTCGCGCCTGGCGCTGACGTCGGCGGCGGGGTTGGACAGTGCTGCGAGGAGGTGCTGGTTGGCGCCCGCCGCGTTGACCGCCGCGAACACCTGCTCAGCATCTCCAAGCTCTGCCTGGCCCCAGCCGTCGACGCTGTTCTTGAGGGCTGCCAGTGCGTGTCTGGTCGCGCTTCCCATCAGCTGTGCGTTCCTGCCTTCTGGTCGTTGTCGAGGTCGCTCAGGAACCGGTCGACGTAGGCCGTCGAACGGCTGTCCTCGCGCAGGCTCTCACCGACGACGCCGGAGGCGAGGTCGAGTGCGAGCGTGCCCACCTCGGCGCGGAGCGAGACGATCGCCGTCTGGCGCTCCGCCTCGATCTGCGCCTTTGCGGAAGCGGTCATCCGGTCGAGCTCAGCCTGCGTCTCGGCCTTCTTCTGGACCTTGATCTGGTCTGCGTCGACGCGAGCCTGCTCGCGGATCTCCGCGGCTTCGGTTCGCGCGGCGGCGAGAAGCTTCTCGTTCTCGTCGCGCTTGGCAGCGGCCTCGGCCTGAGCGATCTCCGCCTTGCGGATGCCGCCCTCGATCTGCGCTTCGCGCTCGTCGAGAACCTTGCGGAGTGCCGGGATGGCGAACTTCCAGAAGAAGAATCCGAGCACAACGAAGACGACCAACGACCAGACAATGTCATACGTAGCGGGAAGGAGGACGTTGCCGCCCTCTTCCGCTGCGAGCGTCGACGTTGCCGCCGACAGTACGAAGGTGCTCATGTGCGGACCCGCTTACTGGAAGATGAAGAACGTTGCGACGCCGATGAAGGCGAGCAGCTCGGTGAAGGCGATACCGAGGAACATGGTGACCTGGAGGCGGCCAGCCATCTCGGGCTGACGTGCCATGGCCTCGACGGTCTTGCCGGCGACGATACCGATGCCGATGCCGGGGCCGATTGCAGAGAGGCCGTAGCCGACGGTAGCGATGTTGCCGGAGATCTCGGCGAGCGTGGTGGTTTCCACAGGGGTTTCCTTCCGTATGGGTGGTGAAGCAGGGTGCTTCGCGTGAGTCAGGTGGGTCTTAGTGGCTCTTGGCGGCGGCCTGCTGGATGAAGACCGCGGTCAGGAGGGTGAATACGAAGGCCTGGAGGACCGACGCGAGGATCTCGACGAGCGTCATGACGAAGCCGCCAAGGAGCGTGGGGATGCCGAACAGCATGTCGAGGGGGCCGCCTGGGCCGTTCATCGAGTACTGGATGACGAAGAAGTTCGTCGCGCTGAACGTCAGGACGAGCAGGAGGTGGCCGACCATCATGTTGAGGAAGAGTCGCAGGGCGAGCGACACGGGGCGCACGATGAAGATGTTGATGAACTCGATCGGCGTCAGGAGGATGTACATCGGCCACGGCACACCGCTCGGGAAGAGCGCGTTCTTGAAGAACGTTCCGGGCCCGGCCTCGCGGAAGCCCGCGTAGATGAAGGCGATGTACGAGACGACGGCCAGCACGAGCGGCATGCCGATGAGCGCGGTTCCGGCGATGTTCAGGCCGGGGATGATGCCGGTGATGTTCATCGCGAAGATGCCGAAGAACATGGCGGAGAGCAGCGGCAGGTACTTATGGCCGAGCTTCTCTCCGAGGATGCCGTCCGCGATCTGCGACTTCACGAAGCCGATGGCGATCTCAGCGAGCGACTGTCCCTTGCCCGGGATGACCTTCGGGCTGCGCAGTGCAAGCCAGAAGAGGAGCAGGAGGATCGCGATCGCGAAGAGCCGCACGAGGATGATGCGGTTCAGCTCGAAGGGGGTGCCGGCGAACGCCACTGCCTCGAGGAAGAACTCGTGGTCAAGCGACGGCGGGTGGAAGATGCTGTTGTCCTCCGCGGCAGCGATGAAAACTGGCAGATTCAGGGCTGAGGCGAACAGAGCACTCTCCTGTCTCGGGGCGCAGCTGTCTTTGCTGCGCTTCGATGAGTTCGGGCGGGTGAGCACACGAGAAGGACCCCTTCTCGGCGCACCTGGATCAGCCTATCAAGAAATCCCCAGGCAGGAGTGCAGTTCGGGCCTCCAGAGCCAACTTTTCTACTATTTGTCGTCGCCGGGCAGGCGCACGTCGCTGACGTTGCCCATCCGCCCGCGCACGACGCAGACGACGTCCACGATGACCGTCGCGATGACAGCCACGACGAGACACAGCCAGAGGGTGAAGAGGTGGACGATCGGCAGGTCCCTGATGAGGAAGAGCGCGCCGAGGAACACGATGAACTTGAGGATCCAGGCGCCGAGGATGGTCGCCATGAAGAAGATCTGATCGAGGTGCGACGCCAGGATGACGGAGACGACCGTGATACCCGTGAAGAGCAGCGTGATGGCCGCGGCGAAGAGCGCGCTCCACAGGCCGTTGATCCCGACCGCGAAGAAGCCAGCGGCGCCGCCGATGACGGCGACCGCGATGGCGACCACGACGGACCACTTCAGGATGCTCTTGAAGATGGGCACGGAGGTGGGGGTCGTAGAGGAGTTCATGCGTCCATTCCGGATTCTGGTGCTGCCTTGAGCAGCGAGGCGTGTGCATCGGCGAGCTCGTCGTGGGCGTTCTCGCCCGGAGCCTTCTGCGCGTGGCGCTCCCTCGACTTGCGCCGGCTGAGCGGCGCGATCGTCACGAGCGTGCAGAGCACGAAGCCGACGACGACGAAGCCGATGACGAGGCCGATGGGGATCGAGATCAGATCGGCGGCGAACGCCATGAGCGCCCCCACCGAGACGACAGCCGTCCAGGAGTAGAAGACCACGACCGCCCAGCGCTGGGAGTGACCCATGTCGAGCAGGCGGTGGTGGAGGTGCTTCCTGTCGGCGGTGAAGGGCGACTTGCCCGCGCGCATCCGTCGGAACACGGCGAGGGAGAAGTCGAGCAGCGGCACGATCAGCACCGCGAACGGGATGATCATGGGCAGGAAGGCGGGCCAGAGCTCCGTGCGGCTGATCGTCTGCGGGTCGACTTCGCCCGTGACCGCGACAGCGCTGGCGGCCATGAGGAGCCCCACGAGCAGCGCTCCCCCATCCCCCATGAACATCTTCGACGGGTACCAGTTGAGGACCAGGAAGCCGAGGCAGATGCCGATCACGATCGCCGAGAGCAGCGCACCCATCGTGAAGCGCCCCGTCTGCCCCGCGAACTCGCTGAGCACGTAGCTGTAGACGAGGAACACGCCGTTCGCGATGATCGCGACTCCGGCCACGAGCCCGTCGAGCCCGTCGATGAAGTTGACGGCGTTCATCACCAGGACGACGGCGAGCACCGTGATGGCGATCGACATCCACTGGGAGCCGACCGTGATGCCCCCGATCGGGAGCGAGGTGATCGCGACGCCCTGCCAGGCGAGAAGGATGGCGGCGAGGATCTGGCCTGCGAGCTTCGTCATCCAATCGAGGTCGATGAAGTCGTCGATGACGCCGATCAGCACGATGAGGGACGCGGCGCCGACGAGGGCCCATACCCGTCCCGGCTGTTCGAAGACGAGCGAGAAGAACGGGATCTGCGAGGCCGCGGCGAGCGCGAGCAGCATGCCGACGAACATCGCGACGCCGCCGAGTCTCGGCTTGGGTGTCGTGTGGACGTCCCTGTCGCGGACAGGCGGGTACCACTTGTAGCGCATCGCGAGTCGCCAGACCACGTAGACGAGCACAAGCGTGACGAGCGCCGTGCCGACCACGAGGGCGAGGTAGATCCGCACGCTAGGACTCGTGCCCCGTCGACGGCTTCGGCTGCGCCTCGGGTGCGCTGGCCACCTGCTCCGGGTTCGCAGCGACGACTGCCGGCTGTGTTTCTCCTGCCGGCTCCGGCACGGTTGCCGGTTCCGCTTCGACTGCCGGTTCCGCCGCCGGGGCATCGACCGGCGCGAGCTTGTCTCCGAGCACCTCTTCGATGAGCTCGCGTGAAAGCGCTCCCTGTCGGACGATGCGGGCGGGTTCACCGCGCGTCAGCGGGGTCGCATCGACGATCGTGGAGGGCTCGCCCCCTGCCGGGCCACCGTCGAGGAACACACCGACGACCTCGCCGAGGGCATCAAGCGCCTCCTGCGCCGTCGTCGCCGCGGGCTCGCCGTGCTTGTTGGCGCTCGAGACGGCGAGCGGTCCGGTCTCCTTGAGCAGCTCGCGTGCGAGGCGGCTGTCGGGGATGCGCAGGGCGACCGTTCCGTTCGTCTCGCCGAGGTCCCACTGCAGCGAGCCCCTGGCCTGCAGGATGACGGTGAGGGGGCCCGGCGTGAAGCGCTCGAAGAGCTGCCGCGCGAGCGCGGGGACGTTCTCGGCGAGCGCGTCGAGCGTCTCGTGGTTCGCCACGAGCACCGGCGGCGGGGTCGCGCGTGTGCGCCCCTTGGCGTCCAGCAGACGCTGGACGGCAGATGCCGAGAAGGCATCGGCCGCGATGCCGTAGACCGTGTCGGTCGGCATGACGATGACCTCGCCGCTCGCGATGGCCGTGCGTGCCGCGCGGACCGCTGCCAGGAGGTCGAGTGAGTCTGTGGTGGCGTAGATCTGTCCCATTCTTCGTCACATGATAGTCGGCTGGCCGCTTCCACCCTGGCCCGACGCGGAGAGCACCGCGGATGTGATGCGGTCCCTGCCGGTGAGGTCCTGACCGGTGGCGGCGTCGATGAAGCCGGCGTCGGCGAAGATCTGTCTGATCTCCGCCCCCTGGGAGTCCTCGTGCTCGACGATGAGCACGCCGCCCCGAGCGAGCGAAGCGGACGACCAGGTCGCGACCTCCCGGATGAAGTCGAGGCCGTCGGCTCCGGAGTAGAGCGCGTCGTCGGGGTCGTGTCGCCAGACCTCGCGGCTCTCCGGCCGATTCGCGGCGGGCACGTACGGCGGGTTGGAGACGACGAGATCAAGCGATCCGGGCGGCACCGCCGAGAAGGCGCGCGCGGCATCTCCGAAGAACGCGTTCACCTGCCCGCCGCCGAACGCCTCGACGTTCGCGCGCAGCCAGGGCCAGGCGGCACTCGAACGCTCGATCGCCGTCATGCGGATGCGACCGTGCGTCCGGGCGACGCCGAGCGCCACCGCCCCGCTCCCGGAGCCGACATCGATGCCCGCCAGGTCGGTGCCGTTCGAATCCTGGCCGAGCAGGGACACCGCGGCGGTCACGAGCGATTCGGTCTCGGGCCGCGGGACGAAGACCCCCGGGCCGACGGCGAGCTCCATGTCGAGGAAGGGCGCCACGCCGAGCACATGCTGGAGGGGCTCGCGACGGGCTCGCCTCGCCGCCGCAGCACCTACCTCCAGTGCTTCCTGCTCCGACAGCTCTCGGCCGAGCAGCGAGCGCATCTGCACCTCGCCACGTGAGATGCCGAGCACACCCGCGAGCAGCAGGTCCGCTTCGACGCTGCTCTCGGCGATGCCGGCCGCCTTCAGCTGTTCGCGAACCAGCTTTCTCTGCGCGTCTACGTGCAAGATCATGGAGAGAGTCTCCCGCACATTGACTCGCAGCGTCATGCACGGCACTCGCGCGCGAGATGATTGGGACGATTGACGCGGGCGAACGCTGCCAGCGACACCCACGAAGTTCACACAGCATCCCAGAAGGGCACGAAGTGACTGGAAAGATCTACAACGACATCACCGAGGTCGTCGGCCGCACCCCGCTCGTCAAGCTCGGTCGCATCAACGAGACCGGCGCGAACATCTTCGCCAAGCTCGAGTTCTTCGGGCCCGGGTCGTCGGTGAAGGACCGCCTCGGCCTCGGCATCATCCGCGCAGCTGAGCAGAGTGGCGAGCTGCAGCCGGGTGGCACCATCGTCGAGGGCACCTCGGGCAACACCGGCATCGCGCTCGCGATGCTCGGCGCGTCTCGCGGCTACCGCGTCATCCTCGCCATGCCCGAGACCATGTCGATCGAACGCCGACAGCTGCTCAAGGCGTTCGGCGCCGAGCTCGTCCTCACGCCCGGCCCCGAGGGCATGCGTGGCGCCGTCGCCCGCGCCAAGCAGATCGTCGACGAGACGCCGGGCGCGATCCTCGCTCGCCAGTTCGAGAACGAGGCGAACGTCCAGATCCACCGCGAGACCACTGCCGAGGAGATCTGGGCAGACACCGACGGCGAGATCGACATCTTCGTCGCGGGCGTCGGCACGGGCGGAACGATCTCCGGCGTCGGACAGGTGCTCAAGGAGCGCAAGCCCGAGGTCAAGATCGTCGCCGTCGAGCCGAAGGACTCGCCGCTCCTCACCGAGGGCAAGGCCGGCCCCCACAAGATCCAGGGCCTCGGCGCCAACTTCGTTCCGGACGTGCTCGACCGCGATGTCATCGACGAGGTCCTCGACGCGACGCTCGAGGACAGCATCCGCGTCTCCCGCGCCCTGACCTCGACCGAGGGCATCTTCAGCGGCATCTCGAGCGGAGCGAACCTCTGGGCGGCTCTCGAGATCGCGAAGCGTCCCGAGAATGCCGGGAAGAACATCGTGGTGATCATCTGCGACACCGGCGAGCGCTACCTCTCGACGGTGCTCTTCGACGACCTCCGCGACTAGCGAGTGGCACTGGCAACACCACGTCGAACGCCGGCACCCCAAGGTGTCGGCGTTTGGCGTCGCGTCAGGGAGGACATCGCGGCGACCCGGAAGAACGATCCGGCGGCCCGTTCCAAGGCCGAGATCGTGATCAACTACTCGGGCATGCACGCGCTCTGGCTGCACCGGATCGCCCACCGACTGTGGATGCGCGCTGACACGAAGCTGCTCGCACGCACGCTCTCGCAGTTCAATCGCTTCGCGACGGGCGTCGAGATCCACCCGGGCGCGCAGATCGGTCGCCGGGTCGTCATCGACCACGGCATGGGCATCGTCATCGGCGAGACCGCGGTCGTCGGAGACGACGTGCTCATCTACCACGGGGTCACCCTGGGCGGCACCTCCGGCCACCGCGTGAAGCGGCACCCCACCGTGGGCAGCCGGGTGCTCATCGGCGCCGGGGCGAAGCTGCTCGGCAACATCACGATCGGCGACGACTCGCGGATCGGTGCGAACGCCGTGGTCACGCGGGACGCACCCGCGAACTCGGTGCTCACGGGTGTGCCAGCTCGCGTCCGTCAGCGCACTCCCGCCGAGCAGGACCTCGTCGGGTACTACGAGATCTAAAAGATCTCAAGGGTCCCAGCCCCGGGACAGCGAAACGGCGGCCAGCAGTGCTGGCCGCCGTTTCGGTGCGATGTGAGCGTCGACCTCAGTCGTCGCTGCCGGAGAGGGCCGCGAGACGTGCCTCCTCGTCGGCGGCGATCGCCGACTGGATGACGGGCCCGAGGGCTCCGTTCATGACGTGGTCGAGGTTGTACGCCTTGTACCCGGTGCGGTGGTCCGCGATGCGGTTCTCCGGGAAGTTGTACGTGCGGATGCGCTCCGAACGGTCCATCGTGCGGATCTGCCCGGATCGCGCCTCCGACTCCGCTGCCGCGATCTGCTCCTGCTGGTGGGCGAGGAGCCTCGCGAGCAGCACGCGCATGCCGGCTGCGCGGTTCTGGATCTGGCTCTTCTCGTTCTGCATCGACACCACGATTCCCGTGGGGATGTGCGTGATGCGCACGGCAGAGTCGGTCGTGTTGACCGACTGGCCGCCGGGGCCGGACGAGCGGAAGACGTCGATCTTGAGGTCGTTGGGGCTGACCTCGATCTCCTCCGGCTCGTCGACCTCAGGGAACACGAGGACGCCAGTGGTCGACGTGTGGATGCGTCCCTGCGACTCGGTCGCGGGGACCCTCTGCACGCGATGCACGCCACCCTCGTACTTGAGACTCGCCCAGACGCCGAGCGCCGGGTCGTTGGCATTGCCCTTGATCGCGACCTGCACGTCCTTGAAGCCCCCGAGGTCGCTCTCCGTCGAGGAGATCATCTCGGTCTTCCAGCCGCGCTGCTCCGCGTAGTGCGAGTACATGCGGAGGAGGTCGGCTGCGAAGAGCGCCGATTCCTCGCCGCCTTCACCGCCCTTGATCTCCATGATGACGTCACGTCCGTCGTCGGGGTCGCGCGGGATGAGGAGTCGCCGCAGCTTCTCCTGCGCGACACGCAGGTTCTCCTCCAGCACGGGGACTTCCTCGGCGAACGACTGGTCCTCCTTGGCGAGTTCCCTGGCGGCCTCGAGGTCGTCCTCGAGCTCGGCGCGGGAGGCGTCCGCCGCGAGGATCTGCGCGAGCTGGGCATACCGACGGTTGACCTTCTTCGCGCGCGCCGGGTTGGCGTGCAGCTCAGGGTCGGCCAGCTGCTCTTGCAGGTCCTCGTGCTCGGCTCGAAGCTGCCGAACGGAGTCGGCCATCTCGTGTCTGGCCATGACTATGCCTTGGCGGCGCGGATGGGCTGCTTCGCGACAGAGGCGAGGAACTCCGCGTTGGTGCTCGTGCCTGCGACGCGGGCGAGCACGGCCTCGAGCAGCAGGAGCGGGTCGCCGCCTGTGAGGGCTCGGCGGATGCTCCAGGTCGCCTCGACCTCCTGCTGCGTGAGCAGCTGCTCCTCGCGGAGCGTCTGGGAGTGCGAGATGTCGATGGCGGGGAAGACGCGCTTGTCGGCGATGTCGCGGGACAGGCGCAGCTCCATGTTGCCCGTGCCGGCGAACGACTCGAGGATCGTGTCTTCCGTCTTGGAGCCGGTGCCGATCATGGCCGTGGCGAGGATCGTGAGGGACCCGCCGTTCTCGACGTTCTTGGCTGAGCCGAAGAAGCGGCGAACCGGGGTCAGCGCGGAGGCGTCCACGCCACCAGGCAGGATGCGACCGGATGCGGGAGCCGCGAGGTTGTAGGCGCGGCACAGCTGGGTCACGCCGTCGAGCAGCACGACCACGTCGTGGCCGAGCTCGACGAGGCGCTTCGCCCGCTCGATGGCGAGCTCCGCGACGGTGGTCTGGTCGTCGGCGGGGAGGTCGAACGTGGCCGCGACGACCTCGCCCTGGATGGTGCGCTGCATGTGCGTCACCTCTTCCGGACGCTCGTCGATGAGGACGACCATGAGGTGCACGTCGGGGCTGTTCTTCGCAACTGCGGCGGCGACCTGCTCGAGCACGATGGACTTGCCCGATTTCGGCGGTGCGACGATGAGGCCGCGGGTCCCCTTGCCGATGGGGGCGAAGAGGTCCATGAGGCGAGTGGCGACGCGGTCCTCGCTCGTCTCGAGGCGCAGTCGCTCCTGGGGGTACAGGGCGGTCAGCGAGTCGAAGTCGGGGCGCTGGCGCGGCTCTTCCGGCGACTGGCCGTTGATGGCGTCGAAGCGCACGATGGCGTTGAACTTCTGACGGCCGTGCTGGTTCTCGCCCTCGCGCGGCTGGCGGATGGCGCCGACGACGGCGTCGCCCTTGCGCAGCTGGTACTTCTTGACCTGCGCGAGCGACACGTAGACGTCGTTCGGGCCTGGCAGGTAGCCGCTCGTGCGCACGAAGGCATAGTTGTCGAGCACGTCGAGGATGCCCGCGATGGGGAGGAGCACGTCGTCCGCTGCGATCTCGGGCTCGGTGTCCTCCGCTCCCCCGCGTCCGCGCTTGCGGTCGCGGTAGCGACCGCCGCGGCCACGACGCTGCTCGTCCGTCTCGTCGTCAGCGGGCGTGTCCTGTGCCTGCTGGCCTTCCGCGCGCCCCTGCGCCTGGTCTCCGCCGCGTCCGCGCGAGCGTCCGCGCTGACGGCGCCCGCCCTGCTGCTCGTCATCCTGCGCGTCGCCGTTGGACTCCGTGGCCGGCTCGTCCTGCTTGGCGGCGGGTTCTGCGTTGTCGGTGGTGCTCTGCTCGGTGTCGTTGGTGCGACCACGACGGCCGCGGCCGCGGCCACGCTTCCGCTGGCCTGCGCGTCCCTGGTCCTCGTCGCGTGCGTCGTCCTGCTCCGAGGCCTCGCCGCGTGCGGGAGGGAGGACGAGGTCGTCGAGCGACAGCTCCGGAGCCGCGGGCGCGGCCGGTGCGGTCGCTTCCTGAGCTGCGGAGTCATCGATGACGACGGGCGCTTCCTCATCGGTGAGAGGCGCCGACTCGGCCTGGGTTTCCGCCTCGGGTGCCGTAGCGGCCTCGACCGGTGCGGTATCCGTCTCGACGACGTCAGCTTCGAGCGGTGCCACGTCGGCTTCGACGGCCGGCGCCTCGGGAGCGGCGCTTGCGCGTGCGGCCTCGATGGCGTCGATGAGCGCGCCCTTGCGCAAGCTCCGAGCGCCACGGATCTGCAGACCGGCGGCAAGCGCCTGGAGGTCCGCGACCTTCATGGAAGTGAGCGGAGCTTCCTGCTCCGCAGTGGGTGTCGTGTCAGTCATCTGCTGTGAGTCCTTACCTCTACCGCGTTCTGCGGTGTTCAGATCGAGCGAGCGGGACTTCTCACGCACTCTGAACCACATCGACAGAAATCGAGGGGGGTGCGTACTCCGCTGCTCGGAGAGTTGAAGCTGTCGCGCTGTGCCTACACCGAGAGTGTGGCCGCGTCGCCCGACAGCACCTCCACTGTAGCACCGAGGAAATCAACGGCAGGCATGATGGCGTTCCACTCGGTCTGCGTGTTGGCCTCCGCGACCGCCGCGGCGCGGAGCCGCTGCTCGGGGCTCTCGCAGAGCACGAGCACGCTCGGGCCCGCGCCGGAGACGACTGCGGGCAATCCTGCGGCCCGCAGCTCGGCGACGAGGCCGCTCGTGAAGGGCATGGCGGATGCGCGGTAGCTCTGGTGGAGGCGGTCTTCCGTCGCCTCGAAGAGCAGCTCCGGGCTCTGGACGAGTGCGGCGACGAGCAGGGCGGAGCGGGAGAGGTTGAAGATCGCGTCGGCGTGCGGGACGCTCTCGGGCTGGAGGCTGCGGGCGAGCTTGGTGGACATCGTCTCGGTCGGGATCAGGACGATCGGCGAGACGCCGCGATGCACGAGCAGCTGCTTCGAGCGGGGCCCGTTCTCTCCGACCCAGGCGATCGTCAGACCACCGAAGAGGCACGGCGCGACGTTGTCCGGGTGACCTTCGAGCTCGGTCGCGAATCGCAGGAGCGTGTCCGCGTCGAGCTCCACCTCGTTGGAGACGAGCGCGGCTGCTGCCATGACGCCGGAGACGATCGCGGCGCCAGAGGACCCCATGCCGCGCCCGTGCGGGATCGTGTTGACGGCGTGGATGCGCAGCCCGGGCAGCTCGTAGCCGAGGCCGGTGAGCGTGTGCTCGATCGACTGGACGACGAGGTGCGAGGCGTCGCGTGGCACGCTCTCGGAGCCGACACCTTCCACGTCGATCTCGAGAACGCCAGCCGGCGCGCTCTCGACGACGAGCGTGTCGTAGACGGCAAGCGCGAGACCGAGCGTGTCGAAGCCCGGTCCGAGGTTGGCGCTCGTCGCGGGGACCTTGACTTCGACGCGACGCGCCTGTTCGACCTGCTTCATGCTGCGACTCCTAGGCAGAGGACTGTTGCGATGTGAGTGAATTCGACGGACACCACGGGCGGTGCGTCGTGGTCGGTGGCGCCGGTGGGCCGTGCGCTAGAGCGCGCCCTCGACACGGAGAACCCCCGTGACGCGACGCGATGCCTCGTGAGCGGCCAGGGCCTCGGCGAGGGCCGAGAGGGCTCGTTCGGTTGCGGCGTGCGTGCCGATGACGAGGGTCGCCCCGCCCTCGGCTGAGTCTGCGGAGTGGCCCGCGGGCGAGCCATCCTGACCACCGGCGCTGCGCTGCTCGAGCGTCGAGACCGAGACGCCGAAGTCGCTGAAGACCTTCGCGATCTCCGCGAGCACACCGGGACGGTCGTGCACTTCGAGGATGATCTGGTAGCGGGTCGTGATCTCGCCGACCTCGAGTACCGGCAGGTCCGCGTGCGTCGACTCACCCAGGCCGGGTCCGCCGTTGACGCGGCGCCTGGCGGAGGAGACGAGGTCACCGAGGACGGCCGAGGCGGTCTCCACTCCCCCGGCTCCAGCACCGTAGAACATGAGGTCGCCGGCGGCCTGCGCCTGCACGAAGACGGCGTTGTTCCCGCCGTGCACCGAGGCGAGCGGGTGCTGTTCGTCGACGAGCGCCGGGTAGACGCGCGCCGAGATGCCCTCGACGCCGTCGGAGCCCGTCACGCGCTCGCAGATCGCGAGCAGCTTGACCACGAAGCCAGCCGCCTTCGCTCGCTCGATCTGCTCGATGGTGATCTCCGTGATGCCCTCACGGTGCACGAGCTCGACGGGCACCTCGGTGTGGAAGGCGATGGACGCCAGGATGGCCGCCTTCTGCTGCGCGTCGTAGCCGCCGATGTCGGCCGTCGGGTCTGCTTCGGCGTAGCCGAGTTCGGTCGCGATGCGCAGGGCCTCCTCCAGGGAGTCGCCCCTGGTGTGCATCCGGTCGAGGATGAAGTTAGTCGTGCCGTTCACGATGCCCAGGATGCGCTCGACCCTGTCGCCGGCGAGGCTGTCGCGCAGCGGGCGGATGATCGGGATGGCGCCCGCCACGGCGGCCTCGTACGTGAGCTGCGCGCCGACCCGGCGCGCCTGGTCGAACAGCTCGGGCCCATGCGCCGCGACGAGCGCCTTGTTCGCGGTGACGACGTCGGCGCCCGTGGACAGCGCCAGGGAGATGAGGTGCTTCGCCGGGTCGATGCCGCCCATGAGCTCGATGACGATGTCCGAGCCCAGGATGAGGCGTTCGGCGTCGTCGGTGAACAGCTCCTTGGGCAGGTCGACGTCGCGCTTCGCGTCGACGTTGCGCACCGCGATGCCGGTGAGCAGCAGCGGGGCCCCCACCCTGGCAGCGAGTTCCTCGGCGTTCTCGAGCAGGATGCGGGCGACCTGCGAGCCGACGGATCCCGCGCCAAGCAGGGCGACACGGATGGGTCGGTTCTGGTTCATCGGTTCTCCTCGGTTACGGGCGCTCATCGGTCACGGCAGCTGCGAGTCCCGCGTCTCTGGCAAGCAGATCGGTCACGGTCTCGGCACGGATCAGCGTGCGCGTCTCGCCGTCGCGAACCGCGACGACGGCCGGTCGGCCGATCATGTTGTAGTTGCTCGAGAGCGACCAGCAGTACGCGCCGGTCGCTGGCACGGCGACGAGGTCGCCGGGGGCGACATCGCTCGGGAGATAGTCTGCCAGAACGACGATGTCGCCGGATTCGCAGTGTTTTCCAACGACACGAACGAGCGCTGGCCCGGCAGCGGACGCCCGCGACGCGAGGCGGACGCTGTATTCGGCCTCGTAGAGCGCGGCCCTGACGTTGTCGCTCATGCCGCCGTCCACGGAGACGTAGAGGCGGTCGGCGCTGCCCCCGGCGTCGAGTGGGACGCGGACGTTCTTCGTCGTGCCCACCTCGTAGAGCGCCGTGCCGGCCGGCCCGATGATGGTGCGGCCCGGCTCGAACGCCATGTTCGGGACGGCGATGCCCAGCCGCGAGCAGGCGTCCGCCACGTGGGAGGCGATGTGGGCGGCCATCGTGCGGATGTCGGTCGGCGTCTCGCGCGGCAGGTAGGCGATGCCGTACCCGCCGCCGAGGTTCAGCTCGGGCACCGGCCCTCCGGCGAGCAGGCGCGCGTGCACGGCGACGAGGCGGTCCGCCGCCTCGCCGAACCCGTCCGCGTCGAAGATCTGCGAACCGATGTGCGAGTGCAACCCGAGGAACTCGAGCGAGTGGTGCTCCCGGATACGCGCGACGAACGCCTCCACCTCATCGAGCGGGATGCCGAACTTCTGGTCTTCGCGACTCGTGGCGAGGAACTCGTGCGTGGAGGCGTGCACCCCGGAGTTGACGCGGACGCGCACGGGCTGCCTGACCCCCGCGGCGGCAGCGGCCGCGGCGACGCGATCGAGCTCCTGGGTGCTGTCCAGCACGATCCCGCCGATCCCGGCGGCGACGGCGAGGCCGATCTCTCGGTTCGACTTGTTGTTCCCGTGGAAGCCGATCAGCGCGGGCGGCGCGCCGGCCGCCAGCGCCAGCGCCAGCTCCCCCTCGCTGCACACGTCGATCGCGCAGCCAGCCTCGAGCATCCACCTCACGACGTCGGCGCTCAGAAACGCCTTGCCCGCGTAGTAGACCTTGGCCGAGACCCCGAGTGGCGCGAAGGCGTCGGTGAAGGCCGCGACGGTCTCGCTTGCCCTCGCTCGCGCATCCGACTCGTCGACGATGTAGAGCGGGGTGCCGAACTGCTCTGCGAGCACGCGGACATCCGCACCCGCAATGGAGACCGCGCCGTCTTCGGCGCGGTTCGCATTCCTCGACCAGACGTGGGCGTCGAGCTCGTTCAGGTCACTCGGCACCTCGAGGGCAGCAGGGGCGAGCGGGTTCGCTCCGGTCAGGTGGACGGCTTGTGGTTCGCGGAGAGCTTCAGGCACCAGAGCATGCTATCGGCTGGCCTCTCGGCGGAACAGGCCGCCGGCGCCGACACGCAGGGCTACAGGCAGTCGGCCACCGCGGGGAGCTCGTCGAGCCTCGCACCATCGACCTGCCAGGAGAACGTGATCGCCTCGCTGGAGACACCCGCGTCGGTGACCGTCGCCTCGAGCCCCGAGTCCGCGCACGTCGGCACCTCGACCTTCTCGTCGGACCCGAAGGGAATGCTCGTCCCGAACAGCGTCATGCTGCTGTCGTTCGTCACGAAGAGCTTCCCGTCGGCGGTCTCGTACCCGAGCTCAGACTCGACCTTGACCTGGAACTCACCAGTTCCGCTCACGGCCTCGATGTTGATGACATCGTCGCCGTAGCTGATCGTCGTCTCGTAGGACTCGGTGTCGATCTCGCTCTCCTCGCCCTGGAGAGCGGTCGGAACGCCATCGAGAACGTCGGTCGCCACCGAGAGATCGACGGTCGTGGCGTCCACCTGACCCTCGAGCGATGCGTCGATGCCCCTGAGGTCGATGCCGACCGTGATCCCTTCATCGCCCACCGAGGTCAGGGTCGCGTGCTCGATCTTGCCGGTGAGCACCTGCGCGAGCACGCTGAAGCCGTCCACGGCGACGGTGTACTCCGTCGGAGCCGAAGCCTCCCCGTAGTTGTCGATGACGATCTTGCTCGCTTGCTCCTCGAGCGCGCTGGTCACGTTCGCCCGAGCCGCGAACTCGCCGATGACCAGGCCACCCGCGACCACCACGACCCCGACGGCGGTCCACAGCCACCACTGCGCGTACCAGGGCCGCGGCCTCTTGCCCTGCGGGGGCTGACCGCCTTGCCACGGGCCCGGCTGCTGACCGTTCGGGGGCGGACCGCCCGCGACCTGCTGGCCGTAGCCGCTCCCCTGCGGCTGGCCGAACGGACGCTGCTGAGGCTGGCCGTAGGCGGGACCATGGGGTTGCTGACCGTACCCAGGCTGCTGCTGCGGCTGCTGCTGGCCGTACCCTGGGCGCTGACCGAAGCCAGCCTGCTGAGGCTGCTGCCCGTATCCCTGCTGCTGGCCCTGGCCCGGCTGCGGTTGACCGAAGCCGGGCTGCTGGGCTTGCTGACCGTACCCCGGCTGCTGCTGACCCTGACCTGGCTGATGCCCGAAGCCCTGTCCGTTCGGCGGGATGCTCATCTCAGTTCTCCAGTTCCTCAGCGGCTGAGTCGGCGACGCGCTGAAGGCGAGCCGTCGAGCCCAGGGTGGCCTCGTCGGCACGGACCCCATCGTCTCAGCTCGAAACTAGTCGCGACAGGTGGAGAACTCCCCGGAATCCGGGATCTCGGCCGTGAGCGCGATGTTCCTCGCTTCGACACCGACCGTCAGCATCCCCTCGCCGATGCGCAACTCCGAAACGTGCAGACCCGCGGGCAGGTAGTCGGCGGTGCAGATGGGCACCGCGAACTCCTCGATGTCGGGAAGGGCCTGCGTGAGCGCCTGCCCGAACGCGCTGCCGGAGACCTCGACGTTCGTGGGGTCGATGACCACCTCGCCGTCAACGAGCCGCAGCTGCGCATCCACGGTGAGCACACCGGTGATGCCGAGGAAGGAGACCGTGGATGCGTACGACAGCTCATCTTCACCGAGCGTCAGCGATGCATCCGTTCCTGGCAGGGCCGCGACCCCTTCGAGCGTCGCCTCGGGAACGTCGAGGGTGCCCGTGAGCATCTCCGTCCGCATGCCGTCGAAGATGTGCACGCCGTAGGCGTCGACGCTCGCCGCCAGGTTCAGTCCGAACGCCGTCAGCTCATCCGCCGACACCGTGACGTGACTCGCCCGACCGGATGCGAGCTGCCAGAGCGTCGAGAAGCCGTGCACGCGGGCTTCGACATCACCCTCGACCCCGGGCGGGAGCGAGTCCTGCACGTGCTGCGCGATCCGGTCCTGCGCGACGAGGCGCACGCCGACATCGAGTCCGACGAGGAGCAGCAGGGCGCCGAGCGCCCAGAGCGCGGCCTTCACCCAGCGGCGCATCCCCCGTCTCCGCTGCGGCCTCGGGACCTGTCCGGGGCCGAGCGGCGGCTCGGCGGAGATGACCGGCGTCACGCGGAGCTCACATCCGCTCTGGCGCGGAGACCCCGAGCATCGTGAGCGCAGAGCGCAGGACCGTGCTCGTGGCGTCGTTCAGCCAGAGGCGCGTGCGGTGCAGGTCGGTGATCTCGTCGTCCCCCCGCGGAATGACGCGGCAGCTGTCGTACCACCGGTGGTAGAGCCCTGCGAGCTCCTCCGCGAAGCGCGCGACGCGGTGCGGCTCGCGCAGCTCGGCGGCCGCCGCCACGACGCGCGGGAAGTCCTGGAGCGCGCCGAGCAGCGCGGACTCGGACTCGTGGTCGAGGAGGGACGGCTCGAAGGCCGAGCGGTCGACGCCGGACTCAGCCGCGTTTCGCCCCACGGCGCACGTGCGGGCGTGCGCGTACTGCACGTAGTAGACGGGGTTGTCGTTCGTGCGCTGCGCGAGGACATCAAGGTCGATGTCGAGGGTCGAGTTGGCGGACGAGCGCACAAGCGCGTACCGACCCGCGTCCACGCCCACTGCGTCGACGAGGTCGTCGAGCGTGACGATCGTGCCAGCGCGCTTCGACATGCGAACCGGCTCGCCGTCCTTCACGAGGTTCACCATCTGGCCGATGAGGATCTGCAGGTTCACGCCGGGCTGGTCGCCGAAGGCCGCGACCATGGCCATCATGCGTGCGACGTACCCGTGGTGGTCGGCGCCGAGCATGATGATGCACTGGTCGAAGCCCCGCTCGCGCTTGTCGAGGTAGTAGCCGATGTCGCCGGCCATGTAGGTCGGGCTGCCGTTCGAGCGCACGACGACACGATCTTTGTCGTCGCCGTACTCCGTCGTGCGCAGCCACTGCGCGCCGTCCTGCTCGAAGATCTGACCCTGCTCGCGCAGACGCTCGATGGCGCGTCCCACGGCGCCGGACTCGTGCACCGAATCCTCATGGAAGAAGACGTCGAAGTCGACACCGAAGTCGTGGAGCTTCTGCTTGATCTCGCCGAACATCTGCTCGACGCCCTTCGAGCGGAAGACTTCCTGCTGCGCCTCCCGATCGAGCTCGGCGAGCCCGTCGCCGTAGGCCGCAGCCACCTGCCCCGCGATGTCGGAGATGTACGCGCCGCCGTAGCCGTCCTCCGGCGTGCCCTCGCCGAGGTAGGCGGCGAGCAGCGAGCGGGCGAAGCGGTCGATCTGCGCGCCGTGGTCGTTGAAGTAGTACTCGCGTGTCACGTCAGCGCCGGCAGCGATGAGCACGCGTGCCAGCGAGTCGCCGACCGCGGCCCAGCGGACGCCGCCCATGTGGATGGGGCCCGTCGGGTTGGCCGACACGAACTCCAGGTTGATCTTGACGTCGGCAAGCGAGTCGCCATTGCCGTAGGCCGCACCGGCGTCGACGATGACCTTCGCGAGCGAGCCAGCCGTGGCCGTGTCGAGCGTGATGTTGATGAAGCCGGGGCCGGCGACCTCGGCGCTCGCCACCTGCGCGTCGAGCACCAGCTGCTCGACGATGCTCGCGGCCAGCTCACGCGGGTTCGTGCCGACACGCTTCGCGAGCCGCATCGCGACGTTCGAGGCCCAGTCGCCGTGGTCGCGGTTCCGCGGACGCTCGAGCACGATGTCCGCTTCGGGGACCGTGATGCCTGCCGCGCCCTCGAGGGGTGCGAGCGCGGCGTTGACAGCGGTGGTGAGAGCCGTGACGAGAGCTGGAGAAGTCATAGACCACCCATCCTAGAGCCGAGACGGGCGCTCCGGCGGCGCGAAGGAGCGCCGGGGTCAGCCCAGCTGGACCCGCTCGGTCCAGTCCTCGAGGATGACCTCGCTCGACGTCGCGTTCACGTGGAGTTTCGAGAGGCGGAGATTCGCAATGGTGTTGCTGAGGAAGGCGGTGTCGGCGGCATCACGACCGCTCGCGATGCGCTGCATGAGGCGGCGCGGCGCCAGGTGCGTGGCATCCACGACATACCAGGCTCCGTCGACGAGCACCTCGACCACGGCGTGGAAGTCCATGGGCACCAGGCCGGGAGCGTAGACGGACACGAGCCGCGCCGGCAGGTCGTTGGCGCGCAGGAACGCGATGGTCAGGTGCGCGAAGTCACGGCAGACTCCCTGGCGCTTCAGGAACGTATCTCGCGCACCGTCGGTCGGCGCGCTGGAGCCTGGCACGTAGCTGATGTTCCTCGAGACCCAGTCGACGACCGCATCCACGAGCTCGAAACCCTGCTTGCCGCGGAACATCGAGCGGGCCGTGGGCCCGAGCAGGTCGGACTCCGCGTAGCGAGAGGGGCGGCGGAACTGGATGAGATCGAGCTCCTCCGGCTCGTTCGCCTGCGCGCGTCCGAGAACCGTCGCGCTGTAGCGCATCTCGATGTGCCTGGCTGAGGTCGTCACGCGGTGCAGCCGGCACTCGGAGCGGTCGATCGACTCGATGACCTCGAGCGGCTGTCCGTCACCCGTGATCGTGAACGTCTCGCTCTCGAGGCTCGCCAGCGTGTGGGCGGCTATCGAGAACACGAGGTCGGCTTCCCCGTCGAGTTCGAGGTCAATGGCAGATTCGATCTTTCGCATCACCAGCGGATTGTGTCACGCCGTCATGGCGTTCCAGCACAAGTGTGTGCGGCCTCGCAGGGTGGCGTCGGGATGCCCTCTGGCCCTGTTAGTATTGGCCCCGCGTTGCTGAATGCTCAGCTCCGCGCCCGCCTCCGTAGCTCAGTGGATAGAGCACCGGTTTCCGGTACCGAAGGTCGCAGGTTCGACTCCTGTCGGGGGCACATCTCGATGTCGCGAGGCATCACGCACGGCCCGGTTCTGCAGCGCAGAGCCGGGCCGTCTGCGCGTGGGCCGGGACCCATCGACCGTCGACATGGCACCGTTGACAGCCGTCGCGACGCAGGGCTACGGTCAGCAGTACCTCGACGAGGGGAGGCAAGGATGCCCACCTACACGTACCGATGCGACAGCTCGCATCGCTTCGACGAGGTTCACACGATGAGTTCCATACCGGATGCATCCACCTGCCCGGAGTGCGGAGGCGAGGCGCTGCGGCGTCCCGGCGCGCCGCATCTGTCCGCCGCGGGCTCTTCCGCGTACGGCCTCATCGATGCCTCCGCCAGGTCTGCGCACGAGCCCGCCGTCGTGAGCTCGCTCCCCGGCACTCCGCGCCGGGCCGGAACCGGCGTCACCCGCAATCCGCTCCACGCGAAGCTGCCACGACACTGACGTCGTGGGGCTCGCACCAACGAAAGGACCGCCCCATGCCAGACGTGCTGTTTCCCCTCGATTCCTCGAAGAAGTTCGAGGACCAGGAGAAGATCGGCCACAACCGGTGGCACCCGGAGATCCCACCGGTGGCCACTGTGAAACCAGGCGACGAGTTCCGAGTCGACTGCCGCGAGTGGTTCGACGGCGCGATCGTCAACGACGACTCGGCCGAAGACATCCTCAACGCACCGCTGCTCACGGTGCACAAGCTCAGCGGCCCGTTCCGCATCGAGGGAGCGAAGCCCGGCGACCTGCTCATCGTCGACATCCTCGACGTCGGTCCTATCCCGCAGGAGAAGGGCCCACTCGCGGGCCAGGGCTGGGGGTACACCGGGATCTTCGCGAAGCAGAACGGCGGCGGCTTCCTCACCGATCAGTTCCCGGACGCGTACAAGGCGATCTGGGATTTCAGCGGACAGACCGCAACTTCTCGCCACGTGCCCGGGGTGTCCTTCACCGGGCTCATCCACCCAGGGCTGATGGGCACGGCTCCGTCGGCGGAGCTGCTCGCGACCTGGAACGCCCGGGAAGGGAAGCTCATCGCGACCGACCCGAACCGTGTGCCGCCGCTCGCACTGCCGCCCGAGCCGCAGTTCGCGGTGCTCGGCTCGCTCCCCGACTCGGAGTTCGACCGCGTCGCGGGTGAGGCCGCCAGGACCGCGCCCCCGCGGGAGAACGGCGGCAACCAGGACATCAAGAACCTCTCGAAGGGCACCCGCATCTTCTACCCCGTCTTCGTGGACGGAGCGAACCTCTCGATGGGCGACCTGCACTTCTCCCAGGGCGACGGCGAGATCACCTTCTGCGGCGCCATCGAGATGGGCGGGTTCATGGATGTGCGGGTCGACGTCATCAAGGGCGGCATGGACACGTACGGGGTCTCGGAGAACGCGATCTTCATGCCAGGGAACGTGGAGCCGAACTACAGCGAGTGGATCGCGTTCAGCGGCACCTCCGTGACGCTCGACGGGGAGCAGCGCTACCTCGACTCCCACCTCTCCTACCAGCGAGCATGCCTGCACGCCATCGACTACCTCACGAAGTTCGGCTACGCCCCCGAGCAGGCCTACCTGCTGCTCGGATCGGCGCCGATCGAGGGCCGTCTGTCTGGCGTCGTGGACATCCCCAACTCCTGTTCCACGGTGTACCTGCCGACGGCGATCTTCGACTTCGACGTTCGGCCCTCCGCACGCGGGCCGCATCAGATCGACCCGGGCATGGGGGCGCCGAGGGCCGTCGCCTCCTGAGAGGACCCGCCGTCATCTGGGGCCGCGGGTGGGCGCATGTGGCGCGCCTGCCCGCTGGCCTCTACAATCTCGTGTGCCTTCAGAGACCCCAGACGAGACGCCCACGGCGGCGCCCGACGATGCGACCATCGCGAGCAGCGCTCCGGAGCGCATCGGCGAAGCCGACCTCGCGACGACCCTGCGGGTGCTCGAGCAGCTGTCCGCGTACGACCGTGAGGACCCGGACTTCATCGCCGTGCGACGCGCGACGGCCCAGTTCTTCAAGGACGTGAAGCGGGTGGGACGCGCCGCGAAGCGGCAGCGCATCGCGGACGCCGACAAGGCGGTCGTCGCGGCGACCGCGACCGGCGCGCCCGATCGCATCGACGACGAGACCCGCGGCATCCCGATCTCCACCTCGACGACGACCCCGAGCGCGGGCGAGCTCCTCAAGCCACGCGCCTGCTACATCTGCAAGCAGCCCTACACGGTCGTCGATGCGTTCTACCACCAGCTCTGCCCCGACTGCGCGGCGTTCAGCCACTCGAAGCGGGATGCACGAGCCGACCTCACGGGGAAGCGCGCGCTGCTCACGGGCGGTCGCGCGAAGATCGGCATGTACATCGCGCTGCGTCTCCTGCGCGATGGTGCCCACACGACGATCACGACGCGCTTCCCGCGCGACGCCGTGCGCCGCTTCTCGGCGCTGCCGGACTCCGCCGAATGGATCGACCGGCTGAAGATCGTCGGCATCGATCTCCGCGACCCGGCTCAGGTCATGGGTCTCGCAGATTCGGTCACCGCTGCCGGGCCGCTCGACATCCTCATCAACAACGCGGCGCAGACCGTGCGTCGCTCCCCCGGCGCCTACGCGCCGCTCGTGGAGGCTGAGCTGGCGCCGCTGCCGGACGGCCCGCTCCCGGAGCTCGTGACGTTCGGGCACACCAACGACGCGCATCCGCTCGCCCTCGCGGAGTCGGTTGCGGCGCACCCGATTCTCTCGTCGGCTGCCGGTCGAACCGCGGAGGAGCTCAGCGCCGACGCGATGGCCGCGGGCTCTTCGTCGCTCGAACGCCTCGCCGCTGGCACCGCGATCGACGCCGGCGGACTCGTGCCGGACGAGCTGCACATCAACTCCTGGACCCAGCACGTCGACCAGGTCGAGCCCATCGAGATGCTCGAAGTGCAGCTCGCCAACATGACCGCCCCGTTCCTGCTGGTCAGCAAGCTGCGTGGCGCCCTCAAGGCATCGTCGGCTCGACGCACCTACATCGTCAACGTCTCCGCGATGGAGGGCGTGTTCGGTCGTGGCTACAAGGGCCCAGGTCACCCCCACACGAACATGGCGAAAGCCGCACTGAACATGCTCACGCGCACAAGCGCGAGGGAGATGTTCGAGAGCGATCGCATCCTCATGACCGCCGTCGACACCGGCTGGATCACCGACGAGCGGCCGCACTTCACCAAGGTCCGGCTCGCCGAGGAGGGCTTCCACGCTCCGCTCGATCTCGTCGACGGAGCCGCGCGCGTCTACGACCCGATCGTTCGAGGCGAGACCGGCGAGGACCTCTTCGGCGTCTTCCTGAAGGACTACAAGCCGGGCTCCTGGTAGCAGGCGGGCTGGCGTCCACCCGCCACCCCGCCAGCACGGCCGACCACCGGACCTGCCCGCCGAGCCAGACGGACGGTGTCCCGACTAGAAGATCTGGCCACCCGACTAGAAGATCTGGCCAACCGGCTCGCGCTTCTCGCTCTGGAAGGCGTCCTCGGTCCGGCCCGCCGCCCAGTAGCCGGACAGGGAGAGCTGCGATCGATCGATGCCTCGCGCGGAGAAGTTCTTCCGCAGCCGCTTCATCTGCTCGCGCTCGCCGTGTGCGAACACCTGGACCCTCCCGTCCGGGAGTTCGAGTTCTTCGACCGCGGCTGCGAGCAGCTGACGGTCGAAACCGCCGTGCTCGCCCCGGTGGATCCAGGTGACGGTGACCCCCGTCGGCGCTTCGAGCTGGATGTGGTCCTCGTCCCCGCCAACCTCGACGAGCACTGCGCCCTTGGCGTCGTCCGGCATCGCCTCGAGCGTGCGGGCGATGGCCGGGAGGGCGGATTCGTCACCGCAGATGAGGTGCCAGTCGCTCTCGGGCAGCGGGGAGTAGGCCCCGTGCGGGGTACTTGCGACGATGACGTCGCCCGGATTGGCGTCTCGGGCCCAGGGTCCGGCCACCCCAGCGTCGCCGTGCACGACGAAGTCGACCGAGACGGTTCCGCTCGCACGGTCGATGCCGCGGACCGTGTAGGTGCGACGGACCGGCACCCGGTCGATCGGGAGCGTGGCCCGGAGCTCCTGCAGGTCGAAGGGGAGCTCGAGCTCGCCGATGCCTGCCCCGAAGTGCAGCTTCAGGTAGGTGTCGGCGTGCTCGAGATCGAAGTCGTCGAGGTCCGCGCCGGAGAAATGGACGCGGACGAGCGAACGGCTGAGGCGCTCGGTCCGCACCACCGTCAGACGGACGGTGGGTCCGCGCTTGCGTGGCTTCTGGACGACGGCTTCGGTCACGTGGGGGCTCCTGACGATGGGGGCATGAGTTAGGACAGCCTAACAACCCTCGCCGGGAACGGGTGATGGAACCGGGTTCACGACCCCTGGGCGTCGGTGGCGTCCTCCGAGCGCTTGTAGCGCGCGATCGCATCGGCGAGCTCCTCCAGGAATACGTCGACCTCCTGCGCCGAGTATCCGCGCTCATAGACGCGCGAGGTGAACTTCACCGCCTCGACTTCATGGGCTCCCGCGATCTGGGCTTCCTCCGGGTGGCCGCTCTCGAACGCCTCCAGCGTCGCCGCTGCCTGGTCGAGAAACTGGTCGACCTCCTGCACGTCGTAGCAGCCGTCGAACTTCAGCGCGTTGAACCGCTTGGTGCGTACGTCTTCACTTCGCACGTTGGACCTCCTGTGTCTCATGTGAAAACCGGACAAGGTGCGCTTGTCCGGTGCACGACAATTCTACGGAACTCCATGCGGAATCACACATCGACGCCCGATCGTCACCAAGTGCTCACGTTGGCCACCACCACGATGCCCGACGTTCCCCATGTGTTCACCGGCACGGCGACGACGCGCACAACAATCACGTTCTTCACGGCTTGGTCCCGCTAGCGTTACGAGCGAGGCCGCTGACCGGCCAGAAAGGGGTCTCCGTGCGTCGTGCGCTCTCTCTGCTCGGCATCGCTGCCGTTGCACTCCTCGGGACGAGTGCACCAGCATCCGCCGAGGTCTCTCCGATCACTTCCGCTGCCATCGCGCCAGCGACGAGCCCAGGGGCCCCCGACGGGCACATCTTCGACCCCGACGGGGTCGTCACGGGTGAGACCGCCGACATCGAGCAGGCGATCTCCGCACTCGAGGCAGACACCGACTTCACCATGTACTTCGCGATCGTCGATCGATTCTCGAACCCGAGTGAGGGGTTCGACTGGGCGAGCGAGTTCGCGTCCGTCAACGACCTCGGCTCTGAGGCGGTCATCCTCTATGTCGGCGTCGATCAGCTCGACTTCGGGCTCAACACCGACAGCACCTTCCCTCTCGGAGACGGGGCGCTCCGCGACATCGAGACGCAGTCCATCGCACCCAACCTCGATGCTGGCGACTACGGCCAAGCCGCCGTCTCTGCCGCCGACTCCCTCCGCCAGGAGCTGACAGGGGCAGGAAGTGGGTCGGCCGGAGCCGCCCCGAGCATCGATGCGGGGCCGATCTTCCTCTTCGCGGGCGGATTCATCGTCGTCGTGGCCCTCATCATCCTGGTCGTCGTCCTGATGGCCCGGCGCAAGAAGAAGCAGGGACAGCGGGCAACCCAGGCTCAGCGCACGGCGCAGCTCGAGCAGCTGGCGCAGCGCGCAGCAGGCGAGCTCGTCAGGGTCGACAACCTCGTGACCGCCGCCGACCAGGAAGTGAGCTTCGCCGAGGCGCAGTTCGGTCAGGAGCCGGTCGCCGAGTACCGGGCGGCCGTGGCGGATGCGCGCGAGCAGCTGCGACGAGCGTTCGACGTTCAGGGGCAGTACCTCGACGCGACCCCGGAGCCGGAGCCCGCCAAGATTCAGATGAACGAGGCCATCCTGGGTTTCGCGAACCAGGCCGAGCAGCGCGTCGCCGAGCAGGCCGCGCGCTTCGAGAAGCTGCGGGACATGGAACGCAACGCGCCGGAACTGCTCAGGCAGGTGCGCGGCGAGCTCGACCGGCTGGAAGGCCAGATGCAGGGTGCCGAGTCGCAGCTGACAGCCTTGCGTGCCCGGTATAGCGCACAGGCGCTCTCGACCGTCGACGATTCCACGCAGCACGCGAGGGAGCTGCTCGCGTTGGCGCGCACGGAGACGGAGAACGCGGACGGCGGTCTTCGTGAGGGCCGGACCGGGCCCGCGGCCGTCGACATCAGTGACGCGCAGCTCGCGCTCGCACGGGTGAGCTCGGTGCTCGGCTCGATCGGCGCCGCAGCGAGCGACCTGGAGAACGCGGAGCAGCTCATCCGCCAGAGATCGGGGAGCTGGAGTCCGGGCTCGCGCGCAGCTCCCAGCTCGTCCAGCAGGCGTCGCTGCAGCCCGACGTCGCCGCTGCGGCGGCGGCAGCTCAGACTGCGGCCCACGAGGCCATCGGCCGTGCCCGCTCCGGCGGGACGGCAGCGGCCGATCCCCTCCGGACCCTCGGCGCTCTCCGCGAGGCCGACGAGGCGCTCGACACCGCCATCGCATCGCTGCTGCAGGAGCATGAGCGCCTCGCCGGTCTGCGTCGCCAGCTCGACGTCGCGCTGGCACAAGCCCGCTCCGCGGTCACGGGCGGGCTCCAGTTCATCGACGGACGACGAGGGGCCGTCGAGAGCGAACCCCGCGCGCGCATCCAGCAGGCCGAGACCGAGCTCCGAACGGCGGAGCAGCTCGCCGCGACGCAGCCCGAAGAGGCGATGCAACGAGCCAAGAGCGCGATCAGCCTCGCCGAACGGGCGACCGAGCAGGCCAGGAGCCAGGTGCAGATGCAGCGCAGCGGCTACGAGCAGAGCTGGGGCATGTCGTCTGGCGTCAACTCGAACAGCAACTTCAACTCGGGGCTCCTGGGCGGAATCCTCGGCGGCCTCATCAGCAACAGCGGCTCCTCGAGTCGCAGCTCTTGGGGAGGCGGAAGCTCCTGGGGAGGCGGCTCGAGCCGCCGCTCAGGCGGCTCCTCCGGGTTCAGGTCGTCCGGGGGCTTCCGCTCCTCAGGCGGCGGCTTCCGCTCCTCGGGCGGCGGCCGACGGCGCTGACGCCGCTCCCGGGAGCACACAGCCCGCAACACACCACTTCACAGCACTGCCATCCACCAGGAACCGACCAGCAAGAAGGAAGCACTCGATGTCCAACAAGCAGTCCATCTTCGGACGAATCAGCCAGCTCGTCCGCGCGAACATCAACTCGCTCATCGACAACGCGGAAGACCCGCAGCTCATGATCGACCAGCTCATCCGCGACTTCACCGCGAACATCAAGGAAGCCGAGTCGGCCATCGCGCAGACCATCGGCCAGCTGCGCATGCTGGAGGATGACTACCGCGAGGACGTGCAGGCTGCGTCGGAGTGGGGCAACAAGGCGCTCGCCGCGAGCCGAAAGGCCGACGAGCTCCGAGCCGCGAACGATGAGGTCGACGCGCAGAAGTTCGACAACCTCGCCAAGGTCGCGCTCTCGCGCCAGATCGAGTCCGAGACCGAGGCGCGCACTGCCGAACCGCAGATCCGCGCCCAGACGCAGGTCGTCGACCAGCTGAAGGGCGGCCTCGAGGGGATGCGCGAGAAGCTGCGTCAGCTCGGCGCCAAGCGCGATCAGCTCGCCGCTCGCGCCAAGACGGCCGAGGCGCAGCAGAAGGTCAACGAAGCCCTCGGCAGCATCAACGTCATGGACCCGACCAGCGACCTCGGCCGCTTCGAGGAGAAGGTGCGCCGCCAGGAGGCGCTCGTCCGCGGCCAGCAGGAGCTGCAGACCTCCAGCCTCGACTCGCAGTTCAACCAGCTCGAGGACCTCGGCAAGCTGACCGAGGTCGAGGCTCGCCTCGCCGCGCTCAAGCAGGGGCAGCGCTCCCCCGCCGCCATCGACGCCCCGGAGCAGAGCTTCTAGACCTCGAAACCGGCAGTGTTCGCCGCTGAGACCCGTCGCACACGGTCGGGTCTCAGCGGCGTCCTTCTCCCCCAGCCTTTCCGCGGCACCACAATCAGCGTACGAAGGTCGTCACCATGAACCCCCTCAAGAGCCTGTTCCTCGACTCGCCGATCTCGCGACTCGGCTACCACGCAGCGACCGCCGTCGGTCTCGTCGTCGGAGTCCCGCTCTCGACGGGCCGCGTGGAAGTGCACGACGGGCTCATCGTCTGTCGCGGCCTCCCGAAGTGGGCCTTCCGCCGAGGAGGGACCTGTGTCGGCCGTGTCTATCTGACGCGCGACGTCGTCGGCGAGCGGGTGTTCCGTCACGAACGCGTGCACGTCGAGCAGTGGAAGCGCTACGGCTTCCTGTTCCCGCCCCTCTACTGGCTAGCGGGTTTCGACCCGCTCAAGAACCGCTTCGAGATCGAAGCCGGCCTGGAAGACGGCAACTACCTGCCGCCACGCCGGCGTCCAGCCCCGCGCGGCTGACCGGACGCGAGCACGTCGCCGCTCACCACGTAGGCGGGTGCCGCCTCGGCCAGTCCAGCTCCCGCTCGAGCTCGTTCGAGAGTCGAAGCAGCGTCACGTCGTCCCCGGGGCGCCCGATGGCCTGCACGCCGACCGGTAGACCGCGCGCTGACCCCGTCGGCATCGTGATCGCCGGCAGCCCGGTCACGTTCACGTACGAGGTGTACGGGGTGAACTGGCACTGCTGCTCGAAGTTCCGCTCGCCGTCCTCCGCATCGAACCATCCCAGCGGCCTCGGGGTCATCGCCAGGGTCGGGGTCAGCACGACGTCGAACTCCGAGTACTGGGCGATCATGCTGCGCTCGAACGCACCGAGGGACGCGAGCGAGGCGGCCAGGTCCGCCGCCGACTTCGTCCTCCCGACGCCGACCAGCCAGCGTGTCAACGGCTCAAGCGCAGCAAGCGCTTCCCCCTCGAGCGGGATGGTGGATGCTCCCGCTTGCCAGACCATGCGGAACGCCTCGAAGTACTCGGGCGCATCCACCGGGGTCGCCGGCACGAGCTGGTGCCCGAGCCGGACGAGGTGCTCCTTGGTCGCCTCGAAGACCTCGGCGACGCCATCGTCGAGGTCGATGGCGTAGGTGGTCGACCACGGCGACCACGTGGTGAAGCCGATGCGGAGTCTCCGGACGGGCGCCTCCAGCGCGTCGACGTAGGACCGCTCTCCCGCCGGGGCCGTCAGCGCGCTCCGGTCAGCCTGGCCCCCGTCGGCGCGGCGGGCGATCATGCCGTCGAGCAGCAGCGCTGCATCCGCTGTTGTCCTCGCGAGCGGCCCGGCGACGGGCAGTCCGGCCAGCGATCCGACGCCGGACCCGTCTGGCACACGACCCCGACTCGGCTTGAGGCCGACGAGACCGCAGGCCGCGGCGGGGATGCGGATGGAGCCGCCACCGTCGGAGCCCGGCGCGAAGGGCAGCAGCCCCGCCGCGACCGCCGCGGCGGCTCCACCCGAGGAGCCGCCGGCACCGAGCCCGGACCCCCATGGGGTGACGGCCGGGGCGGCGACCGCATTCTCGGTGTACGCGGGAAGCCCGAACTCTGGAGTGTTCGTCTTGCCCAGACTGATGCCGCCCGCCGCATCCATCGTCTCGACCAGTGCCGAGCTCGCCTCAGGCACGTGGCCGGCGAAGGCTCGAGAGCCGAACGTCGTCGGCACGCCAGCACGTGCCTCGAGGTCCTTGTCCGCGAACGGCATGCCCCAGAGCGGGGCTGAGCGCCTGTCGGCGCGCTGCGAGCGAGCCTCGGGATCCTGCTCGAGCTGACGCGCCCGGTCGAGTGCGCGTTCGCGCGTCACGGTGATGAACGCGCCCGACCTGCCAGCATCGGCGTCGATCCTCGCGAGGTAGGCGCTCACGAGGTCGACGGGCGAGAGGTCGCCAGCGGCGATCAGCTCGCGTTGCCGCATGGCACCGAGTTCGTGCAGCGGTTCGCTCATGGTGCGCCTTTCGAGGAACGGGCACGTCGCGCCCTGGCGGGAAGAGTCAGAAGAGAGAGGGCTGCGAGACGACGCTGTCCGTCGTCTCAACACGCCAGTCGACGGGAGCCGCTCCCTGGTCACGGAGGAGCTCGTTGGCCCTGGAGAATGGCCGCGAGCCGAAGAACCCCCTGGATGCGGACAGCGGGCTCGGGTGCGGGCTCTCGATGCGTGGAGTATCGCCCAGCATCGGGCCGAGGGCCTGTGCGTCCTTGCCCCACAGGATCGCGACGAGCGGCGACTGCCTGGCGACGAGCGCCGTGATCGCGGCGTCGGTGACCGCCTGCCAGCCGAGGCTGCGATGCGACCCCGCTGCCCCCGGGGAGACCGTGAGCACCCGGTTCAGCAGGAGGACACCCTGCTCGCTCCAGCGGGAGAGGTCGCCGCTCGCGGCCGGCTCGATGCCGAGGTCGTCGTGCAGCTCCCGGTAGATGTTGGCGAGGCTGCGCGGGAGCGGCCGCACGTGCGAGTCGGTGGCGAACGAGAGGCCGATGGGGTGTCCGGGCGTCGGGTACGGATCCTGACCGACGATCAGCACTCGCACCTGATCCAAGGGCTGGGTAAAGGCTCGTAAGACGTGCTCTGCGGCGGGAAGGAATCCGCGGCCGGCCTCGACCTCCGCCTCGAGGCATCGCTCGATCCGGGCAAGTGCGCCCGCCTCCGGTTCGAGCGCCCTGGCCCAGCCCTGCTCGAGTCGCCCCAGGTCAGCGAGGCCCGCTGGCACGGTCATCCGGAAGCGCGACTGGACGAGACCGTGACGCCGCCCTCTGCCGCAGTGAGCTGCCAGACGCTGCCCGAACCGAGGATCTCGAGTGCGCCCTCCCCCACCTTCAGAACCGTGTCCTCGTCGATGGCGAGGATGCGCTCAGCCAGCCCCGCCTCGATGCTCGCTGCGCATAGCGCGACGAGACCCCACTGCGCTGCGTGCGCCTCGATGGTCAGGTCGACCAACCCGAGTCCCGCCTCGAGCGTCACCTCGTCGAGCCCCTCACCGGACTCCTCGGGAGCCACGGGCACGCCACCGATGCGCCAACCCCCGATGATGGCCTCATCGGCCGCGATCGCCGCCCCGGCGGAGTAGCCGAGGTACGACACGCCCTCGCTGACGAGGCGACGCACGTCCGTCGCGAGCGGGGCCAACGCGGCCAGATAGGCGGGCGTGTGCCCACCGGCGACGAGGATAGCGTGCGCCGTCGAGAAGCTCGCGAGGTCGATCTCGTCGAGCGGTTCGCCGGCGTCGGTGCTGCGCGCGAGCACCGGCGTGGCGAGGACGCCGGGGTCGAGCGAGCGCAGACGATCGGCGAACCAGTCCGCGATGGGTCGGGGTGCCTCCCCGACCGCGATGATCGCGATGACGGGAGTCTCGCCGCCAGCCCGCAGCCGTGCGTCGCTTGCGAGCTGGGAGAGCGCGAGCTCCACCCCCGGTCCGTCGCCGCCGCCAACCAGGAAGATGCTCATTCGCTCGACTCCTTCGCCGTGTCCTTCATCTCGAGACGCCCACGATGCAACTGGAACTGCTCTCGCTGGGCCACCGGCCGCACGATGAGCTCGTCGACGTTGACGTGCCCGGGCAGCTGCAGTGCAAGCTGGATGGTCGCAGCGATGTCGTCGGCTGTGAGCGGATGGTCGACACCCTCGTAGAGCTTCGCGGCCGACTCCTCGTCACCGCGCATCCGCTTGAGCGTGAACTCATCGGTGTGCACCATGCCGGGCGCGATGTCGATGACGCGGATGGGCTCGCCGCCGAGCTCGAGTCGGAGCACGCCGATCATCGCCGCCTCCGCCGCCTTGACCGCGACGTACCCTCCGCCACCCTGGTAGATGACTCGCCCTGCCGTCGACGTGACGGTGACGATGTCGGCGTGCGGGAACTCGTCCTGGCTGCTCGCGGCGGAGGCGCGCAGGAGCGGCAGCAACGCCGTGATGACGCGCTTGGTGCCGAGAACGTTCAGGTCGAACATCCGCTGCCAGTCATCGATGCTGCTCTCCTCGACGCTCTCGGTGCCGAACGCCCCGCCCGCGACGTTCACCAGCGCCTCGACCACGCCGAGCTGGGCCGCGCGATCCCGCAGCTCGGCGACGAACGCATCGCTCGTGATGTCGCCCGCGAGCACCTCTGCCCCGGTCTCGGCGGCGAGCTCGTCGAGCCGATCCGCACGACGAGCCGTCGCGAGCACCGTCCGCCCTGCGGCGCGCAGGGATCTGACCGTCGAACGGCCGATCCCGCTGCTCGCTCCCGTGACCACGACCACACGCGTTCTCTGTTGTTCAGGCATGCCTCCATCGTGGCATGCGCGCATGTCGCGAACGCTCAACGCGTGACGATTTGTGTCCCGTTCCGTTGCCCCCCAGTGCTCCCACTGCCACACTCGGTGCCACCCGACAGTCCAGTCGGGTCGCAGCCGACCCGGAGGCTACCTATGACCCAGAGCTTCGAGACCAGGCAGATCCATGCCGGTTCCGCCCCAGACCCGACGACCAACGCGGTGGTCACCCCCATCTATCAGACGACCTCGTACGTGTTCGACGACGCACAGCACGCGGCCGACCTGTTCTCCCTCTCCCGCGCGGGCAACATCTACACGCGCATCACCAACCCGACAACGGCCGTGCTCGAGGCCCGGATCGCCGACCTCGAGGGCGGCAGCGGCGCCCTCGCCCTCGCCTCCGGCCAGGCCGCCGAGACCTTCGCGATCCTGAACATCGCCGGAGCCGGCGACCACATCGTGTCCTCCACCTCCATCTACGGGGGCACGTTCAACCTCTTCAAGTACACGTTCGCCAAGCTCGGCATCGACGTCACGTTCGTCGAGGACCAGAACAACCCGGACGCCTGGCGGGCCGCCGCCAAGGAGAACACGAAGCTCTTCTTCGGCGAGACGATCGGCAACCCCGCCGTGAACATCCTCGACATCGAGACCGTCGCGAACGTCGCACACGAGGTCGGCGTGCCCCTCATCGTCGACAACACCATCGCGACGCCCTACCTCATCCGCCCCTTCGAGCACGGGGCCGACATCGTCGTCCACTCCGCCACGAAGTTCCTCGGCGGCCACGGCGCCGTCATCGGCGGCATCATCGTCGACGGTGGCAGCTTCCCGTGGGATGAGCACAAGGCCCGCTTCCCCGGCCTCTCCGAGCCAGACCCGAGCTACGACGGACTGAGCTACACGGGCGCCCTGGGCAACGCGAACGCCTTCCACACGAAGGCCCGCGTGCAGCTCCTGCGCGACATCGGCGCATCCATCGCCCCCGCGTCCTCCTGGCAGATCCTCCAGGGCGTGGAGACGCTCAGCCTCCGCATGGAACGCCACGTGTCCAACGCGACCGCCATCGCGAGCTGGCTGCAGGGCAACGCGGAAGTGCAGAACGTGAACTACGCGGGACTCGAGTCCAGCCCGTGGAACGCGCTCGCGAAGCGCTACGCCCCCAACGGCGCAGGCGCGATCCTCTCGTTCGAGCTCCGCGGAGGCGTCGAAGCCGGCCGCAAGCTCGTCGAGCGCGTCCAGCTCTTCAGCCACCTGGCGAACATCGGCGACGTGCGCAGCCTCATCGTGCACCCGCCGTCGACGACGCACTCGCAGCTGACGCCCGAGCAGCTGCTCGCCTCGGGCATCAACCCTGGACTCGTGCGCCTGTCGGTCGGTCTCGAGAACGTCGACGACCTCATCGCGGACCTCGCGCAGGCACTCGACTCCCTCCGCGCGTAGGCGCGGAATTGCCCGTAGCCTGGCGCTGATGGACTGGACAGATCACGGAATCTCGCCGCCGAGCGGCAGAATCCCGAACGACGAACTGCGGGCGGCCTCGTTGAGGCCGCCCGCCTCCGGCGCGTGGCGCGACGGCGACGATGTCGGCGACCGCCAATTCGCATGGCTCGGGGCCTTCAGCCCCGAGCACGGAGGCGAGCTGCCGCTCATCAGACTCGCCTACGAGACCTGGGGCACGCTGAACGCCGACAGGTCGAACGCGATCCTCGTCCTCCACGCGCTCACCGGCGACTCCCACGTCGAAGGGCAGCTCGGCCCAGGGCACCCCACCGCCGGCTGGTGGCCCGGCATCATCGGCCCGGGGGCGCCCCTCGACACGGACCGCTACTTCGTCATCGCTCCCAACATGCTCGGGGGCTGCCAGGGCTCGACGGGTCCAGCCAGCCTCGACGCACGCGGCAATGCGTACGGTGCTTCGTTCCCCGTCCTGACAATCCGCGACCAGGTGCGCGCTCAGGCCCTGCTCGCCGACCAGCTCGGCATCTCGACGTTCGCGGCCGTCATCGGCGGCTCCATGGGCGGCATGCACGCGCTCGAATGGGGCATCATGCACCCCGACCGCACGCAGCGGCTCATCGTGATGAGCGCGCCAGCCGCGTCGGACGCGCAGACCATCGCGCAGAACACGCTGCAGATCGATGCCATCAGGCTCGACCCGAACTTCAACGACGGCGACTACGCGGACGAGCCCGCCGGCTTCGGGCCGCACCGGGGACTCGCCCTGGCGCGGCGGCTCGCCATGCTCAACTACCGCTCGGGCACTGAGCTCGACGACCGTTTCGGCCGCAGCTGGCAGTCGAACCTCAGCCCTGAGCAGGACGAGGGCCGCTACGCCGTCGAGTCCTACCTCGACTTCCACGGCAATCGGTTCACGCGTCGATTCGACGCCAACAGCTACATCACGCTGCTCACGGCGATGAGCTCGCACAACGTCGGCCGTGACCGTGGCGGGGTGGATGCGGCCCTCGGGCGCGTCACGGCATCAACCATGGTCATCGGCATCTCCACCGATGTGCTGTTCCCGCCGGAGACGCAGCACCGCATCGCGGCCGGCGTGCCGAACAGCTACTCAGGTGACCGGGCCGTCACGATTCGATCGAACTTCGGCCACGACGGGTTCCTGCTGGAGATCCATCACGTCGGCGACGCGATCCGCTCGATGCTCGCCAACGGCTGACCTCGCCGCCGTGGGCGCGGCACGCCTGCTGCGCGGCCACATGGCCCACAGCGACCAGACGAGCAGCACCACCAGGAGGCCGTTTCGCCCGGCGAGGAGGGCCACGCCCGCGGCGTGGGCGTCGGTCACGAAGTTGTAGTTGCCGGGGTAGATGACCTGCGTCAGCCAGGCGATGCACAGCGCGATCCCCGCAGGCAGCGCGAACCGCCTGACATCCACGATGAGGCCGAACACGATGACCGGCGCCAGCCAGGTGATGAACTGCGGTGACCCGACCTTGTTGAAGACGATGAACGAGAGCACAAGCGCGAGCGAGAGCGCCGGGAACAACCGGGTGAACGGCATCCCCCGGCGCTTGGAGACGAGCGCGAGCAGGACCACGCCGAGCACGGCCACGGCCAGCACCGGAGTGAGCAGTGCGCTGACGAACTCGGTGCCGGGCCCGTAGACCTGGAAGGTCAGGATCTCCATGGAGTAGGAAGCGCTGTAGCCGGGCACCTGCATCGAGGCCAGCCACATGGGCACGGTCGCCGCGACCGCCTCGACCTGGAGCCCACGGCCGGTCTGCTCGGTCACGAAGGAGAGCACGTTCGATCCCCCACCGAGAGCGAACGCCGGAATGAGCACGGCGGCGCAGACGACGAGAGCGCCCGCCACGAGCCAGAGGCGGTGCCGCAGCACGATGAAGGCGGCCGCGAACACGGCGGCGGGCCAGATCTTGAGCCAGGCCCCGAAGGTGAGGAGCGCACCCGCGATCTCCGGCCTTCGTCGGAGCGACAGGAGCGCGAGGAGCGCGATGGGGACGCTGATGGCGTCGATCCGCCCGAGGGCGACGGGACCGAGCAGCGCCATCAGGACGAGCCACCACCAGGCAGCCACCTGCCGGAGGCGAGCGTCGCGCGACGACGGCCGCCAGAGCGTCAGGGCCGCGAACGCCACCGCATTGCCCGCCGTGACCACTAGCAGCCAGCCGAGACCGTAGTTCGCCTGCCCGCCCACCACGTCGGCGAGCAGCATCGGGAGCAGCGACGGCAGCGGATACACGAACGTCGCGTCGATGCCGGGCACCTGCCCCTGCTGCGCCTGATCCACCCACCCGCGGTACACCTGGAAGACGTCGCCCATCGGGTTCGAGAGCGAGTACAGGTTCACGAGGATCAGCACGTAGTGCACGCCGGCGAAGGCCAGCCAGAGCGTCACGATCGAGAGAGGGCCTCGCCAGTGACGGGCGATCCACGACGTAGTCATGCGGGACAAGCTACCCCAGCTCAGGCGTGGATCTTGGACGCCACGAGTGCGCCGACCAGCCGAGGCAGGACTGCGGTCGCGTCGCTCGCCCTGATGGGAGAGCCGGGCCCGTGCCGCTGGAGCTGGTCGATGGGCGCAAGGAGGTCGGCCGCGGCGGCCGAGTTGCCCGCGTTGATCTGCGAGGCGAACCAGCCGGCGCGCGCGTGCAGCCAGACGGCGGCGGCGGCGAGCTGCTGGGGCTCTGGCTGCTCGCTGACCTCGCGCTTGGAGGCGACGGCGCTCAGCGCCCCCATGGCGCCCGCGAGCACGTCTCCGGTGCCTGCAGTCGCGAGCCAGGCGCCGGGCGCATCCACGATGATCGTGGGGCCGTCACCTGCGATGTGGGTGCGGTGCCCTTTGAGCACAAGCGTGCATCCGAGGCGGTCGGTGACGAGGCGGACGGCCTGCTCCGGCTCCTTGATGACGTCGCTCGCATGCACCTCGGTGTTCTCGAGCTTCGTGATGAGCGCTGCGAGCTCAGCCGCGTGCGGTGTGAGGATGCACCGGCGCACATGGTGCCCGCCGAGGACGCGCTTGGCGATCTGCCCGAGGGCCCCCGAGTCGGCGATGACCGTCGCGTCGAGCTCACGCGCACGGTCAAGGGCCTCGCGTGCCTCGCTGGTGCGTCGCACGTCCTTCGGGTCCACACCGGAGCCCACGATGAGCGCGTCGAACGACGCGAGGTCGGCCACGACCTCAGGACTCTGCCACAGCACGGCCTTCGTCTCGGCCTCGCCGCCCGAGTACCGCACCATGCCGATGCCGGTCGCGAGGGCGGCTCTCGTGCCGAGCACGGCGGCGCCGGGGTAGTGCGTCGAGCCCGTGACGAACGCGGCGACGCCCCTTCGGTACTTGTGGTCGTCCTCGCGCGGCGCGAACACGCTGGCCGCGGCGTCCTGAGCTTCGAATTCCCTCACCCGGCCATCCTGGTCGCTCTTCGGCGACACGCCAAGTCGATGGAGAGGGCTCAGGGGGTCCGGACCTCAGTGTCGGGCGGTCGCATCCCGGATCTCGCCGACAAGCTCCTCGATGATGTCCTCGAGGAACAGCACGCCGCGCGTGCTGCCTTCCCGGTCGAGCACCCGCGCCAGGTGGTTGCCTGTGCGGCGCATCATCGCGAGGGCGTCCTCGAGATCGGCCTCGTCATGGACCCCATCGAGCGAGCGGATGCGCTTGGCCGGGATCGGCTGGTCGAACTCGCCCGGCTCGTCGAGGTCGAGCACGTCCTTCAGGTGCACGTAGCCCGCGTACCCGCCCTCGCTGTCGAGGATGATGTAGCGCGAGTAGCCGTGCTCGGAGACGGCGCGCTGCAGCATCTCCGGCGTCGCGTCCGGCGGGAGCACGACGAGCTGGTCTCCGGCGATCGCGACGGAGGCGACCTTCTTGGCCGTGAACTCGAAGGTGTTCGACAGGGTGCCCGCGCGGTCCATGAGCACCCCCTCTCGCTTCGACTGCTCGACGATCCCGGCGACCTCGTCGAAGGTGAAGGCACTGGTCGTCTCGGCCTTCGGCTCGACGCCGAAGAGGCGCAGGGTCGTGTTCGCGATGCCGTTCAGCGCCCAGATGACCGGCGCGAACAGGCGCGAGAAGAACACGAGCGGCGGCGCGAGCAGCAGGGCCGCGCGGTCGGGAACCGAGAACGAGATGTTCTTCGGCACCATCTCGCCGAGGACGACGTGCAGGTAGGAGACGACGACGAGCGCGATGACGAACGCGATGGTCGAGATCATCTCCTCGCTGAGACCCGTGGCCGACAGCGGGATCTCGAGGAGGTGGTGGAGCGCGGGCTCGGACACGTTGAGGATGAGGAGCGAGCAGACCGTGATGCCGAGCTGGCTCGTCGCGAGCATGCCGGTCGCGTGCTCCATCGCGTAGAGCGTCTGCTGGGCTGCTTTGCTGCCCCGCTCCGCCCTGGGTTCGATCTGCGAGCGCTTCGCGGAGATGACGGCGAACTCCGCCCCGACGAAGAAGGCGTTCGCCGCGAGGAGGACGACAAGCCAGGCGAGTCCAGACCAGTACTCAGCCACGGTTCTCCTTCTCGGCGTGCTGGTCGGCGAGGCGCTGCATGAGGGCCTCCCTCGACTCGTAGGACTCGTTGGGAGTGAACGCGACGCGGTCGACGCGGCGGCCCTCCATCCGCTCGACCCGGAACGTGCCGACGGGGACCTGGACCTCGTCACCCACGGCCGGGATGCGCTCGAGGGCGTTCATGATGAAGCCTGCGACCGTCTCGTACGGTCCGTGGTCGTCGAGCTCGATGTTGAGCCGGTCACGCACCTCGTCTGGTCGGAGCATGCCGTCGAACGTGGTCCGTCCCTTGGCGCGGACCACATCGAGATGTGCGCGGTCGTGCTCGTCGACGAGCTCGCCGACGATCTCCTCGACGAGGTCCTCGAGCGTCACGACGCCATTCGTGCCGCCGTACTCGTCGAGCACAACCGCCAGCTGGAAGCCGCCGGATCGCAGCTCGGCGAGCAGCGCGTCCAAGCCGAGCGTCTCGGGGACGAGCAGCGCGTCGGTCTTGATCGCCCCGACCGGCACGGAGCGCCTCCGGTCGAGCGGAAGCGAGACGGCGTTCTTGAGGTGCGCCACGCCCACGATCTCGTCGATGTCCTCACCGGTCACCGGGAAGCGCGAGTGCCCCGTCGACTTCGCGAGATCGATGAGGTCCTGCACCGGCGCGTCGACGGCGATGGACTGCACTCGAGGCCTCGGCGTCATCACATCCGCTGCGATGTGGTCGGCGAAGCGCAGCGTGCGACTCAGCAGCACGGCCCGCTCACCTTCGAGGATGCCGACGAGCGCTGAGCGCCGCACGAGGCTCGACAGCTCCTCCGCGGTGCGCGCGCCGGAGAGCTCTTCCTTCGGCTCGATGCCGACGGAGCGGATGAGTCCGTTCGCGCTGCCGTTCAGCACCGCGACCGCCGGCCTGAACACCGTCGTGAAGGCGACCTGCAGCGGGATGAGGAACTTCGCCGTCGTCCGTGGCACGGCGAGCGCGAAGTTCTTCGGGATGAGCTCGCCGACGACCATCGACAGGGCCGTCGCGATGACGATGGCCAGCACGGCTCCGACGGGGCGCACGGCGTCCTCCGGCAGTCCGACCGCGCCGAGCGGCGTCGCGAGCAGCGATGAGATCGCCGGCTCCATCGTGTAGCCGGTGAGGAGCGTCGTGAGCGTGATGCCGAGCTGCGCGCTCGAGAGGTGCGTGGACGTGTGCTTGAGCGCGTTGATCGTCGGGGTGAGGCGCTTCTCTCCTCGTTCCCGCCGCTTCTCGAGATCGTTGCGGTCGAGGTTGACGAGCGAGAACTCCGAGCCGACGAAGACGCCGGTTCCCAAGGTGAGGAGGACGCCGACCCCGAGCATGAGCCACTCGTTCACGCCCGGTCACCACCCTGTCGAGCACACATATCCGAGACCCCCGTCAGCCGGCCGCGTCTACCAGGACACCGGGAGGGCCTTGCCCTCTTCGTAGCCGGCCGCCGACTGGATGCCGACCTTGGCCCGCTGGCGGAATTCGGGGAGTGAGTCAGCACCCGCGTAGGTGAACGATGAGCGGACGCCGGTCGTGATCATGTCGATCAGGTCGTCGAGCCCAGGTCGCTTGGGGTCGAGCATGATCTTCGACGACGAGATGCCCTCCGCGAAGAGGAGCTTTCGCGCGCGCTCGTAGGGCTCGAGGTCCCCGAAACGCGCTTCGACCGCCTTCGTGGATGCCATGCCGAACGACTCCTTGAACCAGTTGCCAGCATCGTCGGTCCGCACCGTTCCCGGCGCCTCGACCGTGCCGGCGAACCATGAGCCGATCATGACGGCGGACCCACCGGCGGCGAGCGCGAGGGCGACGTCACGCGGATAGCGCACTCCCCCGTCCGCCCAGACCCGCGCGCCGAGCGCGTGCGCGGTCTCCGATGTCTCCAGCACCGCGGAGAACTGCGGACGACCGACCGCGGTCATCATGCGCGTGGTGCACATGGCGCCGGGGCCGACGCCGACCTTGATGATGCTCGCCCCCGCCGAGACGAGGTCGTGGACGCCGCTTCCGGAGACGACGTTGCCCGCGACGATCGGAACGCCGAGCTCCGCCCCACGCACCGCCTCGATCGCTCGCAGCATGCTGCCCTGATGTCCGTGCGCGGTATCCAGGACCAGCACATCGGCGCCGGCCTCGACAAGCGCGCGTGCACGCTCGAGCGCGTTGCGCGACACGCCGACGGCGACCGCGACACGAAGGCGCCCCTGAGCATCCAGCGCCGGCTGGTAGATCGTGCTGCGCAGCGCGCCGCTTGCCGTGACCGTCGCGATCTCACCACGCTCGGTCCGCACGGGCGCGAAGCTCTCGCCAGCCTCGGCGAAGGAGTTGAAGACCGCGCGGGAGTCGCGGGCGAGGGCCAGCGGCACCTCGTCGACGAAGTGGTGGCTCAGATCGGCCAGCACGGCGTCGCTCGGGACACGCGCCAGCGTCGACGCCTGCAGCACACCGAGCACCTCCCCATCGGGAGCCAGCACGGAGACCCCGAACCCGGCGACGGGCGGGACGATTTCGAGCACCGCGCCCACCGTCGCGTCGCCCGACGCGGTGAAGGGCGTGTCGAGGACCGGGTCCTGCGATTTAACCCAGGCGATCGCGGTCTGCAGAGCCTCGAGGGACATGTCCTGCGGCAGCACGCCGAGACCGCCTCGCCGTGCGATGGCCGCCGCCATGCGGGGACCGGTCACCGCGTTCATGTTCGAGGCGACCAGCGGGATCGTCATGCCGGTGCCGTCATCCGGGGCGAGCGAGACATTCAGCCTCGATCCCACATCCGACCTGCTCGGAATCAGGAAGACGTCCGAGTACGTGAGCTCGTGGTGTGGGGCGGGACCAGAGAAGTGCATGGCCTCCAGAATACGTTGCCCAGACGCCGAACCGGCCACTTTCGCGCAGAGCGCTCGCCAAGGGCGTTAGGCTGGTCACTCGATGGGGCCGCCGCCCAGATTCGGCGTGTCCCGCATCAACAGACGAACGCGAGACAAACTCAGGTGGCGAGTCATTTGACCAGTGCGGGTACAGACGAAGCAAAGTCCGATTTCGGAGCCAACGATTGGCTCGTCGAAGAGATGTACGAGAAGTACGTCAAGGACCCGAAGAGTGTCGACGAGGCCTGGTGGCCGACACTCGAGCAGTACGCCAAGCAGCAGACCGCTGCCCCGGCGAAGACGGCACCGGCAGCCCAGCCCGCGAAGGCGCAGGCAGCTCCAGCCGCTGAGGCAGAGGCGAAGAAGCCGGCCGCCGACGGCGAAGCGCGAAAGCAGGCGAAGACCACTGCCGCGGCCCCGCAGGAGAAGCTCATCCCCGCGGATGCGCCGGCAGCTGACAAGGAGAAGGCGCCGTCACGCGAGAACATCGTGTCGCCGCTGAAGGGCATGGCGAAGGCCATCGCCAAGAACATGGACATCTCGCTGCAGGTGCCGACCGCGACGAGCTACCGCGAGATCCCCGCGAAGCTCATGATCGACAACCGCATCGTCATCAACAACCACCTTCGCCGCACCCGCGGCGGCAAGGTCTCGTTCACGCACCTCATCGGCTGGGCGCTCGTGAAGGCGCTCATCAAATTCCCGAGCATGAACGTGTACTACGACGAGGTCGACGGCAAGCCATCCGCCATCGAACCCGCCCACGTCAACCTCGGCATCGCGATCGACGTGCCGAAGCCCGACGGAACCCGCGCCCTCGTGGTCCCGAGCATCAAGCAGGCCGAGACGCTCAACTTCCGCGAGTTCCTCGGCGCGTACGAGGAGCTCATCAAGCGCGGTCGCCAGAACAAGCTCAGCGGCGACGACTACGCGGGCACGACGATCTCGCTCACGAACCCGGGCGGAATGGGCACCCTGCAGTCCGTCCCGAGGCTCATGAAGGGCCAGGGAGCGATCATCGGCGCCGGCGCCCTCGACTACCCGGCCCCCTACCAGGGAATGGCGCAGCACGTCCTCGACGATCTCGCCATCTCCAAGCGCCTCACGATCTCGAGCACGTACGACCACCGCGTCATCCAGGGCGCTGGCTCCGGCGAGTTCCTGAAGATCGTGCACGAGCACCTCACGGGCCAGCACAACTTCTACGAAGAGATCTTCGCGTCGCTGCGCATCCCGTACAAGCCCGTCGTGTGGTCGCAGGACGTCCACGTCGACCTCGCCGCCGCCATCAACAAGACGGCTCGCGTGCAGCAGCTCATCAACATGTACCGCGTGCGCGGCCACATGATGGCTGACATCGACCCGCTGCAGTACGTGCAGCGCACGCACCCGGACCTCGAGATCGAGAACCACGGGCTCACGTTCTGGGACCTCGAGCGCGAGTTCGTCGCGGACGGGTTCGGCGGAAGCCAACGGATGCTCAAGCTCCGCGACATCCTCGGCATCCTCCGCGACTCCTACTGCCGCACCATCGGCATCGAGTACATGCACATCCAGGACCCGGAGCAGCGCGCCTGGTTCCAGGACGAGCTGGAGCACCCGTACACGAAGCCCACGCACGAAGAGCAGATGCGCATCCTCAACAAGCTCAACGAGGCTGAGGCGTTCGAGACGTTCCTGCAGACGAAGTACGTCGGCCAGAAGCGCTTCTCGCTCGAGGGTTCCGAGTCGGTCATCTCCCTGCTCGACACGATCATCCAGGGTGCCGCCGAGGAAGACCTCGACGAGGTCGCGATCGGCATGGCCCACCGCGGCCGCCTCAACGTGCTCACCAACATCGCCGGCAAGACGTACGGCCAGATCTTCCGCGAGTTCGAGGGTGTGCAGTCCAGCTCGGGCCGCGGCAACTCGGGCGATGTGAAGTACCACCTCGGCATCGAGGGAACGTTCACGGCCGCTTCCGGCGCGACGATCCCGGTCTACCTCGCCGCCAACCCCTCGCACCTCGAGGCTGTCAACGGCGTGCTCGAGGGCATCGTGCGCGGCAAGCTCGACCGCAAGGCCGACGGCCGGGATGCGGTCCTGCCGATCCTCATCCACGGTGACGCCGCCATGGCGGGTCAGGGCGTCGTCTACGAGACGATGCAGATGTCACAGCTCCGCGCCTACCGCACGGGCGGCACGATCCACGTGAACATCAACAACCAGGTCGGCTTCACGACGACGCCTCGCGACGCCCGTTCGTCGATGTACTCGACCGATGTGGCCAAGGCCATCTCGGCTCCCGTGTTCCACGTGAACGGCGACGACCCCGAGTCGGTGGCGCGCGTCGCCGAGCTCGCGTTCGCCTACCGCCAGCGCTTCAAGCGCGATGTGGTCATCGACCTCATCTCCTACCGCCGCCGCGGCCACAACGAGGGCGACGACCCCTCGATGACGCAGCCCCTCATGTACAACCTCATCGAGGCGAAGCGCTCCGTGCGCAAGCTGTACGCCGAGGCGCTCGTCGGACGTGGCGACATCACACAGGACGAGTTCGATGCGGCGCAGAAGGACTTCCACGACCGCCTCGAGCGCGCCTTCGCGGAGACGCACCAGGCCCAGACGCAGTCGACCCCGATCTCGGCCGCCGAGCTCTCAGCAGTGGGCTCCCGCGAGGAGAACCACCGCTCCGAGCCGGAGTCGACGGCTGTCGCCCGCGAGGTCATCGAGACCATCGGCGACGCGCACGGGAACCCGCCAGAGGGCTTCTCGGTGCACACGAAGCTCAAGGCCGTGCTGTCGAAGCGCGAGCAGATGAGCCGTGAAGGCGGCATCGATTGGGCCTTCGGCGAGCTCCTCGCCCTCGGCTCGCTGCTCATGGAGGGCACGCCCGTGCGCATGTCCGGCCAGGACTCGCGCCGCGGGACGTTCGTGCAGCGTCACGCGCTCTTCCACGATCGCCTCAACGGCCAGAACTGGTTGCCGCTCTCCAACCTGAGCGACAACCAGGCACCCATCTCGATCTACGACTCGTTCCTGAGCGAGTACGCGGTGCTCGGCTTCGAGTACGGCTACTCGGTGGAGCGTCCCGACGCGCTTGTCCTCTGGGAGGCGCAGTTCGGTGACTTCGTGAACGGCGCACAGACGATCATCGACGAGTTCATCTCGGCGTCCGAGCAGAAGTGGAACCAGCGCTCGAGCGTCGTGCTGCTGCTCCCCCACGGCTACGAGGGTCAGGGTCCCGACCACTCCTCGGCGCGCATCGAGCGCTTCCTCACGCTCGCGGCAGAGGAGAACATGACGGTCGCGATGCCATCGACGCCCGCGTCGCACTTCCACCTGCTGCGCCGTCAGGCCTACGCGCGTCCGCGCAAGCCGCTCGTGATCTTCACGCCGAAGTCGATGCTGCGCCTGCGCAGCGCCGTCTCGCCGGTCGAGGACTTCACGAACGGCGCGTTCCGGCCCGTCCTGGACGACGAGCGCATCACCGACAAGGCCGCGGTTCGGCGCGTCGTGCTGCACGCCGGCAAGCTGCACTACGACCTCCGTGCGGAGCTCGACAAGCGCGAGGACTCGACGGTCGCCCTGGTGCGGCTCGAGCAGTTCTACCCGATGCCGGGCGAGGAGATCAACCGCATCCTCGCCGAGTACCCGAACGCGGAGATCATCTACGCGCAGGACGAGCCGGAGAACCAGGGTGCTTGGCCCTTCATCCGCACGCACCTCGCGCCGATGCTCGAAGGACGCACGATCCGCGCGGTCACCCGCCCGGAGTCGTCGGCACCTTCGGTCGGCACGATGAAGGCGCACCAGCGTCAGCAGGCCGAGCTCATCGAGGGAGTGCTGGCCGACTAGGCAGGTCCTCCGCGAACGCAGAAGGCGCCCGTCCCGAGCAATCGGGGCGGGCGCCTTCGTGTGCTGTCTGAACGGCCTGCTAGCGCCCGGTCAGGAGAGCGACGGCGTCGTCGAGGTACGCGGCGAGTGGCGTCGAGCTGCTTGCGCCGAGACCGGCCTGCGCGCCAGGGACAGCTCCCCAGTGCAGGACCACCTCGCCGCCCACCACCTCAAGGCCGGGATGCGCGTCGGCACCCCCGCTGTCGGAGAGCTGGATACGCGCCGCGCCGTAGTTGACGACCTCGCCAAGGGCGAACCCGGACTTCAGCGCGGCCAGCTGCACGCGACGTCGCTCGGCCGCAAGCGCCGACTGCTCGCTGTAGTGGTCTGGCTGCTTCGCGACCCGGATGACGGAGCCGACGCGGAACAGACCGCCGCTCTCGTCGAGCAGCAGCTCACGCAACCGCCACACGTTCGAGACGCGCCGCAGGACGGGGCCCCGACGGACGCCGAGGACGGGGCGACGCTCGACCAGCTCGGCGAGCGTCTCCCGCCTGGCATCCCGTTCCCGCAGCTCGGAGATGGCCTCGTCGACGCGGGCAGAGAGCAGGCGCCAGGCGTCCTCCTCGGGATCCGGAGTCATGGGCAGGACACGAGTTCGCGGGCGCCCCGTGTCAGTTCGCGACCGGCGTGCCGTGCGAACGCTGGATGTTGCGCAGCTGGTCGAGGACGTGCAGGCGCAGCTCTTCGGGGGCGCGCTCCTTGCAGGCGCGCTGGACGACCTCCATGAGCGAGCGGTTCACGTGCAGCTCGCTCTCGCAATCCTTGCAGTGCTCGAGGTGCTCGCGAATATCGCTCGCATCCGTACTGGCGAGTTCGTTGCGCAGGTACTCCTCGAGGGCGTCCTTGGCTTTCTCGCAGCCGCAATCGGTCATTTCTTGCTCCCTGTTTCCTGCTCGTCCCCGTCCAGGGCCGGAATGATGCCGTTCTCTCGCGCGTAGCCGGTGAGGCGCTCGCGAAGCAGTCGCCTGCCGCGGTGAAGCCGCGACATGACGGTGCCGACGGGGGTCTTCATGATGTCTGCGATCTCCTTGTAGGAGAATCCCTCCACGTCTGCGAGGAACACCGCCAGGCGGAAGTCCTCCGGAATCGCCTGGAGGGCGTCCTTCACCGTCGAGTCGGGAAGGTGGTCGATGGCCTCAGCCTCGGCCGAGCGCGACGAGGTCTGCGCCGTCGCCGACTCGGCACCGCCGAGCTGCCAGTCCTCGAGGTCCTCGAGCGCGTTCGCGTACGGCTCCCGCTGCTTCTTTCGGTACGAGTTGATGAAGAGGTTCGTGAGGATGCGGTACAGCCACGCTTTGAGGTTCGTGCCCTGCTCGAAGCGCGCGAAGGCGACGAAGGCCTTCACGAAGGTCTCCTGCACTAGGTCCTGCGCGTCTGCGGGGTTTCGAGTCATGCGCATAGCCGCCGCGTACAACTGGTCGATGTACTGCAGCGCCTGCTCCTCGAACAGCTGCCGGAGTTCGTCCTGATCTGGGGTCGCCTGAGGCGACTTCTGCTCACTCATTACGCGTGAGTGTACTGCTGTGCGCCTCTCGGCGGCTTGACGCCTCGGCGGCGCGAGGGTTGTCTGCAAGGGCTGCCCTCCCCTTCGTTGTCTGGCGGAATCGTCTTTCCGGGTGATACGAGCGCCACTGGCGGTATCGTTGTCAACCAATGGAGATCTTTGGCTATTCCGGACCACGCTTCGATTTGTACCGAGACGACGAGGGCAGCGAGCCCCTGACCCTCGGCGACGGCCCGTGGGAGGCCCCGACGGCGACTGCGCCGATCGACGCGCGCCTGCAGATCCCTGGGTCGAAGAGCCTCACCAACCGTGAACTGGTGCTCTCCGCACTGGCCGGCGCACCATCACTGCTTCGGCACCCCCTGTGGGCCCGAGACACCGAGCTCATGATCGAGGCGCTCAGGCAGCTCGGCACGAGGATCGTCGAGGTCCCCGGCGACGGTCGGTTCGGGAACGATCTCGAGATCACGCCGGGCGAGCTCGAGGGCGGCGTCTCCATCGACTGCGGCCTCGCGGGCACCGTCATGCGCTTCGTCCCGCCCCTCGCATCCCTCGCCCTCGGTCCCGTCGCCTTCGACGGCGACGAGGCGGCTCGCCGACGCCCGATGAAGGGCACGGTGGATGCGCTCAAGGCGCTCGGTGTCGAGGTCCGCGACGACGGGAGGGGCGGGCTGCCCTTCTCGCTCTACGGGACCGGCGAGGTGACGGGAGGCGAGGTCACGATCGACGCTGGAGCCTCCAGCCAGTTCGTCTCTGGGCTCCTCATGGCCGGCGCGCGCTTCGAGGACGGGCTCACGCTCATCCACTCGGGCGATCGGGTCCCGAGCCAACCGCATATCGACATGACGCTCGCCGCCCTGCGTGACCGCGGGGTCGAGATCGACGACTCGGAGGCGGGCACGTGGCGTGTGTCGCCTGGCAGCATCGACGGGCGCGAGCTCACGATCGAGCCCGACCTCTCCAATGCGGAGCCCTTCCTCATCGCGGCGATCGTCGCGGGCGGCAGCGTCTCCATTGAAGATTGGCCGGCGACGACCACGCAGGTCGGATCTCACCTCGAGCACCTGCTCCCGCTCTTCGGCGCGCAGATCTCGGTCGCGGACGGCGTGCTCACGTGCACGGTTGAACGAGGCATCGCCGAGGGAGCCGAGCTGCCGGGAGTCGACCTCGATCTCTCCGAGGCGGGAGAGCTCGCCCCCAACCTCGCGGCGCTCTGCGGGCTCTGCACCACCACGAGCCGCATCACGGGCATCGCCCACCTCCGGGGCCACGAGACCGACCGCGTGGCGGCCATCGCCGCAGAGCTGCGCGGCATCGGCTGCGAGGTGACCGAGCTCGACGACGGGCTCGAGATCGTTCCCGGACCGCGCACCGCCCACGAATGGCGCAGCTACGAGGACCACCGCATGGCCACCTCAGGTGCCATCGTCGGCCTCGCGATCGAGGGCGTGACCGTCGACGACATCCACGCCACGAGCAAGACGCTCCCCCAGTTCACCCAGCTCTGGCAGGACATGCTGGACCAGGGCACGGTCGGCGACCCGGACGAGGGCGAGGACGACGGCAGCGTCGACCTCACCGCCTTCAGCATCTGACCGTGGCTCGCTCACTCGGCGACGCGTTCGACGCCTACGGCGACTGGGACGAGGACGACTTCCGGGGGCGCCCGAACCCCAAGGCGAACAGGCCCCGATCGAAGCAGCGTCCGAAGCACTCCGACGCCGTGACCGGACGCGTCGTGACCGTCGACCGCGGACGCTACACGGTGCTGCTCGACGAGGGCACGCCGGAGGAGCGAACCGTCACCGCCGCCAAGGCGCGAGAGATCGGCCGGACGGCGATCGTCACGGGAGACCTCGTCGACATCGTCGGCGACACGACCGGCGACGCCGGCAGCCTCTCCCGCATCGTGCGCATCGTCGAACGCAAGACGCTCCTCCGCCGCAGCGCGGACGACACCGATCAGGTCGAGCGCGTCATCGTCGCCAACGCCGACCAGATGCTCATCGTCGCGGCCACAGCTCAGCCGGAGCCGCGACCACGACTCATCGACCGCTACCTCGTGGCGGCCCTGGATGCGGGCATCCAGCCGCTGCTTGTTCTGACCAAGACGGACGTGGCGCCCGCTGACGAGCTGCGCGCGCTCGTCGAGCCCCTCGGCGTGAAGGTCTTCGAGTCTCGCCCGGGAGGCGAGCCCATCGACGAGCTCCGAGCCGCGCTCACGGGGCACACGACGGTCGCCGTCGGCCACTCCGGCGTCGGGAAGTCGACGCTCGTGAACGCGCTCGTGCCCGGCACGCTTCGCGAGACGGGAGTCGTCAACGCCGTCACCGGTCGCGGCAGGCACACCTCCTCATCCACCCTCGCCGTTCGGATCGAGGACGCCGAGGGGCGCACCGGCTGGATCATCGACACACCCGGAGTCCGGTCATTCGGACTCGGGCACGTCGATCGCGACAACGTGCTGCGCGGCTTCACCGAACTCGCCGACATCGCCGAGGACTGCCCGCGCGGATGCACGCACCGGGCTGACGCCCCGGACTGCGCGCTCGACGACGCTGCGCGTGACGGCGAGCTCGACGAGGCTGGCATCGCCAGGCTCGACTCGCTGCGACGCCTGTTCATGTCGCTCGACCAGGCGGCCGACGCGAGCTACTAGCTGGCCCTGGCCTAGGCTGACCGTGTGGCCACCGAACTCCTGCACCCGCTCTCCTCCGACCTCCGCCTCGCACGAGAGCTCGCCGACATCGCCGATGCGGTCTCGATGCAGCACTTCAACTCGCGCTCGCTCGGGGTGTACGAGAAAGAGGACCGGACGCCGGTGACCGACGCGGACCGGGCCGTCGAGCAGGCCCTGCGCGCGCGCCTCGCGGAGACCCGCCCGAGCGACTCCATCCTCGGCGAGGAGTACGGCTCGCAGGGCACCTCTCGCCGGCAGTGGATCATCGACCCGATCGACGGCACCGCCAACTTCATGCGCGGCATCCCGATCTGGGCGACCCTGATCTCGCTGGTCATCGACGGCGTTCCCGAGGTGGGTGTCGTGTCGGCACCCGGCCTCAACAGGCGCTGGTGGGGCGCGACCGGCCAGGGTGCGTACCTCGACGACGACCTCAGCGACCGCGATGTCGCCACCGACCGGCGCATTCAGGTGAGCGCCGTCGACGAGCTCGAACGGGCATCCCTCAGCTACAACAGCCTCAAGGGCTGGGATGACGCGGGCCGCTCAGCGCAGCTGCTCGAGTTCAGCCGAGCCATCTGGCGCACGCGCGCCGTCGGCGAGGTCTGGTCCTACATGCTCGTCGCGGAGGGCGCGCTCGAGATCGCGGGAGAGTTCGATCTGCAGCCGTACGACATGGCCGCGATCGTGCCGATCGTCGTGGAGGCAGGCGGCACGTTCACCAGCATGGACGGGGAAGAAGGACCGTGGCACGGCAGTGCGCTCGCCACGAATGGCCTTCTGCACGATCAGGCGCTCAAGGCCCTCGCAGCCCGCTGATCCGGTTCGCGACTCGGCCGGAGATCAGACGTCACTCCCCCACTTGCTGCTCGCGCTGGCGTCGCCGATGCCCGACAAGGTCCACGACGGCGACCACGAGCGTGAGACAGGCCAGGCAGATGACCACGAGCAGGCCGCCGGCGACGGACGTCTTGTAGGCCTCCTGCACGACAGGCGAACTCGTGTCCTGCACGGCTCCCGTGACCTGCAGGGCGGCGACCCCCGCGAAGAAGACGGAGCTGCCGATCGCCAAGCCCATGGCGTTGCCGAGGCGCTGCCCGACCTGCGCGAACGAGCCCGCGATGCCCGCCTGCTCGACGGGGACGTGCAGGAGCATCCGCATCTGGTTCGCCCCCATCACCAGCCCCGCGCCCGCACCCGAGATGACCAGGGACGCGCTGACCAGGTAGGGCGACAGCGCCGGCTCAGCCAGCTGGGTCACGACGAGCACCACGCTGTAGCCCACAACGAACAGCGCGACGCCGACGGCGACGAGCGTGGCCCCGTGCTGGAACGTCCACTTGCCCGACACGGCTGCCACGACCGCCGAGGTGAGCGCGTACGGGACCGAGACGGCACCGACCAGCACGGCCGGGTGTCCGAGCCCCTGCTGCAGGAACAGCGTCACGAGCAGGAAGCCGACGGGCATCGCGGCGAAGAACAGCGTCGTGATGAGCACCCCGTAGCGATACGAGGGCGTGCGGAAGAGCGCGAAGTCGACGACGGGCGTCTTCCCGATCCGGAGGTAGCGCCGTTCCCAGAGGATGAACGCGACGAAGAAGCCGAGCGCTGGGGCGAGCAGCCACCACCGGGCCGGGTCGTCAGTGTCCCGCCCCGACGTCAGCACGAATGGGAGCATCGTCGTCAGCACGGCCAGCCCGAGGAGGGCGACGCCGAAGAGGTCGAGCGTCTGCCCCTTCGCCACTTCCTGCCTCGATGGGAGGAGCCGCCAGGCGAACGGCAGCACGACAAGGGCGAGGGGCACGTTCATCGCGAAGGTCCAGCGCCAGCCGGCCTCCTCCCCCAGCAGGCCGATGAGCAAGCCGCCGATCGTCGGACCGAACGCCGTGCCGAGCCCGACGATGGCGCCGAAGATCCCGAAGGCCCGCCCACGCTCCTGGCCCGTGAAGAGCTGCTGGATGAGGCCGAGCACCTGCGGCATCAGGATGCCGGCGGCGAAACCCTGCAGGATGCGACCGCCGATCAGCATCTCGGTGCTCACACTCAGCGCGCACACGAGCGACGCGAGCGCGAAGGCGACGAGACCGATCAGGAACAGGCGCTTGCGATTCCACAGGTCGCCGAGTCGCCCCGAGGGAACCAGCAGGATTCCGAACGCCAGCACGTAGCCGGCGACGATGAGCTGCACGTCGGAGGAGGCCGCGCCGAGCGTGTGCTCGATCGGGCCGAGCGTGACGTTGACCTTGGCCAGATCGAGGATCGTGAGCACGGCGACCGCCGCGCACACCGCAAAGGCGGGCCAGCGGGAGGCCTCCTGGGGTGCTGTGGCGGAGGAAGAGGGTCCACCCTGCCGGACGGTCGACTGCTGGGTGGGGGAACTCGCGTCTGCAGACATAGGGAGCCAATGCTACGCCCGCGGGACGACACGCCAGGGTGGCAGCAACTGCGATCGCCTCAGTGGTGATCTTCGGGAACACGGCAATACACTGGTCGCGTCGCGTCTGCAGGAGCGGCAACAGGACCTCTGAACCGATGTTCACCCCCAAGAGGAGCAACGATGCGAACCGCCGCCGTACGAAGCGCCGCTGGCGCGTCCCTGGGGCTCGCCGCCCTCCTGCTCCTCAGTGGATGCACCCTCGTGACGACACTGGCCAGTGGGGGCTCCGACCCCGTGGTGACGACGACGTCGACGTCCACTGCCGAGGAGACCGAGTCGGCCACGCCCACCGCATCCGAGACGGCAACACCAACACCAACCGCGGTGGCTGGCACGATGACCGGCATCGAGGACCTCGCGGTCGGCGACTGCTTCGACCTCGAATCGGATTCCGACGACGCTGAGCTCTTCCCGAACTGCGACTCGCTGCACACGTACGAGGCGTATCACTCCGAGAACATGTCGGGCGGTGACACCTTCCCCGGCGACTCGGCGATCGACACTGCCCTCGAGGACATCTGCTCCGCAGCGTTCACGGGCTTCATCGGGGCGGAGCCGTTCCTGACCGAATGGAACTACACGGGCATCGTGCCGAGCGCCGAGTCATGGGCCAGCGGCGACCGAGAAGTGCTGTGCATCGTGACGCCCCTCGACGGCCAGGCCACTGCGGGGACGGCTGCGGGTTCCGCCAGCTAGCCTGGTGGGGTGTCCTCCCGAATCCCCGCAACGCTCTTGGCCGTGCTCGTCGTCAGCGGAGCGCTGACGGCCTGTGCGAGCTCCCCGGAGACGCCCCGCGCGGTTCCGATCACGGATGTGAGAGCTGGCGATTGCTTCTCGTCGGACGCGGACCTCACCGTTGCGACGCTTGCGGCGTCGTGCGCGGACCCACACCTCTACGAGGTGCTCTCGGCGGCACCGAGCGAACTCGGTGAGGCGTTCCCGGGCGATGACGCTCTGGCCTCCGAAGCGGATGCACGGTGCTCAGCTCAGTTCGCCGAGCTCGGGCGAGACGCGGTCGCGGGCCTCACTGCGCTGCATCTTGTTCCGAGCGAACGGAGCTGGAGCGAGGGCGACCGCAACCTGGTCTGCCTCATTGCAAGCAGCAAGGGTGACGAGCTGAGCGGCTCACGCCTGCCGACCAACGGCTAGGTTCCGTTTCCTGGCGGGCCTGCCGCCTGTGGACAGCGGCGGCGCGTGTCGGAGGTGCCGGGTAGCGTTCTGCGCACAGCAGGTTCTCGATCAGCGCCGTCCGTGTCCCTTCCGGTTCGCGGAGATTGCAGGATTCCGCATCCGGAGAGGAAAGCCCTTGCCAGCTACCAGCATCACCCCTGACCTCGTCGTCGGCGAGGATGGCCTCGCCCGGCCGCTGTGGGCGAGCCGCGACGAGCTGCTCATGCAGTACTACGACACGGAATGGGGCATGCCCGTCACCGACGAGCGTGGCGTCTTCGAGCGGTTGTGCCTCGAGATCTTCCAGTCCGGGCTCTCTTGGCGCCTCATCCTGCAGCGGAGGCCGTTGCTGCGCGAGGCGTTCGCAGGTTTCGACGTCGACGCGGTGGCCGGGTTCGGCGATGACGACTTCGAGCGACTGATGAGCGACCCCGGAGTGATCCGGAACCGACTGAAGATCTCGTCGGTCATGAGGAACGCTCGCGCGACGGTCGCGCTGCGCGAGAGCGAGCCACTCAACGAACTGGTCTGGGGCGCCAAGCCGACGACAACGCCGAGACCCGCGTCAGCGGCAGACGTGCCCAGCTCCAGCGACGAGTCGCGACAGCTCACGAAGAGTCTCAAGGCGCGCGGCTTCAGCTTCGTCGGCCCAACCAACCTCTTCGCCCTCATGGAGGCCATCGGCATCGTCGACACGCACCTCGTCGGCAGCCATCGTCGCGGTACATCCGGCGTGTGGCCGGCGGACTGACCCAGGCACCGCACACTGCAGACAACAAAACCCCGACTCCCCAGTGTTCAACTGGGCAGTCGGGGCCTTCGCTCATGACGTGGGTTTCGTGGAGATGGGGGGAATCGAACCCCCGTCCACAACTACGAAACCGCGGCTTCTCCGGGTGCAGTCTGTCTACTGTTCTACTTGGCTCCGATCATGGGGACAGACACCTTGATCGACGAGCCCAGTTCCAGTGCAAGTCCCGTGGTGCCCTGAAACACAACACCACAGCAAGTTCCCTTAATGACGCCAGCTACCGGAGCGGGAACACCCCCGGGCTGACGGACTATCGGACTCGCTTAAGCAGCGAGGGCGAAGTCGGTGCGCTTAGCGTTAGCACCTATGTTTTGCGAGGGGCGTTTACGAGATAACCCCGCATCCTCGACCCGCTTCACGCCGATTCACCAGTCATGTCGAAACCGATCATCCCCGTGAGCCGAGTCTCCTCGGCGGCGTTCCACGTCATGAGCTCTGTTGAGTTGCAGCTGCCAGAAGAACTGGCAGCTCCTAAACATACGTCAAGACGGCCGGAAAATCCACGTCCTGGCGTGCTCAGGGCAAGCCTGGAGGCGATTCCCGGGAGGACCAGTAACCTGAACCCCATGAGCGGCAATGACTTTGAAGGATTCGGGCGCCCGAATTGGCAGAAGCCCGAGAACGGCGACGAGCACGCCCAGGAATCCGGGGACTCCGTTTCGGAAGACCAGACCTCTGGGCACGAAGGCTTCGGTGCGCACTTCGGCAGGCCGGCTGAGGAGCCGGACGCTCCCGCGCCCTCCGAGGATGGGCCCGGCCAGCCAGAGGTGAGCGACGGCGAGGTACCCGCGCCGGTCCAGTACGAGGCGCCCGCGGCGCCCACCTGGCCGCGTGATGCCGAGTCAGCACCAGCCGCCGATGCAGTCGGCGAAGGCGTGGAACCGGCCAGCGGCGACCAGTCTCACCCCGACGAGAACAGCACCGAGGTCCTCGGCTTCGGCGAGGGAAACGAGACCGCTGTGCTCGGTCGCGGAGACCACAACCAGACGGAGATCCTCGACTCCGGTGCGCCGGCCGCCCCGAGTTGGGAGCAGACTCCCCCACAGGACTCGAGCACCTGGAACGACCAGGGCAGATCCGCCCCAGCTCCAACTGGCTGGGACCAGACAGCCCAGCACGACCCCAACGCCTGGAACGACCAGAGCGCACCGGCCCAGGCTCCCGCAGCCTGGGACCAGCAGCCCTCCGCTCCGGCGTGGGGCCAGTCGGCTCCGGACGCGCAGGACGCCCAGACGACGCAGACTCCGGCGTGGAACGCACCGGGTGCCGGCCAGGCTGGGGCGAGTCAGGCGAACGGCGGCCTCGAGGCGCCGGCGTACGGCGAGGTGAACAGCGCGCCGAGCTACGGCGGCCAGAACGAGTCGCCCGCGTTCGGCTCGACCGCCCCCGAGGCGGGTGCCGCTGCCTTCGGCGCCGGCTATGGCGCGCAGCAGCAGGCAGGCGCGTGGAACGGCGCTCCGGAGAACCAGACCCCAGCCCCCTACGCTCCCGGCCAGGCACCCGGCCAGGAGTTCGGGGCACCCGCGTTCGGTGGCAACGGTGGCGGTGGCTACCAGGGCGGCGGACCGTCCGGCCCCAACGACTTCGGCAACGGAGCCCCCGCCAAGAAGCCCTGGTTCCGGAAGCCCGCAATCCTCATCCCCGCGATCATCGGCGTCGTGGTCCTGGTGGGAGCCGCCGTAGCGATCCCCGTCACCATCCACAACAACAACGTGAACCGCGGCGACGAGCTCGCGGCTGCGTTCCAGACGGACCTCGACGCGCATTACGCGGACTGGACGACCGAGAACCTCGACCTTGCCGCCAACGTCACCATCTCGGCCTCACTGGGCGAGAACACCGACTTCTTCTCGCAGTCGGCGGCCCAGATGACCGACTTCTCGACTCGCTGCGGGAACGTCGCGACGGCGGAGACGACGATCAACGATCTCGCCGGGTCCACCGTGCCCTCGCTTGCGGTCGAGGACGGTGCCGACGCCTCCGAGGCATACAAGGCCGCTCAGACCGAGAGCGACGGCCTCAGCGAGCGACGCGACATCGTCGCGAACTTCGCTGACACGGCAAGCGCGGATGTCGCGGCGCTGCAGCAGTTCTGCGAGGCGTTCCCGAAGTACAACTCGATCTACAACACGTTCGGCACGCAGCTCGCGTCGTTCTCGTCGACGATCTTCACCATCCCGGACGGTCAGAACATCGACCTCGGCAACAACCTGTACTACCCGTGCAACGTGTCGACGGGATGCCCGGACTACAGCAACCCGAACATCGGCACGACGATCGCCGACGGCATCAAGTCGACCTACGTCGACTTCTACCGTGGCATCGCGGACCTGGCCGCATCGGAGTGCTTCCTCGACGAGCTCGCGGACGTCTGCACGAGCTACAGCACCGAGTTCGGGAAGGCCGCGGATGCTGCGCAGGCCGCCGCCGACTCGTACCGCTCTGAGACGCTGAGCCTCACCGTCGGGGCCGTTCCGTTCGCCAACTCGTCAACGCTGTTCACCGCGATGTTCGACACGTTCGACGCGGCCGACGCGGCCGTGCAGACGGCCTGGTGGAGCGCCGACCCGTCGTCAGACGGGCAGACGGACCGTGGCTGGCAGTCGCGAAGCCTGAAGACGCTGCTCTCCGCGCACGAGAGCTCCATCGCGACGCTCGTCGAGAGCGTGCGCTAGCGGTTCCAAGCACACACAGCGATGCGGCCCCCGATCCAGTGGATCGGGGGCCGCATCGCTCTTCGGGGGTGCAGCGCATCGGTGCTCGAGGCGCGATCTACTCCCCCATGTACTTGCGGGACGCGACGGCGCGGTCGGCCTCGCGCTTGTCCTGGCGCTCACGCAGTGCGTGGCGCTTGTCGAACTCGCGCTTGCCCTTCGCGACGGCCAGCTCGACCTTTGCACGGCCGTTGAGGAAGTAGAGCGTCAGCGGGACGAGCGTGTAGCCGCCCTCTTTGGTCTTCATGGCGAGCTTGCGGATCTGCTCCTTGTGCAGCAGCAGCTTCCGCTTGCGGCGTGGTGCGTGATTGTTCCACGTGCCCTCGAGGTACTCGGGGATGTGCACGGCGTCGAGCCACGCCTCACCGCGGTCGATGTACGCGTATCCGTCGACGAGGGAGGCGCGCCCCTGCCGGAGCGACTTCACCTCGGTTCCGTTCAGCACGATGCCCGCTTCGAGGGTGTCCTCGATCAGGTAGTCGTGCCTGGCTCGACGGTTCGTCGCGACAGGCTTCGTCCCTTGCTCCTTTGGCATGGCCTCTTCCTCTCTCGACGGCAGACGATGGACAGCCCGCTATCTTACGACACGGGCTGTCCATCGGTCTACCTTGCTGTTGCGTGCGGGTCAGACCTTGAGGTACTTGTTGATCGCGATGCGCGCGGAGACCCAGGCGAGCAGCACGCTGACGATCAGGAGGACGGGGATCGCGAGGAGCGCCTCCGGGACTCCGATGAGGGAGACGAACGGCAGCTGCCTGCCGAGGTAGCCCTGCACGAAGAAGTGCGCGATCGCGACGGTTGCTGCCGAGGCGAGCACGGCACCGATGAGGGCCGCGACGACGCCTTCGAGGATGAAGGGCGCCTGGATGTAGCGGTTGGATGCGCCGACGAGGCGCATGATGCCGATCTCGCGGCGCCTGCTGATCGCAGACAGGCGGATCGTGGTCGCGATGAGGAGCGCCGCCGCGACGAGCATGACCACTGCGACTCCGATCGCAGACAGACTGGCGACGTTGAGGAGCTCGAAGATGCTCTCGAGGTACTGGCGCTGGTCGGTGACCGCCTCCACACCGTCGTAGTTGGAGAGCTGCTCGATGATGATGTCGGCCTGGTCGGGGTCGGTGAGCGTGATGAGGAAGCTCTCCGAGAGGAACTCGGGCTCGACGAAGGACACGATGGGGTCGCCGGCGAACTGCTGCTGGAAGTTCTCGTAGGCCTGTTCTTGGTCTTCGAACTCGTACTCGCTGATGTACGGGGTGAGGACGGCGCCCTGGAGGGCCGCCTCGACGGCGTCGCGCTGGGTGTCGCTGGCCTGGCCGCCTGCGCAGTTCGGGGCGGTCGAGACGGACGAGCAGAGGTCGACGGACACCTGAGCGCGGTCGTACCAGAAGGCCTTCATGCTGCTGATCTGCTGCTGCATGAGGATTCCGGCGCCGACGAACGTCAGGGAGACGAAGGTCACGAGCACGACGGAGATGACCATGCTCGAGTTGCGGCGAAGTCCCTGCCACATCTCGGCGAATACGCGGCCGATCATTTGACGTCTCCAGAGTTCTTCGTGGTCTTCTCGCCGGCGACGCGCGAGGCGATCGAGTCGGCGATGGATGTGGGGGCTTGCGACGCGACCTGAGCTTCGGTGTCGTCGTTCTGCTCGAGCTGGTTGGCGGTCTCCGCTTCGGTGAGCGGCACGATGCCCGGCTGGTAGACGCCATCGGACTCGTCGCGCATGATGACGCCGCCGTCGAGCTCGATGACGCGCCTGCGCTCCTCGTCGACGATCGAGACGTCGTGCGTGGCCATGACGACGGTGGTGCCGTTCGCGTTGATGCGGGTGAGGAGGCGCATGATGCCTCGGCTCGTGACGGGGTCGAGGTTTCCGGTCGGCTCGTCCGCGAGGAGGATGTCCGGCTTGTTGACGACGGCTCGGGCGATGGCGACGCGCTGCTGCTCGCCGCCGGAGAGTTCGTGGGGGAAGCGGTTCGCCTTGTCGCCGAGGCCCACGGTCTCGAGGACATCGGGGACGGCTTTCGCGACGTGGCCGCGGGACTTGCCGAGCGCTTCGAGCGCGTAGGCGACGTTCTCGAACACGGTCTTGCCTGCGAGGAGGCGGAAGTCCTGGAACACCATGCCGATGCTGCGTCGGTAGTACGGCACCTTGCGGTTGGAGATGCGGCGCAGGTCCTGGCCGAGCACGTGCACCTGTCCGCGGCTCGGGGCGTCCTCGCGGAGGATGAGGCGGAGGACGCTGGATTTTCCGGACCCGGAGGGGCCGACGAGGAACACGAACTCACCGCGCAGCACCTCGAAGGTGATGTCGTCGAGTGCGGGGGCGGCGGTGCCAGGGTAGACCTTGGCGACGTTATCGAATCTGATCATGGCGCTAACAGGGTAGGCACCGGAGTGGCCGCAGCCCGGCGCGACATGCAGAACACGTCAGACGTGGGTGTCCCGGCTCGATGCTCCCTGGCGCCTTCTTCGTGTTCCTAGGCGGCGTCGGCTTCGCCGCGCTTGCGCCAGCGGATGCCGGCGGCGATGAACGCGTCGATGTCGCCGTCGAAGACTTTGTCGGTGTTGCCGGTCTCGTGCTGGCTGCGGAGGTCCTTGACCATCTTGTATGGCGCGAGGACGTAGGAGCGCATCTGGTCACCCCAGCTTGCGGTGATGTTGCCCGCGAGCTCCTTCTTCTGCGCGTTCTCCTCTTCGCGGCGGAGCAGGAGGAGGCGTGACTGGAGCACGCGGAGTGCGGCGGCGCGGTTCTGGATCTGGCTCTTCTCGTTCTGGCAGCTCACGACGATCCCGGTTGGGAGGTGCGTGATGCGGACGGCCGAGTCGGTCGTGTTGACGGACTGCCCGCCCGGACCGGAGGAGCGGAAGACGTCCACGCGCATGTCGTTGTCTGGGATCTCGATCGACTCGGTCTGCTCGATGAGCGGGACGACCTCGACGGCGGCGAAGCTCGTCTCGCGGCTTCCGGCTGAATTGAAGGGGCTCATGCGCACGAGCCGGTGCGTGCCGGCTTCGACGGAGAGGGTGCCGAAGGCGTATGGGCTGTCGATCTCGATGGTGGCCGACTTGATGCCGGCCTGCTCGGCGTAGCTGGTGTCGAGGACGGAGACCTTGTAGCTGTGCTGCTCGGCCCAGCGGAGGTACATGCGGAGGAGCATCTCGGCGAAGTCGGAGGCGTCGACGCCTCCGGCGCCGGCGCGGATCGTGATGACCGCGGGGCGCGGGTCGAATTCGCCGTCGAGCAGCGTCTGGACCTCGAGGTTGCCGATGACCTTGGTGATCGACTTGAGCTCGGCGCGGGCTTCCTCGGCCGTGTCCTCGTCTTCCATCTCGACGGCCATCTGCGCGAGCACTTCGAGGTCGTCGAGGCGTCGTTCGATCTCGTCGAGGCGCTTGAGATCTGCCTGCGCGTGGCTGAGTGCGGAGGTGACCTTCTGCGCGTTCTCGGTGTCGTTCCAGAGGTCGGGGACGGATGCTGCGGCTTCGAGCTCCACCACCTTCGCGCGGAGCTTGTCGGGGTTGAGCACGGCGCTGATGTCTCCGAAGGTGCTGCGCAGGGCGGCGATCTCCGAAGCGAGGTCAAGGTTGATCATGATCCCCCAAGACTAGCCGCCAGGGCTGGGCGGCGCTGTTGGGCGCGCGTGGCGTCAGGAGAGCACCACCCTGGCGTCACTGGAGACGGTGATCTCGAGCCCAGATGGGAGCAGCGCATGGGTGAGGGGCGGGGTCCAGTGGCCGGTGATGACGACGGCGGCCGTGACGCCGTCTGGCGTCGACGCGGAGACGAGCGCAACGCTGTCCGGGCTCGCCCCGGCGAGGTCCTCGAGCGTCGCGAGGGCGCGTTCGTGCACCTTCGTGGGGTGGAGGACCGGCTGCAGCTCAGCATCGACGAAGGCGACGTCCGCCACCGCGAAGCTCTCCGAGGCGGAGAGCGCCACCGCGTCCGCGATCGTGAGGAGTCGCTTGCGCTCGATGGACAGCGACGTGGCGGCGACCAGCACGTAGGCGGCGGTGAGCCCGATCACGAGGAAGACCAGGATGAGCGGGAGCACGCTGCCGCGCTCGCCGTGCATCCGGCGCAGGCTGTCGCGCAGTCGTGCCCGAGCGCCCGTCACGAGGAGAGCCCGAACCTGGTGACGGCGAACGAGGCCGTGGCGCTGGTCGGGATGGACAGCGGAGCTGCTTCCCCGGTCAGGTTCGGCGCGAACGGCAGGGGCACGTCGATCGTGACGGTGACGGAGACGACGGCACCCGCTGCCTGGCAGGCACCGGCCGTGCTGCTGCATTCGACGTGCTGTGCGACGGTGCCGGCCTCGAAGCCGTGGTCGGCAGCGGCGAGGTCGATCGCCGCCGCGGCGAGCGCCTGCGTCTCGACCGACTCGGGGTCGGACGCCAGCAGACGTGCCGCGCTTCTCGCCGCCGACTCTCCGGCGATGCTCGCGCCCTGCAGCGCGGAGAGGGTGAGCATGAGGTAGGCGAGTGGCACGATCAGCAGTGTGCCGAGTGTCAGGAACTCGAGCGAGGCCGACCCGCGATCGTCACTCGGCATCCAGCGTCTCCTGCGGGGCATGTCCGGTCACCTCCAGCGCGTCCGGCAGCCCGAGGAGGCCGATGAGCGGAAGCGGCGAGCGCACGGTGACGGCGACGACGGGGGCCCCGTCGAGCTCGGTCGTGCTCGCCACCACGGACTCGGCGTACCCGCCGCCGATGCTCATGGCGATGAGGTCTGCGGCTCGTTCCTCGCCCGCTTCGAGACCGGCACCGAAGAGTCCCGCATGCCTCGCGCCCTCTCCTGCCGCATCGAGGAGCGTTGTGCGCACGTGCAACGCGAAGCCGATCTGCAGGACCGTGACGGTGAGCAGCACGAGCATCGCCGAGACCATGACCCACTCGGCGACCGCCGACCCCCGGTCGTCTCGGATCATGGGGCGGCGTGAGCGGGCCGGCCTGTCAGCTGAAGTCACTGACTCGGGTGATGGCGTTCTCGAACACGTTGACGAGGAGGTCGCCGGCGACGGTCCAGAGAAGGATGACGATTCCGGCGGACATGATCGTGATCAAGACCCAGCCGGGGACGTCTCCGCGTTCGGAGGCGGCTCTGGTTCGGAGTGCGTGCAGGAACTGCATGGTCGTGCCTTTCGGGTGGGGCTCTAGAAGCTCGTGCGGAGCACGAAGACTGCCGGGTAGAGCGCGAACAGGATGGTGGTGGGCAGGATGAGGAAGATCAGCGGGACGAGCATCTGCACTTCTTTGCGCCCCGCCGCTTCGAGGAGCTCGCGCTTCCCGAGCTCTCGGGCGTCGCTTGCCTGAGCGCGGAGCACTTCGACGAGGGGCGCGCCGCGTTCCAGTGCGGAGATCATGTGCTCGACGCAGCGGTCGAGCGGCAGGTACTTGACGCCCCTGGTCATCTCGTGGAGCGCGTCGGCGAGCGAGACGCCCGTGTTCACGTGGTGGACGACGCGTGCGAATTCCTTGGCCAGTTCGCCGGTGCTGACGCTCGCGACGCGCCTGAGGCTGTCGAAGACTCCCTCGCCGGCCGAGATGCTGAGGGAGAGGAACTCGATCACGGTCGGGAACTCGCTGGCCACTTGTCGATGCCGACGGTGCGCTGCGCGCCCGAGTGCCTGGTCACGGGCGAAGATTCCGACGCCGCCGAGGAGGAGGGGAAGCAGGACCTGAGCGATGACCGGCATCCCTCGGGTCACGCCGAGCATCAGTGCGGCGGCGAGTCCGATTCCTGCCGCGATCAGCCCCCAGGTGAGCTGTTCGGCTCGGAAGCGTTCGACGCTGGCGGAGGAGCCGCTTTGGCGAAGCTGGCCGATGATGCGGTCGTTGCCGCCGAGGACTTCGCCGAGCAGTGCGCGCCCCTTCGCCATGAGCGGGGCCGCGAGGGTGCCGAGGACGGGGAGCGGGTCGGTCGCGGTCTTCTGCACGTCGGCGCGAGCGGCTGCCGACACGTCGAGGAGGTGCGGTGCGAGGCGTTCGGCGAGATTCGGTCTGGAGAGTCGGGGCACGGCGGCGAGCATCGTCCAGAGGCCGATGCCCAGACCGAGTCCGCAGAGGACGGCCCAGCCGAGGGTCTCGTTCATGCGAACCACCTGCGGTCGTCCTTCAGCTTCGCGATCCGGAGCATCACGAGGTAGGCGAGGACTGTCGTCCCGAGGCCGATGAGGATGACGACGGCGCCTTCGTAGCTGTTGAATGCGGCGGCGGCCTCCGGCCGCGTGCCCAGCATGAGCAGGACGATCCAGGGTGCGGCGGATCCGAGCTTGGCGGCGTTCATGACCCAGGACTGCTTCGCCTCGACTTCGTGGCGCACCGCTTGCTCCTCACGGAGGTAGCTGCCGAGGCTCTTGAGCACCGTGGGGAGTTCGGCACCGCCGACGTCCCTGGACATGCGGAGTGTTTCGACGATGCGGTCGGCGGTTGGGTCTGCGAGCCGTTCCTTGAGGTCGTCCAGCGCGACCCGGAAGCTTCCCGTGAGGCGGTACTGCCTCGTGAAGGCGGCGAAGTCCTCTCGTAGCACGGTCGGGCCAGACTCCGCGAGGCTCGCGACTCCCTCCGGCAGGGCGACGCCGGACCGGACGGAAGCGACGAGATGGTCGATGACATCCGGCCAGACGAGACGGTTGCGGCTGCGCCGCTGCACGGAACGCATTCGGACGATCAGGAAAGGACCGGCGCAGCCCGCCAGGAAGGCCAGCACAGCAACAGCGAACACACCGGTGAGCGCGAGTCCGGCGGCGCCGAGCGTGAGGCCGAGGACAACGGCGGCGCCCGCGAACACGGCCACCGGAACACGTTCGAAGCCTGCGCGCCTCAAGTCTGCGCGGAAGTCGTCGATGCGGGAGCCACGGACCTCGACGCGCTCGGCGCTCGGGGGCCAGAGCCACGCACTCACGATGCTGGAGACACCCGCTCCCATGACGAGCGCGAGCAGCACGTTCACAGCGACCTCCGCAGAATCCGAGCAGCATCGAGACCGTGCGCCTCGTACTTCGCGATGCGTGGCGGCGGTGACCCCGTGGATTCGAGCTGCCCGCGACCGCGGCGGAAGAGCGTCGCCGCCTCGATGACCTGGCCCGTGGCGACACCCGTGGGTGCGAGGATCTCGCCCACGTGTCGAGTCCCCGAGGCAGTCATCTCCAGGTGCACCACGAGGTCGATGCAGCTGGCGACCGTCGGCACGACGAACGCGCTGTCGATGTTGCGCCCAGCCAGGAGCGGCAGCGTCGACAGCTTGATGAGCGCGTCCCGAGCCGAGTTGGCGTGGATGCTGCACATGCCCGGCATACCGCTGTTGAGGGCGATCAGCAGGTCGAGGCTCTCGGCTTCCCGCACCTCGCCGACCACGAGCCAGTCGGGTCGCATCCGAAGCGCCTCTTTGATGAGTCGGCGAAGGGTGATCTCCCCGGTGCCCTCGAGGTTCGCCTGCCTGCACTGCAGCGCGACCACGTCGCGCGCGACGAGATCGAGTTCGAAGGTCTCCTCGACGGTGACGATGCGCTCTTCGCTGCGCACGGAGGAGAGGAGCGCATTGATCATGGTCGTCTTGCCCGTGTGCGTGGCGCCGGAGACGAGGATGTTGCATCCGGCCAGGACCGCGAGCTGCAGGAACTCCGCCGCCTGGGCGGTGAGCGCCTCTCGCTCGACGAGGTGAGAAAGATCACGGATGCGGCGCGTGAACTTCCTGATGTTCACCGACGGGTACCGGCGCGTCACCTCCGGCACAGCCACGTGCAGGCGTTCGCCGTTGGGGAGGGAAGCGTCGACGAATGGGGAAGACAGGTCGACGCGCCGGCCGCTCGACTGGAGCATCCGCTCGATGAGGTCGCGCAGGTCGCCCTCGGGGACGACCGTCGGCGTGAGCTCGGGGACGCCGCCGCGCGCGACGAACACGCGTGACGGGGCGTTGATCCAGATCTCCTCGATCTCCGGATCGTCGAGGTACGGCTGGAGCACGCCGAAGCCGGTGACCCGCGCGAGGACCTCGCGCGTCGTCGACTCCTCGTCGTGCACGAGCGGCAACGAGGACCCGAGAGCCTCCTCGGCGTAGCCGCGCACCTCTTCCCGTGCGATGTCCGCGGCCCGTGCACGGTCGCCGCCGAGGTCGATGCCCTCGAGCAGGACACGACGACGGATTCGGTCGGTGATGGTGCTTACCGCGATGCTCACGCCGTCAGCATGCCGAAAACCAGAGAACCCCGCAGAAGTTATCCACAGGCCAGCAAATGCAGGGAAACGGCCGACCACGTGTCACGGACACCGGCGCTCACCAGCTCACGGAGCATGAGTCGCCGGCTCCTTCGCAGACCGCACCCCGACGGTCCACGCACGGCTACGCTGAGCCGGTGCCCACCACCGAACGATTCGCCGACCTCGTCGAAGCCGAGCTCGCCGACAAGCCCTTCGCGGTCGTGCGCGTGCCAGGCGGATTCGACGTCGGGTTCGCGCTCGCAGATGCCCGATGGGTGAGCATCCTCGCCGTCAACGACGTTCGCGACAGCATCACCTACAACGTTCGGGTCAACGAGCGTGCTGGGAAGTTCAGCATCAACGACACCCTCCGCCGGATCAGCTGGAGCGCAGGGGTGTCCGGGATGGTCCCGCGAGTCGGCTTCTCGACGTCCTTCCAGTCGGGTCGGGTGAAGTACGGCCGGGTCATCCAGCTCGGCCTTGCACCGGGCGGGTTCGAGGTGTCGTTCAGCCCGGAGGAGGAACGCGCCCGCATCACGGCGATCGGGCAGGAGCTCGGCCTGAAGCCTGGCCCGAGCAGGTCCGTGCTGATCGGACTGTGGACTGCCGGCGGAGCCATCGGCCTGTGCATCCTCGGCGCAGCGATCGCACTCACGATCCAGGCGCTCCTGGGGTAGCCGCGCCCACCGTCGGTCGGCCTCCGATGACGCGCCCCGACTTCGAGGGCTGTCGCTCCCGCCCTAGACTGGTTCCCGCACACGGGTTCGCCCGTGCCCGCGGGAGTGGTGAAATTGGCAGACACGCAGGATTTAGGTTCCTGTGCTTTCGAGCGTGCGGGTTCAAGTCCCGCCTTCCGCACTGGAGTGTCAGGCTCCTCCGACTCGACAGACTGTCTGGTCCGTCTCCCCCGACCAACGGGTACGGTTCCAGTACCAGCACTGCGAAGGAGCATCGACGATGACCGAGTTCAACGAAGCCGACCTGCAACAGAAGGCGAAAGACCACCTCTGGATGCACTTCTCGCGCCAGTCCGTGATGGAAGACGGCGCCGGCGTGCCGATCATCGTCAAGGGCGACGGGCACCACATCTGGGACTCGAAGGGCAAGAAGTACTTCGACGGCCTCTCCGGCCTCTTCGTCGTCAACGCAGGACACGGCCGCACGCGTCTCGCCGAGACCGCCGCCAAGCAGGCCGCCGAGCTCGCGTTCTTCCCCATCTGGTCGTACGCGCACCCGAACGCCATCGAGCTCGCTGATCGCCTTGCCGACTACGCACCTGGTGACCTCAACCGCGTCTTCTTCTCGACGGGCGGCGGCGAAGCCGTCGAGACCGCCTTCAAGCTGGCCAAGTACTACTGGAAGCTGCAGGGCAAGCCCACCAAGCACAAGGTCATCTCTCGCTCGGTGGCCTACCACGGCACGCCGCAGGGTGCACTGGCGATCACGGGCATCCCCGCCATGAAGGCGATGTTCGAGCCCCTCACGCCCGGCGGCTTCCGCGTGCCGAACACGAACTTCTACCGTGCGCCGGAGCACGGCGACAACCTCGTCGAGTTCGGCCAGTGGGCCGCGAACCGCATCGAGGAGATGATCCTCTTCGAAGGCCCCGAGACGGTCGCCGCCGTGTTCCTCGAGCCCGTCCAGAACTCCGGCGGATGCTTCACGCCTCCCCCTGGCTACTTCCAGCGCGTGCGGGAGATCTGCACGAAGTACGACGTGCTGCTCGTCGCCGACGAGGTCATCACGGGCTTCGGCCGGATCGGCGACATGTTCGCATCGACGACCTACGACATCCAGCCCGACATGATCACGTGCGCCAAGGGCATGACAAGCGGCTACTCGCCAATCGGCGCCACCATCGTCAGCGACCGCATCTACGAGCCGTTCAAGCACGGCCAGACGTCGTTCTCGCACGGCTACACGTTCGGCGGCCACCCGGTGTCGGCGGCCGTGGCGCTCGAGAACCTCAAGATCTTCGAGGAGGAGCGGCTCACGCAGAACGTCAAGGAGAACTCGCCGCACTTCCGTGCTGCCCTCGAGAAGCTCCTCGACATCCCGATCGTCGGCGACGTGCGCGGCGACGGCTACTTCTTCGGCATCGAGCTCGTCAAGGACAAGGACACGCGCGAGACCTTCAACGACGAGGAGTCAGAGCGCCTGCTGCGCGGCTTCCTGTCGAAGGCGCTCTTCGACGCAGGCCTGTACTGCCGCGCCGACGACCGTGGCGACCCCGTCATCCAGCTCGCCCCGCCCCTCACGATCGGCCGGGCCGAGTTCGACGAGATCGAGCAGACGCTGCGAGGGGTGCTCACCGAGGCGAGCTCGCTCCTCTGACACGGGCTCGTCGTCGTCACCGACGGCAACCCGAAAAGCTCCGGATGGCAAACTCGCTTCGTGCTGGAACGTTCTCCAGCACGAAGCGAGCTTCCCATCCCGAGTCGCTATTCGAGGCCGAGGGCAGTGCGCAGCTTGGGCGCGAGCGCGTCGAAGGCGCGGCGGCGGTGGCTCGCGGCGTCCTTCTCCGCGTCGGTGAGGTCGGCCGCCGAACCTTCCGCCCCATCGGGCTGGAAGATCGGGTCGTAGCCGAAGCCGTGGTCCCCGCTCCGCTGCTCCAGGATGCGACCGGGCCACACACCCAGCACGGCCTCGCTCTGTTCCTCGCCCGTCGATGAAGCTGTGGCCGGCACGACAAGTGCAGCCGCGGCGACGAACTGGGCCGTGCGGTGCGGATGCGAGACGTCGCTCAGCTGCCAGAGCAGCAGCTCGAGGTTCTCGGTGGCGTCCTTCGCTGGCCCGGACCACCGGGCGGAGAAGATGCCGGGCGACCCGCCCAGCACGTCCACCGAGATGCCGGAGTCGTCGGCGAGCGCCGGGAGCCCCGTGTGCTCGGCGGCGGCGCGGGCCTTCAGCAGCGCGTTGGCCTCGAAGCTCAGACCGGTCTCGCGTGGCTCTGGCCCGTCGTAGGAGACGAGCTCGATGCCGTCGAGCTGGTTGCCGAGGATGCGTCGCAGCTCGACCAGCTTGTGCGCGTTGTGGGAGGCGAGGACAACCCGGGCGGGCTCGCTCATGCCTTGAGCGCCTCGTTCTGCAGCTCGGTGAGCGTCGCGGTGCCCGCGAGGGCGATGTCGAGGAGACGGTCGAGCTCCTCGCGGTCGAACGGCTGCCCCTCGGCGGTGCCCTGCACCTCGATGAGCTTGCCGTCGCCGGTCGCGACGACGTTCATGTCCGTGCCAGCCCGTACGTCTTCCACGTAGGCGAGGTCGAGCAGCGGGACTCCGTCGACGATGCCCACCGAGATCGCGGCGATGGAACGCGTGAGCACGTCGGCCTTCGCCGGAACGTGCTTGTTGGCCTTCGCCCATTCGATGGACTGAGCGAGCGCGACGTAGGCGCCCGTGATCGCTGCCGTGCGGGTGCCGCCATCGGCCTGCAGCACGTCGCAGTCGATGACGATCGTGTTCTCGCCGAGCGCGGACATGTCGACGGCGGCGCGGAGCGAGCGCCCGACGAGGCGCGAGATCTCGTGCGTGCGCCCGCCGATCTTGCCCTTGACCGACTCGCGGCTGTTGCGGTCGTTCGTGGCCCGCGGGAGCATCGCGTACTCGGCCGTGACCCAGCCCTTGCCCTGGCCCTTCAGCCAGCGCGGCACGCCGGGCGTGAACGACGCCGTGCAGAGCACCTTCGTCTTCCCGAACGAGATGAGGGCGGAGCCCTCTGCCTGCTCGCTCCAGCCCTTCTCGATCGTCACGGGGCGGAGCTGGTCGTGGGTGCGGCCGTCTGCGCGTGCTTCGGTCATTGGTCCTCCAAGGAGTCTGATGGGTACGGGAAAGCGGTGGGAGCTGGCGGGCGGATGCGTCAGGCGCGGCGCATCGACGGCGGCAGGTTGATGGCCTCCGTCATGAGGCGCTCGACGTGGCGCACATCGGGCCCGAGGAAGCGGCCAGCGAGGTTCACGAACGCCTCCGTGTTCTCGCCAGTCGCGCGGTACGAGTACTGCGGGGCGCGCCCGCTCGAGTTGAGCAGCCCGTTGGAGGCGAGGACTCGGTACACGTCCTGGGCCGTCTCGACGTCGCTCGACACTAGGCGGACGCCCGGGCCGAGCACGTAGCCGAGCACACCCTTCAGGAACGGGTAGTGCGTGCATCCGAGTACCACCGTGTCGACGCCAGCTGCCTTGATGGGGGCGAGGTACTCCTCCGCGTAGCGGACGAGCTCGGGACTCGTCGTGTCGCCGCGTTCGACGTACTCGACGAAAATCGGGCAGGCCTGCGAGAAGATCTCGAGGTGAGGGGCCGCCGCGAAGGCGTCGTCGTAGGCGCGAGATGACACGGTCGCCTCGGTGCCGAGCACGCCGATGCGGTTGTTGTGGGTGGCGCTGACGGCGGCGCGGACGGCGGGGGCGATGACCTCGACGACGGGCACGTCGTACCGCTCGCGGGCATCCCGCAGCACGGCGGCAGAGGCCGTGTTGCAGGCGATCACAAGCATCTTCACGTCCTGCTCGACAAGCTCGTCGAGGATCGCGAGCGACAGGCGCCGGACGTCGGCGATCGGCTTCGGTCCGTACGGCGTGTGCTCGGTGTCACCGACGTAGAGGAGCGACTCCCCCGGCAGCTGCGCCCGGATCTCCCTCGCCACCGTCAGCCCGCCGACACCAGAGTCAAATACGCCGATCGGTGCCTCGCTCATGGGTGCCGAGTCTACTCCCAGGCACCTTCGAGCGTAGATGCGCGCGCCGAGATCCCGTGCGCTCCCCGCGGTGGGGCCTAGGCTGGGGCGGTGACTTCCGAACGCCCGTCCACCGGCTTCCTCACCGACCAGTACGAGTTCACGATGATCGATGCCGCGATCCACGCGGGCACCGCCGATCGTGACAGCGTCTTCGAGCTCTTCGGGAGGCGACTGCCGAGCGGACGCCGTTACGGGGTCGTGGCGGGGGTGGGCCGCGCCCTGGAGCTGCTGCGCGACTTCCGCTTCGGTGACGCGGAGCTCGAGCACCTGCGTGCGCACTCCATCGTCTCGCCCGAGACCCTCGACTGGCTCGCGAACTACCGGTTCTCCGGCACGATCCGCGGCTACCGCGAAGGCGAGATCTACTTCCCCGGCTCCCCCATCCTCGAGGTCCGGTCGAGCTTCGCCGAGGGTGTCATCCTCGAGACGCTGCTGCTCAGCATCTACAACTACGACTGCGCCGTCGCCTCCGCCGCAGCACGCATGGTCTCGGTCGCCCGCGGACGCCCGCTCGCCGAGATGGGATCACGCCGCACGGGCGAGCGCTCGGCCGTCGCCGCGGCGCGCGCCGCCTACATCGCGGGCTTCAAGGCGACGAGCAACCTCGAGGCGGGCCGCAGCTGGGGCGTCCCGACGATGGGAACCGCCGCGCACTCCTTCACGCTCCTGCACGACTCCGAGCGCGAGGCATTCGCCTCGCAGGTCGCGACGCTCGGCGCAGGCACGACCCTCCTCGTCGACACGTACGACGTCCGGGAAGGAGTCCGGCTCGCCGTGGAGGTCGCGGGGCGCGAGCTCGGCGGCGTCCGCCTCGACTCCGGCGACCTCCCCACACTCGTCGCGGAGGTGCGCGCGCAGCTCGACGAGCTCGGCAACACCGAGACGAGCATCACGGTCACCAACGACCTCGACGAGTTCGCCATCGCCGGCCTCGGCGCGAGCCCGGTCGACTCCTTCGGGGTCGGCACGAGCGTCGTCACCGGCTCCGGCGCCGTCGCCTCCGGCATGGTCTACAAGCTCGTCGCCCGCCGCGGTGAAGACGGCGACTGGGTCTCCGTCGCGAAGCGCTCCGCTGGCAAGGCGAGCGTCGGCGGCGAGAAGTTCCCCGTCCGCCGCCGCGACGAGCACGGCGTGGCGGAAGCCGAGGTCGTCGGCATCGGCGCACCACCCGTCTCCGACAAGAGCGACAGGTCCCTGCTCGTCGACCTCGTCGTCGACGGCGTCATCAACGATGAGTTCACCGGCGAGGCCGGCGTGCAGCGCGCCCGCGAGCACCACCGAACGGCCATCGACGAGCTGCCGATCGGTGCCCTCCGCTTGCACGCCGGTGAAGCGGCGCTGCCCACCGTGTTCGTCGAGCAGGACGGCCGCGAGACCGTCTGGGTCTGATTCCAGCCACGCCACCACGCACAACGGCCGCGACCCGTCTCCGGGTTCGCGGCCGTTGTGCATCCGGCAGAAGCCGTCGACACCGGTGAGGGTTCTCAGCCCTTCATCTTGTCGTACACGGCCTTGCAGTTCGGGCAGACCGGGAAGCGGTCGGGGTTGCTGTTCGGCAGCCATTTCTTCCCGCACAGCGCGCGCACGGGCTTTCCCGTCACTGCCGACTCGAGGATCTTCTCCTTGCGCACGTAGTGCGAGAACTTGTCGTGGTCGCCGGGGTCGTCGGTCTGCTCCTCGTTGAGGAGCTTCTCGAGCTCGCGGTCGAGGATCGCCGTGCCGCCGCCGGTCTCGTCTGGCCCGCCCGGGCCGGTTGGGGTGCTGGAGAACGTCATGCCGAACATCTTAGAGCGCAAAACGGAGGCGTCACCGGATGCACGACCCGGTGACGCCTCTCGAAGAACAGCCGAGGTCTACGCGCTCTGCGCGAAGGCCATGATCTCGCTCGAACGACGCTCGAACTGGCGAGCTCCGGCCAGCAGGCCGACGAGCAGCACGAGGAGCCCGACGACAAGACCCCAGCCGAGAGCCACGAAGTTCCACCACGACTCGCCGCCGTTGAGCGCCACGAGGCCCGCGTAGACGGCGGGGCCCATGAGCAGGATCGCGATGAAGCCGGTCGTCGGGTGCCAGAACACGCCGGACCCCCAGGAGCGGACCGGCTGGCTGAACGGCGAGTCGCCCGGGCGCGCCACCGGATACGGGTGCAGCACGCTGCCGATGCTCGAGAACCCGGTCGCCGAGAACAGCAGACCGAGCGAGAGCCCGACGAGCGCGAGGATCGTGCCCCAGTCGCCGACGATCAGCCACGTGATGACCGCACCGAGCAGAACGACGACTGAGCCGAACACCAGGGTCGGCAGGGCGCGACCGAAGCGGTCTGATAGCCCCGACATGCCGCTCGTCACGTGCATCCACACCGCCGAGCCGTCGAAGGCGAGGTCGTTGTGGAGCGTCCACCCGATGAAGAACGCCAGCAGCGGCAGCGGCAGGAGCGCGAGATGCCTCGGCTCGACGCCGACGACAGCGAGCGGGATGAGCGCGAGAAGCGGGATGAGGATGATCGAGACGTTCACGACGACGTACCGCGGGTCGCGCATCCAGTACGTGACCGTGCGGGCGGCGACGACGAGGGCCGGCGACCGACCGAACGCACCGAACACGCCGAGGTCGACCAGCTCGGTCTCGTCACCGCCGAGTGCCGCCGACGCGACCCGACCGGCGATGACCTGCCAGAGGACGAGCAGGACGAGGAGGGTCGCGGCGCCGATGCCGAGCTGCGCGAACGCGAGCTGCAGGTCTCCCCCGGCGGCGCTGGCCGCGGCGGCCCACGGTGCGGCGATCGGGGACAGCGAGAGCACCTCGAGCGCGGCGCTGATCGCCTCGTGCTGACCGAGCTGCCAGTCGACGGATACGGCCACGAAGACGAGCGGCGAGGCGAGCAGGAGCAGCACGAGGACGAGGGCGGCGCGAGCATCGCTGACCAGCCGTCTGGCCCGCAGATCCTCGCCCACGAGCCCAGCCAGGCGGGAGAGCACGACCAGCGTCGCGAGCACCACTGCAGACCCGACCACGCCGACCAGGAGCGCCGTGCCAGCACTCGCCCACAGCAGCAGACCCGCGAGGAGGACGATGGTGATCGCGAACGACGGCACGCTCACGAAGGCGGTCCCGAGCGCGAGCCACGCGGAACGTCGGGGCGAGAAGCCCATGACGGTCAGCGACCGAGGGTCGATGGCCGCGACAGGCGTCACGAAGACGCTCACGAGGCCGGTCGCGACCGTGACGAGCGAGCCGACGATGATCGCACTCTCGCGCTTCGCCTCGATATCCGAATCCAGCATCGAGACGACCGTGAGCACCGCGAAGACCGCGAGGGCGATCGAGAGCAGCAGCGTGCCGATCCACGCCCCCCGATGCTGCGAGTCGCGTCGAGCGCCGTTGCGGATCGACTGCAGCTTCAGTTGAAGGAGATGTCCAGCCAATCCAGCCCCTCCATCTGTGGCGTGCCGCGGACCAGGTCGCGGAAGCGTTCTTCGAGCGTGATGTTGCCGCGCACGTCACTGACGGTGCCGGAAGCGAGCAGCTCGCCCCGCACGATCACCGCGACGTGGTCGCAGACGCGCTGGACGAGGTCCATGCTGTGGCTCGACAGCAGCACGGTGCCGCCGCGCTGCACGTACTCGAGGAGGATGTCGATGAGCTGTCCCGCCGACACCGGGTCAATCGTGTCGAACGGCTCATCGAGCACCAGGAGCTCCGGCGAGTGGATCAGTGCCGCGGCGAGCGAGATCTTCTTCGACATGCCGGCCGAGTAGTCCACGACCAGCCGGTTCGCCGCCGATTCGAGCTCGAACGCGTGCACCAGCGACTCCGTGCGCGCCCGCGAATCAGCAGGCGACAACCCCCGAAGGAGTCCAGAGTAGTAGAGGAGCTGCCCACCCGTGAGCTGGTCGAAGAGGCGCAGACGGTCGGGCAGGATGCCGATGTGCGGATGCGCGGCCTTCGGGTTCTTCCACACGTCGAGGCCGAGGACCTCCACGTTGCCGCTCGTGGGCTTCAGCAACCCCGTCGCCATCGACAGGGTCGTCGTCTTCCCCGCACCGTTGGGTCCGACGATGCCCGTGAAGGAGCCGCGACGAACCTCGAACGTGACATCGTTCACCGCGACATCCGAACCGAAGCGCTTCGTGAGCCCGTTGACCGACAGGACGGTGTCGCCGAGTTCACGATCCGGAGCCTCCGTGACGCGGGTCACCGGCGTCATCGTCGAGAGCCCCTCGGCGGTCGCGGCACCCAGCACCGGGTTCCTGACGGCGGCCGGGAGGCCGGTCTCCTGCTCCGCAGTCGCCTCCTCTGCCAGCGAGGAGACGGTCACGGTGTCGTCGACGACGATCGCCTCGACCATGATCGGCTGGGGTCGACTCGCGTCGCCCTCCGGCACGTCGGGGCTGGCAGCACTCTCGTTCACATCGTCGGCGGTGCCATCGCCGACGTCTGAGCTCTTCGAAGACATCGCTCAACCGTACCAACGATCCGGCGTGGCGCGCCGCCGCGCCAGCTCCAAGCTCTCCCCAGGCGGCCCCTCATACACTGCTCGCGTCGCCCTCTGCAAGACCGGGGCGGTGCCACCACGAGGAGGTCAAGTGTCCGATTCCAGCACGCAGCGCTTCGACGACGCCGCAGACGCGACCGCCTACGCACCCCTGCCGCCTCGCGAGGAGCAGACCGGCGCGGCGCCCGGCGAACAGGACAAGATCTGGCTCGACCGCCTCATGGCCATCCAGCGACCCATCGTGGTCCGGCAGATCCGCATCCTCCGTGGCAAGTACCCGGACGCGACGCCGAGCGAGCTCATCAAGAAGATCGAGCAGCAGTACCTCAACGCGACCACCGTCAGCGGCGGTGCAGCCGGTGCCGCCGCCATGGTGCCCGGAGTCGGAACCGCCGCCTCGCTCGCCGTCACCGGTGTCGAGACCGCCGGATTCCTCGAGATGACCTCGCTCTTCGGGCAGGCGGTCGCCGAGATCCACGGCCTCCCCATCTCGGACCCCGTCCGCGCACGCACCCTCATCCAGTCGCTCATGCTCGGCAAAGCGAGCAAGAACCTCATCCAGCAGTTCGCGGGCCAAGTCTTCGGGAAAGGCCCGACCAAGCAGGTCTTCTGGGGCGAGATGGTGACGAAGAGCCTCCCCCGCGCCATGGTCGGCGAACTGTCCGGACGCATCCAGTCGATGTTCCTCAAGAGGTTCGTCGTGCGGCAGTCGGCCAGCACCGTCGGACGACTCGTCCCGTTCGGCATCGGCGCCGTCATCGGCGGAGCCGGCAACCGGATGCTCAGCAACGAGGTCGTCCGCACCGCACGCGAGGCGTTCGGCGTCGCACCTTCCAGCTTCCCCATCGAACTGCACCCCACCTACGCCGCACCCAAGGACGACACCGGAGACGACCACAAGGCGCTGACGCGCGGGCCGTTCTCCTTCTTCCGCGTCCCACTCGCCCTCACCCGCGGGAAAGACAAGAACCAAGACGCGGAAGCCTAGGCCGCAGCGTCGAGCGAGACCTCGACCTCGATGACCTCTCCCTGGCGGACCACCGTCAGGGTCGCATCCTCACCCGCCTCGTACACGCGCACGTGCGCGATCAGGTCGTTGGCGTTCGACACCGGGATCGTGCCGATGTACGTGACGATGTCTCCCCGACGCAGACCGGCGAGGGAGGCGGCACCGTTCTCCACGACGCTGTCCACGTAGGCGCCCACGATGCTCTGACCGCTCGTCGCGACCGTCGCCGCGTTGCGGACCGTCGCGCCCAGCGCACCATGCGATGGCGTCTGGCCATCTGCGAGCTGCGCCGCGATCTGGACCGCATAGTTCGCCGGCAGCGCGAACCCCAGTCCGATGCTGCCGCTGGAGGCCGCCTGCCCCTGGCCGCCGGGCTTCGTGCCGGCGATCGCGACGTTGATGCCGATCACCTCGCCCTTCGCGTTGAGCATCGCGCCACCCGAGTTTCCCGGGTTGATGGCGGCATCAGTCTGGATGACGGGCAGCTGGACGATGCTCTTGCCCGGATCGGCCGTCGAGCTGAGCGGAGTATCGGTCGCGGCGTTCTCGTCAACCGTCGGCGGGACCGCCGCCGACGCGATCTCGATGCTGCGGTTGATCGCCGAGACGACACCGGTCGTCGCCGTGCCAGTGAGCCCGAGCGGCGCGCCCAGCACGATCGTCGACTGCCCGACGATCAGCTGGTCGGAGTCCGCGAACCTGGCCGGCTGGAGACCGCTTGCCCCGGTCAAGCGCAGCACGGCCACATCGGCGAGCACGTCCAGTCCGACGCGGCTCGTGGTGAAGACCCGACCGTCGCTGGTCGTCGCCGTGATCTGCGCATCAGAGACCGTGCCGTCGAGCGTCACGACGTGCGCGTTGGTGATGACGAGCCCATCACCCGAGTACACGACCGCAGACCCGGTCTCGGTCCTGGTCGGCGTCGAGACCGTCAGCGTGACGACACTCGGAGCGGCGAACGCGATCGCGCCGCTCGCCTCCCCCGGCAGCGGAGCCGTGGGCTCGCTCGGGGACCCGAGCGGCTGCGTGAGACGCTGCGCGTCCTGGTTGGGCTCGCCGATGAGATTCGCCGTGATGAGCGCACCGCTCACACCCCCGACAACCGCAGCCACGACGGCGACGCCTGCCGCGAGCAGCAGCCCGATGCGTCGAGTCACGACGGGCGCATCGTCGTGGATGGAGTGCAGGTGGGCACCCGCGCGGTGCCGCCCATGCTCATCCTGTTGCGCAGCCTTCGTGGGCGCGTCGGCGCTCGTCGCGTCGGCGCCGGCAGGGGAAGGTGTGTCGAGCATGTGAATCCTGACGTTCGCTCCATGCGTCGGGGCGCATCGGTGGCGCCAGTCTAGGGAGCAGGCGGAGTGGACGCTCTGGTTTCCGCGGCACGTCGCAGTTCGAGATTCGATCGTGACTCAGCCGATGACAGACTGGATGCATGCGCAGAGATGGACCGTGGCTTCGGGCAGCCCAGGGTGCTGGCCTCCTCTCACCGAGCGGAGAGCTGCAGGGCACCGTCTTCGGGGAGATGAGCGAACTCGCGCGGACCACCGGGTCCGTGAATCTCGGCCAGGGGTTCCCCGACTACTCCGGCCCGCAGGAGCTGCTGGACGAGGCGATCGACGCGATCTCCCGGGGCGAGAACCAGTATCCGCCGCCCAGGGGCACCGCCGACCTGCGCGCTGCCATCGCCGAGCACCAGCTCCGCTTCCGAGGGGTCTCGCTCGACCCTGACCGCGAAGTGCTGGTCACCGTCGGCGCCACCGAAGCGCTGGCGGCAACGGTGCTCGGCCTCGTCGAGCCCGGTGAGGACATCGTCGTCATCGAACCGCACTACGACGCCTACGGCGCCCTCGCGCACCTCGCCGACGCCCGCCTGGTGACCGTGCCCCTCCGGTGGCCCGAGTTCCAGCCAGACCACGACCAGCTCAGGCGAGCCGTCACCGACCGAACCAGACTGATCGTCGTCAACACCCCGCACAACCCCACGGGCGCGGTTCTCCGCCGCGAGACACTGCAGCTCATCGTCGAGCTCGCGGCTCGCCACGACGCGATCATCGTCACCGACGAGGTGTACGAGCACCTCGTCTTCGATGGCGAGCACGTCGCCATCGCGAGCTTGCCCGGTGCCGCCTCGCGAACGCTCAGCATCGGTTCGGCGGGCAAGACCTTCAGCGTGACCGGATGGAAAGTCGGCTGGGTCACGGGGCCCGCTGTCCTGATCGACGCGGTCCTCGCCGTCAAGCAGTACCTGAGCTACGTCGGCAGTGGCCCCTTCCAACCCGCCGTCGCCGCAGGCCTGCGCCTGCCGGCGGCGCGCTTCGACCAGGAACGCGACCGCCTTCGCCACAAGCGCGATCTGCTGGTCTCCGCGCTTCGCAGTCGTGGTCTCGAGACGGCGACCCCGGCCGCCGGATACTTCGCGATCGCCGACGCCGCCAGCATCGGCTACACCGACGCCACCGAGCTCTGCCGCCGCCTGCCCCGGGAGATCGGAGTGGTCGGCATCCCGGTCGCTGCCCTCTGCACCCCGGAACGGCAGGGAGACTACCGCTCGCTGGTGCGCTTCGCGTTCTGCAAGAGCGACCAGATCCTCGAAGAGGGCATGCGCCGTCTCGACCGGCTCGGCGAACTCAGCCGGTAGAAGCTCAGTCGATCGGCAGCACTCGGTATCGCCGCAGCTCGAGCGCCGGGTTCTGCTCCCGCACCGCATCGATCACGTCGAGCGAGACCCAACCGATGGAGACGCCCGGGTCGACACCCGCACCGGCGAGGGTCGCTCCGCGCGGATCGACGACGGCACTGTGCCCCACGCCGATCGGCGCAGGGTGGTCGGCCGCCGCGAAGTACACGGTGTTCTCGATCGCCCGCGCAGCGAGCAGCGACTTCCAGTGGTGCTCCTTCAGCGGGCCGCGCACCCATTCGGCGGGGATGGCGATGAGCTGCGCGCCCGCATCCACGAGCGTCCTCGTCACCTCGGGGAAGCGCAGGTCGTAGCAGGTCTGCAGGCCGACCCGAACGCCTCCGACGACAAACGTCTGCGGCACCGAGATCTCACCAGGGACAACCCAGTCGCTCTCCTTCGCGCCGAACGCGTCGTACAGGTGCACCTTGCGGTACTGGGCGACGACCTCGCCGCTCGAATCGACCGCGACGAGCGTGTTGGCGAACCGGCCCGGATCCTCGGACTCGGCCACGAGGCCGGCCACGATGGCAACGCCATGCTCCACGGCGAGCGATCGCATGAGCGAGACGAACGGCCCGTCCAGGCTCTGCGCCTGGCGCACGAGCTCTTCCCCGAGGTCCGGGAGGAAGAAGCTCGCGTACTCGGGCACGACGACGAGCTGCGCGCCCCGACCGGCCGCCGTGGCGACGTGCTCACGCAGCAGCCGCTCGTTCTCGACAAGGTCCGCACCTGGCGCGTACTGCGCGACCGCGACACCGAGGATCGGACGCTTCTGCCCACCGTCAGGGGATCCGAGGGGTGCTTGGAGGGGGGTGCGAGCGTCGGAAGGCATGACGCGAGCCTACGGTGAGGTGCGCTCGGGCGGGAAGTCTTCACCAACGCGTCACCCGCGACGCACCGACCCCAGCTTGTCTGCGCGCACCGTCACGAGTACCTTCATTCTGCGAGCGGTGTGCTCGCAGTCACGAGGAGTCGCCCCATGCCTACCTACGCCGTGCTCTTGAAATACGAGGTCGTCTCGGCGCTCGTCATCGAAGCCGAATCCGAAGACGAAGCCGCGAAGATCGCCAACGAGTACGAATCCGAGGCTCACGACGCCGTCGAGGACACCGACGACGTCCGCGTCTCCTCGCGCCTGTGGGGCGACGGCACCCTCGAGGTGCAGACCGCCGCAGACGACGAAGCCGCTGAAGACCTGCTCGACGAGTGGATCGACGAGATCGAGAGCGAACTCGAAGACGCCGACGACGAAGACGACGACCTCGACGACGTCGAGGCCGAGCTCGACCCGGAGGGTGACGACGAGGTCGACGACTTCGACATCACCTCGGACGACGAGGACTCCGCAGCGAAGAAGGCCTAGCCTCAGCTGCACGATCGAGGGGCCGGATGCATCGCATCCGGCCCCTCGTCTGTCCCCGCCAGAGGCCGCTGGCTTCCCGGCCGACGCACCTGTGACCAGCATCAGTGCGATATTCGGCCGATTGACCCGGAAGCGCGGCGTTCGCCGCGATATCGCACTGAAGTTGGACAGCGAGCCTCGCAGCGATCCTGCGCTACACGCGAGCGATCGCCTGGATGTCCTCCTCGAACTCGCGCTCGACGTCGGAGGAGACCGTGGTGCGCGTGGACGCGACGGAGGCGAGGAAGTCGTCCGTGGTCGGCCCGAGGGGCACGACGTCCCCCGAGTTCCGGGCCGCGACGGCGCGCTCGAGGGCGACCTGCGAGGCGCGGCGAGCGGCGAACTCGATGTCAGCCGGCGAGTACCCGCTGGTCTGCTCGACCAGCGCCGGCACGTCGACCGAGTCGCTGGCCGATTCGGGCACGTATCGCTCCCAGATCGCCCGGCGGGCTGCGGCGTCCGGTAATCCGATGGGGATGACGTAGTCGAAGCGCCCGTGGCGCAGGAAGGCCTGGTCGAGGGCTCGGATGAAGTTCGTCGCGCAGATGAGAAGACGCCCCGGCTTCTCGCGGAACGCCGGGATGATCTTGAGGAGCTCGTTCGTGACGCCCTGCGTGGGCGACGGCGGCTCTCCCCCTCGGTGCGAGGCGATTTCCTCGACCTCGTCGATGAACACGACGGCGTGCTCGAGCGACTCGACCTGCTCGAACGTCTCGCGCAGCTCGCCGGCGAGGCCCCTGGGCGACGCCGAGAGTCGGGACGGGAAGACCTCGACGAACGGCCACCCGAGGCGGGAGGCGATGCCCTTGGCGAACGTCGTCTTGCCCGTGCCGGGAGGGCCGAAGAGCACGATCGCGCGTGGTGGCACGACGCCGTACTCCTCCGCGAGGTCTGGGTCGCTGAGCGGCAGCACGAGGCGCCGCTCCAGCACGTCCTTCTCGTGCTGCATGCCGCCGATCGCGTCCCAGCGGTCGGGTGGCAGGATGCGACCGCCGAGCTCGCGCAGCGCGACCATCTCCTGCTGCTTGACCCGGATCTCCCGCTCGAAGTAGCGCAGGTGCCGCTTGTCGGCGAAACCGGCCTTCGTGAGCGCGCCGACCTGGGTCTGCTCGTCCGGCACGAGGATCGTGAGCTTCTGGAGGCCGTGCTGGGCCATCCGCTGCTCGAGGGAGGCGAGCAGCGCGCCGCCGATGCCGCGCCTGCGCCACTCGTCGTCAGTCGCGAAGAACACGATCCAGCCCTGGTCGTGGGCTGCCCGCGCCACGGCCACGCCGACGATCTTCTCCCCCGCGACCGCGACGACGGCGGTGTCCTTCCGGGTCGACGCGATGACCTCGCTCAGCCCGTACACCGGTTCGCTGCCCGAGCTGCGGTGCTGCTCCCAGAGCCGCAGCAGCGCATCCATGTCGGTCGGCTGGAAGTCGCGGATGCGCCAGGTGCTCATCCCCGTGCCCCCGCATGCACTCCCGCGAGCGCGGTGAGCGCGCGACTGTTGGCGTCTGTTGAGCCGATGGTGATGCGGATGCCTTCGCCGGGGAATGCCCTGGCGAGGACGCCAGCTTCGGTGAGGGCGGCGTCGATGCGTGCGGTGTCGTCGCCGAGCCTGAGCCAGACGAAGTTCGCCTGGGAGTCTCCGATGTTCCACCCCTGGGCTCGGAGCTCGGAGGTGACGCGGGCGCGTTCGGCGACGATGTCGTCGATGCGGTTGGCGAGCTCGGCTTCGGCGTCGAGCGACGCGGCGGCGGCGGTCTGGGCGAGGGCGGAGACGGCGAAGGGGACGGCGACCTTGCGGAGGTTGGCTGCGACGTCGGCTTGGGCGACGGCGTAGCCGATGCGGAGTCCGGCGAGGCCGTAGGCCTTGGAGAAGGTGTGGAGCACGGCGACGTTTGGGTACTCGCGGTAGAGGTCGATGCCGATGGCGGTCTCGGCGTCCCTGTTGAAGTGCTCGTAGGCCTCGTCGATCACGACGAGCACGTCGCTCGGGACGCGGTCGAGGAAGGCCCGCACCTCGGCGTGGGTGAGGCTCGCCCCCGTCGGGTTGTTGGGGTTGCAGACGAAGATGATGGCGGTGCGCTCGGTGATGGCCGCTGCCATGGCGTCGAGGTCGTGGCGTTCGTCGTGCGTGAGCGGCACCTGCACGGGCGTCGCGCCTGCCCCGATCGCGATGATCGGGTAGGCCTCGAAGCTGCGCCAGGCGAACATCACCTCGTCGCCCTCTCCTGCGCTGGCCTGCACGAGCTGCGTCGCCACTTCGACGGACCCGGCTCCGAAGACGATGTTCTCCGGCTCGACGCCCTGCAGCTCAGCGATGCGTGCGGTCAGCTCGGGGGCGGCCATCGAGGGGTAGAGGTGGATGCGCTCGAGCTCGGCGGCGACCGCGTCGCGAACCGAGGCGAGGGGCGGGAAGGGGTTCTCGTTGGAGGAGAGCTTCACGACGTCGCTGGTGCTGGGCATGGCGCCCTGCTTGTACGCGGGGATGCGCTCGAGGGCGCTGCGCTGCTTGACCATGCTCTGAGCGTACAGAGAATCCGAAGCTTGGAGAGCGCGTCGTGGGTCCCCGCGTCGTAGCGTTGAGTCATGTGCGGTCGTTACGTCACCCCAGCAGTCGAGCACGTCGAGGCGCTCTTCGACATCGAGGCGCTCGGCGCTGACCTGCCGGAGCCGTCGTACAACACTCCTCCGACGGATCCGGTGCCGGTTGTCGTCGAGCCGGAGCCGAAGGGCGGCGGGGATGCGGTGCGGCGCGTCGAGCGCGCCAGGTGGGGGCTGCTGCCTCCGTTCGCGAAGGATCCGAGCTTCTCGTCGAAGGCGTTCAACGCGCGTATCGAGACGGTGCTGGAGAAGCCGACGTTCCGCGGCCCGGTGAAGCAGCGGCGGGCGATCGTGCCAGCGGTCGGCTACTACGAGTGGAGCAAGACGGCGGATGGCACGAAGGCGGGTTCGAAGACGCCGTTCTTCATCCACCCGGGGCGGAGCGATGACCTGATCGCGTTTGCTGGTCTGTACTCGTGGTGGGCTGACCCGACGAAGCCCGGCGACGACCCGTCCCGCTGGGTGCTCTCGACGACGATCCTGACGCGAGGGTCCACGGGCGAGCTGGCGAGCATCCACGACCGCATGCCTCTCATGCTGCCGCGGGCGCTGTGGGATCAGTGGCTGGACCAGTCGGTGGTCGGCACGCAGGGGTTGCTCGACGAGGCGAGCCTGGCGGGCGTGGAGCTGGCCTCGACACTCGTGATGCACGAGGTCGGCCCGGAGGTGGGTCGGGTCGCGAGCTCAGGGCCGCAGCTCATGGCCCCGGTGTCGTCCCAGGGCTAGTCGGACCCGCGGCTCCACAGGCCTGCGGGCCGGTGCGCTTGCGACGGAAGCGCCGTGCGGGTCACGCCCTCGACTCGCGCGCCGCTCGTCGGGCCGTCGATGCCGAGAGGTGCGTGCGCACCGCGGCCGCGGCGGCGACGGGGTCCTTGAGGCGGATCGCGTCGGCGATGGCCCGATGCTCGGCCAGCACGGCGGCCGAGTCCGCGGCGTTGCGCTCTCTGTCGGAGATGCGCGCGGGCGGCAGGATGATGGCGCGTGCGCCCATGCGGTCGAGGGCCGTGAGGAAGTAGCGGTTGCCGGATGCTGCGGCGATCGCGCGGTGGAAGGCGAAGTCCGCATCCACCGTCTCGCTGGGCAGGGTGGCCTTCGCGAGGGAGTCGAGGGCTGCGTCGATCTCGGCGATCTCCTGGGGCGACGGGGAGCGCGCCGCGAGCGCGGCGGCCTCGACCTCGACGGCGATCCGGAACGCGTGCAGCTCCGCGCGCTCAGCCTCGGTGTGCGCCCCGAGCCAGTCGTCACCCGCCGTGGGCGCGGGAGGGGTGAGCGCGTAGCTTCCGGAGCCGACGCGCGTGCGAACGAGGCCGCGCGACTGCAGGCGGTGCAGCGCCTCACGCACGACCGTCCTGCTCGCCCCGAACTCCTCGACGAGGCCGCCCTCGCTCGGCAGGCGGTCACCGGGGGCGATGACTCCTTCGACGATGCGGTCGGCGAGGACCCTGGCGATCTCCTCGGCGCGCGTCATGCTCATGGAGACATCGTGCCATCCCTGAAGCGAGCCAAGAGCTGGCCCGCCGTGCCGGGCTCAGCCACTCGCTGGCTTCATGCTGGACGCCCCACCCCGCGCTCAGACCGAGAGCGTCACGCTGTCGGTCGTCCAGGCCCGCGCCTGCTCGCTGAACGTGAACCCGAGGCCCGGACGGTCGGGCACGATCATCCGTCCGTCTCGCGTCTCGAGTCGCTCCTCGAAGAGCGGGTCGAGCCAGTCGAAGTGCTCGACCCACGGCTCGCGCGGGTAGCAGGCGGCCAGGTGCAGGTGGATCTCCATCGCGAAGTGCGGGGCGAGGTCGAGGCCCGCCTCGTCGGCGAGGGTCATGAGACGGAGGAAGTTCGTGATTCCGCCGATGCGCGGCGCGTCCGGCTGGATGATGTCGCACGCGCGGGCGGTGATGAGCTGACGGTGCTCGGCCACGGAGGCGAGCATCTCGCCCGTCGCGATCGGGGTGTCGAGCGCACGCGCGAGATCCGCATGCCCCTCCGCGTCGTAGGCGTCGAGCGGCTCCTCGATCCACGTGAGGTCGAGGTCCTCGAGGCGGCGGCCCATGCGCAGGGCCGTCGCCCGGTCCCACTGCTGGTTCGCATCCACCATGAGCGGAACGCTCGCCCCGATGTGCTCGCGCACCGCGCGGACGCGGCGCAGGTCCTCGGCCGTATCCGGGAGGCCGACCTTGATCTTGATGCCGCCGATGCCTTCTGCGAGTGACTGCGTCGCGCGCTCGCGCACCTCGTCGAGCGACGCGTGGAGGAACCCGCCTGACGTGTTGTAGGTGCGCACCGAGTCGCGGTGCGCGCCGAGCAGCTTCGAGAGCGGCAGGCCGGCGCGCTTGGCCTTCAGGTCGTAGAGCGCGATGTCCAACGCCGCGAGCGCCTGGGTGGCGACGCCCGAGCGCCCGACGGAGGCGCCGGCCCAGAGCAGCTTGGTGTACAGCTTCTGGATGTCGTTCGGGTCTTCGCCGAGGGCGACTTCGGCGACCTCCCGCGCATGGGCGTACTGGGCGGCACCGCCTGCACGCTTCGAGTAGCTGAACCCGTGGCCGGAGAGGCCCTGCTCGGTGCGGATCTCGGCGATGAGGAAGACGACCTCGGTCATGGGCTTCTGCCTGCCAGTGAAGACCTTCGCGTCGGAGATGGGGGTGGCAAGCGGGAGGCGGAGCGTCGAGAGCCGTATTGAGCGGATCGAGTCTGCCGAGCGGAGCGAGTCTGGGGTGTGAGTCATATGCCTTCGTCCTTGAGGGTGACGTTCTGCAGAAAAGCTATCAGACAGCTTTAGAACCTGTCTAGCTGCAGCACACCCTCACCCTCTGACTGAGACTTGCGGTTGCCACTGTCGGTGGTGCGATTTACGCTTGATCCACGTTCGAATACAGATTCGAATCAGCGAAGGAGGGAACCATGCCAACCGTCATCGACGACACCATCGACGTCGCCGTCAGCCCAGACGGGCAGCCGGTCTCCTTCGTGTGGCAGCGCTTCCTCTACACCGTCACGGGCCAACCCCAGGCCTACTTCCGCAGGCTCCCGCCGTGGTGGCACGGAGGCTCATCCCCCGAGCGCATCGACCAGGAGCTGTGGCGCGTCACCGCGGTCCGCGACAGCGCACACGGGCAGCACGACGGACACCTCTACGACCTCTGCCGCGCCTCCGGCGGCTGGCTCCTGGCGCTGAGCTGGGAGTGAGGACACGATGAGCTTCCCCCACCTGCACGTCTCGTCCGGCTTCAGCGCGCACTATGCGGTCTCCCCTCCCGAGGTGCTCGCGCAGGCCGCCGTCGAGCGGGGCCTCGACACGATCGCCCTCACCGACCGGGACGGCATCTCCGGCGCGGTCAAGCACCTCCTCGCCTGCAGAGACGCGAAGCTGCGGGCCGTGCTCGGCAGCGAGCTCGCCGTGCACGACGAACGGGGCGAGCCCCTCGGGCGGGTTGTCGTGCTCGCGACCGGTGGAGACGGCGGCTCCGGCTATGCGGCACTGTGCCGGGCCGTGTCCGCAGCGCACGAGACCACCGCGAGCGCCCCAACGGGGGTGCATGAGCCGAGCATCCCACTCGCCCGCCTGGCCCAGCTCGCCAAGGACGAAGAGGGGGCCACCCGCCTGACGGTGATGCTCGGCCCGAGCAGCGATGTCGGCACGGCGGCTTCCGTGGCGCAGCTGGGGCTGGCGCGGGAGCGACTGCGAGCGTGGGTGCACGCACTCCCCCACTCCTCGCTGGTCGTGGAGGTCGTGTGCCACCTCGCAGAGCCAGGCACTCCCGGTTCGGTCACGGCTGCGACGCGGATGCTCGGTCTCGCCACGGAGTCCAGGCTGCGAGCGGTGCTCACGAACGCGGTCCGCTACGCCTCCCCCGAGGAAGCGGCGACGGTCGACATCGCAGACGCCGTCCGTGCTCGGCGGGCGCTCGACGAGATCGAGCTCGCCCCCACCGCGCAGGCGTGGCTCAAGCCTGCGAGCCTCATGCGGCAGGTCGCGCGCATGGTCGCGGATGCGGGCGGGCACGACGCCTCCGCCGCCGACGACCTCATCGCGCAGACGAGAGCGCTCGCCGAAGCCTGCATCATCGACCTCGAACGGGATGCGGGGATCGGCACCCCGCGCATGCCGGAGGTCACGCGCTTCGGCATCGACGGCGACCCGTTCGAGGTGCTGCGGGTGAAGGCCGAGGCCGCGATCCCTGCCCGCTACCCCGGTGCATCCAGTGCCCACGAGCGCGAGCTGCACGACCGCCTCGCCCATGAGCTGAAGACCGTGCGGAAGCTGGGCTTCGCCCCCTACTTCCTCACCGTCTCGCACGTCGTCGAACTCATCAAGGAGATGGGGGTCCGCGTACAGGCCAGGGGGTCAGGGGTCGGCTCGCTCCTCAACTACCTCCTGTACACGAGCCACGTCGAACCCGTCTCCCTCGGACTCATCTGGGAGCGCTTCCTCTCCGACGAGCGACGCACGCTGCCGGACATCGACCTCGACGTGGAGAGCGCCGAACGCCACCGCGTGTACCACCGCATCTTCGACGAGTTCGGTGGCGAGCGGGTCACACTCATGTCGATGGTGAACACCTACGGATCGAGAGGCGCCGTACGCGACGCCGGACTCGCGCTCGGGCTCGCCGACGGGGAAGTCGACCGCATCGCCAAGGAGCTGTGGCGCTTCTCCGCGAAGCGCTTCCGACAGGCCCTCGCCGAGAAGCCGGAGCTTCGGGAGTTCGCCGAAGAGGTGCGCCGCTCTCGCCAGCTCGACGTGCTCGTCGAGGCGACAGAGCGACTCGACTCCCTGCCGAGGCACATCTCCGTGCACCCCTGCGGCGTCATCCTCTCCGACATCTCCCTGCTCGACCGCACACCAGTGCAGATGTCCGGCATCGGCCTGCCCATGAGCCAGTTCGACAAGCACGACATGGACCCGATGGGCCTCATCAAGCTCGACATCCTCGGCGTGCGCATGCAGAGCGCCATGGCCCACGCCGTGAAGGAGCTGAAGCGCACCCGCGGCGAGGAGCTCGACCTCGACGCGCTGCCCCTCGACGACGAAGCGACCTACGAGACCATCCGCTCGACGAAGACCCTCGGCATCTTCCAGGTCGAGAGCCCAGGCCAGATGGAACTCGTCGGGAAGCTGCAGCCCGAGGTGTTCAACGACCTCGTCATCGACATCTCCCTGTTCCGCCCCGGCCCCATGCAGAACAACATGCCCCTCAACTTCCTCAGGGCACGCCACGGGGAGGTCATGCCCGACTACATCCACCCGAGACTCAAGCCCATCCTGCTCGAGACGAAGGGCGTCGTCATCTTCCACGAGCAGGTGATGCGCATCTTCGACGAACTCACCGGGTGCGGCCTCGAACTGGCCGACGTGTACCGACGCTGGCTCGCGAAGCCCGACCTCGTCCCGCGCATCGAGCAGCTGGTGCGCGGCAAAGCCGCCGAGCGCGGGTTCCCGCCCGAGATCATCGAACGGTCGTGGAAGGTCCTCGCCGGCTTCGGCAGCTTCGGCTTCGCGAAGGCCCACGGCGCCGCGTTCGCCCTGCCCACCTTCCAGAGCGCCTGGCTCAAGACCCACCGCGCCGCGCATTTCTGGGCAGGCCTCCTCACCCACGACCCCGGCATGTGGGGCAAGGACCTGATCATCGCCGAGGCAAGGCACCTCGGCATCCCGCTGCTGCCGATCGACGTGCAGCGGTCCGGCCTCGAGTACACGGTCGAGCCGCTCCCTGACGGGCGTGACGGGGTGCGCATGTCCCTCGCGGATGTGCGCGGCATGTCATCGGCGGAACGCGACAGGGTCGCCGAGCACCAGCCGTTCGACTCGCTCGCCGACTTCCGGGCACGAGTGCGGCCCCGTCGCAGCACGTTGGACTCCCTGGCCAGGGTCGGAGCGCTCGACGCCTTCATCGACTACGAGCCGCGCAGGCGGCACGAGCTGCTCGCGTTCATCCGCTCGCTCACCAGCAGCCCGACACGCGTGCCGGAGCATCAGCAGGCGTTCGCGTTCGCGCTGCCCGTCCCCCAGCTACGGGGAGTGAGCGCCATGGACCTGCACGGCAAGACGCAGACCGATCTCGAATTGCAGGAGCTCGGCCTCGGCGTGAGCCGTCACCAGATGGAGCGCTTCTTCCCGCTGTTCCGACAGCTCGGCGTCGTGCCGGCAAGCACGCTCATCGACCTGCCCGGCGGCACTGAGGTGCTCATCGCCGGGGTTCGCCGTGCGACGAACACGCCACCGATGCGCGGGGGCCGCCGCACGGTGTTCGTCTCCCTCGACGACAGCACCGGCCTCTCGCAGACCGTGTTCTTCCACGACGCACAGGAGCGGGCTGGCAATCGCGTGTTCCGCACGCACTACATGCTCGTTCGAGGCACGACACGCAGATCAGGGGCCAGGGGAATCTCCGTCACCGGCGACATGGCGTGGGACCTCCTGGAGGTCGCGCAGCTCATGGCGGCGTCGCACCCCGCGAGCACAGGCGGTGCCCAGCGGATGCGCGGCAGCGACCCCGCTCAGACCAGATCGAGCGCCGTGGTCCTCGAATCGTCGGAGCGGGACACCTCCGTGAGGCCGAGACGCCTCGCGAGCGCGTAGGACGCCTCGTTCTCGAGGTCCATGACCGCAATCACCCGTTTCACCCCGACATAGTCGCGCAGGTACTCGACGAGCGCATCCGCAGCCTCGGTGGCGAAGCCCTGCCCGGCGAATCCCGGATGCATGATCCACCCGAGCTCAGCCGACCGATGCTCAGGCTCGACCTCCCGCAGGTGCACGGACACGTCGCCGACGAGCTGACCGTCATGCTCGACCGCAAGGGCCATGAAGTCCCCCGACTGCCACAGCCGCGTCTGCGTGGTGCGACGGCTCAGATGCTCCGTCGCCTCCGCGAGATCGCGCCGCTTCCAATGCAGGTAGCGCACCACGTCGGCGTTCGACACGATCTCGTGCCACGCCCCCGCGTCGCGGACGGTGTGGGGACGGAGCACAAGGCGCTCCGTGAACAGCTGGGGCGCGTCGAACGGACGCTCAGTGCGGGGGCCGCGCAGGAACCGGGGACGGTGGAACAGCCCACCCTGCAGGTCCTTCTTGACCCCCGGCGTACGGCTAGCGAGGCCGGGCTGCTGAATTCGCTGGAGTGTCATGCGTCGCAGGTTACGAACTCCCTCCATGCCCTCGGTAAGAGAAGATTTGAGCTTCCTATGAGGACGGGCCCACATACCACCCGCGGGGCCCGCTCGTGACACGATGATCCAATGCCCGATTCTGCTTCCGCTGACCCGATCATCGAGCCCGGGCGCCGTCGGGCGGTCCTCGCCCAGCTCCCCCGTCTCCACCGCCCGGACGGCACCCCCATCCGCGTGCTGCTTGTCGACGACGAAGAGACGCTCACGAACCTCGTCAGCCTGGCCCTCTCCTACGAGGGTTGGCAGGTCGACGTGGCCAGCAACGGTCGCGACGCGCTCGCGAAGTTCACGGCGGAACGGCCCGACGTCGTCGTCCTCGACATCATGCTTCCCGACATCGACGGCCTCAGCATTCTCAGGAACCTCCGAGGTCAAGGACACGCCACGCCCGTGCTCTTCCTCACCGCGAAGGACTCGATCGACGACCGCATCATCGGGCTCACCGCGGGCGGCGACGACTACATGACCAAGCCCTTCAGCCTGGAGGAGCTCGTCGCCAGGCTCCGCGGACTCATCCAACGAGCGGGCGAAGCCGTCGCGGATGACGCTTCACAGCTCCGGGTCGGCGACCTCTTCCTCGACGAGAGCAGCTACGAGGTGCGCCGCGGCAGCGACCCGATCGCCCTCACGACAACCGAGTTCGAGCTGCTGCGCTACTTCATGCGCAATCCCAAGCGCGTACTGAGTCGCGCCCAGATCCTCGACCGCGTCTGGAACTACGACTTCGCCGGCAAGGCCAGCATCGTCGACCTCTACGTCTCCTACCTGCGCAAGAAGATCGACGCCGGGCGCACGCCGATGATCCACACCGTCCGCGGCGTCGGCTACGTGATCAGGCCAGCCGAATGAGACCGTGGACGCTCCGGGCGCGCATCATCGTCGGCGTCACCCTCGTGGTCGCGTTCGTCATGAGCGTCATCGGCATCATGAACGTCGTCACCCTCAACTCGGCGATCACGAGCGTCGTGAACACACAGCTCGCCGCCTCCATGTCGGTGCTCGAGAACTCCGTCGACAAGTACCGGGACGACATCCCCGGCACCCACCCGCACCCGCCGAAGAACGGCGAGACAAGCGCCCCGAAGGTCAAGCCGCTCATCAACTTCGTCGGACACGCGCCAGGCACCATCATCGCCCTCGCGCACAACGGCGAGATCATCGACTCGGCGTCCTTCAGCGAGACCTCCGCGGTCGAGTGCGACCAGACCATCAAGAACGAGCTCGCCGCCCTCGCGCAGTCCGACGACTTCGCAGTCCAGCACTCCCTGCTCGAGACCATCAAGCTCGACGACGTCGCCGGCGACTTCCGCGTCATGATCCACGAATGGGAGGGCGATCCCAGCTACGCCCTCATCTCCGCGGTGTCGCTCGACACCGCCCGAGAGGCGACCCTCAACCAGACCGTGCTCACGCTCGTGCTCTCCTCGCTGGGCATCGGGCTCATCGTGCTCCTCGTCGCCCTGGTCATGCGCGTCGCGATGCGTCCCCTCTCCCGGGTCGTCAACGCGGCCGAGAACGTGGCGCAGATGCCCCTCGCATCGGGCGAGGTGGGACTCCGCCAGGCCGTGAAGCTCAACGACATCGACCCCCGAACCGAGGTCGGCAAGGTCAGCGAGGCGCTCGACAAGCTCCTCGCGCACGTCGACGAGGCCTTCGCGGTTCGCTCCGCAGCCGACCAGCGGATGCGCCGCTTCGTCACCGACGCCAGCCACGAGCTGCGCACCCCCCTGGCAGCGATCCAGGGCTACGCGGAACTCACTAGGCAGGACTCCGCATCCCTGCCGGACACCACCGAGCGCTCCCTGGCCCGCATCGAGTCGGAGGCGACCCGCATGAGCTCGCTGGTCAACGACCTCCTGCTGCTCGCCCGCCTCGACGAAGGCCAGGACCTCCAGCTCGACACCGTGGACCTGTCCGAGCTCGTCATCAATGCCGTCAGCGACGCGCAGGCCAGTGACGCCGACCGCCACTGGAGCGCCACCGTGCCCCCGAGCGAGGTCTCCGTGCTCGGCGACTGGGAGCGCCTGCACCAGATCGTCGTGAACCTCCTCTCGAACGCCAGCCAGCACACCCCGCAAGGCACCCACGTCAACGTGTCCGTCCGCTACGAACTCGCCACCGCGTCTGCGACCGGGCGCGAAGCCGTCCTGGTGGTTCGCGACGACGGCCCCGGCATCCCCGCCGCCCTGCGTCAGGACCTCTTCTCGCGGTTCGCACGCGGCGACTCGGCCAGGACACGGGCCTCAGGCAGCACCGGGCTCGGGCTCGCGATCGTGAAGTCCATCGTCGAGGCCCACGGCGGACAGATCGCCGTCGAGTCAGATGACGGCGCGGCATTCATCGTGCGCATCCCCGCCGCCAAGGCCTGGGACTAGCGAGCCGCGCTCGCCTCCCGCCCCGATGGCTCCGCGTCGGCGAGCGGAGGTTTCGGCGGGTACGCGAGCGTCACCATGACCACCGAGATGATCATGAGCAGGAACCACGAGAGCAGCTTCGTGATCGACACGAGCTCCCAGCCGTGCTCCTGGTTCGGGTACACCCACGCCCCCGCGAGCGTGCCGATGTTCTCCGCGAACCAGATGAAGAGCGCGACGAGCAGGAACGCGACGAGCAGCGGCATGCGGAGCGTCCTGCGGAACACGCGGAAGTGCATCCACGTGCGACCCCACAGCACCGCCACGAAGAGCAGCAGCACGTAGCGGAAGTCGTAGGCGTAGTGGTGCGTGAAGAAGTTCACGTAGATCAAGACGGCGGCGATGACGGTCAGCCAGATGCGCGGGTACCTCGAGAAGCGCAGGTCGAAGAGGCGATGGACGCGGCACATGTACGAGCCCACGGCGGCGTACATGAACCCCGTGTAGAGCGGCACGGGGCCGATGTGCAGCACTCCCCCTGACGCGTAGCTCCACGAGCCGACGCTCGTCTTGAAGAGCTCCATACCGGTGCCGACGATGTGGAAGGCGAGGATCACGAGCAGCTCGCGCCCCGTCTCGAGCCGTGCGGCGATCATGACGACCTGGATGACGACGGCGCCGATGACGAGCGCATCGTTCCGAGCGAGCAGGGCGTCGTCCGGATACCCGAGCCTCGCCGCGAGGATCATGACGAGCATGAGCGCGCCGAAGATGCACGCCCACGCCTGCTTCAGGCCGAACACCAGGAACTCCACCAGGCCGGCCCTGAGGCCGTGAGACGGGGAGTTCTCGAGAAGCCGCCCGGCGACGTCGTCGATGCGCCGCTCGAGGCTCGTGAATCTGGCCACCTGGCACCGCCGCTTTCCTACCGCGCCAACGATCGGCGCACGTCGAATGGCCGAGACTAGCGGCTTCAGACCGCGAACCCGCTGAGGCGGGCCACGACACCCGCGCACTTCCAGGTCGGCAGTGGGCCCCGGAGACGGATGAGGGGCGGCCCAAGGCAAACGGGAACGTGAAAGGCCCGCTTCCTCGAGAGGAAACGGGCCTTGTGCCGCAGTTCATACTTGCTCTTTCGAGCAACCCAACTTGTGCGGCTTTGGTTGCGGGGGCAGGATTTGAACCTACGACCTCCGGGTTATGAGCCCGGCGAGCTACCGAACTGCTCCACCCCGCGGCACAAGAGAAAACATTACACGCGGTCCTGACGTCGTGCAACTCCGGGTGCTCGTTCCCCGGAAAACGCGGCGTGTCGGGGGTCCAGGGGCGACAACACATCGGGCTAGAACGGGCCGAGCAACCGCCCGAAGGACGCGAATTCGTCGAAAACGGCTTCGCCCGGCCGGGCAGGCACCGCATCCCGGGCGCGTCGCGCCTCCGCGGCAACCGCGTGTGCACCTCAGACTTGGGTCTTGTGCAGCCGCCGACCGCACAGCAGGTGCACACGGCCCACCTCTGCTGACGAATCGTGGGCCGGGGCAAGGCGTCGGGGCGCGCTGCGGGGAGGACACGCAGGCACAGACGCCGACGGGCGCCGTCCTCAGTGAGGACGACGCCCGTCGGCGTGTGGAGCTCGGCCGCCTACGTGGTGGGCGTCGGCTCCGGGGACTCGCCCGAGGTGCCCGAGATCTGACCATCAGCCTCACGGGCGCGGTTCAAGGCGTCCGTGAGTCGCTTGTCAGCCTCAGCTGCGGCAACGAGGTCGTTGTTCGCGTACGCCGTCGTGCGGTCCTCAAGTGCCTGCTCAGCGTCGGCCAGGGCCGTCGAGAGCTGCTCCTGTGGAGTCCCCGTTCCCCCGCCAGCCGGCGGAGTCGTGGCAGTCGGAGCCGGCGTCCCAGCGGTGTCGTCCGGGATGGAGTCGACGGGCACATCGTCGTCGGAGACCTCGACGCCACCGTCACCCGCGTCCGCACCGGCGTCGCCACCGAAGAGCTCGTCGAGCGCCTCGTCGAGCGTCGGCTGGAACGCGATCTTGTCGCCGAACGCGACGAGCACGCGCCTGAGCAGCGGGTAGCTGGTCTCACCGGTGGACTCGACGTAGACCGGCTGCACGTACAGGAAGCCCTCGCCGACGGGCACGGTCAGCAGGTTGCCTCGCAGCACCTGCGTCTGGCCGCCTCGCTCGAGCAGGTTCAGCTGGTTGGCGACCGTCTCGTTCGAGTTGAAGATGTTCTGCACCTGACCCGGACCGTTGACGTTGTCGTTCTCGACCCGGAGGAGCGTGATGCGCCCGTAGGTGTCAGCGACCGTACCGTCTGTGGAACCCGCGTTGGAGTTCGCCGCCAGGTACCCCCTCAGCACGTTCCTCGACTGCGCGTTCGCGTTCGTCAGCGGAATGTACGTGGAGTAGATCGAGAAGGCCGATTCCTGCCCGGGGAGCTGCATCGTCAGGTAGTACGGGGGCTGCGACGCTTCGCCACCAGTCGGGTTCTGCGGCAGCTGCCACGCGTTCGTCTGGTTGTAGAACGTGCTCGCGTCGGTCACGTGGTACCGCGCGAACATCTCGCGCTGCACCTTGAACATGTCCGTGGGGTAGCGGATGTGGCTGAGCAGGTCACCCGACATCTCCGACACGTTCTTCAGCGTCGACGGGAAGACCTTCTGCCACGTCTGCAGGATCGGGTCCGTCTCGTCGAAGGCGTAGAGCGTGACGCTGCCGTCGTACGCGTCGACGGTCGCCTTCACCGAGTTGCGCATGTAGTTGATGACCTCTGGAGGCAGCGAGGAGGCCGGCGTGTCCGCGTCCTCGAGCAGATTCTGCAGGCCGGCGAGCTCCGAGTACGGGTACTTGTTGCTCGTGGTGTAGCCGTCGACGATCCACGTGAGGCGTCCGTCCACGACCGAGGGGTACGGGTCGGAGTCGATCGTCAGGTACGGGGCAGCCGCCTGCACTCGCTCGGCCGGGTCGCGGTCGTAGAGGATCTGCGACTCGTCGTTGACGTACTCCGAGAGCAGGATCTGCTCCGACTGGAACTTGATCGCGTAGACGAGACGGTTGAAGAGGTTGCCGAGATCGGGGCCGCCGTCTCCCGTGAACGTGTTGTACGTCTGGGTTGCGCCATCCGCGCCCGACACGTGGTCGAACTCAGCTGGCTCGGACCCCTCGGGGGCACCGACGATGGAGTACTCGGGCGAGGTCTCGCCGAAGTAGACGCGGGGCTCGAACTCGCCGAGCGCGCCCTCGCTTGGCATGCCACCCTCGATGAAGAGGGGCTGGCCGTCTGGGCCGCGCTGGTTGCCGAAGGCCGTGACGAGCCCATAGCCGTGCGTGTAGACGATGGTGTTGTTGACCCAGGACTGGGCGTCGGCGCCGAGGCCGGCGATGTTGATGTCTCGGACGGAGCCGACCGCATCCTGGACCTGGCCGTCGATCTCGTAGCGGTCGACGTCGAGCCTCTCCGGGAACTGGTAGTAGGCGCGCTCCTGCTCGAACTGCGCGAACGTCGGCGAGACGAGCGACGGGTCGAGGATGCGGATGTTCGCCGTGGTGTCGGCGTCGTCACGCAGCTGCCCCTGGCTGACCGTCGTCTCGGCCGCGTAGTTGACCTCTTCGATCTTGTCGAGGCCGTAGGCGGCGCGGGTCGCGTCGATGTTGTTCTGGATGTACGGGGTCTCGAGTGCCTGCTCGCTCGGTCCGACCTGGAACTGCTGCACGATCCAGGGGTAGACCATGCCGACGACGAGTCCGACGATGACGAGCAGCGCGGTTCCGACGAGCGGAAGACGCCAGCGGCCGATGGCTGCCGCGATGAAGAAGAGCACAGCGACGACGATCGCGGCTCCGGCGAGGATGCCCTGGCCGGGGATCGTCGCGTTCGCCTCGGTGTAGAGCACACCGGTCCAGCGGCCGGAGAGCGTGTTCAGCGCCGCGTAGCGGTCGAGCCAGAAGCTCACTGCCTGGACGAGCATGTACAGGCCGGCGAGGATCGCGATGTGCGTTCGCGCGCTCTTCGAGATGACGACCTCGCGACCGGTCACGCGGATACCGCCGTACAGGTACAGCGTCGCGGCCGTGAGGATGAGGGAGAGCAGCACGACGGCGCTCACGAAGGCGACCACACCGCGGTACAGGGGAAGCTGGAAGACGTAGAACGAGACGTCGAGGTTGAACACCGGGTCGGTCTCGCCGAACGGGGTCGAGTTCATCCACATGAGCACGGTCTGCCAGGACGCGATGAGCGCCACACCGGCGAAAAGGCCGAAGATGGCGGGCACGAACACCATTGCCCCGCGACGGATGGGCTCGATGACCTGCTGATAGCGGTCGAGCTGCTCGTTGAGCTTCGCGTAGACGGGACGCGCGCGGTAGGCGATCTGCAGGTTCACATACAGGGGCACCGCCATGGCGACGAGTCCGATCGCGAACATGATCGCGCCAGCTCCCCACTCGGTGAGGAGGACCTGGAGGAAGCCGAGCTGGTCGTACCAGAGCACGTCCGCGTATCGGCCGGCGAACCAGAAGAAGACGACGAGAAGCGCCACGACGATCAGCAGTGTGATCGTGAGCGGTCCCATCCGACGTCGGCTGGCGGGTTTCGGACTCTGGGGCTGTTGAGCTGCAGTGCTTGTCACGTCGTACCTGTCATTGCCTGGAAGGGCCGTTTGTTTTCCGAGAAAGGGGAACTAGGAGAGTTTATCTGGCAAGTGCCTGGCAAAACTGAGACACCGCCGCCTCAGGAGCCGAGCACCGACTCGCAGGTGCGCAGCGAGGTCGTGTCGGCGCCTTCGCCGACGGTCTGGATGACCTGCTCAGCCTCGGTGAGCGACGAGACCGCGTACACGGGGATCCCACCCGGGATACCGCCGTCGATGACGTCCTGACAGTTGTCGGCCGGAGCGAGGAAGAGGTCCGCCCCGACCTCGACGGCCGCGTACAGCTTCTGCGTGATGCCGCCGATGCTGCCGACGGTGCCGTCCGGGGACATCGTGCCGGTGCCGGCGACGTGAAGCCCCTGGGTGAGGTCGCCGTCGACGAGCTTGTCCGACACGGCCAGCGCGAAGATGAGCCCCGCGCTCGGCCCCCCGACGTTGCCGAGCTCGATGCTCACATCGATGGGGAAGTCGTGCTGCGTGGAGACGGTGACGCCCAGCAGGGCTCGCTCCTCCCCCTCGACGACACCCGCGCGTGGCGTGATCGAGAAGGTCTTGGACTCGCCGCCCCGGTCGACAGCGACGTCCACCGGCTGCAGGTCGTCCAGATTGCCGCCTGAGGCCTCGGCGACCGCCGCCGGGAGGCCCTCGGTCGAGTCGACCGGGATGCCGCTCACCGAGGTGACGAGGTCACCCGGCTCGAGCATCCCTGCCGCTGCCCCGTCCTCGCCCACCGAGACGATCGCGAGTGCCGTTCCGACGTCGTACCCCTCATTGAGGAGCGCGGCAGCGATCGCATCCGCTTCCGAACCCTGCATCAGCGCAGCGTTCTGCGCGTCGCGCTGCTCGCCGGTCTCGGCATCTGCGTAGTACGCCTCCACGGGAAGCACGTCGTTGGACGGCGTGACGAGGGCGAGGAACACCTCGAACCAGTTGGGCAGGTTCTCCGGCCTTCCGCCCACGTTGACGGTCATGACATCCAGCTGCCCGTCAGAAGGCTCGAACGTGTCCGCTCCGCCGATCGTGATGACCTCGACCTGCGTGGGGTCCTCCTGCGACGCCTGCACGGTGCCGAGCGCATCGAAGACGGGACCGGGCGAGCGCACGACGTACGGGGCCGGGCTGAACCCGAGCGCGACGAGCAGCAGCATGCCGATCGACAGGAAGACGAGGCCGATGCGCGCCCGGCGGGTCCCCTCTTCGCTTCGACGACGGTTCGCCTCGTGCGCTCTGGCGAACGCCTCGGACTGCTCGCGCACACGCGCTTCACCCTCTGGTGAGGGCTCTGAGAAGAAGGTCACTGCGCTCGTTTCGATGTCCTGCGGCCATTGTTCGCCCGTGGCGCAAGGCACTCGGCGCATACGCAGTCACGGCGACCCTTCCTTCGAGGGGCCACGAGCTAGCGTAGATCCAAGCGCTGGGAGGTGCGGAATGAGTGATGCACAGGGACCGATTCCCGACGACGGATCCGAGGACGAGCTGCGCAAGCTGCTTCGTGAGCTGCTGAGCGGCCAGGGCGGCTTCGACCCTGCGAAGCTGGCTGGGGTCGCGGGGCTCCCGAACGACCCTGCCGCGGTGCAGGCGCTGCTGTCGCAGCTGCAGGCGGCCGTGGCGAACCCGGGAAACGGGCTCGACTGGCAGGTCGCACGAGACCAGGCGCGCCGGGTCGCGCAGCCGAAGAACCGCGAGATCAGCTCGGAAGAGGCTGCCCGCTTCGACCAGGCGTTCCGCGTGGCGCAGCTGTGGCTGAGCGAGGCGACCGAACTCGGCGAGCTCAACGAATCCCCCGCGACGCTGACCAGACTCGAGTGGATCACGGGCTCGATCCAGTTCTGGACGTCGCTGTCCGAGCCGGTCGCCACGAGCATCGCGGATGCGCTCATGAACGTGCTCACCGAGCAGACACCACCAGAGATGGCGCAGCTGCTCGGCCAGTCCTCCTCGATGATGCGCGGCATCGGCGGTGCCATGTTCGCGGTGCAGCTCGGCCAGGTCGTGGGGAACCTCGCAGAGGAGGTCGTCGCCGGAGGCGACATCGGCGTGCCGGTCCTCGACCACAGCAGGCCCTCGCTGCTGCCGCAGAACATCGACGACTTCGCCGAGGGCCTCGACGTCGACCGCGAGCAGGTCGAGCTGTACCTCGCGGTGCGCGAGACCGCCCACGCGCGTCTCTTCCAGCACGCTAAATGGCTCCGCCTGCATCTCATCTCGTCGATCACCGAGTTCGCCAGAGGGGTGAGCATCGACGTGTCCCGCATGGAGGAGCTCGCGCAGACCCTCGACCCGAGCGACCCGGACGGCATCAGGGCCGCGCTCTCCGAAGGCGCGTTCATCCCGCCTCGCACCGAGCAGCAGGAGGCGGCGCTGGCGCGACTCGAGACTATGCTCGCGCTCATCGAGGGCTGGGTCGACGTCGTGACGGAGGACGCGACCGCGCGGCTCCCGAAGTCCGTTGCGCTGGCCGAGACGGTCCGCCGTCGGCGAGCCGTTGGTGGACCGGCGGAGCGCGCGTTCGCGTCGCTCGTCGGGTTAGAGCTGCGTCCCCGCCGCCTCCGCGAAGCGGCAGCCATGTGGAGGGCCGTGTCCGAAGCCCACGGCGCTCAGGTTCGCGACGAGCTCTGGGCGCACTTCGACGCCCTTCCCACCAGTGAGGACATCGACCACCCGGAGGCGCTCGTGACGAGGCTCGGCTTCGGCGAGCTTCCGGCGGACGAGTACGACGAGGCGCTCGCGAAGTTCCTCGACGACCCGACGGCGTTCGGAGATGCGCCCGAGGGCGGCGACAAGCCCACCGGCTAGCGGGCTGCGGCCGGCGGGCTCGACCCTCCGGCCGCGCCCCAGCCTGCCTGTGGAGAACTCCTGCGCTGGACCACGAGTTCCAGCATGATCTCCGCATGGACCTGCGACTGCCTCCCGGTGTGCCGATCGTGTGGCGCTCCCCCACGGTTCTCCAGCTCGGCGGGGTTGCCGCTCACGCGATCATCGACGTGCCGAGCACGGGAGCCGAGCGCTTCCTCGAATCGCTGCGTCAGCAGGGCACGCTCGAGCAGTTCCAGGAGCGTGGCTCCCGACTCGGGCTGACCAGCGCCGAAGTGCGCGACCTGCTGGACGCCGTCAGCCCGCTGCTCGAGGTGGCGCCGGTTTCGCCGCGCAGACGGGCGACGAGACCCGCGAGGGGCGTACCGCGGCGACCACCGGTCGTCCTGGTGCGCGGCACCGTCGCGGGCGACGACCTCTCCGAGCACATCGCGGCGCTCGGATGCACCGTGAGGCGTGCCGGAGCCGACTACCGGCCTCCGGGACCCGCCGAGATCGGGGTGGTCGTCGACTGCGCCGACTACGTCCTGCCGCCGCGGCGATACGCGCCGCTGATGGCCGACGATGTCCCCCACCTCGCCGTCATCGCGGAGGACCTCGGGGCGACCGTAGGGCCGTTCGTCGTTCCCGGCCGCACGCCCTGCGTGCGCTGCGACGATCTGCACCGACTCGACGCCGACCGGGCCTGGGCGGCCATCGCCACGCAGCTCGCTGTCACCGACCGGGTCCCGCTGCCGCGGTCCACTCGAGAGATCGTGCGCAGCCTCGTGACGAGATCGGTGGCCTCCTGGCTCGCCGAGGGACCCGCGTCAGCAGATTGCGGTTCCGAGTCCTGGAAGCTCGACGCCGTCAGCGGCGAGGTCCACCGAACGCACCGTTCGTTCCACGGCGAATGCGGGTGCCGAGCTCTGCCAGGAAGCGAGACGCGGGGCGCTCCGCGTCGCGTCTCCCCCCGAACTGCGCATGCGTCAGGCGGAGCCGCTTCCGTGCGCGCGTGACGGCCACGTACAGCAGGCGCCGTTCCTCGTCGAGCTCCGCCTGCGACTCGGCGTACCAGATGGGCAGCAGGCCCTCGCTCGCCCCGATGATGGTGACGCTGTCCCACTCGAGCCCCTTCGCCGCGTGGATGCTCGAGAGCGTCACGGCTCGCAGCTCCGGTTCGTACTGCATCTTGGCCCGCTGCTGCAGCTCCGCCGAGAACTCAGCGAGCTTCGTGCCGTGCGGCTGCGCATCGGCCAGCCGCAGAAGCGCGTCCCACGAGTTCCAACGGTCGCGGAGCGCGCCGGAGTCGGCGGGCGGCTCGTGTGTCCACCCGAGGTCGCGGAGTACGTCGCTGACCGCCTGGAACAGGGGCCCCTCGGTCTCCTGCATGACGGCGGCACGCAGTGCGCTGAGCGCCTGGCGCACCTCCGGCTGCTCGAAGAACCGGCGCTGCCCGATGGCCGAGTAGGCGATCCCCGCGTCCTGCAGGGCCCGTTCCACGGCGGCGGCCTGCACGTTCGTTCGGTAGAGCACGGCGATGCTCTCGATCGGGATGCCGCCGCGGAGATCCTCGCCGATGCGGTGCACGACCCCGCGCGCCTCATCATCGTCATCGTGGAACTGCAGCACCTCTGGCAGCGGCTCACGCCTCGGTGTCTCGGCGGCCGGCTCGAGCGTGAGCGCGTAGGGCACGTGACGGGCGACCTCGTTGGCGACGCCGATGATCGCGGATGTCGAGCGGTAGTTGTCTTCGAGACGCACGACCCGCGCGTCCGGATAGCGCTCGGGGAACCCCGTCAGGAAGGAGCTGGACGCCCCGGCGAACGAGTAGATCGTCTGCGCCGCATCGCCGACGACGCACAGCTCGCGTCGCTCCCCGAGCCACAGCTGCAGCAGTCGCTGCTGCAGCGGCGAGACGTCCTGGTATTCGTCCACGACGAAGAACCGGTACTGCTCGCGGACACGCTGGGTCACCCACGGTTCGAGCTCGAGCATGCCGACGGTGGCCAGGAGGACGTCCTCGAAGTCCATCTGACGACGCTCGTCCTTGATGTCCTCGTACGCCTGCAGCAGAGCGAGAGCCGCGTCGTCGCCGACGCCCTTCGGCAGAGATCGCGTCGTTCGCAGCTGGATCGCGTACTCCTCGATCGAGAGCTCGCGCACCTTGCGCCATTCGATCTCCGTCGCCATGTCCCGCACCCCCGCCGGGTCGAGGCGCAGGCGGATGCGCTCGGCGGCCTCGGCGATGAGTCTCCCCTTGCCCTTCACGATCGCCGGCGCGGGCCCGCCGACGGTGTGCGGCCAGAAGAAGCCGAGCTGACTCAGCGCGGCGGCGTGGAACGTTCGAGCGGCAACACCGGAGGCTCCGAGATCGCGGAGGCGTCCGCGCAACTCGCCCGCCGCCTTCGAGGTGAAGGTCAGGGCGAGCACTCGGGACGGGTCGTACACGCCGGCGCGGATGCCGTAGGCGATGCGGTGCGTGATGGTGCGGGTCTTGCCCGTCCCGGCGCCGGCGAGGATGCAGACCGGTCCGACCAGGGCCAGCGCGGCCTCACGCTGCGCGTCGTTGAGGGAGGCGAGGAGGCTGACGTCTGCCGTCGAGGCCTGCGCCGGTGTCTCCGATTCAGTCGAGGTGACCACTGAGCCACGCATCGATGATCGCGCGGGCGATCGAGGTGGGGCCGGGGAGCCGATCCTCGATGGCGCGCACCTCGTCTCGAGTGAACCAGCCGAGCTCGACGATCTCGTCGTTGTCAGGTTCGACGCTCGCGGGGTCCTGGTCCGGGTGGAGCTTGGCGGTGAAGCCGACCATGATGCTCGCGGGGAATGGCCACGGCTGCGAACCCAGGTACCTCGGTTCGACGACGTGGGCCCTGGCCTCCTCGTAGATCTCGCGTGCGACGGCGGCCTCGAACGACTCTCCCGGCTCGACGAAGCCCGCCAGGAGCGAGAAGCGTCGCGGGTTCCACCGCACATTCGCGCCGAGGAGGATGCGATCATCCCGGTCGAGGACGGCCGCGATGATAGCCGCGTCCGTGCGAGGGAAGCTGACGTGCGACTCGCCCTCCGCCTGGCGCACCCAGCCGGCGAGGCCCGAGCTGGTCGCGGAGCCGGTGCGCGGCGAGAACCCGTGGGTGTCGTGCCAGTTCGTGATGGCGAGCGCCTCCGTGAACAGCCCGCAGTGCACAGCGCCCAGGTGCGCGGCGGTCTCCATGAGCCCCGCCCAGAGGCGCGCATCCGGCTCGAGGGCGGCCGCGAGATGCTCGCCGACGCTGACGGACACGACGGAGGTGCCCTGAGGCAGCCCGTCGTCGTCGGCGAGTGTGCGACCGAGGTAGATGGCCTCGCCGATGACGGGTGCCAGGATCGAGGCGCGTTCGCTCGTCGCGACCAGCAGCTCGAGCTTCGGCCCGTCGCCGTCGGAGCGCATGAGCGCCTGGCCTCCGCTCAGGACGAGCACGCGGGTGGCGTCATCGGCGAAGAGCGCCTGAACGAGACCGGGCTGGCTCCGACGCTCGTGGTCGCGATCGGTCTGCTGCTGGGCGAGGGGAAGACGAGACATGAAGTGATTCATAGGCGGACTCATCCTAGGTCGCCTCGACGCTGTGCGGGCGTGGCACTCGCTCAGCCTGGACCCTGCCTCCTAACCTGGACCCATGGCTGAGCTCTCGCTGGAACTCGCGGCACTTGCCGTGGCCGCTGTCCCCGACCTCGATGTGGCTGCGGCCCTCGAGCACACGTATGGGGCGCACGGCGACTTCGACGCCGCTCTGCTGACGCTCGCGGACGGCGAGACGATCATCGCTCGGCGCCCGACGTCGTCCGCCGCGGCTCAGGAGCAGCTGGCCGACGTGCGTGCGCTGGCCGTGTTGACACCCGGGATGCGCAGCCGACTCCCGTTCCAGGTGTCCGAGGTGCTCGGCAGCCTGGCCGGTCAGCGCGAGCGGGTCGCCGTGTACACGTATCTGCGCGGGATCCCCGCCGACCAGGAGACGCTCGAGCCCGGCACGCTCTTCCTCGTGAGCCTCGGTCGTGCCATCGCCGCCATCCACTCTCTTCCGAAGGGGCCCGTCGAGGCCGCGGGCATGCCGACGCTCACCGCGACTGAAGCGAGGCAGGCCGCCGCGCAGACGATCGCCCGAGCGAAGGAGACCGGCCGTCTTCCGGTGACGCTGGACCGCCGGTGGTCGGCGGCCGTCGACGACGATTCGCTCTGGCAGTTCCAGCCGACGGTCATCCATGGGGCGCTCGGGCTCTCGTCGATCATCACCGACGGCAATCAGGTGCGCGGTGTTCTCGGTTGGAGTGACCTGCGCGTCGGCGATCCTGCTCGAGACCTCCACTGGATCTCGTCCCTCGATGGCGCTATCGCTCGCGGGATTCTCGATGAGTACACGGACGAGGCCCCCGGGACCGTGGATCGGCAGCTTCGACAGCGCGCGCTGCTCTACGCAGAGCTCGAGCTCGCCCGCTGGCTGCTCCACGGCGTGGATGCCGGCGACGCGGACATCATCTCGGACGCGGAGGGGATGCTCGACTCTCTGGTCGACCGCATCCACCGTGCGCCCGCTCAGCCGCTGGTCCACGAGACGCTTCCTGTGCTCGATATCGCCGAGGTGCAGGAGCTCTTGAAGGAGGCCGCTGGTCGCCGCCCGGCGCACCAGCCTGCCACGCAGGACACGGGGAGCGCCGTGCTGACCGGACTGCTGCACGGCGCCGACTCCGGGGCCCCTGCCGGCGTGCATCCTGACGACAGCCCGGAGGTCGACGTCGATCACGCAGCCGAGGACGACCTCGACGACGACACTCCCCCGAACGACTTCATGCAGACGGACTCGCGGCGCTGAGCGCAGCTTCCGCCTCTGCGAGCAGACGTTCGAGCTCTCGGCGCCCTGTGATCTCCGGGACTCGGATCTCCTCGCCTTCGCGGACGTAGACGAGCACGGCGTCGATGAGCTCGGGCGCGATACCGGTGTGCTCGGAGTAGGCGAGTGTGTAGAGCGCGAGCTGCAGCTGACGCTCCCATCGGGCGCTCTCGCCGCTCGGCACGCGACCGGTCTTCCAGTCGACGACCTCGATTCGGCCGTCGTGCTCGAAGACGGCGTCGATCTTGCAGACCACGGTGCGGTCTCCGAGGCGGAACTCGATGGTCTGCTCCACGAGAATCGGGGTCCTGTGCGGCCACGGCGTCTCGAGGAACGCGTCCTGCAGGCGTTCGAGTTCGGCGAAGTCGGCGCCTGACGCGTCCGCGAGGCTGCCAAGTGCCGCGTCTTCCGTGCCGAAGATCTCGGCCATGCCGAGGAGGTCTCCGCCGACGTTGGGCGCAGCGTAGTGAGCCTCCACCCAGGCGTGGAACATCGTCCCGATCCGGGTCTGTCTGAACGGCTTCTGCGGCATCGGGCGTCGCAACTGCGCCGCGATCTCGGCGGGATCGGTGACGAGGTCCTTGAACTTCGAGGCCGCGAAACGTGACGGGAGCTGGATGTGCGTCACCGTGCTGCGGTCGGCGCGTTCCCGGAGGAGGAGGTCGATGCGTCGATCGAGCGCTGCGTCCGGGATCGTCGCGCCGTGCTGAGCACTGGCGACGGCCTCTGCGAGCTCGCCCACCCGCCGACGGCGGGCCTCGGTGAATGGCTGATGCGGCCACGCCACGCTGTCCGCGGCGAGTGATTCCGGCGCATCCTCGAGCGTGTTCTCCGGCGGGGTCTCGATGATGCCCGCGTCGGCGAGCTCGCTGACGAAGGTCGAGACCTTCCGTGGCGCCTTGTGGATGGCGCTCCAGTAGGAACCCGTGATGAGCAGCTCGTGGCGCGCACGCGTGTAGGCGACGTAGGCGAGTCGCCGTTCCTCGTCGTCGTTGCGCTCCCTGATGCGCTCCTTGAGCTCGACCATGAGGTCGGCGAGCTCCTTCTGCGACTCCGCTTCCCGCCAGGGCAGCTCCGGCCGGTCGTGGGCGTCGAGCAGGAGCTCGTACGGGATGGCACCGCGCCGGATCCAGCCGAGGCCGTCGCGTGATGAGCTTGGCATCTCCCCCTCGACACTCCGGGGCACGGCGACGAAGTCCCACTCGAGTCCTTTGGAACCGTGGATGCTGAGCAGCTGCACGACCCCTGGCTCGGCCTGCTCCTGGACGGGGGCGAGCGTGTCGTCCCCCGCGGCGATCTCGACCCAGTCGAGGAACGCGCCCAGATCTGCATCCGGCTCGGCGGACGCGAATGACGCGGCCGCTTCGACGAACGCGTCGAGGTTGCCCACTCTGGCGATGTTGCTGGGGTTCGCGGTCACTTCGAGGTCGAGACCCATGATCGAGATGGTGGTGTCGACGAAGCTGGTGATCGGGAGTCCCGAGTTTCGTCGGAGCTCGGAGATCAGGTCGTTCACCTTCGGGATGCGGCGGAGCGCCTCGTCGCTGAGTTCGGTCAGCCAGGCGTCCGGCTCGTCACGCCTGGCCGCGCCCCGGATGCGGGTGGCGAGGAAGTCGAGCGCCTCCTGCAACGGCACCTCGTCGTCGCCGCTCGCGAGTTCTCGTCGGCTCGCACGGACGTCGTCCGCGAGGGCAGCCATGGTGACGTCCCGGTTGGCGAGGCGCCGCGAGATGTCGTGGATGACCTTCACGTCGGCGAGGCCGAACCGGTACTTCGCGCCGACGAGCAGCCGGATGAGCTCGTTGCCCGCGGTGGAATCGTGCGCGACGCGCATGGCACAGCGGAGGTCGACGACCTCCGGCGAGGAGAGGAGCCCGCCCAAGCCGATGACCCTGTTGGGCACACCGGCACGGGTCAGTGCCGCTGAGAAGAGCGGCAGGAGCTTGCGGGCGCGGAGCAGCACGGCTCCCGAGGGCGGCTTCGTCTCGCCACCGCCGATGCCGACGATGCGGTCGCGCATCCAAGTGGCGACGGCATCCGCCTCATCATCGAGGGTCTCGGGGAACGCCAGCGAGACCGTGCCCGCCGCCGCACCCGGCCGCGTGCCGAGCTGGGTGACGCCGGGGTCATTGGCCTCAGGGAGCCTGGAGGCGACCTGGTTCGCTGCGTCGAGGATGCGCGCGTCGTTTCGCCAGGAGATCGACAGCTGGAAGGTGGGCTCTTCCCCTGGCGGTGCGATGCGCGTTCTGAAGTCGCGGTGGAATCGACGCATGTTGCCGGGGCTCGCGCCTCTCCACCCGTAGATGGACTGCTTCGGGTCGCCGACAGCGAGGACCGGGTGATCGCCGAAGATCGTTCCGAGGAGGCGAGTCTGGCCGACGCTCGTGTCCTGGTATTCGTCGAGGATGACGAACCGGTGCCTGCTTCGCAGCTCCGCGACGACGGCCGGTGTGCCCGCGCAGATCTCCGCCGCGAACGTCACCTGGTCGGAGAACTCGATGAGACCGCGCTTGCGCTTCTCGAACTGGTAGCGCTCGGCGAGCGCGACGAAGATCGGCAGCTCTTCCAGGATGGCGACGGCGTCGGTCACCGGCTTGCTCGGCGTGTTCGCCTTGCCTCGGCCCGGCAGCTGACCGACCCGCCGGAACTCGGCGACGAACGCGTCGCACGCGTCGGCGGAGAGCTGGTTGTCTCTCATCGCCCTCGCGACGTTGAGCGCGAGGGCCGTGATGGCCGCGAGCTGCAGATCGAGCGAGCTGAGGCGTTCGTCGTCGCTCGCGAGCACGACGCTGCGCATGAGCGCGAATGCGGTCATCTCGTCGACGATTCGGGCGTCCGGCTCTTGTCCGATGAGGAGGGCGTTCTCCGAGAACACGCGGTTCGCGAACGAGTTGTAGGTCGACACCTCGGGGGAAGCGAACTCGTCACCCCCGACCAGCCCTTCGCTGCGAAGCCGGGCGAGGGCCAGCTGCACGCGTTCTCGGAGTTCCCCCGCTGCCTTCCTGGTGAAGGTCAGACCGAGGATCTCGGTGGGATGCACGCCCTGAGCGGCCACGAGCCAGACGATGCGCTGCACCATGGTCTGGGTCTTGCCGCTGCCAGCTCCGGCCATCACGAGACTCGGCGCGGGGGGCGCTTCGATGACGAGACGCTGCTCCGGGGTCGGTTCGAGCATTCGCGACGGGTCGTTGTCGGCGAGTGCCAGCGCGATGTCGCCGTGCGTGACGGCTGCTGCGGGCCAGGTGTGCGTCATTCGGTGACCTCCGGTGCGGCGTGCAGTGCGCACGCTCGTCCGCCACCGAACGAGCCGAGGCAGTGCGACTCGAGGTGGGCAAGATAGTGGGCGTCGGCGACGTGGTCGCTGCCTCCCGTCTCACGGGAGGGCTCAGGGATTCCGACCATGCCGAGGGCGACGGTGCGGACGCGGTCGAAGAACTCCGCGGTTGCCGCTTCGTCGAACGGCTGCTGGGTGCGCTCGCTCCACTCGAGTTTCGAGGTCGGCTTCGCGAGGAAGACGAGCTTCGCCTCGTGCACCTCTGCGGCGGGGATCTCCCCTCCCTGGTCGCTTCGCGGGGGAAGCTCGACGGACTGGGGCGGACGATCGACGGGGTCGCTCACCGCTCCCGTCGAGAGGGCGAGCTGGTAGGCGGCAAGCTGCGCGTTCCTGGTCATGGAGTCGTTGGACGGCATCGACTTGCCGGTCTTGAAGTCGACGACGTCGACGGAACCGGCAGCGGTGCTCTCGATGCGGTCGATCTTGCCGCGCAGCACGACCTGGGCGCTGGCGTCGCCCTCGACGCGCACCTCGATGCTGAATCCGCGCTCGGCCCCGAGCAGCGCGCCGCCGCTGAGACTGACGCGGTGCAGGTAGGCGGAGAGGTTGCGTACGAGCTCGTCGACCTTCGCTCGAACGGCTTTCTCCTGCCAGGGTGCGTCGAAGTCACTCGAGCGCAGGCGCGCCTGCGCGAAGGCCGTTCGAGCCTCCAAGCTGGGGAAGTCGAACTCGGCGGCCGCGTGCACGATGTTGCCGACGTTCATACTCTCGCTCGTGCTCCCGCCTCCGTGCGAGCTCACGAACCAGTTCACGCCGCAGTCCTCGAAGCTCTCGATGCTGGACGGCGAGACCGGGATGCTCGCGTCGGGGTCGGACGGGTCGTGCAGTGGCCTGCCGGTGGTAGGCGGCAGGAGTCCGTACCAGTCGGCCGGGTCCGCGCCGGGCACGCCCTCCGCCGAGAGCTTCGCGAGACCTGCCGCGCCGGAGGTCTCGACCCCGTCGACGATCGCGGCACGACGCAGCTCGCCGACGAGGCCACGCAGGGTCAGGGACCCGAGCGCTGCCTGCCCCGGCCCCGCGACCGAGTCGTTCCACGAGGTCGAGGACAGCAGGAAGAACGGCGACGGCGCGCTGTCCTCGCTTTCCTCTGCAGTCAGCAGCAGCCACTCCGAGGACCTGGAGACGGCCTGGGCGAACATGCGTCGCTCGTCGTGCAGTACTTCGAGTCGTCGGTCCACGAGATCGCGAGTGGTGTCGATGCCTCGTTCGAGCTCAGCGAGCTGACCTGCCCCGAGCAGCGAATCGCGGAGACGCAGGTTCGGCCAGACGCCGTCTGAGAGACCGGCGACCACGACGACTCGGAACTCGCGACCGAGCACGGCGGCCGGAGTCGTGACGGTGACCGTGCCGCCGTGCGCGCGACTCGCCAGGGAGTCGGCGGTGACCTCGCTCCCGGTCCACTGCAGGATGAAGTCGTGGATGCCCGCGTCCGGCTGCCGCTCCACGAAGCGCTTGCCGACGTCGAAGAGCGTGACCAGGGCGTCGAGGTGGGCACCGATCTGCTCCGCTCGCGGCCCCGAACCCAGCGCTGCCTCGCGCCACGGTCTCGCGAGGCCGAGGCGCTCCCACACGGCGAACAGGACCTCGTCGGCCGCGATGCTGCGCTGCTGGCCACTCGCGGCTTCGATCTCGGCTGCGACTGCACGGATCACCGAACCCAGCTGCTGGAGGGCCCGCGTCGCGCTGCGTCCGCTTGCCGAGCCGCCTGTCGCCAGCAGGCGCTCGAATGTCGCCGAGACGGGCGCGTCCGGGTCGGTCAGGAGGCGGAGGCCGGCAACGCGGGAGACGGCCTCGACGAGCAGCTCGTCGGCGGCGCGGTTTCCCCCCGCCGCGATCTCGTCCAGCCGCAGGGCACGCCGGACTCGCCGCAGCTGCACGGGATCGATCGCGAAGACCGGTGAGGCGGCGAGCTCCGCGATGGCTTCCGGGGTGAGCTCATCAGCCCCGCTCGCGATGGCCGCAAGACGAACCACCGCCTGCACCGCCTTGTCTCTCGCCGCGGGAAGGGCCTGCGAGGAACTCGTCGGCACTTCCAGCTTCGCGAGCTGGCGGCGCAGCGACTCGATGCTGCCACCGCGGCGCGTGATGACCGCCATGTCATCCCAGGGCACGTCGTGAAGGAGGTGCAGTTCACGGAGGTAGTCGGCGATCCCACGGCACTCGGCCGCCGCCGACGTGGCGGAGAAGCGAGCCACCGTCGGTGGGGCGGCCGGCGTTCGGGCGGCCGCCGCTGAGGCACCGGCCCGAGCCGCATCCGCCCCTCGGTGTCCGGATTCTCGCTGCACGCCGATGCCCTCCGTGACACGCCGCACGAACGCTCTGAGCTCCGCACCCCCTCGATGCACGGTGCCGAGGACGAGCCGAATCGGCGCCGCGAGCGCGCCGCGCGTCTCTCCGCGCCAGTCTGCCGCCAGTTCCGGTCTCGAACCGCGGAAGCCACCCGTCGTGATGTCGGGGTCGCCGAACGAGACGATGCGCACGCCTCGCAGGGCGAAGGCCGCGAGGAGCCTTCGCCCCGACTCGGTGAACTCCTGGACGTCGTCGACCAGGAGGAGCTTGAGCTCGGCGAAGGCGTCGAGGCTGGCCGCGGAGTGCACGAGACTGGCCGCTTCGAGCACGATGCCAGGCGTGTCGAACGCGTTCGGCTTCGCCTGCTCGATGCTCTCGCGGAACTGTCGTGCGACCGCCGCAGCACCCGACCACACGGGCCTGAGATGGGCGAGCTCCTCGAGTCGCTCCGGTGTCACGTCGTACTCCGACATGGCGGCCAGGAGGTCGCGCAGCTCGGCCCTGAAGCCACGCAGCCCGATCGTCTCCGGGGTCACGGGCGGTGCCCATTCGACGGGCGCCGCGTGCAGCCCCTCCGGGACGGCCGCGGCGCGCGCCTCGAGGTCGCTCTGGATGAGCTCGGCCAGGATCGTGTCCTCGTCGGCGCCCGTGAGCAGCTGCGGGGCCTGCATACCGCGCCTCGCGCGGTCGGCACGCACGATCTCGAAGGCGAGCGACTCCGGCGTGCGCGCCATGGCACCAGGGGTGCTGACCGCGAGTCGCTCGGCGATGCTCTCGCGGAGCCGTGCAGCGCTGCGTCGGTCGGGGGTCAGCGCAAGCACCTCGGTGGTGCGGAGGCCGTCCACGAGGACGCGCCGCGCGAGCATCTCGATGAGCGTCGTCGTCTTCCCCGAGCCCGGGGCACCCACAACGCTGAGATGCGACGTCTCGTCAGCCTCGAGAACGGCCATCTGCGTGGCGTCGAGGAGCACTGCATCGAGCACTGGTCCGGAAGTCATGCAGTCACGGTATCCCGGGGCACCGACATTCGACGCGCAGCCATGGCCGCAGTCCGACGTGGCCAGCACGCGTTGCGCCCACGGCGAAAGACGAGGCGAATGCGCGCGAGCCCGGCGGCCTGCCGGTAGCCTTGCCAGACACCCGTTCGCATCCGAAAGGCGCCAAGTGGAAGTTCGCATCGGCATCAAGCACGCCCCACGAGAGCTCTCGTTCGAGACCGATCTCACCAAGGACGACTTCGAGCGCATCATCGAAGAGGCAGTCGCGAAGGAAGCAGCCATCGTGAAGCTGCACGACTCGAAGTCGCGCTCCTACCTCGTCGCGACAGAGAACATCCTCTACGTGGAGCTCTCCGGCGACCAGGCTCGCCGCGTCGGCTTCATCGCCTAGACCACCACCATGGAACTCATGTTCGCGGGCCTTGCGGGAATCCTGCTCGGTGTGGCTGTGCAATTCGCGGCACCCCATCGGGCCACGCGGGGCACGGTGCTCCTTCCCGCGCTGGGCGGCATCGTCGCGCTCGTGGCCTGGCAGGCGCTCACCTGGCTCCAGGGCCCAGCGCCATGGCTCGCCTATGACGGAGGCTGGATCTGGGTCATCACCCTCGTTGTCGCCGCGGTCGTGACCATCGCCGTCGGCTGGACGCTGAGCGCTCGCCGCCAGCACGATGACGACGACCTGCTGCACCGTCTCAGCCACCTCGGCCGCGCGCAGACGACCACGTCGTAGGCGAGTCGGTCTCCCGCTCGCCGCAGACGATCAGGCCCCCGTGTCCCGACACTCCGACTGGAGTGGCCGGGCCGGGGGCCTTCGCCGTGCCCCGATACAGGGGCAGGGTCGTGCAGGTCCGTCAGGCAGCGAGCCCGAGTGTGTTCATCCGCCGGGAATGACCGGCGTACAGCACCGACGCGAGCTTCTCGAGCTGCGCTTCCCCGTCGGGGATGAGGGCATCTCCACTCGCTCCCAGCGGCACGTCGAGGGCGAGCCTGATCGCGAGCACGGTGTCGCCGACGATGCGGCGTCCCCACATCGCGAGTCGGTCGCCGAGGCCGTCTTCGTAGAGGATGGCCGCCTCGATCACCGGCAGCAGCTGATCCCGCTCCTCGTCGGTGATGAAGACGGCCGCAAGCGCCGCCCGGTACTGCTCGCCGCCCTGCTCGGCAACCTCCCCGAAGAAGTCGCGGAAGAAGCCGGACGAGAGGTGGCAGCTCAGCAGACGCTGCGCCCAGTCGTGCCCGAGCACTCGTTCCGGGTAGCCGGAGAAGTGCTCGGCAGCCTCGCCGATGCGCGCGATGGACGTCTGCTCCGCCGCGGCCTCTGCACCGCCGAGCAGGGTCCTGTGCCGCTCGAGCGCGGCGTTGGCGGCCGCTCCGATGTGCTGCTTGTTGGCGAGCGCGGGCGCTTCGTTGACGATGGCCGACAGCTCCTGGAACAGCAGCAGCTCGAGGTACGCGGCGCGCGCGACAAGCACGTCGACGGGAACCAGCAGGTCTCCCAGCGACGTTGCTGGCTTCGGCGCGGATGCCGGGGCTGCGTCGTCCTGGGATCGGTCTCCGCTGCGCCTTCCGAATACTGGCTTCACACGCACATCCTATGCGCCAGACGAGTCCGTCCTGGTGCAGCTCCTGGCCGGTCCGCGTCAGGCGTTTTCGGTCCCCGCCGATGTCCGGAGGACCAGAAAGCAGCTATTCGCTAGACTGTGGCGATGCCGCGACCGCGGCCGTTCGGCGCCCTTCGACTTCCCGGGCGCATCCCACAACTGCAGACAGGGCGTTTCACTCGTGAAGTTCTCCGACCTTTCCATCGATGCCGACATCGTCTCGGCCCTCGAGGGACACGGCATCACCGAGCCGTTCCCCATCCAGGAGCAGACGATTCCTCTCGCGCTGAGCGGGCAGGACATCATCGGCCAGGCCAAGACCGGCACTGGCAAGACCTTCGGCTTCGGCCTCCCCCTCATCCAGCGCCTCGGCCTCGACCCCGCCCATGGCGTGCAGGCGCTGGTCGTCGTGCCCACCCGCGAGCTCGCGGTCCAGGTCTACGAAGACCTCGAGATCGCCGTCTCCGGTCGCACCACGACCGTCGTCCCGATCTACGGCGGCAAGGCGTACGAGGGCCAGATCGAGCAGCTCAAGGCCGGCGCCCAGATCGTCGTCGGCACCCCGGGCCGTCTCCTCGACCTCGCGCAGCAGCGCATGCTCAACCTCTCCAACGTGCGCGAGATGGTGCTCGACGAGGCCGACAAGATGCTCGACCTCGGCTTCCTCTCCGACATCGAGCGCCTCTTCGCGCAGACGCCGGCGACCCGCCACACCATGCTCTTCTCCGCGACGATGCCCGGGCCGATCGTCGCCCTCGCCCGCCGCTTCATGACGAAGCCGATCCACATCCGCGCGACCGACCCGGATGAGGGCATCACGCAGGCGAACATCGAGCACGTCATCTACCGCGCCCACCCGCTCGACAAGGACGAGATGATCGCCCGCATCCTGCAGGCCGAGGGCCGCGGGAAGACCGTCATCTTCACGCGCACCAAGCGCGCAGCGGCAAAGCTCATGGAGGAGCTCACCGACCGTGGCTTCAAAGCCGCCGCCGTCCACGGCGACCTCAACCAGGAGCAGCGTGAGCGTGCCATGGCGGCGTTCAAGGCCGGCAAGAAGGACGTGCTCATCGCGACCGACGTCGCGGCTCGGGGCATCGACGTCGACGACGTGTCGCACGTCATCAACCACACGATCCCGGAGGATGAGAAGGCCTACCTGCACCGTGTGGGCCGCACGGGTCGTGCCGGCAACACGGGCATCGCCGTGACCTTCATCGACTGGGACGACCTGCACAAGTGGGCGCTCATCTCGAAGGCGCTTGAGCTCGGAGCGGAGGAGCCCGTCGAGACGTACTCCTCCTCCCCGCACTTCTACGCCGACATGCGCATCCCGGAAGGCACGAAGGGGCGCATCGCCGCGCCGAAGCGCGAGGTGCAGTCGCCCGGCAGCCGCCACAGCTCGAGTGAGCGCAACGAACGCAGCGAACGCGGCGGCTCTTCGACGCGAGGCTCGTCGGAGCGGCCCGCACGTTCACGCTCGCGTCGCCGCAGCGACGACTCGAGCGCCGCTCCGGAAGGCCAGGCGCCGGCAGCGCAGGCCGCGTCCGGGGAGCAGCCTGCCGCCGAGGCCGGGGCAGAACGCCCCGCTCGGCGACGTCGTCGTCGTCGCGGCGGTGGAGCCGGCAGCGAGTCAGGCGCCTCTCGCCAGGAGTCGCAGCCCAGCGAGTAGTCGCAGCTCAGCGGGCATCCGCGGCGCGCCGAGATGATCGCTGCACGAATGCAGACGGCGCCGAGCACCAGCTCGGCGCCGTTCGCCTCCCCGGCGACGCCGCCGCCCGTCGCCGATCTCAGGCTGGTCAGAGCGGGGTAGCTCCGCCGATCACTGGACCGCTGCCCGTCGCCTGCTCCAGGATCCGCTCCAGCTGCTCGGGCGCCGTCGTGTTCTCGCCGAGTCGGTTCGGCTTCCCCGCACCGTGGTAGTCGCTCGACCCCGTGACGATGAGGTCGTGCTCTGCCGCGATGTCCAGCAGGAGGCGCCGGCTCTCCGCATCGTTCTCCCTGTGCCCCACCTCGAGCCCGCCGAGGCCGGCCTGCACCAGCTGCTCGAGGACGTCGGCTGCCATTCCCCGCCTTCCCCTCGATCCCGGATGCGCGAGCACGGGCACCCCACCGGCCCTCCGGATGAGCCTGACGGCGTCGAACGGGCTGGGAGCGTAGTGCGCGACGTAATAGCCGCCTCTCCAGTGCAGGATGGTCTCGAACGCGGCGACACGGCTCTCGACGATGCCCTTGGACACCAGCGCATCGGCGATGTGCGGACGGCCGACCGTCGCGCCGGGCTCCGTGACGGCGAGCACGTCGTTCCAGTCCAGGTCGTGGTCGCCGCCGATCATCTGCACCATCCGCTCGGCACGCGAGACTCTGGACTCTCGTACCTGCTGCATCTCCGCCAGCATGACATCGTTCGCGGGGTCGATGAGGTAGCCCAGCACGTGAATGCTCGCGTGGTTCAGCTGGGAGGAGAACTCGATACCTGGGATGAGCGTCATGCCCGTCTCCCGCGCCGCGACGCTGGCATCCGCCCAGCCCGCCGTCGTGTCGTGGTCGGTGAGGGCGATGACGTCGAGGCCCGCCCTCGCCGCCTGCCGCACGACGTCACCAGGCGACTCGGTCCCGTCTGAGACCACCGAGTGGGTGTGGAGATCGATGCCTGGCTTGTCGGAGGGGGTCATGCTTCGATCAAATCACAGGGGGTCCGGAAGTGAACGCCACGCGCCTCCCAGGCTCTCTTCGGCTCTGGGGCTACGCTGAGGCGGTCATGCCGCGCAGCTCTTCACACCCCAGACGTTCCTCTCTCGCCGGCCACCGTGCAGCGGGGATCCTCCTCGGGCTGGTCGCGCTCGCCGCGGCGATCGTCCTCGGCTGGCCGCAGCTGCTCGACCTGCAGCGCGCGCCGCTGGTGGCCCAGGCGATCTCGTTCCGGCTGCCCGTGGCCATCGGGGCGACGGCGATCCTCCTGCTCCTGCTCATTCCGGTCCTCGCCTCTCGGAAGGCGCGCGCGGTCCTCGGGATGACCGCTCTGGTCATCGCGCTGTTCGTCGCGTCGACGGTCGCTGTGCTCTTCGACCGGGGCCTCGGTGCTCCCCTCGCCGCGAGCGACGCGCCGGGGTCCATCAACATCCTGAGCTGGAACACGCGCGGCGACGCTCCCGGCTCCCCCTCGATCGCCGAGCTCGCCGTGGAAGTCGGTGCGGATGTCGTCGTGCTCCCGGAGACGACCGAGGAGCTGGGCGTGGAGATCGCCGCACAGATGTCCGAGGCCGGCTCACCCATGTGGGTGCACACCCAGACCATCGATGAGGACTACAAGGCCACGTCGACGACGCTCCTCATCTCTCCGGACCTCGGCGACTACGAGGTCGTCACCGACCGCGGTGATACGAGCACGCTTCCGACGGTCATCGCGGTCCCGGTCGACGGCAGCGGCCCCACGATCATCGCCGCGCACCCCGTCTCGCCGACGCCGGGCAACATGGAGGCATGGAAGGCCGACCTGGAATGGCTCGCGGCGCAGTGCACGAGCAACACGATCGTCGCCGGCGACTTCAACTCGACGCTCGACCACCTCTCGGGTCTTGGAGAGAGTGGCGCCAGCCAGCTCGGCTCGTGCGCGGATGCGGCGCTGGCGACGGGCAACGGCGCCGTGGGCACCTGGACCGCGGGAGTGCCTCCGCTGCTCGGTGCCAACATCGACCGTGTCATGGCGACGCCGGAGTGGAGCGTCACGGGCTTCGAGGTGGTGGTCTCCCGCGACGACGCCGGCAGCGACCACCGGCCGGTGTTCGCGCAGCTTTCCCCGTCGTCGCTGAGCTGACGCGCCTTCTCATCGAGAGCGCCTCGACGGTGACCGCGTCGTCCAGTTTTCCGCGCGACAATGGTGGGGTGACTACCTCCGACCGCTCCCGCACCCTGTCCGCCACAGCACCTGCCACAGCATCCGCCACGGAGGCGGCATCGGCCGTGGACGAAGGCGCGCAGGCTGTCGAAGCGCCTGCCAACGAGAACCGCAGCACGACGCCGAAGAGCGACGTGTTCCGGTCGCAGATCATGCGCGGCTGGGCAGAGCGCGACGAGCCGCTGCCGGAGGCCCGAGTGTCGGTGCCGACAGCCGCCGCCCACCGCGACGCGATCTCCGCACGTCATCGGGGCGCGCGGCTTGTGATCCCAGCGGGGAGTCTGAAGCAGCGCTCGAACGACACCGACTACCGCTTCCGAGCGCACTCCGCCTTCTCGCAGCTGACGGGGTGGGGCTCGGACGCCGAGCCTGGCGCCGTCCTGGTGCTCGACCCCGTCGACGACGGCCACGACGCGACGCTGTACTTCCGCGAACGCGCCGGCCGTGACAGCGACGAGTTCTACGCGAACTCCGAGATCGGCGAATTCTGGATCGGCCCACGGCCGTCGCTCGCGCAGACCGCCGCCGACCTCGACGTCGCGGCTCGGGATCTCGCCGAGTTCTCCGAGCTCGGTCTGGTGACGGACGCGCGCACGCTCGTGCTTCGCGAGGCCGATGCTGCGCTCACGGACCGAGTCGACGAGGCTCGGCGCACCATGTCGCTCCCCGACGCCGAGTTCGATGAGCTCCTCGCCGACGACGCCCTCCTCGCCCAGGACCTCAGCGAGCTCAGGCTTGTGAAGGATGCCTACGAGATCGGCCAGATGCGCGTGGCCGCGGGCTTCGACGACATCGTCGCGGCGCTGGCGCAGGCGTCGGCCCATCCGCGCGGTGAGCGGATCGTGGAGGGCGTCTTCCAGCAGCGGGCGCGCCTCGAGGGCAACGACGTCGGCTACGACACCATCGCGGCCTCCGGGAGCCACGCCTGCATCCTCCACTGGACGAAGAACTCCGGCGCGGTGCGCCCAGGCGAGCTGATCCTCGTGGATGCGGGGGTCGAGGTCGACTCGCTGTTCACGGCGGACATCACGCGGACGATCCCGGTGACGGGACGGTTCAGCGCGGAGCAGCGCCTCGTGTACGAGATCGTCCTCGAGGCCGCGGATGCCGCGTTCGCGATCGTTCGCCCGGGGATCACGTTCCGCACGATCCATGACACGGCGATGGAGGTCATCGCCAAGCGCACGCAGGAGCTCGGCATGCCGCTGGGGGTCGGCGAGACGGACCCCGCCGAGCAGCTGTACCGCCGCTACATGGTCCACGGCACGAGCCATCACCTCGGCATCGACGTGCACGACTGCGCGAAGGCGCGCCGCGAGCTCTACCTCGACGGCGTGCTCGAGGCGGGCATGGTGTTCACGATCGAGCCGGGGCTGTACCTGCAGCCGGACGACCTCACGGTGCCAGAGCAGCTCAGGGGCATCGGCGTGCGCATCGAGGACGACATCCTCGTCACGGCCGACGGCGCCGAGAACCTCTCGTCAGCCATTCCGCGGACGGTTGCGGATGTCGAGTCGTGGTTCGCGAGGCTTCACGGCGAATAGCGGCGGGGCCGCTGGCTCAGGACGTGCCGTTGGCCCCCGGCCGTCCCTGGTCTGCCTGCTGGGAGCGCTTCTCGCGCTCGAGCCGCCGCAGCTCGGCCTGCGCTTCTGAGTAGGTGCGGCGGGGCGCTGCGGGGGCAGCTTCGGTGTCCGTGCTCGCCGCGTCAGCTGCCGGCGCGTCGAGCCCGGGCTGCTGCGCGGGAGGTGCGGCGGGCGGCACGTGAGCCGGCGCCTGCTGGGCTGGCACCGCAGCGGCAGGTGCCTGCTGCGTGCCGAGGAGACCGCGCGCCTTCCCGGCGTGCTCCCGCGGCACGACGACGTCGAAGTGCGTCGCGACGACCTGCATGACCGAGGTGAACTGCCGACGCTGCGGGTTCGCCGCGTATCCGATGACACTCCAGATCACGGAGAAGCCGATCGCGACCGGCAGGATCGCGATGAGGGTCTCGAAGCCGACCCCGGGCGTGACGATGAGCACGAGCAGCCCGACGAAGAGACCGAGCATGACGCCCGTGCCGACAGCACCGAGCGCCGCCTTGCCGAACGACATGCGGCCCGTGACCCGCTCGACGGTGCGCAGGTGACTGCCGAGGATCGAGACCGTCGAGACCGGGAAGTCCTGCTTCGCGAGACCGTCCACGACGGCGCGGGCTTCCTCGTAGCTCTCGAGGCTCGCGATCACGTCGCCCTCTGGGACCTTCGGGAACCGACTGCGCGCGCCACGTGTCGTCGTGCCTGGGGTTGTCATGCCGCCATTCTCTCAGCACGCCAGTAGGAAACGCGGCGGCCCGGTCACATGTTCGCTCTCGGCTGGCGAGCCCTCACGGGCGACTACCATTGGCCCGTGAGCGTCTCCAAGGTCTTTACAGCGCGACTTTCCGCGTGCCCCGTCTTCGACGAGGACGGCGACCGCATCGGCAAGGTGCGCGACGTCATCGTCGAGTACCGCGCAGCGCACTCCCCGCGCGTCAACGGGCTCGTCGTCGAGACGAAGAGCAAGCGACTCATCTTCATCCCGATCCGTCAGGTCGAGTCGATCGGCTCGGGGCAGATCGTCGTGAGCGGTGAGATCGACTCGCGCCCGTTCGTGCAGCACGGGCAGGAGGTGCGTGTGCTCGCGGACCTCGCTGACCGCTCCGTGACCTTCAACGACGGGACGGCGACTGGCACCATCGAGGATGTCCAGATCGAGGAGGACGCGCAGGGGTACTGGAACGTGGGCCAGCTGTTCGTCCGCCTGCCTCGCAAGAGCAAGCAGCTCTTCGGCACCGGCCCGACGCGCTTCGCGACGTGGGACGAGGTCACTCCAGAGGTGACGCTCGGTGAGCAGCAGGCGGCGACCCAGTTCCTCACGGCTCACTCCGACATGAAGCCGAGCGACTTCGCGACAGCGCTCCTCGATCTGCCGGATGCACGCCTCAAGGAGGTCGTGAGCATGCTGCCGGACGAGCGGCTCGCGGATGTGCTCGAGGAGATGCGGGAGTCCGACCAGGTGACGATCATCGAGTGGCTCGATGAGGAGCATGCGGCTGACGTGCTCGACAAGATGCAGCCTGATGACGCCGCCGATCTCGTGGCCAAGCTGGACGCGGTCAAGAGCGAGGCGCTCCTGCAGCGAATGGACCCGGAGGAGGCGGAAGAGGTCCGCATGCTCCTCGAGTTCGCACCGGACACCGCTGGTGGTCTCATGACCACCGATCCCGTCATCCTCCCCGGGGACGCCACGGTGGCAGAGGCGCTCGTGCTGATCCGCCGGAAGGACCTCCCGGCTGCTCTCGCGACCAGTGTCTTCGTGACCCTCTCCCCCTACGAGCCGCCGACCGGCCGGTACCTCGGCCTCGTGCACTTCCAACGGCTCCTCAGATATCCGCCGCACGAGCGCCTCGACACCATCCTCGACCGCGAGATGGAGCCAGCGCCGACGACGATGCGCGACGCCGAGGTTGCTCGTGTGCTCGCGAGCTACGACCTCGTCGCGCTGCCCGTCATCGACGAGGCGCACCGCCTCGTGGGCGTCGTGACGATCGACGACGTCCTCGATCACCTCCTGCCAGAGGACTGGCGACAGGTCGACGCGGAAGGCGAGGTCGTGCCCAGCCGCGTCTCGCAGCGTGTCGGCACGAAGCGCGCCGTCACCGCCCCCGCGAACTCTCCAGTGGTCCGGAGGACTCATGGCACGTCGTGAAGACGATCTCGAGCGCCCGAAGGTCAAGGGCCTCCACCTCCGTCGGCCGCGCCCGAAGCCGAGGCGTGACGCTCGTGGAGACGACTCAGAGAACCGCGACCACGAGCGCAGCGATGCGTTCGGCCGCGGCATGGAGGCGTTCGCCCGAGCCATGGGCACCCCCGCCTTCCTCGTCGGTCTGTCGCTGTTCGTCATCTTCTGGGTCGTGTGGAACTCGATGGCACCCATCGAGCTGCGCTTCGACTCCGCCGACCTCGGCTTCATCGCCCTCACGCTCATGCTCTCGCTCCAGGCGTCCTACGCGGCCCCCATGCTGCTGCTCGCCCAGAACCGGCAGGATGACCGCGACCGCGTGCAGATCGCGCAGGACCGGCAGCGCGCCGAGCGCAACTCGGCCGACCTCGAGTACCTCGCGCGCGAGATCGTGGCATTGCGCGTCCTGACCAAGGATCTGGCCTCCAAGGACTTCATCCGGGCCGAGCTGCGCGCCCTGCTCGAGGACATCGAGGACCTCGATGATCCCGACGAGGAGGGCTCTGAGACCATCTCGCGCGAAGAGCAGCGGGTCAGCGACTCAGCGAGGCGACGTGCGGAAGCCATCCGGGACAGGAAGCGCGCGGCCAAGTCGGCAGAAGAGCAGGTGTGAGCGGCGTGACCGTCGCTGCGGACATCTGGGGCGCGCTCGGCGAGGTCAGCGACCCTGAGCTGCGTCGACCGCTGACCGAGCTCGGCATGATCGAGCGCGTCGACGAGCGCGGGGACGGGTCGTTCGAGGTCGAGCTCCGCCTCACGATCGTGGGCTGTCCTGCTGCCCGCCAGATCGAGCGGGACGTGCGATCTGCGATCGAGTCGGTCATCGACGGCGCGCCCTACGAGCTCGTGGTGGGCGTCATGACGCGCGAGCAGCGGACCGCGCTCACCGAACGGCTCCGCGGCTCGCGAGCCGGACGCGTGCATCCGTTCGGCAAGGACTCGCTGACGCGTGTCATCGCCGTGACGAGCGGCAAGGGCGGTGTCGGGAAGTCGACGGTGACGGCGAACCTCGCCGCGGCGTTCGCTCGACGCGGGCTCAGCGTGGGCCTCATCGACGCGGATGTGCACGGATACTCGATTCCGGGTCTCTTCGGGTTGGGTGAAGATGTCTCGCCCACTCGGGTCGGCGACATGATCGTGCCGCCTGAGGCGCACGGGGTCAGGCTCATCTCGATCGGCATGTTCCTCGGCGACGACGCGCAGGTGGTCGCGTGGCGCGGCCCGATGCTGCACCGCACGATCGAGCAGTTCCTCACCGACGTGTACTTCGGCGACCTCGACGTCCTGCTTCTCGACCTGCCGCCGGGAACCGGCGACATCGCCATCTCCCTCGGACAGCTGCTGCCGGGAGCCGAGGTCGTCGTCGTCACGACACCCCAGGCCGCGGCGGCCGAAGTCGCGTGGCGCTCGGGTGCGCTCGCCAGGAAGACCGGCCAGCGCGTCATCGGCGTCATCGAGACGATGTCGCCGTTCGCTTCGGCCGACGGTCAGCGTGTCGCGCTCTTCGGAGAGGGCGGCGGAAGGGCCGTCGCTGATCGTCTGAGCGAAGACGGCTCCCCCGTCGAGCTGCTCGCCGAAGTGCCCGTCAGCCAGTCTCTGCGCGAGTCCGGCGATGCAGGCACGCCCCTGCTCCGGCACGCACCGACCACTCCGGCGGGCATCGCCCTGCAGCAGGCGGCGGAAGCGCTGCTCGCCCAGCCGAGGGGGCTCAGCGGGCGCAGGCTGCCCGTGTCGCTCGTCTAGACAGGGCTGGCAGACATGCAGCGCGCCCGAACGCGTGAGCGTCGAAGGGCGTCAGGATCAGGTCGCCTCGCCGTCGAAGGGCACGGGCCCGACCACGGCGGGAGCTGGAGCGGCGCCTGCTGCCCAGCTCGGTCGCGAAGCACCGCCGATCGCGGCGGCGGCTCCTCCAGCGGCCAGCGCCGCGGTGCTCGCAGCCGCTCCTGTCGAGGTCGGCTTCGCGACAGCGGGTTCAGGGGCCACGGGCTCGTCTTCAGCGAGGAGCGCGTCGCGGATGATGCGGCGGGGATCGTACTGTCTGGGGTCGAGCTTGCGCCAGTCGACGTCCGCGAAGTCGTCGCCCATCTCCTCTTTCATGCGCGACTTGGCGTTCGTGGACGCACCACGAAGCCACTTGACCGCATCAGCGAGACGCTCGGCAGCTTTCGGGAGCTTGTCGGGACCGATGATGAAGGCCGCGATAATGCCGATCAACAGCAATTTCTCAAACGTCAGCCCAAACACCGTCCCATCATAGGCTCTGGTCTGCGCCAACACGGCACTCGAGGGACGCCAGCCGGGACTCCCATTCGAGCCCCGAGGGCCAGGCCGACGCTAGTCTTGGAGAATGTCTGAACTGGAGCTCAGCTCGCGCTACATCAACGAGCGAATCGTGGACGATGCCCTCGTCCGGGATGCTCGTCAGCTGACGCTCGAACTCGGACTCCCGCTCCCCTCGGCGGCAGCCGCCGCCCACCTGACGTTCCTCGCCGCCGCCACCGGCGCATCCACGATCATCGAGATCGGCACCGGGGCGGGAGTACTGACCCACGCGGTCTGGCGCGGCGCGCCCGGCGCGACGATCACCTGCATCGATGCCGAGCCCGAGTACCTCGGCCACGCTCGTCGCCTGCTCATCTCGGCGGGTGCGCGAGGCGCGAGCCTCCGATTCATCACGGGCCACCCGCAGGACGTGCTCCCCCGCATGACGGAGGGCGGGTACGACCTCGTCGTCATCGGCGGCGACGTGGCGCACATCGGCGCTCACCTGCAGCACGGACTCCGGCTCATCCGCCCGGGCGGCACGATCGTGGCACTCGGCGCGCTCAATGGCGGCAAGGTGGCATCGCCGGCCCGCCGCGATGCGCTGACGAGCGGCCTCCGCGCGCTCTACGCCGAGTTCGACCTGCAAGACGACCTGCGGCTCTCACTCCTGCCTCTTGACGGCGGGATCCTGCAGCTCACGAAGCTGCGCTAGACAAGAGGACCCCGAGCAGGCACAGCAGACGAGCAGGCACAGCAGAAGGGCGCCGACCGAATGGTCGACGCCCTTCTGCTTCGTGCGGAACGGCTATTCGCCGACGACCGAGCTCAGCGCATCGCGAAGCTCGCGTGCTTCGTCGTCGTTGACGGACACCACGAGGCGCCCGCCACCCTCGAGGGGTACACGGACGATGATCAGCCGTGTTTCGCGGATGGCTTCCATAGGTCCGTCACCAGTACGCGGTTTCATCGCGGCCATAATTGCGCCTCCAAGATTTGTGCAGTGTCCTCCTAGTATCCCAAATTCGTGGACGGAGTGTGCATTCGGCCCTCCGGAATGTGAAAAGTCGTGTTCTGGATGCACGCAGACTTGCGGGGAATCGACGGGGGAACGACCAGAAGCGAGGTGTAGCGTCGAAAGGCGTTGGCGTCGACGACGCCTCCTGCTCTTGCCAGATGATCGAAAGGACTTTCCGTGGCTGAATACACGCTTCCCGACCTTCCATACGACTACGCGGCACTCGAGCCCCACATCTCAGCTCGCATCATGGAGCTGCACCACGACAAGCACCACGCGACGTACGTCAAGGGCGCGAACACGGCCCTCGAGCAGATCGCCGAGGCGCGAGACAGCGGCAACCTCGCGAACATCAACAAGCTCGAGAAGGACCTCGCCTTCAACCTCGGCGGGCACGTCAACCACAGCGTGTTCTGGACCAACCTCTCCCCCGACGGCGGAGAGCCCGAGGGTGGCATCAAGGACGCCATCGACGAGCAGTTCGGCGGACTCGAGAAGTTCCAGGCGCAGTTCACCGCGGTGGCCCTCGGCGTCCAGGGTTCCGGCTGGGCGGTGCTCGGCTACGACCAGACCGGCGGCAACCTGACGACGTTCCAGCTCTTCGACCAGCAGGGCAACATCCCGTTCGGGGTCACGCCGCTCCTCCAGCTCGACGTGTGGGAGCACGCCTACTACCTCGACTACCAGAACGTCCGTGCCGACTACATCAAGGCGTTCTGGAACATCGTGAACTGGAAGAACGTCGGCGAGCGCCTCGAGGCCGCACGCTCCTAGCTCAGCCAGCGGGGCGACCCGCAGACGACGATCGCCGCATCCGTGCTGGATGCGGCGATCGCTGTCTGCGGGCTCGGGCGAGCAGGTCAGCCCTTGGCGACGGCGACGGCCTGCTCGAGGGCCGCGACGCACTGCCCGTCGGTCTGGCGCGTGATCGTCACGACGGTCCTGTCCTCGACGTAGTGGCAGATATCCGCATTGACCGTCTCTCCGTGCACGACGTCTTCGAGCTCGTAGACGGTGCCAGCCCCAAGCGGCTCTGACGCGTACGTGGAGGTCCCGAGACTCTGCCCCTCGGCCGAGCTCTCGAACTCGTCAAACGTCGAGGCCGCGTCAAAATCCTCGCTCGCGGGAATAGTCGCGATGTGCAGCGACGTCTCACGCCACTTCTGCTCGGCAGACTTTACCGGCGTCCAGCTGCAGACATTGTCACTTGCATCCCCGAGCTGGACGAACTCGTCCCCCTGCTGCCCGAAGAAGATGGACCGGAACGTCACGACCTCAGGAGCCAACAGCTCGCCTTTCATGGCCTCAGTGAACTGGTCGCACTGATCCGCTGAGTCGATCGAAGCGACAGCCCAAACCGCAGCGGGCTGCTCCGTCTCCTCGGGCGTCGCCGAGGAGGGAGCGGTGGGTGACGACGTGGTCGTGGGGCCCGCCTCCCCCGGTGTCGCCTGACACCCCGAAAGTGCCAGCATCCCGACCGCCGCGATTACTGCGATCCGCCCCGCCCCGAGTCGTTCCATGTCCTGCTCCCCCGTGTTCTGTCGACGCTGCTGCGTCGGTGCTGTTGCCTGCACTCAATGTAGGGGTTCACCAGGGCTTTCTGTGCCGGAAACGATAACGCTCCGGCCACGGAACGGTGACGTTTTGGACCGGGCTAAGCCGGGGTCCAGTCACCCTCCACGGTGTACCAGCAGATGTACAGCCAGACCAGCTGGCCGACGAGCATGACGACGACCACACCGACCCGGTAGAGCGGTGACTTGGGGATGGCGACCGCGCCGAGAACGGGGAACATCGGCATGAGCAGACGGAAGGTGCTCGACTGCGGGAAGAACACGGCGAACAGGTATGTGAAGTAGCTGAGCAGCCAGATCCTGATCTCGATGCCGAGCCTTCGCATGACCGGGAGCGCGATGACGCCGAGCACGACGACGACGAACAGGACGACGATGATGGCACCGATCGGCTGCCCGAACCAGAACGTCGCACCGTGGAACCAGCCGGTGAATGGCACGAGCTCGATGGGGCCGGTGTAGTGGATGCGCCAGGCCAGCTCAGTGTCGATGTAGGCCGACGGAACGCCGGTGACGGCCCACGCGATGAGGAGCCAGCCGAAGCCGGCGAGCGCCGAGAGCAGACCGGCCGCCATGACCTTGATGACCTCCGGCTTCGGGAAGTCCTCCCGGCCTTTGGCATGCATCCACCAGCGAGCGAGGAAGTACAGGCCGAGCGTCATGGCCCACGCGAGCCCGGTCGGGCGGGTGAAGGACGCGATGACGATGACGGGGAGCATGACGAGCCACTGGCGCTTGATGAGCAGGTACAGCAGCAGCGCGACGAAGAAGTTCTGCGCGCTCTCCGCATAGCCGAGCTGCAGCAGCGGGCTCGTCGGCCCGATGCAGAAGAGCAGCGTCGCGAACGACGTCGTGCTCTTGTCGACGACCAGGGCCAGCGTTCGGTTGAAGACCCATGCCGCGCCGAACCCGAAGGCCGTCGCGACGAGCACCGACGCGATCTCCCAGGGGAGCGTCGTCACGAGCATCAGCGCGCGGACGAGCACGGGGTACACGGGCATGAACGCCCACGCGTTCTCGGTCACCTGCCCTTCGTCGTTCCTCGGCAGGTCACTGGAGTAGCCGTACGGCCCCGTCGCGATGCGCTCGTACCAGGCGGAGTCCCAGAGGTTCGAGAAGGTCCACAGGTCGGGCTTGGCCGGCGACTGCCAGGTCTCCTGCTGCTGCGATGCGAACGCCAGCAGGAACGTGGTCGTCACGACGCGGGAGACGGCGAAGATGATGGCGACCTGCGCAAGCGGCGGCAGGCGATTCCAGTAGTAGGAGAAGTAGGTGGGTCGTGTGTCAGCCGCGACGGTGAAGTCGTCGCGCCCCGTCCTGGCTAGCGTGAGGTCAGCCACGTGCGCAGCCCCTCCTCGACGCGCGTGATCTCGGTCAGCAGCACCCGCTCGTCGTCCGCGTGCGCCTTCAACGGGTCGCCTGGGCCGTAGTTGACGGCCGGGATGCCCAGGGCCGAGAAGCGCGCGACGTCCGTCCACCCGTACTTCGGCTTGGCTTCCGCCCCAACCGCCTCCAGGAAGCCGCGGGCGAGCGGTGCGTCCAGCCCGGGACGAGCGGCGGGAGAGCGGTCCACGAAGTCGAGCTCGAAGTCGCCGAACCACTCTCGGAGCTTGGCCTCGGCCTCGTCGAGCGACTTGTCCGGAGCGAAGCGGTAGTTGACATGCACGACGCACTCGTCGGGGATGACGTTGCCGGCCACTCCCCCTGAGATGCGGACGGCGTTGAGCCCCTCCCGGTAGTTGAGCCCCTCGACGGGAACGGTGGCCGGCTCGAACGCTGCGAGCCTCGCGAGGATCGGCGCCGCCCTGTGGATGGCGTTCTCGCCCACCCAGGCGCGCGCGGAGTGCGCGCGCTTGCCTCTCGTGCGGATGTCGACGCGGATCGTGCCGTTGCAGCCACCCTCGACCTCCCCCTTCGTGGGTTCGCCGAGGATCGCGAAGTCCGCGGCGAGCAGATCGGGTCGCGCATCGGCGAGCCGACCGAGGCCGTTGAGGTCCGAGGCGACCTCTTCGTTGTCGTACCAGATCCAGGTGACGTCGACGGCGGGTTCCGTGAGCTCTGCCGCGAGCCGCAGCTGCACGGCGACACCCGCCTTCATGTCGACGGTGCCGCGACCCCAGAGGTACTCGCCGGCCGGCGTGCCCGGCACGTCCGCGGCCGCCTGCTCGGGCGTCAGCACCTCGCTGCGGGTCGGGAGGTTCTCGTTGATCGGAACCGTGTCGATGTGCCCGGCGATCGCGACCCGCTGCGTGCGACCAAGCGACGTGCGCGCGACGATCGTGTTGCCGAGCCGGAGCACTTCGAGATGCTCGAACGGCGAGAGCGCAGCCTCGATCGTGTCGGCGATCGCCGCCTCGTCGCCAGACACCGACGGGATGTCGCACAGCAGCCTCGTGAGTTCGGTCGAACGTCGCGTCAGATCGATGGCGTCGGCGCTCGCGAGAGAAGACATGCGCTCAAGCCTAAGTCCTCCACCGGAACGGGCCCGCTCGTGCCCGCGCGAGCCCTTCGCTGGGTAGCCTGGAGCCATGACCAACGATGCACCAACCTCCAACGACCCGCGGACCGCGTGGGGCGACGGCCTCGCCACCATCACGAACGACGGACAGGTGCTCGACGCCTGGTTCCCGACACCCGCGCTCGGCGCCCTGCCAGAGGGCCGAGACCCGCACATCTCGCCCGCGAGCTTCGCCGCCCTCGCCTACGATGACGAGCGTCGCCAGGTCCAGGTCAGCCCCGTCACGGTGACCGTGGAGCTGGACGGTCCCGTCGAGAGCGTCGTCGATGCCTACCTGCGCCTGCACCTCCTGAGCCACCTCATCGTCGAGCCCAACAGCATCAATCTCGACGGCATCTTCGGCCACCTGCCGACCAACGCGTGGACCAACGTCGGGCCCATGCGCCCCGAGCTCGCGGCGAGCTCGCGCGCGGGCCTCCAGCGTGAGGGCATCCAGGTCTACGCCGTCGACAAGTTCCCGCGCCTCCTCGACTACGTCATGCCGGCGGATGTGCGCATCGCGGACGGCGGACGGGTGCGGCTCGGCGCGCACCTCGCGCCGGGGACGGTCGTCATGCACGAGGGCTTCGTCAACTTCAACGCGGGCACGCTCGGCCGTTCCATGGTCGAGGGCCGCGTCTCGCAAGGCGTCGTCCTCGGGGCCGGCAGCGACATCGGCGGCGGCGCATCGATCATGGGCACGCTCTCGGGCGGCGGCAAGGAGCGTATCCGCATCGGGGAGCGCGCGCTGCTGGGCGCGAACTCCGGCATCGGCATCTCGCTTGGCGACGACTCGATCGTCGAGGCCGGCCTCTATGTCACGGCCGGCACGAAGGTCTCCCTCATCGGCGTGAGCGACCCCGACGGTCAGATCGGCGAGCCCCGCTCGGTGAAGGCCGCCGAGCTCTCCGGTGTGCCCAACCTGCTGTTCCGTCGCAACTCGCTTAACGGTGCCGTCGAGGCCCTGGCCCGCACGGGGGCTGGCATCCAGCTCAACGACGCGCTGCACGCCTAGCGGCAACCCCCGCAACTCGGAGACGAAACAACACTCCCCGCTGGCCACCTGTCGTGCGGCTCGAGCGGGGAGTGTCTTGTTCGTTCAGCGTAGAGCGAGAGCCGCCGGATCGGAAGCCCTCTCAGGGGATTCCAGGTTCCGGCGGCTCTCTCTTGTCGTCGCGCGGCCAGCGTCAGAGAAGCTGGAAGCCGCGGTTCTCCGGGTAATGCCGCTCCGGCTCCCCCGTGTACAGCTGCTGCGGGCGACCGATCTTCGTCTTGGCGTCGGCGTTCGCCTCACGCCAGTGCGCGAGCCAGCCGGGCAGCCGGCCGATGGCGAAGAGCACCGTGAACATGCGCGTGGGGAACCCCATGGCCTTGTAGATGAGGCCCGTGTAGAAGTCGACGTTCGGGTAGAGGCTGCGCTCTTTGAAGTAGTCGTCGTTGAGCGCGACCTGCTCGAGCTGCGTGGCGAGCTCCAGGAGCGGGTCGTTGACGCCGAGGGCGGCGAGCACCTCGTCGGCGGACTCCTTGACGAGCTTCGCGCGCGGGTCGTAGCTCTTGTAGACGCGGTGCCCGAAGCCCATGAGGCGGACGCCGTCTTCCTTGTTCTTCACGCGCTCGACGAAGCGGTCGACGCCCTCGCCCGATTCCTGGATCTGCGCGAGCATCTTCAGGACTGCCTCGTTCGCGCCACCGTGCAGCGGGCCGTTGAGCGCGCTGATGCCGGCTGAGATCGACGAGTACATGTTCGCCTCGGTCGAGCCGACGAGGCGGACCGTCGACGTCGATGCGTTCTGCTCGTGGTCGGCGTGCAGGATGAGGAGGCGCTCGAGCGCCTTCGAGAGCACTGGGTTGACCTCATATGGCTCGGCGAGGTTGCCGAAGTTCAGCTTGAGGAAGTTGTCGACGAAGTCGAGCGAGTTGTCCGGGTACAGGAAGGCCTGGCCGATGCTCTTCTTGTGCGCGTAGGCGGCGATGACCGGGATCTTCGCGAGGAGCCGGATGGTCGACTGCTCGACCATCTCGGGGTTGTGGACGTCGAGCGAGTCCTCGTAGTAGGTCGAGAGCGCGTTGACCGCGCTGGAGAGCACCGACATGGGGTGAGCGTGCGGCGGCAGTGCCGTGAAGAAGCGCTTGAGGTCCTCGTGCAGGAGGGTGTGATGGCGGATGCGATCCGTGAAGCTCTCGTACTCGGACTCGGTGGGGAGCTGACCGTAGAGGAGCAGGTAGGCGACTTCGAGGAAGCTCGACTTGGAGGCGAGCTCCTCGATCGGATAGCCGCGGTAACGCAGGATGCCGTTGGCACCATCGATGTACGTGATGGCGGACTTGGTCGACGACGTGTTGACGAAGCCCTGGTCGAGCGTCGTGTATCCCGTCTGCTTCATGAACGTCGAGATGTCGACCGCGTCAGCGCCTTCGGTGGCGCGCAGGACTGGGAACTCCGCGGTCCTGTCGCCGATCCTGAAGGTGGCCGAGTCCGCCTCGTGCTGGTGGGCCTCAGCCTGCTTGTGCTGTTCAGTCACAGATCCTCCTCGAGCGAGTGGGGGATGCTCCCCGGCGAGCACGCAGAACGCGCAGTGTCCTCATAGCCTAATCGGTCGACAAGGTGACTATGCGAATCCACAATGAAACCCGCGATGTGCTGTCTGTTGTCTACTGCGCGTGCACCGATTGGTCAGCATTGGCCGCAATCAGGCGCCGGGCGGCCTCAGCGATCTGCGCATCGGTGGCCGTGAGTGAGATGCGGACGTACTGGGCTCCGGCGTCGCCGTAGAAGACGCCCGGCCCGCCGATGATGCCCAGATCGGCGAGCGCGCCGATCGTGGTCCACGAGTCATGTCCTGTCGTGCCCCAGAGGTAGAGCCCCGCCTCGCTGTGCTCGATGCGCAGCCCCCAGGACTGCAGGGCCGGCAGCAGCACCTCGCGGCGTCGGCGGTAGCGGTGGTACTGCTCCCTGGCGTGCTCGTCATCGCCGAGCGCCGTCGCGACCGCCGCCTGCACAGGAGCTGGCACGATGAGGCCGGCATGCTTGCGCGCGACGAGGAGTCTCTCGATCAGCGAGGCATCACCAGCGATGTACGCCGCTCGGTATCCGGCGAGGTTCGAGCGCTTCGACAGCGAGGAGCAGGCGAGGATGTTCGTCAGGTCACCATCGGTGACCCGATCGTCGAGGATGCTCGGGATGCGCTCCCCCGACCATTCACCCCAGCCGAGTTCGGCGTAGCACTCGTCGTTCACGATGATGGCGCCCAGCTCCCGCGCACGTTCGACCGCGGCCCTGAGCTCGTCGACGCCGAGGACGCGTCCGTCCGGATTCCCGGGGCTGTTCAGCCAGATGAGCTTCGTCGACGCGGGCCAGGAAGCCGGGTCGTCACCTGAGAACCCCGCCGCCCCAGCGAAGACGGCGCCGATCTCGTACGTGGGGTAGGCGCGTGCCGGGTAGACGACGGTATCGCCTGCACCGAGGCGCAGGAAGAACGCCGCCGTGGCGACGAACTCCTTCGAGCCCACCGTGAGCATCGTGTTCGCTCGCCCGAGCCCCGTGACACCCCGGCTCCTCGCGAACCACTCGACCACTGCATCCCGCGCCTCAGGGGTGCCGATTGTCGTCGGGTAGGAGTGCGCGTCGGCGTGCTCGCGCAGCGCCGTCCGCACGATCTCGGGAGTCGGGTCGACCGGCGAGCCGATCGACAGGTCCACGGCGCCGTCAGGATGCGACTTCGCTCGTTCGACGTACGGCGCGAGGTTGTCCCACGGATAGTCGGGAAGCTCACCCAGCGTCACGCGCCGTCCCCCTGGGGGTCGAGCGCCGCGATGAGGGGGTGGTCGTGATGGATGACGCCCACCTTGGCCGCGCCTCCCGGGGAGCCGATCTCGCTGAAGAAGTCGACGTTCGCGGTGTAGTACTCGCTCCACTCGTCGGGCAGGTCATCTTCGTAGTAGATGGCCTCGACGGGGCACACGGGCTCACAGGCCCCGCAGTCGACGCATTCGTCCGGATGGATGTAGAGCATCCGGTCGCCCTCGTAGATGCAGTCGACGGGGCACTCGTCGATGCAGGCCCGGTCTTTCACGTCGACACAGGGAAGGGCGATGACGTAGGTCACTTGGGTGACTCCTCCAAGTTCGTGGGCGATCTCCCATCGTACTCGTCGCGGACGGGCGTCGTTCGCGCGCGACGGCTCGGGAGCTGCGGCCAGAATGCGCAGGCCGCCGCGATGAGCGATGCGAGCGCCAGCCACGCGAGGCCGAATGCGTCCCCGACGACGACGACGCTGGACCCGGGGTTCCAGAGTCCGAGGGCGCCGACCGCCGCGACGACGCCGGCCGCGAAGCCCGTGGTCATCCACCGGTCGACGAGGTACATGCGGAGGCCGATGCCGAGGCAAAGGATGCAGGCGAGTCCGAGCACGATACCGACCCACAGCGTGGTGTCGAAGAGCTCGACGCGACCGCGGTGCAGGAACGTCGTGACCGTGCCGACGATGAGGCCGAAAAGCGCGTAGAGCAGCGCCCCGAGGATTCGCTCCCCGGTTCGCTGCTCTCCGGCAGGCTGTTCGATGACTTCCGTCATACGACCTTAATCTTCACTGCGAACCGTGCGAGTTCGCACGTTCGACTACTGCTTCTTGGCGCGCGACGTGGCACGTGCACGTGCGTTGCCGTCGAGGAGCAGCTTGCGGATGCGGATCTTCTCGGGCGTGACCTCGACGCACTCGTCTTCGCGAGCGAACTCGAGGCACTCCTCGAGCGTGAGCTGGCGCGACGGGGTCATCGACTCGAACGTGTCCGCGTTGGCGGAACGCATGTTCGTGAGCTTCTTCTCCTTGGTCACGTTGACGTCCATGTCGTCGGCGCGCGAGTTCTCGCCGATGACCATGCCCTCGTAGACCTCTTCGGTCGGCTGCACGAAGAACGACATGCGCTCCTGCAGGGCGATCATCGCGAACGGCGTCGCCACTCCGGCGCGGTCGGCGACGATCGAGCCCGACGTGCGGGTCGTGATCGGGCCGGCCCATGGCTCGTAGCCGTGCGAGATGGCGTTGGCGATACCGGTGCCGCGTGTGCTGGTCATGAACTCGCTGCGGAAGCCGATGAGGCCACGCGACGGGATGACGAACTCCATGCGCACCCAGCCGGTGCCGTGGTTCGACATGGACTCCATGCGGCCCTTGCGCGCCGCGAGGAGCTGCGTGATGGCACCGAGGTGCTCCTCTGGCGAGTCGATCGTGAGGTGCTCGTACGGCTCGTGCGTCTTGCCGTCGACGATCTTCGTGACGACCTGCGGCTTGCCGGCGGTCAGCTCGAAGCCTTCGCGACGCATGTTCTCGATGAGGACGGAGAGCGCGAGCTCGCCACGGCCCTGGACTTCCCAGGCGTCCGGGCGGCCGATGTCGAGGACACGGATCGAGACGTTGCCGATGAGCTCGCGGTCGAGACGGTCCTTGACCATGCGCGAGGTGAGCTTGTGGCCCTTGACCTTGCCCATGATGGGCGAGGTGTTCGTGCCGATCGTCATCGAGATGGCCGGCTCGTCCACCGTGATGCCGGGGAGCGGGCGGATGTCCTCGGGGTCGGCGATCGTCTCGCCGATCATGATCTCGGGGATGCCGGCGACGGCGACGATGTCACCGGGGCCCGCGGAGTCGGTGGGGACGCGGTCGAGCGCCTTCGTCTCGAGCAGCTCCGTGATGCGCACGTTGTGCACCGAGCCGTCGTTCTTGACCCAGGCCACGTTCTGGCCCTTCTTGAGCGTGCCGTTGAAGACGCGCAGCAGAGCGAGACGTCCGAGGAACGGCGAGCTGTCCAGGTTCGTCACGTGCGCCTGCAGCGGCGCCTCCGGGTCGAAGGCGGGCGGCTGGATGTGCTTGAGGATCGTCTCGAAGAGGGGCTCGAGGTCGTCGTTGTCCGGCAGCTCGCCGTCAGCGGGCTGGTTGTGCGAAGCGGCACCGGCACGCCCGGAGGCGTAGAGGACGGGCAGGTCGAGCAGCGCGTCGATGTCGAGATCCGGTGCTTCGTCGGCCATGTCGGAGGCGAGGCCGAGGAGCAGGTCCTGGCTCTCGGCGACGACCTCGTCGATGCGGGCATCGGGACGGTCGGTCTTGTTGACGCAGAGGATGACGGGCAGGTTCGCGGCGAGCGCCTTGCGGAGCACGAAGCGAGTCTGCGGGAGGGGACCCTCGGACGCGTCGACGAGCAGGACGACGCCGTCGACCATCGACAGGCCGCGCTCGACCTCACCGCCGAAGTCGGCGTGGCCGGGGGTGTCGATCACGTTGATCGTGATCGGGCCATCCGTGGCGTGCTTCCCCTTGTACGAGATCGCCGTGTTCTTGGCGAGGATGGTGATGCCCTTTTCACGCTCGAGGTCGTTCGAGTCCATGACTCGGGCCTCGGTCGAGTTGCTGTCGTGCTCGCCAAACGAGCCCGTCTGCTTCAGCATGGCGTCGACGAGGGTCGTCTTGCCGTGGTCGACGTGCGCCACGATGGCGACGTTACGGAGTTCAGAACGGTGGGCGACAGGCACAGCAGTCATTCAGGGGTGCTTTCATTTGAGAAAAGGGCAGTTCATCCTACGTCACGGAGGGCACGCCTCCCGACCAGCGTGAGATGGGCCTCACGCTGGTCGAAGTTTCTACCGGGTCACTGCCCGGATTCGCGCTCCTCGGCTTCCGCCCGCAGCACGTTCTCCTGCTGCCCGCTCGGCGCGTCGGAGACCACGATGTCGTCGCCGAGCACCTCGTTCGTTACCGCAGCGGCCGTCGCCCGCTTGAGCGCGGCGCGCTCCTCGCGACGCATCGCCTGCTCGTCAGGGTCGGGAACCGGCACGGCAGCGACGAGGCGCTGCGTGTACGGATCCTGGGGTGCGCGCAGAATCTGGTCCGTCGGCCCCTGCTCCACGATCTTGCCGTGGTTCATGACGATCACGCGGTTGGCGAGCTGGTCCACGACGGCGAGGTCGTGGGTCACGAAGAGCACCGCGAACTGCAGGCGCTGCTGGATCTCGACGAGCAGCTCCAGCACGCGCTTCTGCACCGAAACGTCCAGTGCCGACGTCGGCTCGTCGGCGACGAGGAGCTTCGGCTCGAGCGCGAGGGCTCGAGCGATGCCGATGCGCTGACGCTGGCCGCCGGAGAGCTCGTTCGGGTAGCGGTTCCGGAAGGACCGGGGCAGCTCGACCTGGTCGAGCAGCTCGCCGACGCGGGCCTCGATCTCGGCCTTCGTGAGCTTCTTCTCGAGGATGAGCGGCTCGGCGATCGACTGCCCGACGGGCCAGCGGGGGTTGAGCGACGAGCCCGGATCCTGGAAGACGATGCCGATGTCGCGGCGCACCTTCGCGAGGTCCTGCCGGGAGACGCCGTTGAGCTCGACGCCGTTGAGCTTCATGGAGCCAGCCGCGACCGGCAGCAGGCCGACGACCGCTCGCGCGACCGTGGTCTTGCCGGAGCCGGACTCGCCGACGACGCTGACGATCTCGCCAGGGTAGATCTCGAACGTCGCGTCCTCGACCGCCTTGAACGCTGGGACGCGCCCCTGCTTCGGGTACTCGATGTCGGCGTTCTGCACGACGAGAGCCGGCTCGCCCGTGAACTCGCGCGCGTCCAGCCCGCTCGCCTCCCCCGTGCCGAGGTGCGGCACGGCGTCGAGCAGCGTCTTCGTGTAGGCGTGCTGCGGGTTCTTGAAGATCTCGCGCACCGTGCCGCGCTCGACGATCTCTCCACCCTTCATGACGATCACGTTGTCGGCGATGTCGGCGACGACGCCCATGTCGTGCGTGATGATGACGATGGCCGAGTTCAGGCGCTCGTGGAGTGAGCGCATGAGCTCCAGGATCTCGGCCTGGATCGTCACGTCGAGCGCTGTCGTCGGCTCATCCGCGATGAGGAGGTCGGGGTCGCAGCTCAGGGACTGCGCGATCATGGCGCGCTGGCGCTGGCCGCCGGAGAGCTGATGCGGGTACGAGTCGAACGCCTTGGCCGGGTTCGGCATCTCCACGAGGCGAAGCAGCTCGAGCGCACGCTCGCGCGCATCGTTCGGCGTCATCGTCGGGTTGTGGATGCGCAGGGCCTCGGAGATCTGGAATCCGATCGTGAGCACGGGGTTGAGCGCGGTCATCGGCTCCTGGAAGATGACCGCGATGTCATTGCCACGCGCGCGACGAAGCGTCGACTGCGGGGCGCCGATGAGCTCGGTGCCGTTGAGCTTCGCACTCCCGGACGTGCGCCCGTTCTTCGGGAGCAGGTCCAGCAGCGTCATCGACGACACCGACTTGCCGGAGCCGGACTCGCCCACGATGGCGAGCACCTCGCCCGGCCGGACCACGTAGTTGATGTCCTTCGCGGCGGGGACCCAGTCTCCGCCGACCCAGAACTCGACGCTCAGGTCCTGCACCTCGAGGATGGGCGTCGTGTCGTCTTTGCGTGAAGTCGTGCTCATGAGCGTGCCTCCCGGTGGGCTGCGGTCGAAGTGCGTGGAGTCTGAGGTGCGAGCGGACCGACTGCCGGTCCGCTCACCGCGGTGGGACGGGATTCGTCTGCGACACTTGGCTCGTGTCCGAGCGAACAGTTCTCCGCCCCCGCATGGGTCTTGTCGTCTACGGCGTCATCGCCGCCATGGCGCTGGTCGCCGTCATCTCCGTGGCGGTGACGCCCGGTGCCGGCCGCCACCTGCTCTCGGTGCTGCCGCTGCCCATCCTGGCGCTCGGCGTCGGGTGGATCACCCTCGTGAGCCCGAGCGTCGTCTTCACCGATGATGCGCTCGAGGTGAACAACCCCCTCAAGAAGACCGTGGTGCCATACGGCCACATCGAGCTGGTCGAGACGACGCGCGGCTTCACCGTCACCACGCCGGAAGGCAAGGTCAGCGCGTGGGCCGCTCCCCCGCCCGACCGGCTCAGCGCTGAGCGAATGGACCCGCGCGACCCGCTCCTGTGGAAGGATCCTCGCCGACTCACCGACGAGTCGCAGAGCATCCGCACGAGCGCCGCTCCCGGCACGTACTCGGGAGACGCGGCCGTGAACCTCACGCACCGCAGGGCCCAGCAGCAGCGTGAGGCCGGAGCCCCGCTCGCCCCGGTCGTGCGCACGCAGAACGTGGCGAACACGGTGGTGCTGATCACCACCCTGCTGGTCGTCGGCGCGCTCTTCGCGTTCTAGCCCCACAGGGGCCAGCGACCCGGCGCGCTCTGCGACGAGGACCGTCACGCATCCGCCTTGCTCGAGTCGCGGTCAGCCGCGTCGCCCTTGGTCGGACGGCCGTCGCGTGAGGTGAGCGTGCGCCACATGCGCGACCAGGTGCCGTTGCCCGGGATCTTGCGCTGACGCGGGTCGAAGGCGTCTCGCAGGCCGTCGCCGATGAAGTTGATGCACAGGGCGATCGCCACGATGAAGGCGCCGGGGAACCAGAACAGCCACGGACGGGTGGCGAACGCGCCCTGGTACTCCTGCACGATCTGGCCGAGCGACACGTCGGGCGGCTGGATGCCGAAGCCCAGGAACGAGAGGTTCGCCTCGAGGATGATGGCGGCGCTCATCAGCAGGGTCGTCGAGACGATCACCACGCCGAGAGCGTTCGGCAGGATGTGGCGGAAGATGATGCGCCGGCCGGAGGCGCCGGCGACGCGCGCAGCGTCCACGAACTCGCGCTCGCGAAGGGTGAGGAACTCGCCGCGAACCAGGCGGGCGAGGGACATCCAGCCGACGAGGCCGAGGACGACGGCGAGCGAGACGGCGCCGTAGGCCCGGAGCACCTCGTTCTGTCCAGCGAGCTGTCCGAGGACGGCCGCGAAGACGAGCGTCGGGATGACGAGGAAGAGGTCGGTGACGCGCATGAGCACGTTGTCGACCCAACCCCGGTAGTAGCCCGCGATGCCGCCGACGATGATGCCGATGACCGCCGCGAGGATGCCGTAGATGAACATGACCGTCAGCGACTGCTGCGTGCCGCGCATGACGCGGGCGAAGATGTCGCGGCCGATCTCGTCCTGACCGAACGGATGCGAGCCCCAGTCGAAGAGGCTCACGAAGGTCGGATTGCCGCCGTTCACGATCGGCGCGATGGAGTTCCAGTCGTAGGCCCACCAGCCCGAGACCTGGATCTGCGTGAACTTGCCCTCGGAGAAGTCCCACCACGGCACGACGATGCCGACGGACGTGAAGACGAGCAGCACGATGACCAGGAGGACGGCGGTGGACACCATGGCACCCGTGTGGCGCACGAAGCGCCGCCACACGATCTGGCCCTGGCTGAGGCCGATGGTCTCACGCTGCTCGATGGTCAGCTCGTCGCCGGGGCCGTGAGGCTGCGCGGCGGTGATCTCGGTGAAGTTCGGAGTCGTCATAGCTCAGCCCTCTCTCAGCTCAGGCGGATTCGCGGGTCGAGGACGGAGTACAGGATGTCGGCGATCAGGTTGAAGATCACGGTGAGCGCCGCGGTCACGAGGATGTAGCCCATGAGCGGGTTCAGGTCGACGTTGCGCAGCGACTCGGAGAAGATCGATCCCATCGCGCGCCAGCCGAAGATCTGCTCGGTGACGATCGCTCCCGAGATGATGGCGCCGACGTCGGCGGCCACGATCGTGGTGATCGGGATGAGCGAGTTGCGCAGCGCGTGACGCATGACCACGGTGCGCTCGGGGAGGCCCTTCGCGCGTGCCGTGCGGACGTAGTCCTGGTTCATGATCTCGAGCAGGCTGGAGCGCGAGTAGCGGCTGTAGCTCGCGATGGAGATGACCATGATGGCGATCGTCGGCAGCAGGAGGTGCGTGAAGCCGTCCAGCATCTGCAGCCAGATCGACGGGTCGGAGCCGAGCTGCGGGCTGGATGCTCCGACGGTCGCGATCGGACGGCCGCCGGTCTGGTCGTAGTAGCCGGACCAGGTCTGCATGACGCGGTCGATGACGAGCAGCAGCGACACGACGAAGCCGACGATGGCGGCGTTGCTCGCCACGTTGCGCTTGTCGAGGCCTCCGAAGTACTTGCCGACGAACCAGGCGATGACCGTGAAGACCACGATGAGGGCGATGGGGAACCAGGCGCCGATCTCGTTGGTCATCGCGAACTGCAGCGGGTACCAGAGCGCTCCCCCGACGACCGCGACGGCACCGGTGACGATGAGGTTGCGACGGTGCGAGAGGCCCACCGTGAGCGCGGCGGTCAGCAGCACCGTGGCGAGGCCGAGCACGATGATGAGCACCGTGCCGAGCCCGGGATTGCGGAACCAGTCGAGCAGCTCCATCCCGAACAGAATCGCGATCGTGCCGACGGCACCAGCACCGAACACGGTGGCGCGCGTCTTTGCGGGCCCTCCGATGATCGACATGAAGATGAAGCCCATGATCACGCCGATGAGCAGCAGCAGCGGTATCGGTATCTCGGGGTCCTGCAGGAAGTCGTTGAAGCCGATGGCCATGTACTGCTTGAGCAGCACGGCCACGAAGAAGATCGGCAGCGAGTACGTGAGGAACGACAGGAACGTGACCGTGTAGTCGTAGCCGGAGTACTGGCGGAGGGCGGTCGTCACACCGACGGCGACGCCGATGACGACGGCGATGAGCGTCGCGGCCGTGACGAGCTGCAGGGTCTGGCCGACCGCCGAGGCGATGAGCGGGCCGACGTCCTGGTTGGCGATGTTCACGCCCATGGAGAAGTTGTTGCCGAGGAAGCCGAACAGGCCGTTCGGGTCGTCGAAGGTCGGGATGAAGAACCCGAGGATGCCGCCGAGCCACAGGAAGAAGCGGGCGGGGGCTGGCACATCCAGTTGCAGGAGCTCCACGCGCGCGGCGATGAGCTGCTCCTTGTTGGGAGCCGTGGACTCCAAGATGTCCGCGAGCGGGTCCTTCGAGATCGCGACGAGGTTGTACACGATGAAGAGCGCGCCCAGCAGGATGAAGATCGACACGAAGAGGCGTCGGAGGGTGAATCTCAGCACAGATGGGTCCTGTTCTGGAAGGGGCATTCGGCCGGGGATGTGGCCGTGAACAGACGAGGCGGGAGTCCCGCAGTCGAGAAGACTACGGTACTCCCGCCGTCGCTAGATCTGACCGCGCAGCGGTCAGCGCGTCGAGAGCTCGACGCTGGTGTGACTACTCAGCGGCTTCCACGGGTGCCCACTCCCAGGCGTTCCAGAAGTACTGGGGAGAGAGGAACCCGGGCTTGACGTTCGCGACCTCGTCGCTCCAGGCGACGACACCGGGGAACTGGAAGATCGGCACGGACCACGAGTTTTCCATGATGATCTTCTCGGCCTCGACGAGCTTGCCCTGAGCCTCGGCTGGGTCGATCGTGACGTCGACGTCCTTGAGGATCTGGTCGAGCTCGGGGTCGCTCCAGCCGTAGTAGTTGTTGATGCCGCCCGTGATGTAGTTCGGGGACGGCTCGCCGACACCGAGACCCTCGGACTGCCATCCGAAGAGGGCAGCGTCGTAGGCGTCGGTCTGCGTCGTGAGCACGGTGGACCAGTCCTCGGCGCTCGCGTCGACGATCGTGAAGCCGGCCTTCTCGGCCGAGGCCTTGATGAGCTGCAGCTCCTGCTGACGACGCGGGTTGGTGGATGCCGTCATGAAGCGGACGGAGGGGTTGGCCACGCCAGCCTGCGCGAGGAGGCCCTTGGCCTCTTCGATGGCAGCGTCGTCGCCCGAGTAGCGGGAGACGCCGCTGTCGGCGACCGACTCCTCGTAGCCGTCGGCGCCGGGAAGGAACACGAGCGAGTCGCGCGTGGTCGCATCCGGGGCGATCGGCGTGATGAGCTTCTCGACGATCTCCTGACGCGGGATCGTGAGGAGGAAGGCCTCGCGGATCTGCTGGGCCTTGGCCTCGTCGCCACCGTACGTGGCTGGGTCGAAGACACCGCCGTTGGCGACCTGGAGGTCGACGTGCTCGTAGGTGCCCTCGAGCGAGGACTCCCACTCGATGCCCTCGGTGGCCTCGAGCTGCTGCAGGAGGTCGGTCGTCGGCTGACCGGAGACGATCTGGACCTCACCGTTCTGGAGCGCCTGCACCTGTGCCTGCGGGTCCGGGATGAAGCGGATCGTGATGGTCTCGTAGTGCGGCAGCGGGCCCCACGTGTAGTCCTCACGGGCCGTGAGCGTCACGTACTGGTTCTCGACCAGATCCGTGATCGTGTACGGGCCGTTGGAGAGGGTCTTCTGCGGCTCCTCCGGCATCGACGTGTAGTCGTAGCCGGTGCGGTAGGCGGAGGCGACCTTGCTCAGGAACTCGCTGTCGTTGTCGTTGACCGCGGTGATGAAGGCATCCTTCGCGGCCTGCGCGTCGTCGTACTCACCCGGGTAGGCGAGCTGGACGGTGCCGTGTGCCGAGATCGCCGTCGTGTCCGGCGCGAACATGGTCTTCCAGTCGGCGTACGGCTGGTCGTAGACGACCGTGAACGACTTGTTGTCGTCGGCGAGCGTCGGAGCCTGCGAGGCGAGGTCGAGCTGCAGACCGGGTGCCGGGTCGGTTCCCCAGTAGACACCGGCGTCCGCGGCCGCGTCGATCGCGTCCTGGTTCGTGACGTTGCCCTCGTCGTCGTACTCGGCCTCTGGCACCTCGCCCGCTTCGCGGTGCGTGGTGTTGGCGGCCCAGGTGAGCAGCAGGTCGGCGCCGTCGAACGGCGTTCCATCGCTCCAGGTGACCGCGTCGTTGACCGTGTACTTGATGGTCAGCGGGTCGGTCGAGACCTCTTCGACCGTGCCGAACTCGGTGTTCTCCACGAGCTCGGGGGTCGGGTCGTAGTCGATGAAGCCATCAGACGTGACGTGGACGATGTTGGCGTTCGCCGCGGCGTTGTTGGCCGAGGTGTTCACGTTGAACGCGAAGAACGGGTCGTTCCATGCAACCGTGATGGCGGAGCCACCGACGATCTCCGGATCGCGATTCGGGGCAGAGCAGCCGGCGAGAACCAACGCGCTTGTGGCGACGACGGCTCCCACGGCGATAACTCGTGATGTCCTCATAGGACCTCCTTGGGGAAACAGGGGCTGTGAACGTCGAACATCCACGAACTCTGTGAATTATCGACAAATACCCGTTGAACCTACGCCCCCTCGCGCGAGGGGTTTCACCAATTCAGGGGATCGTTACTCACACGAAACGGGTCTTGTTCAACTCTTACAAGCCGTTCGCCGTTCGTAGACTGCGGACATGTCACATTCGCGCATTGACGTTACGGTCAGCCAGGGTCCGGAGGAACTGGACCGCTCCGCGCGCGTGCGGCTGCGCTGGGAGATCTGGATCGTATTGGCACTCGCGATCATCCCGTCGAGCCTGTACGCGATCATCTCCCTCGCGGATCGTGCGACGCGCGATACCGCGCTCGCCGACCAGACGACGACGCTGAACGCTTCCCGCGACGCGCGGCCACTGTTCGACGCGCTCCTGCAGCTCTCGAGCATCCTCACCGACCTCGTACCCGTCGCTCTGGTGATCTGGCTGCTCTGGACGCCCACCGTCTCCGGCTTCCGCAAGCTGGGCCTGGACACGAGGCAGCCCCTCGGCGACCTCGGGCAGGGCCTTCTGCTGGCCGCCTGCGTCGGCGTGCCCGGCATCGTCTTCTACCTCGCGACCAGGGCACTCGGGCTCACGCTCTCCGTCGAGGCGAGCGCGCAGGAGATCACGTGGTGGACCGTGATCCTGCTCCTGCTCGCGGCGCTGCGTGCCGCGCTTCTGGAGGAGGTCGTCGTCGTCGGGTATCTCGCGACCCGCCTGCGCGAGCTGGGGTGGGCGACCTGGCAGATCATCGTCGCGTCCTCGCTCCTCCGCGGCTCCTACCACCTGTACCAGGGGCCCGGGATGGCGCTCGGCAACGTCGCCATGGGCGTGCTGCTCTCCTGGTGGTTCCTCCGGAAGGGGCGCGTGGGCGGCCTCGTCGTCGCGCACTTCATCCTCGACGCCGTCTCGTTCCTCGGCTATCCCCTCGCCGCGGCGCTCCTCCCGCAGCTCTTCACCTGAGACCGGTCACGTCGCGGAGCCCTCAGACGGTGAGATTCACGAACCGGAACGACTGGTCGCCGTACTCCCAGACCACGTCGAAGCGCTCCTTCGGAACGTCGAACACGACGTACCCGGACTCTGCGCCGACCCCGTACTCGCGCTGCTGCACGGAGCTCCCGATGCAGTCGTCCGCGAGCGAGGCCCCCAGCTTCGAGTCGCCGTTCTTCTCGAGCAGGCGAAGGCTGTCGAAGGCGAACACGGGCGCGAACGCGCCCTCCTCATCCTCGGCGCTGAGCGCCCCGTATCCCTCGACCTGCAGCTGGATCGCGACGTAGCTGCCGCCGGCCTTCGGAGCATCCTCTTCGAGACACCGAACGTCGAAGGCCACACCCGCGATGGTGAAGCGGCCGACGGGTTCGCCACTCGCGCCGAGCACCGTCGCCCACTGGCCCCTCGTGAACCTGAGCTCGCCGTCGACAGGCTTCGGGTTCTCGTTCTCCGCGACTCGTGGCGCGGCCACGACCTGCACGTTGATCGGGGTGACCGTCGGCGTCGGCGTCTGGGTGACGCCCGGGGTGGCGATGACGGCCACCGCATCAGCGGACTCGCGCGTCGCGGCCACCGGCGGAACGCACGCCGCGAGCAGCAGCGACGCACCGAGCGCCGACGCCAGGAGGAGGCCGCGGACACCCCGTGGCCGCCACCCGCCGGAGAGCCTCACCGCGCTACTCGGTTCTCCCCGACGCCGCCGCGATCCGGGCGGCGAGCGGCGAGCCCAGGAGCGCTTCGAGCGAGACCAGCCTGCCCTCGGCATCCGTCATGGGCACTCGCCAGTTCGGATACTCGTCGGCGGTCCCCGGCTGATTCACGCCGCGGCGGTCACCCGCGAGATCGGACACGCCCACACCGAACAGCTGGGCAGCCGAACCCGAGAGGTACTCGTGCAGCGCCACGACGATGTCCTCGTTGCTCGGCTCCTCCCCCACCAGGCCAGCTCGCCGGAGTCGGTCGACGACCTTCGAGATCGTCTCGGTCTCCTCGGCCCGCGCCTCCTCGACCGAACCTTCGAGCAGCCCGAGGCGCTCTCGAACGTCGAGGTGCTCGAGCGCGAGGAACCCAGCCGTCGGCGGGAGGTCGTGCGTCGTCACCGTCGCGAGACAGGCGCGCCGGTAGTCCTCAGGGGCCAGCGGGACCCCATCGTCCGACCATTCGAACCACAGGACGGAGGCACCGAGCATGCCGCGCTCGGCCAGCGCATCCCTGGCCTCCGGCGGAACCGTGCCGAGGTCCTCGCCGATCACCACGGCGCCCGCTCGCTGCGCCTCGAGCGCGAGGATGCCCAGCATGGCCTCTGCGTCGGTGCGCACGAAGCAGCCATCCTTCGCGGTGTTGCCCTCCGGGATCCACCACAGGCGGAAGAAGCCCAGGATGTGGTCGATGCGCACAGCGCCAGCGTTGCGGAAGACGGCGCGCAGCATGTCCCGGTACGGCGCGTAGCCGAGCTCGGCCAGCATGTCGGGGCGCCACGGCGGCTGCGACCAGTTCTGCCCGAACTGGTTGTACTGGTCGGCCGGCACGCCGACCGTCACGCCGCGGGCCATCGCCGCCCCGAACGACCACGCATCAGCTCCACCGGCGTGCACACCGACGGGCAGATCGTGCACGATGCCGATCGACATGCCGGCCGACCTCGCATCGGACTGCACCTGCTTCGCCTGCGCTTCCAGGAGACACTGCAGCCAGACGTAGAACTCGGCGTCCTCGGCGTGAGCAGCCGCGAAGTCGAGCACGTCGGCACCGTTCGCGGTGGCCAGCTCGCTCGGCCAGTTGCGAGCATCTCGCCCATGCACGCGCGAGATGGCGCAGAAGACACCGAACCGCTCGAGCGGCTCCCCGGCCTCCTTGCGGAACTCCGTGAAGTCGTCGTCGATCACATTCGCCGACTGCCAGACGTCGAAGAGCGCACGGAGCGCTGGTTCCTTCAGCGCCCAGGCGGCGTCACGATCGATGCTGTCGACGCCGTTGCCCAGGATCGCCTCGCCCGCAAGGCGCGAGAGCAGCTCCACCGTGTCGGCCGGCACCTCGGTGCGCTGCGCGACGAAGGCGGCCGCCCAGTCGACGGTGAGGATCAGGGGGTCGCCGAACTGCCGTGAGGTCGGCAGGTACGGAGACGGCTCCATGGGAGACACCGGAGGGTTCGCGTTGAGGGGGTTGACGAGCACAAAGTCCGCGTCACGCTGCGCACCCCAGGCCGTCAACGTGGCGAGGTCCCGGAGGTCGCCGATCCCCCAGGACGTGGTCGAGCGAAGCTGGTAGAGCTGGGTGAACAGCCCCCACGAGCGCTCGTCTGGCCAGGGCGTCCTCGTCGGCACGACGATCAGCGTGCCAGCAGGCGCATGCTCCGAGAGGTCGTCCCCGACCTTCGCGACGACCTCGTGCCAGCCCGTCGGCAGGTCCGCGGGCAGCGCGAACGTCGCGCGACCGATCAGCGCGCCGTCGAGGTCCTTCGGATCGACCCAGTTCTCGACCTGCTGCAGGCTGCGAGTCGACCCGTCTTCGAGGAGCACGTCGACCTGGACGGCGCTCCCGTGAGGAACGTGGACGAAGATCGTGGCGTCGCTGCCCTCCCGCACCGTCGTGCAGGACGGCACCGCTCGACGCCACGGCCGGTTCTCGAACTCGCGGGCCGAGGCGGCGACGTCCTCGTCGTTGGATGCCGGGAGACCGAGGGCACCGAGGACCGCCGCGAGCGTCTCGGGCGCGACCTGCTCCTTCTCGCCCCGCCAGCCCCAGTACTCGACTTCGAGACCCGCGTCCGTCGCGAGATCGCGGATCGCGGTCAGATTGGTGATGCTCACGAGTATTCGACCTCAGTTTCGGTGACGGTGATGGTGCGAGGGGTGAGCGGCTGGTCCGCCGGTCCGGCGACCGGCTCCCCGGTCCTCGTGTCGTAGTGGCTCGAATGGCAGGGGCAGATGATGTGCTCCGCGGTCACCGTGGCGACCGGGCACCCCTGGTGCGTGCAGATCGAGCTGAAGCCGAAGTACTCACCCGCGGCGGGCTGGGTGACGACCGTCTCGGTGTCCGCGATGACGACCCCGCCTCCGACCGGGACGTCGCCGACGGGCACGGCGCCGCTCACCGTCGACGTGGCATCCGCATCCTGTCCACCGGCGTCGTCGCCTCCGCACGCGGCAAGCAGCGCCGCCGTCGCGATTCCGCCGCCGACAGCCGCGCTTCCCCGTATGACCCCGCGTCGTGAAGGATCTCGTCGTTCGCTCACACGTCAAGGCTAGTCGGCGCGTGGCTGAGCGGGCCGCGGCGCGCGCGAGCCACTCCCCGCGTCGACTACTCCTCGAGTTCCCGCCCCATGAGCTCCGGCAGGGTGAATGCGGCACCGGCGGCGAGCAGGAACGCCGCGGCGAACACGCCGAAGACGAGCACGCTGCCACCACCCGCGAGCATGACGGGCACCAGCAGCGGCGCGATGATCGACGCGATGCGGCCGAAGCCCGCGGCCGCCCCGGTTCCCGACGCGCGCAGCCTCGTCGGATAGAGCTCGGGGCCGATCGCGTAGAGCGCTCCCCACGCGCCGAGGTTGAAGAAGGACAGGCACATGCCCGCGGCGAGGATCGCGCCCTCGGTCGTCGCGAAGCCGAACCAGAACGCGGCACACGCGGAACCGAGCAGGAAGATGGCGAGCGTCGCACGCCGGCCGATGCGCTCGATGAGGAAGGCCGCGACGAAGTAGCCGGGCAGCTGCGCCAGCGTGATGATGAGCGTGAACTCGAACGACTTCACAAGGGTGAAACCCTGGCCGACGAGGAGGCTCGGAATCCAGATGAACGCGCCGTAGTAGCTGAGGTTGATGCAGAACCACACGGCCCACAGGGCGGCCGTCCGTCGGCGCAGCGACGGCGCCCAGAGGTCGCGCCATCGTGCCCGCTGGGAATCCGGTGACACGGATGCTCGCGCTGCAGAGTGTCCGCGGTCAGACGCGTCGATACCCGCCGCCGGGGGCGCATCGACGCCAGCCGACTCCTCGAACTGCCGGACCGCTCGCTCGGCCTCCGCGTACCTGCCCTTGCTCTCCAGGAAGCGGACGGATTCGGGGAGCCCGAACCGCACGACCACCGCGTAGACGGCAGGCAGGAGGCCCGTCAGGAGGGCCCAGCGCCATCCATCCGCCGACAGCGGGATGATGAAGGCCCCGATGAGGGCGGCGCCGATCCAGCCGACAGCCCAGAACGCCTCCAGCAGCACGACGACCCGTCCGCGGATGCGCTTCGGCGCGTACTCGCTCACGAGCGTCGAGGCGACGGGAAGCTCGGCGCCGAGCCCCAGACCGACGATGAAGCGCAGCACCATGAGCGCGCCCACCGACGCCGCGAGCGCGGAGGCACCCGTGGCGAGACCGTAGATGAGGAGGGTCGCCGCGAACACCTGACGCCGCCCGAGCTTGTCGGCGAGCAGTCCGCCGACGCTCGCGCCGATCGCCATGCCGACGAAGCCGATCGAGGCGATGAACGACAGCGTCGTCGCGTCGAGGCTCCACTGCACCGCGAGCGCGGCCATGACGAACGAGATGAGGCTCACGTCCATGGCGTCGAGCGCCCAGCCGATGCCGGACCCGAACAGGAGCTTGCGGTGCCTGCCGGTGAACGGGAGGCGATCGAGGCGCTGATTGCGCGTGGGCGCCGCCTGCTCTGTCGCTGCGGCGTGGCGGTCAGCCGGGGTGCGCTCGGTCATGTGCGTATCCAAGGGTGCGGGGTGGAGGGGACGACTAACCGTGCCAGACAGGAAACGGCTCCACCAGCCCCGCTGCCGCATTGCGCAACGGAGGCCCGCGGAGCAGCGCTCTCTGCGAGTCAGGCCTCAGGGGACGCCATGTAGAAGACCTCCCACAGGTGGCCGTCGAGGTCGTCGAACGCTGAGCCGTACATCCCGAACTCGTTCGCCTCAGCCGGACGGTGGATTCTGCCCCCACCAGCCTCCGCCTTGGCCGTGATCTCGTCGACCTCCTCGGTGCTGCCGAGGAGGAGCGCTGTCGTGCTCTCGTGTCGGTTTCCGCCCACGATGGTCTCCGCGCCCTCCGGCAGGAAGCCCTGGAAGCGCTCGGTCTGCAGCAGCATGATCGCGACCTGGTCGTTGACGACGACGCAGCTGGTGCTGTCGTCGGAGAACATCGGGTTGATGGTGAAGCCAAGTCCGACGTAGAAGTCGGTGGCCGCCTTGACGTCGGCGACGGGCAGGTTCGGGAAGACCATGGATACGCCCATCATGGGCTCCTTTGCGCTCGAGACATGTGACGACGGATTACGCGTCGTAGCACGATCATAGGAGTCCGAACAGTCCACCGGAAGCGCGTCACGTGGCGTCGGGGGTCGTCCCGATCACGAGTGGGCTTTCGTCGGGGTCCTGCAGGAGTCCCTGCGCTCGAGCACGGTGTCGTGCGAGCGTCTCCGGCTCCATGTTCTGGAGGAGCGCGATCGTCATCTGGGTGCGCGGGTTGCGGGCGAAGACCGCCCGGTGGTGGGCGACGAAGTCCCAGTACAGGGCATCCCAGGCTTCAGTCCACGCCCCCGAAGGAAGGTCGGACATCTTCCGCAGGTAGTTGCTGCCGGAGACGTAGGGCTTGGTGGTCACCGTCTCGCCGGCCGCGAACTGGCTCATGGCGTAGACGTTCGGCACCATGACCCAGTCGTAGGCGTCCACGAACTGCTCCATGAACCACCGGTAGACGTCGTCCGGGTGGATGCGGAGCAGTGACATCGCGTTGCCGAGCACCATGAGGCGTTCGATGTGGTGGGCGTACCCGGTCGCGAGGACGCGACGGATGACGAGGTCGACGGGGTCCAGTCCGGTGCTGGCGGTCCACCATCCGCGCCCCAGGCGATTCGTGTGTCCGAGGACGTTCGATGTCCGGAGTTCCCGGCCACGGAGCCGGTAGGTGGCCCGCATGTACTCCCTCCACCCGATCACCTGACGCACGAAGCCCTCGAGGGAGGCGAGGGGTGTGTCCGCGCGGGCGCTCGAGAGCGTCATCTGCAGCACCTCGCGCGGGTCGAGCAGACCGATGTTGAGTGCTGGCGTGAGCAGGCTGTGGTTGAGGAAGGGATGCTCCGCGGAGATCGCGTCCTCGTACGGGCCGAAGTCGTCGAGGCGCGTGCGGACGAATTCTCGGAGGTGCTCGCGCGCCTCGTCCGCGGTCGTCGGCCAGGCGAACGTCGTCGGGTCGCCCGGGGCTTGGGGGAACTCCTCGCGAACCCAGGCGACGGCGAGTTCGACCTGTTCCTTCCCTTCGTCGCGGCCATCTGATGGCGGGGTGGGAGACATGAGTGCGTCCAGGTCGAAGGCACCCTGGGGATGCACGCTCGGGTGTCCGCGGAAGCGCGAGACCGTCGGCGGCACGTATCCCCTCGGCACGCGCTTGCGGTTGTCCGCATCGAACGACCAGCGGCCGCCGCATGGGCCGTCGCCGTCGAGGAGGATGCCGAGTCTGCGACGCTGCCAGATGTAGAACTCGTGCATGCGTGATTCGTTGTGCGCGAACCAGGAGTCCAGCTGCGCCCGGTCGGTGAGGAAGTTCGGCGTCTCGAGTTCGTCGTCCGCAGCCGCGGCGTAGCCCCCTGCGGCCAGTGCCCGGGTCAGGTCGCGTTCAAGCCAGTCGTCGACGACGTCGAACCACGTCACCCGGGTCGGCGAGTGTCGGCGGACGAGCGCGGCCACCTGCTGGCCGGAGGGAGCAGCCGCATCGCTCTCCAGGTACTCGACGACGTGCCCTGCAACGCAGAGACGCTGCGCGAACCGGGACATGGATGCTCGGTGCAGGACCAGCTTGTGCGAGTGGAAGGCGTATCGGCGGAAGAGGAGATCGTGTTCGATGAGCACGAACACGGTTCCGGTCGGCTCGGCGAAGTGCGCCTCGAACAGCTGGTGAGGCAGGACGAGCCGCAGCTCCCGCCCTGCCGCTCTCGGTTCAGCCAAGGAGCTCGACGGTGGCGTCTGCGGCCCGGTCTCCGGCGACCAGCGCACCTTGGATGGACCCTGTCTCGCGGTGGTCGCCCGTCACGATGAGCCGCTCTCCGACTCGCTCCGGCCCGCGGTCGACGAGGGGCGGTGGCTGGGCGGGGAGGGTGTGCGGGATGACGTGGTGCGCGAGCACCTCCCAGCCGTCGGTGGGCGTGCCGTATAGACGGGCGAGGTCGCGTCTGACGTCCGCTTCGCTCGCGAATCCGTCCAGGCGGTCGAGGAGGGTGGTCGCCTGCACGAGGTGCTGTCCGGCCGGGGCGTAGGAAGGGGCCACCTCCGAGATGACGGCGGTGTTCCAGATCGGCCCGGCCGGCCCGCCGCCGATGTTCGAGGCATCCAGAAGGAGGAACGGCCCGGTTCGCGGCGTCCCCGTGGCCCGGAACCACCATGTTGTCAGGCCGTGCGTCTTCGGAGCCGTCTGGCCGGTCAGCGCAGGGAGGTCGTTCGGGGCGACCGCGACGATCGCGGCTCGGGCGAGGATCGTCCCGCGGTCGGTGACGACCCGCACGCCACCCCCGGTCTCGGTCACCTCCCGCGCGGCGGTGCCGAGCCGGACGGGTTCGTGCAGCGAGGCGGCGATCTGGGCAGGCAGTGCGCGCATCCCGTCGGCGGGGAGCCCTGGCGCGCCGAGCGCGAAGTAGCGGACGAGCTGCTTGACGTGGTTCGCCGAGCTGCCTCCGCTGCTGTCGGCCAGGACTCCGGCGAGGAACGTGTCGAGCAGGTCGAGTCGGAGCCGCCCGGTGAGGCCCGCATCGTCGAATGAGGCGCTGAGCGTCGTATCCGGCCCAGCAGCCTGCGGGTCTGGCTGTGCAAGCGTCGGGCCGAGCCAGCGTGCGAGGGCCAGGACGTCGGAGACCGGCACGTGCCCGCTGAGCAGCGTCTGCAACGCGAACCGCGGATGGCGGAGCGGGTGCGCGAGCGTCGACGTCCGCTCCCGCGAACGGACGATGGCCCCGACCCCGAAGCGCTTGAGGTCGAGCGCAGCGAGGTCCACGGAGGCGCGCAACGCCGGGTAAGCGGGGTTGAGGACCTGGAAGCCGCGGTCGCAGAGGAAGCCGTCGATGGCGTCCGTGCCGACTCTGCCGCCGACCTCGTCCTCCGACTCGAGGACAACGACGCTGCGCCCGCGCTCCTCGAGGCTCCGCGCGGCCCTGAGGCCGGCGAGCCCTGCTCCAATGACGACGACGTCCGTGTCCATATGGCTCCGTTCGATGGGCTTCGCTCGACTGGTCCGTCAGTCTGCGGGAGCAACCCGGGCCGTCCCTGAGCGCGGGCTCGCGAACGCTGGTGGGCGCGGTCCTCGGCAGGCCGGGGTGCTGGTGGCGCAGAATGGCCCGCATGCACGGCGTTCATGAGATGGAGGAGTCCGACTCCCCCGCCACGCACGCGAAGCGACTGGCCTCGCTCCGCGCGGACGCCGTCGACCGCGTCACCAGTACGTCCGCGGCACTGCGGGCGCTTGTCCAGGACCGCTCCTCGCTCAACGACGACGACGAGCACGACCCCGACGGCGCTCCGCTGTCGGCCGAGTGGTCCCGCCTTGCCGGGCAGGTGGACGCGGCGCAGTCGGAACTCAGGCAGATCGAGGCAGCGCTTCTGCGCCTCGAAGAGGGCCGCTACGGCGTCTGCTCGACGTGCGGCCAGCGCATCCCGAACATCAGGCTGCGGGTTCGTCCCTTCGCGGAGCACTGCGTCTCCTGCGCAGAGCAACGGCGAGGCCGCGGCCGTCAGTAGGCGGATCGCCGCTCTCTCCACCACAGCCTGCACGGCTGCGTGGAACCTCGCCGAACGCCGAGGCAAGGCGGCAGCGTCTCCGGCTCACCCCCGCACGCGTCGTAGGCGTTGAGGAAGATCTCGCAGTCGCAGTACGCGCCCAGCCGGTCGAGGCGCTCGAGGAGTGCGGTCGCTCGCGGGGCCGTGCGTTCCTGGTACCACTGCGAGAAGCGGTGAGCGCCGTCGCAGCCGAACTCGTCGAGCTGCACGGCGACATAGCACAGCAGGCATTCGCGCGGCCCGGGTTCGAGCAGGTCGTTCGCCATCGTCTGGACGAGGGTCTCGGCTTCTTGGTCGATTCGCTGATCTGTCATGACCTGATATTGGACCGGACCACCGACAATCTCTGTCGCAGTGCGCACGTCCACAGCACGCCGCCGCGATTCAGCTCTCGCGAGACGAGAGCACGCAGAACTCGTTGCCCTCCGGGTCGCGCAGGACAACCCAGTTGACGTCGTCGCCCTGCCCGACGTCGGCGCGGGTGGCGCCCCTCGCGATCAAGGCGTCGACATGGGCGACCTGGCTCTCGTGCAGTGGAGCCGCGAGGTCGATGTGGAGCCTGTTCTTCACGGTCTTGTCGTCGCCGACCGGGACGAAGACCAGTCCGGGGCCGACCCGCTCGAAGGGCACACCAGGGTTGTCCTCATCGAGCCACTTCGGGATGATGACCGCCTCGTCGCCGTCCTCGAAGGAGACCTGCCAGTCGAGCGTCTCCGCCCACCAGGCCGCAAGAGCGCGATGATCTGTCGAATCGATGACGGTCGAATACCAGCGAAGTCCCATGTGCGCCTCCTCAGACGCGCCCATCCTCGGCGACCGAGCTGGGGATTCGCGCCACCCGGCCCGAGACGACCTCGAACTCGCGAGCTCGAGGAGACCGAGCAGGTTCGGAGAAGCATCCCCGCGCCAGGGGTCGTACCGTAGTCGTGATTCACCTGCTCACGACTGAACGAAGGAAGCTGCCATGGCGGAGAAGACGACCGGACTCTCGAAGGACGAGCGCGAGGCGGTCAAGCAGCGTGCCGCGGAGCTGCGCGCCGAGCAGAAGGCGGGCAAGAACCGGGCCGCGGGCGACGCGGCTATCCAGAAGGCGATCGCGGAGATGACCGACGAGGACAAGGCGCTCGCCGAGGGCGTCGACCGCATCGTGAAGGACGTCGCCCCGCAGCTCATGCCGAAGACCTGGTACGGCTTCCCCGCCTACACCGACGCAGACGGCAAGGTCGTCGTGTTCTTCAAGGCGGCATCGAAGTTCACGACTCGGTACGCAACGCTCGGCTTCGAGGAGGCCGCGAAGCTCGATGACGGCGACCTCTGGGTGACGTCGTTCGCGCTCATCACGCTGACGCCGGAGACTGAGAAGACCATCGCCGATTACGTGCGCAGGGCCGCGGGCGCGTAAGCGCGACGGAGTCGGACTCGGGCCAGGCAGGGGCTTCCCGCCTGGCCCGCTCTCTCAGCCGTGTGCGGCTCTGCGGTACCGGATGTGCGTGGCGAGCGGTGAGTGCAGCACCTCGACCGGTTCGTACCCGAACGTCTCGACGCCGTCGAACATCCGCTCGCCGCCACCGAGCAGCACGGGCGCGATGTCGAGGGCGAGCTCGTCGATGACGCCGGCCTGCAGTGCCTGTCGGACCGTGGAGGCGCCACCGGCGATGTCGACGCCGTTGCCGTCCGCGACGGACAGGGCCCGGGCGAAGGCGGCGTCGAACCCGTCGGTCACGAAGTGGAAGGTCGTGCCGCCTTCCATCTCGATTGGCTCGCGGGCGTGATGCGTGAGCACGAACACCGGCGCATGGTACGGGGGCTCATCGCCCCACCATCCTCGCCACTCTCCGTCCCATTCGCCGCGAATCGGGCCGAACATGTTCCGGCCCATGACGTAGGCGCCTCGGGGCCGCATGAGCCAGCTGGCCGCGACCTCGTCGGCGTCGGTCGCGCGCGGATCCCCCATGTGCCACGTGTGGAGGCCGTGCCCTCCCCGGCCGAGGGGATGCTCGCGGCTCTGCTCGGGGCCGGCGACGAAGCCGTCCAGGGAGATGGACATGTGGCACGTGGTGTCGGACATTCGGGGCCCTCCGTTGGACACGAGATCAGATCGTGACCGCGACCCTACTCCCGATTCAGCCCGGGCATCACTCCCCGCCACCCGCCGCCGTGATCAGGGTGTGCAACGTGCTGCTGAGCAGTTCACCGTGCCGTTCGTCGAGCGTCTGGCCGGCCCGAAGGAGGCCGATGACATAGAGCCCGCTGATGGCTTCCGCCCGCACTCGCTCGTCGCGCACGTGCACGAGGGAGCGCACCGCGTCGCTCGTGACGTTCATGACGAGCCGCGGTCGCGCAGGCGACGCCTCAGGCTCGCTGAGCAACCCCGCCCAAGGGTCTGCCTCAGCACCGTCATCCGCCAGCTGACTCAAGTGGTCATCACCGGCGGCCACGAACAGGGAAGGCGTGGATGCAGGCGCGAACGCCCGTAGATCGAGGTCCACGCCGAGCCGTTCGAGGACTGCACGGGCGTGCACCTCGAACCCGCGGGCCTCCGCGCCACCCTCGCGCGGTTCCGGGAGGGAGTCGAGGAACGCGTGCGGGTCGAAGGCGCGCACGCGCGCCGTATGCCCGCGGCGCTCACGCACCTTGCGGAGGATCTCGCTGCCGTAGACATAGGAGCCGTTGACGAGCAGCGATCGCTTCGCGCGCAGGAGCGGGGCGAACGCGGTGAAGTCGGTCATCGACGTCGTGTACCGCACATCGTCCGAGAGGCGCAGGATCTGCGCGAGCGTCATCGTGCCTTCGCTGGTCGCCCAGGGCACGTGGCCGATCACGAGGTCGAGCATGTCGTCATCGCCCGCCGCCATGGCGAGGATGCCCTTCGCGTGGACGTCCATGAATCGGTCGAAGCCGACCGGGTCGCTCAGCGCGAAGTGCTCGATCCCCTGCCTGAGCTGCGTCCCGATCTGCGCTTTCACGTCGCCGATCGCCGGCGAGTCCTGCAGGGATTCTCGGGAGGCGGTCAGGGCGAGGTCGCCGCCCTCGACGGCGAGTCGCACGAAGTAGGCCCAGTTCGGAGCCAGCTGCACGTTGTCGTCGGCGACGAACATGCCGTGAGAGTAGACGGTGTCACCGTGTCGGTTCCCGACCCGCCCCGGGCTGTCCGAGATGAAGGCCACCCCGACCACACCGGCCGTGGGCACGTCGATGGGAAGCACGGCGAGGGGCGCGAATCCGAGCTCGCGATGACACCAGGCGGTCGCCTCGAGGCCGGAGCCTCTCCATGGCGGCGTCCGGGTGCTGACGATCTCGGACTGCGCGTGCGCACCGGTCTGCAGCTTGATGGGCAGCTCGAGCAAGCTCGCGAAACGCTCAGCGAGCAGTTGCACCCGCACCGGTTCGACCCACTCCCGGTCGTCGGCGCGCGCCTGCACTCGCACCTCGGTGCCGGCGTCCGGGAGAGGCGTCTGGGCGCTGGTGATCGTGAATGTGCCATCAGAGTCCCCGACCCAGCTCAGCGTCGGCGCGTCGGCCGAACGGGCGCTGCGCGACCGCACCTCGATGCGATCGGCGATGAGGAAGCACGACAGCAGCCCGATGCCGAACTGGCCCAGGTACTGACGACGCACTCGCGTGAAGTCGCTCCGCTTGCTCGAGGCGCCGATGGTCGCGAGCACCGACCGCATCTCCTCCTCGGTCAGCCCGATGCCGGAGTCGCGGACCAGCACGGCCCCGCCGTCTTCGATCTCGATCGCGATCTCCCGAGGGGCGGACGGATCGGATTCGCTTCTGGCCACCACCGCGTCCCTGGCGTTCTGGATCAGCTCGCGGAGGTACACGCGCGGGCTGGAGTACAGGTGGTGGGACAGGATGTCGACGATGCCGCGCAGGTCGACTCGGAAGCTCTCCCCGCTCATGCGGACACCCCGAAGGAGGTGTCGCCCGGGAACCACCGGTCCCGCACCCAGGTGCTCCACCCGTCATCCCCGTTCCGGGCGTCCAGACCGCGGGTGAGGTCCGCGACCCGCGAACGGAGTCTCGGGCCCCGCGGATCGTCAGGGGATGTGGCGAGCAGCGCGCTGCCGCAGGCGGCGAGGACCATGAGTTCGCTTGGCGACTCGTCGACCTCATCGAGCAGCGCATCGACGATCCGTCCGAAGTCGGCACCGGGGGCGGCTATCCCCTCGAGCAGCACCCATCCGGGTAACGGCCCGAACTCTGTGACATCCCCGTCGACGCTCTCCAGGAGCCGAACAAGCTCGGCTGAGGCCGCCCTGTCTCCGGAACGGGCATCCAGCCAGCACAGCCACGCGGTCGCGGCTCGAATCTGCTCAGCATCCCCGATCGCGCGGACGCGTTTGGCCGTCGCCGCCGCGAAGGCGGGCTCGACCAGGGCGGTCAGCCGAACGACTTCGAGGTCGACTGTGACCCGGTCGAGCAGCTTCTCCTCTGCCGCCAGCTCGTGCTGCACCTGCTCGACGGCCGCGCGCAGGGCCGAGCCATCGTCGCGGTGGGCGGCGATCTCCGCGCGCGCGAGCGAGAGGTGCGCGAGCGGGCCACCGGTGACCTCCCGCAGGCGAGTCTCGGTCTGGATGAGCTCCTCGATCTCCGACCACGCGACGTCGGGCGATGCGACTGCCTGTTCGACGGTCACCGCGAAGAAGCGCTCGCCGATCGCCTGGAAGGCGTCCTCGATGGCGTCGTGCGCGCGCAGGAGCTCCGTCTGCGAACTGCGGAAGTCGCGAACGAGCGTGGCGATCCTGCCCTGCTGACCCGCCCTGAGACCGTGGAGCAACGGCACGCAGTAGCGGGTCGACGCGCACTCGAGCTGCTCCGAGCGCGCCGCGAGGGAGGCCGCGAGGGCGTCGGCTTCTTCGGGCGTCTCGGCGGAGAGCAGCTCCATCGTGTCGCCGAGGTGCGCGACGTAGCGGTGCTTGATGGAGATAGGCGGGTCCTCGGAGCTCACCGACGCCGTGCGAGGCAGCCAGCCCGCGGCGAGAATCGCCTCGGCTCGTTCTTCCACATCGCCCCAGACCTCCGGGTCATCGACGAGGGTGGGCCGTGGATGGGTGGGGAGCCCCGCCCACCAGAATGTCTCGAGTTCGCGAGAGTGCACGTCGGTGCCGCCACGCCGGTCCAAGGCGGCGGCGGACTGCTCGGCCAGCGCCCTCAGCAGCTTGCCCTCCTCCCCGGTCGGGTCGGCGAGGATGCGGCTGCGCGCGACGGCGGCTGTCGCCTCCCAGTCACTCCCATCGAGGTGCAGGTTGCGGAGGGTGTGGTCGACGGAAGCGAGCGCTGCATCCGGCCGCTCTTCCAGGACGGGGATGAGGAACTCGGCGACACCGTCTCGAGCGAGCCGGGCGGATCCGACCTCGGCGAGCAACTGGTCGGCGATGAGGTTCGCGTCCGCTCGCCGACCCGCGCGAACGTAGAAGAAGGCGAGCATGATGAGCAGCGGCAAGGCGTTCACCGCCTCGGAACGCGCCTCGTCGAACGCGCGAGGGTCGATCTCGAGCATCCGCAACCGCTGCTCGAGCGTCTCCGTCGCGCGCGGCAGATCGAAGCGGGCCACCAGAGGCAGCTCCATCTGGATGACACCGGAGTCGTCCGGACGCCATTCGACGCTGTTCTCGGATCGCCAACGCTGCACCCAGTCGAGCGTCGCCGCGGCGTCTCCTTTCGCGGCCGCGACGGCGGCTCGGGCGACGTAGACGCCGACGACGTCGGCACCCCGCTGTCGTATCTGCTGCTCGACGAGATCGATGGCACGGGTGATCTGCTCGAGCGGCACGACCGGGTCGTCGACGAGCGTCATGCTTGCCGTCGCGATGGAGTTGAGCATGCGGTTCACGTTCTCGGGCGCGATGAGGTCGCCGTGGCGGTGGATGACCTGCATGAGGCGCACGTATGCGTCGAGCGCCCGCAGCGCGAGTCCCCCTTTGATGAGGGTGGTGTACTGACCGAAGCGCGCACTGGCGACGAGGTGCGGGAACTCCGCACGTTCGCAGTCCGCGATGAACTCGTCCCAGACCTCGAGCTTCCCCTCGTCTTCGGGGAGGTCCCAGATAGCGGAGCTGCGCTCGAAGAGACTCTGGATGCGTTCCTGCTGCTCGTCGTCGAGCGTGCCTATCTCTGAATACGCGATCATCGTGGGCCTCCTCTGGGGACGTGTCCTCGCGACGACCCTACCCAGGCCGTGCTGAAGATGCCCGTCGCCGTCGACCGAGTGCTCCTGGATGACGAGGCCCTCGCGTGCTGCTCACAGAAGGACGGCTCAGTCGGCACGGTCGACCTGCACGTCGCGCCGCGCGAGCGCCCTGCGTGCGCGGGGCCCGAGGAGACCGCCGATGTCGTCCACTCGCCGGAGGTTCGTGAACGGCGCGAGGTCGTGGTCGGTGATCGTTGCGATGTCGAAGCTGCTGTCCTCCCCATCCCACTGCGGAATCAGCTGCGCGTAGATTTCATTGCCTCCGTCGAGGACGAGCTCCTCGACCTTCCCTGCTACGCGCGTAGGGATCGGATACCTGCGCAGCCAGGCGCGCACGGAAGGGATCATGGTGTCGTAGTACGCGTCCGGATCGAAGTTCTTCGCTCCTTGATCCTGAGCGAAGTCGTACACGTTGAAGCGCGGACCGAGCACCCGCTGAACGAACATGAGCTCGTTGAGGATCGCGAGACGGAACGGGAACGACTTCAGCGGGAGTGTCGGCTCCTCGAGCACCGGAAGCTTCCATTTCCCGGACGGCTTCTTCACCGGCGGCACGGGCCTGTACGAGGCGATGATCTCCGTGACCGGAGCGTGCGCTGACCGGACCATGTCCGCCAGCTCCTCGGTCTGCTGTCTGGCGAAGCGCTCCCGGGCCTCCATCGCGTGGAGCTCTCGCAGCTCGGTGGCGTTCAGGAGCAGGACGAACTCCCAATCCCCGACCCTGAACCGAAGCATCAGGTACGCCTTCCGGAGCTCCGCATCCGGGGCTGCTGCGATCGGCGGCTGCCCCTCGATGGTGAACGCACCCGTGTAGGCACCAGACGGGCGGTAGAGACTCGCCGATTCGTCGCGCTTCGCCTCTCTGCGCGCATCGGTCGCCAGGGTCACGGAGACGCCCGTCGCTACTTCGCCGTCCTTCGTGGACGCGCGCACGCCGACGTCGTCCCAGACGACCCAGGTCGTGCTCCCGTTCGGTGGAAGGGTGCGCGGTGAACCCAGCGCGTCCGTCAGGGCTCGGACGCTCTGCGCGTCGACGGGCACGCCGTCGATGCGCAGCCCGTCCCGCGAGACATCGATGCTCGGCATGTTCACGTCTCTGCTCATGACCACCACTTCCTCGAGGCTCAACCGACGCCACCAGTATGCGAGGCGGCACGCGTGTGCCCGAGCAGCGTTCCGTGCCGATTCGGCGACCGGCACCGGCGGTGCTTGAGGGCACCGTCGACAAGCATCCGGGCACAGTTGCTGCTGTCAGTGCGCTGCCCCTGCCCTGGCAGACCGGATTGGCGGACCCCGAGTGTCGAAGCGCAGAAGCAGATCGAAGGCGGCAGGGCGGGACTCGCGGTGCTTCGTGCAGGTCAGGAGCCAGCCGAGCCTCGGCGTCGAGACGTCGACCGGAACCACCTGGGTCGGCGTCGACCAGCAGGTCGGGCACGGCTCCGCGGATGCGCTCTTCGAGCTCACCGCCCAGCAGTACGTCGGGGAGCTGCTCTGGGACTCGGTCAAACCAGGGTTCGTCGGCGAGTGCTGGTCTGGCAAGCACGACGACCTCAGGCTCTTCGACCCCCGTGGCGGGTCCTGGTACCCCGAGCAGTGGGTCCCCGCGAGGAGCCGCATGTTCCCTCCCCGCGTCGACGGGGAGATCTGGCACCACGTGGACGCCCTGGGTGAGGCGCTGGATTCGGAACGCGCGACGGTCTCGCGGGCGCTCGCGGGCGGGACGGAGGACGTGACCGTGGATGCCGGGCGCGTCGCAGGCATCCGCTTCACGCTGAGCGGGGACCCCGCCTATCCGCGACCGGCTGGCCTCATCGCCGGGCTCGGTGCCGGGGCGAGTCGACCTCAGGTGTCGGCGGTGCTGGGCGCTCCCGCCGAGGCAGACTCGGACGTGCACGGCCTCGAGGGTGATCTCGTGCGCGTCCGCTACGACGCTGAGGGTCTTGCCGAGGTCCTCCTCGAGCGTCCCGAGCCGCGTCCGCTGCCGGACGGGCCGTTGAAGCCCGTCTTCGGGATGCTCGGCGAGCTGGAGGGTGGCTTCGCGTGGACGCGCGGGAGCGAGCTGCTCGGGGAGGTCCGTCGGCGCTGGGCCGTGTCGTCGGGGTTCCCGAGGCGCCTCCTCGAGTTCGACAGCGGCGCGGAGGTGCAGGTCGAAGACGCCCGCGTGCTGAGCGTTCGCCTCCGCCCCTCCCCTGAGTCGGTCGCTCCACCGCCGGTCGGTGTGACGGCGCTCGCGCGTGGTCCGCGCTACCCGCGGACACGGGAGGAGGCACGCCACACGCTTGGTGCACCGCTGTCGACGACCGGCCGGATGGAGCTCCGACGGTTCGGCGCCTGCGATCTGATGACGGAGTACAGCTCGGCCGAAGCCGACGCGGCGGTGATCGAGCTGACGGCGCTCCCTGTCGGGGTGAGCGTGTCGCACCGCATCCACCGGTGGCGTTCCGGCGAGTTCACGATGTTCCTCGACGCCCTCGGCCTGCCGGAAGAGCATCCGCTGGTGTTGGCGGTCGGCCGGCTCGACGGGGTCGACCTCTCGTTCCGCGATGGCTGTCTCGAGCGTGTCGAGATCGGCGGCGCAGGCTCCCAGCCCGAGCGCTTCGCCGCGTTCGTCGACGGGACTCCCGCCAGTCCGACGCGGAAGGACCTCCCGTTCGGAGTGCCGACGTACATCGGCGAGCACGACGATCTGCGCGACTTCGAGCAGGGCTGGATCCACGTGCACGCACGCGACGGCGTGCACATCACGACCATCGCGGTGAGCCTGGAGCAGCCGGAAGACATCGACGTCCACCTCTGGCTGCCGCACCGCGACCGCTGAGGCCCAGTCCCAGCGGCGCTCGCGGCGTAGCCCTCTGCTCGGTCCGGGACCTGACCTGTTCAGTCCAGGTACGGAGCGTCACTCGGGTGGCAGCGAATCCCAGACCTCTCGCCATTTGGCCGCGAGCGAGTCGATCGTCTCATGCGCGTTCAGCCCGCTCGGCTGAGGAACGACCCAGAGGTCGACGCCTTCAGGCCAACCGTCGATCGCGAGCACATCCTGCCGTCCGAGCACCGCCTTGGGCAGCGCGAATGCGGTCCGGAAGGCGGTGATACCCGCAACGGCCACCGCGTCCGGACGCATGTCCCGCACACGTTCGACGAGTCGCCGCCCACCGGTCTGCAACTCTGAGCGCGAGAGCTCGTCCGCTCGTACCGTGGCGCGACCGACCAGGTTCGTGATCGCGATGCCGCGGCGCAACAGCGACTGCTCGTCGTCGGCCAGAAGTCCGCGCGAGGCGTCGACGACGTGGTCCGTGAACCCGGCTCGGTGCAACGAGGGCCAGAATCGGTTGCCCGGTCGGGCGAACGGGGCGTTGACCGCCGCCGTCCACAGCCCCGGGTTGACGCCCACGATGAGGAGACGGACCGTCGCGAGATCGACGGGGAGAATGTCGTCCACGGCATCGGCGTCGCTGCCCTGGAACGCTGCAAGCTCGGAAGTCAGAGGTTTCCGACCACCAAGCGGCGACTCCCGACGCTCCCTGGCAGGGACGGGCGCGAAAACGGGCGCGTCACTCACTGCAGTTCCTTCCATCGACGGTCCGAGGCTGGTCTGCACGAATCAGACGGTGGACGCTGCCACCGCTACACGTTGAAGCGGAACTCGACGACGTCGCCGTCCTGCATGACGTAGTCCTTGCCCTCCATGCGGGCCTTGCCCTTGGCGCGAGCCTCGGCGGTGGAGCCGGTCTCGACGAGGTCATCGAACGAGATGACCTCGGCCTTGATGAAGCCGCGCTCGAAATCGGTGTGGATGACGCCGGCCGCAGCCGGGGCCTTCCAGCCCTTGCGGATCGTCCACGCGCGCGACTCCTTTGGGCCGGCGGTGAGGTACGTCTGCAGGCCGAGCGTGTCGAAGCCGATGCGCGCGAGCTGGCTGAGGCCCGACTCGTCCTGGCCGAGCGACGCGAGCAGCTCTGCCGCTTCTTCGGGGTCCAGGTCGATGAGCTCCGACTCGGTCTGCGCGTCGAGGAAGATCGCCTTCGCGGGTGCGACGAGCGCGGCCAGCTCGGCCAGCTTCTCCTCGCTGCTCAGCGCGGCCTCGTCGATGTTGAAGACGAAGATCATGGGCTTGGCCGTCAGCAGGCCGAGCTCCTTGACGGGCTCGAGATCGATCTTCGTCGCCGAGAGCAGCGTGCCCTCGTCGAGCGCCGCCTTGGCCTCGTTCGCCGCCTCGAGCACGGACGAGTCAAGACGCTTCTGCTTGACCTCCTTCTCGAAGCGCGGCAGCGCCTTCTCGATGGTCTGCAGATCGGCGAGGATCAGCTCGGTGTTGATCGTCTCCATGTCGCTGGCCGGCTCGACCTTGCCGTCGACATGCACCACGTCGCCGTCTTCGAAGCCGCGCACAACCTGCACGATCGCATCCGCTTCACGGATGTTCGCGAGGAACTGGTTGCCGAGGCCCTCCCCCTCGCTCGCACCGCGCACGATGCCGGCGATGTCGACGAACGACACCGCTGCGGGGAGGATGCGCTCCGAGCCGAAGATCTCGGCCAGCACCTTCAGGCGAGCGTCGGGCAGCTCGACGACCCCCACGTTCGGCTCGATCGTCGCGAACGGGTAGTTCGCCGCGAGAACCTGGTTCTTCGTGAGTGCGTTGAAAAGGGTCGATTTGCCGACGTTGGGCAGGCCGACGATGCCAAGAGTAAGAGCCACGAGGGTCTATCGTACGGGGCCGAGCGTCATTCGGCACTCCAGACCGACGCGAGCGCGTCCCAGTGCGCTCGCGTCATGAGCGAGCGCGGCGTGACGGCGACACTCGTCACCCCGTAGCTCGCGGAAGCGCGAACCCCTGCCCCGAAATCAGCCGGATCGAGCAACACGTCCCCGTCGTCGGTCCACAGCCCCACTGACATCGTCACCATCGTCGGATCGATACCCGCGTCACGGAACGCGCGCGTCAGGGTGGTCGAGTCATCGCCAGACGCACCGCTCATGCCGAAGTAGTTCCAGACGATGAGCCGATCGACGGCCCCCGCGAGCACCGAGAGGTCGTGGCCGCTCTCGGCGCGTCCGGAGACCGGGTCTTCCCACGACGTGCGCACATCCAGCGCCAGCTCACTGCCGGCCGCGTTCGCCGCCACACGTGCACGGGATGCGAGCTGGGCGATCACCTGCGACCGCCACGCGCCGATCGACGGATGCCCGGTATCGATCGCACCGTCTGCGTCTCGTGGCCAGTCGGCTGCGCCGAACATCGACATGTACAGTTCGCGGTCGTCATCGCCGAATGTGGACCCATCGAACATGATCTCCGTGAGCGTGACCTCGTCAGCGTCGTAGGTCCTGGCGACGTACCCGACCATCTCGACGAGCCGGTCCCCCACCGGTCCGTCCGCGAGCGCAGACGCGGACGAGAAGGATTCCGACCGCTGGCCAGATGCGTCGACCCCTGCGAGCTCGGGGTCAGCGGCGATGAGCTCGGGGATCAGGGCGTCGATCGTCAGCACGATCCGTCGAGGTGTCCCGTCCGGCTGGGTGCCGACCTCATCGATCGCACGCTGCACGTAGTCGGTTCCGGTCTCTTCGACAAGAGACGAGTTGCGATCCGCATGCTTCGCCCAGGGGAAGGCCGACCACTCGACACGCCCCACTGCGAGGTGCACGGCATTCGCGTTCACAGATTCGAGGTCGGCTCGGACCGCAGACCAATCCGTGTCGGCGTTGGCGACGTCCTCGAAGCCGAGGCTCACGGCCCGCACCTCCGGGTCGACGATCAGCGAGTCGTCGGCACATGCGGTGAGGCCCAAGAGCGAGACCACGGTCAGGACGCAGAGAGCGGCGCGGCGACGCGCTCCGTGCTGGTGCGGGACACGACCCCGGTTCGTTCGAGCTTGTTCCATCGTTGTGGGGCCTTTCGGAGTTCCAGGGAGAGCGCCCGCACGAACACCACGCTCATGAGCGAGGAATAGACGGGCCACAGCACCAGGGTCCACGCGAACCGCAGATCACCCCAGGCGCGGTTGAGCGCGACAGCGACGAGCAGGAAGAGAACCGCGACCGGGAGTCCGAGCCAGAGCACGAACTGCCACGCATCCGAGGCAACGGCCGAACTGTCGCCGAGCATGACGGCAAGAATGAGCAGGGGCACGATCAACAGCTGGGCGATCGGCACGACGATCGATGTGGCGACCAGATAGATCAAGGAAAGGCCGAAGATCCCGAAGCGGGGATTCCCGATCATGTCAGCGTGCTTCCCGCAGGTCTGCAGCAGGCCTCGACCCCACCGCACTCGCTGGCGCCACAGTCCCCTGATCGTCGACGGGCTCTCGGCGAAGACGACCGCTCTCGGTGCGAACGCAACTCGGAACCCGGCGCGGTAGATGCGCCAGGTGAGCTCGAGATCCTCCCCAAGTGTGTCCTCGGCGAGCAGCCCACTGCGTTCGAGCACGTCGCGACGGAACGCGCCGATGTTGCCGGAGACGATCGGGAGGCACCGCAGCACGTGCAGGGCACGGCGCACGAGGCCCGTGCCCACGTGGCTGATCACGGCGAGGAACCGCGTCTGGACTCGATCGAGGTTGACGGGCCGATCGTCCCCGCAGACAGCCCCGACCGACGGATCCGCGAAGGCTTCGATCATGCTCGCGATGGCGTCCTCACCGAATACTCCGTCGGCATCGCTCAACAGCAGGACTTCGCCCTGCGCAGCCTTGATGCCGACGTTCAGCGCAGACCCCTTGCCGCCGTTGGCTTTGGTCAGCGCGGTGACCCCTGGATACTCGGCCGCGAGCTCCTGCATCCGCGCGAACGTCGAATCCGTGGATCCGTCGTCGACCAGGATGATCTCGAACGCTGGATAGTTCGAACGCGCCAGCGACCGAACGCAGTTCTCGAGCACATTCGCCTCGTTGAACGCGGGCACGACAACGCTCACGAACGGTGCGCTCGCCCCGAAGATCGTCGTTTCGGAATGACGCGGTCGATGGCGACGACGGCGACTCGCCGAGACCTCGTAGGCCACCGCGAGCGGCAGGTAGACCAGCTTCAGCGCCCCGAGCACGAGGATGAGCGTGCCGAGGATCAGCAGCGGCCAGAAGAGCCACGGGGTCATGCAGGGTCCAGTTGCTCCACCAAGGACGCCCAGTCGGCGAGCACCGAGGCGAGCAGCTCGGGAGCGTGCTCTGAATTGGCCCCGAAGCGCGCGTTGACCTCGAGCACGACGGGCACGCCATGCTCATCGCGCCGGATGTCCAGGTCGACGGGCCCCACGAGTCCGAGCCTCGTGACGGCCGACTCTGCCAGCCACGCGACATCGACGGCCTCGTGCGCGGCAAGCCGCGTCGTCTCGACGGCGTTCCCGATGCGGCCCTCCTTCATGACGGTCTTCTCCAGCACCACGACGCTGGTTTCTCCGGTCCGAGGTGAGCGGTAGACCTGGGGCGCGTATTCGATGCCGGGCGCGAAGGCCTGGATGAGGCTTCGGGCGTCCACACCACCCCAGTCGTCGCGGGCGTCTTCGATGAGGCGAACGCCTCTGCCTCCGCGGGACACGCGTGGTTTCACGATGACCGGGCCATTGAACGCATCGAGTGCGCTCTGCGCGGTCGCGTGCTCGGCACCACCCGTGAACTTCGGCACGGCGACGCCGGCCGCGTCAAGGGCCCACATGGTGAAGAGCTTGTCCTCGCAGAGCGTGGTCGCAGCGGGCGGCGAGACGACGACCGCTGGCTCCCGCTCACCTTCTCCGAGCAGGTGCGCGATTCCAGCGATCCGAACGAGCTCTTCTGACACCGTCGGAATGACGACGTCGGCTCGCGTCTGCACGACGAGCTCTCGAAGCGCCGGAGCGTAGTCCGGCGAGTCCGCGCGCGGTACCTGCACCGTCATCGAGAAGTTCTCGTCCGACAGAGCGGTGATGTCGGTACCGATCGCGAAGATCTCGAGACCGTTGGCGCGCAGAGAAGCGAGCTGCCGTCCGAGCGCCTTCCCCGCGGGACCTCCGGCCCCGGTGACCAAGACTGTCCTCATCATGAGAAGCGTCCTCCTGTGTTCTGCAGATATCGCACGAGCTCGAACCCTTCCGCGTGATCGCACTTGGCCTGCGCCCCTCGGAAGGCCGCTATCCCGCGCACCCGATTCGAGGTCATGTACGGCTTCCCTGCCTGGTCGCGGTGCGTCTGCACCGCCTTGACTTTGACGTCGATGAACGCGTCGATGTCGACGAACATCGATGGGTTGAACTGCCGCGTGACCGAGGGAGACTCGAAGCAGAGGATGGACGACGCCTGCCTCCCCGCTCGAACGACTGCACGGTGCACCGCCTGGTGGTCCTGGTGGTGGTCGTGCTCCGAGTGCGTGAGGATGACCGTCGGCGCGAAGGATGCGATCGCGCTCTCGATCGCGCGGATCATGCTGCCGTTCGCGTCGGCCAGCTGCGTGTCCGGGAAGTCGTGCACCGTGACATCGTCGACACCGAGCATCGCCGCCCCGGCGTGTGCCTCGAGGATGCGCGCCGACGGATCGCCGCCCCGCTGACCACGACTCATCACGAGGACCTTGACCTGGTGTCCGCCATCGACGTACGAGGCGACAGTGCCGCCGCACGCGAGCTCCAGGTCATCCGGATGCGCCCCGACCACGAGGACGCGCTTCGGCTGCACGACCGACGGCCTCCTGGCGTGCACGGCCTCGATGAAGACGACGAGCAGCCCCGCGAGCAGGCACAGCGCCACTGTTCCCAGCACCTCCAGCTGCGTCGGCGCGTGATCGTCGCCCTGAGCGTGGAAGATCAGGAAGAAGTAGGCGAAGCCGAGCAAGCTCGCGAACAGGAGCAGCATCCAGCGCACCGGTGGCCCGACCTCCGCTGACACCAGGGCCCTGTCCATGCGCACGGCCACGTAGAGGATGAGCCCCAGACACGCTGAAGCCCCGAGGACCGCAACGATCATGAAGATTCCTTCTTCTTCCTGCACAGAGGCGAACGCCCCTGCATCTCATCGGGGTGCTATTCCGCTGTGGGAATCTTACGGCGGCTTGCCCGCACGCCTTTCTTCGTGATCCCGCAATATCAGGTCAGTAGTCCATGAAGTTAGTCCAGCATCTTCCCACTCTCCGTCCGGGAGCGGTCGAATACGGCGCAGCGTGCGAGCATGGACGACGTGACCATCGACTTCACGGCGATCGATTTCGAGACCGCCAACGGCTCCCCCGCCTCGGCGTGCGCGGTCGGTCTGGTCCGAGTCCGCGACGGGCGGATCGCCGATCGTGCGACCTGGCTCATCCGACCGCCGAGCGCTCACGATGAGTTCCGCCCGTTCAACGTGCAGCTGCACGGCATCAGCCGGGAGATGACCCGCGGGTCCCAACCCTGGGAGCGACAGCTGCCGGCGCTGCTCGCCTTCCTCGGCGACGACGTGCTCGTGGCACACAACGCGAGGTTCGACATCGGCGTGCTGCTGGCGACGAGCCTCGCGACGCAGGCAGCATTGCCGGCCCTGCGCTACTTCTGCTCCCTCCGACTGGCGCGCCGAAGCTACGAGCTGCACTCGTATCGTCTCCCGGTTGCCGCCGAAGCCGCAGGGTTTCGGACACTGGTCCACCACGACCCTGTTTCGGATGCAGAGGCGAGCGCGGCCATCGTCATCGACAGCGCACGGCGGTTCGGCGCTCCGGACCTCGCCTCATTGGCAGCGAGCCGTGACGTCGCCATCGAGCGGATCGAACTCGATCAGGAGCGGGAACGCGCGGCGACACTCACTGCGGCGGCCACCTTCGCCTGAAATGTCGGTGGCACCTGCGAGGGTGGACGCATGGATCTTCTTCTCCTCGCCATCGGGCTCCTCCTCGGCCTCGTCGTCGGCTTCGCCGTCGCCGCGATGCGCGGCGCAGCACAGCGTCAGCAGCTCGCAGCTGAGCTGGCCGGTGCGAGCGCGCGAGCCGAAGCAGCAGACGAGGCGCGTGCGACCGCGGAGCATCACCTCGAGGGTGTTCTCGCGCGTGAGCGAGCGCAGCTCGAGGCACGACGGTCGAAGGAGGTCGGTGAGCAGCAGGTGCTCACGGCCCTCGCCCCGGTGAACAAGCAGCTCGAGCTCATGCGCCGGGCCGTCGCGTCCATCGAGGAGCAGCGGCTCCAGCAGCATGGCGAGCTCAGCGAGCAGCTCCGCAACCAGCACGAGGCAGACGAACGCCTCAGGGCGACGACCGACTCGCTCGCCTCCGCGCTCCAGTCCAACCAGGCGCGCGGCGTATGGGGCGAGGCGCAGCTTCGCAACATCGTCGAGGCCTCGGGGATGCTCGAACGGGTCGACTTCGACACGCAGGTGAGCGTCAGCGGCGAGCAGGGAGCGGGTCGCCCCGACATGCTCGTGCACCTCCCCGGAGACAAGCACCTCGTCATCGACGCGAAGGCACCGATGGCCAAGTACTTGGCAGCGAGCCAGCTCAGCGAGCTCGGCGACGAGGAGGAGACCAGCAGACGGCGGACCCTCCTGGGCGAACACGCGAAAACGCTCAGGGCGCACGTCACGGCGCTCGCCGCTCGCGGCTACCCCGGTGCGGTCTCGGGATCGCCCGAGCTCGTGATCGCGTTCGTGCCGAGCGAGTCGGCGCTCTCGGCCGCCGTCGCCGCCGATCCCTCGCTGCTCGAGGACGCCATCCACCGTGGCGTCGCGGTCACGTCGCCGGTCTCGCTGTGGGCCACGCTCCGTGCCATCGCATACGCCTGGCAGCAGGACGTCCTCGAAGACCGTGCACACGAGATCTTCGAGCTGAGCACGCAACTCCACGCGCGCCTCGGCACCCTCGCGACCCACATCGACAAGCTCGGTCGGTCACTCGCAGGGGCGACGACCAGCTACAACGCGTTCCTCGGCTCGCTCGAGACGCGCGTGCTGCCAACGGCCCGGAAACTCGACGCGCTCAACATCGGCTCGCCGATCTCGACCCCGCGGCCGGTCGAGGACCAGCTCCGCGGGCTCACGGCGCCAGAACTGACCGAACCCACGCTGTCCGGAGCGGCAGAGAGCGCGCCAGGCGGGCGCTGACGCGCACCCCAAGTCACCCGAGACATCGCTGCCCCAGGGTGCTTCACCGGCCTGGTGGCGGGCGGAGCATCCGAAGAACAGCGAATGTGTCAGAGAGAGACCCGGGTCAGAGCCACTTGTCGGCGAGGTGCTCAGCCGTGACTCTGCGGACCGTGCCCGAACGCGAACGGAGCACAACCGAATCCGTCATGATGCGGTTGCCGACCCGGCGGACACCCGCGCACAGACCACCGTCAGTCACACCCGTGGCCACGAAGTACGTGTTCTCCGTGCGGACCAGATCGTCCTGCGTGAGCACCGCATCCAGATCGTGTCCAGCAGCGATCGCCCGCTCGCGCTCCTCAGCGTTGCGCGGGTACCAGCGGCCTTGGAGCACGCCGCCCAGGGCCTTGATCGCACAGGCGGTGATGATGCCCTCCGGCGTTCCGCCGATGCCGACGCACATGTCGATGCGCCCGGTGCCCCGCGCCGCGTTGATGCCGCCAGCTACATCACCGTCGAGCATGAGCTGCGTCCCTGCTCCGGCCTCGCGGATCTCGTTGATGAGCTCTTCGTGGCGAGGTCGATCGAGCACGGCGATGACCATGTCCTCGACCGGCTTGTTCTTCGCCTTCGACAGCGCGCGGATGTTCTCGCCGATCGGGCGAGCGAGATCGATGACGCCGACCCCCTCGGGGCCGGTCACGATCTTCTCCATGTAGAAGAGATCCTTCGGGTTGTACATCGAACCGCGGTCAGCCACGGCGATGACGCTCAACGCGTTCTGGCGCCCGGCGGCGGTCAAGCTCGTCCCGTCGATCGGGTCGACCGCGATGTCGCAGTCAGGGCCCTGACCGTTGCCGACCTGCTCGCCGTTGAACAGCATCGGGGCTTCATCCTTCTCACCCTCGCCGATGACGACCACGCCGGCGAAGTCGACGGTCGAAAGGAATTTGCGCATGGCATCGACCGCGGCGCCATCGGCAGCGTTCTTGTCGCCTCGCCCGATGAACGGCGTCGCTCGGATGGCAGCGGCCTCGGTTGCGCGCACCAACTCCATAGCGAGGTTGCGGTCCGGGTTCGCGAAGAGCTGCCCGTGCTCAGGAGTCGGAGTGGCGGAAGTCGAGGTCACAGGGGTCCCTTTCGCTGGCGTTGTGGACGTTCTCGCCGAGCAATCACACGACACCATTGCTCCGCGCTATCCAGTTCCCAACCCTAGTACGCGCGCTCGGAGAAAGTCGGCGGCCCTGGCTAGACTTCACGCGTAAGTTCCAAGCGCTGAAGGAGCACACATGCCCATCGCAACACCGGACCAGTACGCCGAGATGCTGAACCGAGCCAAGGAAGGCGGCTTCGCGTACCCCGCGATCAACGTCTCCAGCTCGTCGACCATCAACTCCGTCCTCCAGGGTCTCACCGAAGCCGGCTCTGACGGCATCCTCCAGGTCACGACGGGCGGTGCGGACTACTTCGCCGGCCAGTCCGTGAAGGCACGCGCCTCCGGCGCGCTGGCCATGGCCGCATTCGCACACGAGGTCGCGAAGAACTACCCCATCACGGTCGCACTCCACACCGACCACTGCCCGAAGGATGCGCTCGACGGATTCGTCTACCCGCTCCTCGAGGCATCCGCCGAGCAGATCAAGCGCGGCGGCGAGCCGATCTTCCAGTCGCACATGTGGGACGGCTCGGCTGTGCCGCTCGCTGAGAACCTCGAGATCGCTTCGAAGATCCTCAAGCTCACCCAGGCCAACAACCAGATTCTCGAGGTCGAGATCGGTGTCGTCGGCGGCGAAGAAGATGGCGTCGCGCACGAGATCAACGAGCACCTCTACACGACGCTCGATGACGCGATCGCGACCGTCGAAGCTCTCGGTCTCGGCGACCGTGGCCGCTACATGGCCGCGCTCACGTTCGGCAACGTCCACGGCGTCTACAAGCCCGGCAACGTCAAGCTCCGCCCTGAACTCCTCGCGGAGATCCAGGCGGGCCTGGCTGAGAAGTACGGCACCGGGGCCAAGCCGCTCGACCTCGTCTTCCACGGCGGCTCGGGCTCCACCGACGAAGAGATCGCCGAGGCAGTGCGCAACGGCGTCATCAAGATGAACATCGACACGGACACGCAGTACGCGTTCAGCCGCTCGGTCGCCGACACGGTGCTCAAGAACTACGACGGCTTCCTCAAGATCGACGGGGAAGTCGGCAACAAGAAGGTCTACGACCCCCGCTCGTGGGGCAAGAAGGCCGAGTCCGCCATGGCGGCTCGCGTCGTCGAGGCCACCAAGCAGCTCGGCTCGTTCGGTCACTCAGCGGCGTGAGTGTGACGCCGGGAGCCGAGCAGCAGGACACGGTGCAGGAAGCGAAACGCAAGAACGACCGCTTCCTCGGCATCGGGTTCCTGGTGCTCGGCCTCGTCGCCACGATCCTGAACATGACGACGTTCACGGAGAACTCGCTGGCGGGCCAGATGGCCCTGCTCTATGAGGACTTCGGGATCAGCGACTACGTCCGGCCTGAAGGACTCGGCGTGTTGTCCACGACGGCGATCCTCGTGCTTCCCGCGATCTACGCGCTCACGCTGTACCTCACGCTCATCCGCTGGAAAGCAGGCAAGCGCGCCATGTGGATTCCCGTCATCGGCGCCGTCGTCACCTTGATCACGATCTTCGGCTTCACGTTGACCGCGATCCTGCTCCACGGAGAGCTACTTCAGGCGCTCTCGACCGGCGCACTGCCAACCGCGACGCCGACGTCCACCTGACGCGACACGCCCGGTAGCCACCGAAGAGCGCGGTGGCGCTCTCCACAGGCACGAGAACTCGGCCCTGGCACGCGATATCCTCGATATCGCAAGCCAGGGCCGAGTTTCTCGGTCCTGATGCGCAGTCCTGATCGCATCCGTGCGGGACAGCCCAGATCTCCGAAAGAGGCACGTGGTCGTCATCCAGCCCCCGAAGTCGACACCGGATGCACCCTGGCCGGTCAGCGTCGTCTCCGAACTCGTTCGAGACTGGATCGCGCGCCTCGGCTCCGTCTGGATCGAGGGCGAGCTCACCGGCTGGAGCATCCGAGGCGGGCACGCCTACGGCAAGATCAAGGACCTCGACGCGGACGCCACGCTCTCGGTCACCGCCTGGCGCAGCGTCGTCCAGCGTCTCGACGGCGAGTTCAAGCAAGGCGACCGCGTCATCGCGAGCGTCAAACCAGACTTCTGGGTCAAGGGCGGCACGCTCTCGATGCAAGTCTCCGACCTGCGGCACGTCGGACTCGGCGACCTCCTCGAACGGCTCGAACGGCTCCGCAAGCAGCTGGCCGCCGAGGGCCTCTTCGCCGATGGCCGCAAGAAGGCTCTCCCCTTCCTGCCCGGCACCATCGGACTCATCACGGGGCGAGAGTCCGATGCTGAGAAGGACGTGCGACGCAACTCGGAGCTCCGCTGGCCAGCAGTGCAGTTCCGCACGATCCACACCTCCGTGCAGGGCGAGCGCACGGTCGCCGAGGTCTCGGCCGCATTGCTGCAGCTCGACGCAGACCCAGAGGTCGATGTCATCATCGTCGCGCGAGGCGGTGGCGACTTCCAGCACCTCCTCCCCTTCAGCGACGAGAGCCTCGTGCGGCTCGTCTCCGAGCTCTCGACACCCGTCGTCAGCGCCATCGGCCACGAAGCCGATCGACCGATCCTCGACGATGTCGCCGATCTCCGAGCCTCCACCCCGACGGACGCCGCCAAGCGGGTCGTGCCAGACGTGGCGGAGGAACTCGCTGGAGTCCAGCAGGCAAGGTCCCGAATCCTGCAGCGCATCGTCGACCGCGTTCGCAGCGAGTCGAATGCCCTCGAATCCCTCGTGTCTCGCCCGGCGCTCGCCAACCCGTCCTGGATCATCGACCAGCGCGGCGAGGAGCTCATGCGTGCCTCGCAGCGCGGCGAAGAGCTCATCACCCGTCGCCTCGACCGAGAACAGGACAAGCTCGAGTCGCTGGCCCGCCATCTGCGCGGCCTCTCCCCGCAGGGCACGCTCGAGCGCGGATACTCGATCGTCGAGCGCGTCGACGGCGCCGCTCGCACACTCGTCACGGCCTGGCAGGACGCCCCAGCATCCGCCGAGCTCCGTATCCGCACGGCTGACGGCCGCATCACGGCCTCGTCCCTCGGCGGCGAGCCCATCATCACGACCGGCGCCTCGAATGGCGCAACGGAGGCGAACGTAGAATGACCACCATGCAGGAACAGTCCGACATCGCAGAGCTCAGCTACGAGCAGGCACGCGACGAGCTCATCTCCGTCGTGAGCCAGCTCGAACAGGGCAGTGCCTCGCTCGAGGCCTCACTCAAGCTCTGGGAGCGCGGCGAGCAGCTCGCGGCGCACTGCGAGTCGTGGCTGCTCGGCGCACGCAAGCGCCTCGAGGCGGCACGCCGGCGCACCGACGACACCGACGAGTCCTGATGGCCAAGCAGAAGCAACCCCCGATCGTCGCGGAGCTCGGTCGCCCCGAGACTCCGGAAGAGACCTTCGCGCGAAAGGCCGAGTCCTCGCGCCTGTACCGCAAGCGCAAGACGATCAACAATCTCGTCTACTCGCTCCTCGTCTCGCTCGGCCTCGTTGTCTTCATCGTCGCCATCGTTCCGCGCAACGAGACGCCGGTGTCCTTCGACGTCGACTTCGCCTCGGAGGCCGAGAGCGCGCAGGGCGACTTCGCCGAGCCGCTCGTCGTGCCGCAGGTCCCGGCAGACTGGACCGCGAACGAGGCCGAGATCCGCACGAGCGCCGACGGCGTGAGCGAGTGGTACATCGGCTTCCTCGTCGGCCCGAAGGATGCCCCGACGGAGTACGTGGGGCTGAGCCAGGGCATCGGCGTCAACCCGACCTGGTTGCTCGACGCAACGCGCGAGCGCACGCCGACGGGCACCGTGCAGGTCGGCGGCCTCGACTGGATCGAGTACGACGCGACGAACCTCAGCCCGGAGGACGCCGGCAACCGTGCCTACATGCTCGTCCACGAGCAGGGCGACCAGGCCTACCTCGTCTACGGCAACAACAAGCCGGAGACCGTCACGAAACTGGCAGAGCTCGTCGCTGCCGACCTCGGCTGAGGCCAGTACTCGGTAGGCTGGCCTCTACAGAGATCGGCTACCTGGAAAGGTCACACAACGTGGTGGAAAATCAAGACGAGTACCGCATCGAGCACGACACGATGGGCGAGGTCCGCGTTCCCAAGAACGCCCTCTACGCTGCGCAGACTCAGCGCGCCGTCGAGAACTTCCCCATCTCCGGTGCGGGCCTCGAACCGGGCCAGATCATCGCCCTCGCACGCATCAAGCGCGCCGCCGCGATCGTGAACGCCAAGCTCGGCATCATCGAGCAGCCCGTGGCCGACGCCATCGTGGCCGCCGCACAGCAGATCATCGACGGAGAGCACCTCGATCAGTTCCCGATCGACGTCTACCAGACCGGCTCTGGCACCTCGTCGAACATGAACATCAACGAGGTCCTCGCGACTCTCGCCACACGAGGCCTCGGGGAGACCGTTCACCCGAACGACCACGTGAACGCCTCGCAGTCGTCGAATGACGTGTTCCCGACGTCGGTGCACGTCGCCGTCACGGACGCGCTGCTCAACAACCTCGTCCCCGGTCTCGAGCACCTCGCTGAAGCCCTCGAGCGCAAAGCCCAGCAGTGGGCGACCACCGTGAAGGCCGGCCGCACGCACCTCATGGATGCGACCCCGGTCACACTCGGCCAGGAGTTCGCCGGCTACGCCAGGCAGATCCGCCTCGGCATCGAGCGCGTGCAGTCGACGATCTCACGCGTCGCCGAGGTCCCCCTCGGTGGAACCGCGACGGGCACCGGCATCAACACCCCGGCCGGGTTCTCGCAGCAGGTCATCGCCGAGCTGGCCGAGAACTCGAAGCTCCCCCTCACCGAGGCGCTCGACCACTTCGAGGCACAGGGTGCGCGTGACGGCCTCGTCGAAGCCTCGGGCGCGCTGCGGACGATCGCGGTGAGCCTCATCAAGATCAACAACGACCTCCGCTGGATGGGATCGGGGCCGAACACGGGCCTCGGCGAGATCCTGATCCCCGACCTGCAGCCGGGCTCCTCGATCATGCCGGGCAAGGTCAACCCGGTCGTGCCAGAGGCGGTCCTCATGGTGGCATCGCGCGTCATCGGCAACGACGCGGCCATCGTCTTCGGAGGAGCCTCTGGTTCGTTCGAGCTGAACGTGCAGATCCCCGTCATGGGAACCGCGCTGCTCGAGTCCATCCGTCTCCTCGCGAACAGCGTCCGCGTGCTCGCTGACAAGACCGTCGATGGCCTCGTCGCCAACGAAGAGCGCGCTCGCGCCCTGGCCGAGTCCTCCCCGTCGATCGTCACTCCGCTCAACCGCGTCATCGGGTACGAGGCCGCCGCGAAGATCGCGAAGTACTCGGTTGCCAACAAGGTCACCGTCCGCCAGGCCGTCATCGACCTCGGCTACGTCGAGCGTGGCGACATCACGGAAGAGCAGCTCGACGAGAAGCTCGACGTGCTCAGCATGACCTCGCCGAACCTGTAAGCGCGCGTCTGCGCAGCAATGACCCGCCGTGGCGACACGGCGGGTCATTGCTGTCATCCCCCGGCGCTGTCCTCAAGCGGGCGGGCGCCGTCGCACGCGCGTGGCGGTCACACCGGCCCGGACACGGCCAGCCACGCCACGGGGAGCCAGTAACCGGCGAGCAGCGCCGGCCCGAACGCGATGCTCCGCCGCCGATCGCGGGTGCAGGCGAGCACGACGATGCTCTGCAGTCCCCCGAACAGGACGGCGAGGAAGACGAGGAGAGCGGCGAGGGACGGGTGCACCAGAGCCGCCGCGGCCGCGAGGACGGCCCCGAGTTTCACGTCACCCATGCCCAGCCCGCCGAGCACCGAGCAGAGCAGGAGCACAGCTCCGACCAGCACGCCGATGACGATCGCCACCACGTCGAGGCTCCCGGTGAGGAGCCAGTCGAGGCAGCACGCGAGCAGCAGGCCAAGCGCGGCGAACACCACAAGCGGATTCGGCAGTCGGTGCTCCCTCACGTCAGTGACGACGAGACGGGGCGTGACGATCGCGAGCGCGACCATCACCGGGAGCTCGCCGAGCCGCCCCGCAACCGCCGCGGCGACCGCCACGCCGACCAGGGCGCCAACGCACAGCAACTCCCCGAAGCTCCACCGCCGTGACGAAGAGGCCGGGCCCCGCGCTCCCCCGTGTTCGCGCGCGGAGCCCAGCCTCGTCACGGCAGAAGAGCTCCCCCTTGCTCTCTCTGCCATGCCAGAACGCTAGTCACCACACTCGTGCCGCGCAGAAGTTATCCACAGGATCGAGGGCGTGGGCGCTGCCCGAAGTGCAATCCGGGCAGTCCCCGCGCCCGTCCGCAGCGTCACACCTCGTAGTCACCCAGCAGCTCGGTGACCAGCGCGGCGATGTCGCTGCGCTCGGACCTCGTCAGCGTCATGTGGGCGAAGAGCTTGTGCCCCTTGAGCGTCTCGATCACCGAGGCGACGCCATCATGCCGACCGACGCGCAGATTGTCGCGCTGAGCGACATCGTGGGTGAGCACCACGCGCGAGTTCTTGCCGATGCGCGAGAGCATCGTGAGCAGCACGTTCCGTTCGAGCGACTGCGCCTCATCCACGATCACGAAGGCGTCGTGGAGCGACCGCCCGCGGATGTGCGTGAGAGGGAGGATCTCGAGCATGCCACGATCCATGACCTCGTCGATGACGTTCTCGGAGACGATCGCCGACAGGGCGTCGTAGACCGCCTGCCCCCAAGGGTTCATCTTCTCGCCCTGGTCGCCGGGCAGGAAGCCGAGCTCCTGCCCGCCCACCGCGAAGAGCGGGCGGAAGACCATGATCTTCCGGTGCAGCCCGCGTTCGAGGACCGACTCGAGGCCCGCGGCCAGGGCGAGGGCACTCTTCCCAGTACCCGCGCGTCCGCCGAGCGACACGATGCCGATCGACTGATCGAGGAGCAGGTCGATGGCGAGACGCTGCTCCGCCGAACGCCCGTGCACGCCGAACACATCCAGATCGCCCCGCACAAGTCGGACGGCGCCCTTCCCCGACACGCGTCCGAGCGCGGAGCCGCGATCCGAGTGGATCACGAGGCTCGTGTTGACGGGCAGCTCGTCGACGGCCCCGGTCGCGACATTCTCGTCGGTGTACAGCGTGTCGAGCTCGTCCGCCCCGAGCGAGATCTCGGCGACCCCCGTGTAGCCGGTGTCGCGAGCCAACTCGGCCCGATACTCCTCAGCGGCGAGGCCGATCGCCGACGCCTTGACGCGCATCGGCAGGTCCTTGGAGACGACGGTGACCGCGAGCCCCTCGCCAGCCAGGTTCTGCGCGACCGCCAGGATGCGCGTGTCGTTGTCTCCGAGCTGCATCCCGCTGGGCAGCACGCTCATGTTCGAGTGGTTGAGCTCGACTCGCAACGTGCCTCCGGCCTCCCCGATGGCGATCGGGAAGTCGAGGCGCTCATGCTTGATGCGCAGCTCATCGAGGAACCGGAGCGCCTGGCGTGCGAAGTACCCGATCTCCGGGTCGTGCCGCTTCTTCTCGAGCTCCGTGATGACGACGACGGGAATGACGACGGCATGCTCCGCGAAACGGAACAGGGCCCTCGGATCGCTGAGGAGCACCGACGTGTCGAGCACGTAGGTGCGGGTCGAGGTCGCGGTGTCGGGAACCGCGACGTGCACGGCGCTCCCTTCCTCGTTCTCGAGGTGGTCGGTGTTGCGCTGTGCGGGTGTCACGGCAGTTCCGCTCCTTCGCCAAGCTCTCGCTCGTCGTTGGGTTACGTTCCGACCACAGGGGCACTCGGTAGGGTGAAACGAACTTCGGGAACCTGTGGCCGTTTCGATCAGGCACCGTACCTGATGGCATTAACGTACGACGATGCCGCGCACGCCACGCGCAGGCGAACGTTAAATCTTGGCTCGTGTCTGGGAGCGCGGCCGCTACTGCCCGTAGCGGCGTTGGCGCGAAGCGAAGTCGCGCAGGGCGCGCAGGAAATCGACCTCTCGCAGGTCCGGCCCGAGCGCCTCGACGAAGTAGAACTCCGAGTGGGCCGACTGCCACAGCATGAAGTCGCTGAGCCGCTGCTCACCCGAGGTGCGGATCACGAGGTCGGGGTCTGGCTGCCCGCCTGTGTAGAGGTGCTCCGCGATGAGATCGGGGGTGAGGATGTCCGCGAGTGCGGCGACATCGCCCCCGTCTGCTGCGTGCGCTCGCACGATCCGCCGCATCGCGTCGACGATCTCGCTGCGGCCTCCGTACCCCACGGCAAGGTTCACGTGCATGCCACGGCGCTGGGCCGTGTCGCGCTGCAGGCGCTCGAGCGTCGCCCCGAGCCCGGCTGGGAGATGCTCCGAGGACCCCGCATGGTGCACTCGCCAGCGCGCGTTGTCGGCGATCTGCACCGCGAGCTTCTCGATGATGTCGATGAGGGCGTCGAGCTCCTCGCTGCTGCGGTTCTTGAGGTTGTCGTTCGAGAGCAGGTAGAGCGTGACGACCTGCACTCCCTCCCGGTCGCACCAGGCGAGGAACTCCATCATCTTGGCCGCGCCCGCCGCGTGCCCCTGCGCGGCGTCGCGCAGGCCGAGCTGCCTGGCCCAGCGCCGGTTGCCGTCGATGATCATCGCGACGTGCTTCGGCTTGGGACGTCCGTGCAGAGATCGACGCAGACGCCTCGTGTACAGCCCGTACAGGAAGCTCCGCAAGCTGGTGGGAATCATCGACATGGTTCAGCCAACGTACCGGACCCCGGGTCGGATACACGTGCACGAGGCCGCGTAGAGTTCGAGGGTGGCTTCAGAACATCACGCAGACGATGAACTCGACCCGGGGCCGGAGCCCACGGTGCACCTGCCGGTGCTCGAGGCAGAGTCGGGGGCTCCCGTCGTGGAGGCGAAACCGTCCTGGCGCGGCTGGGTGCACGCCGGCACGCTTCCCGTGTCGGTCGTTGCCGGCATCGTGCTCATCGTGCTCGCCGAGGGCACCACCGCGAAGCTCGCCTGCGCGCTCTACGCGCTCTGCTCGTGGCTGCTGTTCGGCATCTCAGCGCTCTACCACCGCTTCAACTGGAGCGAGAAGGCTCGTGTCGCGCTCAAGCGCTTCGACCACGCCAACATCTTCCTGCTCATCTCGGGGACGTACGCGCCCATCGCGCTCGTCGCCTTGCCACCGGAGGAGGGGTGGCCGCTGTTCGCAGTCGTCTGGGTCGCCGCGCTGCTCGGCATCTGCTTCCGCGTGTTCTGGATCGGCGCTCCGCGCTGGCTCTACGTGGCGCTGTACATCGCACTCGGGTGGGCGGCCGTCGCGTACCTCGGCGATATCGCGGCTGTCAACGTGGCGACGGTGGTGCTCATCGTCGTCGGAGGTCTCTTCTACACCGTCGGCGCGGTCTTCTACGCGCTCAAGCGTCCGAACTTCTGGCCGGGCCATTTTGGCTTCCACGAGCTGTTCCACGTCTTCACGGTGCTCGCGTTCCTGAGCCAGTGGACGGGCATCCTGCTGCTGTGCATCGACCCGCCGGTCTTCACCGGCTGACCGGACGGACCTAGTCGGCGATCTTCTTCTCGCCTGCGGCCTGCTCTGCGTCCGGTGCGGCCTGTCCGTCCGGGTGGGCATCTCCCGTCGCCACGGCGCCCGAGCCTGCCGGCCGCGCAGCGGCCGCAGCGTCCGCGGCCTTGCCCGCAGCGACCTCGGCCTGCAGCTGCTCGCGGATGCGCGCTCGCGCCTGGACGCGGCTCGTCCGTCGGATGAGGTCCATCACGAGCAGTCCGGTCGCGACCGCGACGAAGATGAAGACGAAGAAGCCGAGCGGGCCCGGGGTCACGTCATCCGGGTTGAAAGGCAGTTCCTCCCCCGGCGTCGGCGCGGTCGCGGCGAGTGTCAGCATCCAGGTCTGGGCCTGCGCGACGAGCATCACGCGGAAGCCCCCGGGGAGCGCTGCTTGTCGTCATTCCGCTCGTCGACACCGCTGAAGAGGTCGGTCTCCGGCGTCGGAGCATCGACGCGTGAGTCCACCAGCTCGAAGTCGTCGTACGGGTAGGCCGCCGCCTCGATGTCGCGTGGAATCGCGAAGAAACCGCTATCGGGTGCCACCTGGCTGGCGTGCGAACGCAGGGCCGAGTCGCGGGCGTCGAAGAACTCGTCGATCTGGATCTGGGTCGTGACGTTGCTGGGCTTGTCGCGCATCCAGGCGAGCATCTGCTCGAGGCGCTCGAGGAGCGGCGACTCCGGGTCGAGTCCCTTTATGTGCTGCAGGAGGCTGTCCGCCCGCTTGCCGTTCATGGTGCGGTCGTAGTAGAGCTTCGAGATGCGCCAGGGTGCTCCGAGTTCGGGGTGCGACGCGAGTCCGGACTCTCGCCAGACGCGCATGGAGACGTCATGCGTGCGGATGTGGTCTGGGTGCGGGTAGCCGCCATTCTCGTCGTACGTGACGAGCACGTGCGGGCGGAACTCACGGACGAGGCGCAGCAGCGGCCGCGCGGAGATGTCGAGTGGGATGCTCGCGAACGAGTTCACGGGCAGCGAGCCGTCTTCCGACGCCATTCCGGAGTCGACGTACCCGAGCCAGCGGTGCTCGACGCCGAGGAACTCCTGTGCGGCGGCCATCTCGACGCGGCGGAGGCCCGCGAGGTCACGCTGCGCGTGGAAGACGGATTCGAGCCCCGGGTTGAGGATGTCGCCAGCCTCGCCACCGGTGCAGCTGACCACCATGACCTCGGCACCCCTCGCACGGTACGCGGCGTAGGTCGCGGCACCCTTGCTGGACTCGTCATCGGGATGGGCGTGGACCGCCATCAGTCGAAGTGTCACTGGTCTCCTCGTGGAACGTTAACCTAGGTAGAGAGCCTATCTCGCGCGGCCGCCAGTTTCTGGCCGTGCACGCCCTCCCGCCGAGAGGAACCCCCAGTGTCAGCTGAACGCGAAACCGTCGCCGCGGCCACCCCCGCAGCCGACCTCGCATCCCGCGCTGATCTCGTCGATCGATATGGCGCGCGCGCCCCCCGCTCCGAGAAGAAGCCGGAACGCTGGATCTGGATGTTGGTCGGCATCTTCGTCATCGCGGTCGTCGCGTTCTGGGCGACGACGACCGTCGGCCCGGTCTCCTCCTCGGCGATCCGCGCCGACACCGTCCGGTTCTCCATCCTGGACGACGCGAACGTGAGCTTCGACTACCGCATCACGGCCCCGGCAGGCACCGAGGTGACCTGCGCCATCGAGATCCGCGACGAGCAGCAGGCAGTCGTCGGCTGGGACGTCGTGGACGTCCCACCCACCGACGAGGCGTCCCAGGTGCTGAATGTCCAGGTCCGGACGACGAAGGCGGGCACGACGGCTTTGGTGAAGGAATGCTGGTTGCCGTAGAATGGCGACTGAGGCCCTGACTCGCGTCAGGGCTTTGGTCGTATCCGGCTGCACAAGGAGTTCCAGCATGGCTAACCCATCGGTGACCTGGCTCACCCAGGAGACGTATGACCGGCTCAAGGCGGAGCTCGACGAGCTCGCCGTGAACGGTCGTGAAGAGATCGCCAAGCGCATCGAAGAGGCGCGCGAAGACGGCGACCTCAAGGAGAACGCCGGCTACCACGCGGCGAAGGACGAGCAGGGCAAGATCGAGGCCCGCATCAACCAGCTCGAGACGATGCTGAAGAACTCCGAGGTCCGCGAAGCGCCGGAAGCATCCGGCATCGTCGAGACCGGAACCGTCGTGACGGCCAAGATCGGCGGCAAGGAGCAGAAGTTCCTCCTCGGCAGCCGCGAGATGGCCTCGCAGACGCAGTTGCGCGTGTACTCGGGTGAGAGCCCGCTCGGGGCTTCCATCCTGGGCCTCGCAGTCGGCGCATCCACCAGCTACGAGGCGCCGAACGGCAACTCCATCGACGTCGAGATCGTCGAGGTCGAGACCTTCCACCCGTAGGCGCCAGCCGCAGCGCGCACGCGGTGCAGCAGAAGAGGACCTCCCGTGGGAGGTCCTCTTCTGTGTCAGGGCTGCGCGCCGGATGCTCGGGTCACGGCATCGGAGCCGCGTCCCGGCTCGTGCGCGGCTGGTAGCCGAGCGCGCGAAGCGCATCCATCACCTGATGGGAGTGCTCGGTGCCGCGCGTCTCGACGGAGACCTCGAGCTCGACGTGGCTCACCTGCAGGCCCTTGTTGTGGCGTGTGTGCAGGACTTCGACCACGTTCGCGTTGACCTCGCTGATGGTCTTCGCGATGAGCGCGAGCTGACCCGGAACGTCCTGCAGCTCGATGACGAGCTTCAGGTAGCGATCGGATGCGGCGAGGCCGCGGCTCAGCACCTTCTCGAGCATGAGCGGGTCGATGTTGCCGCCCGAGAGGATCGCGACGGTCGTGCCCGCGTCCTTGATCTTGCCGGCGAGGATCGCCGCGACGGCAGTCGCCCCGGCTGGCTCGGCGACGAGCTTGGCGCGCTCGACGAGCAGCAGGATCGCCCGCGAGATGTCGTCCTCGGAGACCGTGACCACCTCATCCACGAGGTTGCGGACGACCTCGAACGTGATGTCCCCTGGCACGTCGACGGCGATGCCGTCGGCGATCGTCGGTCGCGCCTGGATCTTCACCGGGTAGCCCGCCTCGAGTGAGACCGGGAAGGGCGCGGAGTTCGCGGCCTGCACGCCGATGATGCGGATCGGCCGACCACGCTGCTCGCCGAGGAGCGACGCCGCGACGCTGACGCCCGAGATGAGGCCGCCCCCGCCGATGGGCACGATGATCGTGTCGACGTCGGGTGCCTGCTCGAGGATGTCGAGCGCGAGCGTGGCCTGCCCCGTGATGATGTCGGCGTGGTCGTACGGGTGGATGAACTCCGCTCCCGTGTCGACCGCGAACTGCTTCGCAGCGACCAGAGCGTCGGCGACGTTGACACCGGTCAGGACCACGTCGGCGCCGTATCCGCGCGTGGCCTGCAGCTTGGGGAGGGGCACGCCCACTGGCATGAAGATGGTCGCCTTGATGCCGAGCTCTCGCGCAGCAAACGCGACGCCCTGCGCATGGTTTCCTGCCGAGGCCGCCACGACTCCGCGAGACCGCTGCTCCTCGCTCAGCTGCGAGAGGCGGTACGTGGCGCCGCGGATCTTGTACGACCCGGTGCGCTGCATGTTCTCGCACTTGAGCAGCACAGGCGAGCCGAGCTTCTCCGAGAGGAAGCGTGCCGAGTCGATGGGCGTCTGCGAGATGACCTGCCGCACGATTTCGCGTGCCGCGACGATCTGGTCCAGCGTGATGATGGGAGCGGTCATACCGTGCTTGCCTTCTGTTCGCGCTGCGACTTCTCGCGCTGGGGTGTTGGGGGCTTGGTGAGCTTGGTCGGGTCGGGTTCGTCTCGCCAGGAGCCCCGCGAGATGTACTGGACCATGACCTTGCCCGCTGCAACGAGCGGGACCGCGAAGACGGCACCGGCGATGCCGCCGAAGATGGTTCCGGCGCTCACCGACAGCAGCACGGCGAGCGGATGCAGCTTGACGGCGCTGCCCATGATCAGCGGCTGCAGGATGTGCGACTCGATCTGCATGACGGCGACGACGACGATCAGCATGATGAGGGCGTTGAGGAAGCCGTTGTACGCCAGGGCGACCGCGACGGCGATCGTGCCCGCCGAGATCGCTCCGATGTAGGGCACGAACGAGGCGAGGAACACGATGACGCCGATCGGCAGCGCGAACGGCACCTGGAGGATGACGGCACCGAGGTAGATGCCGACGGCATCGATGAGGGCGACCAGCACCTGCACGCGCACGTAGTGGCCCACGGAGATCCACCCACGCTGCCCCGCTCCGTCGATGGCGGCGCGCGCCTTCTTCGGGAAGATCGACACGATGAAGAGCCAGATGCTGCGCCCGTCGAGCAGGTAGAAGATCAGCGCGAACGCGGTGACGAGCGTCCCCGCGAGGAAGGCGGCGACGTTCGACCCGACCGAGACCGCTTGCGACGCGATGGAATTGACGTTCGACTGCACCCAGCCGACGATCTCGCTCAGCCCCGCATCGACCTGTTCCTCGGTGACGTGCAGCGGGGAGTCCCTGAGGAACTGCAGGGCCAGCTGGTATTGCGCCTCGAGCTTTCCGAGGTCGAGGTTGAACCCCTGCGCGAACTGGCTGATGACCAGCGTGATGAGGGTGCCGATGGCGACCAGCAGCACGATGAGCGACAGGATGAGCGCGGCCCAGCGCGGCAGCCCGCTCCCCACCAGCCACTTCATGAGTGGGGCTAGCAGCGATGCGAGCAGTGCGGCCACGAGCAGGGGGATGACGAGCAGCGACGCCTGGGTCACGAGCCAGCCGAGCGGGATGAGCGCGAGCAGGATGGCCACGCTGCGCCAGGCCCAGGCGGCGCCGATGCGAAGACCGCGTGGGACGAGTTCGTCTTCGCTCTCGTTGCGCAGCGCTGGCGAGGGGTTCTGCGCCAGTGTGGAGCCGGTTCTCGCCGAGGCCGCCGTGGCGGTCGTCTCGTCGAGGTCTCGTTCGGTCATAGGCTCAATACTAGGAGCGCCCGCGGGCGCGTCGGTGCCACTAGAACTGCACCCGAGGGGGCTGCGAGATGGCGGCACGGTCGGCCACCTCGAAGAACGAGCGCTGCCCGTAATGGAGCGGGCCGGCGACGAGATTGTTGGGGAACACCTTGACCTTGGTGTTGTACTCGCGAACGCCTCCGTTGTAGAAGCGACGCGATGCCTGAATGCGGTTCTCCACGTCGACGAGGTCGGACTGCAGCTGCAGGAACTCCCGACTCGCCTGCAGCTGTGGGTAGGCCTCTGCGGCGGCGAAGAGACCGCGGAGCGCGCCCTGCACCCCGTTCTCTGCGGCGCTCACTTCTTCAGGGGTCTGCGCCTGCGAGCTGACCTGACGCGCCTCGGCGAACGCGGCGAAGGCCTTGTCCTCGTGCGTCGCGAACGTCCGCACGCTGCTCTCGAGCTGCGGCAGGAGCTCCTCGCGGGCAACGAGCTGCGCGGTGATGTCAGTCCAGGCTGCATCCACGCGCGTCTGCAGCCGCTTCAACGCGCGGCTCGTGGCGACCGCGTACACGGCGATGGCAATGACGATGAGGAGCACGGCTCCGACGGCGATCCAGACTTCGAGCATGCCGGAATGGTATCCCGCATCGACTGCGAGGCGGCGGGGTCAGCTCACCGCCTGAGCGAATTCACTGGACGCCGACTCCGCCAGGTGCCGAAGGTGCTCGGGGATGGGCATCCCCCGGCGCCGAGCAGCCTGCGCCCACAGGCGCCCCGCACGGTACGAGGACCGCACGAGCGGGCCGGCCAGGACGCCGAGGAAGCCGATCTCCTCGGCGACCGATTTCAGCTCGACGAACTCCTGCGGCTTCACCCACCGGGCGACCGGCAGGTGTCGTGGGCTGGGGCGCAGGTACTGCGTGAGCGTGATGATGTCGCAGCCGGCTTCGCGGAGGTCGGCGAGCGCCTGCTCGATCTCATGGCGCTCCTCCCCCATGCCGAGGATCAGATTGGACTTCGTGACGAGGCCCGCGTTCCTCGCCTGGGTGATGACGCCGAGCGACCGCTCATAGCGGAACGCGGGGCGGATGCGCTTGAAGATCCGCGGCACGGTCTCGACGTTGTGTGCGAACACCTCCGGCCGCGACGAGAAGACCTCCGCGAGCAGCTCCGGGTTCCCGGAGAAGTCCGTCGCGAGGATCTCGACGCCTGTTGCCGGGTTGTCGGCGTGGATGCGCCGCACGGTCTCCGCATGAAGCCATGCGCCTTCGTCAGGCAGGTCATCTCGCGCGACGCCCGTCACCGTCGCGTAGCGAAGCCCCATCGCGGTCACCGATTCAGCGACCCTCCGCGGCTCGTCGGTGTCGTACTCAGCTGGCTTGCCCGTGTCGATCTGGCAGAAGTCGCACCGGCGCGTGCACTGCGATCCCCCGATGAGGAACGTGGCTTCTCTGTCTTCCCAGCACTCGTAGATGTTGGGGCAGGCTGCCTCCTGGCAGACCGTGTGCAGACCGCCCTCCTTCACGAGCTCGGAGACCCTCGTGAACTCGGGCCCCATCCTGGCTCTCGTCTTGATCCACTCCGGCTTGCGCTCGATCGGCGTCGCCGCGTTGCGCGCCTCGACACGGAGCAGCTTTCGCCCCTCGGGCTTGATCGTCATGCCGCGACCTCGTTTCGGATGCCGAGGTGCTCGGTGAGCAGCTCGGCGACTCGTGGGGCGATCTCCGCCGGCGTGACCGCCCGTCCGAGCTCCACGCTCAGGGAGGTGACGCCTGCGTCGCTGATCCCGCACGGCACGATGCGCTGGAACGGCTCGAGCTCGTTCGAGCAGTTCAGGGCGAAGCCGTGCATGGTGCACGCCTCGACCACGCGGACGCCGATCGAGGCGATCTTCCGAGGTGCATCCTCAGGTCCCACCCAAACTCCCGACCGTCCGGCCACTTGGCGGCCGACGACGCCGAGTTCGCCGATCAGCTCGATGAGCGCCACCTCGAGCCGACGGACGTGCGCCACGACATCGATCGGCTCCGGAAGCCGCACGATCGGATACCCGACGAGCTGGCCCGGCCCGTGCCAGGTCAGACGGCCGCCCCTGTCTGCATCAACGACCGGTGTCCCGTCCACGGGACGCTCACTGGCCCGTGTCAGCCGCCCGGCGGTGTAGACGCTCGGGTGCTCGAGCAGGACGACCGTGTCAGCGCGCGAACCGGCGACCCGCTCGGCGTGCAGCGCGCGCTGCATCCCGAGCGCCTCGGCGTACTCGACGGCCTCTGGCCCGAATCCCGGTGTCAGCACATGCATCATGGCACTAGTGTCGCATATTGTGGACGCAGTACAAGAACGTTGCTCGGTGCAAAGAGGGGCGACCATTGGTCACCCCTCCGCGCGCCCGTCGCCGGCCGTCACACCGCGATCTGCGACGAGACCGCCTTCAGCTTGTGCCGCGCCAGCGCCAGGTTCGCGCTCGTACGGCTCAGCACGAGGTAGATGAACAGGCCGTTCGACCCCTGCGTGTTGAGCACGTTGATCAGGTGGTACTGCGAGCTCAGCGTGATCAGGATGTCGTCGATCTCGTCGGTGACGCCGAGCTCGCTCATCGTCGCGAGCTTCGCCCGCACGACGTTGGAGTTGCCGGCGGCCGCGATGCCGAGGTCGAAGGACGGATTGCCGCCCTGCGCGAGCGCCATGCCGCTGGCATAGTCGACGATCGCAGCGCCGGTGGCGCCCTCGATGCTGAGCAGCTGCCTGATGGCTTCGTCGAGTGAACTCATGTGGTGTTTCCCCTTTGCGTTTCGAGTCGCCGACTCCACACCTTCAGGAACGGCAGGCGAAAGATCGTCCTGCGTTATCGTCCATTCCGAAGCGGTTTCGTCGTCCGACTCCCCCTTGCCGACCAGATTCCCCAACGCATCCGAGCCATCGTTCATGCGTCCCGGAGAATGCTCCGCAGCAGTCGCAGCTCCAGACCCGGCCGTGACATCCGCGGCAGCCAGGCCCAGGAAGCACCGCCACCATGGCAGTGAATCGGGTGTCCGCACGTCAAACCTCAGCCGCATCGAAGATCCAGTCGGTGTTGGCTGCCGACGGCAGCCGACATGACCATAACGCACACCTGGACCCCAGAAATACGCGGCAGAGGTCAGCGATCGTATAGATTTGGCTCGTCCGAGTTCGCAGTTCGCTGCGGAGGGGGCGGACGAACGGCGCGTTGTCGATCCCAGAATCACGCGTCGCAGAGCTATCGAGGGGGAACGATGGACACTCTTGTGCATATGACTGATGCGACCGCTTCGTACGGCAACCGGCACGTACTTCGAGACATCGACCTCACCCTGTACCGAGGTCAGATCGTCGGCCTGATCGGGGTCAACGGGGCCGGGAAGAGCACGCTCGTCAACACGCTCGTCGGACGACACCAGCTCGATTCCGGAACCATGATTCTCGGCGACGAGCCGTACGCGCCGGAGTCGCTCGACGAAGCGCAGGCATGCGGAGTCGGCGTCATCACGCAGAACGCGGAACCGCCGACCGGCTTGACGGTTGCGCAGGCGCTCTTCCGGAACACCTACCGGGCGGGCGAAGCGCACGAGGAGGTCCTCGAACGCGCGACCGAGCTGCTCGACCAGACCGGTGCCGAGCTGGACCTCGGCGCCATGGTCAGCGAGCTCGATCGTGGTCGACGCGCGCTCGTCGAGGTCGTGCGCATGCTCGCCGAGGAGGCACAGCTCGTGGTGATCGACGAGGTGGCCGTCACGCTCGCAGATCACGAGATCGCGCTGCTCCACCGGGTCCTGCGCCAGCTTGCCGGGCAAGGACGCGGCATCCTCTACATCACGCACCGGATGGACGAGGTGCAGTCCATCGTCGACCGTGTTCTCGTGCTCCGCGAGGGCAGGATCGCCATCGACACCCCCATCGCGGGGCTCAGCTCGGAAGAGCTCACGATCATGCTCCTGGGCGAGCTGCCGGAATCCGATGCGACGCTCGCGGTCGCCGCCGATGACGCTCATCGCGCGGCACTCGCTGCCTTCGGCGTCGGAGACGGCCAGCTTCTGCACGGCGTCGATCTACATGTCCGCCCAGGCGAGGTCGTCGGCATCACCGGCACACACGACTCGGGCGTCCGCCAGCTCATCGAGATCCTCGGCGGCGCCCAGCACCCCGGGCAAGGTCACGTGGAGCTGTTCGGCGAGCCGATCGATCTGACGGAGTCAGGGGCCGCGGAAGCGCACGGAGTGAGCTTCCTCCCGGACGCCGTTCCCTCGTTCGACTCGGACCGGAGCCTCAGCCAGGGCGTCGATCCGGCCGACAGCTCGCTCAGCGCCGAGATCACGCGGGCTCGGAAGATGATCGACCTGGTGCACCGTCTGCGCATCAATACGACGAACATCCACGCCGCGCTCGATGAGCTCTCCGGCGGCGATCAGCAGAAAGCCGAGTTCATCCGCGCCGTGGAACGCGGCGGCAGCGTCCTGGTGCTGGCTCACCCGACGCAGGGCGTCGACGTCGGTGCCAGACGGTCCGTATTCGCGTTCCTCCACAGCCTCGCCGAGACCGGCACCGCGGTGGTGTTCCTCGGCACCGACATGACGGAGCTCCTGCAGTGGAGCCACCGGGTCGTGGTCCTCGCCAACGGACGCACTGCGCTCGAAGGCCGCTCCGAGCTGCTCGACGAGGACATGATCGTGCACGCAATGCTCGGTGCCCAGCGGCCTGAGCGCGTCGGACGCCGAGCAGCGATCACCGCCTAGATGGCCTGCCGCGAGAATGCGGCGGCACGCTCCACCTGATCGGCGGTGATCGTGGTCCCCGTGTACTTCTCGAACTGCCGCGCGGCCTGCAGGGCAGCCACGGCCGCGCCCGTGATCACGGGGACTCCACGAGCACGTGCGAGGCGGATGAGCGGGGTCTCCGCGGGGAACGCGACGACATCGAAGACGAGCTCGGCTGCGGCAACGTGCTCCTCGCTGAATGACAGCTCCCCCTCGTCGGCACCCGTCATGCCGAGCGGGGTGACGTTGACGAGGGCGAACGGGCCAGGCGACGGGTCGGCGGCCTGCCACCGGAAGCCGTACTTCTCGGCAAGCGCGGAGCCTGTCGTCTCGTTGCGCGCGACGACCGTGACATCCGCGAAGCCCGCATCCCGGAACGCGGCCACGACGGCCTTCGCCATGCCACCCGCCCCGCGCACGACGACGGGCAGCGACGGTCGGATGTCGTGCTCTGCGATGAGAGCGGCGATCGCTTCGTAGTCGGTGTTGGAGGCGACGAGCTTCCCTCCGTCGTTCACGATCGTGTTGACCGACTCGATCGCGAGCGCTGACGCGTCCAGCTCGTCCACGAGCGGGATGACGGCTTCCTTGAACGGCATCGACACCGAGCAGCCGCGGATACCGAGTGCACGAACGCCGCGAACGGCACCCTCGATGTCCTCCGTGGTGAAGGCCTTGTAGATGAAGTTGAGGCCGAGCTCGTCATAGAGGAAATTGTGGAAGCGCGTCCCGAGGTTCGACGGCCGGGCGGCGAGCGAGATGCAGAGGGTCATGTCCTTATTCAGAATCGGCATGACGCCAGTATGGCGCGTCCTCGACGCGGCCGCTTCAGCGCAGATCGAGACGCATGAGGACACGCGGGAAGCCGTTCAGCACGGAGTCGGTGTCGGACGCCTTCGAGAAGCCGGCCTTCTCGAAGAGCGCCCGCGTGCCGACATAGGCCATCGTGAGATCGACCTTCGCTCCCCCGTTGTCGACGGGATACGCCTCCACGACAGGGGCGTCGTGCTCCCTCGCGAGCTGAACAGCACCCTCGACGAGGCGATGCGAGAGCCCTTGGCCGCGGAACCCGGGACGCACCCGAACGCACCACAGCGACCACACGGGCAGATCGTCGAGGCGCGGGATGCGGCGGTTGCGGGCGAAGCTCGTGTCGCTTCGCGGGTGCACGGCGGCCCAGCCGACGACCTCGTCGCCGTCGTAGGCGAGCACGCCCGGCGGAATCTTCTGGCGGAGCAGACGCTTGACGCGCTCACCACGCTCGACGCCCGCCAACGACTGGTTCTCCTTCGACGGGATGCGGTAGCTGAGGCACCAGCACACATTGGCGTCGGGACGCTTGGGGCCGACCATCGTCTGCACGTCGGCGAACCGCTTCGCCGCCCGAACCTCGATCACCATGTGGGCATGGTGCCACGCGGACCTCGGAGCAAGCGAGGAGCTTGCGAAGTGCCCCCACTGGGATTCGAACCCAGAACACAAGGATTTTAAGTCCTCTGCCTCTGCCAGTTGGGCTATAGGGGCGTACACGTCGGGGCCGCCGCATCCGGAGATGAGGCGGCCCCGACGAGCGTCGCTACTTGCTGTCGCCAGCGGGAGCCTTCGCCGAGCGGGCGGCGGGCTTGGGAGCGGCCGAACCTGCCTCAGCCGTGACCTTCTCGGCAGCGTTCTTGCCGCTCGTGTCAGCGGCGGGCTTGTCCGACGGCGCAGCGGGCTTGCCGCCGCCGTGCTCGCTCGACGCGGGGAGCTTCTCAGGCGCGTCCTTCTTCGCGTCGGCGACGGCCGGGCGGGGACGCGAAGCGAACCGCTCGAAGCCGGCGCGAGGCGTCTCGCGGGCGCTGAGCGACACGAAGTCGCGCCCGAGCACGAAGTTGTTGATCCAGCCCGTGAGGACGCGGATCTTGCGCTCGACGGTCGGGATCGCGAGGTCGTGGTAGCCGCGGTGCGCGAGCCAGGCGAGCACGCCGGTCAGGGCGAAGGTGCCCGACTGGAAGGCGCCGACGCCGATACCGAGGCCGGCAACCGCGCCCATGTTCTCGTGGTAGTAGTCCTTCGGCGTTCCGCCGCGAAGCGTTGCGACGAGGTTCGAGGCCATGAGCTTGCCCTGGCGAACCGCGTGCTGCGCGTTCGGCACGCAGAAGCCGCCGACTCCGCCACCGGAGAGGTCCGGGACAGCGGACACGTCGCCGGCCGCCCAGGCGTCCTGCACGATGCCGTTGTCGCCCTCGACCCGGAGGTCGGCGCGGGCGCGGAGGCGTCCACGCTCGTCGACGGGGAGGTCGCTGTTGCTCTTGATGATCGGAGCAGCCATGACGCCAGCCGTCCAGACGATGACGTCCGTGGGGAACTTGTCGCCGGCCGACGTCTCGACGACACCGTCGACAGCAGAGGTGACCTGCGTGTTGAGGTGCACGGTCGCGCCGCGCTCGGCGAGGTTCTTGATGACCCAGAGAGCCGTGTCCTCGGAGACCTCGGGCATGATGCGCCCGGCGGCTTCGATGAGGTGGAAGTGCACGTCGTCGAACTGCAGCGACGGGTAGTCCTCGAGCAGCGCGGTCGCGAGCGAGCGCATCTCAGCGAACGACTCGATGCCGGCGAAGCCGCCGCCGACGACCACGAAGGTCAGGAGGCGCGTGCGCTCCGGGCCGGGGGCCATCGTCGACGCCTTGTTGAAGTTGTCGATCATCGTGTCGCGGATCCACGTGGCCTCTTCGACCGTCTTCACGCCGATGGCGTTGTCGGCGATGCCCGGGATCGGGAACGTGCGCGACACAGCACCCGCGGTGACCACGATGATGTCGTAGTTGACCGTGTAGGGCTCGCCGATCTCAGGCGTGATGGTCGCCGTCTTCGTGGCGTGGTCGATGTTCGTGACCTCAGCCGTGATGACACGCGAGCGCTTGAGGTGACGTCGCAGCGAGACGACCGCGTGACGCGGCTCGATGTTTCCGCTGATGACCTCGGGAAGGAACGGCTGGTACGTCATGTACGGCAGTGGGTCGACAACCGTGACCTGGGCTTCGCCCGGGTTCAGCTGCTTCTCGAGCTGCCATGCCGTGTAGAAGCCGGCGTAACCTCCGCCAACGATGAGAATCTTAGTCACGTACTTGTACTCCCTGCATGCGATGGTTGGGCGAGGAAAACCTTGTCAAGTCTACTCCTGCACATCACCGGTGAGTGCATCACCGGGGTTGGCGCACACGCAGCGCTGCGGTGACCACGTTGACAGCTCGAGGGCCCAGTCGCCGACCGGGTTCACACCGGGCCCCGCGACCAGCGAATGGGCGGCGAGCGCGTGCAGGCACTTGACGCGTGTCGGCATGCCCCCCGCGGTGACGCCCGAGATCTCCTCGACGACCTCGAGGGATTCGCGCTCCGCCAGGTAGCGCTCGTGCGCGGCGAGGTAGGCGGCCCGGAACTCGTCGTCCTCGCTGAGGCGCTGCTGCATCTCTGGCATGATCTGGTCTGCCTCGATCTGCGACATGGCGATGGTCGCGGCCGGGTGGGAGAGGTAGTAGAGCGTGGGGAACGGCGTGCCGTCGGGAAGGCGCGGGCGGGTGACGACGACGGTCGGGTTGCCGCACGCGCAGCGCGCGCCGATGCCGACGACCCCCCGCATGGGGCGGCCGAGCTGCTCGCGCATGACGTCGAGATCGCGTTCGGTGGCTTCTGAGTACTCGAGCATTGGTCGCTTTCGGCTGTGCGGGTGGATCCGCGTTCACGCGCATCCACTGATCGTGGTGGTGCGTCTGCTGCTAGTCGGTCGGAGTCGGCGCCGGGGCCGTGCCCGCGGTCACGAGCGACTCGGCGAAGCTGTCGAGCCAGCTTGACTGCGTCTCGTGGAGGTCGGTGCTGATGTTGCTCTGCTGCTGCTTGGTGGTCGCCGGCGGGTCGAGCACGAGGTAGCTCGTGTCCCCCGGCATGACGAAGAGGAGTCGACCGCGTGCCTGCGACTGGATGTACGCGGGGTCGCTCCACCTGTCGCGTTCCGTGGCGATCTCGTCCACGCTCTGCTGCGTCTGGGTGAGCTCGGCCTGCAGCTGCGCCACGTACTGCCGCTGCGCGATGTAGCGCTGGGCCGTGGGCGCGAGCACGGCGATGCCGAGGATCACCACGAGGGCGACGAGCACGGTCGCGCCGTTCGGGCGCACGGTCGGGATGCGGCTGCGCGAGCCGGAAGCGCCCTGCCCGGATGTGCGGGGCGACGTCGACGTGGACTTGGCGCGGGGCTTGGACTTCGGCTTCGCGCTCGACTTGGCCTTCGCGTTCGATTTGTCCTGCGCGTTCGACTTGGCCTTCGCGTTCGATTTCGGGGGCGCGGCAGTTGCTGGCCGCGTCTTCGACGTCGTGTTCGGGGTGGACTTCGAGCCAGCTCGCGAACCCGCGCTGGTGCTCGAATCGCCCGCTGCGCCCGTCTTCCTGCCTGCGCCGGACTTGCCTGTCGAGTTGGGCATGCTCATCCCCCTCTCCGTGTCGACTCTCCATCATGCCGAACGGGCCGGGGACTTGCCCCGACCCGTTCGTGTGTCGCGCTGATCAGCGCGGCGCAGTGCCTACGCCTTGTGGCGAGGGAAGGCGCTGCGTCCCGCGTAGACGGCGGCGTCGCCGAGCTCTTCCTCGATGCGGAGGAGCTCGTTGTACTTCGCGACGCGGTCGGTGCGGGCGGGCGCACCCGTCTTGATCTGCCCGGAGTTCGTGGCGACTGCGAGGTGCGCGATCGTCGCGTCCTCGGTCTCGCCCGAACGGTGCGAGAGGATCGCCGTGTAGCCGGCGCGCTGCGCGAGCGAGACAGCGTCGAGCGTCTCCGTGAGCGTGCCGATCTGGTTGACCTTCACGAGGAGCGAGTTGGCCGCGCCCTCTGTGATGCCGCGCTGGAGGCGCTCCGGGTTGGTGACGAACAGGTCGTCGCCGACGATCTGCACCTTGTCGCCGATGGCGGCGGTGAGGGCCTGGTAGCCCGACCAGTCGTCCTCGTCCAGCGGGTCCTCGATCGTGACGATCGGGTAGTCGGCGACGAGCTTCTCGTAGAAGGATGTCATCTCCTCGGCCGAGACCTCAGCACCCTCGAAGTGGTACTTGCCGTCCTTGAAGAACTCGCTCGAGGCGACGTCCATGCCGAGCACGATGTCGGTGCCGAGCTCGTACTTCGTCGCGCCGATGGCCTCGACGATGAGGTCGAGAGCCGCACGCGTGTTGGGCAGGTCGGGGGCGAAGCCGCCCTCGTCGCCGAGGCCCGTCGCGTAGCCCTTGGAGTGCAGCGTCTTCTTGAGCTGGTGGTACACCTCGGTGCCCCAGCGAAGCGCCTCGCTGAAGGTCTCTGCACCGATGGGGAGGATCATGAACTCCTGCACGTCGATGCCGTTGTCAGCGTGAGCGCCGCCGTTGATGATGTTCATCATCGGCACGGGCAGCACGTGGGCGTTCGGGCCGCCGACGTAGCGGAAGAGCGGGAGGCCAGCCGAGTCGGCTGCAGCCTTGGCGACCGCGAGGCTCACGCCGAGGATGGCGTTCGCGCCGAGGCGCTTCTTGTTCGGGGTGCCGTCGAGCTCCTTGAGCTCCTCGTCGACGAGGCGCTGGTCGCTGGCGTCGAAGAACTCGATGGCGGGGTCGATCTCGTCGATGACTGCCTCGACGGCCTTCTGGACGCCCTTGCCGAGGTAGCGGTCGGCGTCGCCGTCGCGCAGCTCGAAGGCTTCGAAGGCACCGGTGGATGCACCGGACGGCACGGCCGCGCGGCCGGTCGATCCGTCATCGAGCAGAACCTCGACCTCGACGGTTGGGTTGCCTCGGGAATCGAGGATCTCGCGGGCGTGGACGACGTCAATAAGGGCCACAGGATGCTCCTTGCGAATCAGTAGCGTACGGACCGCCAGAGACGCGGTCCTTCGTCAGTGTATCGGGGTCGGTGGAACGTGAGGAAGGAGGGGCTTGACGAGCTCACGGGGTGGGCGACGGCAACCCGGCAGTCTCCCCCGCCATCAGCTCCGCCATGCTCGGGACCCGCCACACCACCGGGTTCTGCGCGTACTCGGCAGCTGCGCCCGCCGGATTCCACTGCAATTGCTCGAGCGCCCTGCCGGGAGGTACGAGATAGAGAGCGCAGCGGAGCTGCTGCGAGTCGGCTTCGTCCTGCTTGGGGACGCCCAGGGCTTCTTCGCAGACGACTGCGTCAGGCGCTTCGTCGACGGTCTCGCGCGGCGCCACCGAACCGTCGTCGAGGATGCCGACCAGATCCGGTGGAAGCGCCGACGTCCCATCTTGCGCGTCACCCTGCAATCCGACTTCGACGTTCACCGATTCCGGGTGCGTCCACTCGTCGCCGATCTCCGCGAGGCCCGCGTTCTCCGGACCACCGATCGACAGCACCGAGAAGGTGACGGCGACCTCGCGACCGTCCTCGAGCGGGAGCAGCGCGGTCTCCTGGTACTCGAATCGGCTGCCGGGCTCGGCAACTGATTCAGGGATGACGACCTCCTGGAAGGTGAAGGGGTCGTCCCACTCGCCGAGCAGTGAGCACCCGCTCACTGACGTTGCCATTGCCAGCGCGAGGCCGGCGGACGCGAGCCAACGCCCTCGGACTCTGCTGACTGGCTTCACTCGTAGCGCGCTCGATTCCAAAGCTCCCCCTCGTTCGGAGGTGCCAGACTACGAGTCCTGGAGCGCTTCGAAGCTGAGCGTCTCCGGCGCCTCGACGTGCTCGTCACGCACGTGAGCGACATGCGTGAACCCCTGCTCGGCCAGCGAGGCGAGGAGGCCACGCACGTTCTTGGGCTTCTTCGCGACGCGCACTCGCGAGGCCCCCGAGCGCACGACCGCGCCCTTGACCTTCGCGATGTCGGCAACGGATGCGCGCTTGTCGAAGAGCAGCGCGATGGCCCGTTCCGCCCCCGTCTCCGGCAGCTGCGCCAGATCGACGATGCGCTCGAAGCCGATCGAGAAGCCGCAGGCCGGCACATCCTGGCCGAGGAAGCGGCCGATCATGCCGTCGTACCGACCGCCGCCACCGACCGATGAACCGGACTCGGGGTGAGCGGCTTCGAAGATCGTGCCCGTGTAGTAGCCCATCCCGCGCACGAGGCTCGGGTCGAATACGAGCCGGGTCGACGCGCCAGCAGCGGCAGCAGCATCCGCGATCTCGACCATGCCGTCGACGACCTCGACGACGGCCGGGTCCTCGCGGAGCGCGCCGGGCAGGCTCGTGAGGATGGTCTCGCGGTCGAAGCGGATGCCCGACTCGAGCAGCGGGGCCCAGGTGGCGAGCGCCGCCGCGAGCTGCAGGGCCGCCGTCGCGTTGATCGTCGCGAGCTCCGCGGCGACCCCCTCCGGTCCGATCTTGTCGAGCTTGTCGATGGTGATGAGCGCGGCGCCGTGCTCGGCATCCGCGAATCCGCAGTGCACGAGCAGCGCGGTCAGCAGGCGTCGGTCGTTGACTCGCATGGTGCAGTCGTCCAGGCCGAGCTCCACGAGCGCAGCCGACGAAGCCACGAGCAACTCGACCTCCGCGAGCGCCCCCGGCTCGCCGATGATGTCGATGTCGCACTGCACGAACTGCCGGTAGCGGCCCTTCTGTGGGCGCTCGGCGCGCCAGACGGGGGCGATCTGCAGGCTGCGGAAGACGCCGGGCAGCGTGCCGCGGTGCGTCGCGACGAATCGGGCGAGCGGCACCGTCAGGTCGAAGCGCAGGCCGAGGTCGCTGAGCGCAAGCGGGTCCCCAGCCTCAGCCGCGGCGGCCAGCGCGTCCCCGTCGAGCGCCCGCTTCATGACGGCGAACGAGAGCTTCTCGTTATCGCCACCGAGCCCCGAGTGCAGCCGCGCTGTGTCCTCGACGACGGGCGTCTCGATCTCATCGAAGCCGTGCCTCGTGTACACCTCGCGGATCGTGCCGAGGATGCGCTCGCGCCTGCGCTTGTCTGCCGGGAGGAAATCGCGCATGCCACGAGGCGGGGTGATCTGAGAAGCCATTGCACTATTCTCGCAGGATGATCGCACGCGAGACGTCCGGGGGCGCGCGGTGACCGGCCTCATCATCCTCTCGGCGGCGCTTCTCTTCGCTGCCTGCATGTTCTGGAGCTTCTCGCGCATCGGACGCCCGGGCCGCCCACGCGTCGGCGGCGCCCTGTCCGGCGCCATGACCGGAGTCGACCAGGCATTCGCCCCGACCCACGCCGAGGCCGCGGAGGCACTCGAGGCGGAGCGCGTGATGCCTGCCCCCACCCCGGTCACCGGTGGCCCGCTGCCGGTTGAGACCGGCCGCGTCGAGATCACGCTCGAACGGCGTGACGAGGCATGACCGCCCAGCTCCCCCTCGTCAGTGCAGGCCAGGCCCGGCGCATCGCGCTCGCAGCCCAGGGCTTCGGTACCCGAAGTGCCGCGACCGAAGTCGGCACCAGGCAGCTCGGCTCGCTGCTCTCGCGCATCCACCTCCTGCAGATCGACTCCGTCAACGTGTGGGAGCGGAGCCACTACATGCCCGTCTTCTCGCGCCTCGGCGGCTACGACAAAGCCGTACTCGACCGGCTCGCGTCCGGCCGCACCCCGCGGCTCACCGAATACTGGGCCCACGAGGCGGCGCTGCTCCCGGTCGCGTCGCTCCCCTTGTTCGGGTGGCGCATGCGCGACAAAGCGGAACGCGACCGGCGCAAGAACGCGGAGTTCCTCGAGGGCCACGCGGCGACGATCGCCTGGCTGCGCGCCGAGCTCCTTGAGCGCGGACCGCTCGCCGCCAGCGAGTTCGAGCACGAGGCCAACAAACGGCGCGGATCGTGGTGGGAGTGGTCAGACGTCAAGATCGTGCTCGAGTACCTCTTCCGGTGGGGCGAGCTGGCGTCAGCTCCCCGCAAGGGCTTCGAGCGACGCTACGCGCTTCCCGAGCAGGCGCTTCCCGCCGAGGTGCGTGGTGCTGAGGTGAGCACGCGCGACGCGGTCCGCGAGCTCACCGGGATGGCCGCCGCCGCCCACGGCATCGGCACCACGGCTGACCTGGCCGACTACTTCCGCGTGCCGATGGCGCTCACGAAGACCGCGCTCGAAGAGCTCGCCGACTCTGGCGAGGTCCTCCCCGTGCGAGTCGCCGAGTGGGGCAAAGACGGCCAGCCCGGCCTCGCGTGGCTGCACCGGGACGCCCGCCGCCCACGCGCGATGGACGCGGCCGCGCTCCTCTCACCGTTCGACCCCGTCGTCTGGTACCGGCCGAGAGCCGAGCGGATGCACGACTTCCACTACCGCATCGAGATCTACACCCCCGCCCACAAGCGCGTGTACGGCTACTACTCACTGCCCATCCTCCTCGGCGACGCCGTCGTCGGCCGCGTCGACCTGAAGAACGACCGCCAGTCGCGCATCCTGCGCGTGCAATCTGCGTGGAGCGAAGCGGATGCGCCCACCGATATCGCCGAGCGCACCGCGCTCCTGCTCCGTGACGCGGCCGCCTGGCAGAACCTCGACGATATCGTCGTGGCCGACCGCGGCACCCTCGCCCGCGACCTCGCGGGCGCCCTCACGACCTGACCTGTCCTGGCCTGACCTGGCGCGCTGACGACGACGCGCTGACATTGCGCTGGCCCAACTGCGCCGCGAGCCAACGCTGCCACCGATGAGCCCGTTAGGCCGCGCCAAAGCGGCCACTTGACTGGCAGCAGTTCGCGGGAGGCCGGCAGAAGCGGCCATCTGCCTGGCAGCGATGCGCGGCCGCAGCACCGGGACGAGGGGCGGCCGGACGGGGCCTCGTGAGGCGGCGCCGGTGACGGAAATCAGCCGCGTCGGGTTTCGGCCGCGCGGATGCGTTGCTCGAGTTCGCGGTTCGCGAGCCGCATCGCGCGTTCGGCGTCGAGGCCCCGCGCATCCGCGTCTCGCACGAGCGCCAGCAGCGTCCGCCCAAGTTCCAGTTCCTCGCTGACCGAGCTGACCGAGTCGACCGAGTCGACTCCGGCCGCACCGACCTCCACCCCAGGTTTCGGGATGGCTTTCTCGCTTCCGGATGGTTTGTTTTCCATCCCGAGGTGATTTCCCCATCCCGAATCGAGAGTGGTGGCGACGGATGCGGTGTCAGCCGCGACGGCGGGCGACACCGCCGCGGCGACCTGGCGCTCCTTCCCGAGGAGCTTCTGGGCGAGCGCAAGCGCCGACATGTCGCGGGGCACGCCATCGAGCACGCTCGTGCGGTCGCGCTTCTCGACGGCCTTGGCCTCCTGCCACAGGCGGATGATCTCGTCGATGTCACGGGTCGGGGTCGGCCCGAAGACGTGCGGGTTGCGGCGCACGAGCTTGTCGGCCTGCTCACGCGCGACGTCCTCGAGCGTGAACGCGCCGCTCCCCCGCGTGGAGGCTATGTCGGAATGGAAGAGCACCTGGAAGAGCACGTCTCCCAGCTCCTCCTTGATGTCGGCCGGGTTGTCGTCCTCGAGGGCCTCGACGAGCTCCGCCGTCTCCTCCGTGAGGTACTTCACGAGCGTCGCGTGCGTCTGCTCCTCGTACCAGGCGCATCCGCCGTCGCCGCGAAACGCCCCGACGACTTCAAGCAGACGGAGGAGCTCCGGATGCTCGCAGTGCCCCGACCGCTCGCTCGCGTCGGCCACGGCTACTTCGCCTCCGCGTCGCTCGTCACCTCGACGGTCTCGTCTTCCAACTCGAAGATCGACTTGAGGATGCCGCGCACCCAGATGAGCATCTCCTCGTCGCTCGGCAGGGTGCCATCGCGGCCCTCGAGCACCGGGATGGCGAGCGAATGGGTGGCGTCGACGACCTTCGACCCCGGGTACATGCGGCGGAGGCGCATCTGCTTGGAGTCGCTGAGCTCGGCGGGCCCGATGCGCAGCGTCTTGCCGAAGACGACGAGCTCGCCGAGGCCGGCCTTGACGGCGAGGCGACGCAGCTTCGAGACCTCGATGAGACGCTGCACCTCGATGGGCGGCTCGCCGTAGCGGTCCTGGAGCTCCTCGAGGACGAGCCCGATCTGGCCGGGCTTCGCGTTGGGGCTCGAGGCGCTCGACAGCTTCTGGTACGCCTCGAGGCGCAGTCGCTCGCTCGCGACGTAGTCCTCTGGCACGCGTGCATCCACGGGGATCTCGAGGCGCAGCTCGGTCTGGCCTTCCGCGACCTCGCCGCGGAACGTGTTGACGGCCTCGCCGATCATGCGCAGGTAGAGGTCGAAGCCGACGCCCGCGATGTGTCCGGACTGCTCGCCGCCGAGCAGGTTTCCGGCGCCACGGATCTCGAGGTCCTTGAGCGCCACCTGCATGCCGGAGCCGAGCTCGTTGTTCGCGGCGATCGTCTCGAGGCGGTCGGTGGCGGTCTCCGTGAGCGGACGCGTTCCGTCGTACAGCAGGTACGCGTAGGCGCGCTCGCGGCCGCGGCCAACACGCCCGCGCAGCTGATGCAGCTGGCTGAGGCCGTACCGCTCCGCGTCGTCGATGATGAGCGTGTTCGCGTTGGCGATGTCGAGGCCCGTCTCGACGATCGTCGTCGACACGAGCACGTCGAACTTGCGCTCCCAGAAGTCGACGATGATCTGCTCGAGGCGTGCCTCGCTGAGCTTGCCGTGGGCGACCGCGACACGCGCCTCAGGCACGAGCTCGGCGATCTCGGCCGCGACCCGGTTGATGGATGCGGTGCGGTTGTGCACGTAGAAGACCTGGCCCTCACGCAGCAGCTCGCGGCGGATCGCGGCTGCGACCTGGCGGTCGGACTTGGCGCCGACGAAGGTGAGGATCGGGTGCCGGTCTTCCGGCGGCGTCGCGAGGGTCGACATCTCGCGGATGCCGGTGACGGCCATCTCGAGGGTTCTCGGGATGGGCGTCGCGCTCATCGCGAGGATGTCGACGTTGGCCTTGAGCTTCTTGAGGGCGTCCTTGTGCTCGACGCCGAAGCGCTGCTCCTCGTCGATGACGATGAGCCCGACGTCCTTGTACGCGATCGAGTCGGTGAGGAGGCGATGCGTGCCGATGACGATGTCGACCGAGCCGTCCGCGAGCCCGCGGATGGTCTCCTCGGACTCCTTCTTCGACTGGAAGCGGCTGAGCGGCTTGATGGTGACGGGGAAGCCCGCCATCCGCTCGGAGAACGTCTCGTGGTGCTGGCGCACGAGCAGCGTCGTCGGCACGAGGATGACCACCTGCTTGCCGTCCTGCACGGCCTTGAACGCGGCGCGAACGGCGACTTCCGTCTTGCCGAAGCCGACGTCGCCGGAGACGAGGCGGTCCATGGGGATGGGCCGCTCCATGTCGCGCTTGATCTCGTCCACGGTCTGGAGCTGGTCGGGCGTCTCGACGAAGGGGAACGCCTCCTCGAGCTCATGCTGCCATGGCGTGTCCGGCCCGAACGCGTGGCCCTTCGACGCCATGCGCGTGCTGTAGAGCTTCACGAGCTCCACGGCGATGTCGCGGACCGCCTTGCGCGCCTTGCCCTTCGCGGCGGACCAGTCGGAACCGCCCATCTTCGACAGGGCTGGCGCCTCGCCACCGACGTACTTGGTCAGCTGGTCGAGCTGCTCGGTGGGGATGAAGAGCTTGTCGCCGGGCTGCCCGCGCTTGGAGGGCGCGTACTCGATGAGGAGGTACTCGCGTACGGTCTTCGGGGCGTTCCGGCCGCCGGCCTGCACCTCTCGCTGTCGCAGCTCGATGAACTTGCCGATGCCGTGCGTCTCGTGCACGACGAAGTCGCCCGCCTTGAGCTGCAGCGGGTCGACGACCGAGTTCGTGCGGCGCCTGGCGAGCTTCTTCGGCTGCCTGGAGTCGTAGCCGACGGAGCGACCGAAGAAGTCGGTCTCGGTGACCAGCGCGAGCTTCTCCCCGGGCACCTGCACGCCGGTGGAGACGGGCGACTGGGTCAGGTAGGCGACGCCGGGCTCGAGCTCGTCGGGGAGCTCATCGACGAGCCGCGCCCCGTCGCCGTGCTCGGAGAGCAGCTGGCTCGCGCGCTCGACGAGCCCTGGCCCCTGGCTCGTGACGACGACCCGCCAGCCGTCCTTGAGGAGAGCCGACACGTGCTCGATGGCGCCGTCGGCGTTGCCGGCGAAGCTCGGCACGGCGTCGCCCTCGATCTTGACGGCGAGGATCTCGCTCGCGTCGAGCTGCTCCTCCGGGATCTCCAGCGACTGGAACGGCGACAGCGACCACCACGGCCTCGCGCCGCGGGCATCCCGCAGCCCTGAGACGGTGAGGAAGTCGCCGGAGCTGAGGTCGATGGGGGCGTCGGCGCCGGCCGTCGCCGCGCTCCAGGCGGCCTCGAGGAACTCGTGGTTGGTCTCGGAGAGGTGGACGGCGCGCGTGGCGACTCGCTCGGGCGAGAGCACCGCCATGGCGGCGTCCTCTGGCAGGTAGCTCGTGATGGGCACGAGCTCGCTCACGAGCGCCGGCGCGAGCGACTCCATGCCCTCCGACGGGATGCCCTCGGCGATCTTGGCGAGCATCTGCTGGAGGTTCGGGAACTCGTGCTGCATCTCGCGAGCCCGCTGGCGAACGCGCTCCGTCAGCAGCAGCTCGCGCGCCGGCGTGATGAGCGCCTCCGTGACCTCTGACTCGAGCGAGCGCTGGTCGGCGACCGAGAACACTCGGATCTCGTCGACCTCGTCGCCGAAGAAGTCGATGCGCAGCGCGTGCGAGGCGTCCGGCGGGAACACGTCGAGGATGCCGCCGCGCACGGCGAACTCGCCGCGGCGGGTGACCATGTCGACGCGCGAGTAGGCGAGGTCGACGAGCTGCAGGGCGAGGCTCGAGAGGTCGTTGCCGCGGGAGCCGCGCTCGAGGCGGATGGTCGTGGCCGCGTCGAGACCGGGCAGGAGCGGCTGCAGGGCGGCGCGCACGGAGGCGAGCAGCACGAACGGAGACGTCCGCTCGCTGGCCTTCCACTCGGTGAGCTCGCGCATCGCGCGCAGTCGCTTGCCCGTCGTCTCGACCGATGGGCTCAGGCGCTCGTGCGGCAGCGTCTCCCACGCGGGGAACTCGGCGATGTGCGCGTCCGGGACGAACGTCTGCAGGTCTGTGCCGAACTGCTCGGTCTCGCGGCTCGTCGCCGTGAGCACGAACAGCATGGGTGCCGCGCCGAGCTCGGCCTGGCGCGCAGCGAGGAGGTTCGCGATGAGCGGCGCCCTCGCCCCGTCGACGAGCGAGAAGTCGGTGTCACGACCGGCTCGCCCCATGGCGCGCTCGAAGGAAGGGGTGGACTGGATGGAGCGTACGAAGCCGTGCAGAGTCACTCGGGGAATTGTACGCGCCGAGGCGAAGATACTTCCTACAGTGCCCAGGCTCGCTGTCCCGCTGTCGGCGATCTACGCCAGGTCTGCCGATTCGAGGAGCACGGTGAAGGGACCGTCGTTGACGCTCGCGACCTTCATCATGGCGCCGAACTCACCGGTCTCGACGTGCACTCCACCCTCCCGGAGGGCCGCGACGAACGCGGCGACAAGCGGCTCCGAGTGGGCCCTCCCACTCGCGAGCGACCACGATGGCCGTCGCCCCTTGCGTGCATCCCCGTAGAGCGTGAACTGACTGACGACCAGCGCCGGGGCGCCGGTGTCGAGCACACTCTTCTCGTCGTTCAGGATGCGCAGCCCGAGCACCTTGCGGGCGAGCTTCGCCGCATCCGCGTCGGTGTCGGTGTGCGTGACGCCGACGAGGATCAGGAGCCCCGGCTCGTCGATGCGGCCGACGGTCCGCTCGTCGACCGTGACGCTCGCCTCGGTGACGCGCTGGATGACGAGCTTCACGCGCCCGCTGCCGTGTGCACGCGCAGCTGAGCGGCCTGGATGCCGTCGCTCGCGATCAGCTCGACGGCGTCCGCCGCGTCACCGACGAGCACTGGGAGGACCTCGCGCTCGCTGCCCGCGAAGTCCTTGAGGACGAAGTCGGCCGCGTCCTGCCGGCCCGGAGGACGCCCGATGCCGACTCGCACGCGCAGGTAGCTCGGGTCGCCGAGTGCCGCGCTGATGTCGCGGAGGCCGTTGTGACCGCCGTGGCCGCCACCGACCTTCAGCTTGAGGGTGTCGAACGGGAGATCGAGCTCGTCGTGCACGACGATCACGTGGTCGACGTCGACACCGTAGTAGTCGACGAGCTGCGAGACCGGTCCGCCCGAGGTGTTCATGTAGCCGTTCGACTTCGCGAGCACGAGCTTCGGCCCACCCGGGGCCGTGCGCCCCTCGGCGGTGCGGGCGTTCGCCTTGTTGTGCCGCGAGAAGCTCGCGCCGAGTCGCTTCGCGAGCTCGTCCACGACGAACTGACCGACGTTGTGCCGGTTCTTCGCGTACTTCTCGCCGGGATTGCCGAGTCCGACCACGAGCCAGGTGTCTGCTGCCATGCTGCAAAGCCTTTCATGCGACGGGATGCGCCGCGCGACGACCCGTGGGATCTCTGGAACGCGAAAGGCGGACGGCCGGAGCCGCCCGCCTTTCGACGAAGATGCGTCGAGTCGACGACGCCAGACGCGAGATTACTCGGCGGCTGCTTCTTCGGACTCTTCGTCCTCGTCCTCGTCCTCGCCGCGAGGCGTCTGGATCGAGACGAGGGCAACCTCTTCTGCGTCTTCCGCGAGGTCGACCAGCTCGGTGCCCTCGGGCAGCTTGAGGTCTTCGCGGTGGATGAGCGTGCCATCCTCGAGGCCCTCGACCGAGACCTCGATGAAGCTCGGGATCGTGGTGGCGTCGGCCGAGACGAGGATCGTCGTCGCGTCCTGCACGGCGATCGTGCCGGGGAACGGGTCGCCGACGAGGTGCAGCGGCACGTCGACCTCGACGCGCTCGCCCTTGCGGATGACCGCGAGGTCGAGGTGCTCGATGATCTGACGCACCGGGTCGCGCTGGACGTCGCGGACGAGCGCGAGCTGCTTGTCGCCTTCGATGTCGAGCTCGATGAGCGCGTTCGCCTTGCGGATGAGCAGCATCGTCTCGTGACCCGGGAGGGTCAGGTGGCGGGGCTCGGTGCCGTGGCCGTAGAGGACCGCGGGGATCTTGCCTGCGGCGCGGATCTTGCGTGCCGCACCCTTGCCGAACTGGTTGCGCAGTTCGACGCTGAGCTTGTTGGTCTCTGCCATGTTGTCTCCTTGGTGGTGGTTCTCGACAGACTGAGGAAGCGTGTGGAGGCCCATTCAAGGACACATCACCGCGTCGATCACGGGCCTCACGGCCCCTCGCCGAAGTTCAGCCCCCCACTTTACGTCATCGAGCGCGCGGGTGGGCACGTTCTTGCAAAGCTCTGCTGAGCTCCCCGTCAGAAGCCGACGGCCTTGCGCCAGCCGTGGCGGCGAGCGCTGCTCACGGCGGCGCCGGCACCCAGCATCGCGAACCCGAAGACCACCAGCTCTGCGGCGAGCAGCGAGACAGCCATTCCGGATGCAGGGCCCGCGAACAGTGCGAACGTCGCGAGCTGGTCCTGCCACAGCGGCGCGGCGGCGATGGCGGATGTGAGCTGGGCGTGGAAGAGGAACGAGGCGAGCCCCGCCAGGACGGACAGCGCCCCCGCGACGACCGACCCGGTTCCGGACAGTCGCATCGTGAGCGCCATGAGGAAGAAGCCGACGGCCGCCAGCATGGTGACGAGCATCGTCCAGACGGGTGAGACTCCCCCACCGTCCCCGATGAAGCTGCCTGCTGACGACGAGACGCCGGAGACGATGATGAGCAGGGGGATGGCGCTGAAGGCGACCACGCAGATGGCGTAGAGGGGCACGGCGAGGAAGACGGAGCCGATGCGCGCCCAGACGCTGGGGCTGGCCGACTCGCGGGCTCGGCCGTACTTGTTCGCCTGCCCCCGCGCATCCGTCTGCCCCGGCTGCTGCGCGGCGGGTGGCTGCTGCCTGCCCTCCTTGGGCGTGCGGGTCGGAGCGACGGGTGTCACCGCGGGCGGCGGTGCCTGCTGCGGGATGACGCGGGTCGATTCCTCGCTGCCGGCGTAGAGACTCGACGACGAGCGAGCGGATGGAGCGCTCGGCGTCGCACGCGTCCTCGGCATCGCCGTCGTCGGCTGCTCGTCGGTGATGGCGTCGCCATCATCGTCTGGGCGCCCGAAATCGTAGGCTCTCGTGCGGGCGTCGTGATCAGCCACTGAGTGTCTCCCTGTCTAGGTGCTCGCGGTCGCGCGCACCGCCAGATCTGGTCCTGGCCGTGCGCCGAGTTCGGCGACGTTTCGTCATGTTCGGAAATCGTTGCCGTGCTCGTGCCACAAGTCAGCGTACGACTGCCCGTCGTGCAATACCGTGGAGTGTCCCGTGCATCGCCCTGACGGGAGACAAGCATCCACTCTGAAAGAGACGCATCTATGACCACTGACGCTGCCCCCTCGATCTCCTCGGAAACCGGCTCGTCCCCCAGCGCGAACATCGGCGTTGTCGGCATGGCCGTCATGGGCTCCAACCTCGCCAGGAACCTCGCGAGCCGCGAGGGCAACACCGTCGCGGTCTACAACCGCTCCCCCGAACGCACCCGCACTCTCGTCGCCGAGCACCCCGAAGCAGGATTCGTGCCCTCCGAGTCGGTGGCCGACTTCGCAGCGTCACTCCAGAAGCCCCGCACCGCGATCATCATGGTCCAGGCAGGCGCCGGCACCGACGCGGTCATCAACCAGCTCGTCGAGGCGTTCGAGCCGGGCGACATCATCGTGGATGGCGGCAACGCCCTCTTCACCGACACCCGCCGCCGCGAGGCAGCCGTGCGAGAGACGGGCATCCACTTCGTGGGCTGCGGCATCTCCGGCGGCGAAGAGGGCGCCCTCAACGGCCCCTCCCTCATGCCGGGCGGCACCGCCGAGTCGTACGAGACGCTCGGCCCCATCCTGCGCACCATCGCCGCGGTCGCCGAGGGCGAGCCCTGCGTCACCCACGTCGGCACCGACGGCGCCGGCCACTTCGTGAAGATGATCCACAACGGCATCGAGTACGCCGACATGCAGCTCATCGCCGAGGCCTACGACCTCATCCGCCGCGGCACCGGCAAGACCCCCGCCGAGATCGCCGAGATCTTCGCCGAGTGGAACAAGGGCGAGCTCGAGTCGTACCTCATCGAGATCACCGCGGAGGTCCTCCGCCAGGTCGACGCCGACACCGGGAAGCCACTCGTGGACGTCATCCTCGACGCCGCCGGTGCCAAGGGAACCGGCGCCTGGACGGTCCAGACGGCCCTCGACCTCGGCGTGCCCGTCTCCGGCATCGCCGAAGCCGTGTTCGCCCGCTCCGTGTCCTCCAAGCTCGAGCAGCGCGCCGCATCCCGCACCCTCCCCGGCCCCGACGGCTTCCAGGTCGAGGACGCCGACGCGTTCGTCGAGGACGTGCGCCTCGCGCTCTACGCGTCCAAGATCATCGCCTACTCGCAGGGCTTCGACGCCATCATCGCCGGCGCCGAGCAGTACGGCTGGGACATCAAGAAGGGCGACATCGCCGCGATCTGGCGAGCAGGCTGCATCATCCGCGCCCGCTTCCTGAACCGCATCACCGACGCCTACGCCGAGAACCCGAACCTCGTGGCCCTCGTCACCGCGCCCTTCTTCACCGACGCCGTCAACACGGCCCAGGCGGCGTGGCGCCGCGTCGTCGTGCAGGCAGCGCAGGCCGGCATCCCCGCCCCCGCGTTCTCCTCCAGCCTGTCGTACTACGACGGACTGCGCGCCGAGCGCCTCCCCGCCGCCCTCATCCAGGGACAGCGCGACTTCTTCGGCGCCCACACCTACAAGCGCGTCGACCGCGACGGCGTCTTCCACACCGACTGGTCCGGCGACCGCACCGAGCACAACGCGTAGCTCGGCGCCAAGAAGGCCCCGTCCTCCCAGCATCAGCTGGGAGGACGGGGCCTTGTCGTGCGTCGCTCGTTAGCGTGTGGCTTCCTGGCCGCGCAGCCGCCTCACTGCGCAGAGGGGCTAGACCGCGGCGGGGGTCTTCGCGTCGGATGCGGCGACCTTCGGCGCGAGAGCACGGGATGCTCGGGTGCGGCCGTGCGTGTAGTACAGCGGGAGTCCGACGAAGAGCAGTCCGCCGACGAGGTTGCCGACGACCGTGGGGATCTCGTTCCAGATGAGGTAGTCCATGAGCGTGAAGTCGGCGCCGAGGAGCAGGCCGGAGGGGAACAGGAACATGTTCACGATGGAGTGCTCGAAGCCCATGAAGAAGAACAGCATGATGGGCATCCACATGGCGATGACCTTGCCGGAGACGCTCTTCGAGATCATGGCGAGGGCAACTCCCGTCGCGACCATCGCGTTGCAGAGCACGGCGCGGACGAAGAGGGTGAGCATGCCGGAGGCGCCGTGCTCGGCGTAGCCGACGGTCCTGCCCTCCCCGATGTGCCCGATGGCCTCGCCGACCTCGTTCGGGGGTGTTGCGAAGCCGTTCGTCACGACGATGGCCATGAGCACGGCGATGGTGAAGGCGCCGAGGAAGTTGCCGACGAACACGAGGCCCCAGTTGCGGAGCACGCCGCGGAGGGTGACGCCCGGCCGCTTGTCGAGCCAGGCGAGCGGCCCGAGCACGAAGACCCCCGTGAGGAGGTCGTAGCCGAGCAGGTACAGCATGATGAAGCCGACGGGGAAGAGCAGGGCGCCGAGTAGCGGGACGCCGGTCGTGACGCTGACGGTCACGGCGAAGGCGGCCGCGATCGTGAGGAACGCGCCTCCCATGGTCGAGCGGATGATGGTGTCGCGGGTCGACAGGAAGATCTTGCTCTCCCCGGCATCGATCATGGTGGTGACGAGGTCATTCGGCTTGACGTAGGACACGGGTTCCCTTTCGCTCTGGCGATGCTCTGCGGCCATGTTCGGCCCGATATCCACAAGCTATTGGGGTGCAGTTTCGGCCCCGTGGCTCGTGCGGTGCGTTCTGGTTTCTTTTCCCTCTCGTCCCCGCCGCGGGGCTGTGAGAAGTGCGATCAGACGGGGGCCGCGGCGGGGACGACGGCGTCGAAGCGCTCGAGGATGATGTGCGCGATACGGTCGTCGACGCCGAGGGGGGCCGCCACGATGTCGCCGCCCGCCTCGGTGACGCGGTCGTGGAAGAAGCCGGGGGTGAGCAGGTAGCTCGCGATGCTGACCCGCCGCGCCTGGGCGCCTCCCCCGCGGCGCACGCCAGCCGCTCCTCGAGCGAGCTGCACCGCCGCTGGCACGCGCGGGTCGAGGGCCGCTCCGTAGCCGAGCACCGCATCCGCGCCGCCGATGGCGTTGAACTGCTCGCGCAGCTCATGGAAGCGGGGCACGGCGGCGGCCGCCGTGGAGCCCGCGACGGCAATGACGACCCCGTCGTCGGCACTCCCGCCAGCTTCGAGGAACCGGTCCCACAGCAGCTGCGAGAGTCTGGGGTCCGGTCCGAGGGGCGCCGCGACCGAGGTGCCGGGTCGGGCGGCCGCGGCTTCCGCGATGTCGACCTGCGTGTGGAAGCCGACCGTGAGCAGCACTGGCACGATGACGACATCAGCGTCGGCGGGCAGTCCGGCGAGCACCTCGACGAGGCTCGGCTGCTGCACGTCGACAAACGCCTCGACGACCTGCACGCTCGGCCGCATCGCCTGCGCGCGGCGCAGCAGCTCGCGGATGATGGCCTGACCTTCGGTGTTGTCGGTTCCGTGGGATGCGCCCACCAGGATCGTCTGCCGCGGGTGCTGCTCGTTCATTCGGTGCTCGCTCTCCGTGCTGATGGTCGTTCCTGATGCTCGCCCGTCGGCGTGCGCGGTCACGCGGGACCCTGACATCGCGTGGGCTTCGGTCACGTTGCGCTGCACGCTCACGTCGCGCGGACGCGCAGCCGGTAGCCCCGCTTCACGACGGTCTGCACGATGGCCCGGTCGCCGAACGACTCACGGAGGCGCGCGACGGCGACGTCGGCGGCATGGTTGGTCGTCGGGTTGCCGGGCAGCCGAGCGAGGATCTGCTCGCGGCTCACGACGCCACCCGGGTTGCCGGCGAGCAGCCGCAGCACGCGCAGCGCTCCGGGCGAGAGCTCGACGACGTCGTCGCCGATGACGGCGCAGCTCGAGCGGAGGAAGAGGCGGCCAGCCTCGGTCTCGATGCCCTCGGCCGCTCGCTGGGCGTAGTGCTCGATGAGCTCGCGGATGAGCGCGCCGAGTCGTCCGCGCTTCGGCACGACGGGCTCGATGCCGACGGCCCGCAGGGGCGCCGCGGTGATGGGGCCGACCGCGACGGTGACCAGCGAGCCGTCACGGCAGCGTGCCTTGAGTCGTTCGAGGGCTCCGGAAGTCCCCACGTCAAGCGCGTCGTCGCCGTCTGCCGGACCCGACTCGTCCGCGAAGGATCCGAGCCACGCGGAGACCCCGGGAGCCGAGGTGAAGACGATGGCGTCGACCTCGCCGTCTGCCGCCTTGAGCGCCCACCGAGCGAGCAGCGCAGGGTCGGCTGGCGGTCCCCACTTGTAGACGATGAGGCTCTCGACGTCGGCGCCCGCGACCGCGAACTGCTCGTCGAGGCCGTCGGCTCCCGAGCCGTGGTGCTGGAGGGCGATGCGGGCGCCCTCGACTCCCTCGGCGAGGAGGAACTGGGCGAGTTCCGCCGAGGTCTCCGATTCGGCGACCCAGTCGGCGTTGAGCCCCGCCGCCTGGATCGCCCCGCGTGCTTTCGGGCCTCTCGCCACGATGCGCGCGCGGGCGAGCACCGCGACGAGATCCTCGACCAGCCCGTGTGCATCCGCCGCGTCGATCCAGCCGCGGAAGCCGACGCCCGTCGTCGCGACGACGATGTCGGGCGGGTCAGCGATGACGCGCTTCGTCGCGTCGAGGAGGTCGGCGTCGTCTTCGACCGCGGTCATGCTGAGCGACGGCGAGTGGCGGATGATGGCCCCGCGTCGCTCGAGCGCCGTCGCGAGCTCACCGGAACGGCGGTCGCTCGTCACGACGACGACGACGCCGGCCAGGTGCTGTTCCTGGGGTGCGCGGCCGCGCGCCCCGCTCGCGGGTTCGGGGCTCATGCTGACAGCGCGTCCTGTTCCTGGAGCGACCGTGTCGCCTGCAGGAGGCCGAACTGGGCGACCTCGCCGATGACGATGATGGCGGGGTTGGCGACACCGACGCTGCGCGCCGTGGCGTCGATCGTGCGCAGGCTTCCCCTCGTGACGCGCTGGCGAGGGGTGTGGCCGTTCTCGACGATGGCGACGGGCATGTCGTCGCGCACTCCCGCATCCACGAGCTCCTGGCAGATGCGGCCGAGCGCTGAGACGCCCATGAGCACGACGAGCGTGCAGGTGTCGCCCTTGACGGAACAGAGGAGCTCGGCGCCCAGGCGCTGGTGCCCGGTCACGACCTGGAAGGAGTTGGCGACGCCGCGGTGCGTGACGGGGATGCCGGCGGCCGCGGGCACCGAGATGGCGCTGCTGATGCCGGGGACGACCTCGACGGCGATGCCTTCCGCGTTGCACGCGAGCACCTCCTCGCCGCCGCGCCCGTACACGAACGGGTCGCCGCCCTTGAGCCGCACGACGACAAGCCCCTGCTGGGCCTTCTCGACGAGGATGCGGTTGATCTCCTCCTGCGGCACGGGGTGGTGGGTGGGCTGCTTGCCGACGTCGATGATCTCGACCTCGGCGGGGAGCTCGGCGAGCACGGAGCGCGGGCCGAGGCGATCCGTCACGACGACGTCGGCTTCCGCGAGCGCGCGCCGCCCGCGGAGGGTCATGAGGTCGGCGTCGCCCGGTCCCCCGCCGACGAGCACAACCCTGCCGGCACCTGGTCGGTGCCTGCGCAGGTCGACGTTGCCGGCACGGAGCCCTTCGGCGAGCTGGTCGCAGATGAGGCGGCTGCGGCGCGGGTCGGCGCCCTCCTTGGAGACGACGCCGATCTCGACGGCCCCGGCATCCGAGGTCGCCGGGGTCTTGGCGCTGCCGGCGGAGGCGTCGCTCGCGTTCACGCACCACACGCGGCGCTCGTTCGCCCACTCGGCGACGAGGAGGTCGGTGGCCCTGTCGCCCGTCGCGGTGTGCACGAACCAGGCTCCGTCGAGGTGGTGTGCCTGCACGGGCTCCTGCAGCCAGGTCGCGAGCCCGTCGGCGACGAGACCGCCGAGCGTGCCGCCGAGCTCGGGGGCCACGACGGTGACGGATGCGCCGGCCGTGACGAACTTCTGGGCGCGTCTCGCGGAGACGGCTCCTGCCCCCACGATGAGGACGTCGCGGCCGGTGAAGTCGAGGGCCATGAGCGTGCTCATCGCGTCTGCCTTCCCTCGAGGCGCAGGCTCAGGTCGACGAGGACCGTGCCGTCGTCGTCGATGCGCACCGGGTAGGTCGTGAGGGTGCGCGCATCCTTGCCGACGGTGTCGAGGCACTCGCCCGTGGCAAGGTCGAAGATCTGCTTGAACATCGGGGAGGCGACGGTGACGCGTCCGCTCCTGGAGCCGACGAGGCCGCGGCTCATGACCTGCGAGCCCGAGTACGGGTCTGCCTGCTGGACGGCGAAGACCCGCTCGTCGCGGAGCCGGAACAGCGCGATCTGGGTGCCGTCCAGGATTGCGGCGACGCCACGCTCGGGGTGGAGGGCGTCGAGGGGGCAGACCGCGATCCAGTGCTGGCCGGCGTCCTCGGAGGGGCGTTCGCGGGTGGCGCTGCGAGTGTCGAGTGCGATGGTCATCGTCGGACCTCCAGGGTTGTTCCTGCGATTACTGTTCCGGCGCTTCGGTCGGCCTCGTTGGCCGGGCGGAGCTGGCCGCGCTCCGGCACGTAGCCGAGCGACGGGTCAGGCGTGGTGGGCGCGTTGACGAAGGACACGAAGCGCTGCATGACCTCCGGGTCGTTCAGCGCCTCCTGCCATTCGTCCTTGTAGTTGTCGACGTGGTTCGCGACCATGGCGTCCAGGTCGGCCGCGATGCCGAGGCTGTCCTCGAGCACGACAGCCCGAAGCGTGTCGATGCCGCCGTCGAGGTCCTCGATCCAGCGCGCGGTGCGCTGCATCCGGTCGGCGGTGCGGATGTAGTAGCCGATGAATCGGTCGATGGCGGTGATGAGCTGCTCGTCGTCGAGGTCCTCCACGAGGAGCTCCGCGTGGCGGGGCGTGAAGCCGCCGTTGCCGCCGACGTAGAGGTTCCAGCCCTTCTCGGTGGCGATCACGCCGACGTCCTTCGCGCGCGCCTCGGCGCACTCGCGCGCGCATCCGGAGACGCCGAACTTCAGCTTGTGCGGCGAGCGGAGGCCACGGAAGCGGAGCTCGAGGAAGATGGCCATCGCAACGGAGTCCTGCACGCCGTACCGGCACCACGTCGAGCCGACGCACGACTTCACGTTGCGCAGGGCCTTGCCGTAGGCCTGGCCCGACTCGAAGCCGGCATCGATGAGCTTCTTCCAGATCTCCGGCAGCTGCTCGATGCGGGCCCCGAAGAGGTCGATGCGCTGGCCACCCGTGATCTTCGTGTAGAGCCCGTACTCCTTGGCGACGGCCCCGATCGCGATGAGCCCGTCGGGGGTGACCTCGCCGCCCGGGATGCGCGGGACGACCGAGTAGGTGCCGTCCTTCTGCATGTTGGCCATGACGTGGTCGTTGGTGTCCTGCAGCGCCGCCTGCTCGCCCTTGAGGATGTGCCCGTTGCCGAGCGAGGCGAGGATCGAGGCGACGACGGGGCGGCAGATGTCGCAGCCGCGACCGCCGTTGCCGTGGCGTTCGATGATGCTCGTGAAGGTCGAGAGGCCCGTGACGCGCACGGCGTCGAAGAGCCCCGCCCTGGAGAGCGCGAAGTGCTCGCAGAGGGCGTTGCTGACCTCGACCCCCGTCTTGGCGAGCTCGGTCGAGAAGATCTTCTTCACGAGCGGCACGCAGGAGCCGCAGGCGGTGCCGGCGTTCGTGCAGGCCTTGACGCCGGCGAGGTCGGTGCAGGCGTGGTCGGTGACGGCGCCGCGCACCGCGCCGACGGACACGTTGTTGCAGGAGCAGACCGTGGCGTCGTCCGGCAGGTCGCCACCGACCTCCGGCATGCCGTCGGCGGGCAGCAGGTAGGCGGCGGGGTCCGTGCCGAGCTCGCGCCCGACCATGGGGCGCAGCGAGGTGTAGGCCGAGGCGTCCCCGACGAGCATGCCGCCGAGCAGCACCTTGCCGTCGTCCGACATGACGAGCTTCTTGTAGACGCCGCCGACCGGGTCGGCGTACGTGACCTCGAGCGCGCCCGGCGACTCGGCGAAGGCGTCGCCGAAGCTCGCGACATCCACACCCGTGAGCTTGAGCTTCGTCGAGAGGTCCACGCCGGGGAACGTCGCCGCTCCGCCGGTGAGCCGGTTGGCGACGACCTCGGCCATCGAGTAGCCGGGGGCGACGAGGCCGAAGCACTCACCGCCGATCGAGGCGACCTCGCCGATCGCCCAGATGCTGGCGGCGGATGCGCGGCACGCCTCGTCGACCTCGATGCCACCGCGAGCGCCGAGCGTCAGCCCGGCGTCGCGAGCCAGCTCGTCGCGGGGCGTGATGCCGACGGCGAAGACGACGAGGTCGGCGGGCTCGGGCTCGCCGTTCGGGAAGTCGAGGCCGGCCGCGCGGCCGTCGGCGTCGAGGGCAACCGCGCTGGCTCGGGACCCGGTTCGCACATCCACCCCGAGGTGCTCGATGAGGAGCCGCAGCGACTCGCCGCCGCCCGCGTCGAGCTGGGCGGACATGAGGTGGCCGGAGGACTGGACGACGGTGCATTCCGCGCCGAGGGCGACCATGGCGCCCGCGGCTTCGAGCCCGAGCAGGCCGCCGCCGACGACCGCACCGCGGACCGTGCGGCCGAGCCGCTGTGACAACTCGGCAACCTCGGCCTTGAGCGCGACCACGTCGTGGACGGTGCGGTAGACGTGGACGCCGGGCGCATCCACCCCGGCGATGGGCGGCTTCGCGGCGGACGAGCCCGTCGCGATGACCAGCTCGTCGTAGTGCTCGGTCGCGCCGAGCGACGTCACGAGCGTGCGGGTGCCTGGGTGGATGCTCGTGACCGTCTCGGAGGTGCGGAGCGTGACGTTCGGGTGCGACCACATGAGCGGCCTGCCCAGCTCCAGGGCAGCCGGGTCGACGCCCGAGAACGTGCTCGTGAGCTGGACTCGGTCGTACGGCCGCCACGGTTCGTCGCCGATGACGGTGATCGCCCAGACGTGGTCCGTGTCCTGCGAGCGCAGCGACTCGACGAAGCGGTGCGCGACCATGCCCGCGCCGATCACCACGACGTGACGGGAGCGCGGTGCCGGGGGGAGCATGTCGCGAGCGTAGGTCTGGGATGTTTCGTCACCGTGCGGCGAATGTTTCGTGCTCATCACAGCTCGTCCCGGTCGCTTCGACTTGGTGTGCGCATGCTGGCTCCTCCGTGGATGAACGGCGACGGTCGGTCGCTGACATGCTCAGAGCGTAGAAACCGCATGTTTCACGGGGTGCGTGCTGCTGTTTCCCCGAGGCAACTTCCTTGGCACACGGATCCGGGGAGGGTGTGAGAAGTGGGAAACCGAGAATCGGTGTGCCGGCCGCCGCGTCCGACGTGACGGAGTCCGCGAGCGCGGCCGTCGACTACAGCCACTTCCTCCATTTGAAGACCGACCACAGGGTGACGGCCAGGCCGAGCATCGCCAGCAACGAGAGCGGGTAGCCCCACTCGGCGTCGAGCTCCGGCATGTTCGTGAAGTTCATGCCGTACACGGTGCCCACCAGGCTCGGCGCGAAGAGGATCGCCGCCCAGCTGGTGATCTTCTTGATCTCCTCGTTCTGCGCGATGCTCTGCTCCGACAGCTTCTTCGTCTCCTCGCTCTGCGCGAGGCTCGCCTCCGAGAGTTCCCGCATCGCCTCGTTCTGCTGCTGCGTGACCAGCGTGCTGTGCACGGTGAGGGCGTTCTCGAGGAGCACCCGGAACGAGTCGGCGCGCTCCGCGATGCGCAGCGCATGGTCCAGGACGTCCCGGTAGCGAGCGCGGATCTCCTCGCTGGTGTTGTACTTCTCGGCGCCCCGCAGGAGCGCTTCGAGGATGGTTCGCAGCGGACTCGTCGCGCGTTGGAAGTTGATGACCTCGCCGAGGAGTTCGTAGATGCGGCGCGTGACCCGCTCGTCGCCCGCGAACAGCTGATCCTCGATCTCGTCGATGTCATTCTCGAGACCGGCGGTCACCGGGGCGTACCCGTCGACGACCTGGTCGAGCACCGAATAGAGGACCGCCTCGGGACCGAGGCTGAGGAGCGCCGGGCTCTGCTCCATCCGGTGCCGGACGTCGCCCAGCTCCGGGCGTGCGGCCTGCCTGACCGTGACCACGAACTCGGGGCCGACGAACAGGTGGATCTCCCCGAAGTGGACCGTCTCGGTGGCGTCGACGTACCAGGCTGGTCGGAGGACCACGAAGAGGGTGCTGCCGTAGCGTTCTATCTTCGGTCGCTGATGCCCGACCCGTGCGTCCTCGACGGCGAGCGGATGCAGGTCGAACTCCTTCGCGACGGCGTCGAGTTCCTGGTTGCTTGGCTGGAAGAGGCCGATCCAGGCCATCCCCGCATGCTCGCGGAGCTTCTCGAACGTCTCGTCGAGTGTTGCCGGCGTGAAGCACCGACGCCCTTTCACGTAGATCCCGTTGTCGATCAAGGCCATGGGCTGCCCTCCTAGCACGTCGGATGTCGGTGAGGCGTCGTCCGCAGTCCGCGACCGCGACACGCGCCCCCGAACCCACCGCGGACCGACCCTACGCCCACTTCCCCGCTGACGGGAGCGAACCTGCGCGAGACCGCGTTGAGGAGTACCTCGCCGACCTTGGAGGTGCGCGGCAGCTCGGCGGGATCGGCTCAGGTTCGGGTCAGCGCCGACGGCTGCGCTTCGACGACGCGCGCTTCGAGCGTCCGCCCCGCTGAGCGCTCCCGGGCTTGCCGTGCTTCGAGCGCTTCGACTGCTTGGCACGCGACGCGGCCTGCTGCTCGCGCTTCTTCTTGGCGCTCTGCTTCTTGACGACGATTCCGAGCACGAATGTGACGATGCGGAGGAACATGGTTGCCTGCTTTCGGTGAGGTGAGATCGTGCGGGGTTAAGTGCCGCGGCCTGGCCACCGAACGGCGGCCAGGCCGGCTGAAGAGGTGAGGCGGTATGAGCTACTGGACGCGAGCTTCGGCCGGCTCGTCCTGCTCGTCGCTCGGCAGGTGCACGTCGTTGATCGTGACGTTGACCTCGGTGACCTCGAGGCCGACGATCGTCTCGATCGCACGGATGACGTCGGCGCGCACGCCGTTGGCGACATCCTGCAGCGCGACCGGGTACTCGGCCACGATGGTCACGTCGACGGCGACCTGCGTCTCACCGACCTCGACGCTCACACCCTGGCCCTGGTCGGTGGCGTTGATGGCGTTGCGGATGGCGCCGATGGCGCGGGCTGCGCCACCGCCGAGGTCGTAGACGCCGTGCGCCTCGCGAGCGGCGATACCGGCGACGCGGGCGACGACGCTGTCGACGACCGTCGTCGTGCCGTGGCCGGTTGCGACCTCCGAGCCGGTGCGGCTGGTGGGAACGACACTCTTGTCAGTGGACCCCGTGCCCGCCTTGGACGGAGCGACGACGCTCGGGGTGGCAGTCGTGTTGGGGGTGACGTTCGACATGTGCGGTTCTCCTTGAGATCGAGCCCTGGTGCGTGTGCACCGATCGGGGGCGTTACAGAGGAGACGTGCGCCGACGCCGGAGCGTCACAAAGTTCCTGTGGCTCTCGGCGGACACTCAGGGAACGGGGCAGGAGGAGATCAGCACGGGCCGGCCAGACGCACCCGATCGACGAGACCGAGCACCGTCTCAGCCGGCACCTACCTGGCGACCTGGCCCGTGCCGTCCACCGCCAGTGGGTCGATCTCCGCGAGCTCGGCTTCCGTGAGCCCGGGGGCATCCAACGCGGCGACGTTCTGCTCGAGCTGCGCGACGCTCGAGGCACCGATGAGCGCGCTCGTGACCTGCGGGTGGCGCAGCACCCAGCTCAGGGCGAGCTGCGCGAGCGTCTGGCCGCGGCCGGCGGCGATCTCGTTCAGCGCGCGAGCCCGCGCGAGGTACTCGTCGTCGATGCCAGCGGCTGGGAGGAATCTCGACGTGGCAGCGCGCGAGTTCTCGGGCACCTCGCCGTCGAGGTAGCGATCGGTGAGCAGGCCCTGCGCGAGCGGTGAGAAGACGATCCCGCCAGCTCCCACCTCATCGAGCGCCGGGAGCAGGCCCCGCTCGATGTGGCGGTCGAACATGGAGTAGCGCGGCTGGTGGATCGTGAGCGGGATGCCGTGGCTCGCCAGGATGCGCGCGGCCTCGCGCGTCTGGGCGGGGTCGTAGTTCGAGACCCCGACATAGAGTGCGCGCCCGGAGGTGACGGCAGTCGCGAGCGCTCCCATGGTCTCCTCGAGCGGCGTCTCGGGATCGAAGCGATGCGAGTAGAAGATGTCGACGTAGTCGAGGCCGAGGCGAGCGAGCGACTGGTCGAGCGACGCGAGCACGCTCTTCCGCGAGCCCCACTCGCCATACGGTCCTGGCCACATCGCGTAGCCGGCCTTCGACGACACGATGATCTCGTCCCGGTGGGCGGAGAGGTCGGCCGCGAGGATCCGACCGAAGTTCACCTCCGCCGACCCTGGCGGCGGCCCGTAGTTGTTCGCGAGATCGAAGTGGGTGATGCCGAGGTCGAACGCTCGGCGGATGATCGCGCGCTGCGTCTCGACCGGCCGCTCGCGGCCGAAGTTGTGCCACAGGCCGAGGGAGAGCTCGGGGAGCTTCAACCCGCTTCGCCCCGCTCGTGCGTAGCGCATCCGCTCGTATCGATCGGCGGCGGCGGTGTACTCGGAGTGCGCGACTGCGGTCATGGTCCGATTCAGCCACTTTCGCATTCGTAAGTCAATGGCGTGCCTCGTTTACGATGACGTAAGCTCGTTCGGGTGAAGACATCGACGTGGATGCCCGGCCGCCAGACAGTCCGCTTCGGCGGCGACTACAATCCAGAGCAGTGGCCCCGCGAGGTGTGGGATGAGGACATCCGCCTCATGCGAGACGCCGGCGTGAACCTCGTCAGCATCGGCATCTTCTCGTGGGCGCTCCTCGAGCCGGAGGAAGGCGTCTACGACTTCGCGGTGCTCGACGAGATCATCGACCTCCTGCACACCGCAGGCATCGACGTCGACCTCGCGACCCCGACGGCCTCGCCGCCAGCCTGGTTCTACCGGAAGTACCCGCATTCGAGAGCCGTGACGCGCGACGGCATGCCCCTCGCCTTCGGGTCGCGCGGCATCGTCAGCCCGAGCTCCCCCGAGTACCGACGCGCCGCGACGGCGATCGCGGCGAAGCTCGCCGAGCGCTATTCCGAGCATCCGGCAGTTGTGCTCTGGCATGTCCACAACGAATACGGCACCCCGGTCACGGAGAGCTACGACGACGCCTCCGTCACGGCGTTCCAGGCGTGGCTGCAGGAGCACTACGCGACGCTCGAGACCCTCAACGTGGCGTGGGGCACGAACTTCTGGGGTCAGCGCTACGGCGCCTGGGAGGAGATCGATGCGCCGCGAACCTCGGGCACGGCAAGCAACCCCGCCCACCGCCTCGACTTCGCACGGTTCAGCTCGGCGGCACTGCTCGAGTGCTTCAAGGCCGAGCGTGACGCGATCCGCGAGCACGCCTCGCAGCCGATCACGACGAACTTCATGGCCGGCATGTGCCCCAGCGTCGACCTCTGGCGGTGGGCCGACGAGGTCGACATCGTCGCCAACGACCATTACCTCTCCGCCGAGCAGCAGGACAACCACATCCAGCTGTCCCGGGCCGCCGACCTCACCCGCTCACTCGCGCGGGGCAAGCCGTGGATCCTCATGGAGCACTCGACGTCGGCGGTGAACTGGCAGCCGCGCAACATCGCGAAGCGACCGGGCGAGATGCGTCGCAACAGCCTCGCCCACGCGGCCCGCGGCGCCGACGCGGTGCTCTTCTTCCAGGTGCGGGCCGGGCAGAGGGGCGCCGAGAAGTTCCACTCGGCCCTCATCCCGCAGGCCGGCGCGACGTCGCGCAAGTGGCGGGAGTCGGTGGCGCTCGGCGCCGACGTCGCCGCCCTGGCGCCGGTTCTCGGCTCGCGAGTGGATGCGCGGGTCGCGATCGCCTGGGACTGGGAGTCGTTCTGGGCGCAGGATCTCGACTGGCGCCCCTCGGTCGACCTCGACCACCGGGAGCGCATCGAGGCCTTCTACGCGGCGCTCTGGCGCCGCGGGGTCACGGTCGACTTCGTGCATCCCGCCGCCGACCTCACGAGGTACGACGTCGTCTTCGCCCCCGCGCTCTACCTCATCGAAGACGACGCGGCAGCGAACCTGCGCGAGTACGCGGCGCAGGGCGGCACGCTGGCGTTCTCCTACTTCTCCGGCATCGTGTCGAGCAACGACGATGTCCCCACCGGCCCATACCCCGGCCAGCTCCGTGAGGTGCTCGGCCTCGTCATCGAGGAGTTCCTGCCCCTGCGGGCCGGCGAGCGGATCACGCTCAGCGACGGTGCGCGCGGGCGCGTCTGGAGCGACGACATCGAGCTGCGGGGCGCCACGAGCGTCGCCGAGTTCGCCGACGGCCCGGGCGTCGGCCGTCCGGCGGTCACCAAGAACAGCTTCGGCGACGGCACGGCCTGGTACCTCGCCACCGCGCTCGACGGCGCCGACCTCGACGGATTCGTGACGCGGGTGCTCGACGGTGCGGCGGTCGACTACTCCCCCGTCGGCGACGTCGAGCGCGTCGTGCGCCGCGGTGACGGCGTCGACTACGTGTTCCAGATCAACCACGGAGCGCAGGATGCGAGGGCCGGGATCTCGGGGCATGACCTGCTGACGGGCGAGTCGGTCTCGTCGGACGATCCAGTGCCAGCGGGCAGCGTCCGCGTCGTGGCCGTCCCTCACGCGCAGTCCTGACGGCCCGACCAGGGATCCGCAACGCTGAACTGGTAGGAACAGACCATGACGGAAGCGGACTCCCCCACGTTCGACGCAGCATCAACCGCCCTCGAAGTGGTCGAAGGCGTGGACCTCAGCGGCAAGACGGCGCTCGTCACCGGGGCGAGTTCCGGGATCGGCGTCGAGACGGCCCGGGCGCTCGCGGCGGCGGGCGCGCACGTCACGCTCGCCGTGCGGGACACCGAGGCGGGCGAGCGTGCTGCGGCCGAGCTGCGAGCCTCCACCGGCAACGACGACATCCGGGTAGTGCACCTCGACCTCGCCGACCTCGCCACGGTGCGTGAGCTGGCCTCAACTTGGGCGGGACCCCTGGACCTGCTCATCAACAACGCGGGGATCATGCACACCCCGGAGCTCCGCACCCCGGACGGCTGGGAGCTGCAGTTCGCGGTCAACCACCTCGGGCACTTCGCGCTCGCCAACGCCCTCCTTCCCGCACTCACCGAGGCGGGAAACGCGCGCATCGTGGCCGTGAGCTCGAGCGGCCACGCCTCGAGCGGCATCCGCTTCGACGACCCGTTCTTCGTGCGAGATGCGTACGACCGCGGGCTCGCCTACGGCCAGTCGAAGACCGCGAACGTGCTGTTCGCGCTCGAGGCGACCAGACGCTGGGCGGACCGCGGCATCGCGGCAGCGGCGCTCATGCCGGGTGGGATCTGGACCAACCTGCAGCGACACTGGGACCCGGAGGTGCTGGCCGACATGAAGCGGCGCTTCCCGACCAAGACGCCGGAGCAGGGCGCCGCGACTTCGGTGTTCGTCGCGACGCTCGCAACGCTTGGACCAGGCACGCCCGCCTACTACGAGGACTGCCACCCGGCGAAGGTGGTCGATGAGATCGTCGACGGCGTTCACGGCGTCGTCGCCCACGCGCTCGACGAGACTGCCGCGCGGCGCCTGTGGGAGCTCTCCGAGTCGCTCCTCGCCGATGAGGCGTCCCGGCCTGCCGAGCCCGAGTTGCCAACCTGAAAGTGGAGCGACTTCCCGACTGAGAGCACACGCGCAGGAACGCGTGTGCACCTCGACCTGAACGGGTGGACGGCGCTCATCGCGTACCTGGCTGGCCCCGAGTACGTGTCCCAGCGGCCCGCGACGTACCCCACCCACAGCCGAGACGGGCACCCGCTGGAGCCCGCCACGGACGAGATCCGCACGCTCATCCATGTCACGACCGCCGAATACCTCGCTCACGCGGGCGTTCCCGAGCAGCCATTCGGCGTCGACTGGGAGATCAGTCTGCCCGCAGGAGTCGATGAGGGCAGGCTGCACGGAGCGTGCATGGCCGCCCACCACGCGATCGACCCGAACAACGGGCGCCTCGCGGCCCAGCGAATGCTGACCGCGCTGCGGGAGATGCTGGCGGAGCCGGGACGCGGATAGATGCGAGACGCGCTCGGGTATCGAAGGGGAAGAAGACCCCCCGGGTGCGGTTGCGTTCTGATCAGCGCACGAGGTGGGCCTACCGAGACGACGATCGACTCGTCGCCTCGTCGTGATTCCTGTGCAACGACCACGGGCCTCCCTTCACGGGAACCTCAGTTGGAAGAAAAGTTATCCGCGAATCTGCAGAATGTCGGTGGTTGTCCGTAGCGTTGGGGTCATGCAACAGCACCGCTCCTCCGACGTTTCGGATCCGGGGTTCGACCCTTCGGATCCGGCGTCTGTTGCTGCGCGTAGGTCGGACATTCTGGCGTTGGAGGAGCGGGCGGCCGCGATGATCGCGGCAGGGTCCGCGTTGCAGTTGCGGGCGCACGCTGCGGCGTACGACTTCGGTCACGCGTTGGATGCGGCGGAGGGGTGCGCGGAGTCGGCGATGCATGTGCGGTCGATCGCGAACGAGGTTGCGCTGGTCATGCAGGTGACGTCCGGGGCTGCTCAGGGACAGCTGGCGCTCGCGTCGATGACGCAGCAGGACTTCCCTGCCTTGGCGGTCGCGTTGGACGAGAACGTCGTGACGCCCGCGCAGGTGCACAAGCTCGTCGAGGTAGGCCTCAAAGTCAACCACGAGGATCCGGTCGAGCAGGCGGAGCGGCGGGCGCTGTTCGTGGAGGTGATGCTCGAGCGCGTGCGGCGGGAGCCGTTGCCGCCGCAGGCACTGCGGAAGGCCGCGGAGCGGGTCGCGGAGGAGCTGACTGGCGAGTCCATCGATCAGCGGCATACGCGGGCGAGGCTGCAGCGCCGAGCGACGGTCGAAGATCTTGGCGACGGCATGAGCATCATTCGGGTCACGACGGACACGTTCGTCGCGCACGCGATCCGCGACCGGGTGCGGAAGCAGGCGCTCGCGATCATCAAGGCGCGCCAGAAGGTCGGAGACCAAGACAGCTCGGGGTCGTCAAGTTCCGCGTCCGAATCCGCGAGTGCGTTCGGGGCCGCCGTCGACCATGCTCGCGCAGGCGATGACCCTGCCCTTGCGTCTGAGCTGAACAGTGGTGTCGACAGCGGGGCGGAGAGTGCCGCGGCCCTGGACGAGCGGAGTCTGAACGAGGTCATGTCCGACGTCGTCGCCGACATGCTCCTCACCAGCGATCCGATGGGCAACTCCGCCGCCGCCGGCATCCAGGCCAACGTGCAGCTCTCGATCCCGATCACGACGGTACTCGCCGACAGCGACCCCGCCAGCGACCAGCCGGGCCGGGCGCCCGCGCTGCTCGACGGGATGACACCCATGCCGATCGAGGACGCGAAACGCCTCGCCGCGACCGCACCAGCCTTCCTCCGCGTCCTCACGCACCCCATCACCGGGGCCGTACAAGCCGTCGACTCCTACAAGCCCACCGCGGCGATGCGCGCATTCCTGCAGGCCCGCGACATCCACTGCCGCTTCATCGGCTGCCGACAACCCGCCGTGAGGTGCGAGCTCGACCACACCGAGGACTACCAGCACGGCGGCAAGACCGCGGTCTGGAACCTCAGCGACTTCTGCAAGAACCACCACATCGTCAAGCACCACACCGCCTGGAAAGTCAGACAGCTCGGCGGCGGCGTCCTCGAATGGACCACACCAAGCGGGAAGATCTACATCAGCAGACCCGAACCACACGGCGTGATCTTCAGACCAACCGACCAACTCTTCAGACCGACGGATGAGCTCCCACGACTTCGCAAGGACCCGGACCGCGAACCAGGACCGCGACAATCCGACGACCCATCGTCGAGGCTCGGGCACCTGCCGATGACACCACCGTTCTGACCCGACGATGCCCTGCGCTGAGATGCGCCCCACTCCCTGGTCGAGAGGGGGCGCGCCACAGTGGCAGTCTGGGCTGGCTACCCGCGGCGGCGCACCCAGGCGGTGGTCTCCCCCGCCAGCGTCGTGCCATCCCCGAGGTCGCTGCGCAGCAGAACCTCGGCATCGGAACCCAGATCGAAGGGTTCTGCGCCGAAGTTCGTGACGACCTCCCACCCGTTCGGGCGAGAGAAACGAAGAACGTCGCCCCGATCGCTCGGCAGCCACTCAAGATGCTCCCCGCTCTGCAGCTCGTGACGGAGCGCAAGCGCACGGCGGTAGAGCGCGAGCACAGAGCTCGCATCGCCATCCTGCACTTCGACGGCCGACGCACCGAACCACTCAGGCTGAGGAAGGTGCCCATCAGCTTCCCCGAAGCCGAACGACCGGCCCTCGGCCGCCCAGGGCAGGGGAACACGGCAGCCATCGCGACCGATGTCCACCCCCGGGTTGCGGAAGAACGTCGGATCCTGGCGGTCAGCGTCCGGGATCTCGGCGACCTCGTGAAGACCGAGCTCCTCACCCTGATAGAGGTACGCCGAACCCGGCAGCCCGAGCGTGAACAGCGTCGCCGCGCGAGCACGACGCAGGCCGCCCTCAGCGTCGAGCGTCGGACGCGCACCACCAGAGAGCAGCCACTCCGAGCCGTGCTTCACGAGGGGGTGCCCCTTCTCGTTCCGCTCCGCATGCGGGAGGCCGTACCGGGTCGCGTGCCGCACCACGTCATGGTTCGACAGCACCCAGGTGGTCGACGAACCGGAACGCTCCGCCAGCTCGAGATTGTCCGCGACGATGCTCGAGAACTGCGCCGCCTCGAAGTCGGCTTCCAGAAGGTCGAAGTTGAACGCCTGCCCGAGCCCCTCCGGGCTCGCGTAGCGCGGCCGACGGTCACGCTCAACCCACGCCTCCGCGACCGCCGTGCGCGGCGGGTCATACGAATCGAACACCTTGCGCCACTCGGCGTACACCTCGTGCACGTCGTCACGGTCGATGATCGGGTGGTGTCCGTCGAAGGGCAGCGCGTCGAGCTGAGCCTTCGTCGGCAGCTCCCCGCTGAGGTCCTTCGTCAGCATGTGGGCGACGTCGATGCGGAAGCCGTCGACGCCACGATCCGACCAGAAGCGCAGCGTGTGCAGGAAGTCCTCGCGCACCTCCGGGTTCGCCCAGTTGAAATCGGGCTGCTCGACCGCGAAGTTGTGGAAGTACCACTGGCCGTCCTCGACCCGGTGCCAGGCCGGTCCGCCGAATACCGACTCCCAGTCGGTCGGCGCCTCGGCTCCATCCGGCCCCTTCCCGTCACGGAAGATGTAGCGCTCGCGCTCCGGCGACCCCGGCCCCGCCGCGAGGGCAGCCTGGAACCACGCGTGCTGATCCGACGAGTGGTTGGGCACGATGTCCACGATCACGCGGATCCCTGCGCCGTGGAGGGCCGCGACCATGACGTCGAAGTCGTCGAGCGTGCCCAGACGCGCATCCACGTTCCGGTAGTCGGCGACGTCGTAGCCGCCGTCGGCGAGCTCCGAAGGGTAGAAGGGGCTGAGCCAGACGGCATCGATGCCGAGCCCCTGCAGGTACGGCACCTTCGCGGTGATGCCGGGCAGGTCGCCGAGCCCATCGCCGTTCGCGTCCGCGAAGCTGCGCGGGTAGATCTGGTAGACAGCCGCCTGACGCCACCAGTCGGCGTCGTGCGGGTGGGAGCGGGTGAGGACGTCGGTCTCTGCCGAGAAGGTCGAGCTCATAGTCGAAGTATTCCTTGGGGTTGTTGGTGGTCTGGGGTGAGAGAGGCGTTGCTTGGGAGGAGGAGGCGCTGGCCGGGGATGCGTTCAGCCCTTGACCGCGCCCTGCGTGACGCCCTCCATGACCCACCGCTGCGTGAACAGGTAGGCGATCAGGGCGGGCGCCATCGCCATGAGGTAGGAGGCGAAGGACACGTTGTAGTTGTTGCTGAACTGCGTCTGGAAGATCTTCTGCACGACGGGCAGCGTCTGCATCGCCGGGTCGGAGATGATGAGCGACGGCATCATGAAGTCGTTCCAGGACGCGAGGAAGGCGAAGATGCCGACCGTGGCGCTCATCGGGGCGAGCAGCGGGAAGATGACCCGCCAGAACGTCTGCCAGGTGCTGGCCCCGTCGATGCGCGCGCTCTCTTCGAGCTCGCCCGGGATCGACCGCAGGAACGCGGTGAAGAGCAGGATCGAGAAGCTCAGCTGGAACATGACGTGCAGGATGATGACGCCGACCGGGTTGTCGAGGCCGAAGAGTCCGCTCATCTGGATCTGCGGCAGCGCGACCGCCGGGAACGGCAGGAACATCGCCGCGAGCAGGTAGTAGAACGACCCCCGGAAGAAGCGGTGGTTCCAGTTGCGCGTGATGGCGTACGACGCGAGCGCCGCGAGCAGGATCACGCCGGCCACCGTGCCCGCCGTGATGAACACGGAGACGCCGAAGGCCTGCGGGAAGTTCGTGAGGTTCCAGGCCTCGACGAAGCCGTCGACGCTGAACGGCGCCGGCAGCGCGAAGACGTTGCCGCTCACGGCCTGCGACGTCGTCTTGAAGGCGGTCACCACGGTCACGTAGAGCGGGATGAGCACGGTCACGGCGCACAGAAGCAGGATGATCGTCGTCGACCATCGGTTCCGCCCGCCGAAGTTCTTGTTCGCCGGGGCCAAGCTGGCGCGGCCGACGATGGGTTGCTGAAGGGCCATCAGAGTTGGTTCTTTCCCTGGGTGAGGCGGAGCTGGAGAAGGGAGATGACGACGACGATCACGAAGAAGAACGTCGCGTTAGCCATCTGGTAGGCGTAGTCGCCACCGCTGAAGCCGGTGAAGATAGTCATTGCGATGCTTCGAGTCGACGTGCCCGGGCCGCCGTCGGTGAGGCCGACGATGATGTCGTAGGCGTTGAGGAAGTTCTTGAACCCGAGGATGACGTTGATGACGACGTAGCCCGCGACGAGCGGCAGCGTGATCTGCATCATTTGCTGCAGCTTCGTCGCACCGTCGAGCTCGGCGGCCTCGTACACGTCCCCGGGCACCGCGAGGAGGCCCGCGATGTAGATGAGCAGCGTGCCGGGAATCGCCTGCCAGGCCGTGACGATGACGATCCCGATCCAGGCGAGGTTGGGGTTCGCGAGGATACTCTCCGAGAGCCACGGGATGTTGAGGCTCTGCCCGAGGGCCGGCACCGCGTTGGAGAACAGGAAGTTGAACACGAACGCGATGACGATTCCCGAGATGACCATGGGGATCACGAACACGGTGCGCAGCGGGGCCTTGAGACGGATGCGCGCCACGAGCCCCACCGCCAGGAGGAACGCGAGCACGTTGACGAGGATCACGGTGACGGCCGCGAAGCCCATCGTGAAGCCGTAGCTCTGCCAGATGGCGGGGTCGCCGAACATGGCGATGTAGTTGGTGACGCCGACGAAGTTCCACTCGCCGAAGCCGATGGAGTTCGTGAAGCTGAAGAAGATGCCGATGACGGCGGGGATCGTGATGGCGATCGTGAACAGCACGAGCGTCGGGACGAGGAAGAGGTAGAAGACCCGGTCGACTCGACGTGTGCTGCGTGGCCTGAGCTTCTTGCCTGCCCGCTGGGCTTCGTCGGTGCGGATCGCCTCGGTGGTGGTCGACACTGTTGTCTCCATTCCGGTTCGTGATCGAGTGGTGCTGCCCGTTTCCATGAGCGGATCTATTGGCGCAGCGCGAGGCGGGCCCAGTCGGCGTCGAGTGTGCTGAGCGTCGATTCGACGCTCGCTCCCCCGGTGACGAGTCCCTGCATGTAGTTCTCGGTGGGGATCGTCAGCGGGATCGCCTTTGACGGGCCTTGGTAGAAGGCGGCACTCTCGTAGTACGGCTGGAGCTCGACGAGCCGCGGGTCGGTGACCGGGTCGGCGTCGACCGTGGTGCCGAAGCCGAGCTGTGCGGCGTTGTAGGCGTTGATGATGTCCGGCTGGAAGAGGTACTGCAGGAACTCGCGCGCCTCCTCCTTGTGCTTCGAGGCTTCGGGGATCCAGGCGGCGAGGTCGATGTTGACGCGCACCTCGCGGTCGTCGGCGTTCTCGGTCATGGGCAGCGGGAACATACCGAGGTTCGCATCCGGGTTCGTCTTGGCGATCTCGCCGAGCGCCCACGGGCCCTGCAGGTACATGCCGGCCTTGCCTTCCGCGAAGGCCACGTTGCCGTCGCCATAGCCCCGGCTGCCGGCGTCCGCGTTCGTGTACTCGCTCGCGAGCTCGGTCATGCGGGTGACGGAGTCGGTCATGGTCGACTCGAACGAGACGGGTGAGTCCGGGCCGACTTCGGTACCGAGCTCGTTGAGCTCGTCGTAGAAGCCAGCGACGTCGATGGAGCCACCCACGGTGTAGTCGAACCAGCCCTGACTCACGGTCCACGGGTCCTTGAAAGTCGCGTAGAAGGGGTCGATGCCCGCCTCCTTGAGCTGCTCGCAGACCTCGATGAGCTCGCTGTAGGTCGTCGGGACCTCGAGGCCCTGCTCCTCGAAGATGTCCTTGTTGTAGATGACGGATGCGGCCATCACCGAGTAGGGCAGCACGCTCGTGCGTCCCGGGTAGCTCGCGTACTGGTCGACGAGGTCCTGGATCTCCGGCAGGATGCGTTCGGCCTCCGGCAGGTCGGAGAGGTCGGAGAGCGCGCCGCGCTCCATGAACCGAGCCATCTCCATGTTGTAGTTGAGGAGTCCGAGGTCCGGCGGGTTGCCCCGGAGGAAGCCGGCCTGCAGGTTCGAGGAGGTGTCGAGCACGACGCGAACCTCACTCTGCGAGGAGTTGTAGTCCTGGATGAGCTCGCGGAAGTACGGGATGGCCTCTGGCTTGCTGAGGAAGAAGCGCACCTCGGTCGGGCCGGTGCTGCTGCAGGCCACGAGGCCGGAGCCGGCGAGCACGAGCACAAGCGTGGCCACGAGGGCGCGGAGCAGGGTGCGGGGCCGGAAGCGTTTCGATGGTGATGGCACGTCATTGTCCCTTGGGCTGAGCTGGCAGCCCTAGGGAGATTCGGGGAGGCCAGACATTGAAACGAACACTAAATTTTGTGTCTAAATTTACTACTGGAGGTAATGTAAGCCGACGGCCAGCGAAAGGTCAACACCGTGTTCAGACTCCCCGCCACCCCAGCGCCCCTCAAGCGCGCGAACCTGCAGCTGCTGCTCGAGTACGCATGGGATTCAGGAGCGTTCACGGCAACCGAGGCCTTGAGCATCGGCCTCACTCGGTCGACGATCATCGACCTGCTCGACGAGCTCGCCGGCTGCGGCCTCGTCACCGAGCTGCCGAATGCCCGCGAGGACGGCAGCTACCAGAAGGGGCGCCCGGCTAGGCGGTTTGAGTTCACGGCCGACGCTGGCATCGTGGTCGGCGTCGACGCGGGACGCGAGCACCTGACCACGACTGTGTCGAACCTCCGCGGCATCACCATCAGCTCCGGCCAGGTCGAGGTCGACCCGGGCGCTGACTCCCCTGAGACCCGGCGAGCGCTCCTCCGGAAGGTCGTCACCGACCAGCTGTCTACGACCAGGCACACCATCGATCAGGTGGCCGCCCTGTGTGTCGGTGTCCCGGCGCCCGTGGACGCCCGCGGCACCTCCCCCGCGCACGTCGAGGGGTTCTGGCAGCGCACCAACCCCGACTTCGCCACCGTCTTCGAGGACCAGGTCCCGATCATCCGCGTCGAGAACGACGCCCTGCTCGCGGCCGTCGCCGAGGGCAGCGTGGGAGGAGGCGTCGACTGCAGCGACTTCGTCACGTTCCTCAGCGGCGAGCGGTTCGGCGCTGGCATCGTCGTCGACGGACGCCTGCTGCGCGGCGCGCACGGCGGGGTCGGTGAGATGCTCGGCCTCGACCTCGTCGCTGGAGCGGAGGGTGTCGACGGATTGGGGCTTCGCGCCGCACGCCTCGCGCGGACAGCCGTCGAGCAGAACGCAGTGGCGCCGAACAGCGCCCTGCTCGGCGTCCCACCCCACGAGATCAACGGCAAGCTCGTCCTCGAGGCGGCGAACGAGGGCGACATCGATGCCCTCCGCATCGTCGCCGAAGTCGGCGGCGTCCTCGCGCGCATCGTCGGACTCGTGGCCAGCCTGTTCGATCCCGAACGGGTCATCATCGCCGGCGGCGTCGCACCCGGAGCCGACGGCCTCATCGCGGCGGCCCGCGAGGAGCTGCCGGCGCTCCTGCACCTGCCGGTGCCAGAGCTCGTCCGCTCCGAGCTCGGAGCCGGCGTGGTCTCCGTGGGCGCCGTCCAGCACGCGCTTCGCTCACTGCGCGACGGCATCCTCGACCTGTAGCGCTGTGGATCTGAACCCCTGGGGTCCTGAATCCTGACCATCCGCAGGTGAAGAGACCGAATGCTCACCGCCCGGCAACACACCGACGTGGAATGCGGCGAGCAACCGTGCTGTTCGATCTGGGGGGCAACGCACCAGCGCTCAGCCCCCGATCCGAAAGGCACTATCAGTGGACCTCTTCTCTCCTTTGACCCTCGGCGACATCCAGCTCGCCAACCGCGTCGTCATGGCGCCGCTGACTCGCACACGTGCGAGCGCGGAGGGTGTACCGGGTGAGCTTGTGGCGGAGCACTACGCGCAGCGCGCCAGCCTGGGCCTCATCATCACCGAGGGCACGTACCCGAGCGCCGAGTCTCGCTCCTACCCCGGCCAGCCGGGCATCGTCACCCCCGAGCAGACCGAAGGCTGGCGCCGAGTCGCCGAGGCCGTGCACGCCAAGGGTGGCCGCATCGTCATGCAGATCATGAACGGCGGACGCGTCTCGCACCCCGACATCACGGGCACGTCCCGCATCGTCGCCCCGAGCGCCATCGCGATCGACGGCGAGGTGCGCACACCCAACGGCAAGAAGCCGTACCCGGTCCCGCACGCCCTCACGACGGCCGAGCTCGCCGATGTTCGCGAGGAGTTCGTGGATGCGGCCCGCCGCGCCATCGAGGCAGGCCTCGACGGCGTCGAGATCCACGGCGCCAACGGGTACCTCCTGCACGAGTTCCTGTCCCCCGTATCCAACCAGCGCACCGACGAGTACGGCGGCTCCCCCGAGGCGCGCGCTCGCTTTGTGGTCGAGGTCACCGCGGCCGTCGCGGAAGCGATCGGGGCCGGCCGCGTGGGCCTGCGCCTCTCGCCCGCCCACAACATCCAGGACGTCGTCGAGACCGACGACGCCGACGTGCGCGCGACCTACGACGCCGTCGCCGACGGCCTCGCACCCCTCGGCCTCGCCTACCTGAGCGTGCTCCACAGCGACCCCGAGGGCGAGCTCGTGCAGGACCTGCGTGTACGCTTCGGCGGCGCCTTCATCGCGAACAGCGGCTTCAGCCGTGTCACGACCCGCGAGGAAGCCGTCAACCTCGTCAAGGAGGGCAACGCCGACGCCGTCGCCGTCGGTCGCCTCGCGATCGCCAACCCCGATCTCGTCGAGCGCTGGCTCGGCGAGCACCCCGAGAACGAGCCGAACCCGGCGACCTTCTACGGCGACAGCGCGGTCGGATACACCGACTACCCGCGGCTCTCCGCGTAGCCACCACCGACTGAGCACCACAGCGGGGCCCGTCCGATGACGTCGAGTCATCGGGCGGGCCCCTCTCTGCGAGCGCGACGCCCCCTCACGACACGACCCTCCCACTGTGCGACAGTTGGCCATGCGCATCGCTGACTTCCCTGTGCCGGACACGGCTGCCGCTCGCGGTGCCCTCGAGCTGGCCACCGAATACCAGTCGGCCGCCATCACCGCGCACGCCCTGCGGTCGTGGCTGTGGGCCGAGGGCATCGCGGCGGCCGAGGGCCGCACCGGCATCGACCACGAACTCCTCTACGTGGCCGCCGTCCTGCACGACCTCGGAACGGTGACCGAGTACGACAACCACACCGTCTCGTACGAGCACGCCGGCGGGCACGTCGCCGTCGCCCTGACAGCCGGCGCCGGCTGGCCCGCCGAGCGCCGCCACCGGGTCCTCGACGTCATCGTGCGGCACAACTGGCCGAGCGTCGACCCGGAACTCGACCTCGAGGGGTACCTGCTCGAGCGCGCCACCGGCCTCGACATCACGGGTAGCCAACCCGACGCGCTGCCCGAGGTGTTCCTGCGGGAAGTCCTCACGGCGCACCCGCGCGGCACCCTCGCCGCCGAGTTCGGCAGGTGCGTCACCGACCAGGCGTCGCGAAAGCCGACGACCTCAGCCCGCAGGCTCGTCGACGGCGGGCTGCTCCGCAAGCTCGAGGAGAACCCGCTCGAGCGCCTCCGGTAGCAAGCCTGCAGCATCGGCTCACGCAAACGCCAGACGCCCCGACGGAACCGAGTGGTTCCGCCGGGGCGTCTGTGCGTTCTGGAGGCTCGTCCGCCTACGCGGCGCCGTCGAACATCGACGTGACCGAGCCGTCCGTGAAGACCTCGGTGATCGCGCGAGCGAGGGTCGGCGCGATCGGCAGGATCGTGAGCTTGTCGAAGCGCTTCTCGGGCGGGAGCGGCAGCGTGTCGGTGACGACGACCTCGTCGATGGCGTCCGAGCTGAGACGCTCGACGGCCGGGTGCGAGAAGACGGCGTGCGTCGCGGCGACCACGACACCGATCGCGCCGGCGGCCTTGAGAGCCTCCGCGGCCTTGACGATGGTTCCACCGGTGTCGATGAGGTCGTCGACGAGCAGGCACACGCGGCCCTCGACGTCACCGACGATCTCGTGCACGCTCACCTGGTTCGCGACCTTCGGGTCACGGCGCTTGTGGATGATCGCGAGCGGCGCATCCAGCTGGTCGCTCCAGACGTCGGCGACGCGCACGCGGCCCATGTCGGGCGACACGACGGTGAGCGTCGCCGGGTCGAGCTTCTGACGGAAGTGCTCGAGCAGCACCGGCATTGCAAACAGGTGGTCGACGGGGCCGTCGAAGAAGCCCTGCACCTGCGGCGCGTGCAGGTCGACCGACATGATGCGGTCGGCACCAGCGGCCTTGAAGAGGTCGGCGACGAGGCGGGCCGAGATCGGCTCACGGCCGCGACCCTTCTTGTCCTGACGCGCATACGGGTAGAAGGGAGCCACGACCGTGATGCGCTTCGCCGACGCACGCTTGAGCGCGTCGAGCATGATGAGCTGCTCCATCAGCCACTCGTTGATCGGCGGGCAATGCGACTGGAGCACGAACACGTCGGCCCCTCGCATGCTCTCCCCGTAGCGAGCGTAGATCTCGCCGTTCGCGAAAGTGCGCGACTCGGTCTCCCCGAGCTCGATGCCGAGTTCTGCCGCGACTGCTTCGGCCAGCTCGGGATGAGCCCTGCCGGAGACGAGAACAAGTCGTTTCTCAGTGGAGGTGATGATGCCAGACACGCTGTACCGCCCGTTTCCTGTGCTTGCTCTGTTGTTACGCGTTCGGTTCTGATTCGCGCGACGAGGCAGCCTCAGCGGCCTCGGCCGCGGCGGTGCCTGCTCGATTCTTGAGCACCCACCCCTCGGCGTTGCGCTGAGGTGCGACGTTGATGGCGAGTGCACCCGCTGGAACGTCCTTGCGGACCACCGTCCCAGCCCCGGTGTAAGCGCCGTCGCCAATCCTAACCGGGGCGACGAAGACGTTGTGCGAGCCGGAGCGCACGTTGTCGCCAACGGTCGTCCGGTGCTTGTTCACGCCGTCGTAGTTCGCGGTGATCGTGCCCGCTCCGACGTTCGAGTTGACACCCACCTCCGTATCGCCGATGTACGAGAGGTGCGGCACCTTCGAGCCGTCGCCGATCTGCGCGTTCTTCGTCTCCACGAACGTGCCGATCTTGCCGCCGGCACCCAGGATCGTGTTCGGGCGCAGGTAGGCCCACGGGCCCACGGATGCGCCGGCCCCGATGACGCTCAGCGTCGCGTCGGTGCGCTTCACGACGGCCCCCTCGCCGACCTCGCAGTCGACGAGCGTGGTGTCAGGCCCGATGATGGCGCCGTCGGCGACCGAGGTCGCCCCGCGCAGCTGCGTGCCGGGCAGCAGCTCCACGTCGCGCCCGAGCGACACGTTGCCCTCGATGACGGTCGTCGCCGGGTCGTGCACGGTGACGCCCTCGAGCTGCCAGTGCCGGATCTGCCGAGCGTTGTAGTAGCGCTGCGCCTCCGCGAGCTGCACCCGGTCGTTGATGCCCTGCACGATCTCCGGGTCGGTGACGGCGATCGCCTCGATGCGCCCCGCATCCGCCTTGATGAGCCTCGCCGCGTCGGTGAGGTACTTCTCGCGCTGCGAGTTCGAGTCGTCGATGCGGCTCAGCACCTGGCGGACCGTGCGAGCGTCGAACGCGTACACGCCCGCGTTGATCTCGGAGATGCGCAGCAGCTCCTCACTCGCGTCCTTGTGCTCGACGATCTCGTCGAAGTCGCCGCCGGACGAACGGACGATGCGCCCGAAGCCTGCCGGCTCCCGCACGAAGGCGCTCAGGAGGGTGAGCTGGTTCTTCGCGTGACGGTGCTGCTCGACCATGCGGGCGATCGTGCCCGAGTCGAGAAGAGGCACGTCGCCGGAGAGGACGACGACGACACCGTCGAAGTCCGCGGGCAGCGACTCAAGACCCACCTCGAGTGCCCGCCCAGTGCCGGGAACGTCGTCCTGGTCCGCGAACTGCGTGTCTGGAGCCAGGTCCTGGATGGCTGAGACGACGCGGTCACGATCGTGGCGCACCACGGTGACGGTGTGCGCAGGGCCGAGCTCGGCGGCGGTGTGCAGCACGTGCCCGACGAGGGGAATGCCTCCGAGTCGGTGCAGCACCTTCGGGGTGCTCGAGCGCATCCGTGTTCCCTGGCCAGCCGCCAGGATGACGATTGCGAGTTCTCGATCGGTCACAGATCCTCCTCGTTGTGGGCGCCGCGATGCGAACGCCATCACGGTCCACGGTGGCATGCAGCACCCCCGCGCCGCTCCTCCCCCAGGATTCGAACCTGGACCTAACAGCTCCAAAGGCTGTCGTGCTGCCGTTACACCAAGGAGGAACGTGCCCGCTCACGCGCGCACTCGCCAATTGTGCCAGAACCGGGAGGGCCGCGCGCTTGCCACGGTGGTGGTGTGGAGGTGAGTGCGCCAGACTGGCGGATCACAAGACCCAAGGAGGCGTCATGTCCGAAGCCCTCGCCGTCGCGAATCGATTCACCGACACGTACTCGGCCGCCGTCACGGGGCGCGACAAGACCGCGATCATGTCGCTCTACGCACCGGACGTCCGGGTCTTCGACCTGTGGAGCACCTGGTCCCACGAGGGGGCCGGCACCTGGGGGGACTCGATCGGCGAATGGTTCGACTCCATCGAGTCGGGCACGCACTCCGCGACGTTCACCGACCTGCGCGCATACGGCGACCACGACGTCATCGTCGTGGAGAGCTACGTGCGCTACTCGTGGCACAGCCCCGAGGGTGAGCTCGAATGGATGGACAACCGACTCACGTGGGCGCTCGTGCGGCACAAGGGCGAGTGGGCCATTGCGCACGAGCACACGTCGGCGCCCGTCAATGCCGAGACGGGGCTCGTCGTGACGAAGCGTGAAGTGGATGCCCACCACCCCAACTCGTAGGCGGGAGACCCCGCGAGTGCTCGGCGGTGGCCGTGCTCCCCGTCGGCGCGTCGCCCCCGGACCGCGGGACTCGCCATAATGGGGGTATGGATGCCCCCGGACGTGCAGCTCAGCAGCGCGACTTCTCGCGCGACGCGGGTGAGCTGAACGCGGGCGGCCGCCCCGTGTATGCCGCACATCCGGTCGACACCGTCGACACGATCGTGCGCGACTGGTCGCGGGAGCGCCCGGATCTCGACGTCGACCCGCTGCGCATCTTCTCTCGCGTGAAGCGCATCGCGAAGCAGCTCGACGCCCTCCGCAAGGCGGCCTTCGCCGAGACGGGCCTCGAGCTCTGGGAGTTCGATGTCCTCTCGGCCCTGCGCCGCGCCGGATCCCCGCACCGCCTCAGCCCCAAGCACCTGCTCGCCTCGAACCTCGTCTCGAGCGGCACCATGACGAACCGCATCGACCGGCTCGTGGGCCGCGGCCTCGTCACCCGCGAGGTCGACCCCAATGATGGGCGCGGCATCCTCGTGACCATGACCGTCGACGGGCGCGACCTCGTCGACGAGGCCCTCACCCGCCTCGTCGCTGCTGAGCGCGAGCTGCTCGCCGAGCTCGACCTGGAGACGCGCGACGACCTGGCCACTGCCCTGCGCACACTCTCGCTGCGCATGGACGACCCGGCGCACTGAGCTCCGCCCCCCCTTTCTCGGCGGGCGCCGGGCCACTCCGGCCTTAAGCTGGTCTGATGGCCCATCTCCTCGGCGCGGAAGCGCTCCACCTCGAGTTCCCGACCCGAGTCGTCTTCGACAGCGTCTCCGTCGGCATCCAAGAGGGCGACCGCATCGGCATCGTCGGGCGCAACGGCGACGGCAAGTCGACCCTCCTCAAGCTGCTCGCCGACCGCATCCAGCCAGACGGCGGCAAGGTCACGCGGCGGCGCGGCGTGCGCGTCGGGATGCTCGACCAGGCAGACACCCTCGACCCCGAGCTCACCGTCAAGCAGGCCATCGTCGGCGACATGGACGACCACGACTGGGCCTCCGACGCGAAGATCCGCGACGTCGTCAACGGCCTCGCCGGCGACCTCGAGTGGACCGACAAGATCGGCGACCTCTCCGGCGGACAGCAGCGGCGCGTCGCCCTCGCCGCCCTGCTCATCGGCGACGACGACATCATCATGCTCGACGAGCCCACCAACCACCTCGACGTGGAGGGCATCGCGTGGCTCGCGGGGCACCTCAACTCCCGCTGGTCGAAGAACCAGGGCGGGCTCGTGGTCGTCACCCACGACCGGTGGTTCCTGGATGCGGTGTGCCAGACCACGTGGGAGGTGCACGACCGCGTGCTCGACCCGTTCGAGGGCGGCTACGCGGCGTACATCCTGCAACGCGTCGAACGCGACCGCCAGTCCGCCGCCATCGAGTCGAAGCGCCAGAACCTCATGCGCAAGGAGCTCGCCTGGCTGCGCCGCGGCGCCCCCGCCCGCACGGCGAAGCCGAAGTTCCGCATCGAGGCGGCCACGCAGCTCATCGAGGACGAGCCGCCCGTCCGCAACCCCGTCGAGCTGTCCCAGCTCGCGACCGCCCGCCTCGGCAAGGACGTCGTCGACCTCCTCGACGTGGGCGTGACCTTCGGCGACAAGGAAGTGCTGCGCGACATCGAGTGGCGCATCGCGCCCGGCGAGCGCACCGGCATCCTCGGCGTCAACGGCGCCGGCAAGTCGACCCTGCTCAACCTCGTCGCCGGCAGCCTCGAGCCCACGAGCGGCAAGGTCAAGCGCGGCAAGACCGTCAAGATCGCGACCCTCTCGCAGCGCCTCGCCGAGCTCGACGAGCACCAGAACGACCGCGTCCGCGAGGTCGTCGCCCGCCAGAAGTCGAGCTACGTGTCCGGCGGCAAGGAGATGACGCCGTCGCAGCTGCTCGAGCGCCTCGGCTTCACGACCACCCAGCTGCAGACCCCCGTCAAGGACCTCTCGGGTGGCCAGCGCCGCCGCCTGCAGCTGCTCCTCATCCTGCTCGACGAGCCGAACGTGCTCATCCTCGACGAGCCCACCAACGACCTCGACACCGACATGCTCGCCGCCATGGAGGACCTCCTCGACACGTGGCCTGGCACCCTCCTCGTCGTCTCGCACGACCGGTACCTGCTCGAGCGCGTCACCGACCAGCAGTACGCGGTGTGGGATGGCGGCCTCCGCCACCTCCCCGGCGGCGTCGACCAGTACCTCGAGCTGCGCTCGAACAGCCTCAAGGGCTCAGCCCCCGCCACGCTCTCCAGCACGACGGATGCGGCGGCCAGCGGTTCGTCGTCCTCCTCCGCATCTGCCTCGACCGGCCTCTCTCTGGGAGGCGCCGACCGCCGCTCGGCAGAGAAGGAGGTGCAGGGCATCACGAGGAAGATCCAGAAGATCGAGCAGTCGATGAAAAAGGTCGACGCGGAGCTCGCCGCCCACGACCAGGGCGACTACGAAGGGCTCGGCGTCATCACCGCGAAGCGCCAGGCGCTCGCGGCCGAGGTCGACGCCCTCGAAGAGCGCTGGCTCGAGCTCTCCGAGGTGCTCGAAGCGTAGCCTGAGCTCGCCCCTCCAAGACACCTCGCGAGTTGCCGCAAAGGGTCGCCATTCGCGACGAACGGCGACCCTTTGCGGCAGCTCGCGGGGCCGGCACTCGCCCTACGCGAGGTTGCGCTCGGCGTAGACGCGCATCGCGTCGCGCACGAACTCGGCGCCCGTGGCGTGCACGCGCGTGTAGTTCTTGCCGAACCGCTCGTCGGCGATGTACATCTCGCCGAGGCCCGCGAACGCCTCCGCGCTGGGGATCTCTCCGTTCCAGCCGGCCTTGACCCACTCGAACTGCCGGCGCGCCGCGGCCTGCGCCTCGTCGCTGTCGGGGCCGTGACCTGCAGTCTGGGCCGCGCTGAACGCATCCTGGATCCGCGTCTGCTCCTCCAGGAACCCCTGCTTGCCCTCCTCGCCGAGACCACGCCACCAGGTGTCGCCGTCGGCGTACGCCTTGGCGCCCCAGCGCTCCTCAACCTCGTCCTCGTACTGCGTGTGGTCGAACCCGTCGAACATCTGCTCAGGCATGAGCGTCTCCTTCCCTTGGAGCGCGGCGAGAGTCGCGCGCACCGATCCGATCTGCGTCGTGAGGCGGCTTCGTTCGTCGTTCAGCCAGCCGAGGTGCGTCTCGAGGGCAGCGACGTCGTCGCTCCGCCCGGCAAGCGCATCGCCGATGGCGACGAGGCCGACGCCCAGCTCGCGAAGCAACAGGATGCGCTGCAGTCGCACGAGCGCGCCCTCGTCGTAGTAGCGATAGCCGTTTCTGCCCGTGCTGCTCGGCCGCAGCAAGCCGATGCTCTCGTAGTGCCGCAAAGTGCGCGAGGTCACCCCCGACTGCTTCGCCACCTCGCCGATCGACCACTCCATGACCGCATCCTCTCCCAGATCGTACGAGCGGCTCCCCCGATCTTCGGGAGAAGCGAACCGCTCGAGAACGACTGTAGAAGTTGACGCAACGTCAAGGTCAAGCGTCACGCTGAGAGGAAGTTCCTGACGACGTGGTCGAGGCCGCGCACCGTGAGGTCGATCGACTCGAGGTCGAGACGCTCGTTGGCGGAGTGGAAGCGGTTGCGCGCGACGGAGAAGGTCAGCTCGGGGCTGAGGATCCCGAAGCCGAACGCGTTCGCGCCGTGCAGCCGGTAGAAGCGGGCATCGGAGCCGCCGACGCCGAGGATCGGCGCGGGCTTCGCTCCGGGCACGAACTCGGCGAGGGTCTGCTCGATCTGTGCGTAGAGACGCGTGGTCGTCGCCGATTCGTTGGCCGGCGAGAACCAGTCCCCCTCCACGCTCACGAGGCCGGGGAACTCAGCGGCGACCGCCGCGAGGTGCGCCGCGACGTCCTCCTCCGTGACACCGGGCAGCACGCGGATGTCGAGCGAGATCGACCCGCTGTCGGGAATCACGTTGACCTTCGAGCCAGCTTCGACGATCGTCACGGCGACAGTCGTGTGGGTCCAGGCGTGCACGAACGGGGCGAGCTCGCCGAGCTTGGGATGCCCGCTCAGCTCGTCGATGGCGGCGTCGATCGTGGCCGGGTCCGCGAGACGACGGCTCAGCTCGGCGGGCAGTTCCAGCGCCGCGAGCGTCTCAAGCCACTGCTCGCTGATGCGCGGCGCCGGGGCCACAGCCTGCAGGCGGTCGATGACCTTCGCGAGCGTGACCGCGGCGTTCGAGCGCCCCCACGGAGCAGACGCGTGGGCCGCGTCGCCGCGCACGACGATGCGCCGCGGAGCTGCACCCTTCTCGCCGACGCCCACCGTGATGGCGGTGCTGCCGACACCGCCGAGGCGCGCGCCTCCCCACTCGGTGAGCACGTTGTCTGCAGCGATCGTCGCCCAGTCGTTCTCCGAGAACCAGCCGACGCCCGCCCTACTGCCCTGCTCCTCGTCGGCGACAGCCGCGAAGACGAGATCGCCCGTCGGTGCGAAGCCGCTCGTCGCGAGCCGCTTGAAGATGACGGCGTAGGAGGCGGTGAGGAACAGCATGTCCACGGCGCCGCGGCCCCACACCTCGCCGTCGATGAGCTCACCCGAGTGTGGCGGATGCACCCAGTCGGCGGCCTTCACGGGCACGACGTCGGTGTGCCCGACGAGCGCCAGCGATTCCGCCGCGGGGTCCGTGCCCGCGAGACGAGCGACCACCGAGACGCGTCCCGGGAACGGCTCGACGCGCGTCAGCTCGACGCCGCTGCCGGCGAAGAACGCCTCGAGCACCGCGGCGGCGCGCCATTCGTTGCCGGAGGCGAGCGCGCCGTCGTTGACGGTCTCGGCGCAAATGAGCTGCTGCAGGAGGGCCACGGTCTCGTCGCGAAGCGAAGTCATGCCCTCATCCTGGGCGAAAGGCGGCGGGTCCGCGTGCTCGGGCGTTGCACGGGGTCACGTGGCCTGCCGGGCACGCGCGAACGTGCAGGGCCGGGGTCCCAGAAGCCGCCAGTCGACACCACCGGTGCACGTCCACGAACGCCCTTCGCAGAGGAATCGGCCGGCTGCCGGCGCTGCGGCCGGCGTGATGACAGCGACGCTCAGGCGCCCGCGGGCACCAGGTCCTCGACGACCGCAGGCAGTCCGAGGTTCTCGCGCAGCGTCGTCCCCGGGTACTCGGTGCGGTACGAGCCACGCTCCTGGAGCGCCGGGATGAGGTCGTCGACGATGTCGTCGAGACCGGAGGGCACGAGGTACGGGGTGAGGTTGATCCCCGTCACCGCCCCGCTCCGGGCCAGCTCCGTGAGCGTGTCGGCGACCTCGTCGACACTGCCGACGAATCCGCGCTGCGAGGACAGGTGGATGACGAAGTCGCGGATGGAGAGGCCGAGCGCTTCGGACTTCTCGCGCCACTGCTGCGCGAGCTCAAGCGCCTTCGCGTTCTGGAACGCGGTGCCACGAGTGCCGTCGGTGACGGCGACCACCGGGTCCTCGGTGGGCAGCGGTCCGTTTGGGTCGAGGTGCGAGAGATCCTTGCCCCAGAACTGCTCGAGATAGCGCAGGGACGTCGCGGGCGAGATCTGGTGCTCGCGCACCCAGCGCGCCTTCTCCTGGGCCTCCTTCGGCGTCCCGCCGACGACGATGGTCGCGCCGGGGAAGAATGCGAGCTCGTCGCGGGCACGACCGAACTTCGTGAGCCGCTCGCGCAGGTCGGCGGCAAACGCGGTCGCGCCCTCCAGCTCGGGATGCGCGGAGAAGATGACGTCGGCGTGCTCGGCTCCGAAGTCACGCCCCTGGCTCGAGTCGCCGGCCTGGAACAGCACGGGCCGCGACTGCGGGCTCTGCGGGAGGACACGATCGGAGACGAAGCGGATGAACTCGCCGTCGAAGTCGACTCCGCCCCGGTTCGCCCACAGCTGCTTGGCCGCCCGAACGAACTCAGCAGCGCGGTCGTACCGGTGCTCGTGCGCGAGGTGCCCGCCGCGGCGGAAGTTGGCGCCGGTCCACGCGTTGTCGGTCGTGACGATATTCCACGCGGCGCGTCCCTCGCTGAGGAGGTCGAGGCTCGCGAGGCGGTACGCGAGGTCGGCCGGCTCGTTGTAGGTCGTGTTCTGCGTGGCGACGAGGCCGATCTTCTCGGTGATGGGTGCGAGCGCGGCGAGCTGCGTGATGCCATCCGGTCGCCCGGCCACGTCGTTGTCGTGGATCTTGCCGAGGTGCTCGCGCAGGCGAAGACCCTCGCCGAGGAAGAACGCCGAGAAGAGGCCGCGCTCGGCCGTCTGGGCGATGCGGCGGAACGACTCGAATTCGGTCTGTGAGCCGCTCTGCTCGCTCGACCAGATGGTCGTCGAGTTCACGCCCTGGAAGAAGACGCCGAACTGGATCTGGCCGGAGCCCTCGGCGCTCGCCGATGGCCGAGTCGCGCCCGTGCTGTGCTGTGTCATCGTCGTGATCCTTCGCGTTCAGAGTGCCTGGGCGGCGTAGCGGTTGACGGGGTGCGCGAGCCCGAGGGCGCCCCTCAGGTGCTCGCCTGCCCGCGGCGAGGTGAAGACGCCGGCGCGGCGCAGGCTAGGGAGCACGGCACGGCCGAGCTCCTGCACGTCGGCGCCGAAGTCGGCCGGCAGCAGGCGCACGCCGTTCGCGAAGGAGGCGACCTCGGTGATGAGCTCGGCGAGGCCAGCGGCGTCGCCCGAGTAGTGGATGCGCCCCGCCGCTTCGGCCTCAGACGCCCGGTTCCCGACACGGTCGGCCGCAGCGCTCCCGCGCGCGTCGAGCGCGAACGAGACCTCGACGACCGTGCGCTCGATTCCCTGGGTGTCCGCCTGCCCGGCGGCGGCGCTCGCCTCGAGGACTGTTCGCTCGCGGATCAGCGCGACGTCGATGAGCTCGGGCGCGGCCGAGCCGTAGACCGCGAACGTCGGGAGGAGCCCCTGGTGCGGGCGCGGGATGATCGACGGGCCCTTCACGCTGAAGCGTGCGCCCTCGAAGTCGGCGTAGTGCAGCTTGTCGCGGTCGAGGTACCGGCCCGTCGCCCTGTCGCGGATCACGGCGTCGTCTTCCCACGAGTCCCAGAGGCGACCGAGCACCTCGATGGTGTCGTCGAGCTCAGTGCGACGCGATCCTGGTCCGTCGAGCGGCGCCCGGTCGAACGCCGCGGCCTCGAGCGCGCCGCCGTCGGCCTCGCCGATCCAGCCGGCTCGGCCGTGCGAGGCGTAGTCGAGGGTCGCGAGCTGCGTCGCGAGGTGGAACGGCTCGACCGCGGTGACGCGCACGAGCGGCACCAGCCCGGTCGCGCCGGAGAGCGGGGCGGCGAACGCCGCCTGCGTCACCGCATCCAGTCGCGGAGCCGTCTCGCCGAGCTCGGGGAAGCCTGCGTCCTCGAACGTCGCGATCGTCGCGCCGAAGCGCTCGAGGGCGGCGATCGCCGCGCGGATGCGGGTCGGGCTGACGCCCTCGCTGCCGGCTTCGACGGCGATGGCAAACGGCGGGTTCTCGTGAGTCATGCCTCGCAGACTAGGAACCGCGCATCACTGTGTGACGGGCTGCGCTTCACCTGCCGCCCCCGGAGGACTTCTGACGCAACACTGGATGCGCGCCCCGCGAAGTGAGGCGTACGGTACCCACCACGAGCACAAGCCCGCCCCACCGAGGAGCGGACCGCACGACCCCGACCGTGGAAGGAGCATGAAGATGACACACACGACGACAGGCCTGAACTTCATGTGCCAGCAGCGCGTCGAGACGGGCAGGCTGGCGCCGCAATGAGCCTCGGGCTGCACACGTCGATCGGCAACGCCGTCCGTGTGACCACCACCCGAGCAGGCGCCGACCGCGTGGAGTTCCACGCCATTCCCTTCGACGGCACACGAGTCGTCGCCACCGCCGCCCTCTCCGGCGACCTCGACGGAGTCGGCGCCGAGCTGGTCTTCGACGAGCTCTGGGTCGCGCCAGAATTGCGCGGCAACGGCATCGGCACCCGAGTGACGCGGGCGGCCATCACGTGGGCCGACCTGCACCTCGCGACGGGCATCGATACGTACGTCGCCGAGCAGAACGTCGCCATGCAGCGCCTCCTCGAGCAACTCGGCTTCGAGCGCCGCCCTGAGCTCGAGCACGGCGAAGAGGCGTGGACGCAGATCTTCGCGCTGTCTCTCGAACTCGCGGGCTGAGGGGCCAGAGCGCCGGCTTCCGGTCTCCAATCGCGGGGTTCCGGTCTCCGGTCTCCGGTTTCCGGTCTCCGGTTTCCGGTCTCCGGTTTCCGGTTTCCGGTCTCGGGGTCAGACGTCGAGCGGCTGGCGTCGGTCTGGCGGGAGGGCGCCAACGATACTGCGATTGCCATCGCCGCGAACCCTCACGGATGCAGCGAGGCGTCAGCGGGCGTCATGCGCCAGGCCAGGAAGCGCACGGTCAGGCCGCTGCGAGACGGCGCGCAGCAGAACGGGCCAGCCTGCACTCGCGCATCCGTCGCCAACGGCGCAACGCGGACGAGCCGCCACGGCTCCTCATCGACCCGAGCGCGGACGATGACCGCGTTGCCGGCGCGGCTCGCCCGCACCGTGACGCGGCGGCCGCCCCAGCTCGGAACCGGTGCGAGCGACCAGTCGGACTCGCCCCTGGTCACGACCGCACCCAGCTGCTCCTGCCCGTCACTGAGCTCGATGCCGGCCTTGATCCACGTCGTCTCGTCGCTCCGCAGGAAGATGCCCGCCTGGTCGAACTGCTCGCTGAAGTCGGCGAGGAACTCCACCTCGACGGCGGAATCCTGCTCGAGGTCACGCAGGAGCGCGTGCTCGGTGTCGTGGATGAACCCGTAGGAGGTTGTGCGCCACGCGTCGCTGCCTTCGACGGCCGTGACGAGGAGGTCGCCGTCGACGACTTCTACGGACACCGGCTCGTTGGTCCACTGCCCGTCGTTCCATGGCAGGTTCGTGACGCTCTGCGTGTTCATGACTGTCATCCAACCAGTCCCCGCGAGGTCTGCGCTCAGCTGACCGGCTCGAGCGGCTGCACTGGGCCGGCCCCGGACCTGCCGACGACCACCAGGGCCGGACGCGTCACGTTGTTCTCGGGATCGTCTTCCCAGGTGAGCGCGAGGGCTGCGCGTTCGAGGACGCCGCTCGAGCCGTTCCGGCTCGTCGTGCCGCCGGACGCCTCGACCTCGAACGAGGTGATTCCCTTGGAGCCGGCGACGACAAGCACGTCCACGCCGTCGTCACGCAGCCACCTCGCGGCGATGACGGGAAGTTGCGGCGCCCCGTTCACGGGACTCGCGACGGGACCTGCACCGAGCAGCGTCGGATCGTCGTCGTCGCGTGTTGCGACGACCACCGCCCAGAGGACACCGGACCCGCTCCCCTGGCTCTCGAGGTGCGCCACCTCGACGAGCGAAAGCGGGGCGCCGGACGGCATGGTCTGGTCGTCGAGGATCGAGGCGCGCAGACGCCGGCCCTTCTCCTCCTCCCGAGCCGTGATGATGCCCCGCGAGAGCGCCGCGAACCTCGCGTTACCCCGCTCAGCGTCGATGACGGCGGACCAGTCCCCGTCGGCGTCCTCCGTCTGCAGGAGCGTGAGGCCCGAGCTGGGATGCACGTAGGCGAAGCCCTCGACCACGTCGATCCCCGAACCGCCCGCATCCGGGATCCGCAGCAGCGAACGGGTTGCGAGCAGAAGGAGTCCGTCCGAGGTGGATGTCTCACCGAGCGAGGGGGCCGCCCCAGCGGCGAAGGTGACGGTCTCGAGTGACGTGCCCCGCTGCATCCGCTCGTTGAAGAGCAGCACGCCCGTCGCGACGGTGAAACCGCGCTCGTAGCGGGCCGTCGCGATCGATGAGGTGCCGAGCACCGAGTAGGCCGTGTCGTCGCCGCTGCCCGCGCCGTCGAGCGGGCGGACGAGCGCGGCTACCGCGTTGTCCGATCGGAGGATGACGAGCCGCGCGGAGAACGAGGCGCGCACGGATGAGGTGCCGACCTTCGTCGAGTCGACGTCTCCCGCCCAGAGGAGCTCGATGGCCTGCCCCTCCGGGAGTTGAAGGGTGTCGCCCTCGGCATAGTCGCGCCAGGCATCGGCCGCAGCAACCAGCGGCCGTTGCTCGTCGAGCTTCGCCTCGGCACCACGGGTCGGGTAGCCGGGGAGCGTCGACTCGCTCACAACGTCCGTCGAAGAGGTGTCACCGTCACCGGTGAAGGCGAGGACCACCCAGCCCGCGGCGAGCGCCAGCACCACGACGATCGCACCGATCGTCAGCATGCGCGCGCGGCGGGACGGCAGCGGAACGTCTGCGTCAGCCGCGGCGGACTCGCCCATTCCCAATCCCTCGCCTAGCTCCGGGGCACCGACCTCGTTGTGGTGCTGTCCTCGTAGTCTGCACGAGTCCCCGCGAAGATGCGGCGAAATGGCGGAGATCTCAGCCGGTGCGCGTCAGGCCCGAGGCTCGAAGAGCTCTCGTCGTCTGGCTCCTCGCTGACGCAGGCCTCAGGCCTCGGGCTGCCAGGCCTGCGCGAGGCGCACGTAGTCGTCGATGCCGACCGTCTCACCGCGGGCCGTCGGGTCGATCCCCGATGCCTCCAGGACGAGGGAGGTCGACGCTGCGTTCTCGCCGAGCAGCGGGGAGAGCGCCTGTCGCAGCATCTTGCGCCGCTGCCCGAAGGCGGCGTCGACGATGCGGAACACCTTGCGGCGCAGCTCCTCCGAGCCGCGCGGTGTGTCACGCTCCGTGTAGGAGATGAGGATGGAGTCGACGTTCGGCACAGGCCAGAACACCTTGCGGCCCACGAGGCCGGCGCTCGTCCAGGAGCCATACCAGGCGGCCTTCACGCTCGGCGATCCGTAGACCTTCGAGCCGGGGCCCGCGACGATGCGCTCCCCCACCTCGGCCTGCACCATCACAACGCCGCGTTCGAGCGACGGCAGCCGCTCGAGGAGGTGCAGCAGCACGGGCACGGACACGTTGTACGGCAGGTTCGCGACAAGCGCGACCGGTTCGCCCGGCACATCCTGCACCTGGAGGGCGTCGGAGACGATCACGTCGAGCTGGGCGCCGGGCGCGTGCTCGGCGACCGTCTGCGGCAGGCGGGCGGCGAGGCGCTCGTCGATCTCGATGGCGGTGACGCTCGCGCCCGTCTCGAGCAGGCCGAGCGTCAGCGATCCGAGGCCGGGCCCGACTTCGAGGATGTGCTCGCCGGCGCAGACCTTCGCGGTCTGCACGATGCGCCGCACCGTGCCTGGGTCGTGCACGAAGTTCTGCCCGAGCTTCTTCGTGGGGGTCACGTCAAGCTCGGCCGCGAGCTCGCGGATCTCGTTGGCGCCAAGCAGGCTCACGCTCATGCGGAATCTCTCTGGGTGGATGCGGCGGCGGGTGCGTCGCCCGACAGGTTCCAGCTGCCGTAGACAGCCTCGGTATTCGCGCTGATCTGCGCGCTGAGCTCGTCGACCGGCACGTCGAGGTGCTCGGCCATCGCGCGCAACGTCACGGGGATGAGGTAGGGCGCGTTCGGGCGTCCGCGGAACGGGACGGGGGTGAGGAACGGCGCGTCGGTCTCCACGAGGATGCGGTCGAGGGGCGTCACCGTGAGCGCCTCCCGCAGCGTGGCCGCGTTCTTGAACGTGACCGTCCCCGCGAATGAGAGGTACCACCCCTCGTCGGCCGCGATGCGGGCCATGTCGGCGTCTCCGGAGAAGCAGTGGAAGACCGTGTGCTCCGGGGCACCGACGCGCTTGAGCGTCGAGATGACGTCGTCGTGCGCGTCCCGGTCGTGGATCTGCATGGCGATGCCGTGCCGCTTCGCGAGCTCGATGTGCCGCTCGAACGCGCCGACCTGCAGCAGCTGGTCAGCTTTCTCCGGCGTGCGGAAGTAGTCGAGCCCCGTCTCGCCGATGGCGCGCACGCGCGGCTCGGCCGCGAGGCGGTCGATTTCGGCGATCGCCTCGTCGAGGGTGCCAGCGGCGGCGAGCTCGGGCACCACGTTCGGGTGCAGGGCCACCGCGGCGAGCACTCGCTCGTTCGTCGCGGCGATGCGGGCCGACCACCGGCTCGAGGGCACGTCGTTCCCGACCTGGACGACGCCCTTCACTCCCGCAGCGGCGGCGGCGTCGAGGTGCTCGTCGAGCGACAGGCGCTCGTCCTCCTCGCCGTCCTCGATCTCGAGGTGGGTGTGGTTGTCGTAGCAGGGCACATCCAGCGCCTCGGGGTACGGCGGGTAGGCGAGGATGCGCGTGTGCCCCGACTCGCTCGTCGCCGAGCGGCGGCGCAGCTTCTCGGCCGCCCGCTCCGCCTCGCCCTGCTGGGCTTCGCCCTGCTCGCCCTGCTGAGACTCGGGCACCGTCAGCGCTGGACTTCCTGCTCGATGCGCGGGAAGAGCGGCGGCAGCTCGCTCAGCGGGCGCGAGCCGACCAGCGCGTAGGCGTTGGCGATGCGGGTAGCGGCGAGTTCGCCGTCTCCGCCGATCGCGGACCACAGCTTCTCGGCGGCGATCGGGATGAACGGGTTGAGGAGCACGGCGAGGTGGCCGAGACAGCGGGTCGTCACCTCGAGCACCGCGGCGAGGCGAGCGCGCCCCTCGTCGCCCTGCTTCGAGAGCGCCCACGGCTCCTGCTCCGTGATGTAGCCGTTGAGCGCATCCACGAGCCGCCAGATGTGCGCGAGCGCACCATCGATGTCGAAGGCGAGCATCGCCTCGTCGGCCTTCACCGCGACGTCGGTCGCGAGGTCGATGATGACCTGCTCGGAGTCGAGCAGCGTCGACTGCTCCGGCACGACCCCGTCGAAGTACTTGTTGACCATGGCGATGACGCGGGAGGCCAGGTTGCCGAAGCCGTTCGCGAGCTCGGACTGGTAGCGGGCCGACAGGTCCTCCCACGAGAACGAGCCGTCCTGGCCGAAGTGGATGGCGCGCAGGAAGTAGTAGCGGAACGCGTCGGAGCCGAAGACGTCGGTGATCTCGGTCGGCGCGATGCCAGTGAGCTTCGACTTCGACATCTTCTCGCCGCCGACGAGCAGCCAGCCGTGCGCGAAGATGCCGGCAGGAACCTGGAGTCCGGCGGCCATGAGCATGGCGGGCCAGATGACGGCGTGGAAGCGGAGGATGTCCTTGCCCACCACGTGGTGCGCGGGCCAGAGCTTCTCGAGCTCCGACTCGTCGTCACCGTAGCCGATGGCCGTGATGTAGTTGAGCAGCGCGTCGAACCACACGTAGACGACGTGCGACTCGTCCCACGGCACCTTCACGCCCCAGTCGAACGTGGTGCGGGAGATCGAGAGGTCGCGGAGGCCCGAGCGCACGAACGAGACGACCTCGTTGCGCGCCGACGAGGGCTGGATGAACTCGGGGTTCTCCTCGTAGAGCGCGAGCAGGCGCTCCTGGAAGTCGCTGAGCTTGAAGAAGTAGTTCTGCTCCTGCAGCAGCTCGAGCGGCTTCGAGTGGATGGCGCAGACCTTCTCGCCCTCGTACTGGCCGGTGCCGGCGACGATCTCCGACTCGGGCTTGAACTCCTCGCAGCCGACGCAGTAGAGCGCCTCGAACTCGGCGTCGTAGATGAAGCCGGCGTCGTTGAGCTTCTGCAGGAAGCGCTGCACGCGCGTCTCGTGACGCTCGTCGGTCGTGCGGATGAAGTCGTCGTTCGAGATGTTCAGGGTCTCGAGCATGGGCTTCCACGCCTCGCTGACGAGCTTGTCGGCCCACGCCTGCGGGGTGACGTTGTTCGCGAGCGCCGAGCGCATGATCTTCTGGCCGTGCTCGTCGGTTCCCGTGAGCAGCCATGTCGTGTCACCGCGCTGGCGGTGCCACCTGGCGAGCGCGTCGACGGCGACCTCCGTGTACGCGTGACCGATGTGGGGAACGTCGTTGACGTAGAAGATCGGTGTCGTGATGTAGAACGATTCGCCGGAAGCCATGGAGATCATCCTATTGTCGGCTGGGCCCTGTTACGACGCGAGGTGCCCCTGGTAGAGGTCGCGCTTGCTCATGCCCGTCTCCGTGGCGACCTGCGCGGCCGCCTCCTTGAGGCGCATCCCGCCTGCCACGAGGTCGGCGACCATCGCCTGCGCGCCGGCGGCGTCGACGACCGCGGGTGCCGCCCCCTCGACGACGATCACGATCTCGCCGCGCACGCCCTCCTCGGCCCAGGGCGCGAGCTCGGCCGCCGTGCCGCGCTTGACCTCCTCATAGAGCTTCGTCAGCTCGCGGCACACCGCGATGCGGCGGTCGGCCGGCCAGATCGCGGCCATGTCGGCGAGCGTCCTCGCCAGGCGGTGCGGCGACTCGAACAGCACGACGGTGCGCGGCTCGTTCGCGAGGGATCGGAGGAACGTCTCCCGCTCCCCCGCCTTGCGCGGCAGGAAGCCGTCGAACGTGAAGCGGTCGGTGGGCAGCCCCGAGATCGCGAGCGCCGTGATGACGGCGCTCGGGCCGGGCACACTGGTGACGGTCACCCCCTCCTTCGCCGCGAGCGCGACGATCGGGTACCCGGGGTCGGAGATGCCCGGCATCCCGGCGTCGCTCACGAGCACGACGTCGGAGTCGCGCGCCTGCTCGACGATCGTCTTGGCCAGCTCGTCCTCGTTGTGCTCGTGCAGGGCGACGAGCCTCGGTCGGTTCTCGACCCCGAGCATCCCGAGCAGCTTCGCCGTCGACCTGGTGTCCTCGCACGCCACGAGGGAGGCGTTCTTGAACGTGTCGATGAGACGCGCCGAAGCGTCACCGAGGTTCCCGATGGGGGTGCCCGCGAGGATGATCATGGCTGCGATCCTCCCACGCGCTGGGCGCATGGCCCCCTACGATTGCTTGCGTGAGCGAGCAAGCAGAGACCGGAACCCCAGACGAGGCGGCCACGTCCCCCGCGGCGGCTGCCCCCGCGACGGCTCAGGTCGAGGCTCCGGCGGCCGACTCCGCTTCGCCAGCGACGGATCCTGCCCCGAGGGCCCAGGTCGAGCGAGGCTCGGTCTTCGACGACCTCTGGGCCCGCGTCACCAGCACGCCGCGACTCCGCGTGCGCACCGAGTGGATCCTCCTCGGCGTCGTCACGCTGCTCGCCGCCGTCCTGCGGTTCTGGAACCTGGGCGGCGCGCACTACCTGATCTTCGACGAGACGTTCTACGTGAAGGACGCGTGGACGCTCCTCAACCTCGGCTACGAGGCAGAGTGGCCCGACAACCCGAACGACGCGTTCAACGCGGGCGACCCGAACGGCTACACGACCGACCCGTCGTACGTCGTGCATCCGCCGCTCGGCAAGTACATCATCGGGCTCGGGATGCTCGTCTTCGGCGCCGACAACCCCTTCGGCTGGCGGTTCGGCGTGGCCCTCGTCGGCACCCTCGCCGTGCCGCTCCTATGGGTCATCGCGAAGAAGCTGTTCCGCTCGCCCGTGCTCGCCACCATCGGCGCCGGCATGCTGGCCATCGACGGGCACGCGATCGTCATGTCGCGGGTGGGGATCCTCGATGGCATCCTCATGTTCTTCGTGCTGCTGGCCTTCCTGTTCGTGCTGCTCGACCGCGACGACCAGCGGCGCAAGCTGCGCTCCAAGATCATGGCGTGGCGCGCCGAGGAGGGGCTCGAGGGCGAGCCCGTTCCGACGAAGGCCACGACCACCTCGCGCGCCCCGGATGTGAAGCCGGTCGGCCCCGACTGGGGGCCGCGCCTGTGGTGGCGCCCGTGGCTCATGGCCGCCGCCGTCACCCTCGGCGCCGCCTCCGCCGTGAAGTGGTCGGGCCTCTACTTCCTCGCCGCGTTCTGCGTCTACACGCTCGTCGTCGACATGATCGAGCGCAAGCGACTCGGCGTGACGTTCTGGGGGTCGGCCGCGATCCTCCTGCAGGGCCCCGTTTCGTTCATCCTGACCGTGCCCCTTGCCGTGCTCACCTACCTCGCCACGTGGACCCGCTGGCTCACGACGACCGGTGGCTTCTACCGCGACTGGGCCGAGCAGGCAGGCAACGCCTGGACGGGGCTCCTGTCCTGGGTGCCGCTCCCCCTGCAGAGCCTCTGGCACTACCAGGTGGAGGCGTACAACTTCCACCGCGGCCTGAGCGCCGAGCACCCGTACCAGTCGGGGCCGCAGGAGTGGCCGTTCCTCATCCGCCCGACCGCGTTCAGCTACATCTACAGCGGCAAGGGCGACGGCTCAGGCTGCGACGTCGACCAGTGCGTCGAGGCCATCACGTCGATCTCGAACCCGATCATCTTCTGGTTCGGCACCGTGTCGATCCTGTTCCTGATCATCATGTGCTTCCTGCGGCCGAAATGGCAGTACTTCGCGATCCTCGTCGGGTACGGCGCCGGCTACTTCCCGTGGCTCGCCTACCTCGAGCGCCAGGCCGTCTTCCACTTCTACGCGATCGCGTTCCTGCCGTTCATGATCCTCGCGTCGCTCGTGGTGGTCCAGACGATCGCCGGCGACCGGGAGACGCCGCGCACGTCTCGGACGATCGGCGTCTCCGCGGTCGGGGTGCTGCTCGTGATCATGGCGCTCGTCTCAGTGCTGTTCTGGCCCGTGTGGACCGGGCAGATGATCTCGACCTCCTACTGGTCGCTGACCCACTGGCTGCCCAGCTGGCGGTAGCGGCGGCTCAGGCCCTGCGGCCGCGCGTGCCCCGCATCCGTCACCCGCTTGCACTCCTCGCCCCCAGCTAGGTCACTTCCGCCCCGCCACGACGTCCGACTTGGGCTCGAACTGACCTCTTCACGCGGTGCAGCTGCGTCCGGGAAAGGGACTGGATGCGTCAAGCTGTGGAGAACTTCAGCGCGACGTCCACGACGTGCGTAGGTTCCCGGCATGGCCGATCGCAGACCGATTCCAGACGAGCTGCGGGGACGAGCGTTCGGGATCGCTGAGGGGAACGCCGCCGGACTCAGCACGAAAGCGCTCGCGCGGCAGAGCCTCGTTCGGCCGTATCGCGGTGTGCGAGCGACAGAGCCGGCGCATGACAGCAGGGAGCAGGTCCTCCGCTTCGGGCCGCGACTTCGGGATGGCCAGGCACTGAGTGCCCGCTCCGCACTGCTCGTCTACGGGCTACCGCTTCCCAGACGCCATCGCTCCGCGATCGTGGATGTGCTGGTCAGGCAGTCGGCGTCACGACCACGGGCGGAGGGTGTTCTCGCGCGGCGCATACGAGATGACCTCTGGGCGGCGGACCGAATCGAGGGGGTCCAGGTGGTCACCCTCCCGCTGCTCTTCGCCCTCCTCGCGGGTTCGTTCAGCGAGACAGAGCTGATCACGGTCGGCGACGCGATGATCAGCAGCTTCGACCGCTACCCGGGGCGCATGTCCCCCGGTCCGCTTGTGCGGCTGTCGAGCCTGTTCGACATGGGTGAGCGCTGGGGCAGGCTCCGGGGCGGAGCTGTGCTGCATAGGGCGCTGCCTCGCCTTCGGGAACATGTCGCCTCACCGCCCGAGAGCTGGCTCCGCTGCATCATCGTGGATGCCGGCATCGAGGAGCCCGCAGTCAACGCGGACATCTACGAAGGCGGACGCTTCCTGGCGCGCGGCGACCTGGTGTTTCGAGACCAGCGCGTCGTCGTCGAGTACGAGGGCGAAGGGCATCTGAGCCCTGCGCAATTCCGACGTGACATCACGCGCACCGAGTCGTTGATCGCCGCCGGGTGGCGTGTCATCCGCATCACGCACGCCGACCTGTTCCCGAGCCCCGCGACGTTCCTCGACCGGTTGCGTGCGGCGCTCGCGCGGTGACTCCTGGCCGAGCATGGGTCACTTTCGACCCGGTGTGCGCCCGCTGAAGGGGCGAAAGTGGCCTCTTCGAGTGAGCAGCGGACGCGCGCACCGGGATGAGCTCAGGGGATGAGGCGGTCGGCGCGGTAGCGCTCGAAGAGGTCGGCGAAGGCCTGGTCGGTTCGGCGGAAGCTGAGGAAGCCGGCGTCGCGGCTCTTGCCCATGTCGGTGACGACCTCCATCTCGCGGCCGAGATCGGCGTCGGTGTGCCACCAGGATGCGAGCCGCGAGATGTCGGACTCGACGAGGTCGTGCTCGGCGACGACGGCCGGCCAGTGCTGCTCGAGCTGCGCCATCTGCACCTCGAGCGGGCGCGCCACGCCCTCGAACCCGACGACCCGCTCCGCCGGGACCCCGAGCAGCTCCGCCAGGCGCGGCCACATCCACCGCCAGCGGAAGATGTCGCCGTTCACGATGTTGAACGCCTCGTTCTGGCCGGCAGGCTCGGTGGACGCCCACACCATCTGCTCGGCGAGGACTCCCGCATCCGTCATGTCGGTGAGGCCGTTCCACTGCGCCTCGCTGCCGGGGAACACGAACGGCACGCCGAGGTGCTTCGTGAGCGCGGCCTGCACGGCGATCGTCAGGCCCATGTTCATCGCGTTGCCGACGGCGTGCCCGATGACGGTGTGCGAGCGATGCACCGACCAGGTGAACTGCTGGCGGGCGGCCGCGGCGAACAGCTCGTCCTCCTGCGCGTAGTAGAAGTTCGGGGTGTCGAGCCGCTCGGACTCCTCGCGGAACGGGGTGTCCGGCATCTCGCCAGCCGCATACGCCTCGAATGGGCCCAAGTAATGCTTGAGTCCGGTGACCAAGGCCGCGTGCTGCACGGGCGCGTGCGCCAACGCGGCCAGGAGGTCGCGGACCATGGCGCCGTTCACGGCGATGTTCTCCGCCTCCGTCGCCTGGCGCTGCCACGCGGTGAAGAAGACATGCGTCGGGGCCTCGGAAGCCAGCGCCGCCTTGAGGCCCACAGGGTCGCGCAGGTCGGCGGCGATGCCCCGCACCCTGTCGGTGCTCGCGGCGCTGCGCGAGAGCGCGAGCACCTCCCAGCCGTCCTCGGTCAGGCGATCCACGAGGGCCGAGCCGGTGATCCCGGAGGCTCCCACGACGAGCGCGGTCTTCTGCGTTTCGGTGGTGTCGTTCGAGTTCGAGGTCATCAGGGGTGCAACGAGGCGGCGAAGGTCGATATTCCAGGACCAGCAAGCCCAGACAGGCGGAGACCTAGGCTGGGCCCGTGACTGATCCCGCGCTCCCTCCCGACCCCGACACGCTGCATCCCATCGGGGGTCAGGACCGCGTTGTCCTCCTGAAGCCGCTCATCACGAACCCGCTCATCAGCGTCGGAGACTTCACCTACTCCGACGACCCCGACGACCCGACGTCGTTCGAGACGCGCAACGTCCTCCACCATTACGGGCCCGAGCGTCTGATCATCGGCAAGTTCTGCGCGATCGCGGCGGGCACCCGATTCATCATGAACGGGGCCAACCACCGCATGTCGGGCCCCTCGACGTACCCGTTCCCGATCATGGGCGGCTCGTGGGCGCAGCACCTCGACCTCGTCACCGACCTGCCGAACCGCGGCGACACCGTCATCGGCAACGACGTCTGGATCGGCAGCGACGTCACGATCATGCCAGGCGTGCGCATCGGGCACGGGGCGATCATCTCCACCGCGTCGGTGATCACGAAGGACGTGCCCGACTACGGGATCGTCGGCGGCAACCCGGCCACGCTCATCCGCCGCCGCTTCGACGACGCCGACGTCGAGACGCTGCTCGACGTCGCCTGGTGGGACTGGCCGATCGAGACCATCACCGAGCGCGTCCGGGTCATCGCCGACGGTTCAGTGAGCGACCTCGCAGCGATCGCTCGCGGTCTCCCCTAGACGGCCGAGTCGGAGGGCGCCTCCCGGCCCGCGCACCGGCTCAGACGCTGCTTCCGGTCCCTCGCGGAACGAGGTGAAGCACTCCTCGGCGACGCGTCGTCGTCACCCCCGTCAGGCGGTCTCCACCTGGCGCAGCACGTCGGCGTCCAGGGCCGCGAGCGCGACGACCTTGTACCCCTCCGACTCGAAGAAGATCGTCGCACGGTCCTCCTCCACGCTGACGACCGTGCCCGGTCCCCATTCGCGGTGCTCGACGGGCTCGTCGACGGACAGTGGCGCGTCAGGAGCGCTCTCGACGCCCGAGCCCGCGTCGCGGGGGCCGCCGGCGCCCGCGGCGTCCGAAGCGACTCCGGCATCTCCCGCGGCCTCGCGCCGCTCGCAGCCGTCGCAGTTGCCGCACCACTCCGGCCCGTCCACCCCGAAGTAGTCGAGCAGCACCCGACGGCGGCACTGCGACTCCTCCGCGTAGGCGCGCATCATCGAGAGGCGCGATTCGGCGATGCGCCCCCTGGCGGCGACCGCATCCTTGACGGCCCGAACGACAACATCGACTCGGGTCTTGCGCAGCGGACGCACTCCGTCGGCCGTATCGACGAGCTCCGCGTCCACCAGCTGGTTGAGGAGCCTCGAGACGGTTCTGGCGGGCCGATCGACGGCCTCGGCGAGCTCTCGAACGCTGGCGCCCGGCTTGCGCTTGATGGCGCGCCAGAGGTCCTGCAGCGCGGCCTTGTCGACCGAGCGCTTCGCGAAGAAGCGCCGCAGCGCGAGGTCCTCGACGCGGTAGTGCAGCACGGCCGTCGCCGGCTCGCCGTCGCGGCCCGCGCGCCCCACCTCCTGGTAGTAGGCGTCGAGCGACTCCGTCGTCGCGGCGTGCAGCACGAAGCGAACGTCACCCCGGTCGATGCCCATGCCGAACGCGGAGGTCGCGACGACCACGTCGAGCTCGCCGTCGCGCCACCGATCCTGGACCGCTCGGCGCTCGGCGACCTTGAGCCCTGCGTGGTAGGCGGCGACGTGGCGGCCTTCCGCGGTGAGCTCCGCCGCGTATTCCTCGGTCTCCCGGCGCGAGGCCACGTAGATGAGGCCGGGGGCGGTCCAGCTGCGCGCCTCCAGGATGACGGCGGCCCGCTTGTCGTCGTCGCTCTCGTGGCGTTGCACCACGAGACGGATCTCCGGGCGGTCGACGCCGTGCACCTGCACGTCCGGGTCCTGCATCCGCAGCCGCTCGACGATCTCCGCCCTCACGGGCTTCGAGGCCGTCGCGGTCATCGCGAGCACCGGCGGGTCGCCGAGTGCTGAGCGCACGTCGCCGAGCCGCAGGTAGTCGGGCCGGAAATCGTGCCCCCAGGAGGAGACGCAGTGCGCCTCGTCCACGACGAGCAGCGACACGTCCTGCGCCGCGAGCCGGGCGACGTTGTCCTCGTCCGCGAGCTGCTCGGGCGCGAGGAGCACGTAGAGCGATCCGCCCTCGTCGATGCGCTCCCAAGCGCGAGCCACGGCGGCAGCACCCCGCGAGGAGTTGATGGCGACGACGTCCGGGGCATCCGGGGCGGCCTCGATCGACGCGCGCTGGTCCGCCTGCAGGGCGATGAGCGGCGAGACCACGAGGACGATGCCGCCGCGCGCAGCGCCCGCGACCTGGTAGACCGCGGACTTCCCACCACCGGTCGCGAGCACGAGCAGCGTGTCGCGTCCCGCGGCCGCCGAGCGGATCGCGTCGCTCTGGCCGGGGAGGAATGACTCCCACCCGAACCGCTCCCGCGCGATGCGCTCGATGGTGCCGTGAGCAGGTGCGGGGGAACTCATGCTCTCGACGGTATCGACGACGAACTCGGTGGCGACGTCGCTTGACAGGCCCCCCTGCTTCGTGCCGCCCCGACTCGCTGGAGCCACCCCAGAGCTGCCGGTTCCTGCCGCCAGGAGCCAGCATTCCCCGTGTGGATGCGGCGCGCACGCGAGACGGCCGGCGTCCCCTGAGGGAGCGCCGGCCGTCTTGTTGCCTGCTGGAGGCTAGTTCACCTCGTTGGGGTGCGCCGCGACGCGACCCTCTTCACCGCGCTCGAGCGCCGTGATGGCGTCGTACTCGGCGCCGGACAGCTCGAAGTCGAAGACCTGAGCGTTCTCGACCATGCGCTCACGCGACGTGGTCTTCGGGAACACGATGTTGCCCTTCTGGATGTGCCAGCGGATGACGACCTGCGCGGGCGTCTTGCCGTGTGCATCCGCTGCGGCCTTGACGGGCTCGAGCTCGAAGAGCGGGTACTTGGCCTGGCCGAGCGGGCCCCACGCCTCGGTCTTGATGTCCTCGGCCTGCAGGTAGGCGTCGAGCTCCGGCTGCTGGAAGATCGGGTGCTGCTCGATCTGGTTGACGACCGGCTTCACGCCCGTTGCGGAGATGATGTCGCGCAGGTGCGACTCGAAGAAGTTGCACACGCCGATCGACGTGGTGAGACCGGCCTGCTGCAGCTCGACGAGCGCCTCCCAGCTCTCGACGTACTTCTTCTGCTTCGGCGTCGGCCAGTGGATGAGGTAGAGGTCGGCCTTCTCGAGGCCGAGGCGCTCGAGGCTCGCGTCGATCGCGGCGCGGGGCGTGTCGCGTCCCTGCTCGTCGTTCCAGAGCTTCGCGGTGATGTAGAGCTCTTCGCGCGGGATGCCCGACTTCGCGATGGCGCGGCCCACGCCCTCCTCGTTGCCGTAGATCTTCGCGGTGTCGATGTGGCGGTACCCGACCTCGAGGGCGTCGGAGACGATGCGCTCGGTCTCCGCCGGGTCGACCTTGAAGACGCCGAAGCCAAGCTGGGGGATGCTGGTGCCGTCGTTGAGGGATACGTTTGGGATCTGCAATGCGGTCATTCCACAGTTTTACCAAGCGTGTGCAACTAAAGCGAGTTGGCGAGCGACGCTGGAAGCGAACGAGCGCGGATCGCGACCGCTGAGTGGCCGGTGCGGGGCACATTCGCGAGCCACCTGGCAATAGACTGAACTGCTCATGACTACGACGCCCCTCGAGATCTCCTACCCGCCGGAGCTGCCCGTCAGCCAGATGCGGGACGAGATCCGCGACGCCATCGCCGCCAACCAGGTGGTCATCGTCGCGGGCGAGACCGGCTCGGGCAAGACGACGCAGCTGCCGAAGATCTGCCTCGAGCTCGGGCGCACCATGATCGGGCACACGCAGCCGCGCCGCATCGCCGCGCGCACGATCGCCGAGCGCATCGCCGATGAGCTCGGCGGCGACATCGGCGGGCTCGTCGGCTACCAGGTCCGCTTCACCGACGAGGTGTCGGCCGAGACGCGCGTCAAGCTCATGACCGACGGCATCCTCCTCAACGAGATCCACCGCGATCGCCTGCTGCGCAAGTACGACACGATCATCATCGACGAGGCGCACGAGCGCAGCCTCAACATCGACTTCCTCCTCGGCTATCTGAAGACGCTCCTGCCGAAGCGCCCCGACCTGAAGGTCATCATCACGTCGGCGACGATCGACCCGGAGTCGTTCTCGAAGCACTTCAACGACGCCCCCATGATCGAGGTCTCGGGCCGCACCTTCCCCGTCGACGTGCGCTACCGGCCGCTCGTCGCGGACGCGCCGCTCCCCGGTGAAGAGGACGAGGACGCGGCCCCGCAGACTCCGGAGCGCGACATGTTCGAGGGCATCGTGGATGCGCTCGACGAGCTCGACCGCGACCTGCCGGGTGACGTGCTCGTGTTCCTCTCGGGCGAGCAGGAGATCCGGGATGCGCAGGACGCGATCCGCGCGCACGTCGCGCGCGACCGCCGCCCCGAGTCCACCGAGGTGCTCCCGCTCTTCGGGCGCCTCTCCTCCGCCGAGCAGCACCGCGTGTTCGAGTCGAAGCGCCCACCGGGCGTGCGGCGGCGTGTGGTGCTCGCGACGAACGTCGCCGAGACGAGCCTCACGGTGCCGGGCATCGTGGCCGTCATCGACACGGGCACCGCGCGCATCTCCCGCTACTCGACGCGTGCCAAGGTGCAGCGCCTCCCCATCGAGGCAATCTCGCAGGCCTCCGCCAAGCAGCGCTCCGGCCGCGCCGGCCGCACCTCGGCGGGCGTCGCGATCCGCCTCTACTCCGAGGCGGACTTCGACCGCCGCCCCGAGTTCACCGAGCCCGAGATCCTCCGCACGAACCTCGCGAGCGTGCTCCTGCAGATGCTCGAGCTCGGCCTCGGCGCGCTCTCCGAGTTCCCGTTCCTGCAGCCGCCGGACGCACGCGGCATCAAGGACGGCACCGACCTGCTCAGCGAGCTCGGTGCCGTCGAACCGGGCAAGGCCGGCCAGGGGAAGGCCAGCCAGCTGCGCCTCACGAAGATCGGCCGCAGCCTCGCCCGCCTGCCCATCGACCCCCGCTTCGGGCGCATGGTCATCGAGTCGAAGCAGCACGACGTGAGCCGTGAGGTGCTCATCATCGTGGCCGGCATGACGGTGCAGGACATCCGCGAGCGGCCGCTCGACCACCGGCAGAAGGCCGACGAGCTGCACGCCCGCTTCCGCGACCCGACCAGCGACTTCCTCACGCTCGTGAACCTCTGGAACTATCTCGAGGAGCAGAGCCACGAGCTCGGCTCGAGCGCGTTCCGGCGCAAGTGCCGCGACGAGTTCATCAACTTCGTCCGCTTCCGCGAATGGCAGGACGTCTTCCGGCAGCTGCGTCAGCTCGCCGGCCCCATCGGGCTCAAGGTGCAGCGGCCCGCCGCCGGCCAGGTGCAGGAGCCCGGTGCGTTGGCCGATGCCATCCACCGCTCCATGCTCGCCGGCCTCCTCAGCCACATCGGCATCCGCGACGAGTTGAAGCGCGACTACGCGGGAGCCCGCGGCACGCGCTTCCAGATCTTCCCCGGCTCGGGCCTCGCGAAGGCGAAGAAGCAGCCGGACGTCGTCATGGCCGCCGAGCTCGTCGAGACGAGCCGCCTCTTCGCGCGCACCGTCGCCAAGATCGATCCAGCCTGGGCCGAGGTGCTCGCGGGCGACCTCGCGAAGCGGAACCACTCCGACCCGCACTGGGAGAAGAAGCAGGGCTCCGCCGTCGCGATCGAACGCGTGACCCTCTACGGCGTGCCCATCGTCCGCGGACGCACGGTGCAGTTCTCGAAGATCGACCCGGCCTGGTCCCGCGACCTGTTCATCCGCCACGCCCTCGTCGAGGGCGACTGGAACGGCCGCCACAGCTTCGACTCGAAGAACCGGGCGCTGCGCAAGAGCCTCGCCGACCTCGAGGAGCGCACCCGGTCGCGCGGCGCGTACACCGACGACGAGGACGCCGTCTTCGAGTTCTACGACGAACGGCTCCCCCGCGACGTCGTCTCGCAGTCCACATTCGAGAAGTGGTGGCAGGGCGCGCAGAAGCAGACCCCGCAGCTGCTCACCATGACGCGGGCGGATGTGCTCGGCGAGGAGCACGCCGACCCCGACGAACAAGGTGCCGGGTTCCCGACCGAGTGGAAGCAGGGCGACCAGCGGCTGCGCCTCAGGTACCGCTTCGACCCGGGCGCGCCAGATGACGGCGTGACCGTCAACATCCCGCTGCCCCTCCTGTCCCGACTCGACGACCGCGGCTTCGACTGGCAGGTGCCCGGCATGCGCCGCGAGCTCGTCATCGCGCTGCTGAAGTCGCTGCCGAAGGCGACCCGTCGAAACTTCGTGCCCTCCGCCGACTGGGCCGACAAGCTGCTCGGCGAGCTCGGCGAGGCGAGGCCCGACCTCGGCCAGGAGGTTCCTGGCGACTTCGACGACACGCTCCGGCAGATCATGCAGCGGCAGGCGGGCATCCGCTTCGACGTCTCCGAGTTCGACTGGAGCCGTGTGCCGTCGCACCTGCGCGTGCGATTCCGGGTGCTCGACGACCGCGGCCGCGAGCTCGGCACGGGCGAAGACCTCAAGACGCTGCAGGACAAGCTCAAGAAGGCGTCGGAGGCGTCGGTGCTGCGCGCCACGCAACAGGTCGCCGCACCGGCTCGACCAGGGAACGGCGTGCGCGAGGCCGGCTCGGTGCCCGCGCAGAGCGCGTCGACGGCGGAGCTCCGCTACGACCAGCACGGGCTCACCGAGTGGCCGCTCGATGAGATCCCAGAGCTCATCGACATCAAGCGCAAGCACGGCGTCATCCGCGCCTACCCGTCGCTGGCCGTCGTCAAGGGCAGCATCGACCTGCGCCTCGTGACGACCCCAGAAGACCAGGCGCGCGAGCATCCGGTCGGCGTCGCCGCGCTCCTCGCCGCATCGGTGCCCTCCCCCGCGAGCTACGTGCAGGAGCACCTGACGGCGAAGGAGAAGCTCGCCCTCGCGACGAGCCCGTACCACTCGACGCCGGCGCTCTTCAACGACATCGTCGCCGCGCTCGCCCAGGATGCGGTTGCCTCGTACTCCGTGGAGCACGGCGGGCCCGTGCGCACGCGTGCGGCCTTCGACGAGCTGCGCGAAGCCTTCAACGCGACGCTCGTCGACCGCATGTTCGCGCAGACGAAGCTCGTCTCCGAGGTGCTCGACCGCTTCCGCGAAGCCAACAAGGCGCTCAAGTCGGCCAACCACATCTCAGTGCTGCCATCGCTCGCCGACGCCAGGTCGCAGCTCCAGGCGCTTGTGTACCCGGGGTTCGTGTTGAAGACGGGCGTCGCGCGCCTCGCGCACCTGCCCCGCTACCTGCGCGCGCTCACGTACCGCCTCGAGCGGGTGCTCAGCCACTCGAGCATCGAGCGCGCTGGGCTCATGCAGGTCGAGCAGGCCACGGCGCTGTACACGGAGGCCGGGGGCACGTTCCCCGTCGCGCGCACTGCGCCCGCGTCCGTCGTGCAGGCCAGGTGGATGCTCGAGGAGTTCCGCGTGAGCCTCTTCGCGCAGCAGCTCGGCACGGCCGAGACCGTCTCGCTCAAGCGCATCCGCCAGGCCCTCGCGGAGAAGTAGCGCCCCGCAACGCAGATCGCTGCCTGAGAACCCAACCCCTCGAGCGAACGAGAGGGTGGCCTCTCAGGCAGCGATGACGCGCCTGAGGGTTAGACCGCCGTGTAGCCGCCGTCGACGAGCACGTAGGAGCCCGTCATGAAGCTCGCCTTGTCGGAGAGCAGGAACGTGGCGAGGTTTGCAACCTCCTGGGGCTGGCCCAGGCGGCCAAGGGGATGCTTCGCCTCGAGCGCCGCGAAACCGGCCGCGTCCAGGTGCTGCTCAAGCAGCGGGGTGCGGATGTACGCGGGCCCGACCGCGTTGATGCGCAGCCCCTGCGGACCGTACTCTGCCGCCGCGTTCTTGGTGAGGCCGACGACGCCGTGCTTCGCCGCGGTGTACGCGCCGCTGCCGATCGCAGCCACGGTGCCATGGATCGACGCCATGTTGACGATCGCGCCCTCGTCGGCACCTGCGTCGAGGATCGCGGGGATCTGCGCGCGCAGGCCGTAGAGCACGCCGTTGAGGTTGATGTTGATGACGCGGTCCCAGTCGTCGACCTCGACTTCGGCCGCCGGAGCAGCCTTGCCGCCGATGCCGGCGTTGTTCACGGCGTAGTTGAGCTTGCCGTAGGTCGCGACGGCGTGCTCGACGGTGCGGACGCTGTCCTCGGCGATGGCCGTGTTCGCTTCGAACGGCGACGCCGTGCCGCCGGCTGCCTCGATCTCGCCGACGACGCGCTTCGCGCCATCGAGGTTGATGTCGGAGACGACGACCTTGACGCCGTTCGCTGCGAGGTCCTTGGCGATCGCCTCGCCGATCCCGGAACCGCCGCCGGTCACGATCGCGACTTTGTCCTGAAATGCCATCTGCTGATTCCTTCCGAAGCTGGGCCGGTGGGATCCGGCCGTCGCTTCGAGTGTCCTCCCGCGCAGCCGCAGATGGCTGTGTCTCGGGTCAGCGAAGAGGCGTACGATCCGAGTGAGCTGTATCCATGCACGCGAGCTCGGTGATGAGTCGCCGCCTGCAGCTGCGTGCAGGCGCGCCAGGCGCGCCCGATCCGCCAGCGCTACTCGGCGGTGCCCAGCCAGGCCGTCGTGTCGGTCAGCAGCTGAGCCGCATCCTCGACGTGCGCGACCTCGCTGCGGGCGAGCACGCGAAGACCTTCCGGCAGCGCGACCGGCTCGGTGCCGAAGTTGGTGATGACGGTGACGTCGCCGTTCCGGTAGGCGAGCACCTCGTCGCCGAAGCCGTCGACCCATTCGAAGCGCGCATCCCCCAGCCCGAGGTCGTGCTCGCGTCGGAGCGCGAGCAGCGAACGGTAGAGGTTGAGCGTCGAGGCGGGGTCGTGCACCTGCTCGCTGCGGGCGAGCTTCGCCCACAGCTCAGGCTGCGGAAGCCATGACTCCCCCGTCGCGCTGAAGCCGTAGCTGTCGCCCTCGGTCTCCCACGGGATGGGTACGCGGCACCCGTCGCGACCGTACAGCTCGCCTTCGGAGCGGATGAAGATCGGATCCTGCCGTGCGTCGTCGGCGAGGTCGATGACGTCGGGCAGGCCGAGCTCCTCGCCCTGGTACAGGTAGCTCGAGCCCGGGAGTCCGAGCATGAGCGCGGTCGCGGCGCGGGCACGACGCTCGCCCACGATGGGGTCCGGCTGGCCTGGTGTCTTCGGGCCGACGCCCTCGCCGTGCGCGTTCGGCTCGGTCAGCGCGAGGCGGGTCGCGTGGCGCACCGTGTCGTGGTTCGACAGCACCCACGTGCTGGGGGCACCGGATGCGGCGAACGCGGCGAGCGAGCGCGTCACGACCTCCTTCTGTCCGTCCGCGTCCCACGGGGCGCGCAGGTACGCGAAGTTGAAGGTCTGGTGCAGCTGGCCGGGGCGGACCCACTCGGCCATCTCCTCGACGCTCGGCAGCCAGGCCTCGCCGCACAGCACGCGGTCGCCGTCGTACTCGGCGGCCACGAGGTGCCAGGCGCGGAAGATGTCGTGCACGGCCTCCTGGCCGAGGTACGGGGTGCGGGGGTCGCCGACGATGGGAAGGTTGCTCTCGACGGGGATGTAGTCGGGCAGTCCGTCTTCCTTCGCGAGGCCGTGGGCGACGTCGATGCGGAAGCCGTCGACGCCGCGGTCCAGCCAGAATCGGAGAATGTTCTCGAAGTCCTGGTGCACCACCGGGTTCGACCAGTCGAAGTCGGGCTGCGTCGAGTCGAACAGGTGCAGGTACCACTGGCCGGGAGTCCCGTCGGCTTCCGTGAGGCGCGTCCAGGCGGGCCCGCCGAACAGCGACTGCCAGTTGTTCGGCGGCAGCTCACCATGCTCGCCCTTGCCCTCGCGGAACAGGTAGCGGGCGCGCTCGGGGCTGCCGGGGCCAGCGGCCACGGCCGCCTTGAACCAGGCGTGCTCCGAGGAGGAGTGGTTCGGGACGATGTCGACGATGATGCGGATGCCCCGCTCGTGAGCGGCCTCGAGCATCCGGTCGAACTCGTCGAGCGTACCGAAGACGGGGTCGACATCGCAGTAGTCGGCGACGTCGTAGCCGGCGTCGTTGAGGGGCGACGGGTAGAACGGGGAGAGCCAGATGGCGTCGATGCCGAGGTCGGCGAGGTCCGGGATGTGCGCGGTCACGCCGGCGAGATCGCCGATGCCGTCACCGGTGCCGTCCGCGAACGAACGCGGGTAGACCTGGTAGATGACGGCCGAGCGCCACCATTCGGATCCGGGGGTGGTGTCCTTCGCGAACTGGGCTGCTGTGGGTGCATCGTTGAGCGTCACCTCGACAGGCTAGTGGAAACGCGGCACCCCCTGTCCACCGGACAGGGGGTGCCGCGTTCTTCGGTGCCGGGAACGCGGAAGTGCTAGAGCACCTTCCCGAGGAAGTCCTGTGTGCGCGACTCCTTCGGGTTGCCGAACAGCTCGTCCGGCGTTCCCATCTCGACGATCTTGCCTTCGGCCATGAACACGACACGGTCGGCGACTTCGCGCGCGAAGCCCATCTCGTGCGTGACCAGGGCCATCGTCATGCCCGACTTGGCCAGGTCGCGGATGACCTGCAGCACCTCACCCACCATCTCGGGGTCGAGGGCGCTGGTCGCCTCGTCGAAGAGCATGATCTCAGGGTCCATGGCGAGCGCGCGGGCGATCGCCACACGCTGCTTCTGTCCGCCGGAGAGCTGCGAGGGGCGGCGGTCCATGAGGTGGTCGAGACCGACTCGGCGCAGCAGCTCCTCGCCACGCTTGTTGGCCGCTTCCTTGCTCGTGCCCTTGATCTCGCGGGGCGCCAGCGTCACGTTCTCCAGCACGGTCATGTGCGGGAAGAGGTTGAAGTGCTGGAACACCATGCCGATGCGCTGGCGCACCTTGTCGAGGTTCGTCTTGGGTGCCGTGATGTCGTCGTCGTCGATGAAGACGTGGCCCTTGGTGACCTCTTCGAGGCGGTTGAGGCAGCGCAGCAGCGTCGACTTCCCCGAACCGGACGGACCGATGATGGCGATGACCTCGCCGTTGGCGATCTCGAGGTCGATGCCCTTCAGCACCTCCACGGGGCCGAACGACTTGTGCATCTCGACGACGCGCACGCGCGGCTCGCCCGAGTTGACCGCGTCGAAGCGACCGGTGAATGGCGTCTGCTCCACGGCTGACGCATCCGACGCTGAGTTGTTCACGTCACTCATTTGTTGAACCTCTTGTCGACGTAGTTGGAGAGGACCGTCAGCAGGTAGATGACGATGAAGTAGAGCACACCGACGACGAGCCAGATCTCGAACGACCGGAAGGTCGAGGCGATGACGATGCGGCCCTGGTAGGTGAGCTCAGCGAAGCCGAGGACGGACAGCAGCGAGGTGTCCTTCAGCGTGATGATGAACTGGTTGATGAGCGACGGCGTCATGATCTTGAACGCCTGCGGCAGCACGACTCGACGCATGGACTTGCCGCGCGTGAGGCCGAGCGAGCGAGCCGCCTCCATCTGGCCGGGGTCGACCGACTGGATGCCCGAGCGCACCGTCTCCGTGATGTACGCGCCGGCGTTGAGGCTCAGCGTGATCACACCGGCCGTCAGCGCGTCGAGCGAGATGCCCGTCACGGCTGGCACACCGAAGTAGAAGAAGAACGCCTGCACCAGCACCGGGGTGCCTCGGAAGATGTTCACGTACGTCGACGCGATGCCGCGGAGCAGCAGGTTCTTCGAGATCTTCAGGAAGCCGAACGCGAGGCCGAGGATCATGGCGAAGACGAGCGACAGCGCGGTGGCCAGCAGCGTGTAGCCGAGGCCGACCATGAGCGACGGGAAGGCGGCCACGACGAGCTCGAAGAAGCCGAGCTGTCCCGATTCCTCCTCGCTGCCGAGGTAGCGGTCGTTGATCGTGTCGAGCACGCCCGTGTCTTCGGCGTTGGCGAGGCCGGCGTCGAACATCTCGAGCAGGTCCGCGTTCTGTCCCTTGAGTACCGCGAAGCCGTACTCGCCACCCTCGATGGGGTCTCCGACGGTCATGAGGCCGTTGCCCTGCTGGATGCCGTACTGCAGCACAGGGAAGTCCTCGAACAGTGCAACGGAGTTGCCCGTCTGCACCTCCGCGATCATGTCGGCGGTGTCGGAGAACGTGCGGATCGTGAAGCCGTACTCGGTCGAGAGCTCCTCGGCGGTGGTGGCGCCCACGGTTCCGGTCTTGACGGCGACGTTCTTGCCTGCCAGGTCCTCGTAGCCGGCGATGCTGGTGTCGCCGTCGGCGACGGCCATCTGCACACCGGAGGTGAAGTACGGCTCCGAGAAGTCGAAGACCTCCTTGCGCTCATCCGTGATGGTCATGCCGGCGATGATGCCGTCGGCCTGACCCGACTGGACGGCCTGGAGTGCTGCGTCGAAGCCGAGCGGCTTGATGTCGACGGTGAAGCCCTGGTTCGCGGCGATCGCGCGCATCAGGTCCATGTCGATGCCGATCGTCTCGCCGTTCTGCTCGAACTCGAACGGCGCGTACGTGTTGTCCGTCGCGATGACGAACGAGCCCTTGTCCTGCGGGGTGTCGACCGCGAAGAGCGGGTTCTTGGGCAGTGTGCCCGGACCGTCGTCCTCGATGACCTCGTTGCCGAGCGTGACGACGCCACCGGAGATCTTGGTCGCGTCAGGCGCGCCGTCGCCGAGGTACTCGTCCAGGATGCCCTGATAGGTGCCGTTCTCGACGACGTTCTTCAGGCCCTCGTTGAAGGCCTCGCGGAGCTCCGCGTTCTGGCCCTTGTTGACCGCGAAGCCGTACGACGACGCGCGCTCCGGCTCGGTGACCGTCTTGAGGTTGATCTCGCCGGTCTCGATGCCGTACTGGAGGATCGGGAAGTCGTCGAACACCGCGACCGAGTTGCCGCTCGTGACGTCGTTGAACGCGTCGGATGCATCCTGGAAGCCGGTGACGGTGAAGCCGATCTCCTTGCCCAGGGTCTCGGCGAAGGTGAAGCCCTCGGTGCCGTTCTTGGCGGCGACGGTCTTGCCCGCGAGGTCCTCGTACGTGGTGACGTCGCCGTTGTTCTTGGCGACGGCCATCTGGATGCCCGAGTCGAAGTAGGGGTTCGAGAAGTCGAACGTGCCCTTCCGCTCATCGGTGATCGACATGCCGGCGATCATGCCGTCGACGGCATTGGTCTGCACTGCCTGCAACGCGCCATCGAACCCGAGCGACTTGATGTCGACCGTGAAGCCCTGATCGTCCGCGATGGCGTTGATGAGGTCCATGTCGATACCGCGGAGCTCGCCGTCGATCTCGAACTCGAACGGCGCCCACGTGGTGTCGGTGGCGATCGTGAAGGTCTGTCCCTCGACCGAGCTCTTGCCGATCGTGGCCGCCTGGGCGGTTCCCGCGATGGCGCCGCCGGTCAACAGCAGCAGCAGTGCCACCGCGATGACGGACAGGACTTGGTTTCGTGAGTCTGCGACTCGTTGCAGGAGTGAGGTGAGCGAAATTCGCATCGTGCTCCTCGGCCAGGGCAGAACCTGGAGCAGCGTTGGAACCTGTCGGAACCCGGCTGCCCCCGCGTCTACCGGTCTGTCGGCTGACGCAGATCGCCTCAGCCGAATTGTGTGCGCAACGCTACCTGCCTGAGAGTCAGCTGGATGACGCGATCCGCAGATCGTGCTCGCCTTGTGATGTTCATCCGACGCAGCGAATCGCCAATTCCGGTCTCACGGGAGGCGCCTTGACGGTGCCGCTCGCCGCGCGCGTGCGGCCGACAGGGAGAACTGCGGGAGCACTCCTAGTGCGTGAACCCGCGCTTGTCATCCCCTCGGCCGGAGCGCCCTGCTGCGCCCGACTCGAGATCCCGGACCGCGGCGCGGAGATCGCCCATGAGGTCGTCGGCGAGGTCTCGTCCGAGCCCGTTGCGAACCACGATGCGCTGGACGAGCCTGTCCGAGAGATTGTCCGGCAGCGGGTACGAGGGCACGAGCCAGCCGGTCATGCGCAGCCGGTCGGAGACATCGGCGAGGGTCCACGCGCCGCCCGCGTCGGTGCGCTGCCAGGCGAAGACGGGGATGTCGAGCTGCTTGTTGAAGAGGACGAACTCGTTCATGGAGTCGATCGCCTGCGCGAGGAACTGCGCCACGTCCATCGTCGCGCGCTGCACGCGCTCGTACCCCGAGAAGCCCAGGTGCAGGAACTGGTAGTACTGCAGCAGCACCTGCGCGCCGGGGCGCGAGAAGTTGAGGGTGAGGGTGGGGATGTCGCCGCCCAGGTAGCTGACCCGGAAGATCAGCTCGGGCGGCACGAGGTCGACGTCTCGCCAGACGACCCAGCCGAGGCCCGGGTACACGAGCCCGTACTTGTGGCCAGAGGTGTTGATCGACACGACCCGGTCGACGCGGAAGTCCCACTCGAGGTCCCGGTTGAGGAACGGCGCGATCATGCCGCCGGACGCGCCGTCGACGTGAACGGGGATGTCCAGTCCGTGCGCGGCCTGGATCCGGTCGAGCGCCGCCGAGATCTCCTTCACCGGCTCGTACGCGCCCGTGTAGGTGACGCCCATGATGGCGACGACGCCGATGGTGTTCTCGTCGACGACGGCGTCGAGCTGATCGCCCGTCAGTGTCGGATGCGCGTCGTCGATGGGCACGAAGCGGGCCTCCACGTCCCAGTAGACGCAGAACTTCTCCCAGCACACCTGCACGGCACTCGACATCACGATGTTGGGTGCATCCGCCGACTGCCCCTTGGCCTTGCGCGCAGCGGCCCAGCGCTTCTTGAGGGCAAGGCCCGCGAGCATGGCGGCCTCCGAGGAGCCGACCGTGCTCGTGCCGATCGCCTTCGCGACGTCGGGCACGTGCCACAGGTTCGCGATCATCTTCCAGCACCGCTGCTCGATCTCGGCAGTCCGTCGGTACTCGTCCTTGTCGACGATGTTCTTGTCGAACGTCTCCGAGTAGAGGCGGTCGGCGTGCTCGTCCATGTACGTGCTCACGAACGTGGCGAGGTTCTGCCTGGCATTGCCGTCGAGCATCGCGTCGTCACGCACGAGCTGGTGCGCGACCTCGCTCCTCGTCCCGTGCTCGGGCAGCTCCAGCTTCGGAAGCGGCGCGAGCTCATCGGCGCTGCTGAAGATCGTCAGGGGATTCTCGCTGGCGGGAGGCGTCACAGGGGTGTCCATGTGCATACTCTTGCCACTGGTGGGAAGACCCGCAAGAGTCGGAGCGGCTCAGATGACGGAATGGGGCGTGTGAGCGACGAAATCGGACTGCTGTGCAAGCCGTACCTGCTGCTGCCGGACGAGACAGGTGTCGAGGTCGCCTGGGTGACCGATCGGAGGCCGCGCGCGAGCCGCCTGGTCTTCGCGCCGTGGGAGCTTGCCGACCGCCTCGAGCAGCTGAGCCCGGACGAGCTGCTGGATGCGTCGATCGGCGGCGAGCTTCCCGCCGCTGTCCGGGTGCAGGCCGCCAGCACGCGCCTGTCCGCGATGGCCGAAGACCGAGAGAGCATGCTCCCCGCGCGGCTGGTCGACCTTCGTCTCGCTTTGCAGAGCGGCGAGACAAGCGGCGTGACCGTGCCACGCGAGGTTTGGCGGATCGCCGCGAGAGCGACGGGCCTCGAACCCGGGCGGGCGTACGCGTACCGAGTTGCCAGCTCCGGGGTCGCATCCGACGTCGCCCGCCTGTCAGCCGCTCCCCCAGCGGATTCGCCCTCGTTGAGGCTGCTGCTGACCAGCGACCACCAGCTCGGAGCGACGGTGCCCGCCACGATGCAGCAGGCGATCGCCGCAACCGGGGGCTTCGACGCCGTGCTCTACGCGGGCGACTTCGTGAATGTCCCCGACCGCGCGTCAGAGTGGTTCGATGACGCCCGCGGCTCGGCGTTCTTCCCCTCGATGCGAGGCATCCTGCCCGACACGCCGATGCTCTCGGTTGTCGGCAACCATGAAGTCCAAGGGATGCGAGAGGCCGGGGCCACGCTCGCGGAATCGTTCGAGAGCGCGCTGCCGCTCGCCGTCAGCCCGGACGGCCTGAGCCTCTCGATCTACGAGATGCTGTTCCCGTCCCCGTCAGGGTCGCGCTTCTTCGCCATCACCTTCGGCGGCGTGCGCATCATCGCGCTCAGCGCGGCGCGTGTCTGGCGATCCGACCGCGCGGAGGAGCACCCCGAGGACCGTGTCGCCTCGAGCAGGTACCAGGAGTCGCGCGACGTGCTCGACGACCCGCTCGCCCAGCGCTACGGTTCGCACATCATCGACGACCTGAGCGCCGGGAGCCCGCAGTACAACTGGCTGCGACGCGAACTGCGGAGTCCCGAGTTCGCGGAGGCGAGGTTGCGGATCGTCGTCATGCACGAGAGCCCGCACAGCATCGGCGTGAACGCGATGCCGCATTTCGCGCATCCCGTTCGCCTCGAGGAGCGGGATGCGACTGGGCAGGTGACCGGGGTGCGCTACGACTACCCGTCGAGCGAGAACATCCTGCTTCGCGACGTCGCGCCGCTGCTGGAAGCGGCAGGCGTCGAGCTCGTGATCGGCGGGCACTCCCACCTCTGGTCGAGGTTCACGTCGCCAGCGGGCGTGCACTACCTCGAGACCTCGCACGCGGGCAGCACCCACGGAGCGTTCGCGAGCGGCGGCGGACGGCAGCGCGCCCGCCCGCCTCGCCTCTGGAATGCCCACGACGCCCTCGCTCAGGGCGACCCGGGCGGCCTCACCCCCATCGTGCCGAACATCCGCCCCCGGTTGGGACCCGAAGACCAGCCGCTCCCATACGTCGCCGACCCCGAGCTGAGTGTCTTCAGCGTCCTGACCGCGTCAGCGGATGCGGGTGCGGAGGTCTCGAGCTACGTGGTCGACTCGCGCAGCCCGGACGCCCCCGCTCAGCTCTTCGACGCGTTCCCGCTGGGGTAGTCGTCTGCGGCGCGGTCACGTGCGGCCCTGAGGAGCTTGGGGCCGAAGGTCCACAGCAGGACGGCGAGCACGGCGATCCCGCCGCCGGCCCATAGGCCGGCGGTGGGTGAGACGACGAAGTCGAAGACGAAGAGCACGATGCCGACGAAGAGGAGCGTGGCTGCGACGAGGCAGACGAGGAGGATCACGCTCCCCGCGTGCACGAGCTGGGCTTTCGCGCGCTCCTGGAAGAGCACTCGGTGCAACATGACCGGTGCGAGGGCTAACAGGGTGACGACGACGGCGAAGATGACGAGGCACAGGTAGAGCACGTGGTCGAACGTCCCGAGTTCGGTGAAGCGCTGCTGGAACGGCAGTGTCAGGAGGAACCCGGCCATGATCTGCGTGCCCGTCTGCAGCACGCGGAACTCCTGCATGAGCTCGTTCCAGTTCCTGTCGTAGCGCTCGTTCGGAGTCTCGTCGCGCCCGTCGTCAGGCGTGGTGGTGACCTCGTTGTCGACCATGACTTCTCCTGCGTTCCTGGAGGTGCCGGGTATTTCGTTGTGCTGGTGGTCCGGCGCTCCCCGAGCCGAGGGTCGGGGGCGCGCCGGACTCAGCGGTCAGGAGAGGTCGCTGACGCCGTCCTGGCGTCGGCGGTCCTGCGAGCCCTCGTCGTCGACGGCACCGCTGCCCGCCTCGAACGTCTGGTCGCGGCGCTCCTGGCGGTGCTCCTCCTGGTGCTCGTGCTCCTCGCGAAGTTCCTCGTTCTTGTCGTGTCCCATGGGATCTCCTTCGATCGTGCTCGGGGGAACCGTGCTCGCCCTCCGGCGGCGGGGTGCCGCTGCCCAGAGCGTAGCGCGCGCGGCCTGGATCGGACCAGAAGTCGGACTCCCCAAAGCCACACAGAGCTCGACGCCACGAGCCCGGGGGGCGGGCTGCGGGAAGAAAGTCAGGGGCGCGTTGTCGAGAGAGACGCCTCGAGGCGGCACCGGCCAGGTTCCTGGTCGGTGCCGCCTCGAGGGTGGCGCTGCGGGGGCCTGGGGTTAGAAGTCCCAGTCCTCGTCTTCCGTGTTGACGGCCTTACCGATGACGTAGGAGGAGCCGGACCCGGAGAAGAAGTCGTGGTTCTCGTCGGCGTTCGGCGAGAGCGCCGACAGGATCGCCGGGTTCACGTCGGTGACGCTGGAGGGGAACATGGGCTCGTAGCCGAGGTTCATGAGCGCCTTGTTGGCGTTGTAGTGCAGGAACTTCTTGACGTCCTCGGCCAGGCCGACTTCGTCGTAGAGGTCGTGCGTGTACTGCACCTCGTTCTCGTACAGCTCGAAGAGCAGCTCGAACGTGTAGTCCTTCAGCTCCTGGCGCTTGGCCTCGTCGACGAGCTCGAGGCCCTTCTGGAACTTGTACCCGATGTAGTAGCCGTGCACTGCCTCGTCACGGATGATGAGGCGGATGAGGTCGGCCGTGTTGGTGAGCTTCGCGTGGCTCGACCAGTACATGGGCAGGTAGAAGCCCGAGTAGAACAGGAACGACTCCAGCAGCGTCGACGCGATCTTCCGCTTGAGCGGGTCGTTGCCGTGGTAGTAGTTCATGACGATCTGCGCCTTGCGCTGCAGGTTCTCGTTCTCCGTGGACCAGCGGAACGCGTCGTCGATCTGCGGCGTGCTCGAGAGCGTCGAGAAGATCGACGAGTAGCTCTTGGCGTGCACCGACTCCATGAACGCGATGTTCGTGTAGACGGCCTCCTCGTGCGGCGTCAGCGAGTCAGGGATGAGGCTGACAGCGCCAACGGTTCCCTGGATCGTGTCGAGCAGCGTGAGCCCCGTGAAGACGCGCATCGTGAGCGTCTGCTCGGCCGGCGTGAGCGTGTTCCACGACTGCACGTCGTTCGACAGCGGCACCTTCTCCGGAAGCCAGAAGTTGTTGACGAGTCGGTTCCAGACCTCGACATCCTTCTCATCCGGGATGCGGTTCCAGTTGATCGCCTCGACTTTTTGGAGGAGGTGGCTCGTCTCGACCTGCGGGTTCATCTGCGTGAGTTCTTTTCTGTCGCGTTCGTGCGGGAATAGTCGGGCATTCGCCCGGAGGCCGGCCTGGCCGAGGAGTGCTGTTACAGCATGCAGCTGACGCAGCCGTCGACCTCGGTGCCCTCGAGCGCGAGCTGACGAAGACGGATGTAGTAGATCGTCTTGATGCCCTTCTTCCACGCGTAGATCTGCGCGCGGTTGATGTCGCGGGTCGTCGCCGTGTCCTTGAAGAACAGCGTCAGCGACAGGCCCTGGTCGACGTGCTGCGTCGCCTCGGCGTACGTGTCGATGATCTTCTCGTAGCCGATCTCGTAGGCGTCCTCGAAGTACTCGAGGTTGTCGTTCGAGAGGTACGGCGCCGGGTAGTAGACGCGGCCGAGCTTGCCTTCCTTGCGGATCTCGATCTTCGACGCGATCGGGTGGATCGACGAGGTCGAGTGGTTGATGTAGCTGATCGACCCGGTCGGCGGCACAGCCTGGAGGTTGCGGTTGTACATGCCGTGCTTCTGCACGAGCTCGCGCAGTTCAGCCCAGTCGGCCTGGGTCGGGATGTGCATGCCCTCGAAGAGCTCGCGGACGCGTTCCGTCTTGGGAGCCCACTCGACGTCGACGTACTTGTCGAAGAACTCGCCCGTCGCGTAGGTGGAGCGCTCGAAGCCGGCGAAGGAGCGGCCGCGCTCGGTCGCGATGAGGTTCGAGGCACGGATCGCGTGGAACACGACCGTGTAGAAGTACATGTTCGTGAAGTCGAGAGCCTCTTCCGAACCGTAGAAGATGCGCTCGCGTCCCAGGAATCCGTGCAGGTTCATCTGGCCCAGGCCGATGGCGTGCGACTCGTCGTTGCCCTTCGCGATGGACGGCACCGAGGCGATGTGGCTCATGTCGCTCACGGCGGTGAGACCGCGGATGGCCGTCTCGACGGCCGTCGCCAGGTCGCGGGAGTCCATGGCTGCCGCGATGTTCATCGAACCCAGGTTGCAGGAGATGTCGTTGCCGATGGTCTCGTAGCCGAGGTCGTCGGTGTAGGTCGTCGGCGAGTTGACCTGGAGGATCTCCGAGCAGAGGTTCGACATGTTGATGCGGCCCTCGATGGGGTTCGCACGGTTCACCGTGTCCTCGTACATGATGTACGGGTAGCCGGACTCGAACTGGATCTCGGCGAGCGTCTGGAACAGCGTGCGTGCGCTGATCTTCGTCTTCTGGATGCGCGCGTCGTCGACCATCTCGTAGTACTTCTCCGTGACGGAGATGTCGCCGAACGGCTTGCCATAGACGCGCTCGACGTCGTACGGGGAGAAGAGGTACATGTCCTCGCCCCGCTTGGCGAGCTCGAACGTGATGTCGGGAACCACGACGCCGAGCGAGAGCGTCTTGATGCGGATCTTCTCGTCGGCGTTCTCGCGCTTCGTGTCGAGGAACCGCATGATGTCCGGGTGGTGCACGTTGAGGTACACGGCTCCGGCACCCTGCCGCGCGCCGAGCTGGTTCGCGTAGGAGAAGGAGTCCTCCAGCAGCTTCATGATCGGAATGATGCCAGAGGACTGGTTCTGGATCTGCTTGATCGGAGCGCCGGACTCGCGGATGTTGGAGAGGTTGAAGGCGACGCCACCGCCGCGCTTGGAGAGCTGCAGCGCGGAGTTGATGGAGCGGCCGATGGACTCCATGTTGTCCTCGATGCGGAGGAGGAAGCAGGAGACGAGCTCGCCGCGCTGCTTCTTGCCCGTGTTGAGGAACGTGGGGGTTGCTGGCTGAAAGCGACCGGCGATCATCTCGTCGGCGAGCGAGGTTGCGAGCGCCTCGTCACCCTGCGCGAGGCCGAGCGCGACCATGAGCACGCGGTCCTCGAAGCGCTCGAGGTAGCGCTTGCCATCGAACGTCTTCAGGGCATACGAGGTGTAGAACTTGAACGCGCCGAGGAACGTGGGGAAGCGGAACTTCTTCGCGTAGAGGCGGTTGCGGAGCTGCTCGATGAACGAGTGGGAGTACATCGCGAGCGTCTCGGGCTCGTAGTACTCGTTCTCGACGAGGTACTCGAGGCGCTCTTCGAGGTCGTGGAAGAAGACCGTGTTCTGGTTGACGTGCTGGATGAAGTACTGGTGAGCGGCTTCGCGGTCCTTGTCGAACTGGATCTGGCCGTTCTCGTCGTACAGGTTGAGCATCGCGTTCAGCGAGTGGTAGTCGAGCGTGTTCGCCGCCGTTGGTGCGTTCATCGTGATGACACTTGCGTCGTCGAGAGCGGTTGTTGCTGCCAAAACCTGTCCAATCCAGAGTTGACTGCGGCGACGTCGTCTGGCGTGCCGAAGAGTTCGAAGCGGTAGAGCGTGGGTACGCCGCACTTCGCGGAGATGATGTCGGCTGCCAGGCCGTAGCCCTTGCCGAAGTTCGTGTTGCCGCCGGCGATGACGCCGCGGAGGAGCTCGCGATTGCGCGGCTCGTTGAGGAACCTGATGACCTGCTTGGGGACGGCCCCGCGCCCATCTCCCCCACCGTAGGTGGGGAGGATGAGCACGTAGGGCTCGTCCGCGACAAGCTGGGGTTCGCTCGGGAAGAGCGGGATGCGGCTCGCTGGCCGCTCGAGCTTCTCGACGAAGCGACGCGTGTTCTCTGAGACGCTCGAGAAGTAGATGAGCCCGGTCATGGGTGCAGTCCCTTCTTCAGCAGCGGCGAGAGCAGCGCGGTGCGACGGCTAGGCCGTGGCGAGAGCAGCCAGCTGGCTGATCTTGTCGGGACGGAAGCCCGACCAGTGGTCGTCACCGGCGATGACGACGGGAGCCTGCATGTAGCCGAGCTCCTTGACGGTCTGGAGTGCCTTCTCGTCGGCCGAGACGTCGAAGATCTCGTACTCGATGCCCTGCTTGTCGAGGGCACGGTAGGTGGCGGTGCACTGCACGCATGACGGCTTGCTGTAGACGGCGATTGCCATGGGTTTTCTCCTGGTTCCTAAGTGCTTGGGAGTGCTATTCGTGCAGTGCGGTGAACGCGTCTCGCCCGGTCTTCCGCGGCCCTGCCGGAGCAGTCTCACGCGGTGCCAGGTGGATGAACCCCCGTTGTGTCGCAGTTTCCCGCGGCCACTACATCTTGTGCTCGATGAGGCTACCACCACTAGATGCGGTGTTACAACCGTGTAGTTCTCCACAAGTCCTCCACAGAAAATGCCCCTGTTTCCGGCGTTTCTCCACCGGTTTTCGGCGGTTGTGCACAGTCTGTCCCCAACCACCGACATTCTGTGTCTGAGGCGTACGATTGTCGGCGCTGTGACGAACTACGCGACTGTACTCAGAACCCCTGGCCTGGCACGACTCCTGCTCTCGCAGCTCGTCGCCAGGTTCCCCGCCGGCATGCTCTCGCTCGCGATCCTCATGCACATCGAGGACACGTACTCCAACTTCACCTCGGCCGGCGTCGTCCTTGCCGCGTTGAGCATCGGCCAGGCGGTCTCCGGACCGGTGGCGGGTCGCCTCATGACGTTCTGGGGCATGCGCCCCGTTCTCATCGCGACGATGGTCGCGTGCTCCGTATCGCTCACGGCCCTCGCCCTCTGGCCGCCGGTGCTCTGGCAGGCCGCGATCATCGCCGTCCTCGCCGGCCTCACCATCCCTCCCGTCTCCCCTGCCGTACGGACCATCTACCCCAAGGTTGTCAACGCGGCCCTCCTCTCTCGGCTCTTCTCCCTCGACGCCTCCCTCCAGGAGGTCATCTGGGTCATCGGCCCGGTCGCCACCACGGCCGTCGCGTTCGCGATCTCCCCCGCCGCCGGCATCCTCGTCGCGGCCGGCATCCTGCTCCTCGGCGGCCTCTGGTTCGTGGCAGCGCCCGAGGTGGGGAAGGTCCGCATCCCGAAGTCGAGGAGGAGGGCCGGGGCGGTGCTCCGCAATCCCGTGGTCGTTCTCATGTCGATCATCGGCGCGCTGCTCGTCGGCGGCTGCTCCGCCATCGAGGCCGCCGTCGTCGCCGAGTTCGGGCACGAGCGAGTCGAGACCGGGATACTGCTGGCGGTGTTCGCCGTGGGCTCCCTCGTCGGAGGCCTCGCGTTCGGACACCTCCCGCTGGCCCCAGCGTCCTTGGCGCGCCGCATGGGCATCGTGTTCCTCGGCATCGGTCTCGCACTCATCTCGACGAACCCGATCTGGCTCGGCGCGGCGTTCTTCGTGAGCGGCCTCGGCATCGCGCCGGTCTTCTCCGGCAGCTTCTCGGCCGTGTCCTCGAGCGTCAGGTTCAGCGAGAGCGCAGAGTCGTACGGGTGGATGGCGACCGGCCAGCTCATCGGCGCGGCCGCGGGCTCCGCGCTCGCCGGCATCGCCAACGACCTCGCCGGCTCTCTCGGCGGCTTCCTCGTCAGCGCGGCCTTCGCGCTCCTCGGCGCTGCCGTCGCGCTCGTCTGGCGTCGGAGCATCCCGGACCTCCGCGGCACCGACATCGCTCCGCGCCCCGACACCGAGCCGATGAACGTCCTGAACGCGCCCTCCTGATCGACCCTCGCTCAGCCGCACGCCGAACGAAAGGCCTCCATGACCTCGCCGCTCTCCCCCAGCCTGACCATGAACGACGGCATCGAGATCCCGCAGCTGGGGCTCGGGGTCTACAAGGTGCCTGACGAGGAGGCGACGCGAGTCGTCGTCGACGCCATCGACCTCGGCTACCGCCACATCGACACGGCCGCGTTCTACGACAACGAGGTGGGCGTGGGGCGCGGAATCCGCGAGACCGGGGCGTCTCGCGATGACCTCTTCGTCGCGACGAAGGTCTGGCACGACCGGCACGGCTTCGACGAGACGCTCGCCTCGTTCGACGAGAGCCTCGAGCGGCTCGGGCTGGACTACGTGGACCTCTACCTCATCCACTGGCCAGCCCCCGCGCAGGACCGATACGTCGAGACGTGGCAAGCCCTCGAACGGCTGCGCGACGAAGGCCGTGCGCGCTCGATCGGCGTCTCGAACTTCAAGGGGCATCACCTCGACCGCCTGGCCGCGGAGACCGGCACCGTCCCGGCCGTCAACCAGATCGAGCTGCACCCCCGGCTGCCGCAGACCGAGACGCGCGCCTACAACAGCGCCCACAGCATCCTGACGGAAGCGTGGTCCCCGCTCGCCAGAGGCACGCTGCTCCAGGAGCCCGCGCTCGTCGCACTCGCCGAGAAGCACGGCAAGACCGTCGCTCAGGTGGTGCTGCGATGGCAGCTGGACCTCGGCAACGTCGTCATCCCCAAGTCCGTCCACCGCGAGCGGCTCGCCTCGAACCTCGAGGTCTTCGACTTCAGCCTCGACGCCGAGGACCTCGCCGTGATCGCCGCACTCGAATCCGGCGAACGGACCGGCAAGGACCCCGACCTCTTCTTCTGAGCGCCTCTCCCCCGGCGCAGATCGAACGCGACGCACTCCTCGACGCGCGTTCTCTGGGGGAACTCGGAGCGCGCCCGCCCCCTACAGGTGCTTGCATGACAGCTATGCGCACCACATTGAGGCGGCTCGGAGCCGCGACCGCCCTCACCCTGTCGGCCCTCCTGCTCGCCGGATGCGCAGGCAATGGCACCTCCTCGGCCGAGTCCGCCGGGGCTCCGCAAGGAGTCGCGCAGGAAGACGCCGGCCAGGCCCCCATGACGGGCGCCACCGAGGAGAATCGCGATGTCGTGACGACGGGGTACGTGGGGATCCAGACGGGTGACGTGCCGGGCGTTCGAGAGCAGGTCGAGGCTCTCGTCAAGGCACGCGACGGGCGCATCGACGCTCGGTCGGAGACCGGCGGGGACTTCATCTCCGCGCAGCTGACAGCCCGCGTCCCCGCTGACGACTACGACGCGTTCATCACCGAGCTGCGCGACGTCGGCGATGTCGTCTCGGTCGAGACCTCGGCGGTCGACGTGACCCTGCAGAAGACGGACATGTCCTCCCGGGTGGCGACGCTGGAGGCCTCGGTCACCTCCCTGCGGGGAATGCTCTCCTCAGCGACGGAGGTCGACGACCTCCTTGCGATCGAGACGACGCTCACCGAGCGCACCGGCGAGCTGCAGAGCCTGCGCGCACAGCTCGAAGTGCTCGAGGAGAGCATCGCCTACTCGACCGTGTCCATCTCGATCTCGAGCGACGCACCATCGCCCGGCGGTGAGCCGGCCGGGTTCCTGGCGGGACTGCGTGATGGCATGGCTGCCCTGTTCCGCGGATTCGCGGCCTTCTGGACCGCGTTCGGCTTCGCGTTGCCCGGCCTCGTGCTCCTGACCGTCCTTGGTGCCGCGGCATGGCTCATCGTGCGGCTCAGCGTGAAGGGTGCAGGGCAAAGGGCCGCCCGGCGAGCGGCAGCGCCAGCCGTCCCGAACCACGCACCTGCGGGCCCACAGGCCTCGACGGGGCCGTCGGCATCCGGGGAGACGGCGCCGCCCGGAGCCTCGTCCTAGCCGCGACTCGGCGAGCGCACCGCCGCGATCGCTAGTCTTGTGCAGGTCTCTCGCGCGCAGGCCGGCGCGAGCGACCCGCCACATCCACGTTGACCGAGGAGCACAGCATGGCTGCCGACGACACGAACACCAAGTTCGACCCTGATTTCGAGCCGGGCGACGACGACACTACGCGCATCGACGCCACCGGGGGCCCCGAGCGGGGCCTGACCGACGCCGAGGTCGCTGGCGGACTCGAGGACGACCCGATCGCGCCCCCGCAGCAGGTCGACGAGGGCTCCGACTCCCTGACGGCGGGCGGCCCCGCTCTCAGCGGGGAGAGCAACGCTGCCGCCGAGCTGAAGGCGCACGAGGCCAAGCTCACCCGCATCTTCCAGGCGACGGTCTTCGGCCCCGGCGACGAGCGCATCGGCCGTGTCGGCCAGGTGTACCTCGACGACCAGACTCGCGACCCGAACTGGGTCACTGTCAAGACGGGCCTCTTCGGCACCAAGGAGTACTTCATCCCGCTCGACCTCGCGGAGCTCGACGAGAAGCGGATCCTCGTCCCGTACGCGAAGTCGCTTGTGACGAGCGCGCCGAGCACCGAGGTCGACCAGAACCTCAGCCCCGCCGAGGAGGACGCTCTCTACGTGCACTACGAGGTTCCCGGTCGCATGCCCGAGAACGGCACCGAGACGAGCCTCGTCGAAGGCGGGAGCGAGCTGCGCCCCGGCAGCGCTCCGGTCGTCTTCGAGGGAAGCAGCGACGACATCGGCGAGACCGACGAGGCGACCCTGGCCGAGGATGCGCTGCTCGCCGAGTCCGTCTCGGATTCGGCGTTCGACACGGAAGCCAGCCTCGACGCCCACGAGACGGCGGCACCGCTACTCACCGCCGATGACGACGACACTCGCCTCATCGCGACGGCCGAGGCAGCGGCCGACGATGACGAGTTCGAGGCGCCCACCGTCAACGAGTGGGAAGAGATCGGCTTCCAGCGCCCGAACGACGAGACGACCGACCCGAGCACCACCGACCGCACCTAGGAGCCTCCGTGCCTATCTTCGCCACGATCTACCACTACGACGACGATTCAGACGCGACCCGCGACGAGCACCGCCCCGCGCACCGAGCCTGGCTCGGCGAGCAGAAGGATGCGGGCATCCTGAAGGCCTCGGGCCCGTGGGCGGCACCGCACGCCGGCGCGCTGCTCCTGTGGGAGAGCGACGACGAAGCATCGCTGCGCGAGCTGATCCCCGCCGATCCGTTCGCGCAGGTCGGCGTCATCCGCCAGACCGATGTCTACGAGTGGACCCCGGTCTTCGGTCCGTTCGTCCCGTAACCGCACGAACCTCGTGGACGAAGCCGGTCGCCGCACTCGCGGCGGCCGGCTTCGTCTCGGTTCGGTCGCCTATGCGCGGCTCTCGGCCCGCGCGGTCTCCTCGACTCGGGGCTTCTCGAAGAAGAGGACGATGACCGCCCCAACGAGGAACGCCGCGATCGGCAGGAGCAGCGCCTGCCCCATCGCGGTCGAGAACCCCTCGGCGACTGCGGCGGGCAGCTCGCCGCTGCTCTGCTCGGCAGCCTCCGGCGGCATCCCCGGCAGTTCAGCCGCGAGGCGCGAGCTGATGAGGGCCGCGATCGCGGCAGAGCCGAGCACGGACCCGACCTGGCGCGTCATGTTGTAGACCCCCGAACCCGCCCCCGCGAGCGCCGGCGGGAGGTTCCTCGTCGCGCTCGTCGCGAGCGGAGCCCAGAGGCCGGAGAGTCCGAGACCCAGGAATGCGGGCGGGATGAGCAGCTGCCAGAGCGGCCGATCCGCCGTCATGAGCAGCGACAGCCAGGCGAGCGACACGGCGACGATGAGGAAGCCGGCGAACGCGATCCAGCGCGGCTGGGTTCGGTCGGTGAGCCGGCCGACGAAGGGCGCCATGACTCCGGAGACGACCGCCATGGGCACGAGCATGAGCGCTGCCTGGGTGGGCTCGAGGGCACGCGCGGTCTGGAAGTAGAAGGCGATGGGCAGCGGCATGGAGACGATCGCGAGTCCGAGCACGGAGATAGCGAGGTTGGCGACCGTGAAGTTCCGGTCCCGGAAGAGGCCGAGCGGCAGGAGGGGCTCCCTGCGATTGAAGCGCTGCCAGACGACGAAGCCGGCGAGCACGACACCGCCGGCCACGATGAGGCTCCACACCGAGATGGGTCCGGCGATCTGCCCCCAGTCGAAGGTCTGGCCCTCCTGGATGCCGAACACGAGCAGGAACAGGCCGACGGCGCTCAGCACGACCCCGAGCCAGTCGAAGGAATGCGCTTTCGTCTCGAGCGTCGGCACGAGGCGCCAGGCCAGGATGAACGCCACGACGCCGACCGGCACGTTCACGAAGAAGATCCACTCCCAACCGAGGCCGTCGACCAGGAACCCTCCGAGGATGGGCCCGACCAGCGTGGCGACGCCGGCAACCGCACCCCAGAGGCCCATCGCGGCGCCGCGCTTGTCTGGCGCGAAGATCCGGGTGATGACGGACATGGTCTGCGGTGTCATGAGCGCGGCGCCGAGGCCCTGGACCGCGCGGGCGGCGATCAGGGTCTCGATGTCACCCGACAGGCCGCACCAGAGTGAGGCGAGCGTGAACACGACGAGGCCGATGAGGTAGATGCGCTTGGGCCCGAAGCGGTCGCCGAGCCGGCCCGTGATGAGCAGCGGCACGGCGTAGCTGAGCAGGTAGGCGCTGGTGACCCAGATGACCGCGGTGATGTCGGTCTGCAGGTCCCGGAGGATGGCCGGGTTCGCGATGGAGACGATCGTCGAATCGACCAGGATCATGAAGAAGCCGATGACGAGGGCCCAGAGGGCGGGCCAGGGGCGGGAGACAGTTTCCACGAGGGGGGATGCTACGCGCCTTGCAGATGCCACGCTCAGCGCCGACGGAATAGCGTGCATCCGTGGGGCGTTGTGCTCCCCGTACGCCCCGAGATAGGAGACGCATGGCAACCATCGACATCACCACTGAGACGTTCAAGGACACGGTCGACTCCTCGGGCATCGTGCTCGTGGACTTCTGGGCAGAATGGTGCGGCCCGTGCCGTCAGTTCGGTCCCATCTACTCCGCCGCGTCGGAGCGCCACGACGACATCACGTTCGCGAAGGTCGACACCGAGAGCAACCAGGAGCTGTCCGCTGGCCTGCAGATCACGTCGATTCCGACGCTGATGGCATTCCGTGACGGTGTGCTGCTCTACCGCGAGCCCGGTGCGATGCCCCTCGCCGGGGTGGAGAAGCTCATCGAGGCGCTCGAGAACGTCGACATGGATCAGGTCCGCGCCGAGATCGCCGAGAAGTCGGGCGCGGCGCCGGCGAGCGACGCGCAGTAGTCCCAGAGGCGCTCGCCCAGCTCGCTGTCGTAGCTGCGCCAGTGCGAGGTGCCCAGCACCGGGCGCCCTCGCGTGAGACGCGCCGGGACGATGGTCTCCCCGCCACGGAGCTCCGGGTCGGTCACGGCCCGGAGCTGGCACAGGGCGCCATCGTCCTTGCCCTGGGCAGCGAAGGCGAGCATCCCGTCGATGGCGCGCTTGCCCACCGAGGGTTCGTGCACGCCCGCTACGGTCGGCGTGAGCCCACCCGTCGAGTATCCCGGATGCGCGACGAGGCTCCGCACGTGCCCGCCGGCGCCGCGCGCCCGCCGATCGCCCTCGATGGCGAGCACCTGCGTCGCGAGCTTCGACTGCGCATACGCGTTCCACGACGTGTAACCGCCGCGCAGCTGCACGTCCTGCAGGTGCGCGCGAGTCAGGGCGGGCGCGATGCTGCCGAGCCACACGACCGCCGCGCTCTCGCGGAGCGCTTCCCCCGCCGTCAGGCGGCTCAGCAGGGCGAAGTGTCCGAGCACGTTGGTCGCGAAGACCCGCTCGATGCCGTCGCTCGTCGTCTCGCGATCTGCGGGCGGATGAACGACACCGGCGTTGAGCACGACGCCGTCGAACCCGCCTCCGCCGCTCTGCCCATCGAGCAGCGTCTGCGCGGCAACTTCGACCTCCCCCAGCTCGGCGATGTCGAACGGCAGCGTGGTGGTGAGGTCAGGACGTCCGGTCCCGGCTGCAGCCGCGGCGAGGCGCGTGGCGCTGCGGCCCGTGATGACCACGTCCGCGCCCCGTCCGACGAGGCTCCTCGCCGTGAAGAAGCCGAGCCCCGTCGAGGCCCCGGTGATCAGGTAGCGGCGACCCGTCAGGTCATGCGGCCCGTACTCGCTGGGTGCCCTCACTCTCCAGCCCCTTCCATCGCCTCGACCAGGCAGAAGCCCGCGCCGAACGGATCGACGAGGTTCGCCATCCTTCCGAAGGGGGCGTCCGCGGGCTCGCCGAGCACGTCTGCCCCGAGGCTGCGAGCTCTGGACGTGGCTTCATCGACGGAGGGCGTCACGAAGTACACGACCCACTCGGCGTCTGGCCGCTGCGCTGCACCCCTGGTGACGGTCCCGCTCCCGGCCGAGTCCTCGAAGGCACCGAAGCGTGCATCCTCGCCGCCCGGCCTCGGCCCGAACTGCGTGTACCGGAACTCGGGCGGCCCAGCCATGGGATGCGGGTCGAACCCCGTGGCCGCCGCGTAGAACTCGGTCGCCTCGTCCAGCTCGGTCGTGTGCAGCTCGAACCACGCGGTGGTACCGGGCTCGCCCCAGGCGTCGAAGCCTCGGCGCCCGCCGGGCTGCCAGAGTCCGAACGTCGCGCCTTGTCGGTCGGCGAGCAGCGCCATCCGCCCCTGGTCCACGACATCACTCGGGTCGACGAGCGATGACGCGCCCGCACCCGGGGGCGCGTGCGTGGGCCGCTTCGATATCCGGTGCCGCGAAGTACACGATCCATGAGGTCCGCTGGCCGGACTCGGCCGCACCGAGCCCGCCGACGACTGCCGAGCCACCGTCGGGGAGGGGACCCGCCTCGATCAGGTGGGAGTGCCCGCTTTCCGGCCCCATGTCCTCCAGGGTCCAGCCGAGAACCGCGGAATAGAAGGACGCCGACCCCCGCGGGTCCGATGTCGCGAGTTCCACCCAGCAGGGGTCCCCTGCGTCGAAGCGCTCGTACCTGGGCATCGTCTGCTCCTCACCGCCGAACGAGAGATTGGATGCACCGAGTCTAGGAGCGTCAGATCTCCACTGCCGGGGAGGCGCTGAGGTCGTAGCCGAAGGCGTAGAGGTGCACGACGATGCCGGGGGCCACTTCCTTCGGCCCCTCACGGTCGGTGAGATGCACGAATCCGAGACGTTCGTAGAGGCGGTGGGCGCCGAGCATCTCCGGGCCGCTGTTCATGACCACGCGCGATGCCCCGCGGTCACGGCCGAGCGCGATGACGTGGCCAGCGAGCGCCTGACCGATGCCCCGACCTCGGGCTTCAGGAGCGACCGCGAGCATGCGGAAGTCCAGCTCTCCCGGCCGGGCGAGCTGGGAGATCCGCTCCCCAGGACGCGGCGTCCACACCGAGCCGAGGATCTGCCCGGTAGCGATATCCTCTGCCACCCAGACCTCGTCGCGTCGCGCGCGGCTGGCGGCGTCGCGCAGATCCTCCGCGTAGCTCGGCGTCACCTCGTAGTCGTTGCTGTAAGCACGCTCGGTGAGCCTGCCGATGGCTTCGATCTCACCGTGCCTGACCAGGCGGATGCGGATGCCCTCGGTCTGCGTCAGGTCGTAGCGGTAGGCCAGCTCCACGCCGGCGGTCTCGTCCTGGGTGTCCCGGCCCTTCACCCTGGCGAATCCGACCCGCTCGGCCAGCCGTCTGGCCTGCGTGTTCGCGGCACCGACGTCGAGGACGACCGCCCTCGCGCCACCCCGGCGGGCGAGCTCCAGGCCCGAGTGAACCAGGGCATCCGCAACTCCCGCGCCTCGCGCTTCGGGAGCCACCGCGGTGAAGCGCAGCTCGGCCTCGTCCCCGCGTGCGAGACGTGCGGGGTCCGTTCCGGCGCGAAGGACCGTCGTCGTCCCGATCACCACGGAGGCCTGCGATTCGCTGCCATCGGTGACCGCCACGAGCACCGTGCCGGCCTCGCTTCGCGCGAGGACGTCCCGCTCCGCAGGGCGACGCCACTCGCGCCACCGTGCGCTGCCGTGGGAGCCAGCATCGAAGGAGCGAACCGTCAGCGCCCCAACGGCCTCGAATTCGTCCACTCGGGCTTCTCGGACGATGAAACTGCCCGGGTTCGTGTTCGTGCGTGGCTCGACGCTAGCTGCGACGCTCATAGACCATCCAATACTTCTCCGGGCTCGACGCGCCCGTATGTGCAACTGTCCAGCATACGACGACGCCGCGCGCAGTCGCTCAGACAGCGGGCGAGCGGCGATCAGTTCGCGTCGTCGACCGGCGTGATCACGCGGTGGGAGCCGGTCGCGGGATGCGCCGCCCGCGCACGTACCGCGGCGAGCTGGGCCTCGACGATGTCGGCGACGAGAGCGAGCGCCCGCTCCTCGAACTGCTCATGCTCGTCCGCAGCCACATGCTGCGCGTCGACGTGCCGCAGCCAGGACGTGGTCGCTCGGACCGATGCGGGTGTGTAGCCCATGGACTCGGCCAGGGGCCCACCGAACAGGAAGGCAACGGGCACCCGCAGCCCTGACAGCGCGTCGCGCGAACCGGACCCGGTGCCCTCGGTCACGCCGGCGCGCTCCTCAGACGGCCCGATACCACCGTTGACCAGCACGAGCGCCCCCACACGATCTGGATGCGCTCCGGCGACGGCGATGGCGAGGTCTGCGGCGTCCGCAGCCCCGACAAGCACTGCGCGCTCGATGGAAAAATGGTCGAGCAGCTGAACGACAGCCGGGATGCTGGTCGACGGAGCGACCTCTGACCTCTGGGCCCAGCCGAGGTCGTCGAGAGACGGCGCCAGCACGTGCGCGTCCGGAAGCAGCTCGGCGAGGACTCCCGCGGTCGCCGAACGTCGCTCGTCGAGGACCAGGAGGTTGTCATACTTGCGCCCTTGGGAGGAGAGCCACTCGAGGACTTCGACGGGCCCCACATCGAGCTCCACGCGCGATCCTTCGGACCCGGATGCACGGCCGGACCGCCGTGCCGCGTGGAGGGCGCGGAGCGCGCGCACGGGCGAGATTGCCTCATCACCCGTCATGCGATCCACTCCTTCGCTGGCTCTCAATGGTACGCATTCACGCTCCAGCGTAGACGCGGTGGCGGCCGCCCGGCCGTTCCGAGGCAGAGGGAGCGCTCGGTCGAGCATCCCAACTCACGCTCGTCGGATGCCGGTTCATCACTGAGGCCAACCTAACCCCAGAGAAGCGCCGCATGTCCAACATCACCACCTGGACCGCGTTCCGAAAGCACAGGTCACCTTCTGCGGGTACCGGAAACTCGGCAATGTCGACGCCACCCACAGCTGACCAGACGGTGGGTTTCCGGCCTATGACCCCGCGTGACAATTTTCGCCTGAATTCGCCCGCGATAGCGGGCGCAGAGCGTGATAGCGTTGGGCTCACGCGCTGAGTGTCGGGAAGCCGTCCAGTAGCACCGCAGTGAATACGGGTCGAGCGCGCGCCCCATCCGAATCGGAACTGCCCCCAGACAGCACCGACCCAAGTACTTATCCACCCCTGATCTTTGCTCGTTCACGCTGTCGTGAACAGCAACCCGAATCGCTCCAGATTCGGACAGCGCAGTCCTGCGCGAAATAGACCGTGCCTAATAAGCACAGATCCGTACGCGGATCAATCGCCCGAAGTACGGGCTGCATAACAATGAAGGAAGAAAAACATGGCAACTGGCATCGTGAAGTGGTTCAACGCAGACAAGGGCTACGGCTTCATCGCTCCGGACGACGGAACGCCCGACGTCTTCGCGCACCACTCCGCAATCGACGTCCAGGGTTTCCGCACGCTTGAAGAGAACCAGCGCGTGGAGTTCGATGTGACCCAGGGACCCAAGGGTCTCCAGGCCGAGAGCATCCGCCCGCTCTAAATACAGGCTCTCAGCGGTCCTCGTCCTCCGACGAGCTGACCACGCCCAGCGAGTGCGACCTTCGGGTCGCACTCGCTGTGTTTGTATGCGGACGCAGCTCCGGGTTGGTGAGCTATCGAAGCGGACTAAATCCGGCACCACCCTCCCCTGAGATGCGGGCGCTCGATGGGGCTCCTGCCTACCCTGATCGGGTCGCGCGCCATGCGGCGCGCACCACACCGACTTCAGGGGGAAGATTGAGCGCAACACAGACGAACCGAGCGGAACACCGCGGAACCAGCCTCGCTCTCGCGACAACGCTCGCCGCGAGCACACTCGCAATCGGCGGCGGCATCACCACGGCGGGTGCCGCGGAAGCGGACTTCACCTACCCGACCGCGATCGATCCCTCGTCGATCACGATCACGACCAATAGCGGCTCATCGTCGGAGGAAGCGAAGAAGTGGGACTGGCTCCGCATCGACGCAGAATGGTCAGTCCCAACTGGGGCGACGGCCGGTGAGACGTTCGGCATCACGCTCCCCCCGGAATTCGGCATAGCGGGCGCCGGCACGTTCTCGATCTCCGCGCCGGAGGACCCGGACACGACCGTCGCGAACTGCACAGTCAGCGACGATGACGCCCCGGTGGTGACCTGCACCCTCACCGACCACGTCGACGCCCTCCAGGACGTTGCCGGCGACCTGTGGTTCTGGGCCGAGGCAAGTGAGGTCACGGAGAAAGACGGACTGGACTTCGTGGTCAACGGCGTCGTGACGGTCGTCCCCCTCCCTGGCGGTGGTATCGGCGTCCCGGCCGGTGAGCCGCCGGTGACGTCGTTGGTCAAGGACTCCTTCCCGATCACGGCCAGTGGCAGCATGACGTGGCGCATCTACGTGCCCGGTTCGCAGTTCGCGGGCCAGGAGACGTTGACGATCACGGATGCGCTCAATGCGGGCGCAGGATTCGCGCCCCACGAGATCGATCCCGGGTCGTTCTCGTTCGCCGCAGCCACGGGGGATGGCGAACTCACGGATGTCGACCCGTCCGAGTACTCCGTCTCGGTGAGTGATGACCTGCTGAGCTACACCTTCACGTTCGCGGGTCCGATCACGTCTGACGCTCGATACCGCCTCATGTACAGGACCACCGCAACGGGCCCTCTCGTGCTCGGGCAGAAGTTCGGCAACAGCGCGAACGTCGACGGCAGCACCGTCGAGCACATCACGACGGTCAAACAGCAGGGCGGCGGAAACGGCACGGGAACGCCTCCGACTGCCACGCCGACACCGACTGCCACGCCGACGCCGACACCAACTCCAACTGCCACGCCGACGCCGACGCCGACGCCGACACCGACACCAACACCAACTCCAACTGCCACGCAGACACCCACGCCAACCGCCACGCAGACACCGACACCGACACCAGCCCTCACGCCGACGCCAACGAGTGCCTCGCATCCTCCTGTGACGCCGACGGTCACGCCGACTCCGGAGAGTAGCCTCGCGACGACCGGAGCCGAAACGCTTGCGCCGTTCGCAGCGGCCGCAGCCGCCTTGCTCCTGGCAGTTGGTGCAATGCTTCTTGCACGCACCAGGCGCTCGCAGCCCTAACGCGCGAGCTCTCGAATGCCACCCTGTCCTCGACAGGGTGGCATTCGTCGTTCACGGACGACACCGTTCGCGCTCCGCAGATCGGGTGTGTTCGAAGAAGAACCACCGGTAGGACGGGTATCCTTCTGGGGCGAGAGGCGAACCCCCGAGCGCCGAAGACCTCGTTCACTACCAGCACCAGATCTTGAACGGAGCAACACCCCCTCCATGACCACTCCCCCCACGTGGCCTCACACTCCGACAATCCGCCCCAAGGACCGCAAGCAGCGCATCGAGTCGGCCGCCACGCAGGCGTTCGCGCTTCGGGGCTACCACCAGGTGAGCATGAGCGACGTGGCTGCCTCGGTCGGCATCTCCGCCCCGGCCCTGTACCGCCACTTCGCCAACAAGTACGACCTGTTCAAGCACACGGCCTTCGGTATCGTCGACGCCGTCGAGGGCGCAACGGATGACGTCACCGAGACCACCGTCGCCGCCGGTGCCCCCGCCGAGGAGCGGGCTGCTGCGCTCATCCACGCGACGCTCGACAGTCTCATCAAGTGCCGAGGGACCGGCGAGATCATCCGCTGGGAGTCTCGCTACCTCGAACCGGCCGACCGCGCCTCGGTGGACCAGCGCCTCGCGAAGGTCTACGGACGCTTTTCGAGCGTGCTGAAGGAGCTGCGTCCAGGCTTGAGCAGCGAGGACCGCGCGCTGCAGAGCCGGGCGGCGTTCGCTGTGCTCGCGAGCGTGTCCATGCACCGGACGAGCATCTCCGCGGCGACCTCCGAGTACTTGCGCACTGCCTCGCAGCGTGCTCTCGAAGCCGACCTCCCCGAGACGGAGGCGTACGTCGCTCCTGCCGCCACGGGGATCCCGTCGACCGCCAAGCGCGAGCAGATCGTGGCGCACTCGATCGACCTGTTCTTCGCCCGGGGATACAACCTCGTCAGCATCGAGGAGATCGGCGGTGCCGTCGGCATCACGGCCTCCGGGGTGTACCGGCACTTCGAGAGCAAGAGCGGGATCCTCGCAGCCGCCTGCTCCCGGGCCGCCGAGTACCTCGGTCAGGTGACGCGTGACGTGTTCGCGGCCGTCGATTCCAACGATGCGGCGTTGGATGGCCTGATCGACGCGTACGTCGAAGCACAGCTCGCGCACCACAAGCTGCTGCAGGTCTACATCGCCGAGTCGACGAACCTCAGCGACGAAGAGCGTGAGCGCCTGCTGGCCCTGCAGCGGGACCACATCGAGGAGTGGGCTGGGCTGCTGCGCGCGGTCAAGCCGCAGTTCTCCGCCTCCGAAGCCCGCTGCATCGCCCATGCCGGTTTCCACGTCGTGGATTCGCTCGGGCGTGTGCTTGCCTGGCAGGACACGCCGAGCAACCGCGCGCGCGTCGCGCACATGCTGCGCGCCGTCCTGGGCGTCTGACCCGCACCGCAGTCTGCGGCCCGCGCCTGGCACGGGCGCGGGCCGCAGCCGTCACCGCGGGTCGGTGCCGTGGACTCCCGCCGCTCCGTCCTCGCCGATGGGCGGGCGCCGCGCAGCTCGCACCTGATCGGCGAGCACCTGCGCGCCGCTCGTGGTGAGGGCCCGACGCCACGGCAGAACCCCCTCGATCTCGATCTGGATCGACATGCTCAGCACCGTCCGGATCACCACGATGAGTCCGAGGATGAGCGCGTCCTCCAGCGAGGGCTTCGACGTGATGGTGCGCACGAGGTCGGCGGCGACGAGCACCTCGAGCCCCAGGAGGATGCCAGCCCCGAGCGACGTGCGCAGCGTCGCAAGAGCGGCGGTTCCGCCCTGCCCGCGCAGGAGCGCCAAGCCGGCGAGCACGATCGCGACGATGATGCCGATGATGATCGCGGCGGCACCGAGGACCTCGACGGCGACCGCCACGATCTCGAACACGCGGTCCATTGATTCCTGCATTCCAGCTCCCCTGTCTGCTTATTCGTGCCTGCGGTGGCGTCCGGCGAGCACACCGGCGCACAGGAACGCGACGATTCCCGCGACCGGCACCACGATGAGACCCACCCGGAGCGAGGTTGCATCGGCAAGCAGCCCCACGAGGGGCGGTGCCGCGAGAAACCCGAGTCGCATGAGCCAGGAGACGAGCGTGATAGCCGTGCCCGGCTTGAACCCGGGCAGCTCATCAGCCGTGTGCAGCGCGGCAGGCACGAGCGTCGCGATGCCCAAGCCTGCAGCGGCGAACCCTGCGATGGTCCCGCCAACGCTCGGGAACAGCAAGGCGACCCCCATGCCCAGCGCCGTCACGAGACCACCCGCCTGCGCGACTCGGCGCTCCCCGAACCGGTCGACGAGGCGGTCCCCGAGCATCCGCCCGACGAACTGCGCGCCCACGAGCGCGATGAAGCCGAACGCGGCGAGCGCCTGAGGTGCATCGAGCGAGCCGGCGAGGTAGAGGGCCGCCCAGGTGCTGCCCGAGTCCTCGACCACCGAGCCGGCGACGGTCAGGAGGACAAGCGCGAGGAGCACGACGTACTTCGCCGACCCACCCCGAGAGGCCGTGCCCGCTTGCACGACCCTGATTCCGGCAGTCGACACCTCGACGTCGTCGTGCTCTGGGCCCGGGATCATCCACCGGTACGCGAGAACCGCCACGATCGTGAAGAGCACGCCGCTGATGCCGAGGTGCAGCGGAAGGGGAACATGCAGCGCCACGGCCGCCGCTCCCATGAGCCCGCCGAGCACTGCGCCGATCGACCAGATCGCATGGAATCCGTTGATGATGGAGCGCCCGAAGCGGCGCTGAACTCGCAGTCCGTGCGAGTTCTGCGCGACGTCGGTGAGCGCATCCGCCGCGCCGCCGAGCGCGAACGCCGCTGCCAGCAGCACCCCGTTCGGCGCGAAGCTCGCCGCGAACAAGGCGACGCTGGTGATCGCCGTGCCGGCCACCGCGAGGCGCGACGACCAGAAGCGGCGGATGAGCGCGGCCGCGGCGAGCCCTGCGAGGAGCGCGCCACTCGGATAGGCGGCGACGACGAGCCCGAACTCGACGTTGCTGAGCGCGAGCTCGGCTTTGAGCCCAGGATACCGGGGGAGGAGGTTCGCGAAGAGCGCCCCGTTGGTGAGGAACATGGCGGCGACGGCGATGCGCGCCCGCCGGTCAGCCCGGGAGGTCACTCCCCGACCGCGTCGTCGTGGTGCTTGCTGAGCATGATGCAATCCAAGCACAGCACGTGCGCCTCGCCCTACCGCCGGGCCTGCAGAGCCAGCAGGACGACCAGGTAGGCGCCGCCCATGACGATCGTCACGACTCCCACCGGGACAGCGCCGCCGAGCGCGTGCTGCGCGACGAGGTCGGCCGCGAGCAGCAGCACTCCCCCGAGGACCGCGGAGGACAGAATCGGCACACCCGGCCCGCGCTCGAGACGCAGCGCGAGCTGCGGCGCCGACAGCGCGACGAAGGCGATGGGGCCTGTCGCCGCGGTCACGACTGCCGTCAGCATGACGCCGACGATGAGCACTGCGAAGCGTGTCGGCTCGACCCGCACGCCGTGGCTCCTCGCGGTCTCGTCGCCCAGTTCGAGCTGCCGCAGCGGGCCGGCGAGCAGCGCGACGGCGGGCACGAGGAGGATCAGGATGACCGCGGCGGGCACCAGCTGCGACCACTGGGCGAGCGCAAGCGACCCGGCGCCCCAGATGGACGCCGTCATCGCGACCTCCGTCTGCGCGCGCAGGAGCATCCAGGTGTTGAGGGCGTGCAGGAAGGCCGTCACGCCGATGCCGACCACGATGAGGCGGAAGCTGCTGACGCCTCCCCGACGTGCGAGGGCGTAGACCAGGATGGCCGTGAGCAGGCCGCCGGCGAGCGCTCCGAGTGCCGTCCCGACGAAGGTGCCCGCGCCGGCGATGATGACGATGACGGCGCCCGTGTACGCGCCGGTCGAGAACCCGATGACGTCTGGCGAGCCGAGCGGATTCCGCGTCAGCGACTGGAAGAGCGCGCCGGATACGGCGAGGGCCGCCCCGAACACGAGTGCCGCGACGACTCGCGGCGCTCGCCACTCGAGCACGACGGTCGTTGCGAAGCCGCCGTCGGGGACGAAGACCGCCTCGAGCACTTCGATGGGGGTGAGCGGGTACTTGCCGAGCCCGAGCGCCACGACGGCGAGCAGGACGGCGACGCCGCTGAGGATGAGCGTCACCACGACGGTGCGCCGCAGTCGGAACTCGCGCGCGACCCTCGCGGGACCTGCGGGCCTCGACGGTGCCGCCTGGTGATCGCGCCGCGGCGTGATGTCCTGCCTGGTCACAGGCCGCTCACCTTCTTCCGGCGTGCCAGGGCGATGAGCACCGGGGCGCCGATGAACGCTGTGACGATGCCGACGGGGAGCTCGCCTGGCCGGAGCACGACCCGGCCGAGGACGTCTGCGACGAGCATGAGAGAGGGGCCGAGGAGGACGCTGAGTCCGAGGATCCAGCGCTGATCCTGACCGACCATGGCCCGTGCGAGGTGCGGCACCATGAGGCCGACGAACGCGATCGGGCCGGCGATCGCCGTGGCGCCTCCCGCGAGCAGCGTGACGGCGACGATGGACAGCACCCTGGTGCGCGCGACCGAGGAGCCGAGCGAGTGCGCGAGGTCGTCGCCAAGCGCCAGCGCATTCAGCGAGCGGCCCAGCGAGAGCGCCAGCACCACTCCTGCGACGACGAACGGCGCGACCGGCAGCGTGGTCTCGAGCGTTCGAAATTGAAAGGAGCCGGACTCCCACACGAGCAGGGCGTTGAACCGCTGCGGGTCGGAGAAGCGGATCGCGGCGATGATGCCGCTCAGCACTGCCCCGAACGCCATGCCGGCGAGTGTGAGCCTGAGCGGGTTCGGCCCGCCTTTTCCGCTGCCCAGGAAGTAGACGAGCACGGTTGTCGCCGCGGCGCCCAGGAACGCGAACCACACGTATCCGTTGGGGCTGGTCACGCCGAGCACGGCCACGGCGAGCGCGACGGCGAAGGATGCCCCCGAGGTGACGCCGAGGATGCCGGGGTCCGCGAGGGGGTTCCGGGTGACGGATTGGATGATGGCACCAGCGACTGCCAGGCCGGCGCCGACGAGCAGGCCGATGATGGTGCGCGTGACACGCAGGTCGAGAATCGCCGTGCGCGTGGCCTGGTCGACGTCTCCCCCGGTGACCGCGGCCCAGACCTGCCCGAGCGGCACTTCCCGGGAGCCGATCGCGATGCTGAGGGCGCAGGCGAGGGCGAGCAGGAGGGTCGAGATCAGGAGCATGGAGCCTCGCCGCGCCGCTGAGACGCGCTTGGTCGAGCCTGCCGCGGAACGGACCACGCCGCCAGGTGGCCCGGCTTTCACTTCTGTCGTCACGACAACCGAGTTTAGGCTAACCTACATCGACTGCCGCTCACTCAGACAGAAGGTCTCCATGAAACACCTCGCCAAGGGCCTCGCCCTCGCTTCCGCAGCCGCTCTCCTGCTGACGGGATGCTCCGCGACCGCCGACACCGATGCAGGAGACACGTCCGCCCCGGCAGCCGGTGGCACGTTCCCAGCGGTCGTCGACACCAAGTTCGGCGAGGTCACAATCGATGAGGCACCGACCCGCATCGTCGCCCTCGGATGGGGTGATGCCGAGACCGCGCTCTCGCTCGGCGTCCAGCCTGTCGGCGCGTCGGACTGGCTGGCGTTCGGCGGTGAAGGTGTCGGCCCCTGGGCTGAGGGTCTCTACGACACGGCCCCGGTCATCATCGAGACCATGGAGCCCGACTACGAGGCGATTGCGGCCCTCGAACCCGATCTCATCCTCGACACGAAGAGCTCCGGAGACCAGGACCGCTACGACCGTCTCTCCTCGATCACCACCACGGTCGGTGTGCCGGAGGGAGGCGACAGCTACCTGACGTCGACCGAGCAGCAGATGCAGCTCATCTCGAGCGCACTCGGCGTCCCCGAGAAGGGTGACGAGCTGCTCGCGGACGTGGACGCGGCCTTCGCTGCTGTCGCAGACGCCAACCCGGAGTGGGCTGGCAAGACGGCGACCGCGGCCACGAAGACGTCCGAGGGCTGGGGCGCGTACATCGACGGCAGCGAGCGTGTCGCGTTCCTCGAGAACCTCGGCTTCGTGCAGAGCCCGAAGATCGCCGAGCTCCCTGTCGCCGAGTCTGGCTTCACCTCGACCGTCTCCAACGAGCAGCTCGACCTGCTCGACGCAGACCTGATCGTCGCGTTCCCGATCTTCATCGAGAAGTCGGCCATCACCGATGACGCGCAGTGGCAGCAGATTCCCGCAGTCGCGGACGGGCGTGCCGTCGTCATCGACGGCGACGTCGCCTCGGCGTACTCACTCGGCACGACGCTCGCCGTGCAGTACGCCATCGACCAGGTCGCCCCGCAGATCCAGACGGCGCTCGCCGGCAAGTAGCGCGCACCCTGACGCAGACGGCGCCCGCCCACCGAGTCCCGGTGGCGGGCGCCGTCTCCGCCTGCGCACCTTCGGCGCGCTCACTCGCGACGCGCATCCATGAGGGACGCGAATCGCTGCCCTGTCCAGGTCACGGCCGCCTCGAGCGGGCCCCGATGCCGCCACCAGAAGAAGACGGCGCCGACGGCGAGCGCGCACGCGACATGGATAAGCCAGATCGGGGCGCTCGAGACGAGCCAGAACAGCTCCGGGGCATCCGCGAGCACACCGCCGTGGACCAGCGCCGTATAGGTGACCCCTGCCACGATGACGTGCAGGGTGTAGATCGTCAGCGGTGTCGCCCCCGCACCGAGAGCCGGTCCGAGGACGCGGAGTGTCGCGTCGCCGAGTCGCAGGCAGACGGCGAGGCACAGGCCGATGGCGATGATTGAGGTGCCCGCCGTGATCGCCAGGTCGAACGTCGTCCCGGAGTGAGGGGCGGGCGATGCCAGGAACCAGCCGCTCTCCGTCGGGGTGGTGCCGAAGGCGGCGGAGTAGAAGAGCTCGGACGCCTGATCTCCGGCACCCGTCGAGGCGCTGATCGAGCTCAGACCGCCGAACGGCCCGGCGAGCAGCATGCTGATGCCGACGCCCAGGAGCGCAAGCACTGATCCCAAGGCCGTGAGTCCGAGGCTCAGCTGCAGGATCGTGCCGCGCTCGCGGGCGACGAGGAGCATCCGCCCGACCACCATGCCGACGATCGCGTAGACCACCCAGGTCAGCACCGGGTAGGTGCCCGTGACGAAGAGCCCCCGGAGGAGCTCGAGCGGATGCGCGAGGTCGAGCCAGCTGGGTGTGCCGAGCTCGGAGCCGACGTTGAGGGGCGCGCGCAGGAGCATCGACAGGAACGGCCACAGCCCGGCCCAGGCGGTCGCGACCATGAGCAGCGACACGTTCGAGAGCCGGAGGAGCGGCGCGACGAGCCAGAACACGAGCCCGTAGTAGACCAGGATCACGGCGATCGGGCCGGGCACGAGGCCGAGGGTCATACCGATCACCATGAGGGCCAGGCCTCGCCCGAAGACGTTGAGGGCAGCCGCTCCGAAGGCGCGGCGGTCCCGCTGCTTCCTCGTGGTGAGCACGACGCCGATCCCGGCGAGCACCGCGAAGAGGGCGGCCGCCTTGCCGCCGAGGAACGCGGCGAGGGCAGGCGTGGATCCATCCGAGTTGGTGACCCACACGTGCGTAGCCATCATGCCGATGAGCGCCAGGAAGCGCGCGAGGTCGAGGCCCGTGATGCGTCCCGCGCGCCGAGCGCCCTCGCCGGCAGGCCCACCACCTCGGAGGGGTGCGGCCGGCTTGCCTGGCATGCTCTGGGCGCTCACGCATTCACGCTACCGTCACGGCGCGCCGACGCGCACGTCCCCGCGGGGAGGCGGAGTCAGCTCCGGAGGATCTTCTCCATCGATTTCCCCTTCGCGAGCTCGTCGACGAGCTTGTCGAGGTAGCGGATCTCCTGCATGAGAGGCTCCTCGATCTCCTCCACTCGGATGCCGCAGACGACGCCCTTGATGAGGGCGCGGTTCGGCTGCATGAGCGGCGCATCGCCGAAGAAGCCCTCGAAGTCGACGCGGCGCTCGATGGTCCCGTCGAGCTGCTCCTCGGAGTACCCGGTGAGCCAGCGGATGATCTCATCGACCTCGGCCTTCGTGCGCCCCTTCCGCTCCGCCTTCGTGACGTAGTGCGGGTAGACGTCCGCGAACGCGGTCCCGTAGATGCGATGGCCTGCCATGTCAGCTCCCTCGTGTTGTCCAGATTCTAGCGACGTCACCTGCCGTCACGCGCTGTCACATCGGAAGATTCCGCGCGCATCCGGAGTTGGTTCGAGCATGACAACTCTCGGAATCATCGGTGCAGGCAATATCGGCAGCCAGGTCGCTCGGAAGGCGGTGGAGGCGGGGTACGACGTCGTCATCAGCAACTCCCGCGGGCCGGAGACGCTCGCGTCGCTCGTCGCGGAACTCGGACCGACGGCTCGCGCGGCGACGGCCATAGAAGTTGCCGAAGCCGCGGAGGTGGCCGTCGTGACCATCCCGCTCCACGCATACAGCGCCGTGCCGGTCGAGGCACTCGCCGGCAAGATCGTGCTCGACACCAGCAACTACTATCCGCAGCGCGACGGTGCCATCGCCGAACTCGACGACGAGACCACCACCACATCCGAGCTGCTCCAGCAGCACCTCCCCCAGTCGCGGGTCGTCAAGGCGTTCAATCACATCGGCGCCGCCGACATCACCAGGGATGCTCGCCCCGCGGGAGACGCCGATCGGCGCGCTCTGGTCGCGGCCAGCGACAGCCAGGACGCCCTCGACGTGGTCCGCGGACTCTACGACGAGTTCGGCTTCGACACGGTCGAGGTGACGCCGCTCGCCGAGGGGTGGCGCATCCAGCGCGACACCCCGGGCTATGGAGCCCGAGCGACGAAACCCCAGCTGGTGGCGGCGCTCGCCGAGGCGAAGCGCTACCGCGACCTCAGCTGATAGCCAGCGACGCGGAGCGCACGAAAAGAGGGCCCGATCGAGTGATCGGGCCCTCAGTGCTGTGGACCTAAGGAGATTCGAACTCCTGACCTCCTCGATGCGAACGAGGCGCGCTACCAACTGCGCCATAGGCCCTGACGGGAGGAAACATTACCACTGGGCAGCACGGACTGCCAACGCGACCCGCGCGAGCCGTCGCCGAATCAGAGCCACCGTGCATCCCGCATAAGGTTCCACGATCCTGGATCACGGACGTCAACATTGGAGGAATCCGTATGAGCTTCTTGACTACTCATACGGATCGTTTGGAACGGTCCCACAGTGTGTACCATCTCGAGGTATGCGCACCGCCGGACTCCCGCCTACGTGGCAACGTGACTCGCACACCTCCGTGATCGAGCCGGACGTCTCCCCGCCTCTCGCCTTGCTTCCCGCGGCGAGAACCCTGCCAAGGCAAGAGCAGGGCCACGCTGTCCAGTGGGAGCCGCATTCGCATCCCGTGAGCCAGCTCCTCTCCGTGCAACGCGGGATCATGAAGCTCGTGGTAGAGCGAAGCGTCTGGGTGGTGCCGCCTCACTTCGCCGTCTGGGTCCCTGCCGGCATCGTCCACACGAGCCGCGTCTCCGCAGACTGCGAGTTCCAGGCGACGTTCTTCTCTGAGCGGGAGTCGTTCCTCCGCCCCCGAGACGCCTACGGAGTGACGGTCACGCCGTTGCTGCAGGAACTGCTGGTCCGCCTCCAGGCCGCCGACCTCACCCAGGTGCAGCGCCGCAACATCGAGCGGGTCCTCTTCGACAACCTCGCCCCAACGTCTCACGACCTCCGCGTCCGCATGCCCCGCGACCAGCGCATCCTGCCCATCGCAGACGTGCTCAGCGCAGACCCGGGCGACCGCCGATCGCTCGACGAATGGGCCGAATCGCTCGCAGTGAGCAGCAAGACGCTCGCCCGGATCTTCCAGAACGAGACGGGCGTCTCGTTCCACAGCTGGCGCCAGCTGGTCCGCGTGCAATCAGCGCTCGAGCAGCTCTCGAACGGGCACAGCGTTGCGCTCGTCGCCCGAACGCTCGGGTACGCGCAGACCAGCACGTTCATCGACGCCTTCAGACGAGTGCTCGCGATGACCCCGGGCCAGTACCGCGCGCACGCCCTCATCGCCTGAACCGCGGAGCGTCCCGGGAGGCGCAGGACCGGACTCTCAACACCAGACACAGCCGAACCGTGGGATACTCGGGAGCAAGGCAAGCCTAGCCTGTGCCCGCCAGACGAAGTAGGTCCACAACATGCGAGACACCACCGAGCTCACCCCTGCGAGTGCACCGCCGATCGCCGAGGCTCGCAAGCGCGGCCTCGCGTGAGCGGAGAGCTGCGCGCCGCCGACCTCACGGTCGCCTACGACCAGCGGACCGTCCTCGATGGGTTCGACGTCACCATCCCGGCGAACTCCTTCACCGTCATCGTCGGACCCAACGCGTGCGGCAAATCCACCCTCTTGCGCTCGCTCGCCCGTCTGCTGCCCGCTGCTGGCGGCAGCGTGCTCCTCGACTCCACGGATATCCGCACGCTGAAAGCCAAGGAGCTGGCCAAGCGCATCGGGCTGCTCCCCCAGTCTTCGATCGCCCCCGACACGATCACGGTCGCCGACCTCGTGTCGCGCGGCCGGCACCCGCACCAGGGCATCCTCCAGCGGTGGTCTCACGACGACGACGACGCGGTCGAAGAGGCCCTCGTGCGGACCGGCCTCACCGACCTCGCGGCGCGCAGCGTTGACGAACTGTCCGGCGGTCAGCGCCAGCGCGTGTGGATCGCCATGGTGCTGGCTCAGGACACCCCCGTCGTGCTTCTCGACGAGCCGACCACCTACCTCGATCTCGCGCACCAGATCGACGTCCTCGAACTCTGCGCCGAGCTGCACCGCCAAGGCAAGACCCTCATCGCCGTCCTGCACGACCTCAATCAGGCAGCACGCTACGCGACGCACCTCATCGCGTTGAACGCGGGTGAGCTCATCGCCGAAGGGCCCCCGGCAAGCGTCGTCACCGAGGAGCTCGTCGCCGAAGTCTTCGGCGTTCGAGCACGGATCGTGCCGGACCCTGAGACGGACACGCCGCTCGTCGTTCCCCTCGCCCACTCCGCCCTCGTGCAGCGGTCTCCCACGACAATGCCTGCATGACCGAGGAATACACGCCATTCCCGCCATTCGTCACCCAGGTCAAGCGGGTGGCTCGCGTCTCCCCCAGCTACGTGCGGATCACGCTCGGTGCCGACGGCCTCGAGCACTTCGCGCCGCACGGCAACGACCACCGCATCAAGCTCGTCTTCCAGCACGCCGACGGCAGCTACGGCGACTTCGGTATCAAGGGCTCTCCAGCACCCGCGCTCACCGACTGGTACTCGAAGTGGCGCACGCTGCCAGACGAGCAGCGGAACCCCATCCGCACCTACACACCCAGTGCGACGCGCCCATCGCTCCGGGAGATCGACATCGACTTCGTCCTCCACCAGCCGGCCGGCCCCGCCACCGCGTGGGCGGCGAACGCCAGGCCCGGGGACGAGCTCATCGTCGTCGGCCCCGACGTCCGAGCGGACGACTCGACCGGCGGCATGGACTTCCAACCCCACGGGGCGAGGCGCCTCCTGCTCGCTGCCGACGAGACGGGGCTGCCAGCCGTGCGCAACATCCTGCAGCGCCTCCCGACGACGACCGCGGCGAGCGTGTTCCTCGAAGTCCCGTCGGCCGCCGATTGCGTTCCCCTCCCCACCGGCAACGCGGACGTCGTCGTCACGTGGCTCGTGAGAGGGCAGCACCCATACGGCGAGCGGCTCACCCAGGCCGTGGATGCCTGGGCCGTCGCGACGGAGATCTCCGGTTCGTTCTACGCGTGGCTGGCCGGCGAATCGTCGACGGTGAAGGTCATCCGCCGACACCTCGTCCGCCAGTGCGACCTGCCGCCGAGCTCGATCACCTTCTCGGGGTACTGGAAGATCGGCCGGGCAGAGAACTGAGGGGCGGCCGGGTCAGTCGCCGTTGGGGGCTGATGTGAAGTTGGGGCCACCGCTGGGCTGCGGCTCCGGCTTCGGCTCCGGGGGCTTCGTCTCTTCCGGCTCAGGAGCCTGCGACGGCGCAGGCGCCTGCGTCATCTGCGGAGCCTCGGTCGCTGGTGGCTGCGTCGCCGCAGGCGCCGAGGGGGCAGGCGCAGCGGTCGTGGGAGCAGGCGGAACGTAGGTGCGGCGGTTGCCGAAGTGCTCGGCTCGGGCATCGCCAACCACCTGCGGGATCTCGATGACCGCGGCGACCAGCGCCGTCAGATCCTGACCCTGCGCGTTGGCGCGGACGATCTCGATGAGCTCAGCCAGCCGCTCATCGGTCTCCCACTCGGACTGGTCGTACTCTTCGACCTCGGTCTCCGCTGCGGTCGCAACCCGCTGCGAGTACTCCGCGACGAAGTACGGCACGGCGGATTGCATCGTCGAAGTGGCGCCGGCGGCGTCGTTCGCGTCGATCTGATCCCGAGCCGTCGCGAGCAGGTCGCCCATCTTGGTCTTCGACTCGTCCGTCACAAGACCGTTCGACATGACGTACGCCGGCTCGATCGCGTCGACCTGCGCACTCACCGCGAGGGTCTCCGGGCTTAGGACCACGACGGCCGGCTGCGCAGGGGCAGCCGTGGAGGCTGCGAGCGCCTCCTTGCGGACCGCGGCGAACGAGCCGATCGAGACGGGGATCACCACGACGACGACCACAAGTGCGACGGCGGCCACGAACCAGCTCACGCGGGCGGCAGCCGGAGCGGCACGGAAGCGCGCGAAGGGACCACCGAGGAGGAGACGAGCGTTCGTCGCGCCGGTGCGGTCGAGCGTCTCATCGCCGGCCGCGAAGATCCCGTTCGGCACATCGATCGATGAGTCGTCGGTCTTCGCGAACGGGTCGCCGTCTACTGGTGTTGCCATGATCCGACCACACTAGTGGATCGCCTGCACCGCCTGGCGGCGACTAGCCGACGCGGCGACGCCGAAGCGCGGCGTCGAGATCGCCCATGCCGGGCTCGACCTCGTCCAGAATGCCCATGCTCGCCCAGCGGCTCGGCCGCTTCTCGACCGGGGCCACCACGATGGGGTTCAGCACGGCCTCGCTCAGCTGCGGCGACGACTGGGCCAGCCCGGCACGCGTGGCCGCGGTCTGCGCGAGGGGCACCCCCTGCATCGCAGCGGAAGCGCGCGTCGAGAACGTCGCGATCCCTGGCTGCGCGTGCGCATCCCGAATCTTCTGCTCGGACCGACGCGCTGCCTCACGAAGCAGCTCGAGGTGGTTGACCTTCTCGACCTCGACACCGCCGCCAGGACCGTCCGGACCGGGCCGCCCGGGGGTCCCCGACTCCTCCTCAAGAGCAGTCAGCGACTCCGCGGACGCACGCTCGAGGTACAGGGGCTTCGGCACTGGAACGGGAACCCAGCCGTCAAGCGGCTCCGTGACCTGGACCTCCGCGGCTGGCTGAGCTGCGGGGCCGGCCGCGTCGCTCACCGAGAAGTCGATCGTTGCATCCGCGCGTCGTTCAGCCTTCGGCTGGCGCTCGGCGCCAACCGCGACTCGTGCCGCGAGCCGCTGCGCGTTCGCGATGCGAGCGAGACGCTGCAGGCCCGCGACTCCGGCGAGCACCGTCACCACACCGGCAACCAGCACCCACCAGACCCCTGCGGCCGCGCCGAGCGAGATGCCCACTCCGACCGCGACGATGCCCACGAGCGTCACGAGAGAGGTGACGAGACGACCGCGCCGGGTCGCACGCGCGGCGCGCTGGCGGTCTTCAGCAGAGCGAGGCACGGTCACGGCAGGCAGTGCCCGACGAGCCGCCTCATCGCGTTCACGTTCCGCGCGCTCGGCCTCGGCCCTCGCACGCTTGATGCGGCGCTCCTGCTCGCTCACGCCACGCCCGTCGGCCCGCACGCGAGCCCCACCGAGATCGCTCGTGGTCGCGAGCGAGTGCAGCGCCTGCTGCATGCGGATGGCGTTCTGCTCAGTGGCGAGGTAGTTGCGGCGGCGCACCCACGTCGGCACGAAATAGGCGAGCCAGAGCGTCACCGCCAGGGCGAGGACGAGACTGCTGCCGAACTGCATGGCGTCAACATTAAGCGCGGACGCACCCGCGGCCGCCGATTGCTGCGGAGTGTCAGATTCGGGAATCCTGAACTTCTCGCGACGCGCGGGCTGAACCTCACCGGAGAGGGTTCGACGTCCGCTCCCAATCAGCCTCGGGCACCTGCGCCTCACGCTCGTCGGCGGCGCCCTCGCGCCACCGTCGCAGCACCCCCTGCGGCACCTCTTCGCGCACGACGGCGAAGCAGAAGTGGTCGCGCCAGTCACCGTCGATGTGGATGTACCGACGACGAAGGCCCTCGTACCGGAAGCCCAGCTTCTCGACGACCCGCAGGGACTTCGCGTTCTCGGGTCTGATGCAGATCTCCATGCGGTGCAGACCGAGCCCCTGCAGGCAGTGGTCGGTGGCCATCGCCGTCGCGATAGTCGCAAGCCCCTTCCCCGCGAAGTCACGCGCGACCCAGTAGCCGAGTGTCGCCGAGGACAGGGCACCGTAGCTGATGCCAGACACCGTCAGCTGGCCGGCGAATCGACCCTCGTACGTGATCACGAACGGCAGGGCCGTGTGCGCCGAGGCCTGGGACAGCAGAGAGCGGATGCCGCCGCGCACGTCCCAGCGACCGCCACCACCGGGGCTCGTCGCCTCCCACGGCTGCAGCCACTCGCGGTTCGCGAGCAGCACTGACTCGAGTTCCCGCGCATCCCGGACCCTGATGGGACGCAGCGACACCGGGCCGTGCGTCAGCGTGGGAACGGAAGCGCTCATAGGAAGCGGAGTCTACTCTGCGAGCGACTTCGCGAACTGCCGCAGCCACGGGCTGAGCGCCGGCCCCAGCTTGGGGTCGTCGACGGCGAGCTCGACGATCGCCTTGATGTAGTCGAGCTTGTTCCCCGTGTCGAAGCGACGCTCACGGTAGACCACGCCCACGACACCGCCGAGTTCCGCCCGGTTCGCGGCCAGCACCTGGAGGGCGTCGGTGAGCTGGATCTCTCCCCCGGCGCCCGGCTTCGTCTGCTCGAGCACGGCGAAGACCTCGGGGCGCAGCAGGTAGCGGCCGATGACCGCGAAGTTCGAGGGCGCGTCCTCGACAGACGGCTTCTCGACGAGACCCGTGATCTGGATCGTGTCCGGACCGGCGCCCGGCACACCCTCCGCGACGCTCGAGGCGGCGTCATAGGCAACGACCCCGTAGGAGGAGATCATGGCCGGGTCGACCTCCTGCAGGGCGACGACGCTCGCCCCCGTCGCCTCGTGCACCTCGATCATGCGCGAGAGCAGCGAACCGCCACCCGCCATGATGTCGTCACCGAGCAGCACGGCGAACGCCTCGTCGCCGACGTGCTGACGCGCGCGCAGCACAGCGTGCCCGAGCCCGAGCGGGTCGCCCTGACGCAGGTAGTGCACGTCGGCGAGATTCGTCGCCGCCCGCACCCTCGCGAGCTTCTCCGTCTCGCCCCGCGCCTCGAGGAGCGCCTCGATCTCGGCGACCCGGTCGAAGTGGTTCTCGAGGGTCGTCTTGTTGCGCCCGGTGATCATGAGCACGTCCGACAGGCCCGCCTCGACTGCTTCCTCGACCACGTACTGGATCGCCGGCCGGTCCACCACCGGCAGCATCTCCTTCGGTATGGCTTTCGTCGCAGGCAGGAACCTCGTCCCGAGACCCGCAGCAGGAATAACGGCCTTTGTGATGCGCGAGGACATAGGCCGTATCGTATGGCCCTCGCAGGTCGTCGCGAAACGCGAAGCGCCCGCGCGCGTCATCGCGGCGCGGCACCTGCGGGTCCCTCGACGGCCGCGCGTGAGCCGCGCACGTGCCCTTCGCTAGGCTCCTTGCCATGGCGACCGACGCGAAGACCGAGAAGCGCGCCCTCCGCGCGGAGATCCGACAGCGACGACGCAGTCACGGAGAGCTGCTGCTCTCGGAGCACGCCGAACACCTCGCGCACCACCTGCGGGAGCTCGTCGTCGCCCACGGCGCGACACGCATCTCCTGCTACCTCTCTGGCGAGTTCGAGCCGAGCACCAGGCCGTTCCTCAACTGGGCGAGCGACGCTGGCATCACCGTGCTCCTCCCCGTCACACGTGAAGACGGACTCCTCGACTGGGTCGTCTCCGACGGCGAATCGGAGCACCCGCACGAGCTCGGCTTTCCCGAAGCCATCGGCGAGCTCCTCGGGCCCATAGCGCTCGGCGACGCGGACCTCCTCATCGTGCCCGCCGCATCCATCGATCTGGAGGGCTACCGGATGGGCTGGGGGCGCGGCTACTACGACCGGACGCTCGGCTCGATGGCCGACAGGCCGCCCGTCTTCGCCGTGGTCTTCGACGACGAACTCGTCGGCGTTGTCCCCCGCGAGGTGCACGACGAGCGGGTGGATGGCGTCGTCACGCCGTCCGGGATCACACGTTTCTGACGCATTACCCCGCGGGCCCTCCGGCGCGTTTATGCTGTCCTGGTCCCGAAAGCGAGATTATGCCTACCTATTCCTACCGTTGCACCGAATGTGACAACGCCTTCGACATCCAGCAGGGGTTCGCCGACTCGAGCCTCACGGTCTGCGACGCGTGCGGAGGCAAGCTGCGCAAGGTCTTCGGTGCCGTCGGCGTCTCCTTCAAGGGATCCGGTTTCTACCGGACCGACTCCGCGGCCAGCGCCAAGAAGGGCTCCGGCTCCGGCTCCGCTTCCTCTTCGGGGGCCACCTCCGAGTCGAAGCCAGCACCTGCCAAGAAGGACCCGGCTCCAGCCGCGGCCTCCAGCACCTCCAGCAGCAGCACTTCAGCTTCTTCCTGAACTGACAACTTCTCCGTACGCGAGTACAGAACGAAAGGGGACCCCGTGAAGGGATTCCGCGAATTCATCATGCGTGGCAACGTCATCGAGCTTGCCGTCGCCGTCATCATCGGCGCCGCGTTCACCGGCATCGTCACCGCCATCGTCGATGGCATCTTCAACCCGATCATCGCTACCATCTTCCAGGCTGACGACATCGCGGCCGCGACCGTCAACATCGCCGGGGCGCAGATCGGCTTCGGCGCGGTCATCGCGGCGATCATCCAGTTCGTCCTGATCGCAGCGGTCGTGTACTTCGCGATCATCGTGCCGATCAACAAGCTCAACGACATGAGCTACCGCCTCATCCACGGCAAGCCGAAGCCCGCCGTCGAGGCCGCCGTGACCGAGAAGGACATCCTCGAGGAGATCCGCGACCTCCTCAAGGCCCAGCAGGAGTCGCCAGCGAAGCTCCAGGGCGAAGGCCCCGAGACTCGCGCCTAGTCGAACTCGCTACAGCGCCGCAGCCCCAAGCGCTGCGCAAGAACGCCGCCGGTCACCCCGGCGGCGTTCTTGCGTCTCGGCGCCGTCTCAAGGGCAGGCCATGGGCCGATCAGGACGAACGGAACGTCTCGCGGCCCCACACCCAGGAGAGGCACGCGATGGCGAGCATCAGCGACGAGACGATGATCGCCCAGGTGAACCCGAAGAGGTCGGCGATGACGCCGGCCACGATCGGGCCGAGGATGCTCCCACCGTCCTGCGTCATCTGGTACGTGGAGAGCACCTGGCCGCCGCTGCGTCCGTAGCCGATGATGTCGGAGATTACGGCCTGCTCCGCGGGGGCTGCGAGCCCCGAGCCCAGTCCGAGCACAAAGCTCAAGGCGAGCATCGTGACGATATCGCTGGCGAACGCCGTCGCGAACATCGCCACCGCCGAGACGCCGAGGCCGATGAGGATGAACGGGCGACGCCCGACACGGTCCGTCTTCCGCCCCGCATACTGCAGCGAGACGACGTTGCCGACCGCGCCGACGGCGATGACGACCCCGATCACCCAGGGCTCCTGGCTGATGCTTGTCACGACGAACAAGGGAAGGATCGCCGTCCGCACGCCGAAGTTCGCCCATCCGTTCGCGAAGCCGAACACGAGCGAGGCACGATAGGCGGAGTCCTGGAGCGCCTCGCGCAGGGACTTCGGCTCGAGCTTCCTCATGCCGGGGGCTCGGTCGTCGCCGGCATCGTGCAGTCCGGCCTCCTCGGCGGCCTTCTTGGCAGTGACGCGGTGCGCGCGCCCCATCATGACCCCGACGATGGCCGCGGCGATGACGAGGGTGCCCGAGTAGACGAGGAACGGCACGCCGATGCCGAACTGCGCGAGCGCCCCGCCGACCGCGGGTCCGGCGATGTTGCCGACGAGGAAGATGCCGCCCCAGAGGGCCGAGATGCGCCCGCGGATCTGCGGCGGCGAGTAGCGCGCGATCATGCCGGCGGCGGAGATCGTGAACATCACGGACCCGACGCCACCGAGCCCCCGGAAGACGAGCAGCTGCCAGTAGTCCTGAGCGAACGCCACGGCCGCCGTCGATGCGGCCACGATGAGGAGTCCCGCGACGTAGATGCGCCGCTCCCCCAGCTTGTTGATGAGGGCGCCTGCCCCGGGGGCGAACACGAGTCTCATGAACGCGAACGCGCTCACGACCACCGAGACCAGCGTCGCGCCGACGCCGAAGCTCAACGCGTACTGGGGCAGCACGGGCACGATGAGCGCGAAGCCGATCGCGATGAAGAACGTGGCGACGAGCAGCACCCAGATCTCCGCGGGAATCGGTGGCCTGGGGCCGTCCGCGCTCGAGACGACGGGGGTCTGTCCGGTGGTGGGATGCTCGGGATCCGAACCCGGCACGTTGGGGTCGTTCGGTTCGATGGCCCGCTCAGCCATAGTGCGGTGGCTTGTCGGCGCGCAGCCGGTCGTCGTTGGGCCCCCTGGGGCTTTCAGCACGGTCGTCGGCGTAGCGCACGTCGGCGTCGCCCCAGGCGCTCGGAGAGTCCTCGCCGGCGAGCACGGCGGGCTCACGCCTGCCGTCCACCGACTGCGGCGCTGGGTCGCTGCCGTGCGGCGGCGCCGTCGTCACGCGGCGTCGCGGCTTGCCCCCGATGCGCGTCGCTGCGTCCTCGCTCTGGTCGTCCGAATGGGTCACGCTCAGCTCGAACCGCCGGGCTCGCCCGGGCGAGCGATCGCGATCTGCTGATTGCCATCGGGCAGCGTCACCGACGCGAGGCTCGCGCTTGCCGCGGCCCCCGCATCCATCGTCGACCGACCGGAGGTCAGCTCACCCAGCTCCCCCTGCATCGAGCCGGCCGAGATCCCGGCCGTCTCCGCGGGCAGTGGCACCTTGAGGGCCTTGCCGATGCGACGCGCGACGGCCTCCGGGTGCGCGAACAGCTCGAAGGAGTGCACGCGGAGGTAGTACCAGCCGAGGCGCTTGAGGAGTTCTGGGCGCAGGCGCAGCGTCTCGCGCAGCGTCGCATCCGCGGAGCCCGCGATGCGCAGGTCGAGCCCGTCCGTGTCGATCGCGATCGCACGGCCGCGGTAGGCGGCGGCCAGCGGGATGCGCCCGCGGTGGAACAGCTCGACGGTCATGCCGAACGACTCGAGACGGTTCGCGAGGTCGAGCAGCATGGGCGGCGCCTCGACGTCGCGTGCCTCGCCGTCACCCTCCTCGTCGGTCGCGGGGTCTCCGGCAGTGGGCTCAGACGGTGCGGCGCTGCCAGCGGGCGTGCCTGCCTTGGCCGCGTCCGGGTCGGCTTCACCGAGGATCTGCGCCAGGCCGAGAACGCCCCGCGACATGCGCGACGGGTCGAGCTCGCCGGGCCGGATGCAGGAGACGACTACGAGAGACCGGCGGGCACGCGTCATGGCGACGGCAAGCGCACGTTCGCCGAGCTCGGTGCCGAGCACTCCGAAGTTCGCGAGGACGCGGCCGTGCGGCGTTCGTCCGAAGCCGATCGAGAAGATCACGCGGTCGCGCGACTGGGCGGTGGCCAGCTCGATCGTCGTGACGGTGAACGGCTCGCCGCGGGCTGAGGTGAAGAACTCTGCGATGTCGCTCCGTCGGGAAGCCGCGGAGTAGACGGCCTGCTCGACTCGACGGGCGTGCAGGGCAGACGCGGTGACCACCATGAGTGACTCGCGTGGGCGGTGGACGGCGTGGTCGACGACGAGTTCGACGACGCGGCTCACCTCGGCGTCCGTCGATTCGACGCCGCCGGTGATCGGGTCGGGAAGCCCCGTTCCGTTCTCCACGAACGAGAAGCTGAGGCTCGAGTGGCCGAGCAACGTGCCAGCCCAGGGCATGGAGCGGATCCGCCCCTTGTAGAAGCGCCGGTTGACGAGTTCAGCGAGGTCTTCGCCGCCCGCTCGGTAGCTGCGCGTGAGCGCGTGCTCTGGCAGGAACTCGGCGAGCCGCGAGTACACGGACTCGCCGACCTGGTCGGTGTGCCGGAGACCCCACGTGTCCGTGCTGTCGGCCGACGGTCGGGTCACGGCGACCGTGAACGGCGTCGGGTACTGGGTGACCGGGTCTCCGAACGCGACGACCTGGTCGCCGCGACGGATCGCCCCGATGCTCTCGGCGATCGACATCGTTCCCGCATCCACCAGGACGACGGTGTCGAAGTGGATGCGCTCGCTGACGAGCGGCACATCGTATGGAGTCGTGAGCCAGAGCTGAGCGATGCTCTTCGAGACGTCGCCAGCTTCGAGGGCGAGCTTCGTGGAGGGCACGCCGGGGCGGCGCAGCAGCTGCCGCAGCGCATCCGCCTGCTCGCTGTAGTCGACGATCGCGACCTTCCATGCCTCGGCGAGCTGCCAGGCGAGCTGCGCCGCGGAGTGATCGGTGTGCGCCTGGTCGACGACCCTGAAGTCGCTCTCGAGTCGCGTCACGACCCGGGTGTTGGCGTTGAGGAGGGCCTTGTCGCGGTCGAGGAGGTCCTCCAGCACCGACTGCCACCACGCGAGCTCGAGCTCGTCGCCGAGCGCATCCGCCTCGACGTGACGCTCGGAGAGGTCCTCGAGCAGCGGGGTGAGGCCGAGGTTCTCGAGGCGCTCGATGATGGTGAGGCGCTCGACGATGTTGTGCAGCACCTCGCTGTCGGCCGCGAGTTCCGTGATGCGGGCCGGGAGGTCGGCCAGCGGCAGCTCGCTCAGCGAGACGGCGCCGGCGTCGACGAGCGGCTCGTCGAGGAGGCGCAGCTTCTCGGCGACCTCGCGGTGGAACTTCCTGACGTCCGAGATGCCGGTGGGGACGGTCGGGGTGGAGCCATCCGTGACGTAGCGGTGCCAGAGGATGCGCTGACGCTGGGCGAGCTTGAGCGACTCGTGGAGGTCCTCCACGACGACGCCGGGCCGCACGTAGTCCTTCGCGAGCTGCCGCAGCTGGCGGCGGCGCGCCGACGTCAGGTCGCTGCCCTCCCGCTTGGGATTCGTGGCGTGGATGACGTCCGTCAGCGAGTGGTCGAAGACCGCCGGGCGGAAGCGGTCGAGCGTCTCGCGCAGGTCGAGCAGCAGGCGGAGGTAGATGCCGAGCTCGCCGTACGTCTCGGCGGGGCGCATCCGGGTTCTGCCGACGAGCTCCTGCGCCCGGTCGATGACCTCGACCAGCACTCCCGCGTCGAGCTCAACGGCTGCTTCTTGCGCGCGGTTCGCTTCGTCGGTTGACTCGAACGAGACGCCGTACCAGGGCGAGTCGTCCGGGCCGTACTTGAACTGGCCGAGCTCGCCGGCGGCGCGGAGCTGACGCGCGATCGCATCGCGGCCCGTGGCGATGGCCTCGATGGCGTCGCGGTCGAGACGCGCCGTCGTGATGGGCGGGTGCTCTCGCAGCTCGAGGCGGGAGAGCTCCTCGAGGGCGTCGAGCGCGGAGACGCCGAGCGCGGGGTCAGGGTGCACGAGTGCGTCGCGGTAGTCGGCGAGCACGTGGCGGAGACGGACGAGCGCGTCGTCGAGCTCGTGCATCGCGGGCTTGCGAGCCTTCTCGTTGCGCGAGATGGATGCGATCGCGTCACGGCGGAGGGTTCGTGGCGTCACGGCGAGGCCCTCGAGTCCCACGCTCTTGAGGCGAGCCCTGATGGCGCGGATGCTCGCTGAGCGTGGCGTGACGACGAGGACGCGCTTGCCGTCGGCGACGAGCAGACCGAGCGCGTTGATGACGGTCTGCGTGAGGCCGGTGCCCGGCATCGTGTTGATGACGGCTGAGTTGCCGGCCGCGATCGCGTCGACGACGCGCTCCTGCTCGGTGTCCGCGTCCAGCAGGAACCGGTCCCCGACCGGGTCGCGACGGTCTGGGCTCGGCCGCTGCTCGGCGGGCCGCGGCGCGGCGACCTGGCGGCGTGCTTCCTCGTCACCCGCGAGGGCTCGAAGCACCGGGTGGGTGAGCTCGTTGGTGTCGCGGAGCATGGCGCTTGCCACCTCGCCGAAGCTCGAGATGACGGCGCGGGCCGAGACCGTGAACTGCGGGATGGACGCGCCGAGCGCTCGCGTGCGGTCGAAGACCTGCTGCGGCAGGAAGGCGTCGTTGGACTTCGCGAGCTCAAGGAGCTCGGCCACCGGGAGGCGCACGCCGAAGTGCTGCGCGAGGTGGCGCACGAGTGAGGCGTTCACGCGACTCGGGCCCTTGAGCGTGAACTCGTAGTCGCGACCTGCACGGCGCAGGTCGACCGTGCGGGTGAGGATGGGCGCGCGGAAGTGCTTCCCGTCCTGCGTCCACTCGGCGAAGCCCGTGGCGAGCTGGATCGTGCTCATGCCGCGGCCGGCGAGCAGCTCGGTGCCCTTCTGCGCGATGAGGTCGGCGGCGTCCCGAGCGCCACGGAATGACGAGTTCTCGCGCACGAGCGCCGACAGCAGCACGGTCTTGCCCGCAGCAAAGGGCGCGATTCCGCCTGGGTGCGCGCTGGTGAGCTCGACATACGTGCCTGGTTCGTCGGCGAAGTCGAGGAGCGGAGATGGCCCGCCGAGTTGCGCCAGCTCGTGCAGCCAGGCGTCCTGGGCTGCGTCGACGGCCGCTTCGAGCGCCCGCGCCTGCTCGGCGCGTTCGAGGTCGAGCGCGGTGAGCGCCTGCTCGTCCGCCGACGGCACTGGATGGGTCTTGCGTTCGTGCGCTACCGCATCCGCTACCCAGGAACGGCCGCGCGTGAGACTCGGACCGTCGGCGCTCCGTGCGCGCACCCCGTCCTCGTGGTCGCGTCCGAGGTCGAGGGACTGCCCGTCGTCGTGGTCATCGCGGTCGCCATCACCACGCTCGGCGCGCTCGCGCTCGAGGCGTTCCCGCACCGGACTCAGGTCGGGAATCGGCTCCGTCTCATTGTTTGTGGGCGCACCCTTGCCGGAGCCGTGATCGTCGCTCTTCGCGTCGCCCGGCTCTGAACCTCGTTTACGAAACAGACCCCACACGCGTGACACTGTAAGTGTCTCGGCCGGTCGGAGGGTGGAGGCGCGCGTGGGTTGCGCCGAGCTTGGCCTAGTTTTCGCGCGACTCGGGGTCGGTACCGTACGGCGGCACCTGACCGGCTGCCCCATCCCCGCCGACCGTCTCCGACCTGTTCCGCCCCCGGATGGCGTTCACGATGAACACGATGCCGACGACGATGACGGCAGCCGGCCACAGCTCCCAGATGTTGCCGAGCCCGCCGAGCACGAGCTCGTTGAGTAAGAAGAACGCGCCGACGGCGATGAGGATCCACCCCCACCAGTTGCGGATGCTCGTGATCAGGGCGACGGCGCCCACGATCATGGGGAAGATCGGCCAGAGGATGCCCCATTCGATGGGGAGCACGCCGAGGCGGTCAAGAAGGTAGGCGGTGCCCATGATGATGAGCCCGACGCCGAGGCCGATCGGGCCCGCGAGGCTCGCCCTTCGCTGTTCTGAGGTGCTCATGACCCAACACTTCCACTTCGAGCGGTCCACGGACCCGTTCGTTGCGAAATCATGATGAACTTCCGGCCGCTCCCAGGCTGCAGCGGGTCGCAGTGCGCGCGGAAGTCCGCGAGCACCGGTAGCATTGTCGCGCCAGCCTCTGTAGCTCAATGGAAGAGCAGTTGCGTCCTAAGCAAACGGTTGGGGGTTCGAGTCCCTCCAGGGGCACCAGTTCTTCGGTGCATCGCAGCGGCCGCAATCCCGCGCTGGCACGAGTGGGTCCGTAGGATCGGACCATGACGACGATCTTCGACGAGCAGCATCGCCCGGAGCCGCCGCTCGGCGAGGATGAGTGGTCGACGTTGAACGGCTTCCTCGACTTCCACCGGGCCACACTCGCCTGGAAGGTGTCAGGGCTCAGCGCGGGTGACCTTGCGAAGACGCTGTCACCCAGCACAATGACCCTCGGGGGCCTCGTCAAGCACCTCACGTACGTCGAGGACGACTGGTTCGGCGTCGTCCTCCTCGGTGAAGAGCCGCGCGAACCGTGGGCCTCGATTGATTGGAAAGCCACGCCCGACTGGGAGTGGGACACCGCCCGCGACAGCGAGCCCACCGAGCTCCTCGCAGCGTGGGAGGCGGCCGTGTCGCGGTCACGAGCCGCGGCCGAGCGCGCCTTCCAGCTCGGCGGCCTCGAGCACCCCGCGGCGAGCGGCTTCTCGGACGGCCGCATCCCGCGGCTGCGGTGGATCCTCATCCACATGGTCGAGGAGTACTCGCGGCACAACGGGCACGCCGACCTGCTCCGCCAGGCGATCGACGGGAGCGTCGGCGAGTAGGGACTCCGGCTCCCCGCTGCACACACGTCTCGGCGAGGATCGCCTCCTACCCTTGCGGACATGACCTCATCGCAGACCTGGCTGATCACCGGCGCGAACCGCGGACTCGGACGCGCCCTCACCATCGCCGCACTCGATGCCGGCCACGACGTCGTCGCGACGGCCCGCGGCCAGCACTCGCTCCCGGCGCACGAACACCTGCTGGTGCTGTCGCTCGACGTCCGCGACCGAGCCGACGCGTTCGCGGCGGTCGACCGCGCCACCACCCGCTTCGGCGCGATTGACGTCCTCGTCAACAACGCCGGCTACGGGCTCATCGGGGCTGCCGAGGAGGTCTCGGAGGAGGATGCGAGGGGCATCCTGGACACCGACCTGCTCGGCCCGCTCTGGCTCAGCCAGGCGGTGCTGCCCGGGATGCGCGAGCAGGGATCGGGGCACATCGTGCAGATCTCGACGGTCGGCGCGGTTGGGACCATGCCGACGCTCGGCCTCTACAACGCGGCGAAGTGGGGCCTCGAGGGGTTCAGCGAGGCCATGGCCGCCGAAGTCGCCAGCTTCGGGGTGCGCGTCACGATCGTGGAACCCGGCGAGCTCCGCACCGACTGGGCCGGCGGCAGCATGCAGTTCAGCGAGCCACTGGCCGCCTACGACGAGCTGCGCACAAGCCTCTTCGGGACGCCGCAGGTGCCGTGGCCGTCTGCGTCGGCCACCGACGAGCCGCAGGCCAGTGGCACCTCGCCCGCGGATGCCGCCGCAGAGATCCTCGCGCACGTCGCCGACCCGGATGACACGAGAGTGCGACTGCTGATCGGCGACGACGCCCCACCACAGGTGCACGCCGCCTTGGGCGCGAGGCTCGACGAGTATCGCCGCGACCCCCGCTTCCCTGGGTGACGGCCCCGAGGGCGAGGCCGCACCGCGGGGTCGGGATCAGGCCTCGTCAGCCACGCGGATCAGCACCTTCCCGACCGCGCCACCCTCGACAGCGTCGTGCGCCGCCGCGGTCTCCTCGAGCGGGAACCACGTGATGGGCAGACCTGCCGACTCCCCCACGGGCAGCGCACCGTCGATGAGCGCCGCCGTCACGTCCTCGGCGGCCGCGTGCAGCGCATCCGGCCCCACCGTGTACAGCAGCAGTCCCTGCCAGCGGACGTTCTTCGCGAAGCTCGCGATGATGGGCACGGTGAACTCGTCGCCGTTGTTGTTCGCGTAGTAGGCGATGCTGCCGTGATTCGCGATGACCTCGACGTCGAGCGCCGCATTCTGCGTCGGCGCGACCTCCACGATGTGGTCGACGCCGTTCGGGGCGAGCTCCTGGATGCGCTCGGCGAGCGCGGGGTCGGGGTAGCGCACCACGTGGTGGGCTCCGGCAGCCCGAGCCAGTGCCTCCTTCTCGTCACTGCTGACCGAGGTGATGACCGTCGCACCTGCCCACGCCGCGAGCTGGATCGCCGCGTGCCCGACCGCGCCGGCGCCACCGTGCACGAGCACCGTGCGGCCGGTGAGCGCCCCGGGCGAGAGACGGGCGGGGCCGTGCTCGTGCACGGTCAGCGCCCGGTGCGCCGTCATGGCCGGCACGCCAAGGCTGGCAGCCACATCGAAGTCGATGCCCTCGGGCAGGGCGACGATCCGATCGGCGGGCAGCACCGTGAACTCCTGCGCGGTACCCGTCGGGCGCTCGTGCGCCGCGAGGTAGAGCCAGACGCGGTCGCCGACCGCCAGCCCCGTCACGCCCTCGCCCAGCGCATCCACGACCCCGGCACCGTCCTGGTTCGGGACGACTTCGTCGAAGCCGAGTGCGCTTCCGGCTCCGCCTCCCTCGCGTGCCTTCCAGTCCGTCGGGTTCACGCCCGAGGCGACGACCCTGATGCGCACCTCCCCTGGCCCCGGCTGCGCGACTTCGCGCTCGACCAGGGAGAGGACGTCGGAGGGACCGGTGGATGCGTAGACGATTGCCTTCATACCAAGGTCCAGCACGGCCGAGGCGCGAGGTATTCCCCGCTCGGCGAGCCTCCTCGGCCGATTTCCGCGCTCAGCCTGGTTCCCTGGCAGAAGCAGTGACACGATGGCGTCATGAGCAGCGACGACGATGTTCGGCGATTGGCGCTCGCGCTCCCCGAGACCGAGGAGCGCACCGCGTACGGCACTCCGGCGTTCTACGTCGGGAGGAAGATGTTCGCACGCTTCCACGATCAGCCCGGAGTGCTGGTGTGCTGGCGCGCCGATCTGGGTGAGCGCGAGGCGCTCCTGCAGGGCGAGCCGGAGGCGTTCTTCACCACCCCGCACTACGACGGCCACCCGAGCGTGCTCGTGCGGCTCGAGGCCGTGTCCGCGGCGAGACTGGGCGAAGTCCTGCAGGAGGCGTGGCGGGCGAGGGCGACGAAGCGCATCCTCCGCGACGCCGACGCCGACACCGACACCGACTAGGGGCGGTCGCGTCCTTCTCCGACAGTGGCGACCGAGAGCCTTATGATCAGCGGATGGTCAAGGTCATTGCAGTCATCCGTCCCGTCGCGAGCGAGACGATCGAGGCGGAAGCCGACTCCTACGAAGAAGCGAAGTCGAAGATCGAAGCCATGGTGCCGGAAGGGTACGAGCTGCTCTCGGTCCGCTCGACGAAGTAGGCAGCACTGGCGCCCCCCAGGGGTGCCTGGCCCGTGGAGACCGCTGGTTCCGTCGACGAGAACGGGCCCCGTCAGCGCTGGGAAGCGCCGACGGGGCTCGTTCTCTGCGGAGAACCCCGCAGTCGGTGTTACGGGCGCAGCGGGTTCGGTCCGCTCGAGCCGCGAGCCACGAACAGGTTGAGCAGGTTCAGGAACCCGATCGCCCCGACCTGGAGCGCCGCCGTCTCGAAGACGCGGAACGTCGGCGAGGCGGGAATGGTGCCTCCCGCTGGCAGCGGCACGCGCACGCTGCTGAACGGATCCTTCGACGATCCGTCGTTCTGCGCGTTGATCGTGATCACGAGGACGTTCGTGAGCGCGCTGAACAGCGACGACAGCAGGTTGTTCAGCGGCGTGAAGATCGCGTTGAGCGTGCCGTTCGGAGCGAGCAGGTTGCGGACCGTGCCCGCCACGACGCCCGCAATCCCGCCGAGGAGCGTGCCGAGGATAGGCGTGAGGTTGAGAGTGACCAGGGCAACACGGATCACTGCCGTTGCTCCGCCCGTCGGACCGGCCAGGAACTGTGCAAGCGTGCCGCTGATGTTGACGGTCGTGACGCCTCCAAGCACGCTCGCCGTGATGGAGATCGCGATCGAGCCCGCGAGCCGCGTGATGATGTCCTCGACGAGCGTGTTGAGCGCGGCGACGACGGCGTTGGTGGGCAGTGCCAGGTCGGCGAACAGGCGGGTGTTGGCTGGCAGGTTGTTGAAGGTCTTGCCATCCGGCGTATTGAGCAGCGTGGCGAGATCGACCGTGACGGTGCCGGCGGTGAGGTCGAGGCGAAGCGGCGAGTTCGCCCCGCCGATGGGCGCAGCGGTGAGGGCCGCGAGATCCACGGTGGCAGAGACGTTCAGCGCGGCGGCGCCGCCGAGCGCGGCGACCAGTCCGCTGAGGAGCGGGATACCGGCGAGGACGTCGAAGATCGCCTGGGTGCTGACGGGGAGGTTGACCGGAATGGTCGTCTGGAGGGCCGTGCCGAGCGCACCGACGACTCCCGAGGTCACCTTGGCACGCAGGTGGCTGAGGATGTACTGGCGCTGGATGCCGCCGGTCGGTGGCTGCACGGTGACGGGCGGGGCTGTTGCACCGCGGAACGCCTCCGAGACAGAACCAGTGGTGGTGTTCGGCGCCGGCGGCGTGCCGACGACGGTCTGCGGCGGGACGCACAGGACGTTCGCCTAGGTGCGGCCGGCCACCGCCCCGATGTCGAGGTCGAGGTCGGTCAGCGAGTTCAGGAGGTCGGCAGCGACCGGCGAGCCGATGAGAGTGCCGAGCTGCGTGAAGACCTTCGTGAGGTCGAGGTTTCCGAGCGTCAGCTCGCTCTGGGCGGGAGTCAGGGCGATGAGGCCGTCGTTCGCGACCGCGCCGCTCGAGCCGTCCGTCGTGCCGTACTGGTTCGCGTAGGAGCGCTGGTTCAGGAGGCCGAGCGACTGGGGCCCCGTGACGATCTGGAGCACGCCGGAGAGCAGGTCGATGACTCCGTCGAGCGGCGACGTGTTGTCGGCCTGGACGGTGTTCCCCGAGAGCTGCGTCGGGGCGCCCGTGAGACCGGCCAGCAGCCCGCCGAGCAGCTCCGTGCCGAGCAGCGTCCCACTCAGGAGGCGACCGTTCGAGCCGGCGTTGAACAGGGTGCCGGTCGGGAGGCAGCCGGCGGTCGTCAGTGACGCGGCGGCGAGGGGCGCGGATGCGGCGGCAACGACGAGCGGTGCCGTCCAGGCGGCGCCGGCGACGATGGAGCGACGTGTGACGGTCCCGGTGCGTGTCGGAGTCGCCGCGAAGGCACTCGGCACCTGCGGGGTCTGGGCAGATGATTCTTGGGATGTGCTGGGCATTCGGCGGCACTCTTTCGCTGGGGGGACGAATGGCAGTGGGACCACGTGCGTCGGAGACGCTGGGTACTTCGACTCCGAAATCACGCGCTAGGACAAGAACATAGCGCAGTACCACAGCGTCCTGGAGTCTGATCCACATATCCGCGTCACACGTGGTGATTCACCCGGATATTCACCCATCTCAACCAACCGAACGGTGAGGGACGTGAAACAGTGCCCTAGTCGAACATCCCGTCGAGCAGTCCGCCGATCATGAGACCGCCGAGCACACCCCCGACGACGTCCCCCATGTCGCCACCACGTCGACCCCCGCGACCGCCGTACCCGCCCTGGTATCCGCCACCGCGCGGCTGGCCCCACTCGTCGTAACCCTGCTGCTGCTGTGGGCGCGACTGGTCGATGTCGCGCTGCGCGAGCTGCAGCGCCTCGCTCGCAAGCGAACCCGCCCGCCGTGCAAGCGACAGGGCCTGCTCACGCTCCTCCTCACCGCCGCGGTAGCTGACGAGCTCGTTCCGGATGCGCTCGGCCTCGGCCAGGCGCGTCCGCGGCGCGGACCCGATCCACCCTCGGTGCCCGGAGATCACGTCGTTCGCGACGGCGATCTGCCGGTCTGCGTCATCGATCGCCGTCGCGACCTGCGCCTGCGACGGGATGGGGCGCGCCGCTCGATCCCTCGCCTTCGCCACCGCCTCGTCAAGCCCCGTGTTCGCAGCCCGGAGTCGCGAGAGCGACGCGAACGGGTCGGTACGCTCACCCGCCGGAGGGAGCGAGGCGAGCGCCTCTGTGAGCCGCTCGGCTGCCTCCTCCACCTCGCGACTGCGCGGCACGTCTCGCGCCGCGACGAGGTCGCCTCGGGAATCGGCGATGACCGCGGCGAGCGTCGACTCGGCACGAAGCGCCTCGATCTCGTAGTTCTCGACGGCGTCGAGCAGCGTGTGCACTCGGCGCACGGCCTCCGTCGATGCCTCGAGCGCGAGCCGGGACTGCTCGTTCTGGCCCGCCTCGCGTCGACGCAGCGACACGTCGGCACTGTGCTCGGCGAAGGTGAGCAGCTGCGCCGCCTCCGCCGGGTTGTCGCCGACCTGGTGAAGTGCGGCATCCGAGTACCGGAGCGCAAGCCGATCGATGCTCGCCTGCGCGTCAGGGATGCGCGCCCGGAGACGCTCCGAGTCGCGCTTGACGCCCTCCAGCACGGCTGGGGTCTGACGAACCACCGCGACAGCCTCTTCCAGCACAGAGGACTTCTCCTCGAGCAGGCCCATCGCCCACTCGCAGATCTGCACGATGCGCGCGTTCCTGGTGCGCAGCTCCTCTGGCGTGTCCGGGATGTCGTCGACGTTGAGCTGATTGAGATGGAACGCCTCGCCCATGTACTTGCGCACATTGACGAGCGTGTCCCTGAGGTCCTGCGTGGCACCCGAGCCGAGCTCGGCCTCCGCGAACGACAGCTCGTCGTTCATGAGGCGGATGCGCTCGTCGGCGTCGACCAGCGCCACTCCCGCCTTCATCGCCAGGTCTTTGTCGTGAGCGTCGATCTCGGCCTGCTGCGCTTGCTTCGCGCGGCGAGCGCGCCCCCAGAATCCAGATGCCATGCCGCAGATTCTAGTTGCGCGTCACCGGGCGAAGCTGTCGATGTTCACCGCCGGCGGAGCGCCCCGCAGCCCGGCTCAGTACCAGATGCCGGGAGCGGGCTCCGGCGAGACCCGCAACAGGCGCGCGGCCTGAGCGCTCGCCCCGTCCGTCACCTCGCTGAGCACCCCTGCTGCGCGAAGCGCGGCGGGTGCGACCCCACCGAGCAGGAGCGACGAGAGGGCATCCACGCGCAGGCGCACCGCAGGCACCGCCTCCGGGAGGCGGTCGACCGCTTCGACGCTTCCGGCCCCGTCCGAGCCGACCGTGAGGAGGAACGACCCGTCCGCGAATCCGAGCGCATCCTCGACCTCCAGGCCGAGCACTCCAGGCGACGCGTAGCTTCGCGCCTCCAGCGCCGCCTTCACATCGAGGATCCGCAGCCACTGGTGATCCGTCGTCGTGACGCTCGCAGCCCGCTGGTCACCGAGCATCCACCTGACCGGCTCGTCGACGGCGACGTGCTCCGCCTTGACGGTGGAGACGAGGTCCGCCTCGAGGAAGAAGCGCCAGAGGGCCGCGTACGCGTCATCGCTCACCGAGCGGAGGAACTCGACGCTCAGCGTGTGGCTCGCGTAATCGTTGTCTCCGCCCTCGTACTTGAAGAGCGCCGCCCCCTGCAGCTCGCCGGACTCCGACGTATAGGTGACGGCTCGGAGCTTCTTGCCCTCACCCTCCTCGTCGTGCACCGTTCCTGCGAGGCGCGGCCACATGCCGTCCCAGCCCTCGATCTCGCCGACCGTCGACGTCCGGGCGGTGTCGAAGAGGCCCGCGATCTGCTCCACCCACTGCTCGCGGCTGACGTAGTCGACGCGACCATTCGGCGTGGGGCCGCTCCATCGAACGCGACGGGTGTCGATGCTGAGGTTCGCCGCGAAGGTCGCGGGCCCGAATCCGAAGCGCCCGTAGATCGTCGACTCGGAGACGGTGAGCGCCGCGAGCGGAATGCCCAGCGCAGCCGCCGTGCGCAGCTCGCCTTCGAGCAGGTTCCTGGCGATCCCCCGCCTGCGGCGCGCCTGCGAGACGGTGACCGAGCTGATGGCCCACACGCGCAGCTGGGTGCCGCCTGGCAGCGTGAGCTCGGCTGGCCACGAGCTCGTGGTCGCGACGGGCTCATCCGCCTGGGGAGCGGAATCGTCCCAGACGCCAGTCGTGCGCCGGTAGCCGAGCGATGCCCGCATGCCCTCGAGGTGCTTCTCGCTGGGCTCTGCCGCGAGGAACCCGCGCAGGTCGGCCCGCGCCCACGCGGCGAAGCCAGCTGCGTCGCTCGCGTCCAGCGTCTCGTAGCGCAGGCCGGACTCGGCGAGCTTCGCCTTCGAGGTCTCGTCGATCGGGAAGCGCGTGAAATCTTCAACTGCAGACATGCCTCCAGCGTAGGTCCCGCCCGTCAGCTACGTCCTGAAGGCGGTCTGGCGCGGCGATTCGAGCCGGCGCACCGGTGCCGCACTGGACCAGGCGGAGGCCACGTGACATTATCTGCGTATGCATGCAGATAAGCAGACATCGACGGGTGCCTCGCTCGGTCCCGCTGACACCGCACCGCTCGTCGAGCTGGACAGCCCCACCGTCGAACTCGCGGCCGAGGTCTTCGGGATGCTCGCCGACGCCACCCGCGTGCGCATCGTGCTGGTCCTCAGCACCGGCGAGCACGCCGTCAACGACCTCGCCGAAGCCGTCGGGAAGACGCCGGCGAGCGTCTCGCAGCACCTCGCGAAGCTGCGACTCGCGAGGATCGTCGCGACCAGACAAGAGGGGACGCGCGTCTTCTACCGGCTCATCAACGGGCACGCCAGGCGTCTCGTCGCGGATGCCATCTTCCAGGCCGAGCACTCCGTCGCCGGAGTCGGTGGCGCCGACGCCATCCCGCCGCATCACCGGAACGACGACGCGCGCGGACCGGTCACCGCTGGGGACTCCGATGCGTGACCTGCTCGAGAACCGGGCGTTCCGGCACCTCTTCGGGGCGCAGGTCGTCGCCCTCGTCGGGACGGGCCTCCTCACGGTCGCGCTCGGCCTCCTCGCGTTCGACCTCGCAGGCGGCGACGCCGGCATCGTGCTCGGCACGGCGCTCACGATCAAGATGATCGCCTACGTCGTGGTCTCCCCGGTCATGGCCGCGGTGACGAGCCGGTGGTCGAGGAGGCGAGTTCTCATCTCGGCCGACCTCATCCGGGCCGCCATCGCTCTCGGGCTGCCGTTCGTGGGCGAGGTCTGGCAGGTCTACCTGCTGATCTTCGTGCTGCAGGCGGCGTCGGCGACCTTCACGCCGACGTTCCAGGCCGTGATCCCCGACGTGCTCCCGGACGAGCGCCGCTACACACGCGCACTCTCACTCTCCCGCCTCGCCTACGACCTCGAGGCGCTCGCAAGCCCCGTCCTCGCAGCCCTCCTGCTGACGGTCGTCACCTACAACTCCCTGTTCGTCGGCACCGTCGTCGGCTTTCTCGTCTCGGCAACCCTGGTCGCCGCGACCAGGTTCCCGAGCGTCGCGCTCGCCGCGCCAAGCCCCTTCCTCGCTCGACTGACCGCGGGCATCCGGGTCTTCTGGCGCAGCCGCGACCTCAGGGCGCTCCTGGCACTCAACCTGGCGGTCGCCGCCGGGACGGCGATGGTCATCGTCAACTCCGTCGTGCTCGTGCAGGCGCAACTCGGGCGGCCGCAATCCGACCTCGCCGTGCTGCTCGCGTGTTCCGGTGCGGGGTCCATGCTCGTCGCGCTCGGCCTGCCGCGCGTGCTGGAGCGAGTCTCCGACCGCAGGGTGATGCTCGCAGGTGCCGCGCTGGTCCCCGTCAGCCTCCTCGCTGCGGCCGGCGCCCTCTCGACGTCGAGCGAGCTGGGGTGGATGCTCGCCCTCCCGGTGTGGGCGCTCCTCGGCGCGGCCACCTCACTCGTGCTGACCCCGTCGTCTCGCCTCCTGCGCCGGGCGGCGTCGAGCGATGAGCGGCCGGCCGTCTTCGCGGCCCAGTTCTCGCTCTCGCATGCCTGCTACATCCTCTGCTACCCGGCGGCGGGTTTCCTCGGCGCCTGGCTCGGACTCGCGCCGACCGCCGTGGTGCTCGGCGGGGTCAGCCTTGTCGCGACGGTCGTCGCCGCGCTGACCTGGGCAGGTCGTGGCGCGCACGATCGACGCCCGGAGCCCGCCCAGGTCTGAGCTCGCGCCGCGCTCGGTCTCGGTCTCGGGATGGGAAAGTCGCTTCTTTGCGGGAAACTTCCCAGCACGAAGCGACTTTCCCATCCCGAGAGGCACGGCCCATCCCGAGAGAGAGAGGGGCCTATCCCGAGAGAGAGGGGCCATCCCGAGAGGGAGGGGGGATGCGCGGCGCGGCTGGGCCCGTCTCAGGCCCGCAGCTGTCCCACACCCGGCGTTTGCGGCTTCGACCGCGCGGCCGCGATGATCTGCCTGGCCGCGACATCCGCACCCGCAAGCAGCGGCGACGGCTTGCCCGGGGTCGCCCCGATCGCGCTGCCAGGCTGCGTGCTGAGCGCCGGTATCCCGAGCACGACGACACGCTCGTCCACGGAGCCGTCGCCGCGCACGAGGTTGAGGCCTGGCGCGTGATCGTCCAGTACTGCCCCGGTCGCCTCCATGCTGTCCGTCTCCACGTCGACACCGTCCCGCGAGCGCCGCGTGTGCACGCGGGCGCGGCCTGAGTCGAGCAGTGCTCGGAGCAGCGGGTCGTTCGTGGCGGGCACCTTGCCCTTGGACATGCGGGGCTCGATGAGCGCGCGGGCCCGGACGACGGCGCCGGTGATCGCCGAGCGGGCGACGAACTCGCCTGCTGCCTCGTCGAGGGAGACCTCGGTCTCGGGCCCGGTGAGGTGGAGGATCCCGGCGTCGATGAGCGAGAGGACCTCGCGGGTGCGCCCTGAGGGCGGGCCGGATGCGAGGAACAGGCCGTCGGCGTTGAACCACCCCTCGAAGTCCAGCACGGCGGATCGCCCTTCGAGGACGCCGGCGGCGGAGAGCCGTCCGGCCTGGCCTCGGAGCGCGCCCATCGCGCGGTTGACGGCGGCGCGCGGGTGCGTGTCCGGTGCGGACATGGAGCCGAGCTCCGCTTCGACGAGCTGCGCGACCTGCCGCGCCCACTGCTCTGCCGTCACCTGCTCGCCTCGCGTGGGCCGGCGGAGGGAGTCGATCGTGAAGGCGTGCGCTCCATCGTCCAGGTCCTGGTCGATCGATGCGGTGAGCACCTCGTCGAGAGCGGCCACGTCCTGCGCCCGGTCGAGTTCCTCGAGGGCGGCGTCCAGCGGCACCAGCATCGCTCCCGGGGCCCAGCCGGCGAGTGCCGTCAGGTACGCGACGGCGAACTCGCGGGCGATCGCGGGCCACACGTCTCGGCGGAAGTCGAGCGATGCCGGTTCCGCCGCGGCGAGCGCGTCGAACCAGGCACGGTCGGCGAGTCGGGCGGAGAAGGGTGTCGCCTCCGCCCAGCCGTCAGCCTTCGCACGGTACGGCACGCCGCGGCGCGAGCCTGCGTGCAGGAGCGGCTCCCGGCCGGAGGGCAGGTAGCGCAGTCGGCCCCTCTCGTCGCCCGCGATGGGCTCGAACCTGCCTCCGCGGCCCGCCGTGAGCACGGCGACGACATCGAAGAAGTTCGCGCCGAGGCCGCGGACGATGACGTCCTCGCCCCCGGGCACGACCGCCCAGTCCTGCTCGGCTGGCATTCCCGGTGCGATGTAGACGAGGCCCCGCTCGCGAGCGGCTCGCTCGAATCGCTCCGTCTCCTCGCTCGGCAGCGCCTGCACCATGCCCTGGGCGAGCACCACGACCGACGCCGTCAGCTCGGTGCCGTCGGAGAGGACCACGGTGCGCGTTGCGGCACCGTCGCCACGCACATCCACGGCTGTCCCCTCGATGCGAGTGACGCTGACGTACCCGCTCGCTTCGGCGGCCTCCAGCTGCTCGCGGAAGTAGATGCCCTGCAGGCGTCTCGAAGGGAAGCTCCCGGGCCGGACGGCTCGGGCTTCGTCCAGGACCCACGGGGTGGGGTGCTCGCCGCGCTGCACGATCGCCTCCGCCCAGTCGACGAGGTCTGGGCCTGGCACCACGGGCCCGGACATCCTGGTCGACTCGTCGGCGTGGATGGTCGTCGAACCGGACGTCGTGTTGTTGAGGAACTCGGCCGGCTGGTCGATGCGCCAGGTCGCCCCGGCGCCGACGTCGATCGCGTCGACGATGGCCAGGTGGATGCGCGTCGCGGGCCGGCGAGCCGCCACCCGGAGCGCCGTGGCGACGGCGCGCGGCCCTCCCCCGACGATGACGGCGTCGAACATCAGATGCGGTACTCCAGGTCGTCCTCGACGACGGGGCGCACCTCGACGAAGCCTTCGCGCTCCTCGACCGTCACGCGCAGCCCGTAGACCTGCTTGAGGGTGTCCTCCTGCAGCGCCTCGGCTGGCGTGCCGCTCTTGATGATCGTGCCCTGGTCGAGCATGACGATCTGGTCGCAGAAGCGGCCGGCGTGGTTGAGGTCGTGGATCGCGATGAGCGCCGTGATGCCCTTCGTGCGCGTGATGCGGCGCACGATCTGCAGCGTCTCGATCTGGTAGCGCAGGTCGAGGGCGCTGGTCGGCTCGTCGAGCAGCAGCACCTTCGGGTCCTGCGCGAGCGCCCTGGCCACGAGCACACGCTGCGCCTGCCCTCCGGACAGCTCCGACATGTTGCGGTCGACGAGCTCGTCGAGGTTGAGCAGCGTGATGGCGTCCTGCACGTGGCGCCAGTCCTCGGCACCGGGGGCCATGCCGTAGTGCGGGGTGCGGCCGAGGAGCACCGCCTCCCGCACGGTCAGATCGAACGGAGCCTCGCCGGACTGCGGCACGTAGGCCACCGTCCGAGCGTGCTCGCGCCTCCCGAGGCTCAGCACATCCGTGCCGTCGAACGTGACGGTGCCCTCGCTGGGCTTGTGCACGCGGGCGATGACCTTCGTGAGCGTCGACTTGCCGGAGCCGTTGGGGCCGAGGAGCGCGCAGAACGTGCCGTCCTGCACCTCGAGGCTCACACCCTTCAGCACCTTGTGCTTGCCGTAGGCGAACTCGATGCCGTCGATCGTCAGGCTCATTTGAGGGCCGTCTTCCTCGTGAGGATGAGCTGGATGAAGATGGGCGCGCCGATGAAGGCGACGACGATGCCCACGGGGATGACGGCGGGCGCGAGGATCGTGCGCCCGACCGTGTCGGCGACGAGCAGCAGGAGGCCGCCGGTGACCACCGAGAACGGGATGAGGTAGCGGTGGTCCGCGCCGATGATGAGGCGCGCGATGTGCGGCCCGACGAGGCCCACGAAGCCGATGACGCCGCAGAAGCTCACGATGACCGCGGCGAGGACAACCGCCACGATGATGAGCCCCACGCGAAGCGCCTGCACGTTCACGCCGAGGCTCTTCGCGGCGTCGTCGCCGGCGAAGGCGACGGCGTTGAGGTCCTTCGCGAACCACAGCACGAACGGGATCGTCGCGAGCACCAGGATCCCGACCGTCTGCACGTCCCCCCAGGTCGCGTCGTTCACCGAGCCGAAGGTCCATCGCACGATCGCCTGCAGCGTGTTCTCGTTGGCCGTGAACTGCAGGGCGGCGGTGAGCGCCTCGAAGAGCTGCGTGATGGCGATGCCGAGCAGCAGCAGGGTGGCGATCGCCATTCCCTTGGCGGATGCGAGGCCGAGCACAAGCGCAGACACGGCGAGGGAGACGACCAGCGCGCTCGCGATGATCGCCCACGACGGGAGGGTCGTGCCGCCCGCGATGGTGATCGCGAGGGCTGCGCCGAACGCGGCCGCGGGCGAGACGCCGAGGGTGAAGGGGCTGACCAGGGGGTTGCGCAGCAGCCCCTGCATGAGCACGCCGGACAGCGAGAGTCCCGCGCCGGCGGCGAAGGCCAGCAGCACACGCGGCAGGCGCAGCTCCGTCACGATCGAGAACTTCTGGGCGAAGTCGTTCTCGAGCGTGCCGCCGAAGATCGACAGCACGACCGCGGCCCAGACGTCCCCGAATGTAACGCCCGCCGTGCCGATCGTGACGGCGGCGATGATCGCGAGCGCGCTCACGATCAGGCCGCCGACGATCGCGAGCCGTTTGACGTTGGCGCGCTTGCGCTCGCTCGACGCGACCGCGTTCTGCTCGCCGGCCGAGCCTGTGCCGGCCTCTGGTGCCGCGACCGTCACTACGCGCCCGCCTGGTACTGCTGGATGTACTCGCTTGCACCGGGGAAGTCGGTGTCCTGGAAGTCGACGACCCAGCGCTCGAGGAACTCGTCGGGGTTGACGTCGGAGAACTCCTCCGGGTGCAGCCACTTCGCCAGGTAGAGCGCGCCGATGGACTTCGCGACGGCGCTGGTCGCCCATCCGTTCGCGAGGTACACCTCACCGTTCTTGATGGCGTCGACGTTCGACCAGCCCGGGCGGGCCGTGATCTCCGCGCCGAGCGAATCGAAGCGCTCCTGGCCTGTCGGCGTGGCGCTTGGTTCGAACTCGTGCACGATGACGGCGGGGTTGCGGGTGACGACCTCGGCGGGGTCGACCGTGATCTCCTCCTGCTCGTCACCGCCGCCCGCGGCGTTCTCGAACACGTTGGTGCCGCCGGCCGCCTCGATGATCGCGTGGAAGCCGGAGCCGGGGAGCACCGTCAGGTACGGGTCGACTGTCTCCCAGTACACGGGCACGGGCTCGACGCCCTCGGTGCGCTCCGCGACGACGTCGAGGATCTCGCTCGAGAAGTCGGTGACCGCCTGCGCGCCCTCTTCCTTCTGGAAGACCTGTCCGAGGAGGCTCACGGTCTCGTCAAAGACCGCGTAGTCCCACGCGGTCGCGACGACGACGGGGATGCCGAACGACTCGAGCTGCTCTGCAGCCTCACGCCAGACGGCGTTGCGGGGCATGATGACGACGTCGGGGTCGAGTTCGGCGACCGCCTCGTAGTTGATCTGGTCGAGGCCCTCGGCGATGACGTCTGCCTCGTCGACTGGCAGGTACGGGAGGCGGTTGATGGAGGCGCGGTCGACGCCGACGACCGTGTCGCCCGCGCCGATCGCACGCACGAACTCGTTGCCGTAGCTGTTGAGCACGACCGCGCGCTCGACGGGTCCGTCGATGGTGACCTCGCGGTCCTGGTCGTCGATGACGGTGATCGTCTCGGCGTCGGCCCCGCCCTCGGGGGTGACGGTGCCGCAGCCGGTGAGCAGCAGCGTGCTGGCGACGAGGGCCGCGATGGCGGCGGGAAGTCGACGTGCGATGGGCATAGGGGAACCTCTCGGTGGCTGGGGGTGCAGAAGAAGGTGCGAGGAAGAGGGTCGGGATGCTCAGCTGGCGGACGCGGCGGACGCGGGCCAGTTGGGCTCGCCGAGGCTGAGCATGAGGCGGTTCGCCCACGCGAAGAACGCGGTCGACCCGACGAGGTCGAACAGCTCGGCGTCGTCGAGGCCGAGAGCACGGAGCTCCTCGATCTGGCTGGGCGTCGCACTCGGGCGCAGCGTCGAGAGGCTGGCCGCGAAGCGGATGATGGCGGACCAGCGTGCATCCTGCTTCGCACTCAGCGCCTCGAGCGCGGTCGGCTGCCAGTTCGCGTCCCTCGGCAGGCTCGCGTCGATGACCAGCTGGACGTCGTCGTGACGCTTCGACTGGAACGTCGCCTTCCGCGAATGCACGGACGCGCAGTAGATGCAGTCGTTGACCTTGCTGGCGACCGCCGCCGCGAGCTCGCGCTCGGCACGCGGCAGTCCGTCCTTGCTCAGGAAGACGGCGTTGTCGATCGCGCTGCGCGCCTTCAGCACGGCGGGAACGCGGGACAGGAGCCTGAAGTAGACGCTGTTGGTGGTGGCCTTCGCGGCGAAGGAATCGACCTGCTCGGGAGTGAGCTCGTCCTCCGCGGGAGCGGCGATCCACGGCGACCACTCGAGTTGCTCTTGGGTGTACGCGGTCGGCTTCTGCAGGCCGGAGATCGTGCGTCCGCTCAGGTCCTTCGAGCGGCCGGCCGCGACCGTCGAGCGCGCAGGCGCATCCACCCGCTCCGGCGACCGGCCTGCGAGGAGCGCGTCGCCGTCGAGCACGCGCGCGAGGTAGCTCTCGAACGCGACGAGCTCGCTCAGGAGCACGATCTCGTCAGGGGTGACGCCGGTGAGCGGCAGCACGTGCTGGTCCTCGTGGGTCGCGAGCGCCGGCGACACCGTGATGAGGTCGACGTGCTCGACAAGCGCACGGAGCTTCGGGTCGGCGGGCAGCTCGTCGCCGACGAGGCGTGCGTCCGCGCCCTGCGCGAGGTGCCACTCCGCGAGCTGGGCGTTGCCCTGCCAGCGGGCCACCGTGCGGGCGAACCCGTGCAGAAGCGTGGCTTCGAGCGCCTGGGGTGCCTCGTAGAGCGCCGAGTAGGCGGCGAGCGTCTGCTCGATGACCTCGGGCTTGGCTGCCGTCAGCGAGGCGATCGACTCGGGAACCGTCGGGGAGATGCGCACGTGGGGGTCCTCAGCAGTGGAGTTCGGGGGAGATCAGATACCAAACTGCCACCACCGGCGGGGCCCCGTGCAATTGCGTTACCCCGCATGAACTCGACGGCACCCGACCGGGACACCGGTCCCGCATCGCTCGCGCTCGGTCAGGCGGTGCCGAGATCCGGGCGCGTCAGATCCGGCTGCCGGGGTCCGGTCAAGGAGGCCGTGCGCGGGATGAGCTCGATGTCCGGCACCGGGTCGAGCGTCAGGCGCGCGTGCGTCTCCACGTCGAAGCGCTGCTTCCCGTAGCGCAGCTTCTGTCGTTCGATGCCCTCCGGCCGGAAGCCAGCGCGGCTCGCGACGCGGCAGGACGCGGCGTTGCCTGTTCGATGCCCCAGCTCGAGGCGGAAGAGGCCGAGTTCCGTGAACGCCAGGTCGGCGATCGTCGCGAGGCCCCGCGTGGCGAGGCCCTCCCGCGCCCCCTTCGCAAGCCAGTAGTAGGCCCAGCCCGTCTGGTGCACGTGCTCGATGTTGCTGAGCCCCACGTTGCCGACGGCGATGCCGTCGACGATGATCGCCAAGTCGTGCTTCGCCGTGCCGGAGACGAGGTGCTGCGCCATGTACGAGACGAAGTCGAGTTCCGTCGAAGGCACCCCTCCCGGGAATTGCGCTGCGAGATCGGGCGACGTTCGCATCGCGTTCGCAAGGGCAGGGGCATCGTCGGCCACCCATGGTCGGAGGTGTGCATCCACCCCCGCAGTGTCGCATCTGCACATGTGCTCAGTCGGAGACGACGCGCGGGAACGCGGAGGACGACGTAACATGTACAGGCTTCGGAGCCGGTGGGGGAACATCAGCGTCGGTCTGCGAGACCTCCGAAGCTCGCTCACTTCGCCAGATCGGACGACTTCATGACCTCAGAAACGCTCACGCCTGCCCCGCGGCGGCTGAACCACGGACTCCAGCGGATGCTCGGTCGCGACACCCACGAGCAGGGGCGCGCCGCGACGCCGCTCGAGCTGCTCTACGACCTCGCGTTCGCCGCGTCGTTCGCCGCCGCCGGGAATCTCTTCGCCCACGGCATCGCGGAGGGACACACGGTGCCCGCGATCATCGGCTTCGGCTTCGCGATGTTCTCGCTGGTCTGGGCCTGGATCAACTTCTCCTGGTTCGCCTCGGCCTTCGACACCGACGACTGGCTCTTCCGGCTGCTGACGATGGTGCAGATGGCGGGCGTTGTCATCCTCGCCCTCGGGCTCCCGGCCATGTTCGAGTCCATCGATCACGGCGAGGTGCTCGACAACCGCGTCATGATCGCGGGCTACGTCGTCATGCGCGTCGCACTCGTCTGCCAGTGGCTCCGCGCGGCCAGGGGCGGCTCGCGGTACCGGACGACGGCCATGACGTACGCGGTCTTCGTCTCCGTCGCCCAGATCCTCTGGATCGTCGTCGCGATCCTGCCGCTCACGCTCGTCTTCGCATTGCTGGGCGGGCTCCTCGCTCTCCTCGTCGAGATCGCCGGCCCTCTCGTCGCCGAAAGCCGCGGTGCCAAGAACGGCACGGCAACGCCCTGGCACGCGCACCACATCGCCGAGCGCTACTCGCTGCTTGCGATCATCGCGCTCGGAGAAGGGGTCTTCGGCACGATCGCCGCCGTCACGACCATCACGACCGAGTACGGCTGGAGCTTCGACGCGATCGTGCTCGTCGTCGTCGGCATGGTGCTCATCTTCGGCATGTGGTGGGTGTACTTCATGGTGCCAGCGGCCGAGGTGCTGCACGTCCACCGCGAGCGCTCGTTCCCGTGGGGCTACGGCCACTTCTTCATCTTCGCGTCGATCGCCGCGACCGGAGCTGGTCTCCACATCGTGGCGTACACGTTCGACGAGCACTACCACGTGAGCGACGTCACGGCGGTGCTCGCCGTCGCGATCCCCGTGCTGATCTTCCTGCTCACGGTGTTCACGCTCTACTCGTACCTGCTGCGCACGATCGACGCGTTCCACACGCTGCTCGCGCTCGCATCCGTCGCCGTGCTCGCTGCCAGTGTCGTCATGGCCGCCAACGGCGCCAGCATCTCGGTCAGCCTGCTCGTCGGGATGCTCGCACCCGTCGTCGTCGTGATCGGCTACGAGTCGGTGGGGCACCGCCACGCCGCGGCGCACCTCGACCGCATCGAGCAGGACGCGCCCGCGCCCCACTAGCTCCGCCGCGGGTGCCGCCGCGTCTCCACCCATCCCGAGTCTGCTGGCGCCCGGGACGAGACTGGCGGCGGCTCGCGCGCGCCCGCCCCTCCTACCTGACGCGGCGGCGCCAGGCTCCGGTCGCGTACAGCGACCAGGCGATGAGCACGGGCTGGAAGAAGAGGCGAAGGAAGCGCTTCTTGTCGGTGTCGAGCCCGAACGCGTCCCGGCGGTGCACGAACTGCGCGAGGTTGCCGGGGAACACGGCCGCGAAGAACGCCGCGGCCACCCAGCCGACGGTCGGCCGCTGGGCTCGACGGGCGAAGAGCAGCGACAGGCCAAGCGCGATCTCGGCGACTCCGGATGCGAGCACCACCTGGTCGGTCGTCAGGGGCGCGTACCTGATCACCGACTTCGGCACCTGCGCCTTGAACTCATCCCGCGCGACGGTTAGGTGCGTGACCCCCGCGAAGACGAGGAAGCCGCCGAGGAGCACGCGCTTGACGGTCCGAAGCCGCGAGGTGGGTGCCTCGTCGGCGAGTCGGATATCCGTGCTCTTGATCGCCATGATCGTCACGCCTTCCGGGCCGTCTTGCCGAACCGGAATGCCATCACGAGCTGCGTGATGCCGCCGATGATGAGGATGAACGCGACGATCCAGAGCATCACGACGACGATCCCAGCCGGCCACAGCAGGATCAGCAGACCTGCGACGATGCTGAGCGCGCCCGAGATGATCGCGAACCAGCGCGACTGGTCGGGGGACGCATCCGCGAGCGATGCGATGCCCTCGATGATCCAGGTGATGGCGATGAGGATGCCGAGCGCGTCGATGAGCGCCGCGGGCTGCACGAGCGCGAGGATTCCACCGGCGATCAGCAGCAGGCCGACCACCGCGTTGAAGACGCGCCACCCGGTGGGGAGCCCCTTGGAGACGATGGCGCGCACGAGACGCAGCACTCCGGTGAACACGAAGAAGATGCCGAAGACCCACGCGATGGCGGTGAGCGCCTTCTCGGGGAAGGCCAACGCGACGATGCCGAGGGCGAGTGCGACTGCGCCGCCGATGCCGAAGATCCAGCGCAGCGTCGTCACCTGCTTCGGGCTCAGGCGCGTCGGGTTGAGGTTGAAACGCACGATGGGGGTGGACTGGCTCACTGCGGACTCCTTCAGCGGGGGATGCGCCGCGCGCGGCGTCGACGCCCCTCGTCCGGAGAGCGAGGGGTTGCCGTCATCCTAGTGACGAAGCGCGCGTCGCAGGCCCACCGACGGCGTGGGCTCTTCGTCCATCCTCCGACCGTCCCTGAGGGTGATGACGGCGTCTGCCGCCGAGATCTCGTGGGCGTCGTGACTCGCGACGACGATCGTCCTGCCGCGTGCCGCGAGTGCGGCGAGGCAGGTTGCGATGCGCTCGTTCGATTCGGCGTCGACGCCTGCCGTCGGCTCGTCGAGGAGGAGCAGCTCGGTGTCCTGCGCGATGCCCTGCGCGATGAGCGTGCGCTGCCGTTGGCCGCCGGAGAGCTCGCCGAGGAGCCGTCCGCGCAGAGGGCCGAGGCCGAGTTGCTCGATGGCTTCGCGCACGTGCTGGGCGTCGGAGCTCCGGCGCCCATCCGCGTGCGCTCGACGGCGCAGGCGGAGGCCGGTTCGTGCTCGCTCGGCCCACCTGCCCATCGCGACCGCTGCCCCGACGGTCATCGGGAAGGCCTCTGGGAGTCGGGCGTGTTGCGGCACGAAGGCGATCCGCCCAGGGGATGCGTCGAAGTCGTGCCATTCGAGTGATCCGGAGGTGAGCGGCGTGGTTCCGGCGAGCACGCCGAGCAGCGTGCTCTTGCCTGAGCCGTTGTGTCCGACGACGACCGTGATCGCGGCGCGGGCGATCTCGAGCGAGACTCCCGCGAGCGCCTCGTGGGAGTCGTAGCGGACAGTTGCGTTCGCGAGTGTGGTGAGGGCGGCCATGCTCGAACCCTATCGGTAATGAGAAGCGTTTTCATTATGCTACGGTCCTTCCTCGTGCCCTTCCTCACCGATCCCCTCGAAGCGAGCTTCTTCGCCAGAGCCCTCATCGGCGGCTCCCTCGCCGCCGTCCTGTGCGCCTGCGTCGGCACCTGGGTCGTGCTGCGCGGCATGGCCTTCCTCGGCGAGGCGCTGGCCCACGGCATCCTGCCCGGCGTCGCACTCTCTGTGCTCCTCGGCTTCCCGCCCGTCGCCGGCGCCGCCGCCTCTGCCGCCGTCATGGCTGTCGGCGTGCGCACCCTGACGAAGCGCACCCGCCTCTCGAACGACACCGCCATCGGCATCCTCTTCGTCGGGATGCTCGCGCTCGGCATCGCGATCGTCTCGAGATCGGGGAGCTTCGCGGTCGACGTCACGGCCATGCTGTTCGGCGACGTGCTGGCCATCGGACCGGCAGAGCTCTGGCTCATCGGCGCATCCCTCGTGCTCGCGGTCGCCGGACTCGCCTTCTTCCACCGCGGGTTCACGGCACTCGCCTTCGACGAGCGCAAGGCCTTCACCCTCGGCCTGCGCCCGGAGCGCGCGAGCCTCGCCCTCATCGCGCTCGTCGCGCTCGCCGTCATCGCGTCGTATCAGGCCATCGGCACCCTGCTCGTGACGGCGCTCCTCCTGGCTCCGCCTGCCGCCGCATCCCTCACACGCAAGAGCGTCGTCGGCATCATGGCGCTCGGCAGCGCCATCGGCGTCGCCGCTGTGGTGGTCGGCCTCTACGCCTCCTGGCACCTCGCGATCGCCGCCGGCCCCGCCATCGCGCTCGCCGCCGTGCTGTCCGTCGCCGTCGCCGCGCTCGTGCGTCCGGCCCGGCTCCGCGGCGCGCACGCCCGCACCTCCTCCGCATCCACCGCTCCAGCAGAAAGCGTCACGTCTTGCCCCGCACACGCCTAACCCTCCGCCTCTCCCCCGCATCCGTTCGTCGACACCCCCTCGTCGCCACCCTGGCGGCGGTCGGGATGCTCACCCTCGCCGGGTGCGCCTCCCCCGTTCCCGAGGATGCGGCGCCCGCCGGAAGCGCTGCGCCCGAGGAGCAGCCGCACGGCTTCGTCGCCGGCGCCGAGGAGCTCACGGAAGCCCAGTCGAGCATCGCGAGCATCGGAGCGGACGGCTCCGTGAACGTGCTCAACCTCCTGACTGGCGAGAGCTCGACGCTCGACTCCGTCGCCAACCCCGTCTGGGCGGCGAGCGATGGGCGATTCGTCTTCACGGGGTCCGGAGCTGACGGCGACGGCACCACGCAAGTGATCGACACGGGTGTGTGGACGGTGCCGCACGGCGACCACGTGCACTACTACCGCACAGCTCCGGGCATCACCGGGGAGCTCGCGGAGGCGGGACCCGCCCGCGTCTCCTCGGACGAGGCCGTCGCAGCCCTCAGCTTCGAAGACTCCGGGACCACCGTCATCCTCGATCGTCACGCACTCGGACAGGGCGAGGTGGTCGAGCTCGCCCGAGTCGAGTCCACCGCCCACGGTGCGGCCGCAGCCCCGGTCGGCGATGCGGTCGTCGCCAGCAGCGTCGAGTCGCCAGGCGGAGCGCCGACGCTGGGCGCCTATTCGCTCGACGGTCAGGACCTGGGCGTCGACGTCGAATGCCCGGGACTGGGCGACGTCCAGCAGACGAGCCTCGGTGCGACCTTCGCGTGCTCCGACGGCCTCGTGTTCGCAGCTGCCGCGGAGGCAGGCGCCGAGTCCGCGGCCCCCGCCCTCACCAAGGTCGCCTATCCGGCGGTCAGCAGCACGACAGCCCAGGGCGCTGCACCCGTCGGCCCGGCGAGCTCGCTCGAGAACCGCCCGCACCGGCCCGCCGTCGCAGGCCCGGCCGGAGACGCAGGCATCTGGCTCGCCTCGTCCAGAACGCAGGAGCTGAGCTTCATCCCCACTGCGGACCCGATCCTCACCGCCGTGGCAGTCGCCGACGACAGCAGCCGCATCGTCGCTGTCGACCGCCAAGGCACGCTGCTGGTCATCGACGGGGAGACCGGTGAGGTGACCGGCACGCAGGCCGGGCTCATCGGCACCCCGGACTCCGCCGCGAGCGTCCACCTCTCCGTCGACACGAGCCGCGCCTACCTGAGCACTCCAGCCTCCACCGACCTGCACGAGATCGACTACAAGGACAGCGCCCGCATCGCCCGCACCCTCGACCTCTCCTCCGCCCCGGCCTTCGCCTTCGAGACGGGGAACTGACCATGACCAGCCGCACCCAGCCCCCGACCCTCCGGACGATCGCCGCCGCGTTCGCCGCCGTGACCATCACGGCGAGTCTCGCGTCCTGCGGCGCGACGGGAACCGACGACCGACCCGAGATCGTCGTGACCACGAACATCCTCGGCGACGTCGTCACCGAGCTCGTCGGCGACCAGGCCACCGTCACGACCCTCATGAGACCCGGCGCCGACCCGCACTCCTTCAGCCTCTCCGCGCAGGAGGCCGCCTCCATCGAGAACGCCGACCTCGTCGTCTCCAACGGGCTCGGCCTGGAGGAGGGAGTCGCGCAGCACCTCACGCAGGTCGACGCGGCGGGCATCCCCCACTTCGTCGCGAGCGACGCCTTCGAGCCACTCGCCTACACGGAAGGGGACGCGGAAGGCATGGACGACCCTCACTTCTGGACCGACCCGGCCAGGATGTCGGCGGTCGTCGACGCCCTGAGCCGCCAGCTCTCGACGGACGTCGACGGCCTCGACCAGGCGGCGCTCGATGCCTCGGTCGCCGACTACTCCGGTCAGCTCGACGAGCTCGACACGTGGATGCAGGCCCAGTTCGACACCATCCCGAGCGCGTCGAAGAGCCTCGTCACCAACCACCACGTCTTCGGCTACCTGGCAGACCGGTTCGGCTTCACCATCGTGGGCACCGTCATCCCCGGTGGGACGACGCTGGCCGCGCCGAGCGCCGCCGACTTCGCCGAGCTCAGCGCGGACATCACGACCGCCGGCGTCTCCACGATCTTCGCCGATGCATCGAGCCCGGACGACCTCGCCCGCGCCCTCGCGAACGAGGCTGGCATCGACGTGCGCGTCGAGCCGCTGTTCACGGAATCGCTCACCCCGGCGGGCGGCGGTGCCGAGAGCTACCTCGAGATGATGCGCGCCAACACGGAGCGCATCACCTCAGGCCTCGCGCCCTGATGCTCCGACCGGCCCCGACCACGATCCCCCATCCCAGAAGCAAGTCCGCACACAGAAAGGTCTCCATGACCATCGCATCACCATCGAAGACGCGCGGCGCCATCGCCGTCACCGCCCTCGGCATCCTCGCCCTGACCGGCTGCGCGCAGACCACCCCGGCCGCCCCGGTGAAGCGGCGGCAACCCCCGGGTCCGCCTCCGCACCTGCATCCGAGACGGTCACGCTCACCTACGACGGCGGACTCGTCGTTCTCGACGCCGCGACCCTCGAGGTGGTCGGCGACGTGCCCATCGAGGGATTCACGCGCGTCAACCCCGTCGGCGACGGCCAGAACGTGCTGGTGACGACCGAGACCGGATTCCAGGTGCTCGACACCCAGCAGCCGGCCCTGACCGGCCTCACGTTCGAGGGCTCCAAGGCCGGCCACGCCGTGCCGCACGCCGGCAAGACCGTGCTGTTCTTCGACGGCACCGGCGACTCCGTCATCTTCGACACGGATGCGCTCCTCGCCGACAACACGACGCTGCCGGAGACGACGACGGTCGAGAGCGACGCCGCTCACCACGGGGTGTCGATCGAGCTCTCCGACGGCACGTTCGTGACCACGCTCAGCGACCGCACCGGCATCGTCGCGACCGACGCCGACGGCAACGAGGTCGCCCGCTCGACCGAGTGCCCCGGCGTGCACGGCGAGGGCACCGTGAAGGATGAGGTCGTCATCGTGGGGTGCGAGAATGGCGCGCTCGCCTACGCGAACGGCGAGATCACCAAGCTCTCGTCGCCGGACGACTTCGGTCGAATCGGCAACATGTTCACGACCGAGGAATCGGCCATCGCGCTCGGCGACTACAAGTCGGATCCGGACGCCGAGGGCTACCTCCTCCAGGCCTTCAGCCTCGTCGACACGGCGGCCGGCACCATCTCGGTGCACGAGCTCCCCGAGGGTGTCGGCTACACCTTCCGCGACCTCGGTCGCGGCTCGGACAACGAGGCGATCATCCTCGGCTCCGATGGCTCGCTGCACCTCTTCTCTGAGGCGGACGGCTCGCTCATCACCTCGATCCCGGTCATCGACGCGTGGGAGGGGCCGGCCGAGTGGCAGGATGCCCACCCCGCGCTGAAGGTGCAGGACGGCATCGCGTACGTCACCGACCCGGCGACCAGCAGCATCCACGCGGTCGACCTCGAGACCGAGGAGATCACCACCTCGGAGACGCTCCCCGGTGTGCCGAACGAGATCGCGCTGAGCTAGAGCGGCCACCCGCAGGATTCCGCGGCTCGGCAGTACCGCACGAGCCTGAGCGAAACCCGGGGCGCATGGGGAGCACTCCCCATGCGCCCCGCAAGCGAACGGCAATATGATTCTGAACAGCGAGGCCCTCAGCCCCGCGATTGCAGGCATCGTGCTTCAGTGAAGCAGACGACAAGGAGAATGAGCATGCGCAGCGAGCTATTCGCGGAAGCGAACCGGGAGAGCCAGAGCACCGAGCGTTGGGTGCTGCAGTCGAAGAAGATGCTGCGCGTCGGCTTCGGCCCAGAGGTCCTCGCGGCCAAGGGCGCCATGGTCGCCTACCAGGGCCAGTTCGACTTCAAGCACGAGGGCTCCGGCGGCCTCGGCAAGTTCATGAAGAAGATGGTCTCGGGCGAGGGCGGCTCGCTCATGCGCGTCGGCGGCCAGGGTGAGGTCTTCTTCGCCCGCCAGGGCGCGGACGTCTTCACGCTCACGCTCGAGGGCGAGGGCATCACCATCAACACGTCCAACCTCCTCGCCTTCGACGCGAACCTGCAGTGGGACATCAAGATGCTCGCGAACGCGGGCATGATGACGGGCGGCCTCTTCAACCTCGAGGTCGGCGGACACGGCACCGTCGCCGTCTCGAGCGACGGCCCGCCCATGGTCCTCGACTGCTCCGTGCAGCCCACCTTCGTCGACCCGCAGGCGGCGATCTGCTGGTCGCAGAACCTGCAGCCGACCATCAAGAACGACTTCAAGATGGGCTCGCTCATCGGCCGCGGCTCGGGCGAGTCGTTCCAGCTGGCATTCCACGGGCCCGGGTTCGTCGTCGTGCAGCCGAGCGAGGGCGTGCCGATCGTCGCCACCGCCTGAGGAGACCGGGCAGGTTCGGCGCTGAAGGGCGGCACCGAGTTCGTCGTCGACGTCGGTTCAAGCGCACTGAGCTGAACGACGCGGCAGCATGACGGAGGCGGGTGGTGGATCGAGGAGATCCGCCACCCGCCTCCGTCATGCCCGGCCGGACCGCGCTCGGCCGGTCAGCGTCGCTTCTTGAAGAGCGTGCCGAACACGCCGCGCACGACCTCGCGCACGATCGTCTGGCCGGTGCGCGAGCCGAGGAGGTCGCTCACGACATTGCCGCCGCCCGTATCCTGCCTCGCCCTGGTGGTGGTGCGGGTCTGCGTGCGCGAGCGCGTGGCCCTCTCGGCGCGCTCCCGCTCCTTCGCATCCTTCGCGGCCTGCTTCTCGGCCTCGGCGGCCGCAGCTTCCGCGCGCTCCCGCTCTGCCGCGGCGTTCATCTTCGACGTGAGCACCTCATGCGCCGACTGCGGATCGAGCACCGGCGCATACCGCGGGTACAGGGACGACGAGGCGACGAGCTGCCGGAGGCCATCTTCCGGGGTCGGCGACATGGATGCCTGCGGGGCGCGCAGCCGAGTCCAGGCGACCGGTGAGGGCGCGCCCTTCTCGTTCATGACCGTGACGATCGCCTCACCGGTGGCGAGCTGCGTGAGCACCTCTTCGAGGTCGTACCCGCTCTTGGGATACGTGCGCACCGTCTGCCGCAGAGCGGTCGCGTCGTCTGGCGTGTGTGCCCGCAGCTGGTGCTGGATGCGCGAGCCGAGCTGGGCGAGCACGTCGTCCGGCACGTCCTTGGGCGTCTGCGTGACGAAGAAGATGCCGACGCCCTTGGAGCGGATGAGCCGAACCGTCTGCGTGATCTGCTCGATGAATGCCTTCGAGGCGCCGGAGAAGAGCAGGTGCGCCTCGTCGAAGAAGAACACGAGCTTCGGCTTGTCGAGGTCGCCGACCTCGGGGAGCTCGTTGAACAGGTCCGCGAGCAGCCACATGAGGAACGTCGAGAAGAGCGCCGGGTTGCTGGCCACTCCGGGGAGCTCGAGCAGGCTGACGACCCCACGCCCGTCGTCCGTGACACGCAGGAACTCACGGGTATCGATCTCGGTCTCGCCGAAGAAGATGTCAGCGCCCTGCTCGGAGAAGTTCACGAGCTCCCGCAGGATCACGCCGGCGGTCTGCTTCGAGAGGCCGCCGATTCCCTCGAGCTCGGCCTTGCCTTCTGCGCTCGTGAGGTACTGGAGCACCGTGCGCAGGTCCGACAGGTCCACGAGCGCGAGCCCGTGCTCATCTGCGAAGTGGAAGACGAGGCCGAGGCTCGACTCCTGCGTCTTGTTGAGGCCGAGCACCTTGGACAGCATGAGGGGTCCGAAGCTCGACACGGTCGCGCGGATCGGAACGCCGATGCCCCGCCCGCCGAGCGAGAACACCTCGGTCGGCGCGGCAGCGGGCACCCAGTCCTGGCCGATGCCCCGCGTGCGCGCGAGCAGCTTGTCGTTCGGCTCACCCGGGGTGGCGATGCCGGACAGGTCTCCCTTGATGTCGGCCGCGAACACGGGCACCCCAGCCGCCGAGAGCTGCTCGGCGAGCACCTGCAGGGTCTTCGTCTTGCCGGTGCCAGTTGCCCCAGCGACGAGCCCGTGGCGATTCGTCATCGCAAGCGGGATGCGCACCGGCACCCCTGGCACGGCCTCGCCGTTCACGATGGCGCCGATCTCGAGCGCAGCCGCCTCGAACGCGTACCCGGCACGCACGGCCTCGAGCTGCTGCTCGTCCAGCGGACCGGAGACGCTCGCCGCGGTGGCGGGAGCGGGAGCGGGCTCGGGCACGGGCTCGGACTCGGCGGCCGCGGAGGCCTCAGCCTCTGCCTCGGCGGCAGCGAGGGCGGCCGTGGCTTCCTCGAGTGCTCTGCGTGCGGCTTCGATACGGGCATCGGCGTCAGTCATGGCACCAGGCTAGTCACTCCTAGACTTGGTTCCATGCCTCAGCTGGAAGCGTCCGTGATCGTGCCACTCTCCCCCGACGACGCGTTCGCGCTCGCGCACACCGTCGGCGAGGCACGCAGCTGGGACCCTGGCGTCGTCCGCAGCCAGTACATCCGCGGCGCAAGCGCACCCCACCCTGGCGCGCACTTCTTCACGAAGACCCCGAGCGGGCGGCGCATGATCCTCGAGCTGCGTGTTGTGCACGCGCCGCTCATGAGCGCCGCAGAGATGGTCAAGGGCCCGGCCTGGCTCGCCTCGTTCGGTGAGGGCTGGCGGTTCGAGGCCGTCGACGGCGGCACGAAGGCGACCTGGAAGTACACGTACAAGCTCGCTTCCCCGGTCTTCGCCTCGACGCTCGGAGCTGCGACGAAGCCCGTATTCGACCGCGAGCTCAAGGAACGTGCCGACGCGTTCGCATCATGGGCCGAGCAGCTCGCCGCCGTCTGACAGCGGAACCGCTAAGCGGCTGGCAGGTAGGCGGCCCACTCCGGCAGCTCACGCTCGACGCTGCGCGGTGACCAGCCGGTGGCCCGCGGCGGCCGTGGGGTGAGGCGAAGTCGCCACCCCATCTCCCCCGGCGTCTTGTCGCCCTTGACGTTGTTGCAGCGCAGGCAGCACGCGACGAGGTTCTCCCAGCTGTCGCGCCCTCCTCTCGAGCGGGGCAGGATGTGGTCGATCGTGTTCGCGAACCCGTCGCAGTAGCCGCACCGGTTCGCGTCCCGGCGCAGCACTCCCTTCCGGCTGACGGGCTGCATGCGCGCCATGGGCACGCGCACGTACCTGGTGAGCAGGATGACGCGAGGCCGCTCCCAGACGCCGCTGGACGCGAGCACGGGGTGCTCCTCATCCACGTCGATGACGCTCGCCTTGCCGTGGAGCACCAGCACGAGCGCCCGCCGGTCGGAGACCACCCCGAGTGGTTCGTAGCCTGCGTTCAGGACGAGAGTTCGCATCGCGGACCTGCTTTCGCATCCGTACGAAAAAAGGGCACCGCCCGGATCGGCGGCACCCTTGAATCGAGTAGGTAGATGGACTGACGAGACTCGTCGGCCTGTATTCGCATGGTCTGACAGGCTTCACCGCTCTGGTAGACGTCGAGGGCTGAGCACGCGCGCGCATCCGTGGCGTGGATGCTGCTGCGTGCCCTCATTGACGCTCCCGAGTGTCGTCGATCTGGCATCAGCGTAGACCACGCATGCAGAATGCGGGAGGGGCATCTTCGCTTGTTCACGGGCCGGAAAGGCCCGAGACAGGAAGCTGCCCCTCCCGCATCAGGAGGACCGAGGGGTCAGAGGCGCACGAAGTAGTAGCTGCCACCGGCGTCGAGGCCGCCGAGCTCGACCATGCGACCCTCGGTCGGAGCGTCGATCATCTGTCCGTTGCCGGCGTAGATGCCGACATGGAAGTTCGGGAAGATGACGAGGTCGCCCGGCTGCGGGTCGGAGACACGCGTTCCGGCGGCCGCCTGCGCGCTCACGCCGTGCGCGACATCCACACCGTGGAGGCCGAAGACGTACTTCACGAGACCGGAGCAGTCGAAGCCGTCTGGCGTCGCTCCCCCGAACACGTACGGCGAGACGCCGATGAACTGCGAGGCGGTCTCGACGACGCTGGCGCCGACAGCACTCTGTCCGGTCGCTCCGCTGGCGTCAGCCCTTGTCGCGTCTGCCGAAGTCGCGTCGGCCGTTGGCTCGGGCGTCGCCACGGCGGCGACCTGGTCTGCACTGAAGCTGACGACCGATGTCTCGGTGCGGTCGGTGACGGTCTCTGGTGCAGGAACGGCGGGAGTCGCATCGGCAACCGCATCGGCGATGGCCGCCTCGACGGATGCCTGGTCGTTCTGCGCGTCTGCGTTGGTGTCGTCGGAGGTGCCGTCCTGGGCTGTCACGGCACTGGAGAGGCTTGCCTCGCTGGCCGGCGCCGCCATCGTGCTCGGCACGATGGCGCCTGCGGTCGTGACGGCGGCGAGCGACGCCGCGATGGCGAGGCCGCCGGCGACGCGGCGCCGGGCGACGAGCTGCTTGGGGCGTGGGGCACGGATCGTCATGGCGCGCTCGCCCGCGAACGATGCTGGAACCGCGGGTCCGGATGAGGCCGCTCCGGCGGACGTGGCCGCGGCCTGCTCGGCAGGGACGACCGAGAGAAGCGAGGTCATCGCGTTGCGCTCGATGCGACCCGTCTCTTCGATCTGAGCGGATGCAGAGGACAGATGGTTGGCGACGGAGGCGAACGCCGATGCGCTCAGCGACTTCGTGGCAGCTGCGACGGGGCGCACACCGGTCTGGCGTTCGATGGCGCGTGCCTCGCGACGAGTCAGCGTGGTGCTCATGGATTTCCTTCGGGTGGAGCTGAGCACCAACCGGTGCCCTGGACTCCGACGAGCGTAACCGTTTATAACGGAATTGTCACGCTCAGATCACAGAAGCATCCCAAAACGTCACGTTTAGGTCACGAACAACGACGCCGCGCACAGCAGATGCTGTGCGCGGCGTCGTGATGCAACGAGTCCGAACTGGCCGAACCTAGTTGAACGTGTAGTACACGGGGTTGCTCCACCAGATGGAGCGGTACTGCACGACCTTGCCGCCGTATCCGGGTGAGTCGATGACCATTCCGTCGCCGGCATAGATGCCGATGTGCGCTCCTGGCTGCACGACGAGGTCGCCGGGCTGGGGGCTGGACGTCTGGCGGGCGCCTGCGATCTGGTTGCTGACCGATCCAGACAGCGAGATGCCCTGCGTGGCGTAGACGGCCTTGGTGAGATCGGTGCAGGCGGGGAAGTACGAGCCGACGTAGCTGTGCGCGGCGGCGATCAAGCTCGACGTGTCGACGTTGCCCGATCCTGATGAGGAAGCACCTGACGAGGATGACGACGACGAGGTCGTCGAGGTCTGGCTGCTGGTGCCGCCGCCGGACGATGTGCTGGACGACGTCGACGACTCCGCCTCTGGCTCCTGAGTCTCCTCGGGAGTCGGCGTCGGGGTCGGGGTCTCGGCGACCGCGGCCAGGTCGTCGCTCGAGATGGAGACGACGGTCGAGTCAGTGCGGTCGACGGCGACCTCGGGAGCCGCAACGAGGGCGACTTCCTCGGCGGGCGCAGCTTCCGCGGCGGGAGTCGTGGTGGCGTCGGCGGGAGCGGCAGTTGCGTCCGGTGCGGTCGCTGCGACCAGGTTGGCCTGTGACTGCACCTCGCTCTTGCCATCTGCGACAGCCGCTGGGACGACGATGCCTGCCGTGGCGGCGGCGGCAACCGTCGCGGCGGCGGCGAAGCTCGCGGCCGTGCGGCGGCGACCGCGGGCTACGAGCGCGGCCGGCTTGGCCGCACGGATGCTCACCGCTCGGCCCGTGAGGGCTTCCGAGATGGGGGTCACGTCGGCCGAGGGCGCATCGTCGGCCTGCTCGGCTGCCTGGAAGGCGGCGCGGTCGACAGCGGGCGCAACGGGAAGGACAGAGACGAGCGAGCCGTGCTGGTTGCGCTCGATGCGAGCCGTGTCGTGCACGGATGCTGCTGTGGCGTCAGGGCGCGAGGTCTCCGCAGCCGAGAGCTCGGCGATGGACGCGTCGATGACCGGGGCAGAGACGCCGGTGACTGCCGCGGGAGCCGCGGCGGGCCGAACTCCGGTCTGCCGCTCGATCGCGCGGGCTTCGCGGCGGGTCAGCACCTTGGTGCTGTCCGTGCGCGGGGTGCTCGATGTGCTCAAGACTTCTCCTCGGGTGTTTTCGAACACCGTTGGAGCCGGCATCCTCGACGCGTACGAGCCTACACAAAGGTCACAGAATTGTCACGGCCAGGTCACAAATCGATGCACGTGGAATCACGGAGCCATAACGACGAAGCGCGCCCAGCAGAAGCTGGACGCGCTTGTCGAGGTGAATCGCTGCTTAGCGGAGCGTCACGTAGTAGGGGCTGCCCCACGAGATCGAGCGGTACATGACCGACCGCGAGCCGTCGCCCGGATCGTCGATGACCATTCCGTTGCCCGCGTAGATGCCGATGTGCTCGCCGGGCCAGACGACGAGGTCGCCGGGCTGCGGGTTCGTGGTCGGTGTGCCCATCGCTGCCTGCGCGGAGACGCCACGCGGGAGCGAGATGCCGACTGCTGCATACGCAGCCTGCGTCAGCAGGTCACACGACCCGAAGAGCGTGCCGACGTAGCTCATGGCGGCGGAAGAGACGCTCGACGAGTCGACGCTGAGTCCACCGGTCGAAGCCGAAGTGGCCTGGCCGGAGGTGCTTCCGCCGGTGGACGTCGTGCCACCGGTCGAGGCGCGGGTGTCTGCCGTTGCCGAGGGCTCAGGAGTTGCGACGACTTCGGCGACCTGGTCGCTCGAGAACGTCACGACGCTCGACTCGGTGCGGTCGACCGCGACCTCGGGGGCCGCGACGAGGTCGACAGAGACCTGCTCAGCGGTCGCTTCCTCGGTGGCCTCGGCTGTCGCGCTGGGCTCGGCCGCCGGAGCGTCCGTCTCAACGGTCGTAGCGGCGACGAGGTTGGCCTGGGCCTGGTCGGCACCGTTGCCGTCAGCCACTGCGGCCGGAACGACGACGCCAGCCGTCGCAATCGCGGCTGCCGTGGCAGCGGCGGCGAAGCCACCTGCCGTGCGTCGACGCTGGCGAGCGACGACTGCGGCAGGCTTGGCAGCGCGGATGCTCAGCGAGCGCCCCGTGAATGCCTCGGGGATCTCGATGACCTCGGCGAGCTTCGTCTCGACGGCCTCATCGCCAGCGACCTGTGGCAGTGCCGTGGTCGTGGGAAGCACGGAGACGAGCGCACCGAGTTCGTTGCGCTCGATGTGAGCTGTGTCGTGCACAGATGCAGAGGGCGCTGAGGTGATCTCTGCGACCGAAGCCTCGATCACCGGCGCGGACACACCCGCGACACCGACGGTCGCCACCGGGCGCTGGCCCGTGCGGCGCTCGATCTCACGAGCCTGGCGTCGCGTCAGCGGTGCCGTGGCGTTCGAAAAGTTTTCCAAGTCGTTCCTCCAGCGCCTGACTCCTGGGAGCCGATCCCGCTCTTGCCTGTTACCAGGGGAAGCTAGGTCGAGGAGCGGGATGCGGCGCCTCGGCCTGCCAGCTATGCAGATTGCATAGCTCATGACTCGGACAACACTAGTGGAAAACCTGTGAATTGTCACGCTTCGGTGTCAGAACCCTAACGCCGAGGTAACGAGTCCCGGAATAGAGCGGAAGTCAGGCGCTTCGAGGTCCGCAGAACGCGGAGGAGATCTTCAGCTGGCCGTGACCAGATCTCAGCCTAGCGCACCTTCGGGGCTCAGGATCGCATCCACGTAGACGTGTTCTGCGGTTTCCAGCGAGACCTCCACACCGATGCCGCCGGACGCGGGCAGGAGACCGATCCACGCACCGCGACGCTGCAGCGTGACCTGGGTGCCAGGAAGGACCCCGGCCTCGCGGAGCAGCGTAAGGGTCTGCAGGTCGGACTGGACTGGCTCGCCGAGGCGACGCACCTTCGCGAGGACCGGCTCGGTCGACGTCGCGCCGCTCGCCGCGACCTCGAGCAGCGTCGAGACGCTCACGACGCCGGACAGGAACTCCTCAGCGGGCTCGGCGCCGAACTCGTCGAGCCCGGGAATCGGCGTGCCGTACGGCGACTCGCTCGGGCGCCCGAGCATCTCGAAGATGCGCTGCTCGGCCTCGTCGCTCATGACGTGCTCCCAGCGGCAGGCTTCTTCATGCACCTGCGCGAGGTCCAGGCCGATCACGTTCGCGAGCAGCCCCTCGGCGATGCGGTGCTTCCGAAGCACTCGGGTGGCTTTCGCCCGACCGTCGATGGTGAGCACGAGCCTGCGGTCGCTCGCGACGGAGACGAGTCCGTCGCGCTCCATGCGGGCGATCGTCTGCGACACCGTCGGCCCCGAGTGGCCGAGCCGCTCGGAGATCCGAGCGCGAAGCGGGGTGATGCCCTCTTCCTCGAGGTCGAGAATGGTGCGGAGATACATCTCCGTGGTGTCCACCAGATTGGTCACGCCCCGCCACCTCCCGTTGCATTGGTCCGCCAAGCCTAGCGGCGAGCGAGGCCACTCGCGCGCATAGGCTTGCAGCATGCCTGACATTCGCATCCCGACTGAGTTCATTCCGCTCGACGGCCGATTCGGCTGCGGCCCGTCGGTTGTACGGCCCGCACAGATCGACCACCTCGTCGCAGGGGCCACGAGCATCCTCGGCACCTCGCACCGCCAAGCGCCGGTGAAGGACCTGGTCGGCCGGGTCCGCTCCGGGCTCTCGTCGCTCTACCGACTTCCCGACGGCTACGAGGTCCTCCTCGGCAACGGCGGGTCGACCGCGTTCTGGGACTCGGCTGCCTTCGGCCTGATCGCCGACCGCGCCCAGAACCTGACGTTCGGCGAGTTCGGCGGGAAGTTCGCCAAGGCCGCAGCCGCCCCGTGGCTCACAGCCCCTGACGTGCGCTCCGCCGAGCCCGGCACCATCGCCGCCCCCGAGGCCCTTGCCGGTGTGGACGTCTATGCCTGGCCGCACAACGAGACGTCGACGGGCGCGATGGCCCCCATCCGCCGCGTGCACGGTGACGAGGGCGCACTGACCGTCATCGACGCGACGAGCGCTGCCGGCGGCGTCGACATCGACATCAGCGAGACGGACGTCTACTACTTCGCTCCGCAGAAGAACTTCGGTTCGGACGGTGGCCTCTGGATCGCGATCGCGTCGCCCGCCGCTCTCGAGCGAATCGAGCGCATCGCGGCCTCAGACCGCTACATCCCCGACTTCCTGAAGCTCAGCCACGTGGTCGAGAACTCGCGGAAGAACCAGACGCTCAACACCCCCGCGATCTCGACGCTCCTGCTCCTCGAGGCCCAGCTCGACTGGATCAACGGCAACGGCGGACTCGCCTGGGCCGACAGCCGGACCCGCACATCCTCCGGGATCATGTACGACTGGGCCGAGGCCTCGGCGTATGCGACCCCGTTCGTCTCGAACCCGGCGGAACGCTCGCAGGTCGTCACGACGATCGACTTCAACGACGACGTGGACGCCGCCGCGATCGCTGCGGCTCTCCGTGCCAACGGCATCGTCGACACGGAGCCCTACCGCAAGCTCGGCCGCAATCAGCTGCGGGTCGCGACCTTCACCTCCGTCGACCCCGACGATGTCCGACGTCTCACCGGTGCTATCGACTACGTGATCGAGCACCTGGGCTGAGTCGATCTCTCGCGCTGAGCGAGAAGCGACGCACGAAGAAGGGGCGTCACCAGCAGCTGCTGGTGACGCCCCTTCCCTCTCCGCGGAAGGTGCCCGCGTCGCGCTAGTCCTCCGTGCGAGCCGTGTCCGCAGCGGTCGAGTCCGCGGCCCGCGAGTCGTCGGGAGGCGTCTCAGGCTCGAAATCGACGCCATCGAACACGTCGTCCATGTCGTCGGCGAACTCGCGGATGTCGGCTGCCTCACCGAATTCGACGGGATCCTGCGCCGGGAGCTCGTCCTCGCTTCTCGGCACGACCACCACGCGGCGGCGCTTGCCCCGAGCCTTGGCCTTCGCGGGCTCGGCGTGCACCGCAGCGACCCGGTCGGATGCGACGGGCCCGTCGGCCGAGTCGGCCGCACCCGTTTCAACGACCGGCGCGGCGTCTGCCGCCTTGACGGCCTTCTTGCGCTTCCGACGCTCGGGCTTCTGCGGGGCAGTCTCGTCGGATGCCTCGTCCGGCCTGCCGTCGGTCAGCTCGATCGCCTCGGGACTGGCCTGGTCGACACGCTTGCGCCGCGACTTCTTCGGCTTGCCCTCGCTCGGTGCTTCGTCGACGGCAGCGCCGGAGGCGTCCTCGGGAGTGCCACCGCGCTCAACGCTGCCAGCCGCGAGCTCGTCTCCAGCCTCCGATTTCGCCTTCTTCGCGGACTTGTCCTTCTTGCGCTTCTTCTTCTTCGGCTTCTCAGCCGCTGCGCCCGCGTCGATATCCTCGGCGGAAGCGAGCTGACCCGGCTCAGCGGCGGTGGCCTCGTCCTCACCCGACTCAGCGCCTGTCGGCTCGACTTCGGCGGTCCCATCGGCGCCGATGCGGCGACGCGTACGAGTGCGGCGGATGCGCTTGCTCGACTTCGGAGCGGGCTCCTCACCCGTCGCCTCGGCCGGCTCGCCGCCGACCTCGGCGGCTTCACCGGCCTCGAGCAGCTGGGCGGCCTCGTAATCGGCGAGTCGGTCGGACCACGGCACCCACGAGGGTGCGAGCAGAGCCCCGTCTCCGGGCAGCAGCTCGACCTCGAGCACCGTCGGCTCCGCCTGGTCGACGAGCCGAACCAGCGAGACGTTCCAGCGCCAGTCCGGGTATCCAGGCAGGCGGGTCGTGTACTGCAGGGTGTAGACCCCGTCATCCGTCTCCGGGACGACGGCGACGAGCTCGCCGAGCTCCGAGGCCGGCGTCACGTCCAGCAGCGCGGCCCACGCGAGCCGTCGCGAAGGTTCGAGCTCGGCCGCGTCGAGGGCGACCCCGAGCGGGGCTGGAAGCACGGCCTCGTTCGTCATCAGGCGTCCAAGTCGTCCGCGACGCGACGGAGCATCGCTGCGATCTTCGCGCCCTGCGGCTTCTCTGGGTAGCGGCCTCGACGCATCGCGCCGCCGACCGTGTCGAGCAGCTTCACGAGGTCCTCGATGATGACCGCCATGTCATCAGGCGACTTGCGCTGGATGCGCGCGACGCTCGGGGGCGCCTCGAGGACGCGAACCGACAGCGCCTGCGCACCGCGTCGGCCGTCGGCGATGCCGAACTCGAGCTTCGTTCCCGGGCGCACCGACGAGGTCCCTGCTGGCAGCGCCGTCGCGTGCAGGAAGATCTCCTGACCGTCGTCGGCCGCAATGAAACCGAATCCCTTGTCCTCGTCGTAGAACTTCACCTTGCCGGTGGGCATGGCCATCTCCTTGTTCGGCGCGTAGAGCACCAGATCGAACTTTCACAGGCGGGGCGGCGAACTTCGTCTCCCCTGGTCGGCCGCGGCGTGCGGCTGATCCGAACCAGTCTACGGTGGCGCGCATGTCGATTAGTCTGGTTCGGTGACCTCTTCCAACGGCGCCCCCATCGCGAAGGGCGAACGCATCCTCGCATTCATGTCCCTCGGCATCGCGGCGATCTCGTTCATCGCGCTCCTGGTGCTTCTCGCGACGCCGCTTCTCGGCATCGAAGTGGACGCAACCAATCCCATCTGGCCGACGCTGCTCTTCGTCACCTACCTCGGGTTCCCGATCGCGTTCCTCCTCATCCTCTCGCTCATCATCTGGCGCGTCGTCGCGAACCGACGTTCGCGGGGCAGGTCCGAGAACTGATCGACGCCTCCCCGAGCGCGCTGCGGGTGCTCCAACTCCTCCGCAGCCTCGATCGCACCGACCTCGCCGCCCTCGCAAGCTGGCGCAGGTTGTCGATGCGCGGCTCGAACGGGGCCATGGACATCGCCGAGGCCCTCGCAGATGAGGCCGACATCGGCGAGGCCGTGGGCAAGCTCGGCTGGCGGGATGCATCCCGCTTGGCTTCGGGCTCGGTGGAGGCGCTGCAGAACGCGCGGCTTCGCGGTCTCGCCGTCGGCACACCGGAGGCTCCCGAGCTCCTGCCCGCCGCATCCGCCGCGCTCACCCGACAGCTCGCCGGGGCGGGCGACGACGTGTCGGTCGAGCGGGCGAACCTCGCGCCGCTCCCCCAGGCCACAGAGCGCGCCCACGGCGCAGCGCAGCTCGCGGCGGACGCGATCGCCTCGCTCGACCTCGCCCCGCGCGCCTACCGGGACGGTCGGGGTGGCCTGCAACTCGGCGCCACGACGGTCCGGCGCATCGCCGCCGAGCTGCACACCGAGCAGACCGTGCTCTCGCCGCTCTTCGAGTGGATGCTCGACCTGGGCCTCTGCAGTCCGGTCGCGGATGCCATGCGCCCGACGGCCGCCGGGCGCGCATTCAGATTGAGCGCCCCGCTCGATCGCTGGCGCCGACTGGCCGAGTGCTGGCTGGCCGAGCTCAGCGTGGCGAACCGCGCAGGCCTGCTCCGCGACAGCGCGAGCCACGCGACCCCGCAGACGGAGCTCCTCGGGCTGACCGTCGAGGGCCGACTCAGCCAGCTCGGGCTCCTGCTCACGCACGACGACCTCCGGGCCGCGGCAGAGCTCCTCGCGTCCGCGCTCCCTGAGGAGGTGGCAGGCGTCTACCTGCAGCCCGACCTCTCGATCATCGCGCCCGGCCCGCTCGCCCCCGTCGACGAGCAGGCGCTGCAGGCGGTGGCGTCCCTCGAGCGACGCGGGCTCGCGTCGAGCTACCGCCTCTCCGAGGCGTCCGTCACGCACGCCCTCGGCACGGGCCTCTCCATCGCCGAGATCGAGGCGACGCTGGCGAGGCTCTCCCTCACGGGCATCCCGCAACCGGTCGAGTACCTGCTCCGCGAGGCCTCGAACCGGCACGGTCGGGTCCGGGTCCGCGAGCATCCCGTGAGACCGGGGACCATCGTCACGAGCCAGGACCCAGCCCTCATGGACGCGCTCCGGGTGGATGCCGCGGTCGCTCCGCTCGGGCTGCGCCAGTCGGGGGAAGGCGCGCTCGTCTCCTCAGCCTCTCGAGACACGGTCGTGCTGATGCTCCTCGACGCTCGATACCCGGCCAGCGCCGAGAACGCCGAGGGCCAGCTCGTTCCTCTGCGACCGAGGGAGACGGCCCCCGACCGGGAGCTCGGTCCCAGTGACGCGGCACTGCGCTTCGCCGACGCGTTGCACGACGAGGCGACCCGGCTCGATGCCGGCGACGACGCGCAGACGTGGGTGCAGCGGCAGCTGGAGGTCGCCAGGCGGGCGAAGAGCGAAGTGACGGTGAGAGTCGACCTCGGCGGCGGCAAGGAGACCACCCTCCGACTCGTCCCGATGAGCGTCGCGGCGGGACGCCTGCGAGCGCGCGACCTCGCGGCCGACGTCGAGCGAACCCTGCCGATCCGCGCGATCCTCGAAGTCCAGCTCTCCGAACAGCCGGACGTCGAGTAGCGCCCACGCATTCGGAGCGCTTCACCGACAAGCACTCAGGCGCACCGATGCCGACGAGTATGATCGACCGTTATGGCACTTGGACCGTTGATCGTACAGAGCGACAGAACTGTCCTGCTCGAAGTGGCGCATCCCGACGCCGAAGCAGCCCGCCACGCGCTGGCCGTGTTCGCCGAACTGGAACGCGCACCCGAGCACATTCACACCTACCGCATCACGCGCCTCGGGCTCTGGAACGCACGCGCCGCCGGGCACGAGGCCGACGAGATGCTCGACGTGCTCGAGCGCTTCGCGAAGTTCCCGGTGCCCGCCTCGGTCTCCGCGGAGATCCGCGAGACGGTGGCGCGCTACGGCAAGCTCGTGATCTCCCGAGACGATGACGGTGAGCTCATCGTCTCCAGCGACGACCCCGCCGTGCTCCTCCAGATCTCCAAGGCCAAGCACGTCGCGCCGCTCCTCGAAGGACCGACCGGCGAGTCAGGATTCCGTGTCCAGGCCTGGGCACGCGGCGAGCTCAAGCAGCAGCTCGTGAAGCTCGGCTGGCCGGCCGAGGACCTCGCCGGGTACACCCCTGGCACGCCGCACGCCATCGCGCTCGACGAGTCCGAGTGGCAGCTGCGCGACTACCAGCGCTCCGCCGTCGACCACTTCTTCGAGGGCGGCTCTGGAGTCGTCGTGCTTCCCTGCGGCGCAGGAAAGACCCTGGTGGGTGCCGGTGCGATGGCCACGGCGTCCACAAGCACCCTCATCCTCGTGACCAACACCGTCTCCGCGAGGCAGTGGCGCGACGAGCTGCTGCGCCGAACCACGCTCACGGAGGAGGAGATCGGTGAGTACTCGGGCGAGATCAAGGAGATCAAGCCCGTCACGATCGCCACGTACCAGATCCTCACGGCGCGCCGGAAGGGTGTCTACACGCACCTCTCGCTGCTCGATGCCCTCGACTGGGGCCTCATCGTCTACGACGAGGTGCACCTCCTCCCGGCCCCCGTCTTCAAGCTCACGGCCGAGCTGCAGGCGCGCCGACGGCTCGGCCTCACCGCGACGCTCGTGCGCGAGGACGGCCGCGAGGGCGACGTGTTCAGCCTCATCGGGCCCAAGCGGTTCGATGCCCCGTGGAAGGACATCGAGGCGCAGGGCTACATCTCGCCGGCCAAGTGCTACGAGGTGCGCGTCGACCTCCCGTACGAGACCCGCATGGAGTACGCCGCGGCGAGCGACGACGAACGCTACCGCATCGCCGCCACGGCACCGGCAAAGCACGAGCTCGTGAAGGCCCTCATCCGCAAGCACGAAGGCGAGAACATCCTCGTCATCGCGCAGTACCTCGATCAGATCGACAGCATCGCCGAGGAGCTGGGCGTGCCGAAGCTCACCGGTCAGACGCCCATCGCCGAACGCGAGGAGCTGTTCCAGGCGTTCCGCGAGGGACGTGAGAAGGTGCTCGTCGTATCGAAGGTGGCGAACTTCTCGGTCGACCTCCCCGACGCGTCCGTCGCCGTGCAGATCTCCGGCTCGTACGGGTCGAGGCAAGAGGAGGCCCAGCGCCTCGGTCGCCTGCTGCGTCCGAGCTCGAGCGGCGTGACCGCGTCGTTCTACACGCTCGTCTCGCGCGAGACGGTCGACCAGGACTTCGCGCAGAACCGGCAGCGCTTCCTCGCCGAGCAGGGCTACTCCTACGAGATCCTGGACGCCGACGCGATCCTCGCACCCGCCTAGCAGCAACCGACCGAACCGATCACACGCGGGCGAGCAGCTCCACGTGGGTCATCACGAACTCCGCGTCGTCATCCTCGGCCCACGCGGACCAGGCGTCGGCGATCTGCTGGAGATCACCCGCCGAGGCGATGCCCCTCGCGCGCGCGTCCTCCGCGAAGCGCGACCGCGTAGCGCGCTCCGCCCACGTGGATCCCCACCACTCGAGTTCGTCGGCCGTCGCGAAGATCCAGGCGCTCGCCGTGAGGCGCGTGTTCTCGAGGCCGGCGGCCCGCGCCCAGCGCCGCAGGAACCGTCCCGCGTTCGGCTCGCCATCGTTCGAACGCGCGACGCGGTCGTAGACCGCGAGCCAGTGGTCGAGGGCCGGGAGCTGGGGAGCCCAGACGCAGGTCCCGTAGTCGACGTCCCTCACCGCGATGAGCCCGCCAGGCTTCGTCACACGGCGCATCTCCCTCAGCGCGGCGACCGGGTCGGCCAGATGCTGGAGCACCTGATGCGCGTGCACCACGTCGAACTCGCCGTCAGCGAAGTCGAGCGCATAGACGTCACCCAGGAGGAACCTCGTGCGAGTGTCCCCGCGATCGGCGGCCGCGGCACGCGCAACGCCGAGTGGCTCGTCGACGACCTCGATGCCCGTGACCTGCCCGGTGCTCCCGACCCGCCCTGCGAGGTCGAGCGTTATCGAACCGGGCCCGCAACCGACGTCGAGCACGCGCATCCCCGCATGGAGCTCGGGAAGCAGGTAGGCGGCGGAGTTCTCCGCCGTGCGTCGACCATGGGATCGGAGCACGCTCGAGTGATGGCCGTGGGTGTACCTCGGTGCTGCGGAGTCATCCATGTCGGCACAGTAGCGCAGCGCCTTCGTCCGAGCATCCGACAGAACGCGGCCCAGCAGATTAGCGCACCCGCGTAGCCGCGACACCGCGCGCCGTCAGACTTCACTCAGACGGCGTCAAGATACTTAGTGCATGACTGATGGCCCCAAGATTCTCGTCGTTGACGACGAGCCAAACATCCGCGAACTCCTGTCGACCAGCCTGCGTTTCGCAGGGTTCATGGTGCGTGCCGTCGGCAACGGCGCCGCTGCGATCTCCGCCGTCATCGAGGAGGAGCCCGACCTCATCGTCCTCGATGTCATGCTCCCCGATATGAACGGCTTCGGTGTCACCAAGCGCCTCCGCGCATCCGGGTACACGAGCCCCATCCTCTTCCTCACGGCGAAGGATGACACCGACGACAAGATCGAGGGCCTCAACGCAGGCGGTGACGACTACGTCACCAAGCCATTCAGCCTCGACGAGATCGTCGCCCGCATCAAGGCGATCCTCCGCCGCACGATGCAGGCCGAAGAAGAAGCGGTCATCCGCACAGGCGAGCTCACCATGGACCAGGACACCCACGAGGTGTTCATCGGAGACGAGCCCATCGAGCTCTCCCCCACCGAGTTCAAGCTGCTGCGATACCTCATGCTCAACCCGAACCGCGTGCTCTCCAAGGCGCAGATCCTCGACCACGTGTGGGAGTACGACTTCAACGGCGACGCCGGAATCGTCGAGTCGTACATCTCCTACCTGCGTCGCAAGCTCGACCAGTTCACCGAGGAGCCCCTGATCCAGACCAAGCGCGGCTTCGGCTACATGCTGAAGGTCTCCGGGGCCAAGGCCTGACAGAGGTGGCCAGGCTCGGTCACGAGGGGAACTAGGCGGTGCCGTTCAAAGCCTGGCGCTGGGATCGGCTCTCGCTCCGCAACAAGCTGACGATCGTCAACATCACCCTGTTGACGTTCGGCATCGTCGTCGCCGGCATCGGCACGACGTTGCTGCTGCGACCGACACTCGTGTCGCAGACCGACTCGCAGCTGAGCGTCTACGCGAGCGATCCGACCCAGTTCCTCGCCGCCGACCCCTCGTCCCGGCTGATCACCTACGATGCGATCCGCATCGCGCCCTCGACGCTGTACGTCGCGGTGCTCGACGCCGAGGGCAATGTCGTCGTCGACAACTGGGGGCAGTGGCAGCGCCCGCAGGCCCTCGCGCCGGAAGTGCCCTCCGATGCCGCGAACCGAGGAAGCCAGAGCCTCTTCGACATGGAGGACCCGCTCGGCGCGACGTGGCGGACGATCACCGTGCCAGAGGGCGAGTACGCCGCCGACCAGGTCCGTGGCACGCTGCTCATCGCCGCTCCGCTCACGAGCGTCAATGCGACCATGGTCAACTTCCTCGCCATCTTCTTCGGGTTCGGGCTGACCGTCGTCATCTTCGGCGCAGCTCTGACACGAGTCCTCGTCTCCGCGACCCTGCTGCCGCTGCGCCAGGTCGAGGCGACGGCCATGCAGTTCGCCTCCGGCGACTACTCGCAGCGGCTGCCTGCTGGCACGCCGAACACCGAGGTCGGGCGCCTCTCGCGCTCGCTCAACACGATGCTGGTGCGCATCGACCATGCCTTCGACGAGCGCACCCGCACCATCGCCCAGATGCGCCGCTTCGTCGGCGACGCGAGCCACGAGCTGCGAACGCCGCTCGTCACGGTGCGCGGCTACGCCGAGCTCTACCGCATGGGCGCCCTCAACGACCCGGAGAAGGTCGGGCAGGCCATGGAACGCATCGAGAAGGAGGCCCTCCGCATGGGCGGCCTCGTCGAGGACCTCCTGCAGCTCGCGAGACTCGACGAGACCCGCGAGCTCGTAAAGGATGTCATCGACCTCGAGCCCATCGCAGAAGATGCTGCCATGGATGCGCACGCGACCTCGAAGGACCGCGTCGTCCGAGCGCTCCCCGTGCGGATCATCCAGGAGCCGCGAGATGAGGCTGACGTCCCCGGAACGGCAACCACGGGCGAGTTGCCAGCGCCGATCGAGGCGGACGTGGTGCCCGCCGGTGACGCCGCTGCCCCGGAAGCCGCCGCCGCGAGGCGCGCCATCTGGCGCAGGCGGCCTCTGCCACGGCCCGCCCTCCGCGGCTTCCCGATCCGCCGCCGCGGCGTCGAGCCGAGCACGGGTGAGGCCCCGGAAGTCGACGACGACTACGGCGACGTGCCAGCCATGGTGCACGCGAACGAGGACAAGGTTCGCCAGGCGATCTCGAACCTGCTCGGCAACGCCATGCGGTACACACCTGAGGGCTCGCCGCTGGAAGTCGGTGTCACCGTGGACCTGCCGAATCAGCTCGCGATCGTCGACATCATCGACCACGGCGAAGGTATCCCACCGCAGATCAGGCAGAAGATCTTCGAGCGATTCTGGCGCGCGGACACCTCGCGAGCCCGCGAGACCGGCGGCTCGGGACTCGGCCTCTCGATCGTCTCCGCGATCATGAAGGCGCACGACGGCGAGGTCGACGTGTTCGAGACGCCGGGCGGCGGGGCCACCTTCCGCCTCAAGTTCCCACTCCTCATGTCCGCGCCTGTGGACAGCGCCTCGTCCACAGCCCCGAACTCCTGAGGCCGGCACCGCCCTCCTCCCCCGTAGCCTTCTCGCGAAGAGCCGCCGGAACCGCTCGGCGGCCGACGAAGGGGGAACATCCATGGCCGTCTACATGGTCGACAGCGAGCAGCTGCAACTCACGGTGACCAACACGCAGGCATCCATCGGCCGCGTCCAGGCGGAGGTGGCCGCTCTGCTGGGCAACCTGACCGCCCTGGAGGGCTCGTGGACCGGCGAGGCCGCCACCGCCTTCCAGGGACTCGTGCAGCAGTGGCGAGCCACGCAGGCGCAGGTTGAGTCGAGCATCTCCACCATCAACGGTGCCCTCGGCAGCGCGAGCGCGAGCTACGGCACCGTCGAGGGTGACGTGAGGCGGCTCTTCAGCGTCTGACCGACCTGGTCCCGCTCACCCGGCGACGGCACGACGAAGCGGGCGGCTCCCTGGGGAGCCGCCCGCTTGTCTACTTGCGTGTGGTGCTTAGAAGTCCATTCCAGCGCCCGGGTCCATCGCCGGTGCGCCAGCCTTCTCGGGCTTGTCGGCGACGACGACCTCGGTCGTGAGGAAGAGACCAGCGATCGACGCTGCGTTGAGCAGCGCGGAGCGCGTGACCTTCACTGGGTCGAGCACGCCGGCCTCGATGAGGTTGACGTACTCGCCGGTTGCGGCGTTGAGGCCCCAGCCGTCTTCGAGTCCGGCGACCTTCTCGGCCACGACGCCGGGCTCGAGACCAGCGTTCGTTGCGATCTGCTTGAGCGGTGCGAGGATGCCGACCTTGACGATGTTCACGCCGGTCGCCTCGTCGCCCTGGAGGTCGAGCGAGCCGAGCACGCGAGCGCCAGCCTGGATGAGCGCAACGCCACCACCGGCGACGATGCCCTCTTCGACGGCAGCCTTCGCGTTGCGGACGGCGTCCTCGATGCGGTGCTTGCGCTCCTTGAGCTCGACCTCGGTCGCGGCTCCGGCCTTGATGACGGCGACGCCACCGGCGAGCTTCGCGAGGCGCTCCTGGAGCTTCTCGCGGTCGTAGTCGCTGTCGCTGTTCTCGATCTCGGCGCGGATCTGCGCAACGCGGCCGGCGATCTGCTCGGGCGAGCCAGCGCCCTCGACGATCGTGGTCTCGTCCTTGGTGACGACGACCTTGCGGGCGGTTCCGAGGAGGTCGAGCGTCGTGTTCTCGAGCTTGAGGCCGACCTCTTCGCTGATGACCTGACCACCGGTGAGGATGGCGATGTCCTGCAGCTGAGCCTTGCGGCGGTCTCCGAAGCCGGGAGCCTTGACGGCGACCGACTTGAAGATGCCGCGGACCTTGTTGACGATGAGCGTCGCGAGAGCTTCGCCCTCGACGTCCTCGGCGATGATGAGGAGCTGCTTGCCGGCCTGGATGACCTTGTCGACGACAGGCAGGAGGTCCTTGATGTTGGAGATCTTGCCGTTGACGATCAGGATGTACGCGTCTTCGAAGACGGCTTCCTGGCGCTCGGGGTCGGTGACGAAGTACTGCGAGAGGTAGCCCTTGTCGAAGCGCATGCCCTCGGTGAGCTCGAGCGTCGTGCCGAAGGTGTTCGACTCCTCGACGGTGACGACGCCTTCCTTGCCGACCTTGTCGATGGCCTCGGCGATGATCTCGCCGATCTGAGCGTCTGCGGCCGAGATGGACGCGGTGGCAGCGATCTGCTCCTTGGTCTCGACCTCCTTGGCGGAGGAGAGGAGCTCGGCGACGACAGCCTCGACGGCCTTCTCGATGCCGCGCTTGAGCGAGATCGGGTCGGCGCCAGCTGCGACGTTGCGGAGGCCCTCGCGGACGAGTGCCTGAGCGAGGACGGTAGCCGTGGTCGTTCCGTCACCGGCGACGTCGTCGGTCTTCTTCGCGACCTCCTTGACGAGCTCGGCGCCGATCTTCTCGAACGGGTCCTCGAGCTCGATCTCCTTGGCGATGGAGACGCCGTCGTTCGTGATCGTGGGCGCGCCCCACTTCTTCTCGAGCACGACATTGCGGCCACGTGGGCCGAGCGTGACCTTGACCGCGTCGGCGAGCGTGTTCAGTCCACGCTCAAGCCCGCGACGGGCCTCTTCGTCAAAAGCGATGATCTTCGACATATGTGTACTGCGTCCTTTCCGGACGTGGTTCGTGAGGTTCGTGGTTGGCACTCGAACGAGGCGAGTGCAAATCCATATTGGCACTCGACCCTGTCGAGTGCAAGCCACCCCACGCCTTCTCGCTGCGGGCGAACGAGCCGGGCCTGAAGAGACGCCGATGTCCGCCTGAACACGGAACGGCGCCGACCCATGAGGGCCGACGCCGTTCCCAGCCTGCGGTCAGAGCGCGCGCACGGACTCCGCCTGCGGGCCCTTGTCGCCCGCACCGATCTCGAACTCGACCTTCTGGCCCTCTTCGAGGACTCGGTAGCCCTGCATCTCGATGGCCTTGTAGTGCACGAACACATCCTGTGCAGCAGCGCCGTCGAGCGCATCCACAGTGATGAAGCCGTAGCCCTTGTCAGCGTTGAACCACTTCACGGTTCCATTCGCCATGTTTGTCTCCATTGCTCAGTAGTACTCGCAGGCGCCAACCCGCGGAGCCCTGCATGCGTGCGAGGGGGACGAACGATGGTGCCCAGGACTCGAGCAAGATACTAGGTGGCGACCTGTTGAGCGAGGAAGCCCAAAACCGGGATCACGTCACCTGGCGACGTTTTGTCTCCAGATGTTCACACGCACGGAACACACGAGCCGCATTCCCCGGAGAATCCTCGGATCATCCTCCGTGTCGAGCCACCGTGGACGCGCGAATGGCTACCCGGCGAGGTCGAGGCCGACGATGACCACGATCGTGCCTGCTGCGGCGACGTTCGGGTCGAGGACGGCGGTTCCCCCACCGAGCGACTGGACGAGGGCGAGCGCCGCAGCCTCCTGGGAGGCGTCGTTGTAGGAGACGGTCGTCGTCTCGTAGTCGGACGTCGGAGCGTCCGCCGTCTCGGTGACGTTCCAGCCCGCGGCTGCGAGCTCCGTGGTGGTGCCGCCAGCGACGCCCGCCAGCTCGGTTCCGTTGAGAACGCGCACTGAGACGTTCGGGTCGAGCTGCGGCACGACCTCGGCCGGAGCCTCCTCGACCGGCGCCTCCGCCGTCGGAGTCTCACTCGTCTCTGTCTCCGCGGTCGGGCTGAAGGAGACGGCGCCGTTGATGACCTGCATCGCGACGGCGGCAACGGCGACGATCACGACGACGGCGAGCAGACCCCAGAGCCACGAGGCGAGCTTGGCGAGGCGCGTGCGGGGCGCGCGATGCGCTCCGCGGCGGTCAAGCCCTGGTGGGATGTCGTCGAAGCGATCCTTGGGGTAATTCACGTGTCTACCGAATCCGTCCTGAGGTGGGAGAGGCGCTGGACATTCGCTGCTCGCGCCGCAACTGGCGCTCGTCCGCTCGCCGCTCGCGCGCACGCCGCAGGCGGCCGACGAGCATCGGCTGATGGACAAGCGCAGCTGGTGTCTCGATGAGCGTAGCGAGATTTCGGTAGTACTGCGTCGTCGACCAGCCGAAGCGATCCCTGATCGCTGCCGCCTTCGCCGCATTCTGCCTCGGATTCCCGTCTTCGAAATCCAGCAGCGCGCGCTCGAGGTCGCTGAGCTCCACGTCCCGTGCCATGCACGAAGTGTACGAGCAGGGTTCACCGACTGGACTCACGCAACGCGCGTATGCTCGATCCTCCCCGGCCGCTCCCAGCGGTCTCGTCGATTTTCCAGGAGGCACGGTGTCCTACGCCGTCAACAAGCCCGATTCCGAGTGGCGCGCGGAGCTCACGCCGCAGGAGTACCACGTGCTGCGCGAGGCAGGCACGGAGCGGGCCTACACGGGAGAGCTCCTCGAGGAGGGTCGCGCAGGCCTCTACACCTGCCGCGCCTGCGGCTCAGAGCTGTTCAAGGCCGGAACGAAGTTCGACTCCGGATGCGGCTGGCCGAGCTTCTACGAGTCCGTGCGGCCGGACGCGGTCGAGCTGCTCGAGGACCGCTCGCTCGGAATGGTGCGCACCGAGGTGCGCTGCGCCAACTGCGGCTCCCACCTCGGTCACGTCTTCCCTGACGGCTTCGGCACGCCAACGGGCGACCGCTACTGCATGAACTCGCTGTCGCTCTCCTTCACACCCGAGGAAGAGACCTCCGCCGAGTAAGCGCACGGGCATCCATCAACAGCCATGCGGTGCGCGGGGACGTGCACCGCATGACTATGATGGTGCCGCTGCGATTGCAGCAGGCCGACTTAGCTCAGCTGGTAGAGCACCGCTCTTGTAAAGCGGATGTCGCGAGTTCGAACCTCGCAGTCGGCTCCACGATGCGTCTTCCGGCGCACAGCCCTGACACGTCGACACCTCGTGAAAGCGGCCCGAACTATACTCGGCTGGATGCACGAGCACACGACCGCGCAGCGCACCAAGCTCCCGCAGCAGCGCACGGCCGCCAACCGCGGAGTTCTCGGGCTGACGATCGGGGCGGGCCTCGTGCTCACGCTCATCGCGATCCGCACGCTCACGGCGTCGCTCGACGACCAGCCGGCACTCGGGCCGATCACCGACTTCGTCACGCTCTCGCTGAGCGTCGTCATCGAGTCGATGCCGTTCATCATCCTCGGCATCCTGCTCTCGATCGTCGTGCAGCACTGGCTTCCGCCGGGCTTCCTCATGCGCATCCTGCCGCACACGCCGTGGCTTCGGCGTGCCGTCATCTCACTGTTCGGCATCGCGCTGCCCGTCTGCGAGTGCGGCAACGTTCCGCTCGCACGCGGCCTCGTGCTGCGCGGCTTCACGCCCGCCGAGTCGATCACGTTCCTGCTGGCGGCCCCCATCCTGAACCCCATCACGATCGTCACGACGTACCAGGCGTTCGGCTGGGACCACGGCATCCTCGCCGCCCGCATCATCGGGGGCTTCGTCATCGCGAACGTCATCGGGTTCCTCTTCAGCCGCCACCCGAAGCCACAGGACCTGCTCACACCGAGTTTCGCCGCGACGTGCGAGCTGGAGGCGAAACACGGCCACGAGACGGGCTCGAGCGTGCGCGAGCGGTTCCGCGCGAGCGCGTCGATGTTCGGTGCGGAGACCTCGACGATGCTGCCCGCGCTCTTCGTCGGATCGGCCATCGCCGGGGCCATCCAAGTCGGCGTCTCGCGCGACCTGCTCACCACCCTCGGAGAGCATCCGGTGCTCTCCGTGCTCGTGCTCATGACCCTCGGCTTCGTCATCTCGATCTGCGCGAACGTCGACGCGTTCTTCGCGCTCTCGTTCGTCGGCACCTTCATGCCTGGCGGCATCGTCGCCTTCCTCGTGATGGGCCCCATGATCGACGTCAAGATGCTCGCCCTCATGCGCACGACCTACACGAGCGCGGTCCTCGCCCGCATCACCCTCATCGTCGCGCTGTCGGCCTTCACCCTCGGACTCGGAGTGAACCTCATTGCTTGAACGACTGCTCTCCAGGTGGCGCGGAGTCGCCCTCACCCTCATCACCGTCGTCGCGACGGTATGGCTCTCGATGACCGGCGGCCTCTCGCTATACATCCACCCGCGCTACTTCGTCTTCACCTCGATCATGGCGGTCATCGGCGGGATCCTGGCGATCGCCGCGATCGCGGCCACGCCCTCCCGTGACGAGCACGACCACGACCACTCGCATGAGTCGGATGCGCTCGGCACGTCGAGCGCCCGGCGCAACAATCGACGTCCGCGCCTCGGCGCCCGCCAGCGGATCGCTGTCATCGCCTCGACGACGGTCACGCTGGTCGTCGTCGTGACGGCGTTCGTCGCGCTCATCATCGCGCCGCCCGTGACCCTGAGCTCGGCGGCCGTCGAGAACCGCTCGCTGAACGCCAACGCGCAGACCGTGGACTCTCCGATCGACGAAGGCGAGACGCTGCGCGGCCGCGACACCAGCAGCTTCACGGTCAAGGACTGGGCGGCAATGCTCCGGCAGGGCGACGGCGAGCAGCAGGTCCTGGGCGAGCGCGCCAAGCTCGTCGGCTTCGTGACCGTCGATCCGGACGCGCCGGATGCGTTCATCCTCGCCCGCTTCGTCGTGAACTGCTGCGCGATCGACGCCGCGCCTGTCGGCGTCGCCGTGCACCAGCCCGGCTGGCAGGCGAACTACCCGGTCGACACCTGGGTCGAGGTGGACGGCGCGTTCGTCACGAACCCGAGCGCGTCCAGCGCGGAACGGGTGGCGCTCATGCCCACGACCGTCACCGCCATCGACCAGCCGAGCGACCCATATGTCTACTGATCTCAGCTCGCCTGACGCCCGCACGGGACGAGGCTTCCGGAAGACGTTCATCCTCGCGGTCGTCGTGCTCGCCCTGCTCGCGGCGGGTCTCGCCGTCGGCAACATCCTGCAGGGGCCGCGCGTCGCCTCGACGGCGGTCAACGCGATCGGCACGGTCGAGCAGCAGGGCACGCGCCTCGTACTGACACCCAACCAGCGGCTGCAGGAGATCGACCCCGCACAGGTCGTCCTCGAACCGGCCGCCGCCTACAGCCTCTCGCAGGACAACGGCACCATCACGCTCACCTTCGAGCAGCTGCTCGCCTACGACACGAACTACACGCTCACCGTCACAGACGCGGTCAGCTCCTCGACGGGGGTCGCATCGACGCTCGAGACGCAGTTCACGACACCCCAGCTCGAGGTGTCGACGCTCGTGCGCGGTGCCATCTCCACGGGCGGCAGCCTCGAGGACCGTGTCGTGGAGACGAACGTCTCCGGCGGCGGTGAGCCTCGTATTCTCTTCACCGCGCCTCGCATCCAGGAGTACGCGCTGACCGACGCGTTCGTCGCCGTCGTCGAGCAGGACGCCGCGGGCCTCGGAACCGTGGGCGTCGCACCCCGCGCCGAGCCCGGCCCGGCCGTACCCCTGAACGTGGATGCGACGGGCAACTTCTCGAGTCTCGCCGCGGATGCGGAGAGTGGGCTCATCGGGTTCGTCATCGACGGGATGCACGCCGACGGGCAGACGGAGCTCGTTCGGTCGCTGTTCGTCTTCGACACGAGCGACACCTCGTTCCGGCCGAAGCAGGTCGCGGGACCAGACGGGACCCCGCTCATGGTCTCCGCGTGGGCGTTCGCCCCTCGAACCGGCGCGCTCATCGCGCAGACCCTCGACGAGCAGCTCTACCTCGTCAACGTCCTGGCGGGCACACCCGCCGAGCCGATCGGCCAGGCGCAGCACTTCCACGGCTTCGTGCCGGGCACGGCAACCGCAGTCACGTCCGGTGTCGGCGGCTACACGCTGTTCGATCTCAGCTCGGGCACCGCCGAAGCACTGACCCCCGCCCCGATCTCGCTCAGCGAGACGCAGTACCTCACGCAGACGAGCGTGCTCAGTCCAGATGGGACGCAGATCTCAGCCGTTGCGGATGCGGCTGCCGGGCTCGCCGACGTCACGGTCGAGCTCGCCGACACGGCTGGGCAGCGGACGCTGTTCGACCCGGGCGAGAGCGGCGAATGGCTGCGCGACATCTGCGTCTCCCCCAACGGCCAGTACCTCGCCGTCGAGACGGGGCTCGGCGCGCAGGGGCCGGACGGCTACGCGGTGCTCCCTGGCATGAAGCAGTCGACGACCACCGTCATCGACATCGCGAGCGGCGCGGAACTGCGTCGGCTCACCGGCTTCCTGACCTCGTGGTGCCGCTGACGGCTACCAGCGGTCATCCGTCTGTGCTGGCATGACGAAGGGCCTCACCCGCGGGGGTGAGGCCCTTCGGCGTCGAACGCCCTGGTTACTTGGCCGCGCGCTTCTCCGCGCGGAGCTTCGAGACCTCGTACATCGTGATGCTCGTGGCGATTCCGGCGTTGAGTGACTCGGTGGCCCCGTCGATCGGGATCGAGACGATCGCGTCGCAGTGCTCGGTGACGAGGCGCGAGAGGCCCTTGCCCTCGCTGCCTACGACGATGAGCAGCGGTGAGGTCGCAAGCTCTAGCGAGGGCAGCGACACGTCGCCGTCGCCGTCGAGGCCGATGACGAACACGCCGGCCTTCTTGTACGCCTTGATGGTGGCCGTCAGGTTCGAGGCCATGGAGACGGGGAGACGCGAAGCGGCACCTGCCGAGGTCTTCCACGCCGAGGCGGTCATACCGACCGAGCGACGTTGCGGCACGATGATGCCGTCGCCACCGAACGCGGCCACCGAGCGCACGATGGCACCGAGGTTGCGGGGGTCGGTGATGCCGTCGAGCGCGACGAAGAGCGGGTTGCGACGGCGCTGGATGGCGCGGTCGAGCTCCTCCATGGGGTCCGCGTACGTGTAGGCCGGCACCTTGATGATGACGCCCTGGTGCACCGCGTCGCGGCCCGCCATGCGATCGAGCTCGGGGCGCATGACCTCGAGGATCGGGATCTTGCGCTCGGTGGCGATCTTGAAGATCTCCTTGACGCGCTCGTCCATCTCGCCCCGGGCGGCGACGTAGAGCGTCGTCGCCGGGATGCCGGCGCGGAGCGCCTCGACGACCGAGTTGCGGCCGGTGACGAGTTCCGTGCTGTCGTCGGTGCGGGCGCGGCGGGGCGCCCCGCCCTCACGCTGCGCCGGACGCGGCTTGGAGCCGCCACGAGCAGCCTCGAGGCGTTCCTTCGCCGCCTTGCGCTTGCCGGCGACGTGCCAGGAGCGGTCCTCGGCGCGAGGCGTGTTGCCCCGACCTTCGAGGGACTTGCGGCCATTGCCGCCGGTGCCCTTCGTGGGGCCCTTCTTGCTGCGATTTCCGCGCGAGTTCGTGCTCATGCCTTCTCCAACGTCCAGAAGCTGCCGTTCGGCGAGTCTTCAATCTGCACGCCGGCTGCTGCCAGCGTGTCTCGAATCTGATCTGCGCGGGCGAAGTCCTTCGCACCGCGGGCTTGCGTGCGCTCGACGAGCAGCGCATCGACGAGGGCGGCGAGGGCCGTCTCGCCCGTCGCATCCACTCCCCCGCTCCACTGCTCAGCGCGTGGGTTGATGCCGAGGATGTCGAGCATCGCGGTGACCTCACGGCCGGCGCGCGCCGCCGCGTCGGGGGCGCCGGTGTCGAATGCCTGGTTGCCGGCGGTGATGGCCTCGTGCAGCGCGGCGATGGCTTGAGGGACTGCGAAGTCGTCGTTCATCGCCGCGACGAACGCCTCGGGCAGGTTGGCGAGGCTCGGCGGCGCGTCCTCGACGATGGATGCGAGCAGACCTGCCCGCTCGGCACGCTCGAGGAACGCCTCGACGCGCGCGAAGGATGCCGCCGCCTCGTCGAGCGAGTTCTCACCGATCTCGATCGTCGAGCGGTAGTGGGCGGATCCGAGGAAGTAGCGAACGACGATCGGACGCGCGGCGGCGAGGAGATCGGCGGCCGAGACGGTGTTGCCGATCGACTTCGACATCTTCTGCCCGGCAACCGACACGAGGCCGTTGTGCACCCATGTGCGAGCGAACTCGAGGCCCGCCGCGCGGGACTGCGCCAGCTCGTTCTCGTGGTGCGGGAAGCGGAGATCTCGTCCGCCGCCATGGATGTCGAAGGTCGGCCCGAGGTACTTCGTCGACATGGCCGAGCATTCGATGTGCCAGCCCGGTCGCCCCGAACCCCACGGCGAAGACCAGGCCGCCGAGTCCGGCTCGCCCGGCTTCTGTCCCTTCCAGAGGGCGAAATCGGCGGCGCTCCGCTTCCCTCGGCTGGGGGCCTCCCCCTCCGCCATGTCCTCAGGACGCTGGTGGGTGAGCTCGCCGTAGCTCGGCCAGCTGCCGGTGTCGAACCACACGTCGCCGCTCTCGTCGGCCGCTGCATAGGCGTGGCCGCGCTCGATGAGCAGCGAGATCAGCTGCTGCATCTCCGGGATGGAGCCGGTCGCGCGGGGCTCGTACGTGGGCGGGCGGATGCCGAGAGCCGAGTACGCCGCGTTGAACTCGCGTTCGACTCGGTACGCGAGCGCCCACCACGGCTCGTCCGCCGTCGCGCCGGCGAGGGTCTTGTCGTCGATGTCCGTGACATTGCGAACCAGCGTCACGCGCGACCCGGTCGCCTCGAACCATGCACGGAACTGGTCGTAGACCAGCGCAGAACGCAGGTGACCAGCGTGCGGCGCGGACTGCACCGTCGGCCCGCAGACGTACAGCGAGACCTCGCCTGGCACGAGCGGCGTGAAGTCGCCGAGTGCTTGCGTCTGCGTGTCGTAGATGCGCTGATTCACTGCACCAGCATACGCGTCGGGGCCGCACGGACGAGTGAACGTCCCTGCGGCCCCGACGATGAAGCGTGTGGCGTGTGCCGAACGACAGTCCCGAGGGAGACCGCCGATGTCAGCCGACTAGGACGCGAGGACCTTGTCGAGCACGTCTCCGGCCTTCTCCTCGTCGGTCTTCTCCGCGAGAGCGAGTTCCGAGACGAGGATCTGCCTGGCCTTCGCGAGCATCCGCTTCTCTCCAGCGGAGAGACCGCGGTCCTGGTCGCGGCGCCAGAGGTCGCGGACGACCTCGGAGACCTTGATGACGTCGCCAGAGGCGAGCTTCTCAAGGTTCGACTTGTACCTGCGGGACCAGTTCGTCGGTTCCTCGGTGATGGGGGCTCGCAGAACCTCGAACACACGGTCGAGACCGTCCTGTCCGATGACATCGCGCACTCCGACCAGGTCGACGTTGTCAGCAGGGACCTCGATGACGAGGTCTCCCTGTGCAACGTTCAACTTGAGGAACGTCTTCTCTTCACCCTTGATGACTCGGATCTTCACCTCTGAGATGGTGGCCGCGCCGTGATGGGGATAGACGACTGTCTCCCCGACCTCAAACTGCATAAATACAAGCCCCTTTCGGCACCTAAGAGTACCATGTCAAAAGGGCCCATCCGAGGGTGGAAGTGGTAGAGTCCGCCGCCGCGTCGTCCGGGAGCTGCAGCTAGATCAGATAGGCTTGCTTCATCCTGTGAATTCGTGCGGCGACAGTCGCACGGTCCGAACCTGGAGGCTCCAGACGTGAAGATCCGCGCCGTCGCGTCCGTCACCCTTGCCGCCGTAGTCGCGGTTGGGCTTGCCGGCTGCAACTACATCTCCCCCCAGCGCACGACGACCCAGTACTCGGCGAGTGACGGCACGAACGCCAACGTCGGCGAGCTCGAGGTTCGCAACGCGATCCTCATCACCGACACGCTGACGGGCACCGACGTCACCGACCGTGCCAACCTCATCTTCGCGGTCGTCAACCACACAGGCAGCGCCGGTTCGCTCGACATCACCTACACGGGACTGATCAACGGCGTCGAGCAGGACGTCGTCGTGACCGTCCCCGTCGACGCCGCCGCAGGCGTGACCCAGGTCGGCTTCGGCGAGGGCGCCAGCGTACTCCTCGAAGGCATGGACTTCGCCCCGGGCTCGACCCACGAGGTGACGTTCACCGCGACACTCGACGGCGAGCAGTCGGTGCAGGCCGTCAGTGTTCCCGTCCTCGACGGCACGCTTCCGGAGTACTCGACGCTCGTGCCTGGGCCCGCTCAGACCGAGCCGCCGGCCGCACCGCCGAGCATCGCCCCGACCCCGGCCCCCACCGAGGAGCCGGAAGAGGGCGGCACGGCCTAGCCGCCACCCGCAGACCGCCGAGAAGGGCGCATCCACCCGGATGCGCCCTTCTTGCGTTCACCTGGCATGGGCCAGGAGCGAGCTCAGCCCTCGTAGCGGTAGCCCAGGCCACGAACGGTGACGAGCCTGACCGGTGTCGACGGCTTGTCCTCGATGCGGCTGCGGATGCGCTTGATGTGCACGTCGAGCGTCTTCGTGTCGCCGTAGTAGTCGGGCCCCCAGACGCGGTCGATGAGCTGGCCGCGGGTGAGCACGCGTCCCGAGTTGCGCATGAGGTACTCGAGGAGCTCGTACTCCTTGAGCGGCATCGGCGTCACCTTGCCGGAGACCTCGAGCGTGTGACGGTCGAGGTCCATGCGCACCTCGCCGACCTCGATGATGCTGTCGTCCTCGCTTTCCTCCTCCTGCTCGTTGCGGCGGAGCACGGCACGCACACGCGCCAGCAGCTCGCGCGTCGAGTACGGCTTCGTGACGTAATCGTCGGCGCCGAGCTCGAGCCCCACGACGATGTCGACCTCGCTGTCCTTCGCCGTGAGCATGATGATCGGCACCTTCGAGGTGAGGCGGATCTGCTTGCACACCTCGGTGCCTGGAACGCCGGGGAGCATGAGGTCGAGGAGCACCAGGTCGGCGCCGTCGCGGTCGAACAGATCGAGCGCGTCAAGTCCGGTCTCGGCGACTGCGACGTCATACCCCTCCCGTCCGAGGAGGAAGGAGAGCGGCTCGTGCAGTGCTGATTCGTCTTCGACGAGGAGGATGCGGGTCACGGTGGTCATTGTGCATATCTTTCGTGAACATTGAGTGACGTGGACGCGGACCGGCGCGTCACGGCTCGCGTGATGCGCGCGGTGAGCGACGGGACCTTGGATCTGGTCAGGCGGAGCGCCGCTCGGTGAACCGCTGCAGGTCGATCTCCTCGACGACGGAGTCCGCGGAGGGCAGACGCACGGTGAAGGTCGATCCCTTGCCAAGCTGCGACCAGACGCGGACGTCACCACCGTGGTTCTCCGCGACGTGTCGCACGATGCTGAGGCCGAGGCCGGTTCCACCGGTCCGGCGAGAGCGCGCCTGATCGACGCGGAAGAACCGCTCGAAGATCCGCCCCTGGTCCTCCGGGGCGATGCCGATGCCCTGGTCGGAGATCGCGACCTCGACCGTGTCGTCGACGAGCCGCGTGCCGATGCCGATGCGCGAGTTCGTCGACGAGTACTGGACGGCGTTGGAGACGAGGTTCGTGAAGCACATGAGCAGGTGGGTCCGCTCGCCGTACACGAACGCATCCACGTCGTCGCCGAGTACGATCTCGACCCCGGCGACGTCGGCCGGGACGCGTGACTGATCGACGGCGAGCGAGAGGATCTCGTGGATGGAGATCAGCTCCGGATGCGCGAGGGAGTCGCTCGACTGCAGCCTCGACAGCTCGATGAGCTCGTTGGTGATCGATGCGAGGCGCAGGCTCTCCTTGCTGAGGCGCCCCGTGAAGTACTTGACCTGCTCTTCGTCGCCCGCGGACTCCGCGATCGCCTCGGCGAGGAGTGTGACCGCCCCGATCGGCGTCTTGAGCTCGTGGCTGACGTTGGCGACGAAGTCCCGCCGCACGCTCTCGACGCGCAGCGCCTCGGTTCGATCCTCGGCCAGCACCAGGAAGAACCTCGTGGAGAGGGGCGCGGCTCGCACGCGGACGTGGATCTCCGAGCGGCCGAACGGGCCGCGCGCGATCTCGAGGTCCCGTGTGACGGCCTCGCCCTGCCTTCTGGCCTCGTCGACGACGGCACCGACCCGCTCGTCGAGGCGCCCGCCGGGGCGGACGAGCCCTTTCGAGGTGGCTCCAGGGGACGACTGGTAGACGTTCCTCGAAGGGTCAGTGACGATCACGATGGAGTCGAGGGCGCCGAGCAGATGCTCGATGCCCTCTGGGAGGCGGGGTGAGAAGGCAGCTCGCGCCTTTGCCTGCCGTACTGAGGCGACGTGGAGCAGCCAGACGAAACCTGCGCCCAAGAGGAAGCCGAGTACGATCGCAAGGACCACTGCGACGGACGAGTCCATGTGCCCAGCATATGGGCCATCGGATGTGTCACCCGTCGTACACGAGTCCGTTACCTTGGCTCCGTAGACTCGCCCGCGAAGGCAGCGTCACTCCCAAGGCACCGGACGACCGGTCTTCCCAGAACTACGGGCAGCGGCACATCGCTCGTTGCCACGAAACAGAGGATAAACATGCGCGAAGTTTTCCAGCAGGAACTCGCTGAGGTCAGCAACGGCCTCGTGGAGATCGCCCGCCACGTCGAGTCCGCCATGCAGCGCGCCGCCGTTGCGTTCACCACATCCGACGTCGCCCTCGCCGAGCAGGTCATCTCCGACGATGCCCGCATCGACGAGCTCGCGATCGCCCTCGATGAGCACACCATCGAGATCATCGCCCGCCAGTCCCCCGTGGCACGCGACCTCCGACTCGTCGTGAGCGCGCTGCGCATCAGCTCGTCCCTCGAGCGCATGGGAGACCTCGCGGCGCACATCGCGGCGCTCGCCCGCTACCGCTTCCCGGGCGGCGTCGGCCCGAACACGCTCCGTCCGGTGTTCGCCGAGATGAGCCGACTCGACGTCGCGGTTGCGCGTCAGCTCGTCGCCCTGCTCGACGCGGGCAACGACGAGGAGACGAACCGCATCGCCGACGAGATCAAGGCGAGCGATACACAGATCGACGACCTGCACCGCAGCACGTTCGACGCGCTCCTGTCCGACGACATCCAGGCGCAGAGCGTCGAGGTCGTCGACGCGACGCTCGCGAGCCGCTACTTCGAGCGCTTCGCCGACCACGCGGTCTCGATCGCGCAGAAGGTGCAGTACCTGACGAGCGGCGAGTGGATGCAGGAGAAGGAGCCGTCCACGCCCGTCGCACCGGTCACCCCGGGCGCGTAGCACCACGCACCTCACCACCGACTGCACCCCTGCCGCCGGTGTTCCTCCGGGAACGCCGGCGACCAGGGGTGCAGTCGTCTGTTCTCGGGCCGCATGTCGCCGCCCGCGGGTTGCTTAATACAGCGGGCACTGTATTAATGGGTGCATGACAACCGCGACCACCTCACGCCTCGAGGTCATGAACCGCCTCGGGCGCGCCATGGCCGATCCCTCGCGGTCCCGCATCCTCATGCGCCTGCTGGACGGCCCCGACTACCCCGCCCGTCTCGCCGCGGACCTGGAGCTGACGCGGCAGAACGTGTCGAACCACCTGACCTGCCTTCGTGACTGCGGCATCGTCGTGGGGAAGCCGGAAGGCAGGCAGACGCGATACGAGATCGCCGACCCGCACCTGACCCAGTCGCTCACGACGCTCGTCGGCGTCGTCCTCGCCGTCGACGAGGCCGCCCCGTGCCAGGACGCGTCCTGCCCGGTGCCAGGCTGCTGCGAGCCTGTCTCGTGACCGAGCGACCCACCTCGACGCCGAAGATCGCAGCAGACACCAGTCCCGGCGGCGTCGGTGCCGCACGCGGGAACCGGGAGGCGCGCCGCGCGCTGCTGCAGCGCCGCATCCGCCTGGTCGTGACGTTCACGATCGCCTACAACGTGATCGAGGCGGCCGTCGCGCTGAGTGCGGGCGCAGCCTCATCCTCGGCGGCCCTCATCGGGTTCGGCCTCGACTCGATCATCGAGGTGCTCTCAGCCGCAGCGGTCGCCTGGCAGTTCACGCGAAAGGATCCGGAGCTCTGGGAGAAGCCGACGCTGCGCGTCATCGCGATCGCCTTCTTCGCGCTCGCCGCCTATGTCACGATCAGTTCGGTGCTCGCGCTCACATCGGGCTCCGACGTCGAGCACAGCACCGTCGGCATCGTGCTCGCCGCCGTGAGCGTCGTCCTGATGCCGTTCCTGTCGCTCATCGAGCGACGCACCGGGCGCGAGCTGGGCTCGGCGACGGCCGTGGCCGACTCGAAGCAGACCCTGATCTGCACGTACCTGTCCGCCGCCGTCCTCCTCGGCCTCGTGCTGAACTCGCTCTTCGGCCTGGCGTGGGCCGACGCGGTGGCCGGGCTCGTCATCGCCGCCTTCGCGGTGCGCGAGGGCATCGAGGCCTGGAAGGGCGATGCCTGCGCGACGTCGGTCGGGATGCTCCTGGAAGATGAGCACGAGCACGACCACGAGCACGAGCACGACGACCACTGACAATCTTCCTGGTCACTGGTGATCGCGAACGAGGAGCTCCCCGTCCGATGACGGGGAGCTCCTCGTTCGCGTGGCCCGGCGGGGGCCTGGGGGTCGCTCGGCGCTACTTGCCCTGCGAGGCGACGGCGGCGGCTCCCGCTGCTGCTGCCTCCGGGTCCAGGTACTCGCCCTTGCCGAGCACTTCGTGCGTCTCGGGGTCGAATCGGTACACGAGGGGCATGCCGGTCGGGATGTTGACGGCGGCGATGTCGTCGTCGCTGATGCCTTCGAGGTGCTTCACGAGCGCGCGGAGGCTGTTGCCGTGCGCGGCGACCATGACGGTGCCACGCTGCACGAGCGTCGGCAGGACTTCATCTTCCCAGTAGGGCAGGAACCGCACGAGGACGTCCTTGAGGCATTCGGTACGGGGCAGCTCGTCGCCGAGGTCGGCGTAGCGCTCGTCGTGGGCCTGCGAGAACTCGCTGCTGTCGTCGAGCGCGGGCGGCGGCGTGTCGTACGAGCGGCGCCACTCCATGAACTGCTCCTCGCCGTACTGGTCGCGGACCTGGGCCTTGTCCTTGCCCTGCAGGTCGCCATAGTGGCGCTCGTTGAGGCGCCAGGTGCGCTTGACGTCGATCCAGCCGCGGCCCGCTTCCTTGAGCGCGAGGTTGGCGGTGTCGATGGCGCGCGTGAGCAGCGATGTGTAGAGCACGTTCGGCTTGAGGCCGGACTCGCGGATGAGGCGGCCCGCACGGGCGCCCTCCTCCCGGCCCTGTTCGGTGAGCTCAACGTCCACCCAGCCGGTAAAGAGGTTCTTCTCGTTCCACTCGCTCTGTCCGTGACGGACCAGGATGAGGGTCAGCGCTTCAGTCATGCGTCCAAGCGTACCGAGTGGGGGCTGGCCCGTGTGCGACGCGGAGTCGTCGCGCGCTGAAATAGTCTCGGTGGCTCAATAGTCTTGTCGTATGCCATTGGGTCGACTCACGCGCGGGACGACGGGAACGAACCGTCTGCGTCGCGTCGACCGCTGGATCGCGCAGCATCCGGCGCTCACGTCCGCCGAACGCCCGCTCGTGGTCGACCTCGGCTACGGGGCGAGCGGAGCGACAGCCTTCGAGCTGGCGGAGCGCCTCGGTCGCGCGGTCCCCGACGTGCGCGTGCACGGACTGGAGATCGACCCAGGGCGCGTGGCGCTCGCCAGACAGCAGCTCGCCGAGCGGCCCGAGCTGGCCGGCCGGGTCTCGTTCGCCGTCGGCGGGTTCGAGGTGCCGACGCCGACGTCCGAGCCGCCCGCCGTGATCCGCGCCATGAACGTGCTGCGCCAGTACGACGAGGCGGAGGTCGCAGATGCCTGGTCGCGCATGACGGCGCGACTCGCGCCGCGCGGACTGCTGGTCGAGGGAACGTGCAACGAGGTCGGCCGCGTGTCGTCCTGGGTCGGCATCGACGCCGGCGGACCCCGCACGTTCACGGTCTCGCTGCACACGGCGAGCCTCGACTCACCGCTGATCGTCGCCGAGCGCCTGCCGAAGGCCCTCATCCACCGCAACGTGCCCGGCGAGGGGGTGCACGACTACCTGAAGGCGCTCGACGACGCCTGGCAGCGCGAGGCCCCGCGGCAGACGTTCGGCGCCAGGCAGCGCTTTCTCGCCGTGTGCGAGCGGATGCGCGCGGCCGGTTGGCCGCTCGTCGACACGCAGAAGCGCTGGCGGCTCGGCGAGGTCACGGTCGCCTGGGACGCGGTCGCGCCCTCCTCCGGCGCGCTCGCGCCGACGCGCCCCTGAGCAGTACCCCGAAGCCCCGGTGATGCGCCCCGCACTCATCCGCCGATCGCTGCCAGCCGAAGGGCCCTTCCGAACCGGCCAGAACGGCCACTTCACTGGCAGCGATCGGCGAGAGGAGGGCTACTTGACCTCGGGGAGCGCCGTGCGGGCAGCTTCCGGGTCCATGCCGCTCGCGATGAGCAGGTCGACGACGAGGGGCCTGCACTGCATGAGCAGCACGGAATCGGCGAGCTGCGCCCCGTGCAGATGGTCGGGCTCCAGTCGCGCCGCCGCGATGAGCAGCGTCTGCCGGGACTGGTGCAGCATGGCGTCGTCGTCGAGGCCCAGCCGCAGCTCGAGCATGCCCGACTGGATGTCGCCGAGAAGGTCAGCGAGCTCTTCGCGGTGGCGTCCGTCCCAGGACAGCGACCAGGCGCGACGGGCGAGCACGCGCAGGTTCCGAGTGGCGAGGTCGATGCTCGTGCGGAGCTCCACCAGGCGATCGACTCGCCCGCGGTGATGGCGCATGAACGGCGACAGGCGGGCGATGGATGCGGCGCTCTCGAGCTCCGTCGACCAGGCGTCGAGCGTGTCCTGCGTCCGGCGCAGCTCCTCGAGCGCGGCGAGCCCAGCGTCGCTGTCGCCGCGACGCAGCGCCTGAGAGATGTCACCGAGCGCCTGCGCCAGTGCCCCGATGAGACCCTTGGCCTCGTTCTTGGCGAGCGCCGCCGCGTTGCGCGGCACGAGCGCTGTGGCCGCGATCGCGACGGCCCCGCCGATGACGGCGTCCAGGAGCCGCGAGTACTCGGCCACGCCCTGCACCGGGATGAGCTGCACCAGCGAAGCCTGCACCGCGGCGCCGATCGCGAATCCCGGGCTCGGGTGCACGAGCCGCCCTAGCAGGAGCACGACGGCCAGGACGACCGCGACCTGCCAGACGCCGCGCCCGAAGAGCACCAGCGAGAGATTGGAGAGCAGCACCCCGAAGGTGATGCCGAGCGCGGTGTCGAACACGCGACGGGGCCGCGCATCCCGCTGCAGCCCGAGACTCGTGATCGCCACCGTCACCGCGAGGAACGGTATGGGATGCCCGAGCCCCCAGTGGGCAATCGCGTAGGCCACGAACGCGGCCGCCGTGATCTGCACGACCGCCGGCAGGGATGCGCGCACGCGAGCGAACGCGGCCCCGACGCCGACCGCCGGAGCCGCCACGTCTACTGCCCGCGGCGCTCGAGGCGCGGCAGCCGTGGCACCTCGGCCGCTCGTCCCGCACCCGGCGAGACGATCGTCGTGGCACTCGCCGTGACCTGCTGCTCGTCAGCGAGATGCGCGACGAGGGTGGCGTCCTCCGGGAGGGAACGCTTCACGAGCGCGAGTGCGATGGGTCCGTCCTCGTGGTGAATGGCCACGGAGCTGATTCGACCGACCGTCTGCGCCCCGGCGTCGCCCTCGACCGACAGGGTGCTCCCGGCCTCGGGAAGCTCACCGAGCGAGCCGTCGAGGTCGAGCAGGACGATCCTGCGCGGCGGGCGGCCCAGGAAGTGCACCTTCGCGACGGTCTCCTGCCCGCGGTAGCAGCCCTTCTCCAGGTGTACGGCGCTACGGAGCCAATCGAATTCGTGCGGGATGGCGCGGGAGTCGACCTCGGCGCCGAGGCGAGGCCGCCAGGCGGCGATGCGCAGCGCCTCGAGCGCATGCATGCCTGCGATGGGCAGCTCGCCGGACGCAGCGCGGTCGACGATGGTCTGCAGCCGTGCACGTTCGACCACGTGCAGCTTGAGGGGGAAGTCGGCCCCCGGGTGCGCGTCGGTGATGCCTTCAGCAGGCACGACCGGGTATGGCGAGTAGCTCCAGCCGTGCTCCGGCGGCGCGGCCCACGGGTCGCTCCACACGAGTGGGGTGCCGTTCGGGGCTGCTGCACCGAGGTCCAGCTCGCCGAGCGTCGCCATCACGGCGAACTCTCCGGTCACCTCGGCGACCTGCACGTCGAGCATGAACCGCATGCGGTTCAGCCAGGCCGCGAAGGCGGGGGCGAAATCTCGCTCCGTGATCAGCCAGGTGGCGGCGCCGTCGTCGACGACGGCCGCACCGTGCTCGATGTGACCCTGGATGTCGAGGAGCAGGGTCTCCGCGCTCTCACCGGGCTGGAGCGTTGTGAGACGCTGCGAGGTGAGCGAGTCGAGCCAGCTGAGCCTGTCGCCGCCGGTGAGGCGGAGGATCCCGAGATGCGATGCGTCCACCACGGAGCGGCCCGCAGCGAGGTCGCGCTGATCGGCCGTCACCTGCCCGTAGTGCCAGGCGACGCCCGCGTCGATGCCGACGCCCTCCACCGCTCCGGGTAGCGCGAGGAACGCCGAGCGATACGGCTGGGGCTCGTCGGCGGCCGCCGCCGAGCCGCTCGGAACAGCCTGCTCAGTCAAGCTTGGCCAGCTTCGCCGACGCGTGGGTCGCCAGCTCCTGGCCGAGGGCCGCGATGTCCCACGCCCACAGCAGCTCGCCCGCGACGTAGCCGTACATGCGGGTCGACGCGGTGAACTCCTTCGCGCCGGGCGCGAGCAGGACTTCCTCGGTCTTCAGGTCGATGCGCGGGCCTCTGGCGCTGCCGCTGTACCGCTCGAGCAGTCCGGTCGGATGCACGATCGACACCTCGAGTGGGAACGCCTGGTCGTCGTCGCGCAGTCCCTCGACGCCATCGGCGTCCGTGATCGTGGCCGGGGCGGTCGGGGGCAGGTAGCCGGGGCCGACATCGCCGTCGTCCCGGGTGCGAGCTAGCCGCCAGAACCCGGTCTCGCCCGTGAGCGGGACCTGCACTGGCTCGTCGCCGGTGCCTTCCTCGAGCCACAGCTGGGCAGAGTAGTTGAGGTAGGGAAGACCGTCATGGCTGAAGCTCACGCGCTGGCGGAACGCCTGCTCGCGCACCTCTTCGCCCACCTTGTACTCGACGTGGCCGGTTCCCTCCCACACGCCGAGAAGCCAGGAGAGCGGCACGATCTCCGGCGGGAGGTCAGTGGGGATGTCGTAGACCATCGATGGTTTCCTCTCGATCCGGCTGCAGTGTCGCTCCGCTTGGCTGCTTAGTTCTGGCCCTTGAAGAGGTTCTTGAGCACGACCACGGAGACGAAGCTGATGGCGACGAGCGCGAGCACCAGCAGCCCGGTGAAGATGATTTCGATAACAAGCACGGTGTCCATGCCGACCATCCTAGCCGTGCGGATGCACGCGAGAGTCAGTGCGGATGCACGCGAGAGTCAGCGCGGATGCACGCGAGACGCGGCGCGGCTAGCTGTGGCTCGGCGTGCCCACGACCGCGTCTCCACCGAGCAGCGCGAAGCCGAGCGAGGCGACGCCGAGCACGACGAGGGCGCCGACGAGGCTGAGGCTCATCCTCATGATGAACCCGTCGCTCTCCTGCAGGCGGAGCTGGAGGAGGCAGGTGAGACAGATGAGCGTCAGCATCAGGATGCTCACCCAGACCAGGTGCCGCGAGGGGTCGGCGAGGATCGCGACGCCGAACACTCCGACGATGGCCGCCAGCCAGACGATGCCGATGCTCACTCGTTCGCGGGTCATTGCCCCATTGTGCACGCTGGAGCTGTCCCGAGGGTGCGTAGACTAGCCAGCGAGTCCGACCAAACATCGAGGAGGCCACATTTGGCAGACGTCCTCTTGTTCAGCGCCGGCGGCGTCGAGCACGCTCTCCCTTCCCTCACTCTGCTGGCGCACCGCGTCCGGGTACTCCCTCCGACCGCATCCGCCCTCGCGTCGGCCCCCCAAGCCGATGCCAACATCATCGACGGCACCAGCGACCTCCCCAGTGCGAAGCGACTGTGCGGGGTGCTCAACACGATCGAGTCGTCGGTTCCGGTGCTCCTCGCCATCACGGAGGGAGGCCTCCCGGCCATCTCCTCCGACTGGGGCATCGGCGACGTCATCCTGCGCACTGCAGGACCGGCGGAGGTGGATGCGCGCATCCGTCTGCTGCGCCCACAGGCCGCTGTGGAGGAGCCGAGCGGCACGATCGCCATCGGCCCCCTGACGATCGACGAGCACAGCTACACCGCCAGGTACCGCGGACGCACCCTCGACCTCACCTTCAAGGAGTTCGAGCTGCTGCGCTACCTGGCCTCGCATCCCGACCACGTGTTCACGCGCGAACGGCTGCTGAGCGAGGTGTGGGGGTACGACTACTTCGGCGGCACACGCACGGTCGACGTGCACGTGCGGCGTCTCCGCGCGAAGCTCGGCGACCAGGAGAGCGTCATCGGCACGGTCCGCAATGTCGGCTACCGTCTGCTGCGCGGGGGCGAGGCTTCCCGCGACGAGCCTTCGGCCACGGGCCACGCAGACGAAGCGACCGCCAAGGCCTAGGAGCCGAGATGCCCGAAACGTCCGAGATCTCCACCGCGGCATCTGCCGACGTTCGCGGCGAGGAGATCCGCGCCATCACCGACGCCGCGCTCTCGGCGGACGGAGTCTCGCCCTTCAACGAGGACACGATGCTGTCGCTCGACGCTCGGAGGCTCGCCGCCATCGACGACTCGGGTCAGCTCGTCGCCGTGGCGCTCACGAGAGACCTCGGCGACGGAACGATCGAGGGCGAGCTGGTCGTGCATCCGAAGCATCGCCGAGCGGGCCTCGGCGCACGGCTCTACGACGCTGTCTCCTCAGCCGCTGATGCTGCCCCGGTTCTGTGGGCTCACGGGAACCTGGCGGGCGCATCGGCACTCGCCTCGAGCCGGAGCCTCGAGGCCGTGCGAACGCTCCTCAAGCTCGGGCGGCCGATCACGGAAGCCGATGCCGGCGGGTCCCCTCCCCCCGACGGCCTCACGATGGCACCCTTCACGGAAGCGGACGCCGACGACTTCCTGGCGCTGAACGCCGTCGTGTTCCGCAGCCACCCGGAGCAGGGGGCGCTCGACGCGGCAGGCCTCGACGCGCGACGGTCGACCGACTGGTTCGACGCCGACGACTTCCTGCTCCTGCGCGACGAAGACGGCGCTCTCCTCGGCTACAACTGGCTCAAGCGAGAAGGCGATGAGGTCGAGATCTACGTCGTCGGCATCGCACCGGAGGCAGCGGGCCGCGGGCTCGGCCGCGCCCTCATGCAGGCCGGCCTGCAGCGGATGCACGCGACCGGCGCCAGGGAGACCTCGCTGTACGTGGAGGGCGACAACACGGCAGCACTCGCGCTCTACCGGTCCCTCGGCTACGAGCAGCTCTCGATCGACGTGCAGTACCGACACACCCGTTCATGATCCGTTTGAATGGGTCTGCTGAGCTTCACCCCCACAGGATCACCTCGATCCTGCGGGACAGGCGCATCGAGGCACCGTTCTTCTCCGCACACCTGCAAGGATGACCGCATGACAATCGAACTCCGCGCCCCCGAGGCCGGTGCAGACTCGCCGGACATGCCGCGAAGCCGCTTCGTCGACCGCGAGCTCAGCTGGCTCGCCTTCAACCAGCGTGTGCTCGAGCTCGGCGAGGACCCCTCGACGCCGCTCCTCGAGCGGGCGAACTTCCTCGCGATCTTCTCCTCGAACCTCGACGAGTTCTTCATGGTGCGCGTCGCCGGCCTCAAGCGCCGTATCGCGACCGGCCTCGCCGTCCCGACCCCCGCTGGCGTCCCGCCGCAGGTGGCCCTCGACACCATCCGCTCCAAGGCCTACGAGCTGCAGAAGCGGCACGCGGCGATCTTCAACGACAGCGTGCGCCCAGAGCTCGCCGACCAGGGCATCCACATCGTCAGCTGGGACGAGCTCTCCGATGCCGAGCGCGTCGAGCTCGGCGACCTCTTCGACGAGCAGATCTTCCCCGTGCTGATGCCGCTCGCCGTCGACCCGGTGCACCCGTTCCCCTACATCTCGGGCCTCTCCCTCAACATCTCCGTGCGCGTCTACAACCCGCGCAGTGAGAAGGAGGAGTTCGCCCGCCTCAAGGTGCCGCCCGTGCTTCCGCGGTTCTACCCGCTGCAGTCCGACCACGGCAAGGCTCGCTTCATCCTGCTCGAAGACCTCATCGCCCAGCACCTGGGCCACGTCTTCCCCGGCATGAAGATCCTCGATCACCACGCGTTCCGCCTCACGCGCAACGAGGACATGACGATCGAGGAGGACGAGACCGAGAACCTCCTGCAGGCCCTCGAGAAGGAGCTCCTGCGGCGACGCTTCGGCCCGCCCATCCGCCTCGAGGTGTCCAACGACATGGACGACGTGACGCTCGAACTGCTCATGACCGAGCTCGACATCACCCACAACGAGGTCTACGTGCTCCCGGGACCACTCGACCTCGGCGGCCTCTTCGCGCTCGGCGCCATCAACCGGCCCGACCTCAAGTACCCGACGCACGTGCCCGTGACAGCGGCAGCGTTCCGCACGTCCGAGAGCGACGAGAAGCCCGACATGTTCGGTGCGATCGCCCGCCGCGACGTGCTCGTCCAGCACCCGTACGAGGCGTTCTCGACGAGCGTGCAGGCCTTCCTCGAGGTGGCCGCCGCCGACCCGAACGTGCTCGCCATCAAGCAGACGCTCTACCGCACCTCAGGCGATAGCCCCATCGTGAACGCCCTCATCAAGGCGGCAGAATCCGGCAAGCAGGTGCTGGTCCTCGTCGAGATCAAGGCGCGCTTCGACGAGCAGAACAACATCGTCTGGGCACGCAAGCTCGAGAAGGCCGGCGTGCACGTCGTCTACGGAACCGTTGGGCTCAAGACCCACTGCAAGCTCCTCCAGGTCATCCGCAAGGAAGACAACGAGCTCAAGATGTACAACCACATCGGCACGGGCAACTACAACCCGAAGACGAGCCGCATCTACGAGGACCTCGGCCTCTTCACCTGCAACGAGAAGATCTCCCGCGACATCACGCGCCTCTTCAACCAGCTCTCCGGCTACGCCATCGAGCGCAAGTTCACGCGACTCCTCGTCGCCCCCATGCACCTGCGCCCCGGACTGCTCAACCTCATCGACAAGGAGCGCAAGAACGCGCTCGACGGCAAGCCGAGCCGCATCCGCATCAAGGTCAACTCCATGGTCGACGAGGAGATCATCGACGCCCTCTACCGCGCGAGCCAGGCGGGCGTGCCCGTCGACATCTGGGTCCGCGGCATCTGCGGCCTCCGCCCGGGAGTCCCCGGCCTCAGCGAGACCATCCGCGTGCGCTCGGTCGTCGGACGCTACCTCGAGCACTCCCGCATCTTCTGCTTCGCGAACGACGGCGACGAACGCGTCTTCATCGGATCGGCCGACATGATGCACCGAAACCTCGACCGCCGCATCGAAGCACTCGTGCGCATCATCGACGAGCACCACGCCGCCGACATCGCGGCGATGTTCGACCTCGCGATGGACGACACGACCGCGACCTGGCACCTCGGCTCGGACGCCGAGTGGGTCCGCCACGCCAGGGACGAGAACGGGCAGCGACTCACCGACCTCCACGACGAGATGATGCGTCGCATCAGCAAGCGTCGCAGGCCCACCACGCTGGCCTGACCGGATGACGATCGACTCCCCTGCCGCCTCGCGCACCGTCTACGCGGCAGGCGCTGTGCTGTGGCATGAAGACATCGCGGACGACAAGCTCAAGGTGCTGGTCATCCATCGTGGGCGCCACGGCGACTACTCGCTGCCCAAGGGCAAGGTGGACCCCGGCGAGACGCTGCCGGAGACCGCCGCGCGCGAGGTCGAGGAGGAGACCGGATACGAGGCGAAGCTCGGCGCGCCGCTCGGGTACATCGAGTACGTCATGCCGAACGGCCGACCGAAAGAGGTGCACTACTGGACGGCCGAGGTCGATGAGGCATCCTTCGAGGCGCACGTCTTCGAGCCGAACGACGAGGTCGACGCCATCGAGTGGGTCTCCCTGAAGAAGGCCAAGAAGCTCCTCAGCTACGACAGGGACCGCGAGCTGCTCGAGGTCTTCGCCGACCGGTACCGCCGTGGCCTGCACCGGACCTTCGCGATCCTCGTGCTGCGCCACGCGACGGCCGTGCCCCCGCAGTCGTGGCCTGGCGACGACGACTCCCGGCCGATAACCGCCCGCGGTCTCGAGCAGGCGGAGACGGTCGTGCCCATCCTCCGGGCCTTCGGACCGGAGGCCGTCATCACCTCGAACGCCGTCCGCTGCCGCTCGACGGTCGCTCCCATCAGCTCGCTCCTCGGGCTGACGCCGCAGGTCGAGCGCAGTATCGCTCAGGGCTCGTACACGCGAGACGAGGAGGAGCTCGACGAGGTCGTCCGGAAGCTCATCGCCAAGCGCCGCAGCACCGTGATCTGCAGTCACTCACCGGTCATGCCCGCCATCGTCCGCTCCATCGCGCTGTACACCGCGACGCGCCCGAGCTCGCTCGCGCGGCACGCCATGCTCTCGACCGGTGAGTGCTCCGTCATCCACGTGCCCGTCAACCACCCGAGGGCGGGCGTCGTCGCCGCCGAGACGCACGGTCCGATCACCTGACCCCCGCCGTCGGATCCGCCCGTGCGGGTGCCGATCCGTTCACCCGCGCGTCACGTCCCGTCCACTTCTCGTCCATACTGATTCAGGCCCGTAGTCGGTCCCCGTGGGTCCTGGGATCGCCTGACACCTGATGGCAGAAGGAACTCGATGCACCACTCCCGAGCACTCGCCGCCCTGGCGCTCCTCGCAACCACCGTTCTGGCGACGAGCGGATGCGCGCTCAACGAGATCTCGGTCAGCAAGGACCCCCGCTCGCAGCACCTGTCCGGCGTGCTGAGCGCGTCGGGCGCCTCCTCGCAGGGCGTCGCGCAGACGGCGTGGATCGCAGGCTTCTACCCCATCGAGCCCGACGTTCGAGTGAACTACGCGGGTGGCGGCTCCGGTGCCGGCCGTTCGGACTTCCAGAACGGCACCTCCGCCTTCATCGGCTCCGACCGCGCCTTCGACCTCGAGGAGATCGAGGAGGGCCCGTTCCGGACGTGCGCAGACGGCAGCGACCTCGTGGAGATCCCCGCCTACATCTCCCCCATCGCCGTGGCGTTCGCGCTCGACGGCGTCGACGAGCTGCGCCTCGACGCGGCGACGATCGCCGGAATCTTCGCCGGAGACATCGACTCGTGGGATGCGCCGGAGATCGCGGCCCTGAACCCGGACGCCGCCTTGCCGTCTCTGGCCATCACCCCCGTGCACCGCTCGGACAAGTCCGGGACGACCGGCAACTTCACCGCCTACCTCGACGAGGCGGCAGGCGACGCCTGGAGCTACGGCGAAGTCGACGAGTGGCCGGTCGAGAGCGGCGAGGCGGCCCAGGAGAGCGCCGGCATGCAGCAGGCACTCCGCGCCAACGGCACGATCGGGTACATGGATGCGTCCGCGGCCGACGGCCTCACGACCGCCTCCGTCGAGACGGGCGGCGAGTACGTGCCCTTCTCCCCCGAAGCCGCCGCGGCCGTCGTCGACAACTCGACGATCGAAGCAGGTCGCGCCGCGACCGACCTCGCCTTCGAGCTCAACCGCACGACGCCGGGCGTCTACCCGATCGTGCTCGTCTCCTACCTCATCGGCTGCGCCGAGTACGCCGACGCCGACGAGGGCACCAACGCGAAGGCCTACTTCAGCTACGTCGTGAGCGAGGAGGGGCAGGCGGCATCGGCAGAAGCTGCCGGATCCGCGCCCATCTCCGCCACCCTCCGGGCGCAGATCGAGCCCGTCCTGGAGCAGATGAAGTGACGGATGCGGGTGAAATCTGCGCGCATTCCCAGCCCGTTCACCCCCCGTTCACTTTCCCCGCCCCGTCTCGTCACCCTTCGCGCATAGCGTCACCGACGGATCGCAACTGATCCAACGGAATGTCACCTGTCCCCGAAGGGAAACTCCATGAAGTTCACGCGAGTAGGCGCATCGGTCGCCATGGCCGCAATCGCCGCACTCACGCTTGCGGCTTGCGCCAGCAACGAGCCAACCGCAGCAGAGCCGGGAACCGCAGCTGCAGGTGAAGAGCAGCTCACGGGCACCCTCGCCGCGTCGGGCGCATCGTCGCAGGGCACCGCCCAGACCTCGTGGATCGCTGGCTTCCAGGCTGTCCAGCCCGGCATCCAGATCAACTACGCGGGTGGCGGCTCCGGCGCCGGCCGCACCGACTTCACGAACGGCACGTCGGCCTTCATCGGCTCCGACCGCGCGTTCAAGATGGAAGAGATCGAGGCAGGCGGCTTCGGCAACTGCGTCGACGGCACCGACCTCGTCGAGATCCCCGCCTACATCTCCCCCATCGCCGTCGCGTTCAACGTCGAGGGCGTCGACACGCTCAACCTCGACCCCGCGACCCTCGCCAAGATCTTCAAGGGCGAGATCACCAACTGGAACGCCCCCGAGATCGCGGCGCTCAACGCGGGCGTCACGTTCCCCGACCTCGCCATCACGCCGGTCCACCGCTCCGACACCTCGGGCACGACGGGCAACTTCACGTCCTACCTCGTCGAGGCAGCCCCCGACGTGTGGACCTTCGAGGACAGCGACGACTGGCCCATCGAAGGCGGCGAAGGCGCGCAGGAGACCCCCGGCGTCCAGCAGGCGCTGACCTCCGGCAACGGCACCATCGGCTACCTCGACGCATCCGCAGCCGGCGACCTCAGCACGGCAGCCATCCAGACGGGCTCCGAGTTCGTCGAGCTCTCCCCCGAGGCGGCAGCCGCCGTCGTCGACAACTCCACGCTCGAGGAAGGCCGCGCAGCGACCGACCTCTCGTTCGAGCTCGACCGCTCGGCCGAAGGCGTCTACCCGATCGTCCTCGTCTCGTACCTCATCGGCTGCGCCGAGTACACGGACCCGGCCGTCGGAGCCAACGTCAAGGCGTACTTCGACTACGTCATCAGCCCCGAGGCGCAGGATGCGGCGGCCGAGAACGCAGGCTCCGCGCCCATCTCGGACGACCTCCGCACCCAGGCACAGGCAGCAGTCGACGCCATCAAGTAGTCAGCGCGGACTGAAGTTCCGTTTCAGCCCGGTGCCGTGCTGTGAAAGCATGGCACCGGGCGATTCGGCTCTCTTCAGCTCCTCGCCCCGCTCCACCCAAATGACGTAGGGAAACCCTCAGCAGATGACTGCAGAACTCGCCCCAGATGCGGGCACAACGGTGAAGGCCAAGTCGCGTCCTGGCGACCGCGTCTTCAGCTTCCTCTCGACGTTCTCCGGATCGCTCATCCTCGCGATCCTCGCCGCCGTGTTCTTCTTCCTGCTCTTCCAGGGACTCCCGGCCTTCTTCCCCGACGCGGCCGAGAACAGCCACTTCGTCGCCGGCGCGAGCAACCTCGCCGACCCGGAGGCCGAAGGCAACTTCTTCTGGTACGTGCTGCCGCTCATCTTCGGAACGCTCTGGGCTTCGCTGCTCGCGCTGCTCATGGCAGTCCCCGTCGCCATCGGCGTCGCGCTCTTCATCACGCACTACGCGTCGCGCAAGCTCGCCGCCCCCCTCGGCTACGTCATCGACCTGCTCGCCGCAGTTCCCTCGGTCGTCTTCGGCCTCTGGGGTGCAACCGTGCTCGGTCCGTTCGTGCAGCCGTTCTACGTCTGGCTCAACGAGAACCTCTCCTGGCTCCCCTTCTTCCAGGGCCAAGTCTCGGCAACGGGCCGCACAATCCTGACGGCCGCCATCGTGCTCGCCGTCATGGTGCTCCCCATCGTCACCGCCCTCACCCGCGAAGTCTTCCTCCAGACGCCGCGGCTCCACGAAGAGGCATCGCTCGCCCTCGGCGCGACGCGCTGGGAGATGGTCAAGATGGCCGTCTTGCCCTTCGCACGCGGCGGGATGGTCTCCTCCGTCATGCTCGGCCTCGGCCGCGCCCTCGGCGAGACGATGGCCGTCGCCATGGTCCTCTCCGCGACCGGCGTGATCACCTTCCAGCTGACGTCGAACACCAACCCGTCGACGATCGCCGCCAACATCGCCCTCTCCTTCCCGGAAGCGTCGAACCTCGACATCAACGTGCTCATCGCATCCGGTCTCGTGCTCTTCGCCATCACCCTCCTCGTGAACTCCCTCGCACGATGGATCGTGAGCCGCCGCAAGGAATTCTCAGGAGCCAACTGATGACCTCAACACTGCAGAAACCAACCCAGAACCAGTCGGCTCCCGAGATGATCAACCCGCTCACGCACGGTCGCCTCCCAAAGTGGGGCCCGTACGCGATCCTCGTCGGCGGCTTCGCGCTCTCCGCAGTGATCACCCTGCTCCTCGCGGCAGGCGGCGGCGAGTTCAACTGGACCGGCTTCGCCGTCCTCGGCGCGATCTTCTACATCGCCGGCCAGTGGATCATCGCCCGCATCATCGAGGGCCCCCGCCAGGCCACGAACCGCTTCGTCACCTCGCTCGTCACCGCCGCGTTCGTGCTCGCCCTCGTGCCGCTGCTCTCTCTGCTCTTCACCCTCGTCGCGAACGGCCTCGCCCGCTTCGACATGACGTTCTTCACCTCCTCGATGGTCGGCGTCGTGACGGAAGGCGGCGGTGGCATCCACGCCATCGTCGGAACCCTCCTCATCACCCTCGTCGCGACCCTCATCTCGGTGCCGATCGGACTCTTCACCTCGATCTACCTCGTCGAGTACGGCAAGGGCCGCCTCTCCAAGGCCATCAACTTCTTCGTGGATGTCATGACGGGTGTCCCCTCGATCGTCGCGGGTCTGTTCGCCTACACGATGATCATGCTCATCCTGCAGACGCTCGGCATCCCGCTCACCAACGTGCGAACGGGACTCGCGGGCTCCATCGCCCTCACCGTGCTCATGATCCCGACCGTCGTGCGCTCCTCGGAGGAGATGATCCGCCTCGTCCCGAACGAGCTCCGCGAAGCCTCCTACGCGCTCGGCGTGCCGAAGTGGCTCACGATCTCCAAGGTCGTGCTCCCCACCGCGCTCGCCGGCATCACGACTGGCGTCATGCTCGCCATCTCCCGCGTCATCGGCGAGAGCGCGCCGCTGCTCATCGCCGCCGGCTTCAACATCTACATGAACTACAACATGACGCAGGGCGCCATGATGAGCCTCCCCGTCTTCGTCTACCGCTCCTACACGCAGCAGGTCGGAGCCGGGGCCGAGAACATGCTCAACCTCGCCTGGACAGGCGCACTTGTCCTCCTCATCATCGTCATGCTGCTCAACCTCGTCGCACGCATGATCACCAAGCTCTTCGCCCCCAAGGGCTAACCGGTCAGACTGACCAGGCCGACCAGCCAGGAAGTTAGGGAAACACAGTGTCCAAGCGCATCGAAGTCAACGACCTCAACGTCTACTACGACAAGTTCAAGGCCGTCGAAGACGTCTCCATGGTGATCGAGCCCCGCAGCGTCACCGCCTTCATCGGCCCATCCGGCTGCGGCAAGTCGACGTTCCTCCGCACGCTCAACCGCATGCATGAGGTCATCCCGAAGGCGTGGGTCGACGGCGAGGTCCTCATCGACGGCAACAACCTCTACGGCCCGGGGGTCGACCCCGTCCTCGTGCGCCGTCAGGTCGGCATGGTCTTCCAGCGCCCGAACCCGTTCCCGACGATGTCGATCCGCGAGAACGTGCTCGCCGGCGTGAAGCTCAACAACACGAAGATCTCCAAGGGCGACGCGGACGCCCTCGTCGAGAAGTCGCTGCAGGGTGCCAACCTGTGGAAGGAGGTCAAGGACCGCCTCGACCTCCCCGGCTCCGGCCTCTCCGGCGGACAGCAGCAGCGTCTCTGCATCGCCCGCGCCATCGCCGTCTCCCCCGACGTGCTGCTCATGGACGAGCCCTGCTCTGCCCTCGACCCGATCTCGACGCTCGCGATCGAGGACCTCATCGAGGACCTCAAGACCGAGTACACGATCGTCATCGTGACCCACAACATGCAGCAGGCGTCGCGCGTCTCTGACAAGACGGCGTTCTTCAACATCGCCGGAACCGGGATGCCGGGCAAGCTCATCGAGTACGACACGACGAAGACGATCTTCGAGAACCCGTCCGTCCAGGCGACGGAGGACTACGTGTCGGGCCGTTTCGGCTAGACCGCACTCCCCGCATCATGACGAAGGCCCCGGCGATCTCGCCGGGGCCTTCGTCGCGCGCTGCGTCGGCCCCGTCCTCGCGCGCGGGGCCACTCCTCGATCTTCCCGACTCGAGATGGGTTCCACGCCTGCAGATGGGTTGCAACGCATCCCGAAGCGCGAAACCCATCTCGAACGACGGATGGACCGCGCGGCCGGCAACACGGCAACGCACCGACTCGGGATGGGATTCTCACTTCGTGCTGGAGAACTTCCCGCAACGATGCGAGGTTTCCATCCCGAGACGACGGATGCGGGGCGCGGCCGCGGGAAAGAGAAAAGCCAGGCCGCAGGAACGCCTCTCGGCGGAAGGCCGCTCGCAGCGGCGAATATTGGAGCCCGGGGTTACTGCGGCCCGGCGACGTCGAGTTTACCGAACCTCGGGCGCTCCGGAAGCCGGATCGGCTCTCCGCGAACACATCCGACGTCGTGCTGCACTCGGCTCGTCGCAGAGGCTCGCTCGAACGCCCGCTCCGCACGCGACTTGCCCCAAAGGGGGGTCACGGAGCCGCTTTGGCAGCCCTCTGGGCGAAGTCGCGGGCGAAGCGGCCGGCAGCGGGTGCGTGGGCGGGATGCGGCGCGCCGCGGCTCAGTCGAGGGTGTCGAGGCGCCACATGCCGGCGGAGGCGTGCAGGTCGTCGCCCATCTCCAGGTAGCGGACGGCACGACGCGTCGATTGCCTGGCTCGAGCGGGCGCTGGCCCTTCCTCGTCTTTCGCGAGACTCGTCGCGCCCTGTGACATGACGCGGCAGAACGCGGCGGCTCGCTCGAGCGCGAGCGCGAAGTCTCCGGAGAAGGCGCCGTGCAGGATGACGTCCGCGAGGGCGACGACCTCTTCTGGGCCGGTCGGCGTGGCGGCTCCTGCGACGACGGAGCTGATCGAGCGGTCGACCTCGTAGCCGCGGCGGAAGAGGTAGCTCGTCTCCGCGGGGTTCGCGCGCACGGCCTGCCGCAGCAGGTAGAGACGCCACAGTGCGCCAGGCAGCGACCGCGAGCTGGCGCCGGCCCAGAGCTCGGCGATCTCATCGATGCCGTGCTCGTCGGCGTAGGCGACGAGACGCGCGACGACGGCCTGGTCGCCCTCTCCGCGCGCCCGCTGCAGCAGTGCCCTCGCCGTATCGTGGGCGACGCGGCTCACCGCCGCGGGGTCATCGGCGCCGATGAGCGCTTCGAACGCCTGCGATGGCACGCGCACGGGCCTGTGGTGTCGTTCCGTCATGCTGCCCCTCTCGCCGCCTGAGACCGTTCGGCCTCGTGAGGGGCCGCATCCAGTCTGCGCGTTCGGAGCCACGATTGCGAACCTGCCTCGTAGGCTGGGGGTATGGCTACTGCGCAGGACGACGATTCGCTGGTCGAGGACACGGCGGCGATGTCGTCGTACCCGGCCTACCGCCCCAAGCAGATCGCGTTCGGCGCCCTGGCGGCCCTGCTGCTCGTGGTGATGTTCTTCCCCTGGTGGAACTCCGAGATCCCCCTCAACCGCATCGCCCCGACCCTGAACGGCTGGCAGCTGTTCCTGGCGGGCACCGGCCTCAGCCAGATGGACGAGGCGCTCGGCTACAACTGGTTCGGCACCTTCCTGTTCGGGCTCGTCCCGACCATTCCCCTGCTCGGCCTCGTCGTGGTGCTGATCCTGCGGATCTCCGGTGTCGCGGTGATCTCGGCCAAAATCCTCCAGGTCTACGCCGCCCTCGCGACGCTCGGCATCCTGTTCCTGTTCGTCTTCGCGACGTTGCGTGTGGATGCGGCGAACGGCCAGTACCCGATCGCCTACGGAGCGTGGCTGGCGCTGGTGCCGAGTATCGCGACGCTGGTGCTCGCGACGCTGTGGTGGCGGCGTGAGAAGCTCCACTACCCGACTCGCAAGTGGCTCGGTTTCGGCCCGCAGCGTGCGAAGAAGCACGACGAGGCCGTGAGTGCCGCGATGTTCGATGACCTCGTCGAGCCGGATGACGACGAGGAGATCTCGCTCGGCTCGGAGACTGCGATCGACGAGAACACGAGCCCAGGCAAGCGACCTCGCGCATGAGCACAGGTGACTTCTTCGAGCACCTCGCGATCGGGGGTGACTCGTCGAAGGCGCCGGGCAGGCAGCTTCGTGATGCGATCATCCTCGCCGTCGAGCGCGGTGACCTCCAACCCGGCGAGCGGCTGCCCCCTGTGCGCTCCCTCGCCGAGACCCTCGGTGTTGCACCGGGCACCGTCGCGAAGTGCTACACGGCCCTCGAGGAACAGGGCGTCGTCGAGGGCCGTGGGCGCGCCGGCACCTTCGTGACGGCGAACAGCCGGAACGGGGATGTGCGGCTCACGGCAGCGGCGCGGGCGTTTGCCGTCGAGGCACGCGAGCTGGGGGTGGGCGACGACGAGGCTGTTGCTGCCGTCTTCGAGGCGCTGTCCGGGCAGACCGAACGCCACCAGGGGGCTTGAGGCGCCCGCGGGACCGCACCCCGATCCGTGGAGCGTCCGGGTCATGCGTCGCCACAGGCGGCGCTCAAGTTGGCCTGAGAGCATCCCCTCATGGGAATCGACGATCGTATTGAGAACAAGTCAGAAGACCTCGGCGGACGCGCGAAGGAAGCCGCTGGGGCGGTCTCCGGCAACGAGGAGCTGAAGGCCGAGGGCCGGTCCGACCAGGCGAAGGCCGGGTTCAAGGACAAGGTCGAGGATGTCAAGGACGGCGCCAAGGAGGGTCTCGACAACCTCAAGCGCAAGATCGACTAGGCACAGCGCCGCAGTCAGCAGTACGCAGGATCAGGGCCCCGTTCGCGGGGCCCTTTCTGGTAGTTGACTGCGGTCAACCATCTATGTATGGTTGACCGTCGTCAACTATCAGGAGGCCCCGCGTCGATGTCGTCTAGCAAGAACCCCAGACCCAGCACCAAGCCAGCAGCAGCGCTCACCGAATCCGGCATGAGCCGCCGCCAGGTGCTCCAGGCCCTCTCCGGCCTGATGCTCGGCATGTTCGTGTCGATGCTCGCGTCGACCGTCGTGAGCACGTCCCTGCCGCTCATCATCAGCGACCTCAAGGGCGACCAGAGCGCGTTCACCTGGGTGGTGACCGCGACCCTCCTCGCGACGACCGTCTCAACCCCCATCTGGGGCAAGCTCGCCGACCTCACGAACCGCAAGCTGCTCCTGCAGATCTCGCTGGTCATCTTCGTCGTCAGCTCGGCGATCGCCGGCTTCGCGCAGGACACGTCCATGCTCATCACGATGCGCGTGTTCCAGGGCCTCGGCGCCGGTGGCCTCGGCGCGCTCAGCCAGATCGTCATGGCCGACATCCTCAGCCCCCGCGAGCGCGGCCGCTACGCCGGCTTCTTCGGTGCCGTCATGGCGCTCGCCACGGTCGGCGGCCCCCTGCTCGGCGGCGTCATCACCGACGCGTTCGGATGGCGCTGGAACTTCTTCGTGGGGCTTCCCTTCGCGGTCGTGGCGCTCATCCTGCTGCAGGTCACACTGCACCTGCCGAAGCCCAAGAAGCGCAAGGTCAGCATCGACTACTTCGGCATCGTGCTCATCTCGAGCGGCGTCTCGCTGCTGCTCATCTGGGTGACCCTCGCGGGTTCGCAGTTCGAGTGGAACTCGCTCCCCTCCTGGCTCATGGCCGGCGGCGGCGTGCTGCTGCTCGTCATCGCGGTCCTCGTCGAGCTGCGCGTCAAGGAGCCGCTCATCCCGCTCACGCTCTTCCGCGACCGCACCTTCACCCTCGCGGTGATCGCGAGCGTCTCGGTTGGCGTCGCCATGTTCGGCACCAGCGTCTTCCTCAGCCAGTACATGCAGCTCGCGCGAGGGGCGACCCCGACCGAGTCGGGCATCCTCACGATCCCGATGATGGCGGGCCTCCTCGTCGCCTCGACCATCGTGGGAAACCTCATCAGCCGTCGCGGGAAGTGGAAGGCGTTCGTCGTCACGGGCAGCGCGCTCATGGTCGTCGGCCTCTTCCTGCTGAGCCGCCTTCACTACGACACGCCGTACCTCTACGTTGGCCTCTCGATGTTCGCGCTCGGCGCCGGCGTCGGCATGGTCATGCAGAACCTCGTGCTCGTCGTGCAGAACAAGGCCGAGGTCAAGAACATGGGCGTCGCGACGAGCGCGGTCACGTTCTTCCGCAGCCTCGGCGGCACGATCGGCGTCTCCGTCATGGGGTCGATCCTCGGAACGGTCGTGGCGGACACGATCTCCACGAGCGTGCGGGCGCTGCCACCTGAGCAGCAGGCGGTTGCGGCGCAGTCGCTCGCGGGCGGCAGCATCCCGCAGCTCGCGACGCTCCCCGAGTGGCTGCGGATCCTCGTCGAGGACGCCTACGGCACCTCGGTCGGTGCGATCTTCCTCGCAGCACTGCCGCTCGCGATCGTGACCCTCGTCGCGGTCTCGTTCCTCCCGAACGCGCAGCTCGGCACGCAGAACGCGGTGCAGCGCGCGAAGGGTGAGGAGAACCCCAGCGGACACGCGGGTGCAGAGTCGGCATCGGAGGACCTCGTGGAGGTCGCCGAGGCCGTGGTCGGCATCCCCCGCACCGGCGCCATCCCGATCCTCGGCGACTCGGGGCGGCGGGCGGACCGCACCTAAGATGGCGACCATGCCAGAGTCCCCAGACGACGCCGACTTCGCGGAGGCGATCGCCTCGGTGGAGACGGAGCTCGGCACCTTCTACCGCCGTGTCCGCACCACGTGGAGCGAGTCGGCCGTCGCAGTGCACCCGTCACTGCAGCCGATCGGCTACAAGATCCTCTCCGCACTGGTGCAGCACGGAACGGCGCACGCCGGCATGCTCGGCGAGCAGCTCGCCGTCGACAAGAGCGTCATGAGTCGACAGGTGCGGATGCTCGAGGAGTTCGAGCTGCTGACGGTCGGGTCGGACCCGAACGACGGGCGGGCGCGCATTCTGACGCCGACGCCGTTCGCCGTCGAACGGGTCACGGAGGTGCGTGCCCGCAACCGCCACCGCCTGCACGCTGTGCTGCGGGACTGGACGCCAGAGGAGCTGCGTGTCTTCTCTGGACTCCTCGGCCGCTTCGGTGCGGTCGCCGAGGCCGTCACCCCGGAGTCGTGACGCTCACGAACCGAGCCCGCTGACCGACGCAACCGCCACCCTCGATCGAGGGTGGCGGTTCGGTCGTTCGGCGGCCAGTGCTACTGGCGGTCGAAGCGGGCGCCCTCGGGGCGCGAGTCGCTGATCACGAACACGAGGATGACGATCGCGCCGATGAGCGGGATGAAGAGGAGCAGCCACCACCAGCCGGAGCGGTTCGTGTCGTGCAGGCGGCGGAAGAGCAGCGCGAGCCCCGGGATGAGCGTCGCGAGGCCCCAGAGCGACTGCACGACCGACACGGCCGTGTAGCCACCGCTGGCACCGGTGAACTGGCCGGAGGAATCCATGGTGCCCGGCCCGCCGGCGAGAGAGCCGATGAGGAAGAACACGGCGTTGACGATGACGCCGAAGAGAATCCACCACCAGTACTCGCTGCGGCTGGCCCGACCGGAGAAGACGGCGTACTTCTTGAAGAACCGCTTCACCGCCTGACCGAAGCTGGCTCCGTAGAGCGGTGGGTAGAGCGGGGCGTCGAGCTGAGGGGTAGACATCAGGGACTCCAATCAGGCACTGCCAAGGCGTGGGATTTGCACTGAGCGTAGCGCTACGGAGCCTCCTTCTGCGTTTCCATTCGGGAAACAGATGCCGCCGCTTCATACAACGGTTCAGAAGGCAATACTCCAAACGCACCCAACTGGGCCTGCGAGACTCGGGGAATTCTGCACGCACGCGATCGTCTGGGGAAACGATGGACCAACTTCACTACGCAGGTGGCGTCTACTTCACGAGCACGAGGATCGCGAAAGAGCTGGTCGAGTATGCGGCGGCGCTTGCCGCTGTCCATCAGGCCGGAATCGTCGAGATCCCGGTACGCCACGCCGACGGCTCGGACAACATGCTCTCCGTGCTGGTCGGGCCGTCGAGCCAGATCGCGACCGAGACGGTCACTTCCGAGGTCCCGGAGTTCGACGACGGCGAGGCGCTCGCGACCTTCCAGAGACTCCGTGCCGAGCTCGCCGAAGAGCACGGGGCACCGGAGGCGCTCGTCGAAGAGGGGTCGTCGAACGACCCGCGCGTGCCGCATCCCGACTGGCTCGACGAGCTCTAGACGCCGAGCTGGCGAAACGTCAGCTCCGAGACAGTGATAATGGACGGCGCACACAATGCGCGACAGACCAGAAAGCAGGGTTCAGCGTGGGGAAGTTCATCTACAACTCCGAGGTCACAGTCGACTTCGAGGATCGCCTGCTTGCGCACCTCCAGCTCGCAATCGGCACGAAGCTGCGCCGCGGCGAGTCGTTCTTCTTCAGCTGGAAGGACAACAACGCAGGTGGCGACGGTCGCAGTACCGTCTGGATGCACCCGGCTGTCCCCATCCGCTTCAAATTCCTCGGCAGTCGGCAGGTGCACATCAACCGATCGTGGGTTGAGGCGCTGGTGCAGGGCGCCAATTCGCAGGCCGGCCTGGCCGTGATCGCTGAACCCGCAGAGAGGGCGTCATGAACGGACAGACCAGGATCGAGCTCCTCTACCAGGGGGAGACGTTCTCGAAGCTCGTGGACGACATCGGGACGTTCCAGGCCGAGATCCTTGCTCGCGTCGCGAGCGGAGAGTGGTTCTGGGTGCGCGGGGACCGCGGTGAAGGACGCCTCGAGCCGGCGAACCTGCTGGTCGGCCCTGGCATCGGCCTCGTCGTCGTGGAGCCGAACCCGGGCGACTGACCCGCCTCGCGCCTGGTTCCAGGGCCGAGCGGACGCATGCACGATGGTCGAGGACTGTCAAGAGCGCGACGCTCCTCTGTTGAAGCTGTTTAGGTGGAGGGGTGTCATCCCCCAGCAGCTCAGACGTCGTCGACGACCTCAGTCGAACCATTCGGATTGCGAGCGTTCCCGCGGGACACGTCTACGTCAGGCACCTCTCGGCCGTCACGCCAGACCCATCGCGCGCAGCGATCCTCCGACTCCCGGACCCCCACCCCGACGGCTCCGCTCGAGTTGCAGCCGAGCGCTGGTGGCCCCCCGTCATGCTCGAGCCGTCCTGGATCGAACAGCACGCCGACGAGTTCGACGTCTTCCATGTGCACTTCGGATTCGACGCACTCTCGCCGGACGTCCTCACGGAGCTCGTGGATGCGCTCCGCCGCGAGGGCAAGCCGCTCGTGTACACCGTGCACGACCTCACGAACCCACACCACGCGACGCCTGAGGCCCACCTCGCTCACCTCGACATCCTGATCCCCGCGGCGGATGAGCTCATCACCCTCACGGAGGGGGCCGCGGACGAGGTCGAACGACGGTGGGGCAGACGACCGGCCGTGATCCCGCACCCGCACATCGTCGAGCCTGCTGAAGTCGAGACCGCTCTGGCTGGGCGGGTGGACACACGTGGCGAGTTCCATGTGGGCGTGCACGCGAAGAGCCTGCGCGCGAGCATGGAGCCGCTGCCCGTGATCGAGGCGCTCGTCGAGCTGGCGCGTGTCGAGCCGTCGATCGTCGTCCACGTCAACGGGCACCGTGAGATCCTCGAGCCGGGTGGGGCCAAGTACGAAGAGGCGCTCGCCTCGCGCCTGCGGGAGCTCGCGGACGCGGGCCACATCGAGCTGCGCATCCACGATTACCTGAGCGACGAAGAGCTGTGGCGCTACCTGGCCTCGCTCGACGCGTCGGTGCTCCCCTATCGCTTCGGGACGCACTCGGGCTGGCTGGAGGCGTGCCTGGACCTCGGCACGGCCGTCATCGCCCCCGATGTGGGCTTCTACGCCGATCAGGGGCCCGTCTTCACCTACCGGCGCGCGGCTGACGCACTCGACGCCCGTTCGCTGCGTGATGCGGTGCTCGCCGCGTCACGCGCCGTCGCGCCCCGCCACGCCCCCGAGTTCCGGGCGTCGCAGCGAGATGAGATCGCCGCCGCGCACGCGGACATCTATGCGGCGGCGCTGACCCGAGTGCGGGTGACCCAGTGAGGCTCTGCGTCATCGGCCCCTCGCGCTTCCCCATCAGCGAGCCCTTCGCCGGCGGGCTCGAGGCGCATACGCACGCGTTGATCACGGCGCTCAAGCGCCGCGGGCACCAGGTGACGCTGTTCGCGGCACCCGGTTCGGACCCCAGTCTCGGCGTGGAGTTCCTCGACGTCGCGGACTTCTCCATGAGCGAGACTGCGAGGCGCGACGTCGGAGCGATGCCGGCCGAGTGGATGCGCGAGCATCACGCCTACCTGTCGCTCATGGTCGGTCTCGCACGGAACTCGAGCGACCGATTCGACGCGGTCCTCAACGTGAGCATCCATCACCTCCCGGTTGCCATGTCGGGACTGCTCGATGTTCCCGTCGTCACCACGCTGCACACTCCTCCCGTCGGTTGGATCGAATCGGCGGTTCGGGTCGACGGGTCTGCCGGCACGTTCGTCGCGGTCAGCTCCCACATGCGGGAGGCGTGGTCGGACAGCATCGACTGCTCGGTGATCCTCAATGGCGTGGACACCGAGCGCCTTCGTCCGGGCGACGGAGGCGGGCCCGCGTTCTGGTCGGGGCGCATCGTGCCGGAGAAGGGGCTCGAGTTCGCGATCGACGCCGCGAACCTCGCGGGCGTCCCGCTGGACATCGCGGGGCCCGCCTACGACAGCGACTACTTCGAGTCTGCGATCGGCCCACGTCTGGGCGAGAGCGTCCGCTACCTCGGGCACCTCGACCACGATGTTCTCTTCGAGCATCTCCGTCGGGCGAGCGTCACGCTCGTGACCCCGCGCTGGGACGAACCGTACGGGCTCGTGGCCGCGGAGTCGCTGGCGGCCGGCACCCCCGTCGCCGCGTTCGATCGCGGCGCGCTGCGCGAGATCCTCGACGACCGCAGCGGACGGCTCGCCCCCGGCGACGACATCCACGCGCTCGCAGCTGCACTGCTGCAGGCGGCGAACCTGCCCCGAGCAGGCGCGCGGGAACGCGCGGAGACCTTCTGCTCGCTCGAGCGGATGGTGGACGAGTACGAAGCGCTGCTGCGCTCGGTGACAGAAGGGCGGGTAGCCGCATGACCATCTCGGGAGCGAACGGTCCGAACGCCGGTGATTCGGCGGTCACGGGCACCATCGGCTACTACGTCCACCATCAGGGCGGCGGGCACGCGCGCCGTGCGCTTGCCATCGCCCGCGAATGCTCGATGCCCGTCACCGGACTCTCGACGCTCGCCAAGCCCGACGCCTGGCTCGGACCCTGGATTCGCCTGGAGCGCGACGACATGGCGCTCTCGCCCCTCGAGCCGACGGCGAACGGCGCGCTGCACTGGGCGCCCGTCGACGACGAGGGCATGCGGCGCCGCATGGCCCGCATCTCCGCCTGGATCGCTGAGACCGCACCCACCGTCTTCGTCTCCGACGTCTCCGTCGAAGTTGCCGCGCTGGCCAGACTCCACGGGGTTCCAGTCGTCTCGGTGGCACTCCCCGGAGTGCGCACCGACGCGCCGCACACGCTGGGCTTCGGCCTGTCCGACGCGATCCTCGCGGCCTGGCCCGTCGGCATCACCGGAATGCTGCCAGGCGTTCCGTCCCACATCGAAGCGCGCATCCATCAGGTCGGTGCGATCTCGGCTGCGGAGCGAGGCCACAGCGCCGGCCCTGGCCCCATCAGACGAGTGCTCGTGCTCGCCGGTTCTGGCGGCGGCGGCATGACGTCGGCGCAGATCCGCGAAGCGAAACGGCAGACGCCCGGGGTCGAGTGGGACGAGATCGGGACGACGCCCGGCAACCGCGTCGCCGACCCCGGCCCCCGCATCCGCGAGGCGTCGCTCGTCATCACGCACGCGGGCCAGGGCGCGATCGCGGACGTCGCCGCGGCGCAGGTCCCCGCGATCGTCGTACCCCAGCCCCGGCCCCACGACGAGCAGATCACCTCCGCGCGCGTGCTCGCGGCGACGCCGAACCTGCCGGTCATCGTGGCCGAGACGTTCGACCGCGACGACTGGGCGGGGCTCCTCGATGCCGCGTCCGAGCTCGACGGCAGGCAGTGGGCGACGTGGAACGACGGCGGTGGCGCGTTGCGAGCGGCCGCGCTGCTCGACCGGATGGCGAGCCGATGAAGACCGCGACGATCACGCTGGCGCACGGGCGCCATCGCCACCTGCTCGAGCAGCGACGGGGGCTCCTCCGGCAGTCGGTACCCGCGGACGACGCCATCGTCGTCGCGATGGGCGACCCGCAGATCGCGGAGCTCATCTCCGACGGACTGCTGCCGGGAACAACCGTCGAGATGCCCGCGGACGCGAACGGGCTCCCCCTCGCCGCCGCCCGCAACGAAGGGGCGCGGATCGCACTGGAGCGGGGTGCCGAGCTGCTCGTGTTCCTCGACGTCGACTGCATCCCCGGCCGTGGGCTCGTCGAGGCCTACCAGGACGCGGCGCAGGATCCCCGCTGGGCGTCGAGCCTGCTCAGCGGCCCGGTCACCTACCTCGAGCCCCCTGGGCCGAACGGCTACGACGCGGAACGCGTGGAGCTGAAGGACGCCCCGCATCCCGCTCGCCCCGCCCCGGCGGCTGGCGAGGTGCAGCTCGGTGACGATCGCAACCTCTTCTGGTCGCTCTCCTTCGCCGTGACCGCCGACAACTGGCGCCGCATCGGCGGCTTCCACGAGGGCTACCGCGGGTACGGCGCCGAGGACACCGACTTCGCGCGAGTCGCGGGGAACCTGGGCGTGGGGCTCGCCTGGGTCGGCGGTGCCCGCGCCTACCACCAGTGGCACCCCACCTCGAATCCGCCGGTGCAGCACCTCCACGACATCGCGCGCAACGCGAACCTGTTCCGCGAGCGCTGGCGGGTGTGGCCGATGGTCGGCTGGCTGCAGGCGTTTCGCGAGCTCGGCCTCCTCGAGGGCGGTCTCGGCGACGAGCCATGCGTCGTCGTCCAGGAACCCGGCCAGCCGCGGAGTGCTGAGCTCGAGCACAGCGACAACTCCTAACCTGCTGACATGGCTCTGCGCGTCTGGGAGTTGACGAGCGTGCGACGGACGATCGCCGTGGCGATGGCGGTCGCGACCGCCGTGCTGATGCTGTGCGGGTGCGGGATGAGCGTCCCGACCGACCCGGACGGGACCCTCGATCGAGTTCGTGGCGGTGAGCTCCGCGTCGGCGTCTCCCACAACCCGCCGTTCACGGGGATCGCTGAGGGCGCGGACCCGACGGGCGTCGAGGTCGAGCTCGTCGAGGGATTCGCCGACGAGCTCGGCGCCTCGATCACCTGGGTGGACGGTTCCGAGGCCGCCCTCGTCCAGGGCCTCGAGGACGGCACGCTCGACCTCGCGATCGCCGGCTTCCGCGACGACTCGCCCTACGTCGACGAGGCCGGTTCGACGCAGCCGTTCCTGGAGACCGAGGACGCCGCGGGCGGCAAGGTATCCCACGTGATGCTCACGCCCATGGGCGAGAACGCCTACCTCGTCGAGCTCGAGACGTACCTTGCGGAGGCCACCTCATGAGCGACTCCCACGACGAGGTCCGCAGGAAGGCGATCCGGCTCGAGTGGATCACCATCGGCTTCCTGGCCGTCACGGTCACCCTTGTCTACCTGGTGCTCGGCAACTCGCAGGCCATGAAGGCCGCCTGGCTCGAGGACCTGCTGTCGTTCATCCCGCCGTTCGCGTTCCTCATCGCCGCTCGCATCAGCCGGAGGGCTGCGACCGTGGAGCATCCCTACGGCTACCACCGGGCCGTCGGCATCGGGCACCTGGTGTCCGGCATCGCACTGACCTCGATGGCCGTGTTCCTGATCGTCGACTCGAGTTCCGGGCTGCTCGCACAGGAGCACCCCACGATCGGTTCAGTCGAGCTGTTCGGGCGGCAGATCTGGCTCGGCTGGCTGATGATCGGCGTCATGATCTTCATCGCGTGGCCACCGGTCATCATCGGGCACCACAAGATGAAGCTCGCCGCGAAGCTGCACGACAAGGTGCTGTACGCGGACGCCGACATGAACAAGGCCGACTGGCAGACCGCGGTCGGGTCGGCCGTCGGGGTCGCGGGGATCGGCATCGGCCTCTGGTGGCTCGACTCCGTCGCGGCGCTCTTCATCTCGGCGAGCATCCTGTACGACGGTGTTCGGAACCTGCGCATCGCGGTGCTCGACCTCATGGATGAGCAGGCACGCACCTACGACGGCGAACGCCCGCACCCGCTGGCGGGACAGCTCAACACGTTCGTGGAGGCACGAGACTGGGTGGCGCAGGTCGGGTGCCGGGTGCGAGACCAAGGGCATGAGCTGCAGGCGGAGGTCTTCATCGTGCCTCGCGACAGCGCCGCGCTCGAGTTGGCGGAACTGCATCGACTCACGGAGGATTGTCGTGGGCTCGACTGGAAGCTGCGGGATGTTGTCCTCGTTCCGGTCGCCGAGATCCCGCCGTTCGCGTACCGGGAGCTGAAGCCCGTCGATTCGTCCCCAGAACCTCAGGAGCACGCGTGAGCTACTTCGCCTTCCTCGCCATCGGCCTAGTCGCGGGGGTGGTCGCGAAGCGCTTCCTCCCGACTCGCCGTCGGGACGACTGGATCGCGCCGCTCTTCGTGGGCGCGCTCGGCGCGCTCTTCGGAGGCTGGCTCGGCAGCGTGCTCTTCTGGAGCAGCACGAGCGACCCCTTCTCGTTGCCGAACTGGACCTCCGCGATCGTGGGTGCGATCGCCGCGCTCGCCGTCTTCCTCGTGGTCGTGAGGCTCACCGCGCCGCGCAACGACTGAGCCACGCTCAGCGGTTATGCCGGCGGCCCGCGGCGGACTTCTGGTCGTCATTCCGCGGTCTTAGGGACCGCAACTCAGCCCTGGGCGGGCGGGCGGCGCGGGCGCACGACGACGCGGACGATGAGGCCCGCGACCAGCGCCCAGAACGCGGCGCTGACCCCGCCGATGGCGATGCCGGATGCGGCGGTCGCGAACGTCACGACGGCGGGGACGAGCTCCCCGGTCTCTGCCAACGCTGCTTTGAGCGAGCTCGCGAGCGTGCCGACGAGCGCGAGCCCGGCGACGGCGGCGATGACACCAGCAGGGGCGAGCAGCACGAGCGCCCCGAACGCGGCGGAGGCGACGCCGAGCACGATGACGACGACCCCGTTGGTGACGCTCGCGATCCAGCGCCTCGAACGGTCCTCCCCGGCCTCCGGACCGGCCGCGAGGGCGGCGCTGATGGCGGCCAGGTTGACGGCGTGCCCACCTGCCGGGGCTCCCGCGACCGTGCCGATGCCCGTCACGATGAGGGAGCGACGCCACGGGACGTCGTAGCCGAGCCCCTTCATGACGGCGACGCCTGGCACGTTCTGGGAGGCCATCGTCACGAGGTACAGGGGAAGCGCGATGCCGATCATCCCGGTGACGGAGAACTCGGGTGCCGTGAACTGGATGCGCGGCGCCAGGTCGGCGGCGTCGAGAGAAGCCCCGGAGGCCACGATGTGGACGCCGATGACGATCGCGGCGACGAGGAACGCGATGGGCGCGGCCCAGCGCGGCAGGAAGCGCAGCGCGAGCAGCCACGCGACGACGACCGGCGCGACGGCCAGCGGGTTCTCGGCCATGCCGGTGATCGGTCCGAGGCAGAGCTGGAACAGCACCCCTGCGAGCATCGCCTGGGCGACGGAGACGGGGATCCGCGCCACGAGTGCACCGAGCTGTGGAATGAGGCCGGTGACGATGATGAGGATGCCCGTGACGAGGAACGCGCCGACGGCCACTGGCCACCCGCCCTCGAGCGTGCCCGTCGCCGCGAGCAGCGCCGCTCCGGGCGTGGACCAGGCGACCGTGATGGGCAGGCGGGTCCAGCTCGCGAGGAGGATGCAGCCGAGGCCCATGGTGACGCTCACCGCGAGGAGCCCGCTCGACGCCTGGTCTGCGCTGGCACCGACAGCGGTCAGACCGGTCAGCACGACGATGAACGAGCTCGTGAACGCGACGAGCGCGGAGACGACGCCGGCCGAGATGGGGCGCAGGATGCCCTCGCGCGGCTCGACGGTGCTGCTCATCGTGGGGTCCTCGTCTCGTCCGCTCGCGCATCCCGCGATCTGCAGTTCAGCGTAGAGGCAGGGCGCGGGCCAACGAAACCGCGGGAAGCCGCGGTCGACGGGACCGGTTACGCCTGTGTGGCCAGCCAGTCGGTGAACCCCGGGCCGGCGATGATGGCGTTCTGGCCCGGCAAGCAGGCCCCGTCGGCCATTCCCTCGCTGGCGCGGACCCCGATGACCTCGACTTCGACGCCGCGTGCCTCGGCGACGCGGCGCACGAAGTCGGTCAGCTCGCCGGACTCGGGGCCGGCAAGCTCGACCATGGCCTCTGGGACCCTGTCGTCGGCGAGACGGACGAGGAGGCGTGCGATCTCCGAGATCGCGACCGGCTGGGTCTTGAGCTCTGGGATGACCACCTTGTCGCCGTCACGGTTCCAGTCGAGCATCTGACCTGGGAACTCGAGGAACTGGGCGGCTCGCAGGATGCGGGCGGCGGGTCCACGTTCGATGGCGGTCCGCTCTTGGGCGAGCTTCGCGACGTAGTAGCCGTAGTCGGGGACGTGGTCGATGCCGATGATCGAGAGCGTCACGCTGCGGGTGACCCCGGCTTCCCGAGCCGCGTCGCCCAGATTTCCGGCGACGGTCGTGAAGAACTGCGTTGATTCCGTCTCATCGAGGGTCGGGCTCTGGGTGACGTCGACGACGGCGTCGACGCCCTCGAGACGGCCCGCCAGACCGTCAGGGGACGTGAGGTCGACCCCGTTCTGACGTGACAGCTCGAGGACGTCGTGCCCTGCAGCGAGAGCTTCTCTGACGACGTGCCGCCCGACGAGACCTGTGGATCCGGCAATTGCGATGCGCATGGTGCTTCCTCCCATCTAACTCGGACAAATCTTGTCCGTCATCACGAGCATACACAGACATTTCATATCCGAGTATCATGAGCTGCGTGAAGATGTCCGCGGGGGTCGAGTGGGGACTGCACTGCTGCGCCGTCCTCAGCGCCAGCGAGTCCCCGGTGCCCGTCGCGCAGCTCGCCGAGCTCCACGGCGTCTCGAAGAGCTACCTCGCCAAGCACATGCAGGCGCTGTCGAAGGCTGACATCATCGCGGCCGTCGAGGGGCGCGATGGCGGCTACCGACTCTCCCGAAGCCCCGAGGACATCTCCGTCTACGACGTCGTGCGAGCCATCGATGGACCGGAGCGGGCATTCCGATGCACGGAGATACGCCAACAGGGCCCCCTCGCCTCGCCACCCGAGGCGTGCACCACCCCCTGCGGCATCGCGAAGGTCATGGCGAAGGCCGAGATCGCCTGGCGTGACTCGCTTCGCGGCGTCTCGATCGCAGACCTCGCAGCAACGGTCGACGATGCCACACCCGGTGCGTGGGACGGCGTTCGCACCTGGCTGTCCGCGGGCTGAGACTCGCGAACCGAGGAGAACGAGCCCCGCCCGGGTCAGAAGAGCGTCGGCTGCACCAGCTCGACGGGCAGGAGCCCCGTGAGGGTCACGCTGGCCGACTCGATCTCGGTCGCCTTCGAGGCGACGAGCAACCGCTCAGCCACGGGCATCCACACGTCGAACGAAGCGCTCGAGTCGATGCCCTGATACCTCTCGCGGATCGGGGCGAGACCGGTCGGGCGCAGCTCCAGCTTGATGCCGGTCGCGCTGAGGCCGGCGCGGGTGGCTCGATGGCAGACGCGTTCGACGCACCCCTCGACGACCTCGACGGGCGTGCGATCCGCGCGCGCATACCCGGACGTCGACGACTCGGAGGTGAGCGACGTGCGATGCCTGATGGGCGAGATCATGGCCTCGTCCGTGCCGGCGCGGATGCGCCACAGCCGCCTCGCCATCGCCGTGCCGCACACGCGGAGGAGCTCGTCGCGCGGGATGACGTCGACGTCGCCGATGCGCGCGACGCCCAGCTTGATGAGCCTCGCCTCGGTGCGGGCTCCGATGCCCCAGACGTCGCCGATGGGCAGCTCCGTGCGCAGCTCGAGTTCGCGCGCCGGGTCGATGACGTGCACACCGTCGGGCTTCGCGTTGCGTGACGCGAGCTTCGCCATGAGCTTCGTGCGGCCGATGCCGACGCTGACCGGGATGCGCAGTTCGGTGGCGGCACGCCGTCGCAGCTCGTGCGCGACCTCGAGCGCCCCCTCCGGCGTGGTGGCTCCGACGTCGAGGAACGCCTCCTCGATCGAACCGGGCTCGATACCCCTGGCGATCGAGTCGAAGAGCGCGAAGAGCGCATCCCCCACCGCTTCGACCTCCTGCCGGTAGGACTCGACGAGGAGGATGCGGGGGCACAGCTCTCGGGCTTCGGTCACGAGCATGCCCGCGTGGATGCCGTACTCGCGGGCCGGGTAGTTGGCGCTCGCGATGAAGAGGTGCGCCACTGCGGCGACGGGCTTGGCCGCGAGCTCCGGCCGATCCCGCAGCGCGACCGACGCGAAGAACGCATCGGCGTCGGCATGGAGCAGGTACGAGTTCATGACCACGCCATCGTACCTATGTTCTAGGCCACATTCGAGGGATGCGCGCGTCGCGTGTCACCATCCTCGCTCGTGAGCCAGACGAGGCGTAGTGTTATTGCAATTGCAATCGACGGGGAGGCATCATGCGCGAACGGTTCGCGACGATCGACTACCACACAGCCGGCGAGCCGTTCCGGATCGTCCCGGATCTCGGCATCGCGATCGACGGTGATGACGTCGCCAGCAAGCGCGTCTTCGCCGCAGCGTCCCCCGAGGTCGACCGCGCTCGTCGTCTCCTCTGCTTCGAGCCGCGAGGGCACGCCGATATGTACGGCGGCTTCATCGTCGAGCCGGACGACGCCGGCGCTCACCTCGGGGTGCTCTTCTGGCACAAGGACGGCTTCTCGACGGCCTGCGGGCACGGCACGATCGCGCTCGGCGTGTGGGCGATCGAGAGCGGGCTCGTGACTGCCGACGAGAGCGGGACGACGGACGTCGTCATCGACGTCCCCTCGGGAAGAGTGACGGCCCGGGTCCGCACGGACCAGGCTGGAACGGTCACCGGAGCCGACTTCATCAACGTGCCCGGGTACGTGCTTGCTCGACGTGTGCCCGTGCAGACATCCCGCGGTGAAGTGCTCGCCGACATCACCTTCGCCGGGGCCATCTACGCCCAGGTCGACGCGACCGCGGTCGGGCTGTCCATCGAGCCGGAGGACGTGAGCGAGGTCATCGCGTTCGGCCGCGAGGTGAAGTGGCTCCTGAACGACTCGGCGCACGCCGAGCATCCGAGCGACCGACGCCTGAACGGCATCTACGGCACGATCCTGTACTCGGACCACAGCGCGGACGGCGTCGTGCACCAGCGCAACGCGACGGTCTTCGCAGACGGAGAGCTCGACCGCTCTCCCTGCGGGTCCGGCACATGCGCGCGGGTCGCCACGCTGACCGAGGAAGGCATCCTGCCCGTCGGCGGAGAACTGGTGCACGACTCGATCGTCGGCTCGAGATTCCTGGCGCGGGTCGTGGCGGAAGGCGTCGAAGCCGGGCACCGGGCGACGACGACGCAGGTCTCCGGCATCGCCCACAAGACCGGGGAGCATGTGTTCGAGGTCGACCCTCGCGACGAGATGACCCCCGGGTTCGTGCTGCGATGAGCGCCGGCATCCCGTTCCTCGACGCGAGCGATGTCGAGGCCCTGCTCACGCCCACGGCGGCCGTGGATGCGCTGCGCCGCGCCCTCGCGGGCGGCTTCCGTCCCGAGACCGACCACGCGCGCATCTTCGAGCAGCTCGATGGCGGCGAGTTCCTGCTCATGCCCGCGGAGACGGCGACAAGCACCGGCATCAAGGTGCTCACGATCGCGCCGGACAATCCCGCGCGGGGCCTCGCGCGCATCCAGGGCCTCTACGTGCTGTTCGACTCGGCGACGCTCAGCCCTCGCGCGCTCATCGACGGTCCCGCGCTCACCGACATCCGCACCTCGGCCGTCTCGGTCGCGGCGATCAGGGATGCGCTCGAGCGCGACTCCGGAACGCTGGACATCGTCGTGTTCGGAGCGGGCCCACAGGCCCGAGCGCACGTGCGGACGGTCCGCGCGGTGCTCGAGGGCACTCGACTCGTGGGCAGCGTCACCTCGGTGGTCCGCTCCCCCGCCCGCGTGACGACGGGTGCCGACTTCGATGCGGTCGTGGCGGCGGGCACCGAGGAGGCCGGAGCCGCGACCCGTGCCGCGGGGCTCATCCTCTGCACGACGACCGCCTCGACTCCGCTGTTCGAGGACGATGTCGTGCGCGACGACGCGGTCGTCGTCGCCGTGGGCTCGCACTCGCCGGATGCGCGCGAGCTGCCGGGGGCCCTGCTCGGCCGGTCGGACGTGATCGTGGAGGACATCGGCGCGGCGCTCCGCGAATGCGGCGACGTGGTGCTGGCGATCGACGAGGGGCACCTCGCTGCCGACGATCTCATCCCGATGGGCGACCTCGTGCGAGGCAGCCGCGGCCTTCGCGGCGGGCGGCCCGTCGTGTTCAAGAGCGCCGGCATGTCGTGGGAGGACCTCGTGCTCGCGCAGGCGATCGCCGACGCCGATGGGCGCCGAGGATGAGCTCGGCTCCAGCACGGCCGTCAGGCGCCGAGCCTCCCCCGGGGGCGGGGCGCCGGGATTCCGTTCGCCAGCGGGTGGCGGCCGAGCTGCGGGCGGCGCTCATCGGCGGCGACCTCGCGCCAGGCCAGGTCTACTCGGCGCCCACCCTCGCCGCGCGCTTTGACTCGTCGGCGACCCCCGTGCGCGAGGCGATGCTCGACCTGGCGCGCGACGGGATGGTCGAGGTCGTTCCGAACACAGGCTTCCGGGTGACGGAGGTCACGCGCGCGGAACTCGACAACCTCGCGGAGGTGCGCCTGCTGCTCGAGGTGCCTGTCATGGGCGACATCGCCGAGGTCCGCAGCGACGACGACGCCGCGCGCATCCGATCGCTTCGCCCTCTCGTGGAGGCGATGAAGCAGGCGGAGAAGGCCAACGACATGGTGGCGTACCTCACGGCCGACACCGAGTTCCACACCGCGTTCCTCGCCGTGCACGGCAACCCCGAGCTCGTGCAGATCGTGCGCCGCGCCCGCGAGCGCAGCCGCCTCCACAACCTGGTGCCCCTCGCCGAGGCTGGCCAGCTCACCGCATCCACCCTCGAGCACGAGCAGATGATCGAGGCGGCCCTCGACGGCGACCGCGAGCGGATGCAGGAGATCGTCGCGCGGCACATCGGGCACGTGCGGGGCGAGTGGGCGCAGGCGTGAAGAGGCCGGCAGCATGCGCTGCCGGCCTCGCCTCGGACGTCAGTCGCGGCGCTTCTTGCCTGACACCTCGAAGTTCGTCTCGCGCGTGGTCTGGAACTCGACGTTCTTCGGCCGGTACGAGCGCACCCGTCCGACGATCGTGAAGGCGATGACGCCTGCCAGCACGATGTAGAGCGCGACGGCGATGGGACTCGAGAAGAAGACCGAGTAGTCGCCGCCTGAGCTGAGGAGCGCGTCCCGCACGTTCGTCTCCATGAGCGGCCCGAGCACCATCCCGATCATGAGTGGTGCGAGCGGGATGCCGAAGCGGCGCATGGCGAAGCCGAGCAGGGCCAGCAGCAGGAGCATCCAGAGGTCGAAGATCGAAGCGGACGTCGCGAAGATGCCCATCGCGCAGAACACCGCGATGCCCGGGTACAGGTACTGCTTCGGGATGTCGGCGAGCTTCGCCCAGAGCGGCGCGAGCGGCAGGTTGAGCAGCAGCAGCACGATCATGGCGATGAAGAAGCTCGCGAGCAGGCCCCAGACCAGGTCGGGTGCCCGCTCGAAGAGCAGTGGCCCAGGCTGGATGCCGTACTGCTGGAAGGCCGCGAGCATGATCGCCGCGGTCGAGGAGACCGGGAGGCCGAGGGCAAGCAGCGAGGCCATGGCGGTGCCCGTCGTCGCGTTGCCTGCCGCTTCCGGCGCGGCGAGACCGCGGATGGCGCCCTTGCCGAACTCGGGATCCTTCCGGCGGCTGTCGATCTTCTTCTCCAGGCTGTAGGCCATGAACGTCGGCACCTCAGAGCCGCCAACGGGGATGACGCCGAAGGGCAGGCCGATACCCGTCCCTCGGATCCACGCTGGGAGCGCATTGAAGAACTCGACGCGTGAGAGGCGCGGCGTGCGGCTCGACATCATCGAGACGTTCGCCGGCTCGCGGCGGGCTCGGGAGGCGACACGGAAGACCTCGCCGAGCGCGAGCACGGCGACCGTCACCGTGACCAGTGAGATGCCGTCGAACAGCTCGGGCACGCCAGCCGTGAAGCGCTCCGTGCCCGTGACCGAGTCGATGCCGATGACGGAGATGCCGAGCCCGAGCGTGAGGCTCGCCAGTCCTGCCACCACCGACTCGGCGACGATCGAGGACGTGGCGATGAACGCGAAGAGGGCGAGGGCGACGTACTCGGCTGGCCCGAAGTTCGACGAGAGCTCCGCGAGCGCCGGTGCGAGGAAGACGACCGCGATCGAGGAGACGAAGCCACCGATGAATGCCCCGATGGCCGCCGTGGCGAGTGCCTGTGGCGCCCGCCCGGCCTTCGCCATCGCGTGCCCCTCGAACGTCGAGGCGATCGCCGACGACGAGCCTGGCGTGTTCATGAGGATGGCCATCGTGGAGTCGCCGAAGAGGCCGCCGAAGTAGACGCCGGCGAAGAGAATGAACGCCCCGGTCGGGTCGAGCGCGAACGTCATCGGCAGCAGAAGCGCGACCGCCATGGATGAACCCAGGCCGGGGAGGACGCCGACGGCGGTGCCGAGGAGGCAGCCGATGAGCACCCACATGAGGTTGATCGGGGTCAGCGCCCCTTCGAAGCCGCCGAGGAGGCTGTTGATGATGTCCATGTCAGATCCCTCCGCCGAAGATCGATCCGGCTGGCAGGTTCACCGAGAGGAGTCCGGCGAACAGCAGATACAGCACTGATGAGAAGGTGAGCGAGACGAGGATGTCCCGCACGGGACTCGGCGACGCGAACGCTCGCGCCATGGTCCAGAACAGTAGGCCGGCCGCGATGATCCAGCCGAGCGGCTGCAGCAGCAGGATGAAGGCCACGAACCCGCCCACCGCCCACGCGACGCGGGACCAGTCGCTGTACCAGCGCGGACCGCCCTGGCCGAGCACGCTGATCTCCGCGGTGCGGAGGTCGCTGTGCACGTCCTCCGGCAGCTGCGGCTTGCGGATGATGCCGATGGCCAGCAGAACCGCGAACAGGTAGAGGAGCGCGATGATCGCGCCGGGGAAGAACCCGGGGCCGGGTGGGTCCGTGTCCGGTGCGACGTCCATGGTCACCTGGCCGTAGAGGAGGTAGCTCGCGAAGGCGGCCAGGATGCCGGGGAAGATGAGCCCGGATCGGCCGGTCCACCATCTCTGCTGGGCTCCCCCGGTGTCGAAGTCGTCGAGATGCGTCTCGGTGTGTGCGGTCACAGTCCCAGCTCCTCAAGCAGTGCCTCGGTTCGGGCCATGTCTTCGACAAGGAACGCGTCAAGCTCCGGTCCCGTCAGCCAGGAGTCCTCCCAGCTCAGACGAGTCAGCACTTCCTGCCACTCGTCGCTTTCCCTGAGCTCGCTGAAGATCTCGAGCTGCTGTTGGAAGGCCTCGTCGCTCACCCCCGGGGCCGCGAGGAGCCCGCGCCAGTTTGCGACCTCGACGTCGTACCCCTGCGACATGATCGTCGGGATGTCGACACCCTCCAGCTCCTCCGCCCCGCTGACCGCGAGCGCACGCACTCGACCGGCCTCGATCTGGTCGGAGACATCGTTGTAGCCGGTGGCGACCGCGTCCACCGTTCCATTGAGCAGCGCCTGGATGGCCTCTCCACCGCCCGACTTCGGGATGTACGTCAGCTCCGCAGGCTGGATGCCAGCGGCCTGCGCGAGCTCGGCGATGAGGAGGTGGTCGATGGTGCCGGCGGAGCCGCCCGACCACGGGATGGACTTCGGGTCGGCAGCCCACGCACCCACGAGCTCCTCGAGGGTCGTGTACGGGGAGTCGGCCGGCACGATGATCACGTCGTAGTCCTCGGCGAACTTCGCGACCGGCCGGACGTCGTCGAAGCCGACCGGTGAGTCGTTGAGCGCGATGCCGCCGGTCATTCCCGACCCGGTCACGAGGAGGGTGTCGCTGCGGCCCGTCATCGTCGTGAACGTGCCGAGCCCGATCGTTCCGGCGGCACCCGGGATGTTGACGACCTGCACGTTGCCGACGAGGCCAGTCGCACGCAGCGCCTGCTGCTGCTCGCGGGCGAAGCCGTCCCAGCCGCCTCCAGGACCGGCTGGAGCGATGAGCGTGAGGTTCGCGCTGACGTCCTCCGCTGCCGATGAACGGCTGATGGAGAGCGCCGTGGCCGAGGCGACGATCGCGACGGCACAGACTCCGACGACGACGTTCACGACGCGTCGGAGCGGTGTTCTGGGTGTCTTTGACATGAAACTCCGTTGTTTCCTGTGGGGAGGGTGGCGTGGGCGGTTCAGCCCGTTGGTGTGGTGAGGACGACGACGCCGTCCTCATCGGCGGCGAGGAACTCCCCCGGTCGGAACACGACCGAGCCGAACTCGACCTCGACGTCCCGCTCACCGAGGCCGTTCTTCGTCGAGCGCCGCGGGTTCGTGCCGATCGCCTTGACGCCGATGGGCAGCGCGGCGAGTTCCTCGGTGTCTCGGACGACGCCGTTCACGACGAGCCCCGCCCAGCCGTTGGCCGCGGCCCTCGCGACCATGTTCCCGCCCGCCATCGCGGCGTGCAGCGACCCTCCGGCGTCGACGACCAGCACGCGGGCGTCGCCAGGCTCCTCGACGATGGCCTTCAGCTGGAGGTTGTCGACGGGAGAGCGGAACGTCGCGATGCGTCCGGAGAACCGAATAAGTCCGCCGAGGTCGCGGAGCTGCACGTCGCACGACTGGATGCTGTCCTCGTGCTCGTCGACGAGATCGGTTGTGCTCACGTGGGTACTGTCTGCCATCTTCATTCGCCCTTCTCGGAGGTTGCCAGGTTCTGCTCGTGGCGCGAGGCCGCCCGCTCGAGCGCGTACGGCAGCACGCCGCCCGAACGGAGGTAGCGCTGCTCGAGCGACGTGTCGACGCGTGCGCGCACGGCGAACGAGGTGACCGCACTGGTCTCTGGATGCACCGCCACCACCTCGAGACGGTCGGGCACGTCGGCGTCGACCGCGAGGCCGCGGATGCTGAAGCGCTCGCTGCCGTCGAGCCCGAGCGTGTCGGCGTTCGTCCCCTCCTCGAACTGCAGCGGGAGCACGCCCATGCCGACCAGGTTGGAGCGGTGGATGCGTTCGAAGGACTGCGCGATCACGGCCCGGACCCCGAGCAGGCGGGTGACCTTCGCGGCCCAGTCGCGGGACGACCCGGTTCCGTACTCACGCCCGGCGAGCACGATGAGCGGCACCCCCGCGTCGGCCGCGGCGTCTGCGACCGCGTGGATCTCGCGGATCGGCGCCGTCGCCGCCGGCTCCCCCGCGAGGAAGTCGCGGGTGCTCCCGCCGTTGCCTGCTGGCACCAGGCGGTTGACGAGGCGGGTGTTCGTGAACCCGCCGAGCTTCATGACGCGCCAGTTGCCGCGCCGCGAGGCGTAGCTGCTCAGGTCGCGGGCCCCTACCCCGAGCTCGGTCAGGTGTCGGCCCGCCGCACTGGCCGCTGGGATGCGCCCGGCTGGGCAGATGTGGTCGGTCGTCACCGAGTCCTCGAGGAACATGAGCACTCTCGCACCCTCGATGTCGGCGCTGCCCGCGGCGTCGTCGAGCTCGAGGAACGGCGGCCGCTGCAGATAGGTCGAATCCTGATCCCAGTCGAAGCCGTCGCCGCCAGGAGCATCCAGCCCCTGCCAGTTCTCGTCGCCGTCGAAGATGGTCGAGTAGGCGTCGGTGTACATCTCGGGGTCGATGGAGCTCGAGACGGCCTGCTGGATCTCCTGGTCACTCGGCCAGATGTCGGCGAGGTAGACCGGGGCCCCTGCCGCGTCGTACCCGAGCGGGTCGCGCGTCAGGTCGACGTGCATCGTGCCGGCGAGCGCGTAGGCGACGACGAGCGGCGGCGAGGCCAGGAAGTTCATGCCGACGTCGTTGTTGATGCGGCCGTCGAAGTTGCGGTTGCCCGACAACACGGAGGCGACGACGATGCCGTCCTGCTCGATGCCGCTGAGCACCTCGGGAAGGAGATCGCCCGAGTTGCCGATGCAGGTCATGCAGCCGAACCCGACGAGTCCGAAGCCGAGTTCCTCGAGCGGCGACATGAGCCCCGCCTTCGCGAGGTAGTCGGTGACGACTCGAGACCCGGGGGCGAGGCTCGTCTTCACCCACGACTTCGACCGCAGCCCGCGCGCCCTGGCGTTTCGCGCGAGCAGCCCAGCCGCCATCATGACGGCCGGGTTCGACGTGTTGGTGCAGGAGGTGATGGATGCGATCGCGACGGCGCCGTCCGGAACCGCACGCTCACCCTCGTCGGAGGTGAGCGGCGCGACCTGGTGCGCCTCCGCGAGGGCACGCGCGGTCGCGCTGGGCGCACCTGCCAGCTCGATGCGGTCCTGCGGGCGCCGCGGGCCGGCCAGGCTCGGAGTGATGCCGTCGAGGTCGACGACGACCCGACGGTTGTACTCGGCAGGGTTGGCGGGGTCGCTCCAGAGCCCCTGTGCCCGAGCGTAGGTCTCCACGAGGCTCGCCTGCCGCTCGCTCCTCCCCGTCATGAGCAGGAACTCGATCGTCGCGTCGTCGATCGGGAAGATCGCCGACGTCGAGCCGAACTCCGGGCTCATGTTGGCGATCGTGCAGCGCGTCGCGAGCGAGACCTCGGCGACGCCCGGCCCGTGGAACTCGACGATGTTCCCGACGACGCCAAGGGCGCGCATCCGCTCAGTGAGCGTCAGCACCAGGTCCGTCGCCGTCACGCCTGGTCGGAGGCGCCCGATGAGCTCGACGCCCACGACGGGCGGAATGAGCATCGTGACGGGCTCGCCGAGCATGGCGGCCTCCGCCTCGATGCCGCCGACACCCCACGCCAGCACCGAGAGTCCGTTGACCATCGTGGTGTGGGAGTCGGTGCCCGCGACGGTGTCGGGGAATGCCCGGCCATCGCGCACCGTGACGACGTCGGCGAGGTACTCGACGTTGACCTGGTGCATGATCCCGGCGCCCGGCGGCACGACCTCCAGCCCCGAGAAGGCCTCACGGCCCCACTTGATGAAGCGGTAGCGCTCGGCGTTGCGCTCGTACTCGCGGCGCACGTTGAGTGCCGGGGCATCCGGCCGTGCGAAGAAGTCGGTGACCACGGAGTGATCGACGGTCAGCTGCGCCGGAACCTCGGTGTCGAGCAGCGCTGGGTCCATGCCTCTGGCCGCGAAGGCGTCTCGCATCGCCGCCAGGTCGGTGAGCACGGGCACGCCGTTCGTGTCGTGCAGGAAGACGCGGGAGGGGTGGAAGGCGATGTCGTGGGTGCCAGCTCCCCCGGAGACGAGCGCGTCGATGTCGCCTCGCGTCACGACTTCGCCGTCCTGATGCCTGAGCAGATTCTCGAGGATGATCCGGTGCGCGAACGGCAGCCGCTCCGCCCCGGGGACCGCGGCGATGGGCCAGATCTCGAGGTCGCCGTATGCGGTGGCGAGAACCGTCGTCGTCTCGGTGTCCGTCAGCACGCTTCCTCCGTCTCATTCCACGTTGTAGGTTATAGGCTCGATGCTACATGATGCCGTGGGAGTTGCTACCATCGGCATATGCCCGCCCCTGCATCCCCGCTGCAGCCGCTGTTCCGAAGCAAGAGCGAACTCGCCTACGAGGAACTCCGCCGCCGCATCCTGACCGGCGTCATCGAACCGGGTGAGGTCATCGGGCAGACGAAGCTGGCCGCCGAACTCGGCCTGAGCACGACCCCGCTGCGGGAAGCCCTCAAACGCCTGTCCACCGAAGGACTCGTGGAGCTCGGCTCGCACCGGGACGCCCGGGTCGTCCCGCTCTCCCAGGCGGAGGCGCAGAACCTGTACGAAGTGCGCGCCGCCGCCGACCCCCTCGCGTGCGGTCTCGCAGCGGAACGAAGAGACGACGCGGACATCGCGCGCATTGATGCGGCACTCAGTGAGCTCGAACCACTCACCGGGGTCGCTTCCCCGGAAGCGCTTGACGCCCACCGCCGCTTCCACCTCGCCATCTACGAGGCCGCCGCCAACCCGACACTCCTCGGCATCCTCGAGGGACTCTGGGACAAGACCGACCTCTACCGACAGCGGGCGCTGCGCGCCTGGTCCCCGACGGCGGAGGACCGGGCACGGGTGCACCGGCAGCACACTGCCCTCCGAGACGCGATCGTCGCCGGCGATCCGGAGCTGGCCCGCGAGCGCTCCCGCAAGCACATCACGCACAGCCTCGGGCGTCGCGCGATCGGCACCCTCGAGCCGAGCGCTGCGCGCGACTCCGAGACCGCGGAGTGACGCGCGCGACGGAGGTGCGCTGAATGCCGGGCACACCCGGCTCGCGGTGGCCGTGGATCATCGTGCACGCCGTGCTCATCCAGGTGCTCACGTATGCGGTTCGCCCCGGGCTCTCGTTCGCCGTGCTCGAAGCGGGCGGCCAGGAGGCCGTCATCGGCCTGCTCGCGACGTCGTTCGCGCTCCCGGCTCTCCTCCTCGCCCTGCCCGCCGGCCGGCTCACGGATGGGCGCGGCGAACGCACCATCGCGGTGCTCGGCAGCGTCCTGCTCATCGCCGCGATCGGCATCGCGCTGGTGTCCCTGCAGAGCGTCGCAGGCCTCATGGTCGCGGCCCTCGTCCTCGGCGTCGGACATCTGCTCAGCATCATCAGCGAGCAGACCGCAGTCGCCAATCGCTCGAAGGTGGGGTCTCGGGAGTCGGCGTTCGGGCTCTACACGCTCGCCGCATCCATCGGCCAGACGCTCGGCCCGCTGCTGCTGGCCATCCCGAACCCCGCCGGCCCTGGCCCGAACCTCTCGCTCGTGTTCTGGTGCGCCATGGGAGCCGCCGTCCTGCTCGGCGTCGCCAGCCTCTTCCTGGGGAGCGGGTCGCGAGGCGCCAGCACCGCGAAGCGGCCGGGGTCGTTCGCGTCGAGCCGGAAGATCCTGCGCGAGCCAGGCGCGTTCCGGGCGGTCGTCGCGGGCGGGATCGCCATCGCCTCCGTCGACGTGACGCTCGCGTTCTGGCCCGCGCTCAGCACGCAGCCCGGTATCTCCGCGGCGCTCGTGAGCCTCATGCTGACGAGCCGCGCCCTCGCGACGCTCGCCTCCCGGGCGGCCCTCCCCGCGCTCAGTCGACGGCTCTCCCGGCGCATGCTGCTGCTGATCTCGCTGGGAGCGGCTGCCGTGACTCTCGCCCTCACGGGCCTCCCGATCGGCCCGATCTGGCTCGTCGTCGCGGCCGTGCTCTACGGGTTCGCGATCGGTGTCACGCAGCCCATCACGATGGCCTGGCTCACCGACGTGGCGCCGGAGGATCAGCGCGGCCTCGCTCTCTCGCTCCGACTCGTCGGCAACAGGCTCGCGCAGTCGCTCATCCCGGCGGGGGCTGGGCTCCTCACCCCGCTCACCGGGGGCGGCGGGGTGCTCGTCGCCATCGGCGCCTCGCTCGCGGCCGCCGCCACGGTCGCCTACACGCAGAAGAAGCGGGAGTAGCCGGCGGCAAGTGCCGCCCCGTTCAACCGAAGAACCCCGGTGCCCACCTCGAGGGCGCATCCTCGAGGTGACCACCGGGGTCTCCGCTCTGTCGCCCCGCGCCGCCGACGACGTGGCGGCGCGGGAACTCTAGACGCCCGCGGGCTCGCGCTTCCCGAGGCGAACCTTCTTGACGGCGCGTTCCGTCTCGAGGTCGTTGTCGCTGTACCCGAAGAAGTAGGTGAGCGTGAACGAGACCACGAGTGCAGCCGTGGAGGCGATGAGGAATCCGAAGAAGCTGTGGTCGAGCCCTGCAGGGTTCACGAACGACGGGAAGCCGACGAACGCTCCCGTGAAGCCGTACATGTTCACATCCATGAGCCCCGTGAGGAAGCCGCCGACCGCGCCACCGGCGGACGCGGTGATGAAGACTCGACCGTACTTGAGGTTCAAGCCGTACATCGCCGGTTCCGTGATGCCGCAGAACGCCGAGATGGTCGCGGGGCCCGCGAGGGTCTTGATCTTCTGGCTGCGCGTGCGGATCCAGATCGCCAGCGCGCCGCCACCCTGCGCCACCATGGTCGCCGAGATGATCGCGTTGAGCGGCGACGAGCCGTCGATCGCGATCTGCGAGGCGACGAGCGGGATGACCGCCCAGTGCAGGCCGAAGATGACGAGGCACTGGTAGAGGGCGCCGATGATGAGGCCAGCGATCGCGTAGTTGACCTCGAGCACGCCGTTGATGCCGTTCGCGATGCCGCCCGAGATGGTCATGATGATGGGGCCGAAGACCACGAGCATGACGGTCGAGATGATGAAGACCTCGAGCAGCGGTGCGAAGATCATCCGCACGACCGCCGGAATGTACTTCTTGAGCTGCGGCTCGAGCAGCGACGCGAGGTAGGCGGCGACGATGATCGGGAAGATCGAGTACGCGTAGGCGTTGCCCTGCGGCAGCGCCACGGGGATGCCGAAGAAGTCGGCGTTGAAGATCGTGTTGCCGAGCTGGCTGACGACCGTGTAGCCATCGGCCGCAGGGTCCGACATCGAGACGACCGAGGGGAACACGAGCACGCCGCCGATGATGGCGACGATGATGGGGTCGGAGCCGAACCTGCGTGCCGCCGTGAACCCGATGATGATGGGCAGGAAGTAGAACATCGACGACGACATCGCGTCGATGAGCGCGTAGGTCGAGCTGTCGCTCTCGACGACCCCGAACTGCGTCAGCAGGGCCAGGATGCCCTTCAGGATTCCGGATGCGGCGAGCAGCCCGATCACGGGGATCATCGAGCCGGTGATGACGCCGATGAGCGAGCTGAAGCCGAACTGGAACCACCCGACGATGGTCGTCGGCCGCTCGACTGTCTCGTCGTCAGGCGACGCCTCCCCCGTGCCGCCGATGACACGGACCACGGCGTCGTAGACGTCTTCCACGGCCGGGCCGATGACGACCTGGTACTGGCCGCCGGCCTTGATGACGTCGATGACGCCATCGAGGTTCTTGACGAGGTCGTCGTTGGCCGCTTCCGTGTCCTTCAGCGTGAAGCGAACGCGGGTGATGCAGTGGACGACGTTGCGGATGTTGTCCTTGCCGCCGATGCCCTCGACGATGTCGTAGGCGAGGGCGTCGAATCCGGTCGCGCCGGAGGGGTGCCCGGTGGCCACGGCGGTCTTCGCAGTCGCGGGCGAAGCCGCGCTCTGCGCTGACGCCTCCGTGGTTGCCGTTGCCGCTGGCGCCGCCGCTGGCGCATCCGCATCCTGCTCGGGGATGTCGAGGGTCGCAGCCCGCTCGCCGAGCCCGATGGGGCCGGTCGCGGCTTCGACGGAGCCCTTCTTCTGGGCCAGGTTGAGGAAGATCACCATGGTCATGGTGCTCTTGCCCGCGGCTTCGACGGCAGCGAGATCCATGCGCCCGAGCGGCTGCCCGGCCTCGACGCGGTCGTCGACGTCGACGTGCATCGCGAAGGGCGCGCCCTCGAGCTCGACCGTGTCGATGCCCATGTGCACGAGCACCTCAAGGCCGTCGTCGGTGCGGATGCCGAAGGCGTGCGCGGTCTTGGCGACCATGATGACGGTTCCGCTGCACGGCGCGACGACATCGTCTGCGTTCGGCGCGACGGCGAACCCGTCGCCCATGGCCTTCGAGGCGAACATGGGGTCTGGGACATCGGTGATGGCGACCATCGTGCCGGCGAGCGGCGCGACGATGCCTCCGCTGAGTTCGGTCTGGGACATTGCTGCTCCTAGCTTTCGGAAGGTTCGAGGAGGATCGCGAGTGCCTCGTACGGCGCGAGCTCGACGTCGGGCGAGCTCGGCGCGGCGGCGCGGTCGATGGTGGAGATGAGCACGCGACCCGAAGTGAACTCGGCCGGCACGTCGATGCGCGTGGGGCTGTCGAGGAAGTTCGCGAGGACGAGCAGGCGCGTCTCGCCGAGCGTGCGCTCGTAGGCGAAGACGTGCGGGTGCTCTGGCGCATACCCGGCTATCTCGCCGTGGCTGATGACGGGGTGCGCCTTCCGCAGCTCGATGAGCCGGCGGTAGTGGGGCAGGATGCGCCCGTTCCGCTCCTCGGCAGCCACGTTGATGAGCTCGGCGTTCGTGGGCCGGAGCCACGGCGTGCCCGAGGTGAAGCCGGCGGTTGGGCCGGGCTCCCACTGCATGGGGGTGCGGGCGTTGTCTCTGGCCTTCGCGCGGACGATCTGCAGTGCGTCCTCGTCGGACAGGCCGGTGCCGACAAGCGCCGTGTGCGCGTTGATCGCCTCGACGTCGACGTAGTCGTCGATCGACGTGTACTCGGGGTCGGTCATGCCGATCTCCTCCCCCATGTACACGTACGGCGTGCCGCGGAACAGGTGCAGGAGCGTGGCGTGCATAATCGCCGACTCGACCCGGAACCGGCCCGCGTCACCGAAGCGGTTGAGCGCGCGGGGCTGGTCGTGGTTGTTCCAGAACAGCGCGTTCCAGCCGCCGCCAGCCTGCATGCCGTCGGCCCACTCCATGAGCACACGGCGCAGCGCGTCGAGCTCGAAGCGCCCGACCGACCACTTCTTGCCGTCGATGTAGTCGACCTTGAGGTGGTGGAAGTTGAACACCATGGAGAGGGCCCCGGATTCGGGATGCGAGTACTCGACGCACCGCTCGATCGAGGTCGAGGACATCTCGCCGACCGTGACGCATCCTGCATCCTTCCCGTAGGAGGCCTCCGCCAGCTCGCGCAGGAACGTCGTGACGAGCTCGCCGTCGGTGTACATGTACCGGTCGTCGGCACCCTCGGGCGCCGAGGGCAGGTCGATGGGCTTGGAGATGAGGTTGATGACGTCGAAGCGGAACCCGCGCACGCCCTTGAGCCGCCAGAACTCGACGATCTTGGCCATCTCGCTGCGCACTCGAGGGTTGTGCCAGTTGAGGTCCGCCTGGGTGCGGTCGAAGAGATGCAGGTAGTACTCGTCGGTGTCGCCGAAGCGGTCCCACGCCGCTCCCCCGAACTTGGACACCCAGTTGTTCGGGGGGCCGCCGTCGGCGCCCGCCGGCCGCACGAAGTAGAAGTCGCGGTATTCGTCCTCGCCCGCGAGCGCACGCTGGAACCACTCGTGCTCAGTGGACGTGTGGTTGAGCACCATGTCGAGCATGACGTCGATGCCCGCTGCCCTGAGGCCGGCGACGAGCTCCTCGAAGTCCGCCATCGTGCCCATCTCGGGGTCGATGCGGTAGTAGTCGGAGATGTCGTAGCCGTTGTCGGCCTGCGGCGACGCGAAGAACGGGTTGAACCAGACCATGTCCACGCCAAGCGACGCGATGTACGGGATCTTCCGGATCACACCGCGGAGGTCGCCGACGCCGCTGCCCGTGGAGTCGAGGAAGGACTTCGGGTAGATCTGGTAGACGGTGCTCTGCTGGAAGCCGCCGTTGGATTCAGTACGCATCGGCAGAAGCCTAGGACCGGGGCCGACGCGATTCGGGGCGCTTGCGTGACTGTTGCGTGCCTTTGCGCAACTGGCCGGAACCACCCGCAAGACCGCGAAGCGCGCGCTATCTCGCGGTCGGGTGCCCCGTCGATTCGCGGATGACGAGGCGCGTCTCGAGCGTGACCGCCTCGCTCGGCGGGTCACCCTGCAGGGCACGCAACGCCATCGATGCCGCGAGGTGTCCTTGCTGGCGTGCAGGCTGCGCGATCGTGGTGAGGTGCATGAGGCTCGCGATCGGACTGTCGTCGACGCCGATGATCGAGAGGTCCTCGGGGATGCGCACCCCGGCCTTGCGGAACGCGGACATCATGCCGGAGGCGAGGTCGTCGGACGACGCGAAGACCGCATCGGGCAGGCGCTCCCCGGCCAGCAGCTGCTCCGCGGCGACCTGGCCCGCCGTGGGGCCGAACGGCACCTGCACCTGCCAGCTCGGGTCGAGTCCGGCTCGCTGCATGCGCGACTCGAAGCCCTCGGCTCGGCGGCGGGAGGCGTTGCCTGGCGTGCCCTCGTGGTCGGTGCTCGACGCGTAGACGATGCTCGTGCATCCGCCGTTGATGAGGGAGTTCGTGGCCTGCTGGCCGACGACGACGTCATCGATGCCGACGCTCGCGACGCCCTCGACGACGGATCCAGCCACGACGACGGGAACGCCGAGGCGCCGCACGTCAGGGACCGGCATGCGATGCGGCATCGGCACGAGCACCACGACGTCACTGCTGCGGGAGAGCGCGGTGGCTTCGAACAGCTTCGCCCGCTCGCGCCCGGAGAGCCCCTGGTAGACGGTGAGCGTCGCGCCCGTCGGGGTGAGCACGTCGTGCAGCCCGGCGAGGATGGAGCCGAAGACCCAGCGGTCGGGTTCCGGGATGACGGCCGTGATCCGCCCCGCGGTTCGGGCGTCCCGGTTCTGCTCTCGGCCGACGTCGTCGGCCAGGTACCCCTGGGCCCGCGCGATCCTGCGGATCTCCGCGCGCTTCGCCGTGGAGACGCCGGGCACGCCGCTGAGCGCCCGGGAGACGGTGGAGACGGAGACGCCCGCGGCGGCGGCGATGCCGGCCATGCCAACGGGCGAGGTGTCTTCTGGCTCCATGATCGCGACTATAGCCGTTCGGATACGGGCAAGGACCTCGCCCGGGAGGCGCACGTGAGCGCCATGACGGAAATCGGGCCGCCGGCTCCGAGAGGAGCAGACGGCCCGAGTTCACGGTGCCGACGTGACTAGTGCGCCGCCGCGGCGTCCTCCTCGTAGTCGGTCTTCGGCAGCAGCCACCCGCGGTCAGGCGCGATGCTGACGCGGACGCAGTCCATGGGCCGGAGGATGTCCTCGACGGACGGGTCGGACACCTGCGCGACGATGGTGCCGGTGTCCGTCTCGATCTCGTACTCGACGCTGTCGCCGTGGAAGATCGCGTTGAGCACGCGACCGATGTCCCCGTGCACGTCTGCCGCATCCACCCGCTCCGAGAGGCGAACCGACTCGGGCCTGATCATGAGCAGCACCTCCGTGTCGATCGTGACCCTGTCCTGGCAGTCGGTCTCGAATTCGCGCCCGAGCGCGACGACGCGAGCCCGGCCGTCCGTGGGCTCGGCGAGCAGGGTCGCGTCGAGGAAGGTGGCCCGGCCGATGAAGTCGGCGACGAAGACCGACTCTGGACGCCGGTAGACGGTGTCCGGCACATCCACCTGCTCGATCCGGCCCCGGTTCATCACGACGATCCGGTCGGAGAGGGTCATCGCCTCGTCCTGATCGTGGGTGACGAAGATGCTCGTGATGCCGAGGCGACGCTGGAGGCGCCGGATCTCGTTGCGCATGAGCACGCGCAGCTTCGCGTCGAGGTTCGACAGGGGCTCGTCGAAGAGCAGCACCTTCGGGCGCATGACGAGGGCCCTGGCGAGGGCGACACGCTGCTGCTGGCCGCCCGAGAGCTGGTGCGGGGCACGGTCGGCGAAGTTCATGAGGTTCATGATCGTGAGGACGGTGTCGACCTCCTCGCGCATCCGCGCCGCCGGCATCTTCTTGAGCTTGAGGCCGTAGGACACGTTCTCGCGCACCGACAGGTGCGGGAACAGCGCGTACGACTGGAACACCATCGACATGGGCCGCTGGTTGGGGGCGACGCGGATCATGTCCGCACCGTCGAGTTCCAGCTCGCCGGAGGTCGGCTCCTCGAAGCCGGCGATCATGCGCAGCGTCGAGGTCTTGCCGCAGCCGGACGGGCCGAGGAGGGTGATGAACTCGCCCGGCTCGATCTCCAGGTCGATGGAGTCGACCGCGAGCGGGTCGTCCGCTTTCGCGCCGTACCGCTTCGTCAGCTTGCGGAGCGTGATGCGGCCGAGCGCGGCCTCTGGGTCGATGCCGACGGCCTCGGCGAGGCCTTCGACGGAGTCAACGACGGTGTGTGCGACCACGGAAGATCACCTTTCGGACGAGGAAGTTGATGATGAGGATGAGCGTCAGCACGATGAGGATGAGCACCGTGCAGTACGCGAACGCGTTCCCGAACCGGCCGGAGTCGACCTCGGCGAGGATCTGCGAGGTCATGATCTTGATGCCGGGCGTGGTCAGGAACACGATGGGCGACAGGGTTGTCATCGACCGCGCGAAGGCGAACGTGAGGCCCGTGAGGAGGGCCGACTGGATGAGCGGCAGCGTGACCTTGCGGAAGGTCGTGCCAGAGCCCGCGCCGAGCGAGGTTGAGGCCTCCTCGATGGCGGGGTGGATCTGGTTCAGCGCTGCGATGCCCGAGCGCTGACCGGACGGCAGCGACCTCGTGATGTAGACCATGACGATCGCGATGCCACCGGCGAAGGCGGCGCTGCCTCCCGCGAGCGCGGGCAGGATCTGCACGCCGAAGATGGTCGTGGGCGTGATGTAGCTGAGCGCGTAGCCGATGCCGAGCACCGTGCCAGGCACGGCGAGCCCGAGCATCCCGACGAAGTCGAGGATGCCGGCCGTGCGCCGAAGCTTGCGCACCACGAGCCAGGCGATGAGCATCCCGAGCACACCCGCGATGGGTGCTGCGATGAGGGCCAGGGTGGCGGTATCGGTCATCGCCTTGGAGCCGATGCCCGTGAGCACGAACTGGAAGTGCTCGAGGGTGAACTCGTTGTTGACGCCCGGCACCTTCATGAAGCCGCCGGACAGCACGGTCAGGTAGATGGTGACGATGAGCGCGCTGATCGAGCCGACGAGCAGGAGGATGGGCACGCGGATGCTCGCGGCGGTGATCTGCTCGGATCGCCCGGTCGGCTTCCCGGTCACCGTCACGACGCTGCGCTTGGAGACCCAGTAGCGCTGCACGAGGAACACGAGGAGGGCCGGGACGAGGATCGTGAGCGAGTAGGCGGCGCCGGCACTCGTGTTGTAGTCGCCCGTGACCGCGAGGTACGCCCTGCTGGCGAGCACCGTGTAGTCGCCGCCGAGGACGAGCGGGTTGGCGAGGTCGGCGATCGACTCCACGAACAGCAGCAGGAAGGACCCGGCGAAGCCGGGGACCAGCATGGGGATGGTGACGGAGAAGAACACCTTGAGCTTGCTCGCGCCGAGACCGGCGGCGGCCTCGTCGAGGCTCGGGTCGAGCGACTCGAGCATGCCCCGGAAGTTCATGTAGGCGACGGGGAAGAAGGAGAGGGAGAGGACGATAACGAGGCCGGTGAGGCCGTAGATGTCGCCCTTGATGCCGAAGATGCCGTTGCTGATCGCGCCGTTGCGCCCGAAGAGCGTGATCACGGCCGTCGCGACCGCGAAAGGCGGTGCGACGATCGGGACCATCGCGAGCAGGTGCAGTGCGCGCTTCCCACGGAACGCGACCCGCACCTGGGCGAAGGCGAACAGGAAGCCGATGATCGTCCCGATCACGCCGACGATCAGTCCGAGGGTGAGGGTGTTGAGGATGATGCGGTGGTTGACAGGGTCGGTGACGATGCTGCCGAGCACGGCGAGGCCGTCCGGGGCGAAGGCCGCGGAGAGGAGGCTCACCACCGGGTAGCCGATGAGCAGCAGGAGGACGAGGGCGACGGCAAGGCCGAGGATCACGACGCTGCGATCGGCGCGTGCTCGCGTTCGTGGAGCCGGGCGCTTGCCGCGCCTGGGGGCGGCCGGGGTCGCGGGCGGCGTGACGCCGCCCGCGACTGCTTCGAGTGTGGAGGTCATTGTTCGTCTGCGCTTCTACTCCTTCGGAGCAGGCGCCACCTCCGCGTCGAACCGTCCCGTGAGCTCGTTGCGCGCCTTGCCTGCGGCGTCGATGTCGGCGTGCACGAGCTCGAGCGTGTCGAAGTCGACCATGTCCTCGGTGATCGTCGCGTCGGGGTTCGTCGGCACGCTGTAGCTGCCGACCGTCGCGGCGAGGTCCTGCGCCTCGGCCGTCAGGCTCCAGTCGATGAACGCCTTGGCGCCTTCCGGGTTCTTGGCGTTCTTGATGAGGGAGACGGCCCCGACCTCGTAGCCGGTTCCCTCTGACGGGAACGTCGTCTCGAGGTTCGTGAAGCCCTCGTTCACGAACTTCTGGCAGTCCTGGGCGAAGATCACGCCCGTGGCGACCTCGCCGCGGCCCGCCATCTGGCCGGGTGCGCTGCCGCTCTTCGAGTACTGGAGGATGTTCGAGTGGAGCTTCCCGAAGAAGTCGATCGCCGCATCCTGGTCGCCGTCGTTCAGCTCGACCTCGGTCCACAGCGCCTGGTAGGCCGTGCCTGACGTTCCGGGGTGCGCCATCGCGATGTTGCCCTTGAACTTGGGGTCGAGCAGGTCCTCCCACGAGGTGGGCGCTGCGGCGCCGATCTCCTCGAGCACGTCCGTGTTCGAGCAGAAGCTCAGCGCGCCGACGTAGACGCCGGTCCAGGTGCCGTCGGCGTCCTTGTACTCGTCGGGGATCTGCTCGGCGTTCGGGGAGGTGTACGGCTCGAGCAGGCCCGACTCGTCGGCCGCGAGGTGCCCTTCAGCGCCTCCGCCGAACCACGCGTCGAACTCGGGCGTCTCGCCGGTCGCGCTGAGGCGGGCGACCGCTTCGCCGCCGCTCAGGCGGACGTAGTTGGCGGGGATGCCGGACGCGGCCGTGAACTCGGCGGCGATGAGCTGGCACCAGTCCTCCTGCGGGCTGCAGATGAACGTGACGGGTTCACTCGAGCCGCCAGCTTCAGTGCCTGCACCCGCCGAGCAACCGGCGAGGAGAGCAGTGGCGGCGGTTGCCGCTACTGCGAGAGGAAGCATTTTGCGTTGCATGCTGGAGAACTCCTTTGTTCTTGTTTCCGTGCTGTCGAGCATCAGGACGCTGTGCCTGACGATGCCAACGCTAGGAGCGGGGCGGGCATCCGTCCGTGACAGCTTGGTGATGCTCGGTGACAGCTTCGTCACCGAGCGGCTGCGGGACCCGGGCTCACCTGGGCTTGGCGGGCATCGCCAGCCGTCAGCGGTCGGCGCGGAGCAGGTAGCCGGTGCCTCGCACGCTCTCGATGGCCGCGGCGCTGCCTGGCACGGCGGCTTCGAGCTTGTGGCGCATCCGGTAGATCGCCGCCTTGATCATCTCCCGGTCTCCGTGGCGGTCGTACTCACCCCAGCACATGAGCAGCAGCTGCGAGAAGTCGAGCGGCGAATTCGGATGCGAGATGAGGGCGGCCAGCAGCTTGTACTCGGTGTTGGTGAGCGACACCCGCTCGGTCCCGACGATCACGTCGTGGCTCGCGGGGTCGAGCTCAAGACGGACACCCGCGGTGACGACGACGCGTGACGAGTCCGTGCGCCGCACCAGCCGCTGCGCTCGAAGTGCGAGCTCGCGGGGGTGGAACGGCTTCGCGACGTAGTCGTCGGCCTCCGCCTCCAGCCCGGCGATGCGGTCGGAGACCTCGCCCTTCGCCGTGACGAGCATGACGGGCACGTCCCAGCGCGACTTGATGCGCTGGCAGAGCGAGATGCCCGAGATGCCAGGCAGCATGATGTCGAGCACCACGAGGTCGGGGCGGGAGCGCTCGAGGGCGGACCAGGCGGCCTCGGCCGAACGGAACGACTCGGTGGTGAACCCCTGCGTCTCGAGCGCGAAGGTGACGATGTCGAGCATCGCGGGTTCATCGTCGACGACGAAGGCGAGGCTGCTCGGCGCGGTCATCGGCGCCGCCGTCGAAGCGACGGGTCGGCGAGCGGCAGCGTGAACATCATGGTCGTCCCTTTCCCGGAGATCGTGTCGACGTGTATGCGCCCGCCCTGCAGCTCAACGAACTGCTGCGAGATGAAGAGCCCGATCCCGGTTCCGTTGCCGAGCGGCCGGCCGCTCGAGAAGCGACTGAAGAGCCGCTCCCGCTGCGTCTCGCTCATCCCGGTTCCCCCGTCGCTGACGGAGATCATGACCTCGTCGTCTCCTGGAACGATACGCACCTCCACGCGCCCGCCGGTGGATTCGCTCCTCGCCGCGTTGTTGACGAGGTTCGTGATGACCTGGCGGGTGAGCTGCGGGTCGACGAACGCGCTGACCGGGGCGCCCGGCGCATCCAGCACCACGGTGACGTCGGAGATCTCGGACAGCTCCTCCACGACGCCGCGGAACAGGACGCGGAGGTCCACCCACGTGCGTTCGATGGACACGAGGCCAGCCTCGAGTCGAGCGCGGGTGAGCAGCTGCTCCGAGAAGTTGTGCATGCGGACCGCGTTGTCGACGATGCGGTGCACGAACACCGCCTGCTTCTCGGTGAGCGGACCCGCGCGTTCCTCGGCGAGCAGCTCACCGGCCCCCTGGATGACGGCGAGCGGCGTGCGCAGCTCGTGGCTGAGCACCGACGCCTGGTCGGCGCGCCTCGTGCTGAGCTCGGTGACCTCCTCGAGCCGCTTCCGGTCGCGCTGGTGGTCCTTCAGGACCAGCCAGACCGTCGCCCACGCCGCCGCGAGCGCGGTCAGTGTCGCCAGACCCATGGCCCAGTCGAGGCGGATGGTTGCGAGCACCGCGGCAAGACTTCCCGCGGCAACCGACACGAGGAGCGCACAGGCGGCCCACCTCGACATCATCATCACCGGATAAACCTAGACGATCACGCAAGAGGGACACAGCGCGGTCTCCCCCGCCCTCGGCATAACCCGGCAGGTGCAGGCAGGTGCCGGCAGGTGCCGGCAGGTGCCGGCAGGTGCCGGCAGGTGCCGGCAGGTGCCGGCAGGTCAGCCCACCAGCGGGTACCAGTGACGGTCACGCAACTCGGAGTGCGATCCGAGGGCCAGCCAGGAGCCGTCGACGATGGGATCCGTTGGCAACGTCCACACCCCGAAGTACGCGTGCGGCGTCGGCCAGACGTATCCATCCGCCGGTGAGACCACGATGTTCTTCACGGCTCCGAGGAACTGGAGACCGTCCGGCGTTCCCGTGATCCGGTCGGCGAGGTCCTCGACGGCACGAACGCCGTTCGGATCGTCGGTGCTCGCGATCGCCGTGGGGAGGTCGAAGCGACCGGACTCCGGACGCGGCACGCAGAACACGGTGTCCGCTCGACGGAGCAGGACGCGGACCAGGCTCATCGGGCGAGGCGGCGTGACCCGACGGATGACCTCGGCGGTACCACCGGGCGGCAGCCACGGCGCGTTCGAGGTCCGCTGGATCAGCGTCTCAGAGTCGGCATCCACTCGGTGATCGTACGCAAGGGGCGCTAGACGAGCACTGCCCGAGCGACAACGGCCGTCCAACCGACACTGTGATCGTCGACTGCAACGGAGCTGGGGTTCAACGAGGAACCGATGAAGAGTGGGCCCGGTGGGGCTCGAACCCACGACCCGCGGGTTATGTCATTTCAGATTCCCCCACACTTGCTCACGGCGAAGGGGTCCCCACCCTGCCGCTGCTCACTGTGATGCTAGTCCTGGCAACTGTCTTGCAGCGTGAGAATTTTGGGCGCTGACATAACGAATTCCGTTCATTTTCCGCTACCGGCGGCGGGCAATACTGGTTTGTGCCCAGGCGCGCGGTAGGAAATCCCAGTGAAAGATAAGTTTACGAGCTATCGGCAGTACCTTTTTGCGGGCCAGAAGGCCCCCGGAACGATCGCACAGCGAGTCGGGGACCTGCAGCGCTTCGAACGATCCACAGGCTCTGAGATCGAGGATGCGACACCGGAGATTCTGCTCGAGTACATGGCAGATCACTACGCCATCTGGGCACCCCAGTACTGTAAGCGGATCCGCTCTAGCTTCCGCTCCTACTTCCAGTGGCGCGCAATGACGTTGCCTGGCCAGATCGACGCTAGCCGAGACCTTCCCAGCGTCAAGATCCCCAAGAAGAGGCACCGCCGTCCCGCACCTGACGACCTGGTCCTGGATGCCTTCGACAAGGCCACCCTACGAGAGCGCGCGATCCTTGCACTTGCCGCCACCATGGGCCTCAGAAGGATCGAAATTGCCACGCTACAACTCTCAGCCCGGAGTGATCGCGAACTAACAGTGGTCGGCAAGGGCCAGCGCGAACGCGTACTCATCTTGGACGACATCACTCTGCACCTCTTGCGCTCCATCGAGGCAGAAACGGCCCCGGGGGTTCGCTATTACTTTCCGGGACGCTGGGCCGGCTCCCATCTCCACCCTCAAACCGTCTACGTCTATGTGAAGCGCATGATGCCACACGAGTGTCTGCACACGTTGCGCCACCGGGCTGGTACGACCGGCTACACACGCACGCTTGACATACGAGCAACCCAGGAGTTCTTGGGACATTCTTCTTTGGCCACGACCGAGATCTACGTAGAGCTCGACCGGCGCAGCACCGCGGCTATCACCGAAGCGACAAGCTTCGCCAACGCCCGCGACCCTGACACAAGTGAACCTCTCGACAAGTTGCTCAGTCAGGCGACTCATCTCGCGGGCAAGCTCGCCCAGCATGGCTGGAACATCGACATCATCAAGTCCACCATCCCGGTGCGCGAAGAGATGGCCGGTTAGGCCTCGACACCTCTAGGGGAAACATATGACAACGACAGCTTCAAGATTCCAGGCAGGGATCCATTCCGTGACCGGCACAGTCCTGGACCCCGCGGGCGTGGACGAACACGGCCACCTGCACCTGTTCCATTCACCCGGTGAGGTCGAGAGCGCCGTACTCGACGTAGCGGGGCATCTCAACGCGATCACAGAACATCTTGGTCTGCAGCTGCAGCGTCTGCAATCGGCGCGCGCCGATGCGGACTACGCCGCTCTGTCTATGGCGGCCGCGGCTACATTGCGGGAGTCCTTAGAAGCCGTTCGAGCCCCAGTCGAAGCGCTCGCCCGGGCCGAGGTGTTTGCGTCGCTCAGCCGAGACATGCAGGGATGGGTGCAGATTCAACCCGCCGAGCGTCACGACCTGCTCGCGACTGCGTCTCCCCCGGTACTGACCCCTGGACTCTGGGTCAACAGCAGGCAGACGCCTACCCCTCTTGCCCAGGTCTACAGCAGCTTTGCAGTAGGTGGTCGCGAGGTTCGAGACGTCTACTGGCCCACAGGTGTCAATTCGATGTCCTCATGGATCCGCCGACAGCCATTCGTTGCGCGTCGATGGCGCAAGCCTCCGGCTCCCTGATCCACCCGTCACGCGAGAGCAGCTCTCCCGAGAGGGCCGCTCTCGTCTTGCACTTGGTGTATCTAGACGATCGACTTCCCAGAGATAGAGATCACCAGAACGTCTTCCTCATTCGCGAGGATGCCACGCGGCCACATCACCTCCGGTGGGCCGTCACGGACTCGGGACCAAGCTCCGTCTCCCGCTCGCGGCATGAGCCTCCCGGCTGCTGAGGGGTTCACGGGACCTGTGCCCGAGGGATTGCACTTCCCTCTCAGCAACACGAAACGCTGGCGCACAAGAGGCAGCCAGGCCGTTCCCCGGGGCGTTGCGAGGCCTCCAGGGGAATGGGATGCTGGTCGGCAGGGCCTCACACGACGACGGTGAGCTTCGTGTGGCATTTACCGTCGCGCGTTGGCATTGATCGCGTCCGTGAGGACCACCAAGGAATCATGCGCAACACCGACGCCGCCAACACCAAACGCCAGACTGGCATCAAGCGCCGCACGCTCGTGATGGGAGCCGCTTGGTCAGTCCCGACCGTCATGCTCGCCGTGGGAGCGCCCGCTGCGTCTGCTTCGGCGAACTGCACGCCGCAAGCCGCGGCGACGATCCAGGCCAACTGGCAGTTCAACGGCAATCTCGGGACATGGACGACGGCCCGGACCCCTGGGACCGCGCCTGTGGTCGAGTACTCCGGCACCTACAACGGATTGCCCGCCGCAGCGTTGGTCGTCGCGGACCCACCCACGGGCGTTGCGTCTTCGACCACGCTCACGAGCGTGACCGCGTGCCTGGCTCCCGGCACCTACACCTTCACGTTCGATGCGCGTCTCTACAACGCGAACCCACGTAATCTCACCCTCACCGCGAGCGTGCGCAACGTCAACAGTCCCGCAACGCCACTCGCGACTACTTCGTTCACCACCACGACCGGGGCCGCCACGAGCCGGAACGGCAACGTGCTGACTGTCACCGTGACGCAGCGCACGTCGGTGCAGTTCGTTTACGCCTGGACATTCACCGCAACCGGAACCGGCGCCGGTGACGACATCGCCGTGAACGCACCCCGCATCGCCAAGACCGCTTAGTCGGCGCCGACGCATCCCGCAGCTCTGATGGCTCGGGACATCTCGCTACACGATCGCTGAGCCGCTGACCTCCCCAGCGACCAGCGATTGGCGCTTCTACGGGGCTGACTCCTCCGGACCGTTCTCGTCGTCGGCGATGACGGGGACGGTCCAGGCTGCCCCTTGGTAGAGATCCTGGAACTGGGTCGGATCTTCCAAGCTGGGCACCCGCCACCCGGCCCCCGAACTGATCGTCCGGCGAGGGACCTCTTCTGGAATCTCGGCGGCACCTGGCTGCTGTTCTGACATGCTGACCTCCCGGGGAGAACCGGCAACCTTCCGCTGGTCGGTCAGAGAAGCGCTGGACACCCACGCGCACGGTTCGTATGGAACAAGCAAGTGGTCGTGCCTGCAGAATCTGTCTGGTCCACGGCTACTGGGCGCTTCTCGTCAGCAGGAAGGAGAGCACGACAGTTTCCTCATCGCTGGACACGACGCTTTGGCTCATGATTTGCCATCCTGGGCCGTGCGTCCTCGTGAACTCCTCGTACTCAGAGAAGGACAAGTCAATGATCCCTCCGGCGCTGAACGCCTGCTTCGGGAGATGGACCACGAGGAGACGCACATCGGCGTGGGGCTCTTCCTTCGGCAGCGAGACCGCGGTTTGCGCGTAGATCTCTTCATAGGACAGCTCCCCCTGTCTCAAGAGCTCGAGGAACTCGCGAAGCCGGCTGATGATCGTGGGCGCATCCACCCCTGCAGCGGTTCCGAGCTGATTCAGGAACCAGTCCTGCAGGACATACGACATACCAACAAGATCCGCGGGCTGGACCGCCTGGTCGGCATCCGCTTCGTCCCACAACGCTTGATCGATGGCAGCCGCTGCAGTTACGTAAGCGGCTTGGTTGGAGGCGAGGTCGGCGTCGTCATCTTTGCTCGCGAGAAGATCCAGCATCAGGTGTCCGGCTCGCAGGGCTGGCGCTGGTACGGATTCATGGTTGCTGTCGGCAGACATGTCCCTGACTTCCTTCTGGTCGGCAACGTAATTTCAGGCGAACACCGACCTGCGTCGGTCAGCGCCCTCTCGTGCCCTTCACCCTAGCCATCCCTACGGTGTCCCAGACAGCGGCAGCTTCCAATCGGAACGCATATCGGTGCGCCCGGATTCGCAGCGGGGGTACGGTGCGCCAAAAGCTGGCCGCTACAATCGGTGCCGGCTCCTGTTGGTGGCCGCAGGACAAAGGTGGGGACCCGACTCCTGTGGCGCATTACCCAAGCCTTCAGGGCCGCCGGCGCCTGATGGTGGCCGCAGGAGGAAGGCGGGACCCGACTTCCGCGGCGCGGATCAAAGCCTTTAGGTCAGCCGACTACTGCCTCTCACCGAAGGGCACTCCGGTGAGAGGCAGTAGCTGTCCCGCCGTGGTGACGGCACAAATCGGTTCAGCACCGCCGTGCTCTCACGGCGCTGAGCGATTCGAATGCCCCAATCTCTACCCGTGCTTGAGTTGGCTTGCGCATTCGTGGTCCCCGACGATCGAGTGGTTGCCGTCAGCGCCGGCGAGGTGAGTGAGGAGGACCGCGTCGATCTGGCTGCGAATGAGCTGCTCCAGGAGTTTCGCGGACTGTTCGGACGGCTTCGCCTGGGCAGTGGCGACCGCTTTCAGGAACGCTGTGACCGGTGGCAGGAGCGCGTTGCTGGGATCAAGGCGCACCACAGTTTCTCCGATGTGCCCGCTGAACCCCTCGGTGTCGGGGACGACCAGCATGACGGCCGCGGAGGGTTGACGCCAGTGGAAGGTGCCGGAGGTGCTGGCTCGCATGGCAAAACCACCCCCGACCTCGACCTGTTCAGTTCCATCAGCATCAGATGAGACCTCGAGCGCGCCGTCGAGGAGGAACCCGACTAGGAGGGACGTGCCCCCCTCGATCGCCTCGAGATGGACGCTGCCGGACTGTACGTTCGCGATGAAGACTCCACTGTCGCCAACCATCACGCCATCGGCACGGGCGACCCATCCATCATGCGGGCCCGTGAACTCCCCCAGGGGGGTCGACATTCCCTTGCCGACGGCCTGGCCGTTCAGGAGAGCCCGACCATCTTCCAGAATCAGCGACAACCGATCGGAGCTCTCCACGGCGGGTGACCGCTGGGCTCGAGGCCCGGATCCCGGTGTCCACTCGTCTGTAGCTGCGGCGTTCGCCGTGTCGGCTGCGGTTTCGTCCACGAGCGTTCTCTCCTTGATACATGTTCTGACGTCATGTCAGGCGGGCGCGCACGCGCCGAGCTCAACATGACCACGGACAGTTCGGAGTAAGCGGCGAATTGGATGGGGAACGTCCCGGGTAACTGGGGTCGCCATGGTGTACGGCGGCGTTTTCTTACGACCTGAGAAGAAGGACGTTATGGTCGAAGTGCGGCTCCGCTGAAGTAGCCCCCCCCCACCCCTGCAGCAACGCCCCCCTGGTAGTCCTTTCCCCCGAGGAGTCCTCATGGCTGACGTGTTCCAGTCAGGTGCTGCGTCGATCCGTGTCGATAGCCACCAGGTCGCCACGTCAGGCGTGGACCCAGTCCGGTTCGCCGGGTTCGGTGGACTATCTTCCCTGGATCGCAACTGGCGTCTGAGGGCGGACGGGGCCGTCTTCGAGACCTCCTCGGTCTGGCGGGTGTCGACCTCTCCCGGCACCGCGACCAAGACGCCCGGGATCGATGCGGACACCCTCATCGTCGGCATCGTCACCCAAGGCCGCGTCGACGCACAAATCCCGTCCGGCGCTTCGTTGCGTTTCCTGCCCGGTGAGTGCTTCCACATCACGTCCGCGGCAACTTGCAACCTCACGTGGACAGTCCCAACACGGTTCATTCTCATCGTGGCGTCAACGGCTGTGCTCGAGGAATACGGCGCCGTGATCGACGGGGAGTGCAACCGTATCGACGCGGACACCGACCTCCTGCGCCCGATCGCGAGCTTTAGCGAAACGCTTGTCGAGCACCACGCCATTGATATGAACCTCACGAAGTTCCTGCTCGAGCGGCTGCTCCAAGAACAGCTCGGGGCCATCCTGCTCAGCAGCGCAAGCTACGCGGAGCCCGAGCTCTCACCCCGACACACGGTCTACCGCCAGTCGAAGGCGATCATCAAGGCCAAGCACGCGGACTACGGATTCGCCCCCGCGACGCTCGCGCACGACACCGGCGTCTCGCTCCGTCTCCTGCAGAAGATCTTCGCCCACCACGGTGAGACCGTCGCTGGCGAGATCCGCAACGCTCGCGCCCGCCATGCCCAATCCCTGCTGCGCGACAGCCGATACGCGACCCTCACCAAGGACCAGATCGCCCGCTACGCCGGATTTTCTTCCGCACACGTCATGCGACGGGCCTTCAAAGACCTACCCCCGGAAGCCTGACTTCCATGCAAACACATCAAATGACGGACGATTCGCGCATACCACCGGACGAGTTGCGCACGTGACCGAATCCAGGTGAATTTCCGGGTGAAATCGCAGGCAAGCGCCTCCCCTCGGCGCTGTCCCCCGTGCGAATGGATCCCGATATGGACGACATCAAGCCTGCATCCAAGCCCTCCGAAGTCAGCCGCCGCGCAGTGGTGCGCGGCGCCGCCTGGTCGGCTCCGATCATCATCACCGCAGCAGCAGCACCCGCCTGGGCCGCCTCCTGCCTGCCCGACAGCACCCTCTTCAACGCCAGCGCACAAGGACGCCTACTCAGCGGCACGCTCGGCGGCACCAACCTTGACGCCGTCGCATCCCTCAACGGCGCGGTTGCGAACGCGACCGCCAGCTCGCAGCCGGCCGTCGAGGTCAGCAACCCCCTCAGCGTCTCCGCCCTCAGCGCCATCACCGTGAACCTCGGCGGCGTAGCCACCGCGCTCAGCTCCATCCTGACGATCCCCACCAACGTCCCGGTCGGCATCATCAACCAGTACGCACGCGCCGTCAACGACGGCACCTCCACCGGCGCGAGCGGCGCGATCGCGAACAACGGCACCATCCAGCTGGACACCAGTTCCGGCGTCCCGCAGCTCGCGACCCTGGACCTCCGCACGATCCTGCAGAACGCCACCGGATCCCCCGAGCTCACCGCGCTCCTCAGCAACGTCACCGCCCTGAACGCCCAGATCGGTGCCGTCGCCGGCCGGTCCTTCATCGACGCGCAGTGCCGCCTCGCAGGCGTTCCGACCGTCGCGACGCGCGAGTACCTGCTCGGCTCCCTCCGCGTCGCCGCCGTCAGCCCAGTCGTGGGCGCACTCCTGTCCAGCCTGGGGTCGCTCTCGATCAACACCACGACCCTGCTCACCGCACTGCAGGGCATCCCGATCGTCGGCCCGCTCCTTGCCGGAGTCGGCCCTGCCCTGGTCAGCGCGTCCGTGACTGCGAACACCGGGGCACTGACGAACGCGTCCATCCCCTCGTCGGGAAACAACCCCGTCACGATCAACTTCGGCGCGGGCTCGGTCGTCGTCGACCTCGCAGCTCTCCTCGGCGGCGCCTACACCGGAGCACAGTCGCCGTTCCTCAACAACCGCGCCCCGAACACGCGCCTCTTCGTCGAGGCCGGCCTCCCAGCAAACGCGCTCGGCAACGCCATCGGAACCCTCGCTGACGGACTCCTGGCGGCACTGCTCAACGTCATCACGGTGAACATCAACGTCGCGGGAATTGTCACCGCCACCGGGACGCTCAACAACCTGAGCATCGGCGTCGTCGGCATCCCGGTCCTGCTGCCCGGCACGGTCGCAGCAATCCGTCAGGCCATCACAACCGCCGTCCGCGACGCCATCGTGACGGCGCTCGGATCGACGAACGTGCTCCTGCAGAACCTCTTCAGCGTCCTCACCAACGTGCTCAACTTCACCATCAACGCGCAGACCTCCGGCAGTGGTGTCTTCGACGTCGCCGCGCTGCGTATCAACGTGCTTAGCGCAGCCAATCTGCTGGACGTGAGACTCGGCCGAGGCATCACTGGTCCGAACTCGCCCCGCTAGAACGGTCAGCCACGACGCGGGCGCGTTGAAGTCACTCAGCGGACTGCGACATACCGCGCCGCTGCCTGAGCGCGTCGAGACGCAGACCAGCAGACTGACAAACTGCTCGCGCTAGCGAGGCATGCGTCGTCGCCTTTTGCCCATCAACCCGCTGCTCGGTTGGGGCGTTGAGTCGTCGCATTCTGGCACCGTTTTTCACTAGGCTGGTACCGCGTCACGTCCCCCCACGTGGCGCAGCTCGCACTCAGGACTGGGTGCTGTGAGCAGCTGCCCCTCACCTATCCTGCTTTGGTGAGGGGCAGTCTCGTTCGCTCTCGCGGCTCACGCTAGCAACTGCGGTGTGGCTCTGATTACCATCACCTTGCCCTACACCTGACGCCATTGCGTAAGCATGCGAAGAACGAGCTCATCCGGGCGATGCTGTCGCGCGCCTCCCGGCCCGCGGGCCCAGAGCCGGAGCTGACGCCCCTGAGCCCGAGCGTGTCAATCTGAGGGCTGCCGATCGGAGGGCTGCCTGGTTGCAAAGCAACATCGCGCCCCTAGACATTGGCCAACAGGTCCATACCAGGGCAGCACGAATGCGCATTAAAGATCGCCCCGCTCTGCACGACTGAATGAATACGGGGTCGGCGAAGAGGCGGCGAGCCCATCTCCTGCACCTTGACTGCAGGGATTCCCGATTTGGATTGCAACTGTCAGACGATTGCCGTTTCAGATGAAGCTACCTCGATGCCGTCAGGGGTGGCGGCACTCACTGTCACAATTTCACTTCCGACGCTGCGTGTCCGTGCATTGCCCGGCGCTGCCCGGAGGGTCTGTTCGGAGATGTTGTAGTCCGCGACGTCTGGCACAGTGACCTGAGCGCCGGTCGCGGCTCCTGCGAAGGAGAGCTTTGTTCCGCGCAGCTGCGGCAGGGTGATGACTCGCATGGAGATGTCGCCGCTGGCGTGGCGGTGAGCTTCGACCTGCACGGTTTGGCCCGGGTCGTCGCTGAGGAAGACGATGCCGAGGTCGAGCTGCTTCTCGAAGAGGATCCCGATGCGGTGGATGACGCCTCCGGCGATCTCGTTCTTGCTGCGCTTGATGAAGATTTTGAGGGGTGTCTTGCCGAGGCTGAACAGCACGCGCTTGCCGCCTCGGGTCAGGATTATGCTGGAGCTCACGACGTCGCGATCAGCGTCACCGGAGGCGAACGTGGAGCCGTCTGCGAAGGTGAGTGTGTCTCCGGCTTTGAGGAGCATGGGCAGCCGGTGCGTGCAGGTGCCGGTGAGCCTGGTGATCAGGGTGAATCGGAGTCCGGTGTCCCAATAGCCCCAGCCCGTTGCGTACTTGGCAGCGCCCGCTGATGACTCGGTGCGCTGCGAGAACATGCCCGGTCGCTCTGGCAGCTTGTCGCCGCTGAGCTCAGGGCCGGTGGCGGAGGTGCGTGCGTCGTAGTATCGGCTACTGGCGCTGGACTGACGGGTGGAGAACGCCCCGTCCGGCCCGACGGTCTCCCAACTCTCAGGAGCGTCGAGGTTGTTGGCGGATGTGAGGATGGTGCCCATGGTGGGGCTCCAGAGCGTGCCGAGCTGACGGGTGGATCTCGCGTCCTTGAACCTGGTGTCTCCACCCCAGTTCCCGAAGACGCTGGCGACGTAGTAGGAGGGGCGGCGCACGAACAGGTACTGGTCCTTCTTGGACCCGTTGCCGTACTTCACGAAGCGTTCGCTCACGAGGATCGGCAGGTTCGCCTCCGCAACGTCGCGCGTTGCTTTGGTCGGGCCAGGGGCGGCGAGGATGCCGTACATCCACGTGCGCGGGGATGTGTCCGGCTTCCCGAGCGCGCTGATGCCCTTCGTCGACGCCACGAACGTGGATCTGACTTGCGCCTTCTCCTCGACGGAGGGGAAGAACACCGCGAGATCCGGAACGTGAGCGAGGAAGTCCTTGGCGAGCGCGCCGCGATCGGAGAGGTCCTCGGCTGGGCGGGTGATGTTGGAGACGCTGTTGCGCACGTGCAGGGCGGGGATGTGCGAGAGCTGCCCGGTGTCAGGTTCGCGGATCACGGCGTAGCGCATGAACTCGCTGTATCGCTGGACCATGGTGATGATGTCTGGGTGCTGCGTGTGCCGGTAGAGCCAGGCGAGATCCGGCAGCGTGACCGTGAAGTTGTAGCCGAAGTCCACGCCGTACGGTTCGTGGAAGAACCCAGCCGGGGCTTGCCCCTTGGCCATGAGGTACGTGATGCGCTCGTTCACCGCCGCTTGTGTGGTGGTGGGCTTGTCCAGCACCTGCAGCGTGCGCTGCGCTGCGACAAGTCCCGCGGCGACCTGGTTGAAGACCGGCACGGGCGGCGTCCAGTGCGCCGCTTTCGGGTTCATGAACCAGGTGACGGCGCGTTCCATGCTCTGGCGCAGCTGGAGGCGGGCGTCGTAGGAGACGCCGAATTTGCGCAGCGACTCGTAGGCGTCGGCCTGAGCGACGACACCGAACGTCGTCGCAGCCAGGCTCGGCTCTCCCCGGTACTCGGGGTAGGTGCCATCCTTCAGCTGCAGGGACGTGTAGTACTTGATCGCCGCTTCGAGCCGCGTGAGCAGATCCGCGTTCTTGTAGAACGGGTTCCAGGGCCGCTCGTTGGCGTAGAACCAGGCGAGGGTCGCGATGTGCTCCATGATGCGCGAGTTGGTCGGGGTCTGCGTGTCCGCAGGTCGCCACCAACCGCCGCCCATGAACCCGTAGGTGGCGTCTTCGTTGTCGACGATGTCGTTGGTCATGCCCGAGAGGCTCATGAGGTATCGAGCGAGCACTTGCTCGTTCTCGGCAAAGAGGGCGCGAGCGGGCGATTTGATGGCCGCGAGCTTCGGCATCGCAGTGGCAGCGAGCGCGGGCGCCGGGAGAGCGATCTGTGCGGCTGCGGCCAGCGCGCCGAGGCTGAGGGCGCTGGCGAGCATCGAACGTCGTGAGAGGCCGGCTGGGTGGTCATACATGAGGGGAAACTCCTTGAAGTGGTGGTGGCGTTGACCGCGGCGCGGTCACGCGAATCTGTGGCGGGGTCAGCGATCGGCGGCTGGCTGGAGTGCGACGAAGCGCATGATGGGATCGCCCCAGTGGCAGGTCTGCAGCAGCAGCGAGCCGGCCATGCCCGTGACGTCTTCGGTCGTGGCCGTGTGCTTGTCGACGTCGCGCAGCTCCGTGACCTGGTAGGTGCTGGCGGTCCCCGCCTGGTCGATGATCGCGACGCGCTGTCCGAGCTGGAGGGGCAGGATCACGTCTCCCCCGCAGTTGTTGTGCGCGGCGAACACCGGCTGCAGGCCGTCCTGGGTTCGGTAGCTCTCGAGCTCGGGGAAGACGCCGGTCGCGCACACATCGAGCAGCGCGTCGGGGCCGAGCTCACCGAGCGTGACGGTGGGCAACTGCTCCGTGTCCGGATCCGCGGCTTGGGCCAGTTCCACGCTGACGGCGTTCGCGACATGTCGGACCTGGCCGACGCCTTTCTCTGCGAGCTGTTCGGTGAGGTCGGGAGCGGCGATCGCGCCGAGGACCATGGCGCTACCCGCGGCCATGACAGTGACGATGAGCGCGGATCCCCAGCGGCTGCGGCTGCGGCGTTTGCGTGCACGCGCCCGCACCAGGTGCTGGCGGGTGTCTGGGGGTTCGGTGAGCAGAGAATGCATGAGGAGTGTCCTTTCCGTTAAATGGGCGACGGCCCACGCCCGCGTGGGGTGTGGGCCGTCGCTGTCAGATGGAGCGAGGACTACTCGCTGGGCGTCGATTCGGCAGGAGACGCCGTGCGGTTGCGGCGGAGCAGGGCGACTGCTCCCCCGCCGAGGAGGGTGATGCCGCCGAGGACCGCGGCCCAGATGCCGAACGCGTCAGCGCCCGTCTTGGCGAGGTCCACCGTTGCCGCAGGAGCGGGCGTCGATGATGCCGCGGGCGTCGGTGCCGGTGTCGGGCCAGGACCGGTCGAGGTCTCCGTCTCGATGGTGTCCGTCACCGGGGTGGGCATGCCGGGAACGGAGACACTGGCCTCGTTCACGACCTTGCCGGCCTTCTCGTCCTCGGCGGTGATCGTGTACGCGTACTCGCCGGGGAGCTGGATCGTCGCGCCGGGCTCGAGCGCGGTGTCCAGGATGATCTCCTGTCCGTCGATGCCGAGCAGCTTGTCGTTGAGGGTGATGACCTTCTCCGGGGCGGTGCCGGTGTTCGTGACGTCGAAGCCGTACTTGTTGACGTCGCCGGCGTTGCCGATCGTGCCGTCGTTGTTGGCGTCGACGACCTCGAGGAGCTTCTTCTCGAGCTCCAGGCCCAGACGAGTGAGGGTGTCGCTCACGGACGCTTCGGCCTTCGGCGTGTTCGTGCCGATGTGCCAGGCGGTGTTCGTGATGACGTCGGCTGCGGAGTCGAGCACCTTGACGGTCACGCCGAGCTTGCGCTCACCCGCGCCCTCAATGTCGACGGCGGGCCAGGTGACGGTGCGGGTCTTGGCGTCGTACTTGCCGCCCGCGGTTGCCGAGACGAACTCGACGCCTTCGGGCAGCTTGTCGAAGTCCTGGATCGCGTACGCCGGGCGCAGCTCTTCGTCGTTGGAGGAGATGATCTCGTAGTCGAACTTCGCACCCACGATGAGGCGCTCGGGGGCGTTGCTCGTCTTGGTGATGCTCGTTGCGGCCTGACGCACCTGACCTTCGCCTACGCCATCGATGGCCGGGGACGTGCCCTTGCCGGTCGTGACCTGCGGGGTTGCTCCCGTTCCACGGATGGTCGAGCTGGTGAGCGAGTACTCGGTCTGCGGCTTGTCGGCAACCCAGAACGTGCGGAACGTGAAGCCAGTGAGGGCCTTGCCGTCGATGTCTGCGGGGGCCACAGCTCCTGCGGGGAAGCCGAGCGTGACTTCGCCGGTGGCGAGGTTGCAGCTGATGATGCGCGGCTTGAAGCCCGCGTCGGTCTGGACGTAGCTGCCGTCCGAGAGCCAGTTGACCTGCGACTTTTCGCAGTCGGGAACAAGCCCCTTCTGTCCCTCGATCGGCTTGATGGTCATGGTGACCTGGCTGAGATCAGCCGGCACGCCACCAGTGCTGTGCGTGAGCGTGTTGAAGCCGACCTCGTTGCCGAAGGTGGCCGGAGCGAGGATCGTGTTGGTGGAGGCCGGGGACGTGGCCGAGATGACGTATTCGGTGTTCGGCCCGAGGTTGACCGCACCGTCGTTGCTGAACAGCGAGAAGGTGCCCGTGGTCTGGTCGCGGTGCTGGAGCGGCTGCGCGGACACGGTGACCTTGCCCACGATGTTCTCGGACGTCGCCACCGCGTCACCGAGCTTGATGTACATCATGCGCTGGTCGTCGGCGGATCGCGAGGCGGTGCCGATGAGCTCGCCAGCGGCGGTCTTGATCTCGACGCCGGAGAAGGCGAGGAAGCGGAACTGTCCGTCGCCAACGCGAATGCCGATGGTGTCACCCGGCTGCGCGTCGTTGGGCACGTGGAGGTCGAAGCTCGTGATGAGGGCGGAGCGCCAGCTCAGGTCAACGTCCGGATTGGCTGGGGCGTTCTCGATGGCCTCGACCTTGACGTTCTTGATGACGTCGCCGATGTTGTTCGTGATCTCAGCCTGGGGCTGAATGGCGGGGCCACCGGGCGCGGCGTTTGCGGCGGCAGCGGAAGTGAGGACGCCGCCGCCGACGATCGCGAGCAGCGCTGCGCTGGTGATGCCGATGCGGGCGGTCTGCTTGGTGCGGAATGCTGCGCCGCGGTTCTGGGTGGTGTTCATGCGTGTGGTCGTTCCTTCGGTCGTGATGGAGACGCGCGCAGGAGCGGCGCCGGATCGGGTGATGCGGTTGCGAGTCATGCGCGGCGGAAGCGTCGGCGGATCCCGAGCGCGCCCAAGCCAGCGGCGAGGGCTGCGAGTCCGAGCGCCGTGACGGTGGCACCGGAGGACTCAGGGCCGGTGACCGCGAGCTTGGTTGGGGCCGATTCCTCTGTCGAATCCTCCGACTCGTCGGAGAAGTCGGAGCTCGTGGACACGGAGTCGGTGTCGTACTCGAGTTCCGACTCCGCGAAGTCGGGAGCGGGAGCGTCCGGCACTGCTGGGGCGACCGGGACGACGGGCATCTCCGGCTGCGGCAGCTCGGGTTCCGGCTCCCCCGTCGGCTCAGGTTCGATTGGCGGTTCGGGTTCCTCCGTCGGCTCCGTGCCGTCGTCGGCCGCGGGTGGCTCGGCGTCGTCGATCACCATCGCGTGCGTCGAAGCAGCAGGTGTCGAGTCGGGTGAGGTGAGTTCCGTGGCGTGAGCGACGGGAGCGGTCAGCAGCGTGAAGCCGATTCCGCAGGCTAGGGCCGTGGAGGTGGCCAGTACTCGTGTGGACTGCAAGGGTGCCCCTTCAGGTAACGAACGAACATGTTCACTACCCATTGCCGAGACACCGATTGTTTGCGCACGAAACGCGCACGAATTCAGGAAGTTCCATTCACGAATGTCTGTGGTCGCGGTTAGCGTGCAGACATGCCTTGGATCCGCTACCCGTTCAGCATCAGCGCTGTCATGTTCAACCCGTTCGCCTGGATGCCTGCGATCCTGATCACAATCCTGTGGTTGTGCACGTTCTGGCTCGGGCAGAGCATCATCGCCACGGTCGTCGTCGTGTGGATCGCGCTCGGACAGATCACGATGCACATCAGGGACAGCGAACTCAGCTTCGACTTTCACCTCCAGTCCGGGACGTGGATCGCGATCGCGGCCCTCGTCCTCAACTGGGTGCTGCTGACCGCCTGGCTCGTCCGTCACCAGGATGGGTCGGCCAGGATCCGCCGTCAGTGGCGGCGCAGCATGCCGATCGCACGCCCCGAGCAGAAGTGGGCGGAGTTCACTCGTGAGCAACGCCAAGGTGGCCTGGCCTGAGACTCACTCCGGCTGGATCTAGGTCACCCGCTTCTTAGCGGGCAGGGCTCGGTCGTCGAGAGCCAGCCTGCGGCTGGGGTTGCCGCGCGATCGCTCTCCGCTGCGCTCCGATCGATCCCACGCCTCCAAGGGGAGGTTGCCTGAGTGTTCGAGGTGGTGATTCTCCCGGAATGGTAGTCACCGTGCGCTCGAGTTTTTCGAGGTGGTGTGTGGAGAGTTGGAGATGCGCAAAAACTAGCGACTAGCGAGTAAGGCCCAGTCCAGGAATAACTCGCTTTGATCGCCAACTCGATGACACGGACGTCCAAGGGTGGCGCTCCTCTGTCGAGTTGCGGGCCGGAACGCCAAGCCGCTATGTGCGGGCCACATTGTCCTCGGCGTTGCGAGGATCTTCGTCTAGGGCGGATCCAACCACAGGGATCGAGGGCATCCGTTCGTGGTCCTCCTGTCCCTCGACCCTCGAGTTCGAAGAAGATGGCTGCTCAACAGCGGCCTCCGGTTGGGGGTGCGATGGCTCTGTCGCGTCCGTCGTTCCTGCGGAGTCAGGATCAAAAGAGTTCTTTATCGACACACCCATGACGACGGCAAGACCGATGGCGACGGTGATCACCGCGCCCAAGACCACGACGCCGAGTCCCCAGCCTGCGATCTTGCTGGCCGCTGACAGCTGCGTCAGGACGGCCCAGCTCAGAGTTGCCGTAAGGATGATGCATCCAGCCCATGCCGGAAATTTAAGGAGAGCGTGTAGACGGGTTGCGTCGTCATCACCGAGGTGCGTCCTTACGTAGGCCAATCGCATCCTCGCTCGACCACACCATGACCGGGATAGGCGCGCGAACACCAGGAACGCAATCACCATCATGTTCAGAACCGCAAATGCGAGCATTGCGCCGTCGCCGGACAGGAGTTCCTCTCGACTGTACGTCGCAATATCCCGCGGAAGCAGAAGCAGTAGAGCGAAGATGGCAGCGAGTAGCAATCCCTCAAGGACCTCGTAGAGCGTCAGTCCTGGGTAACGGATCGCCGCGAGCAAGGCATACGTCCGGCGCTGCAGGTCGGCTCGTAGCTGGTCGCGCGCATCACCGTCGAGGAAATCGATCAGCTCTCCATCAGTCTTGAGTCCGTTCCTGATGGAACGCGCGCTCGACCCGAACACGCTAACCATCGCAGTAAGCAGCGTGACCGCGCCAACGAGAATGCCCACGAGTGTCTGAATCCAGCCGATATCCATTCCGCGCCCCTTTGACGTGATCAGTCCAGCTAATCTACGCTGGCACATCCCCAAGGCCGACGAGCCAGCGCGTCGCCATGAGCTCGATCACGCCAATGACCGACCACGGTTCGTCGCTTGCTCATGTCCCGAATCTCGACAGCTCAAAACCAGAGGTTGGCGCAACGCCCATCAATGCCCATCTACGACGCCATCCACCCACCAGGCGGCAGCGTTTCGACGTTCGGCACGTCGAGGTAGTTGAAGCGCTCAGCGCGGTACACCTCACCGTCGACCCCCATGGCCGACGAGCTCAGACCTTGCACTGGAAGAGCGCGGGAGGTGTCTGGGTAGACCGGCGGGACCTTCTCCCACAGTAGCCACGAGGACCCGTCTCGCGGGCGCACAGCGAGCGGCACCCAATAGACGTCTCGCTGGTGCACATACCCCTTAGAACCGGTGTATTCGATTCGCGCGCACCGCAACGTGAGCGATGCCAGCGCTTGATCAGCGCTCACAAGTTCCGCGGCGGGCACGTCCGCGCCGGGATCGAAGGCATGAAACATGCAAGAAGCGTCAGGTGAACCACCGACATTTGCGACACCGCGCAGAGTTGCCTAGAGTCCGTCGATTTGCTGCATCACTGCTGCCACACTCGTACTCGCCCAAGTCTTGACCCCGACAGCCAGTCCCGCGCGTGCCGAGGTTACGACGTCCTCCACAGTCCCCTTCAGTGCTCTCAGCGAGCGCTTCATCCTCGACGGGGTGGGACCGGATGCCAGCACTTCTCGGGTTTCCTCCACTGCATCCTCAATGTCCGCGGCGACCGATGCGGGGAGCAGCTCCCGTGGCATCCTCTCGATGATGCTGGCGAGCAAGGCCGAGACTGCTGCACTGTCACCGTGGTTCTCCTGCTGCAGCCGGTTTCCGTCTCCAACGGCGAGCTGGTTGTGACCTCCGCTGATGTAGAAGTTGTTGCCGCCCGGGGATCGAGTCTGGTCTCTATCCACCTGCTGACGGTCCACCAACGTGGCCAAGGAGAAGCTCCGAGACGGCTGGTTGGGATGCACATGTGGAACGTGATCGGTGACCAGGTATCGAGTCTCACCACCCCGCGCGTCTTGTCTCACGATCTCGTCCCCGACGTACACCGTCGCGGCCGGGGGAAGCATGGCGTCCTTGCCATCGAACAGGGCTGCAATGACGAACGGCTTCCCCGAACGCCCGACCGGGTGCACAACGACATCTTCCTGCGCGTTCGTTCTCCGATAGAAGTCGTCCAAGTCGGTGAGCCCAGGTTGTCGGTCCATGAAATCGAGATTACTGCGTAGCCGGATCCGGCTGCGGTACTAGACCGAGGGTGGTCATTTCCCACGAGGCGACGCCCCTCCAGGTGTGGTGGCGCTTAACCCGCCGAGCTGGTCATCAGTTCACCGACGCGGACGCCACACCCCACAAGGGCGCGGCACTCGCCGGCTGCTCGGAGCGGATGTCTGGTGCTCGACTGTCCGGCCAATGACCGGTCAGCCCAGGTGGACACTGCCCGGACGTGGCATCTTGTCCGGGAAGCTCGTGGCCGCGTCACGGCAGCCGCTTGTCCGGAAGCGTGATCTCCGCACCTCCGGACAAGCGTGCCCGTGGGACCGGTCAGCCCTCGATGAGGTGAGCGCGGCCAATCTCGTTGCCGAACAGGTCACGTGTCCGCTTGACCGGTTTGCGGTCAGCGCCGTCCAGCGGCGGTCCGACCCAGAGGTCGAGCGCGGCCAGGTAGCCCTCGACCGCGGCGCGGTCGAGACGACCTGTCACCGGGTCGAGAGTGGCCGGGTCCGCGAGACGGATCGTGGTGTCCGTGACGAGCACGGCCATGCCCAGTAGCGCGGCCGCTGGTGGGTGTCCGGATTCGGTGGCCGCGGTCACGAGTTCCTCGAGCTCGGGAAGTTCCCGTGACGCCGTGTCCGGGTGTCTCGTGAACCAGGCGACGAGCGCCTGGTGGTCTTCGGCTGCCCACTGCTGGTCGAGCTTGCGGAGCTGGTTCGCTGCGGTGCGGTTCGTGCGTGTCATGACTGACCTCTCCTCGCCGGGTCGCGTTGCCGCGCCCGACGGTGTTCCCGGGTCAGCGCTGGGCGTCCCCGGAGGGCAAGCCGTGTGCTTTCCCTACCCCTCTATGCGTGAGCTCTCCCGGAACGCGTCAACGACGACTGAACCGCCTCGATTCGCGTCGAGAGAGGAACGGTCAGAGTCACGCGGAGAGGACAACGAAGGAGTGAGAGCAGCGAACGAATGAGGGGACGAGGGAGAACGAGGAATGACGGGATCAGGGAGACAAGGGAGGAGAAATAAGTGGAGAAGACGAGGGAAACGGAGAGAGGGGAAGTGACGGACACGAGGAGAGAAAGGATGTAATGCACGCAGGCACTTTCAGTGTGAGCTACGCTCATTCCGTGCGCGGCGGAGTAGCGAGATGGAAGCGGGGCGTCGCAGGCCATGGCCTGCGAGCCGCGGTCCACTACGCCTTCGACGGCGTCTGCGACGGCGCTCGAGCCGACCGACTCGCGTCCGTCGACGCTGCGATCGGGTACGCGCACGCCGGATCGACCGTGACCCGCTTCACCGCCACCGAAGCGGGCATCGCCGCCGATGAGCTGGGCGTGGAGCAGCTGAAAGCGTGGGTCGCCGGCAGCGACCCGGCCACGGGCGTGCACCGCGGCTACCAAGTGCAGGGGCCCGACGCGGATCTCCTGTTCGACGCGACCGTGAACGCACCCAAGACGCTGTCGCTCGCCGCGATGCTGGACCCGGAGATCGCGGCCGCGTTCGACGCGCTGCAGGAACGGATCCGCGATCGCACCATCGACATGTGGCGCACCGAACTGAACGCGCGCCGCGGCGCGCAAGGTCGCATCAGCATGGACCTCGCGCAGATCGAGGTGGTCGAGCTGAAGCACGCCCGGTCACGGTCCCTCGACCCGCACGCGCGTACCCACATGTGGCTCAACGCTCGTGTCCTCGGACAAGATGGCCGCTGGTCAAACCTCGATTCCCGGACAATGCTGCGTTTCCAGACGCTGGTGAACGCGGAAGGTCAGTTGGCCGCGATCACGGACACGGAATGGGTGGCCACGCTCGCGGCCAAGGGCTTCACGATCGACCCGGCCACGGGTGAAGTCGAGCAACTGCAGCATCTTGTCCGGTCGTTCTCGAAGCGGTCGAACCAGATCGAAGCGGCCAAGGCCCGCTTCCTGGCCGAGTGGCAAACTGACCACCCCGGACAGGAACCGACGGTCAATGACCAGATGGCCATTGACCGGCGCGCGTGGGCGGTCGGACGGCCAGAGAAGCCGGACATGGTGTCCGAGGAGGACTGGGCGGAGAGCGTCCGCCGCGAGCTCACTGACCTCGACCCGGCCCTCCTCAAGCGGCGGAAGCCGGTCGCTCCCCCGGTCACTGACCGGGCTGTCCGCGTATCTGCGGCGGACATTGACCGGGTGGCCAGGCTGGCCATCGCGGACGCCGACTCCCGGTCGACCTCCTCCAGTGGCCGGTTCTCGGACTTCACGCTGCGCGCGGGCGCGGTCCGCGCGGTCGCTCGCGTTGTGGCCACCGGCGACCGCGACGTGCTCGCATCCGCCGTGGACGCTGCCCTCGACCGGGCACGCGACCACTACCTGATCGACTTGGCCGCGGACAGCATCGACGTGCCGGGTGGGGTTGGCCGGTACATGCTGGCCGAAACCGCCACCTTGAAGCGCGACGTCGATGAGGGGATGCGGGCGCAGGCCAAGCGCGGGAAGAACGTGGCGACGCACCTCATCGACCAGCTGGCCAGCAACCCGAAGATCGGCGGCGAGCACGGCCTCGACGAGCAGCAGACCGCGGCCGCAGCCGCGATCGCTGGTTCGTCGCGTCTGGTCACGGTCATCGGGCCAGCGGGTGCGGGCAAGACAACCATGCTGAAAGTGGCCAGGGCCTCCTTGTCCGGCCAGGGCCGGAAGGTGCTCATCGTCGCGCCGACGAAGAAAGCGTCGTCCGTGGCCGGACGCGAAACGGGAGCGGACGCGACCAGCCTGCACGCACTGCTCTACCAGTACGGCTTCCGATCGACCGCGGACAAGGACACCGGACGGCCAGTCTGGCAGCGCCTTGCCATCGGTCAGAAAGACCCCATGTCCAAGGACGGCCACGCCTACCGAGGGCCGAAGGACAGCGCCGTCGTTGACCGGAAGACCCGCATTGTGGTGGACGAGGCAGGCATGGTCGACCTCCACACCATGCACGCGCTGCTCCAGGTGACCGCCGAGACGGGCACCGGGATCGCGCTCGTCGGGGATCCCGCCCAGGTCAACCCCGTCGGCCACACGGGCGCGATGGCGCTCGGCCAGCGCTACGCGGACACGCACGTCGATCTCGAGTCCGTGCACCGGTTCCGTACCGAAAAGGGCGAGACGGACAGGGCCTACGCGAACCTCACGCTGCGCATGCGCGCCGGCGACGCCCCGGACGTCGTGGCGCACGAGCTCGTGGCCACCGGTCACGTCCGGACAGCGGCCACCATGACCGAGCTGCACGCGGCCATGCGTGACCGGTACCTGGAACTCGCCGGACACAAGGACCGGGCCGCTTTATGCGTGGCCACGAACGAGGAAGCGGTCACCCTTAACGACCTCATCCAAGAAGAGCGCATTGTCCGCGGTCAGGTGACTGGCCAGATGCTGGCCAGCACGGCGGACGGGTCGGTCATCTACGCGGGCGACGTCGTGCAGACCAGGCAGAACGACAGCGAACAGAACGTGGAGAACCGTCAGGTCTGGACCGTCCGGAAGAAGACGCTGTCCGGGAAGCTGCTCCTCGAGTCCGTCGACCAGAAGGGGCTCACCACCACGGTCGACGCGGACTACGCGGCCGACAAACTCGCACTTGCCTACGCGTCCACGATTCACGGGATCCAGGGTGAGACCGTGCATGGCTCCATTGTTGGCCCCGGCGTCGACGCCGCCGGCCTTTACGTCGGCCTCACGCGAGGGAAGCGCGTCAACGAAGCGTTCCTCGTCGCGAGCGACGACGCCACCGCGGAACGGCAACTCGTGGAGTCGCTGCGCCGCGGTGAGCTCGAAGCCAGCCTGCACGACAACTACCGGGCGCTGCATCGCGAACTCGGGATCTCGGTCCGCGAAGGCGTGTTCGCGCCCGGGCCTTGGCAACAGCGCCCTGCAGGGCACCTGCTCGACCTGGACGCTGCTGAGGCGCAGATCCTCCCCGCGCACACGCACGCGGAGCTGCAGGCCATCAAGGACACTGCCGACCGCCTCGAATTCGAGCTGCGGCAGCTCCGCCAGGCCCGCAACGACGCGAACTCGGACCCGCGCCGGGGCGAGGGACCAAAGACCGAGGAAATCGATGCGCTCCAGGTCCAGGTGAACGAAGCGCGCGGTCTCGAGCGCGAAGCAACGCGGGCCTCCTTGCCAGATCTGCGCAAGCTCGATGCAATCCACGCTGAACGCATCACCCGCGAGCGTCTGCTTGACGCGAGCACGTCCAGCAGAGAGCAACAGGAACGCGTGGTGGAGGCGCGACGCGCTCGAGGTACGAGACCGGTCGACGTGCATGCGGGTCCGGTCGCCCCGGGTAACGGGCGACCAGCAGAGCGAGACTTCTCAAGCCCATCCCTCTGACTGGCCAGTACCCCAGGCGTGCCCCGTGTCGGGATTTTGCGAGGGTTGGTGGCGACCGCACCGTGGATTAGATGCAGCAGCTTGAAGTGAGCGCTGCGGCTTTTCCGTCGTTGCTGATGAGGTCGGGCGCGACATAGCGTGCTTCTTCGGCTTCAGCTGGAGTACCCGTCGAGCACACTCCGGTTTCCGGGAGGACGAGCGTGACGAGGCGCGCCTGCTCGTGGCGTCCGGCGAGCTCGTCCGCGATGGATCGCACTTGCTCATATCCGGTGAGGAGGAGGAAGGTGGGGGCGCGGCCGTAGCTCTTCATGCCAGCGATGTAGAAGCCAGGTTCGGGGTGGGTGAGCTCGTCCACGCCGTGTGGGTAGACGGTGCCGCAGGAGTGCGCATTCGGGTCGATCAGCGGTGCCAGCGCTCGGGGTGCTTCCACGACGGTGTCGAGGTCGAGTCGGAGTTCGCGCAGCAGGTCAAGGTTGGGGCGAAACCCGGTCGCGTTCACGATCACGTCGACGTCTACGGAGGCGGCAAGTCCCGCGCGAATCCCGGTGACTCGAACGCCGCCATCCTCCGCGGGAGCGAGGGCATCGATTTCGAACTCGTCGAGGAGCTGGACCTGCCCGGAGGTCACGAGCGCCCGGGTGGCCCCGCCGAGTTCGCCTCGCGCTGCGAGCTCGTCGTTGGCGGACCCGTATACGCGGGTGGGCTGCTTGCCACGGATGGCCCAGAAGATCTGCGTGGCAGGTTCCCGCTTGGCGAGGGAGGCGAGTTTCAGCAGGGTGTTCGTGGCGGAGTGGCCGGCACCGACGACGAGGACGCGTTTCCCGGCGAATCGAGCACGGTCGTGTCCGAGCACGTCGGGCAGGGCGTGGCTGAGGTGCTCGCGCACCTGGTCCGCGCCGATGGGCTCCAAACCGCTGGAGCCGATGGCGTTGCTCGTCTCGTACGTGCCGGACGCGTCGATCACGGCACGCGCGAGCGTTTCGGTGACCCCAGCAGTGGATTCGGTGCGGAGCACGAAGGGGGCGCGTTCGCGTCCGAGTGTGCGGGTGCGGTCCATGCCGCGGCGGGTGACGGCGAGCACACGGTGGCCGTAGCGGATGCGGTCCGCGAGGGCGGGGACCGCGGCGAGCGGCAGGAGGTAGTCGTCGACGAGCTGCTGCCCGGTGGGGAGGGTTTTGGCGGGTGGTGCGTTCCAGTCAGCATCGTCCAGGAGGCGCGCGGCGGCCTCGTCCACGAGGTACTCCCACGGTGAGAACAGGCGCGTGTGCCCCCACGCTGCGACAGAGGATCCAGCTTGGTCTCCCGCTTCGAACACAACCACCTCCTGCCCTCGCTCCAGCAGCTGCGCGGCGGCGGCGAGACCAACGGGCCCCGCGCCGATGATCGCGACCGGCAACGCATCGAGACCGGTGGTCGACGCTGGGGTGAGGACTGGGGAGGTGGTCATGACTGGCTCCTTGGGTTAGCGGACGGGGGAGGAGGCCGCGTCAAGTTCCGCGGTGACGGCCTGCGGGTAGGTGGCGAGGCCCGCGGAGGCGAGGTAGTGCTCCGCGTCCTGGGCTGCGGCGCAGCCGGTGCCCGCGGCGGTGGATGAGCGTGACGCTGTTCGCGAACCGAGTCAGGAACATCGCTTCCTCCAGAGCGGAGTCCCCACCCCCGACGACGGCAATGTCTTGCCCCTTGAAGAAGAACCCGTCACACGTCGCGCACCAGGACACCCCATGCCCGGTCAACCGCTCCTCACCCGGAATGCCGAGTTTCCGGTACGCGGATCCCATGGCCAGGACGATGGCGTGCGCCTCGAACGTGCCCGAGTAGCCCGTTTCGACGGCCTTGATCGTGCCGTCGAGCCGCAGTGCGGTGGCGTCGTCGACGACGATGCGCGTCCCGAACCGTTCCGCCTGCTGGCGCATGTTCTCCATCAGGTCGGGGCCGAGGATGCCGGCCGGGAAGCCCGGGAAGTTCTCGACCTCCGTGGTGTTCACGAGCGCGCCGCCCGCTTCCACAGCGCTGGTGAGCAGCACCGGGGAGAGGCCGGCGCGAGCCAGGTAGATCGCAGCCGTGTACCCGGCCGGGCCGGAGCCGACGACGATGACGTTCTCGACGCTCACGCGCGGGAGCCTTCGAGCGCGATGGGGGTGACGCCGAGGCTGGCGAGCAGCTCGGTGACGTGCCTGTGGAGCTGGTCGCGGATCGCCCGCACCTCGTCGGCACCCAGCCCGGACGGATCGGTGAGGTTCCAGTCCTGGTATTGCTTGCCCGGGTAGACGGGGCAGGCGTCGCCGCAGCCCATCGTGATCACGACATCCGCGGCCTGCACAACGTCGTCGGTGAGGGGCTTCGGGAACTCCTGGCCGAGGTCGAGGCCGAGCTCCGCCATCGCGTCGACCGCCTCCGGGTGGAGCACCTTCGCGGGTGCGGAACCCGCGGAGCGCACGTGCACCTTGTCGCCGACGAGCGCCTGGGTGAGGACCGCGGCCATCTGCGAGCGGCCAGCGTTCTGCTCGCACAGGAACAGGATTTCCGGCACGGGGCGAGCGATGTCGCCCTTGGCTTGCGCGAGCGCGGTGAGGCGGTCTTTCGCGAACCTCGTCGTGTTGGTGACCAGGTGCGCTCTGACGGTGGAGGTGCGCAGCAGGGCCGCGTAGGACTCGAGCACGTACCGCTCGACGGTTTCTGGAGTGAAGATGCCGGTGAACTGCTCGGCCAGCTCGCCCGCGAGGCGCTGGAGAGAGGCTTCGGGGTAGGCGAGGCCCGGCAGTCCCCGGCGCTGGCTGAGATCGGTCATGGTCGGCTACGCCTTCTCGGTAAGCAGATCAGCGATGAGCGCTTCGACGCGCTGCTTGATGTCGTCGCGGATGGGGCGCACGGCCTCGATGCCCTGGCCTGCGGGGTCGTCGAGCTTCCAGTCCTCGTAGCGCTTGCCGGGGAAGAACGGGCAGGCGTCGCCGCAGCCCATGGTGATCACGACATCGGAGGCCCGGACGGCTTCCGTGGTCAGCACCTTCGGGGTGTTGCCCGCGATATCGATGCCCTCTTCGGCCATGGCCTCGACGGCGACGGGGTTGATCTGGTCTTTCGGCTCGCTCCCTGCGGAGAGCACCTCGATGCGCCCGGCTGCGAGGGCGGTGAGGTAGCCGGCGGCCATCTGGGAGCGGCCAGCGTTGTGGACGCAGACGAACAGCACGGAAGGTTTCGTGGACATCAGAGGCCTTTCACAGAGGTGGGTGAAGCGGGGGCAGAGAGGTACGTGGAGCGGGGTCAGACGAGCGTGGACGTCGACGCAGCGGGTGTCGGGGTGGCTGCTGCGGCGGGGAAGAGCCGGGGCGCAGCCAGAGGGCGACATAGACGAGGGCTACGAGCACGGGAACCTCGATCAGCGGGCCGACGATGCCCGCGAGGGCCTGCCCGCTGGTCGCGCCGAACGTGCCGATCGCGACGGCGATGGCGAGCTCGAAGTTGTTGCCCGCCGCGGTGAACGCGAGCGTCGTCGTGCGCTCGTAACCGAGGCCCACCAGCTTCCCGAGTCCGAAGCCGAGGAGGAAGGTGACGGCGAAGTAGATGAGCAGCGGCAAGGCGATGCGGGCGACGTCCCAGGGGCGGTCGATTACCTGCTGCCCCTGGAGGGCGAAGAGCATGACGATGGTGAACAGCAGCCCGTAGAGCGCGAACGGCCCGACTCTGGGGAGGAACCTGGACTCGTACCAGTCGCTGCCCTTCGTTGACTCCCCGATGCGGCGGGACAGGTAGCCGGCGAGCAGCGGGATGCCGAGGAACACGAGCACGCTGAGGGTGATCGCCCAGAACGAGAAGTCCGCGCTGGTCGTGGGCAGGCCCAGCCAGGACGGCAGCAATTGCAGGTAGAACCAGCCGAGCGCCCCGAACATGATGACCTGGAACACGGAGTTCAGTGCCACGAGGAACGCGGCGGCTTCCCGGTCTCCGCAGGCGAGGTCGTTCCAGATCAGCACCATCGCGATGCAGCGTGCGAGCCCCACGATGATGAGTCCGGTCCGGTACTCGGGCAGGTCTGGCAGCAGCAGCCAGGCGAGGGCGAACATGAGGGCGGGTCCCACGAGCCAGTTCATGACGAGCGAGGAGATGAGCAGCTTCCGGTCACCGGCGACGGCCCGGGCATCCGAGTAACGGACCTTCGCGAGCACCGGATACATCATCACCAGCAGCCCGACGGCAATCGGGACGCTCACGGAGCCGATCTCGAACGCGTGCAGTGCTTCCCCCACGGCGGGGACGAACACCGCGAGAGCGAGGCCGAGGGCCATGGCCGCGATGATCCAGACCGGCAGGAACCGGTCCGTGGTGCCGAGCTTGACGGGCGGGGTGACAGCAGTCATGAAGCTCCAGAGAGATATTGATCTCGGTCGATATTGATGCGGATCGATACGAGTATGGCTAGGGTATCGATGACTGTCAATTTCCTTGGAGGACGTTCAGATGTCGTTCACGCAACTCCTGCCGCTCACCGACGTGACCGCGTGCTGCGAGCCCCTCACCGACGAGGCGATCTCCGCGGAGAACGCCGAGAAGCTGGCCCGCACCCTCAAGGTCATCGCTGACCCGGCCCGGTTGCGGCTCATCTCGATGATCGCTGCGCAGGAGAAGGCGGAGGCGTGCGCCTGCGACCTCACGGAGCCGCTCGGACTCGGGCAGCCCACCGTCTCCCACCACCTGAAGATCTTGGTCGAGGCGGGCATCCTCGCCCGCGAGAAGCGCGGCTCGTGGGCCTACTTCAGTCTCGTCCCCGGCGCGCTCGACTCGCTCGCCGCCCTCCTCACCAGCAACGAACTCACCGGAGCGACCCGATGACCTCCAGCCCCACGAACATCGTCTTCGTCTGCCAGAAGAACGGCGGCAAGTCCCAGATGGCCGCAGCTCTCCTGCGTTCCGTCGCCGGCCCCGAGGTGCACGTCACCTCCGCGGGTACGAAGCCCGGCGCTGCGCTGAATCAGCAGTCCGTGGACTCGCTCGCCGAGATCGGCGTGAGCGTCGGCGACGAGCATCCGAAGCAGCTCATGCCGGAGATGATCGACGCGGCCGACCTCATCGTCGTGCTCGGCGCAGAAGCGCGGGTACCGGAGACTGCCGGTGTGCTGATCGAGACGTGGATCACCGACGAGCCCTCAGAGCGCGGCATCGAAGGCATGGACCGCATGCGCCTCGTCCGCGACGACATTCGCGCCCGCGTCGAAGTCCTCCACGCACGGATCTGACGCGCGCAGCCTCGAGGCTGGGTCTTGACGTCGCTGCGGAAATCGAGCGATGATGTCCCTACGCGGACTTCTGCGCTCAAAAGGTCAGCCATGAGCTGACCTTTTCTCGTTTCAGGACGATCTTGACGCCGTACTGTCTTCACCCAGTACGTTGAAGATGCGAGGGACCGACATCCCACTGTTTGCGCGGATGTCGCACCTTCGGGATAGGATCGCCCCTGGCGGTTCACTCCGCCCAAGGCCAACCGCGCGGTTGGCCTTTTTCGGTGCCAGCTCGATCGGTGCAGGTCTTGACGCGTGAGCGATGTCACCCAGTAGCTTCAAGATGGGCGCTCCATAGCGGGGTTGCAGCGTGACTGTCTTTCGAGGGATGATCGAGGCTCCGGGGAGACGTCTGCCCGAGCGTGCCAGATGGCATAGTCATCCAGGGTCGGCCCCGGATCCTCTTGCTCGGCACCGACTTCCGCTCCTACCGTGAGCATGGAGCTGTGTGGTTGCCGGAAAAGTGGGAAATCCGGTACTTTCCTTTCGTATTGATGATCCGTCTGCCTGCGGATTCGACGCCGACACCTCGTGTCGGCTTTTTTTCATGCCCGGGCACAGGCCGCCCTGCTGGCCCGCTCTTCTGTCATGCAGACGGAAGTCCCGAATTCACGAGCGCTCAGTGTCGAGCGTTCGACAAGCTCATCGCCCGTCCCGGGCGGTGAATCCTGGCGCACACTCGTGCGCCGAACTCAGTGGAGGTCCACATGATGAACCTGCTGCCTGAGCTCCTCGGTTCGGTGGATCCCACCGCGCTGCTGGTCATCCTGACCGGGCTCGCCCTGATACTCATCGCGCTCGCCGCGGTGATTGTTCTGCGCGTACTCTTCGGTCGTAGTGGTGTCCCGGCAAAGCGCGTGGTGGCGATCCTCCGCGCGATTGGCGACATGCTCGCCCGCGTTCCCCGCCGGTAGCTCAAAAAAGCATCCTCCTCTGAGTATGCAGGAGTCTGCCTTCAGGTGTCTCATAAGCATCGAAGTTATGAGACAGCTCGTGAGTGTGCTGATCGCATCGGCGCACGGATAAGGTGTGGGTTTCATTTTTGCGTGCCGGGATGGTCATTGCTCCTGTCGCACAGCTCCCTGCAAGCAGCGAGCTGTGCCGTGTCGCTCGTGTTCCTGGCTTGGGGATTCGTTGGGCGTGAGAGGTGCCCCGGGCTGGCGCTGGCGTGCGCTGCGCCCGGGGCACGTGTGTCGAGCTTCGCTGACCGTGCGTTATGCGAGGGAGGTGAGGAGCTCTCTCATGGTCTCGATCTCGGTTGTTTGCGTGTCCACGATCGTCTGGGCGAGGGCAGTGGCGTCCGAGTTCAGACCGTTGTCGACTTCTTCTTGAGCCATCGAGACGGCTCCTTCGTGATGCTCGATCATCTGCTCGAGGAACAAGCGGGAGGCGTCGTCGCCGGTGGCGGCGTCGAGGTTCGCCATGTCCTCGTCGCTCATCATGCCGTCCATGCTGTGGTCCATCCCGGACATGGACTCAGCCCCCCAGTCGCTCAACCATTGGTTGAGTTGTTCGATCTCGGGTCCCTGCGCGGCTTTGATTTCCTCGGCGAGGGTGGTGACCTCGGGGTTGATGTCGCTCTTGGCGAGGATCATGTCCGACATCTCGACGGCTTGTTCGTGGTGGGGGACCATCATCTGCGCGAACATCACGTCCTGGTCGTTGGCGTCGCCGGTCGCCGCGGATGAAGGTGATGGCGTGGTTTCGGTCATGGTGCTGTGGTCCATGCCGCCCATGCTGTCGGGTGCGCTGGTGGGTGAGCACGCGGCTAGGGCGAGAGCTGCGGCGAGCGTGGTCGTTGAGAGCAGCACGATGCGTGAGTGCTTCATGAGGGGTTGTCCGTTCTGAGTCTGTGGGTGGGGATCTGCGCGTTGCCCTGAGGGGGCGGAGCGGTCGCGTCGCGACCGAACGAGCAATCAGATCCGGCAGACAGTCAGAACGGTCAGGGGTATGCGGAAGACATGGAACTGGGCCCTGGGCGTGGGACCTCGAGGTGGCCACGCCGTGGCCACGGTCCCGGTCGTCCCCGTCGAAAGATGGCGGAAGACGACAGCTGCGGCGGCCACAGTGAGGAGGAGGGCTGCGCATAGCGCGACCATCACGCCCGCTGGCCCCATGAGGCAGTCATCGCACGGCATGACGGGCACGACACTTCGCTGCTCGCCGTACTGGGGATTGTCGATCGCGGCAGCGTGGCCCGCCTGCGCTGCGGACGGAGCGTGTCCTGCGGGTTCGCTGACGAGCGTGTGGCTGTGCGCGGTTTCGTGCAGAGAGTGGGTCGCGAGCGCGTGCACGCTCGCCAGCCCGAGCAGTATCCCGAGGAGCAGGAGCACCGTGACGGTGGTGCGTGCCAGCATGCCGCGAGGTCGTTCAGGAGTGGTCTCCATGACGCCACCTCTCTCCGTTCGCACGCTCATCAGTTACCCCCGGAGGGTACCCGATCATTGGCGGCAATCCCTGTGTTGCCCGCGAGTCAGTCGCCGCCCCGTGACACCTATCAGAACCCTACGTTATGAATCCGAGACAAACGTGATAGTTCTGTTATCTTTGCCGGGCGGCTCCCATCCAGGGGTGGCTTGATCTGCGGGAGTGTCCACATGCACCATGACTCACACGCGAGTACTCGTCGGGAACTGCGCGCGCAGGAGCGCGCCCTGGCTGAGGCGGGTCGTGGCCCGGTCACGAGTGCAGCGCCAGTTCTGTCGACGCGGCGGGAGCGACGTGACGCGGAGCGCGCGGGTCGCATCGACCGGCGCGAGTCGCCAGCGCCAGCGTCCACGCCCAGCCTTCCAACTAGTGTTCCGGCGAGCCGGCCGGAGACCAACCAGAGCTCTACGCCCGCTTTGGTGTTGGCTGAGGTCGACGCAGAATCCTCGGAGCGTGAGGGCACTGGCCTCCACAATCTCGATGTGGAGGGCGCGACGATCCGTTCGGGACGCCCCCACCGCAGCGGCAAGACCGCGCTCCGCTTCGCGGGTGGTGTGCTCGGGCTGGGGATCGCCGGCAGTGTCGCCGCGTTCGCTGCGCTGCCAGCCACGGCAGTCCCAACGAACCATGATCGGGTTGCCGAGACTGGGGCGGCGGCGCTCGTGCAGCCCGCGTCCGGTGCTCCAAGCCAGACGCTCACCGTGACTGGTGAGGGAACGAGCGCGCGTGAGCGCGACTCTGTCTACTCGGTGACGACGGTGGGATCGGCCGCCACCGCGAACCTCGCGACGTTGGTCGATAACGGCGCGTTCGCGAACGACCTGTCTGCCCCCGTGCAGTGGCCGTTCCCGGTCGGTGTCGCGATCACGGACGACTTCGGACCTCGGGTCTCCCCGGGCGGTATCGGAAGTACGAACCACATGGGCGTGGACTTCGCGCCAGCCCAGGGCACGCCCATCGGGGCGATCGCGGATGGCGTCGTCACGAGCGTCACCCCCACGGACAACGGTGGTCTCGGAGTGAATATCACCCTCGAGCACGTCATCGACGGGGCCACGTACCGGAGCGTGTACGCACACATGCTCGAGGGGTCCGCGACGCTCCAGGTGGGAGCCGTGGTCGGAGTGGGCGACCAGATCGGCCAGGTCGGCAACACCGGCACTTCCACGGGGCCGCATTTGCATCTCGAGGTCCAGGACGCCGCAGGTCAGAAGCTCGACGGCCTCGCGTTCCTCAAGCAGTACAACACCCCCAGCACCGTCGTTTCCCCACCCCTGGTAGGTGCGGGCGTCTAACCCACGCAGCCCAGCAGCCGGCGCGCACCGTGCCGTGTGCCAGCTGCGCCTGGGAGTGGCGCGCGCAGCCGGGGCAGATTCCCGCTTGGGGCGCGCACGCGACTCCCGCTCGCTATCGGTCGAGAATGCGTCGTGCGCTGAGCGCGGGAGCGATGTCGAGGCGTCGGAGCAGCTGCGCGTTGAGGGCGACGACGACGGTGGACGCGGACATGAGGATCGCGCCGATCGACATGGGGAGGACGAATCCGATCGGGGCGAGGATGCCCGCGGCGAGAGGGACAGACAACAGGTTGTAGCCAGCTGCCCACCAGAGGTTCTGCCGCATCTTGCGGTAGCTCGCCCGCGAGAGCTCGATGACCGAGAGCACCGAGCGGGGGTCGTCGCTGGCGAGGACCACGCCGGCCGACGCGATGGCCACATCCGTTCCGGCACCGATCGCGATGCCCACGTCCGCCTGCGCGAGGGCAGGGGCGTCGTTCACGCCGTCACCGACCATCGCGACCTTCTTGCCTTCGCTCTGCAGTTCCGCGATCTTCGCTGACTTGTCCTCGGGACGCACCCCCGCGAAGACTCGGTCGATGCCGAGCTCGTCGCCGACGGCGGAGGCGACCGCTTGCGCGTCGCCCGTGATCATGACGACCTCCACGCCCAGCTTGTGGAGTGCGTCGACGGCCTCGCGGGATTCGGGGCGGATCTCGTCGGCAAGACTGAGCGCCCCGATGACGCGGCCCTCTCGCGCGACGTGCAGGATGATCGCGCCCGCGGCCTTCCAATCGGCGGACGCGTCGAGTTCCTCTTCGCCGAGCTCCGCGAGGAGGCGGGGGCCACCCACGCGAATCTCCGCGCCGTCCACGTCCGCGCGCACGCCGACGGCGGGCGATGACCTGAACCCGCTCGCGGTGGGCACCGACAGCTCCCGGTCCGCGGCTGCGCGCAGGATCGCCCGGGCGAGTGGATGCTCGCTGTCGGCTTCGGCGGCAGCGGCAAGCGCGAGGACCTGCTCAGCGGAATGCCCGGTCGTGGGGGCGATGGCCGTCACGATCGGTTCGCCTCTGGTCAGTGTGCCCGTCTTGTCGAAGAGTACGGCGTCGACGGTGCGCATGCTCTCGAGCGCCAGGCGGTCCTTGATGAGCACCCCACCTCGTGCCGCGCGTTCGGTCGCGATCGACACCACCAGCGGGATCGCCAGCCCCAAGGCGTGGGGGCAGGCGATCACCAAGACGGTGATGGTGCGGATGACGGCCGCATCCGGGGAGCCGAGCAGCGTCCACACGAGCGCGGTGATGGCCGCGGCGATCAGCGCGAACCAGAAGAGCCAGGCCGCGGCGCGGTCCGCGATGCGCTGCGCGCGCGACGTGGAGTTCTGCGCATCGGTGACCAGTCGCTGGATCCCGGCGAGCGTCGTGTCCTCGCCGGCTGCTCGCACGGCGACACGGAGCCCGGAATCGGTCGCGACGGTGCCCGCAGTGACCGGATCGCCGACACCTCGTGCGACCGTGCTCGATTCGCCGGTCACCATGGACTCGTCCATATCGGCCTGCCCGTCGACGATCACTCCGTCAGCAGGAACGCTCCCCCCGGGGCGCACGATCACGACGTCACCGACCGCCAAATCGGCGGGCGCGACCTTCGATACAACGTCCCCCTGCACGCGCTCCGCCTCGTCGGGCAGGAGTGCGGCGAGCGAATCCAACGCCGAGGTCGTCTGCGCCAGGGAGCGCATCTCGATCCAGTGCCCGAGCAGCATGATCACGATCAGCAGCGCCAGTTCCCACCAGAACTCGAGCTCGTGGTGGAGAAGCCCCAGGCTCGCACCCCACGACGCGACGAACGCGACCGTAATCGCCAGAGCGATCAGGAGCATCATCCCGGGCTTCCGGGAACGGAGTTCGGTAACAGCGCCCGTGAGGAACGGAGCTCCACCCCACACGTACATGACCGTGCCGAGGATCGGTGACACCCACACCGCCCACGCCGCATCAGGGAGTTGATAGCCGAGGAGCATCGCGAACATCCCCGAGAAGACGACCACCGGGACCGCGAGGATCAGGTTCGCCCAGAACAGCTTCCTGAATTGCGCGACATGGTCTCCGTGTCCAGAGTGCCCGCCGTGCCCCGCGTGCTCGCTCTCCGGCTGATGGTCGTGGTGGGCGTGCTCATTGTGATGTGCATGCATCTGGACCATGAGGTCCTCCTCGGTGCGCTGATCGGTCTCTGTTCTGAGATACCCCTAGGGGGTACAGGCGAAACAGCGAGGCTCGACGCCGTATTCCCGTACGCATGCGAACGATCGCACCCGACTCAGCAGATGCCCGCCTTGTGGTAGTTACAGGCGCTTGACTGGGGTCGTTAGGCCGTGAAGTGCCGGAGGGTGTGTTCCCTCTGCGACTTCGTGTAGCTCCGCGGCTGCGGGGTTTACCTCTGACAGCCGCCGGTACAGCGTGGCGCGGGAGATGCCGAGGTTCCGGGCAACTTCGGCCACCGGGACGTCGGCCGCGATCAACTGGGCGGCGTTGCGCAGTTGGCTGTCTGTGATCTTCCGGGGGCGTCCCCCGAGGTCAGCTCCAGATGCTCGACGCTTACTCACGGAGTCCAGGACGCGTTCGCGTTTGATCTCCAACTCCATCTCCGCGAGCGCAGCCATGACGGTGAACACCATGGACCCCATCGGGGTCGACGTGTCCACGCCCCCCCGCCCAAGTTCAGAACCCGCAGTGCGACTCCTTCGTCGCGGAGCTCTTCGGCGAGCGTGAGCATGTTGCCGGTCGAGCGTCCGAGGCGATCAAGCGTCGTCACCACGAAGGTGTCGTCACGTTCGAGCGCCCTCAACGCTGCGTCGAGTGCGGGTCGGGAGGCGTTCGCGCCTGACGCTCCTCGATCCAAGTAGAGGTCGTCGGCGCGAACACCGGCTGCGCGCAGATCGACTTCCTGTCGATCGGTGTCCTGGTGTCGGGTCGAGACGCGGGCGTAGCTACTGGTAGCGCCGACTGTTGTTGCGTTGCGTATTCAGCGGCTTCCGACTCTTCTCCCAATGAATGGTGGGGAACTGATCACCAATGATTGATCAGCGCTTGCTGTATAGTTCAGTACATGCTGACTATTGCTTCGCGCCTCGACGTCATGAACCGGCTCGGCCGGGCCATGGCGGACCCGACGCGCTCCCGGATCTTGATGACTCTGCTGAACGCCCCGAGCTATCCAGCCGTGCTCTCGCGCGAGCTGGAGCTGACCCGCTCGAACGTCTCGAACCACCTGACGTGCCTGCGTGACTGCGGGATCGTGGTCGCCGAGCCTGAGGGTCGCCAGACGCGCTACGAGATCGCTGACCCGCATCTTGCGGCTGCGCTCGTCGCGCTCGTGGATGTGACGCTGGCGGTCGATGAGCACGCGCCGTGTGTGGACTCGTCGTGCACGGTGCCGGGCTGCTGCGGTACAGGGGCGGACGCGTGAGCGCGGCGTGTAGCTGCGAGCACGAGCCTGCCACTGCGGCGGAGGATGAGACCGAAGAGGTGGAGCGGCCCTGGTGGAGGGACCGTGGGATCATGGTGCCGGTCTTCTCCGGTGTCGCGTTCCTGGCTGGTCTGATCCTTGAATGGTCCGGGCTCGAGATCCCGGCGCTCGTACTGTTCTGGATCGGCCTGCTGCTGGGCGCGTCGACGTTCACTCCTGGCGCGATTCGGAAGCTGTTCAAGGGCAAGCTCGGGATCGGGCTGCTGATGACGATCAGCGCGATCGGCGCGGTCATCCTCGGCTATGTGGAGGAGGCCGCTGCTCTGGCGTTCTTGTACTCGATTGCTGAGGCGCTTGAGGACAAGGCGATGGACCGTGCCCGTGGCGGCCTGCGGGCGCTGCTGAAGCTCGTGCCGGAGACGGCGACCGTGCTGCAGAGCGGCGTCTCTGCGCAGGTGCCGGCGAGGGAGTTGACGGTCGGCCAGGTCATGGTGGTCCGCCCGGGCGAACGGATCGCAACCGACGGGATCGTCCGCTCTGGCCGCTCAAGCCTGGACACCTCGGCGATCACCGGGGAGTCGATCCCCGTCGAGGTCGAGCCCGGGGACGCGGTGTCGGCCGGCGCGATTAACAGCTCCGGCGTGCTGGAGGTCGAGGCGACCGCGGCCGGTACCGATAACTCGCTTACGACGATCGTGGAGTTGGTCGAGAAAGCGCAGACGGAGAAGGGCGAGCGTGCGCGTCTCGCGGACCGGATCGCCCGCCCGCTCGTACCCGGTGTGCTGATTCTCGCAGCGCTCGTCGCGATCATTGGGTCACTGCTGGGCGACCCGGAGGTATGGATCACTCGTGCGCTCGTCGTGCTGGTAGCGGCCTCTCCGTGCGCGCTGGCGATCTCGGTGCCGTTGACGGTCGTTGCCGCGATCGGCGCGGCGAGCAAGTTCGGCGTGATCATCAAGTCCGGCGCGGTCTTCGAGCGCTTCGGCACGGTCCGGCACGTCGCGGTCGACAAGACCGGCACCCTGACCCGTAACGAGCCCGCGGTCACCGCGGTCCTCACTGCGAACGGCATTGCCGAGGAGCAGGCGCTGGCTTGGGCGGCGGCTCTGGAGCAGCACAGCACGCATCCCCTTGCGGCGGCGATCACCGCTGCAGCCCCGGGTGTTCCCGTGGCCGCGGATGTGACCGAGCAGGCCGGGCACGGCATCGACGGCACCGTCGATGGCGCTCGTATCACGGTCGGCAGCCCCCGCTGGCTCGACGCCGGCGAGCTCGGCGACCGGGTTGCAGGGCTTGAGGAGCAGGGCATGACTGTCGTGATCGTGCACCGCGACGAGGCACCGGTCGCGGCGATCGGCGTCCGCGACGAGCTGCGTCCGGAAGTCCCCGAGGTGGTCCGCACGCTTGCGGATCAGGGCGTCGGCATGACGATGCTCACCGGGGACAACGCCCGCACCGCTCGTGCGCTGGCTGCGCAGGCCGGGATCGCTGATGTGCGCGCGGAGCTGCGCCCTGAGGACAAGGCGACCGCGATCGGCGAGTTGTCGAAGGCGGGATCGGTCGCGATGATCGGTGACGGCATCAACGACGCCCCGGCCCTGGCGTCCGCGGACATCGGCATCGCGATGGGAGCGACCGGCTCCGATGCGGCGATCGAGTCTGCGGACGTGGCCTTCACGGGTCATGATCTGCGGCTCATCCCGCGGGCGTTCGATCACGCGCGGCGGGGCCGGCGGATCATCAACCAGAACATCATCCTGTCCCTGCTGATCATCACCGCACTGCTCCCGCTCGCGCTCTTCGGGGTCCTGGGGCTCGCGGCTGTCGTCCTGGTCCACGAGGTCGCGGAGGTCATCGTGATCCTCAACGGCCTGCGCGCCGCACGCACCCGCACACCACGAATGGAAAGCTGATGCTCGCAACCATCGGGTCGGTGATCGGCCTGTTCGCGGCGACCAACATCGACGACATCGTCGTGCTCACCGTGCTGTTCCTCGCCTCCAGCCGGGGAAAGCCGCGACCGTGGCAGATCGTCGCAGGCCAGTACCTCGGGTTCATCACACTCGTCGTGATCAGCGTGATCGCCGCGCTCGGTCTCACGATCGTCCCGGACGAATGGGTCGGCTTCCTGGGTCTGATCCCGCTCGGCATCGGCATCTGGACGCTCATTCGCGGCCTGCGCCGTAACGGCGACGACGATGATGACGACTCCAAGATCACCGCGGTCGGACTATGGGGGGTCGCCGGGATCACGATCGCCAACGGGGCCGACAACATCTCCCTCTACACGCCGATCTTCCGCACCAGCTCGCCCGGCGACGTCGCGGTCATGATCGTCGTGTTCCTGATCCTCGTCGCCGTCTGGTGCGCTGCCGGGCGACTGATCGGCACCCACAAGGCCGTCACCGAAACGCTCGAACGTGTCGAGCACTGGCTCGTCCCCGTCGTGTTCATCGGCCTGGGCCTGTTCATCCTCATTGAATCCGGCGTTATCGTCCGTCTCTTCGAGGCCCTCGCATGACCCCGGACACGAATACCGACGTTGAGTCGGCATCGGCGTCGGGAGAGCGTCCGCAGAGAGGACGCTGGCGGCTCACTGCCTGGGCGCTTCTGATCGCCGTGGTCGTCGTCGTGATCGATCAGGGAACGAAAGTGTGGGCCGAGGCCACCCTGTCGGAGCACGAGCGCATCCCGCTGATCGGCGACCTGTTGGGCCTGCAGCTCGCGTACAACCCCGGCGCGGCGTTCTCCTTCGGGGAGAGCTTCACCTGGGTGTTCGCTCTCATCGCCGTCGCGGCCACGGCCACCGCGATCGTGTTCGCGTTCCGGGTCCGACGCCCCGGGTGGGCGATCGTGATCGGTGCGCTCGGCGGGGCCGCTGCTTCGCACGCCGGCGACCGGCTTTTCCGCCAACCAGGATTCGCCCGGGGGCACGTCGTCGACTTCCTCGCCTACGGCAACTGGTTCATCGGGAACCTCGCCGACATCGTGATCGTCACCGCTACGATTGCCGGAGCGCTCCTGATGCTCCGCGGCACCGAGAACTGAGAGGGCCAACCATGGAGATCACCCTGCAGTACTTCGACGGCTGCCCGAACTGGGAAGTACTCGACCGCCGGCTTGCTGAGCTGCTCGACGGTCGATCAGATATCCGCGTCACACGACAGTTGGTCGAGACCGCCGAGGACGCCGAGCGCCTCGGATTCCACGGGTCACCGACCGTCCTCGTCGACGGCGTCGATCCCTTCGCCGACGAGCACACGCCGGTCGGGCTCGCCTGCCGGGTGTTCCGTACCCCTGCCGGGCTGGGAGGCTCTCCGACCGTCGAGCAACTGCGCGAAGCGATTTCCGGCCCGGCTCTGACGGGTGATGCTTGATCAGGGGTGGGTGGAGCGGAGAGCCGGGTAATCGGACCACTCGCCACCGGCGAGACGCGACCATGAGGCAGCGGATGCCGTCGTGATGCCGAGGAGATCCGAGACGATCCGGGGATGCAGTTGCCGGGTGAGCTCGATGAGCGCTGTCGTGCGGGCGCTCCCGGCAAGCAGGCCTTCGGCGCGAAGGCGACGGCTGAGCGGCCCCGGGGTGAGGTGACGGCCCGGGTTCCGGCCGGGGAACGACCACCCTTCAGGATGGCCCTTTGTGGCATCGACGAGCTCGACGATGGCGTCGCCGAGGATCGCGGGGACCTCGATCGGCTCGGCCCCGACGGTGAGCGTCACGGGCCGCGAGCTCGTGTCGACCTGTGCCCGGGTGATCGTGACGATGCGGGTCAGCTGGATCCCGTAGAGCAGCACGAGGAGACCCGCGGCCCGGGTCTTCGGGTCCATGTCGGCATCGGACAGGAACCTGCGGGCCATCTGCCATCGGTGATCAGAGGCGTAGTCTCGCCCCTCGAGGCGATGGGCTCGAAACTCGACCCGAAGGGTGCTCAGCCGGTGTTTTCGCAGCCAGCGAGTGAACGGTGCCAGCGCGTCGCGTTGGCTAGGCGAATCGGTCAGATACGCGTCGAGTAGGCGCTGCGGGAACGTCGCCAGCGTCTCCTGCTGCGCCCGGATCTCCCCGAGGAACGCGGCGCAGTACTTCAGTGCAGCCCTCTGCCTCTGGAAGCCGGAAGCAGGGCTGGACGCGCTGCGCAGTGTCCGAGTGGATCGGAGGAGCTCCCAGGTGCAGTAGCGGCGCAGGATCAGCCGGTCCTCGGGATGGTCGATGCCACCGAGCCAGTCGTTGAGCCAGTGGTCGAAGCGCGTGCCCTCGACGTCGAGCTCCGGCAGCACGCCGGAACGGACCAGCAGTGAGAGGAGGAACGCGACCGACTGTCCCGACCGGGCTCGGGTGATGATCGCCTCGGCGGTGAGCGGCAGGGTCCCGTCCGCGAGCTCGCGGAGCACCATCGCGCACTTGCTCTTGTGCAGCCAGCGTTCGAGCGACGCCGCTTTGCCATGGTGCGTGAGCAGATAGTCAGCAAGCGGGTGGAGATCCTCACGGATCTCTCCCGCATCGTCGGCGAGCAGCTGTTGGATCGCGACGGGCCGGCGGCACTCGACGCAGAGGTGATGTTTGCGGATTTCCTCGATCGAGCCGCATCCAGGGCAGGCCATCGTGATCGGAGTGCCCGCGCAGTCGGCGCAGACCTTCTGGCCATTCATGAACCCGGTGAGGAACACTCTGCGCGCGCACTCGGGACAAGGTTGGGGTCTGCGCATCGCGTAGTAGCAGCGCGCGCATACTCGTCGTCCGTCGAGGTGCGAGGCGACGCGGCCAGGTTCTCCGCAAAGACCACAGGTCTTGATCGGTGCGGTGTAGCAGGCCAGGCAGACGAGTTCCGGGCGACGGACGACGATGGTCGCGTGCTGACCGCACCGCGAGCAGTCGCCGAACGATCGAGGGTCGGCTCGCCAACAGTCACGGCAGAAACGCTGTCCGTCGATGGTGCGCTGCACGGGCCGGACCCGGCCACAGGACGCGCAGGAGACGGACCGGGCCTTCCGCTCGCATCGGGAGCAGTGCCGACCACCGCCCGGCGTCTTGTGGGGCATTCTCACCGCGCGTCCGCAGGACTCACACGTCGGCAACACCACCCGGCTCGCCCCTTCTTTGACCAGCGCATGGGCCAGATTCTGAACGGTCGCTGGCACGTTCGCATGCTGCCCCTCCAGGACTCCGGGCTGCTTGATCAGCGCGAGCTCAAGAAGCCGCTGCGTGAGGGGTACTGGCGCGACCGTATGCACGATCTCAGTGAGTCGCTCGGGAGAGATCTCGGGAACGAGAGGGCGGACGAGAGCGACGACTTCAGCGACTCGCGGCAGCTGCGGAGGCTTGGCCACCGCGGCTACTTCGTACGCGGCCGACGGATCGCCGCGCGAACAGGACGGAGATCACCGATCGCCCCCCGTGTCGCCTCCTCACCCACCGCCACCGGGGTCGAGGCCTCCCGGCGAGTGATCGTCACGAGATCGTCGAGCGAGCACTCCAGCGCATCGCACAACGCCGCCAACACGTCGAGACGCACCCGCTGGGGCGGCTGAGTCACCAGCCGATACACCTGCTCCCGGGACAGGTCGATGCCGCGCTCTTCGAGTAGGGGTTTCAGTTTGGAGGTCTGGAAGATCCCGCGCGACGCCATCACGCTGCGCAGATTCCAGCCGGTGTCGAGCTCAACGGTCATCAGCTTCTCCTTCGATGAGGGCCTTCAGCGCTTCGGCGAGCACACGGTTCTTGTAGTCCGAGCTGACGGAGGCGTAGATCGAGGTCGTCGAGGCATGCATATGCCCGACCTGCTCTTGGACGAATCGATCGGCGTACCCGAACTCCAGAAGGTGCGTGACATAGGAGTGCCGGAGGCTGTGCAACGTCAGGTCCTTCGACAGGCCGGCTTCATCACGCAACTCTGCGAACCTCCGATCGAGATACCCAGCAGACAGACGCGTGCGGCGCTCGGTCACCCAGAGCGCGTCGAGGTCGTCTCCGGGCGCGAAACGGACCCGGGGCTGCTCGAGCCATTGCTGCATGCCGGGGACCCACCAGTCGAATTCCGGCACCAGCAGCACCGTGCGACGTCGTGGCGCGCCACCGCCCGCCGCCTTCGCCCATCGCACGTGGACCGCGCCGTAGCGGCCCCACTAGCGCATCTTCGCGTTGTGGTGCAAATCGACGGTATCGAGCATCACCGCCTCAGTGCGGCGCAGACCGAACGCGTAGACCGTCTTCAGCAACTGGGCATCCCGCAACGCGCCGAGCGCACTCTTTCGCCCGGAACTCACGAGCAGCTCGACGCGGGCGTCGGCCGTATCGAACAGGCGCTCGATCTCGTCGTACGTGAACGGGCGACGCTTCCCATGGCCTTCGAACTCGAACCGGTGCGCCACGGTGTTCCACGGCAGGCACACCTGCGAAGGGACCTCCCCAAACTCGCGATCGCAGATCTCCATCCAGTCGTACAACGGGTTCGTGAGGTAGTCACAGAACCCACGGATAGACCCATGGTTGGCGCGCATCGTCGACAACGTCCGAGTGCGACCGCCAGACTGAGCAGTGAACTCATCCACATCCGCGACAGTCCACCTCCAAGGCGGTTTGTCCACGAAATCACGGAACCGTGTCACCGTCGCCGTCCGGTTCCGGATCGTCTGCTCACGGAGCCCGCGCGACAGCTGCTGGTTCCGCCAACCATCGATCATCGCACTGAAAACCTGCGCTTCCGGGTTCGCCAGTGCGACGTTCGATGCTGACGTGATCAGCCGAAGCGCCGCTGGAGAAGCCTCAAAATCTTGCATTAGATGCAACAAAGTATGGGACAGTGCATCACTGTGTCAACCCAGATCTCCGCATCCGCGAGATCACGCTGTTATGGTCGGAACACTTCGACACCGAAGGAGCCGAATAGGTATCGATTGCAAGCACGGACAGTTGCATTCACTGCAACATGCGAGGGTTCGATGAGCTTGGTCATTCATGCACCATACGTCTCGCAAAACCGACCCCCGCGACACGTCCTGGGTGAGTTGGTTACGAAACATGGTTTTGAGAATCTGACCGCCGCGAGATTCCGCCGCCCGCTCCCCCGGTCCGGTGTCTCATCGGCACTGTCGCGTAACCCTAGGGTTCCGCGACTCTGTGCGACTGGATTACGCGGTACTGGCCTCATCCCGTCCTGGCCAGATGCTTTTCGTGATCGGATCGATGGCCCGCAAGGAGCGCTGCAGAGCAGTCTCCATATGCTCAACGTGTCGTGTCTGGTCGCCGTAGAAAGCGATGAACTGTCTCCCTGTTCCGTAGATCGCTCCGATCAGATGGACTGCCAATTCAACGACAACTGCACGCGGGGCACTTAGGCCAGAGATCTTTCCCTCGTCGTCTGCGAGCACGAACGTGTTCAGGCCCAGTCGTTGAGCATGGGCGATGGATGACAAGTCGGAGTAGTACTCACGGCCGCCGTCACCGCTGAACTCAGCATCGAGCATGGCCGCGACCATTGTTGACATGTCCATGCGCGCTTGGGCAGGGAGGCCCAACCGGGTGAGTTCGGCGGCGTAGAACGCACGCTTGGCCGTTGGATCCACTGCGTCGCCGTCTCGTGTTCGCAGAGCTCCGTTCAAGAGTGCCGAATAGCGTAAATCCGACCGCAGGAGGCAGATGGTCCGGTAGATGAAGTCCTTATCACCGGAGTGTGAGAGTAGGTGCCACGTGCGAGCGAGCGATTCGTGGGCACCTCGCGCGATCGTGGCCAAAGCCGTGGAGTGCACGGTGGGGGTACGCACCAGAGCGACAAATCCACGAACATGATCGAGCGCAGACATATTCGCGTACTGCATGGTGATGAACCCATCAAGCGCGTAGCTTCTTTCGGCACTCCGCCAGAGGTGGTCTGCAGTGCTGCCATGAGGTGGCGGGTCTGCCGCAGTCTCGAATGTCGTGAGCTCGAGAGCGCGAACGAGCAAGAGAAGAGCCCTGCTCACTCGCGTCGCATCGTCTCTGGAGAATTGCTTGGGGCCGGCGGCACCAGGAGTTGGATCGAACGACTGTCGGCGAGGGCTGAGGCGGGCGGAGGTGTCGCCGACCTCAGGGTTACTTAGAGGCGCAGGGACCTCCGTGTGTTCTCTAGTCACCGGGACGTCGAGACCATGGCTAGGTCTAATCCGAGCGATGCACGAGTCTGGATTCGAATCACGGCAGGTGTCACTCGACCTCGACAGGCACGGGGCAAAGTCGAAGCTGCGGACGGGTTGGTTGCGTTCATGATCACCCTGAATGCTGTTGGTGTTTCGGCTGCGCTGTCAGCTCTATCGTGGCATTGGTTCTGGTTACTCGGGGTTCGAGTGGGAGCATCCGCGTGCCAGGAGCGCTACGGAAAAGTCTGCTGCCATTGCAGGTGGGCCAGAGATCATTAGGTTTCCGAGACACCGCGGCAGTTTGCTCGTGTTGCGACAACTCCCCCGTGAACTCGGGATCCGACTTGTCTTAAAACTCGCCTCATCGTGAATCGTCTCAGCCTCCATGAGCGAGGGAATATTTGAGGCAAACTGTCCGAGTGGAGCCCCTTGGCTATACCCGCGCCAGTACCGCGTCTCAGGATGCGCAGCTTCAGCTCGACGCACTCCTGGGCGTCGGCGTGCAGAAGCGCGACGTCTTCACCGACGTGACGTCCGGGAGTCGGACCGCGATCGAGCGCCCGGGCATGAAGCGATTGCTCGAGCGTGCGGAGGTCGTGGCACGGCTGGCGTGTGTCGCGTTGATCGATAGGTAGTCAGCGCGAGCGCACGTGAGCCCCATTGCGACCTCCCAACGACCCCATGCGGACGCGGCTCTGCGTGCCACCGCTCAGGGCCTCCAGCCTCTCGATCTCGGTCCCGTCGGCCGTTCAGGCGAGCGTTGGTCGGCCACCAAATGGCGCTCCTGCCACTACCGTGGCACGTCGGCTCGCCCATCGCATCGAAGGCCGTGTGATCAACGACGCCCCAGAGCGTCCATGACGTCGCCGTAGGGGTCAGCACCGACATTCGCGCTACATCGACAACGCGGCCCCGAAACCATGGTGGCTCCGGGGCCGCATCGTCGTTGTTCGGCTGCACCGGTGATCGGGGAAGCCAGCCCATGCGCTCGCACAAGGACTACATGGACACTCCCGCGTGTCCTGCAGCGGGTGTGGGCACGGTGGACCGCGCGTCGTTGCCGAACCGGATGCCCGTCGACGCTTTGGCGAGCTTGTGAAGGTCGAGACCTCTCGTCGCTTGCCGTAGCTCCTCTGTTCGCGCGAACGGGGTACAGAGGACGTCGCGGAGGCGGTCTGATTCGGCCTCGTCTTGGCGGAGCAGCTTGTTGCCCATGGCGATGGATCGGGCGGGTCCGTTGAGTTCGAACTGGAGGATGCCGTATCCACGTGCGTTGTGCAGGGTTTCGACCTGGTCGACTTTTCGACGCTCGATGCGGTTGTTGTTGTTGAAGAGCGCGAGCCGCGCAAGGCTGGTGTCGTGCGCGTAGGCGCGGAACTCGTCGGACAGTGCCTTCACGGCGGGGGTCACGGGCGCGACTTCGGGGATCCGGGAGACGAGGTAGGCGGCGAGGCCGCCTCGCGCGCGTTCTTCCTGCAACACGTGCGCGTAGGTCGACCAGGGAGCGGTTTCGGGCCGGTCGAGGCCGCTGGAGAAGCGCACGAGCCCGCTGAGGTCCGAGCACTGATGTGCGTCGAGGTCGCGCAAGAGTCGCACGCTCGCGAGCTCCGACTGGTACGCCGCATCCAGCCATTCCAGCGTCTGCACCGGTGCCTCCCGCTTGCCGATCGCGTAGGGGCCGGGGCGAGACCCGAATGCGTTCGTGGGTGGCAGCGTGTGCAGGGTCCACTCGCCGTGCGTGAACTGCTCCACGCGGAGCTCGTGGCGCAGCTGGAGCAGCTGCTCAGATGGCATGCCACCCTCGCGCACAGACTGCCGCAGTTGTGAGGGGAGCGCTGTGCGGGCCGGGTCGTGCCTCGGGTAGCGGGACTCGAGCCAGATCGGGACGGCGAGACGCAGCGCGCGGCGTCCGGCGCTGCGCTTCACGTCCTTGAGGTCTCCGGTCTGGCCTCGTCGTGCCACGTATTCGACGGCGTGCGCGCGCATCTCCCGGGTGGCGCTCCACGCGACGTGGTGCAGGAAATTCTCCTGGTCTTCAACGTCCTCGAATCCGTCGACGACTGGGCCGTCCGTGAAGTAGCTACGCACCGTCCGTTCGACGGCGGCGTTGGCTTTCGTGATCATGGCGTCTCCCTCAGAGGCTCGGGCCGGCGACGGCCTCGGACGATGCTGGGCGCGGCATGCTTGCTGTCGCGTGGATGTCGTTGGGTCTGGCCGTGCTGCGCTCGTAGGCGTCGGCGCGGAACATGTCACGCGCGTAGCCGACTGCAGCTCGTTCCCAGTATTCGTCCCGCTCATCGTTGTCGAGGTGACCGTGGTGGTCCCCGAAGGCGGGCGTGTGCGGACGTTGTCTGGGGGCCGTGAAGGTGTTCCCGTCGATTTCCTCCTTGATCGATTCCAGGAGTTTGGCTGTGGACAGTCGCTGGTGGTCAGCTCCCGGCGCGACGTGCTCGTACCGGATCAGGTCGCGAAGCTGCTCCACGCGCTCTGGGCGGATCGTTTGCAGCACGGACACGGCAGCTCGCGTTGCGGGATCCGCGTCGCGTTGGAAGGTTTGCACGGTGTATTGCACGAAGTCGTAGTCCAGGGTCGCGGCTGTTGTCGCCCGGAGCGCGTCCGGCATCCGCTCGGCTATCTCCTGGCCTGGGTTTGCGAGGTTGTAGAGGTGGGTGCGGAGTCGGAAGCGGTCGCCTACCTCGTTGCGACCGGCGTACATCTCGGATTCACCGGCTTCCTCGAGTTCCGAGCGCACGAGCTGCGGCGGAGTGGAGGGCGTCTCGAAGGTCCCAGCAGCGATCTCCTGCGTCATGACACGAACGGTCCCGGCCCACGTCGCGGACCCCCACGGACCCTTCGCCCCGTCCCGGCCGAGGGCCGCTGTGATCAAGTCCTCCGTGTCGGCGAGGCTCTGCCCGTCGAGCTGCCGCAACTGCTGCAGTGCCGCCCGCTGCAGCTGGTGGTCCTGGTCGATCTGCTCCCGAGACGTCGCGACCTCGCCGCTCACGAGGAACACGGGCTGGTTCGTGTCCCACCGGAACGTGTCGTAGGCCTCCATCGCGCGCAACCGCATCGGCGTCGGAACGCTGGTGATGGTGTCGGAGAGCGCGACATAGAAGGTCTCGGCTTCGACGATGCCTTTGGCCTTCTCGAGCTCGGGTGGCGCGACGCGCGTCATGATGACGGGGAACACGACACGCTCGACGCGGGTACGCAGCTCACGCGTGGGTCGCTCCAGATTGTTCACCGCCACGAAGTCCACGTCGTCTCTCACCGCGTCAGCAATCTCTGCGGCGTACGTGTTGATGAGCTGTTTCGGGTCGTTCGAGCGCTTGAGGGCTGTGGGTGCGTGGGTGGTGAGGTACTGTTCGACCGCTTTGCGGTATCGACGGCTCATGAGGGTTCCTTTCAGATGGACGCGCCAGCGGGGCCGCTGACGGGTCGGGTGTGGGTGTGGTCGGCGTGAATGTCGACCGGGCGAGCGGGACGCTCTTCGGGGGTCTTGGGACGAGCTGCTTCGCGGGCAAGTTCCTTGCTGAGGGACTGGAACGCGGCCCACTTGTCGCGCAGCTCGTCAGCTCGGCGGAAGGGCAAGCCGATGCGTTCCTCGGCTTCCGTGGCGACTCGGTGCTTCTCGTCACGGTCGAGGCGTCGCTCGGCCAGCCCTGCAGGGATCGCGGCGACGCGGTTGGCGAGTCGCGTGACCGCGCCTTCGGGGCTCTGCAGGAACCGCTCCGCGTCGGTGCTGATTTCGCTGCCGGGGACGTCTTGGAGCTCCAGGTACACGAGGCGCTGCCCGTACTCTCTCCCTTGGGATGCGAGTACGGTCATGCCGCTGAGCTCGCCCACGGCAGCGCGAGCAGAGGACGTGGAGTAGCCGCCGCGTCCCTGCGGGATCCCGCCGCGGTGAAAGAGCCGCACGAGTTGCTGCCCTGCCTCGGTGCGCTTCGAGAAGGTGCCGCGTCCGACGGTCATGGAGAAGCGGTCGCCGTCGAGATCGCGCAGGTGCGGCAAGGCTGACTCCAACTGCTCGATCTCCCGCTCGCGCCGGGAAACGCGAGCTCGCGCGTTGTCGACGGTCATTCGCAGCGTCGCCTGAGACTGAGCGTGGGCTCGCTCCAAGCGGCGCAGCTTCGTCACGTCGGTGCGCAGCTGCGCGTGCTGCACCAGCTTCGGGTTTCCGGTGGCCAGCGCTTTCGCCTCGCCCGCTTCGAGCTCGGCGGTGCCGATATCTTCCAGGTCGCGCACGCGAGCGTCGCCGCGCATGGCTTGGGCGATGAAGCGGCCCTTCTGCTCCTGCTTCTGCCACATGAACGCGTCGAAGGAGTGCGACGTCGCGTACCGGTAGTGCTGTACGACGTCGTTCTGGTTGCCCTGGCGCATGATGCGTCCGGCCCGCTGCTGCAGGTCGGATGGGCGCCAGGGGCAGTCGATGTCGTGGACCGCGATCGCACGGCGCTGCACGTTCGTGCCGACGCCCATCGTCTCCGTCGATCCGAACAGCACCGACACCTGACCGTCCCGGGCAGCCTTGAAGAGTGCCGCCTTCTTGGCGCTGCCCTTCGCGTCCTGGACGAACGCAATCTCCGACCGGGGCACGCCGGCAGCCGCGAGGCGATCGCGCATCTTCTCGTACACGGACCAGCCGCGGTCCTTGTTCGGCGTCCCGAGGTCCAGGAACACGATCTGCAGCGCACCCTTATGCGCCGCGTCGTTCCCAGTGTCGGGATCCGCGTACGAGTTCACCGCGTTGTCCCGGTAGATGCGGGCGATGTTCTCCACTGCGCGGTCGATCTTCGTCTCCGCTCCGTCGTCGGACAGGCCAACAAGTTCCGCGTCCAGCGCGGCCTTGCGGCCGTCGGAGCTGATGCGGAGCATGTTGTCGCTCTTGTCGGCGCGGGTGAGCTTGTCGATGCGGACGCGCAGCTCCCCGATGTACTCCCGCACGGCGGGAGAGGCCGGAACGATCACCATCTCGGGGCGGGCCTGCCCCTTGCTGTTGAGCGCGAGCTCGGGAGTGGGCAGGTTCAGGTCCGCGGCGGTCTTCACGTCACCGGCGACTCGCCAGAGGCGCAGCATCTCGGGCAGGTTCTTGAACCGGCTCAGCCGCGTCTGCGTCTTCATGCCGCCCGCGACGTCGACTTCCATCTCCGTGTGCAGCTCCCCGAAGGTCGCCGCCCACGCGTCGAAGTCGTGCACGCCCGCCTCCTCGAGCAGGTCGGGGCGCAGGTAGCGCTGCATCGTGTACGCCTCGACCAGCGAGTTCGAGAGCGGCGTGGCCGTGGCCACCGTCGCGATGCGTCCCGTCTCGCTGGTAGCGCGCAGCAGCTCCATCTTCATGTGCAGGTCGGTGGCGCGACCCGACACGGCGGGAATGTTCGCGCCCTTGAGCTTGCTGCCGATCGCGAGGCCCTTGAAGTCATGCATCTCGTCCACGACGAGGTAGTCGATGCCCATCTGCTCGAACGTCGCGACACCGTGGTCTCGCACGAACGGATCCTGCTTCGCGATCTCCTGCTCGAGCTTGCTGCGAGCGTCTTCGGCTTCCTTGATCGTCATGGACCCGGACTCCACGGCCCGGTCGAGGTAGGAAGACTGCGCCGCGAGCTCGCGGCGACTGTAGGTGTCCTCCCACTCGGGCGAGACGGGGATGCCCTTGAACGCGGTGCGGGTCATGATGATCGCGTCCCACGGGTTCGTGACCGCTCGCGCGACGAACCTGCGCCGGTTCTCCTTCGTCACGTCTCCCGAATCCGCGGCCAGGACGCGCGCCGATGGGTAGAGCTGGAGCCATTCGCGGGAGAACTGCTCGAGCATGTGGTTGGGCACCACGACGACGGGCTTGGTCACGAACCCGAGGCGGCGCAGCTCCATGGTGCCGATCACCATCTCCGCGGTCTTGCCCGCCCCGACCTCATGGAAGAGCCCGACCGTGGGCTCCGCGATCATGCGAGCGATCGCCGCCCGCTGATGCAGATGCGGCGTGAACGTCTCCGCCAAGCCAGGCAGCTGCAGCGCCTGCCCCTCCGTGGAGTAGTCCCGCAGCGCGATCGCATTGAAGCGCTCGTTGTAGATCGCCAGGAGCCGGGATGCTCGTTCCGGGTCATCGAACACCCAGTCCTGGAACTTCTCGCGGATCTCGTCGGCCTTTTCCAGCGCGGCCGCGGTCTCTTCCGGGTTCGGGATCTCGCGACCGTCTGGGTCTCGGTCCGTGACCTTGATTTCACTCATGTTGAGGAGCGAGCCGAAGAGCTTGCCGAACGGGCGACGGGCCGTGCCGTACTCGTCCGTGTTCGCGACACCGAAGGTGGCTCCCGTGACGCGCCACTCGGAGGCTCCCAATCGCTCCACACGCGCGTTCCGGTCATTGGAGCGCGCCTGCAGGAACTCCTGGAACGTTTGCGAGTCGATCCATGACGCCCCGACCTGCGGGTACACGTCCTCAACGCCGAGCGGCGCTGGTTGCACGCACTCGAGCGCCGCGACGTTGATCTGGAAGCGCGGCTCCTCCAACGCGGCAGCTCTCGCCTCGCGCAGCTTGACGCGGACATTCCCGGACAGGTACTCGGCGCGAGGCTGCAGCACGTTGTCCGCGGGATCCTCGAACGCGAGCCCGTCGAGCTGCGAGCGCGCTAGCTCCTCGTCGACGCCCAAAAGGCCGGCTATGGTCTCAACGTCGATGCGGTCATGCCGGTCAAGGCTGACCGCGACCGCGTCCGCTGGCGTGTCCACGCTCGTGACCACAGGCCGCGGCGCGCGGACACGGCCAAGCAACAGGCCCGCGGGGGTCGCCCGTTGTTCCTGCTCGTCGTAGTTCTCCAGCGCGAACACGAGCGCCGCCCCCGGGTCTTGCCGGAACGCGCGCGTCGCGGGAGGCGTCCGGCGCTGCACGCGCGGCTCACCCGTGTCCGGGTCGACGCTCTTGAGCTCGATGAGCTTGACACGGCTGACCGGACCGTACGCAACCAGGTGTGCCTCGTACGTGGCGCGCAGCTCGACCCGGAACTCGGCCAGCTCCGCGGTGTCCTCCAACGTTTCCGCCTCGAGCGTGACCAGATCGCGGGACAGGTCCCGCATGGCCACGAGGCTGCGCAGCTCGGTCAACGCGGCCTTGGCCACCTTGACCGGGGCGAGGTGGCCACCGGCCACCTCGAAGAAGCCGCCGTCCTGCTCGAGGAGGGTGCCCTCCCACGCTCCTTCTGGGGCTGCGGTCAGATCGTCGGTCATGGCCGTATCCGCGGCGGTGTCCGCGTCCGCTGTCCGGGCGGTCATGCCGCGATCGGCCATGACCGCTGACCGCGCTATGCCGGACAACGCCTCCCGCAGCGGGGCCGCATCCCACGCATCCTCCGCCACGACCCGCAACTCCGGCCCGAAGCGGCCGATGTCCGCGGACACGTTCCCGAGCACATGTTCCGGGTGCGCGTGGAAGTACCGGTTCATGGCCACCGGCACGTCGCCCTCGGTGTCCACGTCGGCCACGGTCAGCCAGCGGGCGTCGCCGCGTTCGGCGCCCTCCTCGCGGCGGCGGAACACGAGCACGTCGGTGATGACGTCCGTGCCGGCCAGCTCCTTGTGCGCTCGCTCGGGCAGGCGGACCGCGCCCACCAGGTCTCCGAGCTCATACAGACGACGCCTGGCGGAATCGTCGGCCGCATCGAGCGTGTGGCGGCTCGTGAGCGCCACGACCATGCCGCCCGTGCGGGTCAGGTGCAAGGACTTCGCGAGGAAGTGGTTGTGCAGCGACAGCGCGCGGCCCGGGTTGTGGAGCGCGTCGCGCAGCTTCACCTGACCGAAAGGGACGTTGCCGATCGTCGCGTCGAAGTACCCATCCGGGAAGCGGACGTCCGCGAAGCTCCCCGTGCGGATCTCCGCCTGCGGCTGCAGGAGACGACTGATGAGCGCGGTGGTCGCATCGAGCTCCACGCCCGTCATGCGCGCCCCGTCCGGCGCGGTGCCGATGAACGTGCCGAGCCCGGATCCTGGCTCGAGTACGCGCCCGCCGTCGAAGCCGAGCTCGCGCAGGCCGTCCCACATGGCTGTCGTGAATTCCGGGGAGGTAAAGTGCGCATTCAGGGTCGTGCGGCGTGCTTGCGCCCACGCATCTTGGCTGAGGAGCTCACGCAACTCCGTGTACTCATCGCCCCAGACCCCGTCGGCGGGATTAAACACGCCTGGCACGGCACCCCAACTGGAGTACCGTGCCAGGAGCTGCTGCTCGTCTGCGGTCGCGGCCCGCTCGGCGTCCCGCAGCTGGAACGCGAGTCGGATCGCCGCGATGTTCGCCGCGTACCGGGCCTTCGGACCCGACGGGGCGAGTTGCGCCGACGACTCGACGCGGAACGCTACTGCGGGAGCAGCTGCTCCTGCAGGATCCGCTGCGGGTTCCCCGCTCTGAGCTCGTCGCGCATGATCGCGAAGAAGCTCTCCCACGGCAGGTCCCACAGCGGTTGCTGCAGCTGCTCGGCTACGACCCGCTCCAGGCTCGGGCGAATCGCCCGCCACTGCGGCCAGTCCAGGCTTAACAGGAACGCCACCACGATCCGCTCCTCCCGCAGGAAGTGCATCGCGTGCCCCAGGTCCCCCGTGTTCATTTCCCGGCCCGGGACGTCTGCCCACGACGGGCTGTTCGATCCGTCCATCTCGAGCACCACTTTCATCGTGGTCAGCTCGGTCCACGTCTGTGGCAGCTCCCGGAGTCGCGCGTCGATCCCCTCGAGCGATGGCATGCTGCGGAAGTTCGGTGGTAGCTCGTCCGAGTTCGACCACAGGGGTCCCGTGATCGGCTCGGGTTCGTTCTCGTCCGCCTCCTCTGCTGGGTACGCCTCGTGAAGAATCTGGTCGAACGCGATCTCCTCGGCCGTGCGCTTGGCCTGGTTTCGCCGACCCACTTCCTGCAAGTAGTCCGGGTTCGAAGACGTCTGCCCAAGCAGCTGGTTCTCCGTCTGCTCGACCATCTCGCGGATCTGCGACGCGAGGCTCACCACCGTTTGCTCCCGGTCTTGCATCGCGGCCCACTCCCGTGGCGTCGCTCGCTGCAGGTAGTCCCGCACGTTCGACTCGTACCTGTGGCTCATCGTCCATCCCTCCGTGTTGTGCTGCGGCAACCTTCGCATCGGCCACCGACTCCGGCAATCCGAAGATGTCGAACGCCATCTGATTCCAGTCAGTGCTGCGCTTTCCCTTGCGGGCCATGAATCCTTCGTTTCTCGTGAAGAAGACGCCGCAGCACTAGAATCACCGTAGTGTATAATGCCCGGCTTCTGTTAGTCGGGTGTAGTGAGCCGGATAGGCCCTGGGGTCGCGTCAGATCGACCGAGACGCCCCAGCGACGGAGGCCGCGACGCGGTGCCGATCGAGCGCTGCACGCGCTTCGTCCGCGTGCACGTCGACGGGCCGCACAGGCTCGACGTCGCGTGGCTTCTGGGAGGCGGCGAGAACGCTCACGTTGTCCGGCCGGAACCCGCCCCAATGCGTCATGAGCTTGCCGTCGAGCTTCACGAGCACGACGGGGGCGCGGAAGTAGCCGAGTGCTTTGACTTCCGCAGCAGCTTCGGGATCCACGCTCGCGTCACGTTTCTCGTACTCGACGCCTACCTTCTCGAAGGCTCGTTCCGTGGCTTTGCATTGCTGGCAGTCCGGGGTGGAGACCAGTTCGACCGTTCGCTCCATGACGGACACCTACTCCAGGCCCGAGCCGGGCGTCTTCGTCGCCCACGTTGTCGTGACCTCCACCACCGGGCCCGTCTCGGGCGCGGCGCGGCGTTCACGGTCGATGTGCACCGTCGCGAACCGGGGCGACGGGCCGACGAGCTTGACCGTCAACTGGTTGCTGGGCTTCCCGTTGCGAGTACCCATCACATACCGGCCCGCGGCGACGACCAGGTCGCCGCTCTGGAACGTGCGGCAGATCATCTCCGCCTCCTGCCCATACGCGACGCAAGGAACTGACGTGCGCTCCCCGTTGACCCAGGCCCCGTCGACCTTGTTGCGATCGTTCTTCGCGAGCAGGAACCGCGTGTAGACCTGCTCGCCCTTCATCTTCAACTCGGGGGTGGTGGTGATGTTCCCCTCAACTGCCATGTCTGTCTCGAACGCGGGCACGAGCTGCCCCTTCCTACTGGCGGGGCACGCTTCCCGTGTCACCCTCTAGTAGCTATTGCCCGCACCTCCCCCAAACACGCGCGGAGAACGCACGCATCAGGAACTCCGCAGGCAATCCCCACGACGAGGGAGAGGCAGCTCCTAGGCTGTGCGGGTGCGCAGCAACATCAGGAGAGCACGGCGCGTTCGCCCCCTCCGCGAGGCCGTCCCTCCCGTGACTGTGCACCTCGCCGTCCAGGCGGACGCCGCGGGGAGCATCCCCTGCACCGTCCGAGCCGCAGCACCCCCCGCTGACAGGTCGTACACCAGCTACGGGAAGCTGGCGATCCGCCTGGACGACCGAGACCACCTCGTCGACGTCGACACCCGCGAAGCCCTCGCACTCCACACCGCTCTCAAAGGCCGGGGGCCAGCACCGGGCGTACTCAGCCGCCTGGGCGCGAACCACTCGACGCTAACGATTCAAGCTCGTCCCCGACCGAACCTCGCTTAGCGCCAACGATTCCGTTCGGTTCGAACGGGAAACGTCTCCGGCAGGAGAGGATGACGACCACAAAGTTGCATCTGTAAGGTCTCGACCCCGCGCGTGGAGCTATTCGGAGGGTCGCGTTCGGCAGCTGACCGCACCTGACGAGACCTCAGCCAACGGCGTCGATCAACGTCTCGGACGAATCAAAACCTACTCGCCCTTGAATTCCTTGAGATCCAAGACAGCCCTTCGAAGTGCGCGCAAGTCCTGCGACGGCACATCCACATAGTCTCCGGTAAGTTCGTCACCTTCGCCATAGATCGGCAGGACTCCCAGAGGGGCATTTTTCGTGCTGATCAGGTCTACGTACGCCCCATAGTCGATCACGTACACGTCAAAACGCTCGCCCGGGGCATCCTGAGCTGAATACCCCCTGCGCACCAGGTGCAAAACTCGTGCACCGAAGAGCGCTTGTAACGAATCAGCTCCGCTATCGCGCTGATTGACCAGAAACCCGCGGGCCTTTTTGTCCCGGATCACCTTGTCGATGACCCAGTTCAGCAGATCCAGGGCACCGGGCAGATCACGCACGGCCCGCTCCTTGTCCCCTTGGTACCACTGCCGAGCTGCTGTTCGAACGTGAGGGATGGAGATGCGCCCGTCATTCGCGCGACGCGCAGCGATTGCGGCGATGTTGATGGCGTCTCGCGGCACACCTTCGGCTGCACGGACAAGCTCGTCGAACGCGCGAGTGTCCGTGAAGCCATGTGTGATCAGGTCCGTCTCACCATGCAGTTCGTTGACGGTGCTCGAGAACTTCCCACTAGTGAGGTGTTTATAGAAGAGCCGGAGGAAGAACTCGCGTGCCCGATCCTCCTCCTGCTCAAAAACCATAAAGTCATCGAGGCTCAGGTTCGCGGTGATATCCGCTCCGACCTCAAACCCAACTACGGTGCCGTCATCGGCAACGGTCCTAAAGACTGCTTGTTGCTCAATAGCCGTAATTTTTACAGTGAAGGATTGAAGCGGAAGCACGCAGCGAGTCAGAAAGGCCGCGAGATAGGGCTGAACCTTGGGTGGGACGCTCGTCCATTCGTCGAGCAGAATCCAGATTCGGTGCACGGAGAGTGAATCTGCCAGCGCACGCAGGGCGCGAGCGACGTCGGTGAAGTTGATGGCAAGTTTCTCGCCACCCTTTCGAGTTTCGGTGACCTGCCGTTGATGACGGTCGCCACTCTCGGCAGCAACATCGGCTTCGATGCCACGCTTACTGCCGAGACCAAGACTGAACTTGCCTACGTTGCTGGTCGAGTTCTCTTGGTGGCTAGTTGTTTCTACCTCACCGTCCAAGCGGATGGTGCTGATCGAGGCTAGAAGACCATCGAGCGAAGCAACGAAATTCGAGTCAGATCCCAGCCCCTCGTCTTCCACGGCCGCGGCGAAGATCGAATCATGTACTGAAGTCAGCAGATCAACTAGCAAGCGGGCGGTTCGTTGAACTGGTCCGATCTCCGCGCCCTCGTAGAGCCCCTCGGGAGAACCCACGGTGCGTAGGTCTACGTAGACCGCGATGTTCTCTTCACCGGCGAGCGTGGTGGCTAGGTACCGAAGCGCGTGCGTCTTGCCCGTTCCTCGACGTCCGTAGACAATCTGGTTGTCAATGCTCTCCAGGCTCTGCACAACACCAGAGTCTTCAAAAGTCGAACGCAACTCCGTGTCAGCCTGCTGCTCGGCTCGCTTGGGGATCAGGCCGAGAGCCCTATTGATCGGAGTGCTACTAGCCATAGATCGACCTTACCTCCCTACAACTGGCGCAAGGCTGCCGTTTTGGAGTCCCTCTCGACGGTAGCCCGCGGATAGTCCAGCGCGCGGATGACAGATTCCTACCGTCTGGACGAGTCGACAATGCCCCGTTCGACACGAACGGGGCATTGTCATGTCACCAGCGAATGCAGCCTCTAACCGGTTGGTGCCTACAAGCTCTCGACGTAGAGCTTGTACAACTCTTCCGTGTCATCGTTGTCGTCAATCCATGTCGTAGGACGTACCCCCAGGGCCAGGTCCAGGGCATCGAGAGCAACGGGCACGCCGTGTTTTTCGTCGGCGTCGATCCGCTTGCGCAGCGACCGGTACCGCGCTCGCTCTCTGGCCATCGCCTCGCGTTTCTTGCGTTCGTTCTCTGCGTCTAAGTCGCTTGGGGCCTCACCGGGTGATGAGAAGCTCGAGCGGCGTTCAGCGGCAGCGAGCAGAGCGAGGACGACGTCCACGGCTGCGGCCAGTGCGTTGCCTTGCGTGTCCGTGATCATGCCGTTGCCCCCTGGCGGGGCGAGGCAGCCACGGCGGGTTCGATCAGCTCGCGCCACCCACCGTCTATCCACGTCGCCCATTCGTCGGTGCCGAGCTCGGCCCACTTCCTGGCTGAAGGCATATGCCCGTCTCGGCAGTCGCCGCGATACCACTCCTTGATGCGTTGCTGTGCCAGGTGGAATCGTTCGTGCCAGCCAATCGGGCCGATGCCGGAGTCCCCAGCATCGAACGAGGCGATGTGTGCAGATTTCAACGCCGATAGTTCTTCCACGAGTGCACCGTGCAGGTGCCAGCACTCGGGGATGCTGTCGAGTTCGTAGCGGACGACGACCCAGCGCACGAACTTCGCGAGCTCCGTCCATTCCTTGTCGACGTCGGCGTTCTCGACGGCGAAGCGCTGCCAGGCCAGCACCGTAGGGTACAAGCCCGGCACGACCTCGCCGCGATTGGCCGGGTCCACGTCGGTCGGGAACAGGTCATCATCGAATTCGAAGTCCCCTTCGTCCAGATCTGCTTCGTCCGGGTTGTGGTCGTCGGCGGTCATCGTGCTCCAATCAGGTTGCGCAGGCGGGATCGCACTTTGGCGATCGCCAGCAGCGTGGCTTCCTTGCGGCTGCGCATGTAGCGAAGCGCGCCGTCGTTGTCCATGAGCTCGTGCACCAGTCGGTGGCAGAGGGGGTGCATCGGCAGCAGGTCCTCGTCGCGTTCGTTGGCGAGCCATCCGCCGTTCAGGAGCTGCGTCACACCGCGGTAGTCGATGTGGTGCAGCTCGAGGCGGCGCTTGGCCTGCGGTTCCATCCGCTTGCACACGCAGCACTGGTGCTGGGCAGGGTTCTGGTCGAACCACCGGGCGCGTCTGGCGTGCCACTGCTTCGACTTCAGGTACTGGAGGCGGTACGCGCGTGACGCGATACCTGCTCGACCGTTTGACATGGCTATGACACCTCCAGTTGCAGCGGCTGCGGCATCAGCCGGCCTTGCCGGCGGAACTCGTCCGTTTGCTCCGTTTCGGTCTGCTTCTTACCCGTCGAGATGTCGTCAGCGTCTGCTCGCTCCGTCCATCCGGGCATCTCCAAGAGCACGCCGCGCTTGTTCTTGTAGGCGAGCACGCCGTACCCGGTGGGGATGCGGTGGAGCTCGTCGATGCTGAGCACGGGCAAGCGTTCGATGCCGAGCTGCGTGGAGTTGCCCTGCATCGAAACCGACCGCGACTTTGTCCGCACCTCCCGCGTGCCGAGGATCGACTCGAGCCCCTTCAGGTGCGACTCGTCACTCCCGCCGCCGTAGAGGATCTTCGCGATCGCGGACGTCCAGATCGTGTCGGCCTCGTCCGCGCTCCACGCGGTGCGCGCCTGGGAGAACCCCTGCAGGACGACGAGCGTCCAGATCCCGATGCCCCCACCGTCGGAGAGCACCGTCGGCAGCGCCTTCCAGGAGAACATGTTCGCGATCTCGTCCAGCACCAACCCCAGCGGCGGATCCAGACGACTCCCGGGAGAGGTGAGCGCCTTGCGGCGTGCCTGCTCCACGACGTCGTCCAACAGGGCGCCGAGGAACCCGCCAGCGGCTCCCGCACCTGACCTAGTCCCGATCAGGTAGAGCGTGTTCTGCCCGGATAGGAACGCCTGCACGTCGAACTCGTCGTCGTCCCCCGTCGGGCACATCGCGGCCGCGACGCTTGGCAGCTGCAGCGGTGCGGTTGCGGCCGCGACGCCCATCCATCGTGAGCCGAGCAACTTGGAGTCGCCGTCGAGCACGGTCTTGAGTGCGGACGCCCATCCGGGAGGGCCCTGGTTCTCGAGGATCTTGACCGCTGGCCGCGCGAGGTCAGGAGACGCGCCCCAGTCCCGGAGCGTGTTCACGTCTTTCTTGCCCAGGGCGCACGCCATCAGCAGCCGCGAGAGCAGCACCTCGGCTTCCTGCGCCCACTCCGAGTTCGAGCTCGACATGCCAAGTTCCGTGCCGCCGATGAGTGCGGCGGCTCGCTGTCTCGCGACCAGCGCATCGTCGCAGCCGCGGATCGGGTTGATCTTCATCGAGTTCGCGATCCCAGACAGCCCCTGCGGGTCGAACACGGTCACCGTGCCGAGCTTCGCGCGGCGCTTCATCGTCGCAGCCAGGTTGTCATTGCGCGTCGACGTGGTGATCAGGGGGCCGGGCCAGTCGATGATGACGCCAATGAGGAGTCGGAATCCCTTGCCGGAACGCGGGGATCCCTCGACCACCACGGAGTCCTCGACTGACAGGTACACGCTGCGTCCGTGCCCGAGGCCGATGTGGATCGCCACGTCTTCTGGACGCGGATTCTTCAGCGTCGGTCGCACCGTGACCGCCGACTTCAGCCGGGTCTTCGCCCCGAACGTGAGGCGCACCTCCCGCCCTCGTGCGAGGCCGTCGCGCCCGCGGAGCTGCTTCACGAAGTACGCGTCCGATTGCTTCCATGACCCCCACAGCAGGAACCCGACGAGGGTCCCCGCGCTGATGAGCACCAGGACGCCGATGATCAGCCCGCGCCCCCAGCCTGCAGCCGGGCCGTGGCACGACTCAGGGAGCTCGAGGCTCGAGCCGTCGGCGTGGATCAGGAACCCGAACCCTGACCACATCGATGGCAAGGCTGGTGTCTGTCCGCACGCGATCAGCGACGCGATAAATACCGATGCGACGCACAGTCCGGCGACGATTCCTGCCCCGGCGAGCACGAACACGAAGACGCGCACCCAGGGCGCTTCTCCCCCGCCGTTCATGCGCCGGCCTCGTGCCGTCTGAAGGCCATCTGCAGGCCTCGGCCCTGGGTCCGTTGGTGGTGCGCGAGGTCACGTTGGAACTTGTTCGCGTAGTCCTGGAACCACTCTTCGAGCCAGCGATTCGTCTCCTCCTGTTTCGACGTACAGAAGGCCCGGAACCGCTCTGCTCTCGCTTCCTCGGCCAGCTGTTCCGGAGATGGAATGTTCATTTCGTCGGTGATGCGGTCGAGTTCGGCTTCCTCGTCCGGTGTCAAGTCTCGGGGTTTCTCCCAGGGCCCAGGCTCGCCGTTCCAACCGACCATGACCATGACCCGCGGTCGAAGTGTGTTCTCCAGGATCAACCGATCGAGTTCGACCAGGCATGCGGGAATGTGGCCAATCAGGCGCTCGTCGAGCAGATCGAGGGCCGCACCGAGCTCGTTACCGAGTTGGATGGGCACGCGAATGGTGATGTGTTGCTCGCTCATGCGAGGACCTCCTGTGTTCCGGTGGGTGTGCTGTCGGTTGCCGGGTTGTCCCGCATGGAGCCCGATGTGTCGAAGTAGGTGCGCTCCCAGTCGGTGGTGAGCTCGGTGGTGTTCAGCACGATTGAGGTGGAGCCGATCGCGACGACGCATTCCCCGACCTCGAGGTCCGCGATGAGGTCGGACTGTTCTCGAGTGAGACCGACGGATGCTGCGGACGCTGCGAGCTGCCCGATCTCTTGCGCGAAGCTGATCTTGACCGCGAAACCCTTCGCCAGCTGCTGCGCGAGCTCACGCTCTTTCGACCCTGCAGGGCCGACCGCGTCGAAGTCGCCGCCCTCGTGGACGACGAGCAACTGGACGATGCCGAGCTCACCCGCGAGCTTCTGCTGCGCGCGTTGCGCCTCGAGCGCGGTCACGGAGTTCATGTCTCGCCACCCCTCCTCGCGGGCGACCACGAACTTGCGTCCGGACTTCTTGTCCGAGAGCACCGACATCACCCACGCCTGCGTGACCGCTTGCGCGATCGCGAGGGCGTCCTCGCCGCGGATCGCCATCGCTTCCGTGTCGAACACGGTGTACGGGCTGTCGACGTCGAACTCCACGGTCGATTCGTCCTCGAACATCCCGGACAGGTTCCCGACGGTCAAGCGGCGCAGCGTTGCCCACAATTCGCGGCCAGCTTCCCGCATGTCGCCCATCTCCTCGTCAAGGACGTCGCCGCGCGCGATCGCGGCCAGCTCCAGCCACACGAGGCGAATCGTTGGCCGGTCACCGGTCGCGCTCACGACGTTGGCCAGCGCGACGTCGAGGACGTTGCGCTCGTGGGAGGTCATCGCGCGCAGTCCCGAGTTGAGGATGGTCACGATCTGCTGCAGCACGAGGCTGCGCCGTGTCCGGACCGCGTCCGCCCATTGGTCAGCGTCCCACCCGCGTGGCCGGTGGCCACCGTCCAGGGCATTGATGCGCAGGCGCGAGCCGGGGACGCCGACCTGGATGACGGTGCCGCCGACCGCGTGCGCGACGCGGACATGCTCGCCCTTGGAGTCGGACGTGTTAATGGCCTGGCGCCCGAAGAGCACCAGCAACACGATGAACCGCTTGAGGAACCAGGACTTCCCCTTCCGGTAGCCGCCCATGATGAGCACGCCCGTCGACGGGATCAAGGCCCGGTTGTACGCCTCCCACGGGTCGAAGCACCAGAGCTGTTCCGTTTCCAGGTCGATACCCATGGCCGGTCCGATGGCCGGCCACGGCTGACCGGTCAGGTACGGCCAGAACGCGGCCACCTCCTCCGACGTGAGCCGGTGCGACGGCGGCTTAATGCGCAGCGTCGACCGGAAACCACCCGACTCGGGCTGACCGACCTTGGGGCCGTGCTTGGCCCCGCGGGCGACCGTCGGAAGTTCGGAGTTCGTCCACGAGCGGCGTTCGAGCTGCACTGGTTGCCGAAGCCGGTCACGGATCTGCTTGCGCGACTGGCGCTGCGACTTCGTGTCTCCGTCGATGTGCCCGACCGCTTGGCGGCGTGCTTCTTGCCCGCGCATGCTCATGCGAGTCCCTCCCCAGTGGGGATCGCGCACATCATGAGCGCTTCCCCCTGCTGGGCCACCAGGACGTGCGGTTCCATGCCCGCGTTCGAGATGTGCGTGCGCAGCGCGGACGATGCTTGGTCGAGCTCGTCGATATCGGTCGCAGACACCGCGATGTAGACGGACAGCTCGAACTCGCCCTGACCGGCCACGAGCGCCTGTTCCTGCTCGACGAGCAGCTCCCACTCGTGCTTGTCCGCCTCGGACGTGATCTGGTTGCGCTTCTGCCGCAGCCCTTCGGACGCGATCCAAGACTTCTTGGAACTCTCGATGCGCTTCATGGCTCGCGCGATCGACACGGGCGCGGACGTGATGCTCGCGATGTGCCGCACGGGGCGACCGTCCGGCAGCTGTCCGAAGATGATGGAGTCGAGCAGGCCTGGCCGCACCTCGAAGGCGGGGAGCTGTCCGATCCAAAACACGCGGTGCACGGCGCTGTCGGTGCGGACGAAGTCGCGGTGCTCCTCGAAGTACATGACCGCCTCCCCGCCCGCCTCGACACCGGCTTCGGGCTCCCGAGATGCGCGCTCCATGAGCTGCGGTTGCATCACCGGGTCGAGCAGGCTGCGGATGCTCATGCGGATTCCCGCGGGGCTCTGCCATTCGACGCGCACGAACCCAGCCCCGCGCAGCGCCGCCTGGATCGCCTCAGCCTCAAGCAGGGCCACGCGGCGCAGCCCGTCGACGCCGCCTCCAGAGTTCTTGATCTGCCCCGCGAGGGCATACAGATCGAGGGTGATGGCCATCTCGGTGACGTGCGAGCGCACGATGTTGCCCGCCAACGTCAGCATCTCCTCGTACGACTCGCGCGCCTCATCGAGGCTCGAGCGCGAGGAGACTCGATCCCGCGCGTGTGCTCGCTCAGCCGCGACGGATCCCGTCGAGGTGCGTGCGATCTGCGTGAACCGCTTGATGCCGGGGCGCAGCGTCCACCCGCGCAGGACGGACGAAAGACCAGCGACCATCGCGTCCTGGCGGCGGGGTGCGGCGTACGTGAAGGACGGGGCAACGACGGTGGCGATCATCGTCGCGGTGCGCTGCCCTGCGTCGTGCACGATCGCGATACCGTCTGCTTCCAGCAGGCGTGCGTTCTGCAGGCGTCCCGGGAGCAGCAGCGTCCCTTCGCGGCGCATCTCGGACAGCACTGGCACGTCGGGGCGCAGCACGTATGTGTTGCGGCGGCGCAGCTTCCTGAACTGGAACATGATTTCTCTCCACACGATGACGGGCAATGGTGTTGATCGGATCGTCACGAGCCCGATCGCGACAAACGGGAACCAGAACGGGAACCCGATGAGCGCGCCGAGCGGCCCTTGACCGGTCGCGTACACGCAGATGAGCAGCAGCACGATGCCGACTGCGGTGACGATGAGGTTCTCCATCTGAAGGTGCAGGATGATGCCCTGCTTCGGTAGGCGTGGGAACGCGAACTTGCGCTCCTCGTAGTCGTCGTACATCGTGATGCCCCCTCGAGCTACTGGTGGTGTGCCCGGTTAGGGCTTTGGACGAGACGGAGGTGGTTGCGGCGATGACGGCGGCGTCCGGGGCCCGCCGCCACCTGGTCCGCGCCTGCCTCCGCCTGGCGAACCCGACCCGCCACCCGGGGATCCGCCTCGGGGTCCGGGATTGTTGGGACTCCCGCCACCCGGCGACGGTGCGGGCTTTGAGTGACCGGGCGAGGGTCGCTTGCCAGTGCCCGCCCCGCCAGGCTTGCCGCCGGCTCCCGGCGTGCCGGGTGTTCCCCCACCCGAGCGGCCACGGCTACCAGGCCCTCCGGAACGAAGCCGTCCGATGCCGGACTTCGTCTTCGTCGCCAGGGTCTGCACGCCGCGTCCGGCGGCACCAGCGGCGGCGGTCGCACCGCGTCCCACGACGGGGGCCGCTGTTCGGATGCCGCGTCCGACCGCACGTCCACCGCGCTCGAGTCCGCGCGAGGTGGAGTGTCCACCCGCGTCGCGGTCGGCTCCGGCCCAGGAGAAGATGCCGAGCACGGCCATCGGCGCGATCCCGAGAATCGCGAGCCCGAAGGAGAGCAGCAGCCCGTCGGTGCTCCACGGGTCCTCGATCACCTTGGCCATGAACGTGAGCATGTGCATCATGCCGAGCAGGATCGGATCGGTCAGGAGCAGGCCGGTGAGCAAGATCGTGTAGTTGCGGTGGACATCCGACCCTTCACGTATGGGAAGCATCGTGAACACGAACGGGGCGAACGCGACCAGGGCCATGATCCCCAGCCCCCGCACCAGGCGTACAGCTCCAAGGGTGAAGAACCCGAAGAAGCTGAGGACTCCGTTGGTCATGGCCGCGAAGACGTTGCCCGCGGTCATGTCCAGCAGCAGATCGGAGTCCTCGTTCAGTCCGTAGTACTGGATGATGCCTTCCACGGCGGGCACGTCGTCGTTGAGGTCGGTGAGCATGCCCGGGATGAACTCGAGCAGCTTCAGGACTTCCGCGATGAACCAGATCGTGACGAGAGCGGCGGGCACGGCGAACGCCATCCCGAGGGCGGCTCGCCATGCCTCGTCGTGCTTGTTCGTAATCACGCCTCGAGCGATGCCGAACGCGCCGACTCCGGTGGTGACGAACAGCGCGGTCAGCCCGATCCAGAACCCGGCCAGCTGGCTGGCTGCCGCCCACCCGGCGGTCCCTGGGCTGACGCTGCCCCAGTCGAGGGTCCATTCCATGATGTCGCGAGTGGAGTCCCAGATGAAGGTCAGCGCCCCGTCGGAGTTCCAAAGCCAGTCCATGCGTTGCCCCTTCCGGGCTTGAAGAGGGGGTGGGTTAGAAGATCTTGAAACCGATGGCGAAGCCAGCGATGCCCGTGAGCGAACCGAGGATCACGAGCCCGCCGAGCACCCACAGAGAGGCGGTCGCAGCACCCTCCTGCACGCGTGCGTTGCCGAGCCCCTTCGTGGCGATCAGAACGCCGCAGACGGCGAGCGCGAGGATGCACAGGATCACGGCCACACCCGCGACAATCGTGGTGAGGCGCAGAGCGGCCTGCGCGAACGAGCTGCTCAGGTCTGGCTTGACCTCCGGGATGGACATCACGGATGACCAGTCAGGGACCGTCGTCGGGGCGGTGAGGGCGAGGTCAGAGATTCCGGTGATGAGTTCGAACATGGTTGGTGCCTTTCTCGGCGGTTGGTGGTGATGGTGAGGTGAAAGCTGGCTAGAGGCGCAGGCCGTCGGTGACGGAGCGTCCGACGTCGACGTGCAAGTGGTTGTGGGCGTCGTCGATCTGCGAGACGCCCGGGATGTCGAAGTAGGTGCCGTTTGCGATCCGTGCGTTGATCTGCCCGATCTGGCTGCCCGCGGGGAGTATCCCGGCGACCGCGTTGACGTACTGAACGCTGTACGTGTCTGCTCCGGTGAGGGCGACCCCGTTGAAGGAGTAGAAGTCGATCGCGCGACCCACCCAGTGCGCCGAGTACCCGGAGGAGCCCGGGAGATCGCCGGTGCAGGCGCGGTTGAGGTCGCTGATGCCTACGGAGTCGAACATGTTGAGCGCGATCTGAATGAGCTGCAGGGCAGGCAGCTGGATCAGGCAGGATCCGGACCCGTCGGCCATGCCGAGGATCTGCTGCCCGTATGCGTCGCCCGGACCGTTCAGGAACACGAGACGTCCCGCTGCCATCGCTGCGGCGAGCTGCTGCGCCGCTTCCTGCTCGGACTCCGAGACCACACATGCGCCGGGCGCGCACGCGGCACCACCTGGGGCTGTCGGTGCTCCCGGCAGCGCGGGAACCGTGATCCCCGCCGACACTGCCTGCGCGAGCATCGAACCGGTGCCGAGGAGCCCGACAAGGCCGATGAATCCGACGCCGAGCACCGCGCGTCGCGTGGTGGGCGAGTTCAGCGCTTGGGCCGCTTTCGCAGCGACCATGAGCTTCACTGCACGACCTCGTTGGCCAGCAGCACGACGCCGCACTGGGTGCGCTGACCCGCGTCGTCCTCGTCGCAGTCAAGCTCGAAGCTCACCCACTGGGTGCCCTCCGTGGTGAGACCACTTGCGTTCCCCACGAGCGTTGCCAGCTCAACGGTCACGAGGGCGTAGCCTTCGTCGGCGTCGTTGTAGCTCGGCTCCCAGCTCGGCCAGGACACGTGCTGCCCGTCGACGCGCACGGACCGCACCTCAGAGGTCATCCACCCGCCGTTCTGCCACATCTGCTCGAACGCCGATTCGGCCGGCAAGAACTTGCCCCCGCGGTTGAGCGCCGACTTCTCTCGGAAGGCCGCATCCACAAAGCTCTGCGCACCGTTGGGGGCCGTGGGACCGACGTACGAGTCCGTGGGCTGCGTGAACGTGACGAAGTTCTCGAGCACGCGATCACGCGACACCTGGCCGGTGTTGTAGTTCGTCAGCGCCAACGCTGCCGCCGACGCGTACTCGGCAGGGTCCCCTGTGACAGGCGGCATGATGAGCCCGTCGACCGTGCGCTGCAGCACTCCCGAGGGCGCAGCGGATGGGGCATCGGGCGTCGCCCGCACACCGATGGGCGTCTGCGCTGGTGACGCGGCAGCAGCCGCGGTCTCCGTGCTTTCCGGGGCCGTCTCGTTGCTGGTGCGGTTCCAGTTCATGAGCAGCGCCGCCAGCGCGATGATCAGCGACGCAGCGAGTGCGACGAACAGCAGCTGCGCGTTGCGAGAGCGTCGAAGCTCGCGCATGCGGTCGCGGAGAGTGGTGGGCGTGGTCATGAGAACTCCCGGGTCAGTGAGCGTTGGTCGAGGACGGTGAAGGCGATATCGATCAGCTCGCGCACGCCCTTGAGGAGACGGCGCGCAGTGGACACCGAGACGCCGAGCTCCGCGGCGAGCTCGTCCGCGGACGAGGCCTTCAGATCGTGGCGATTGAGCAGCGGAAGCACTCGGTCCGCGTCGAACACGTCGAGCGGGACGCACGCCACAGCGGCGTCCCGGAACTCGGCGTGCAGGTTCGGCAACGGTGCTTCCTGGGCGGCGCGCACGACGCGCCCAATGGCCTCGCACCGCTGGCGCACGACCTGCACCTTGCGCAGCGAGAGACCGTGACGGTCCGCGACGTCCTTCGGATGCTCGTCAGTCAAGGCCAGGTCGAGCATGACGTCCCAGTCCTCGTCGCCGACGAACTCAGCCACGCGCTGCATCCAGTCAACGTGGTCATAGCGTTCGGTCAGGAGGTGCTGCGGGTCCGAGGACGAGCGCTGGCTGTGCATGCGGTTCGTCTCGGCGGCCTCCGCGATCCTCCCCACACGCCCTGCATCCCTGAGGGCCTTGCGGATCATGTTGTGGCAGATACCCCACACCCACGCTTCGACCTGACCGCGGGTCGAGTCGAACGTGGCGACCTTCTTCCACGCCTCGATCAGCGTCAGCGAGAGCACGTCATCGACCAGATGGTCCGGGACGCGCGCGCCGACCCGTCCCCGGCATTCCTCGACGGCGCGGTGGAGGGTTTCCACGCTGGGCGCGGCCACGGTTGGCCGGTCGGGTGCGAGCGTCATCTGGACACCGCCTGACGGTTCGAGGACGCGGCGACGTCGCAGCGGCGGCACAGGATCGTGCCCGCGGCGATCGTGCCGACCCGGTGCGGCGTGGGCTGCGCCCAGTCATGCCCGGACGCTGCGCACTGCTGCTGCGCCGCTGCGTGGGCGGCGTCGCGCTCCGCCTGCAGGTCCAGCTCGCGAGCCCCGCACCTGTCGCAGGAGCGATCGTGCGCGGGGCCGATCACGAACCGGTGGCCGCGCTCCTCGCATGCTCGTGTTGCCGCGTGCGCCGTCGTTCCGAAGCCCGACTGCGTTGGCCGTGCCGCGAGGGCCGCGGCCGGTGCTGCGGTAACCGGGAAGTTGCGGACGAACGTGGCGAGGTCAGCGGACAGCGCCGAGGCAACGTACCCGTCTCGATGCTTGATCGGGGTTCCTGAGAGACGTGCGCGCTTCAGGATCTCCACGGTTGCTGCGACGAGGTCGAAGCTCGGAATGCTGGGGTGCTGGCGAGCGATGCGCTCGAGCACAGCACGGGCATCGACGCGCACCCCGACGAGCTGCGCACGGCCAGCAACCAGATCCACGAACCACGAGCTCAGATCCGAATCATCATCATCCGGCGAAGCCGCGACGGCTTCCGGAGTTACGTTCTCAACTGATGATGAGTGATCTTGGTTTTCTTTATCTTGGTCTTCTTTAAGAGGCGGGAAACCCGACGTCGGGTTTCCCTCCTTGGGTTGTCCACAGGCCGCGGCAACCCTCGGCGGGTTTTCCTCCATGGCTTCTGCCGCGCCCTGGTGCGGAACGAGCCTTGGCGGGAAATCCTCCATGGCTCCACGCGAGGACGTCGCGGCAACCCTCGGCGGAAAATCCTCCTTGGTTTGTCCACAGGCTGCTCGGACCCTCGGCGGGTTTTCCTCCGTGGCCTCACGGGACGTTGTTTGGGCGCTCATCTCGACTGGTTTGGGCGGGTCGAGGAGTCGGAACTGTTTGAGTCGATGACCGCCGATGGATCGCCCCTGGCCGTCCCTTGACCCTGCCGGGTAGACGTAGTCCAGCACTTCCAGGAACCCCTGCTCCTCGAGGCAGCGACGGGCTTTCAGGAACGCGTCCTTGCCGAGCCCGAGCTGCTCACGCACGGACGTTTGCGTGAGCCGGTAACCGGCCCTGTGAGAGCGGATGAACAAGTAGATCGAGAGCGGATTGCCGACGATCTTCGGGTACCGCACCCACCAGTTGCGCACCTGGGAGAACTCGCGGTCGATCGCGAGCTCGTCACGCAGGAACTCTCCCTGCAGGGGTTCTTCGGTCACTGTCTGTCCCTTGATGAGTCGATGAATGCGGGGGCGTTCGGATGTCGTCAGCGGCTGGCGTTTGAGGCTCGGTGGCGCATGCTGTGGCGCTGCAGGGCGACCGTTCCGGGCTCGGTGCGGCGCACTGAGGCAAGGAGCCGTCGAGCGTCGGCGCGGTCGCTCCTGAGCCGGTAGGGCGCCGCAGGCAGCACCCGGATCGGGTGCTCGATGACGTCCATGCCGCGGAGCGGGCTCGTGAGTCCCATCCAGGCGCGGGAGGGCAGGAACATGCGCCCCGTGAGGGCGTCTCCCGTCGACCAGGCGAAGGTGATCTGGACGCCGTCGATCAGGCGGCGCACGGCGGTCTCGTCGTCGTAGAAGTTGCGGCGCACGGTCGCGACGAGGTCGTGGTGGGACGCTCGGAGTGGACGTCCTGCCCGGCGGGTGGTCTCCTCAGTGCCGACGTCGTGAGAGGTGCCCTGCGCCCAGATGAGGTCAAGGTCGCTGCGCACGGCCAGCGTTGCCACCTCATGCTTGTCGAGCGCCTCGCTGATAGCCACGGTGCGGGCAACGAGTTGCGCCAAGCGTCGCGCTTCCCACGGCAACCGCACGCCCGTTTGCACGCGGGTGCGCTGGTAGGGCTCTTGCTCCAGCACCCAAAGCGCGTCGGCGTGCGCGGTCCCCGCGGTGGGAATGCAGCGGAGCACGTCGACGTGCTGCGGGCGCGGGTCGCTGGCGTGCGTGGCGGGCCGGATCTCGACGTGCTCGAGGACGTTGCTGACTTCGTGCACGTCGGCCAGTTCGAGCGCGCGTCGGTCTGCCTCGGCGCGCGAGGCGGGAAAGGCCGGCTTGTCAGCGCGGGCGAATCGGATCATTGGGGGCTCCCAGGTCTTGGTGGCGGTGATGAGGTGCGTGGGCATGGCTAGTGCCGGGACGAGCGAGGATCCGCCCGTTCCGCGTGGAGCACGGAGTCGGCGGCGGCTTCGATGCGGCGCGCGATCGCGTCGCCATCTGCGGCGATGGCGCGCTCACGAGTGCTCACGAGCCCGAGGAGCATGGCGAGCTGCATCAGCTCCCCCTCGCTGAGCTCGAACGCGTACGTCGCGGAAGTCGCAGCGGGTGCGGCTTCGAGAGCCGGAGTGCCGCTGCTCGTGGCGAGGGTTCGGGTGGCGCGGGAGAGGTAGTCGAAGCCGTCGAGCGCGAGCGCGTCTGCAGGAGAGCCTTCGCTGTAGTCGGCGGGCTCCCAGGTCATCGGGAGGCGCGTCCGCTCGTGGGCCTGCTCAGCGAGCGAGCGGATCAGGGTGTTCTCGAACTGCCAGGCCCCGCCCGGGAGTCCGCTGATGTTCAGCGCCTCGATTGGGGCAGTGATGCCGTGCTCCCGAAACACGTCCTGCGCGGCCAGCCGATACAGCTCGAGGTATTCGCGCTGATCCTCAACGTGGCGGCGCAGGATGTCCGCCTCGAGCCACGCGAGTTCCTGCGCCTGGGCGGCGGGGAGCTCGTGGTCGTAGGACCGCGCACGAAGCTCGCCGCGCTGCAACCGGGCCTGCGCGTTCAAGCCGAGCTGCTCGAAGCGGCGGTCGACGTGCACGCCGAGCACGATCGGCAAGGTGCGCGAGCGGAGCGCGGCGAGTTCTGGGAGTTCGATTGGTGCGGTCGTGGTGGATGGTGTGATGGTCATGACGCCCCCTCATTGGCATGCCGGACGCGACGCGTGCGGCTGTTTTGGGCCCTGCCCTAGGAGGCAGAGAGTTCGCGGTACTGGGCGAGCTTTCGCCGCCCGGTGCGCTCGGAAACGTTCAGCAGCACTGCAACGGCCTTCGCCGTCAGCTCCCCGCCCTGCTGTTCGTGATCGCGGATCAATTCGAGATCCGCGGACGGCGCTGCCTCGGCACGGGTGACGGCGGGCTGGCTCGCGGACTGCGCCAAGATCGGTGCGCGGTCATCGTCCGTCATTGCCGGGGCGACGGGCCCCGGCTGGCGCACCCCCTGCGCGGAGAACCGCTCGGGCACCTGCAGAAAGTCAGCCATGTCCGCGTCTGGCGTCTCCACGTCGGCCTCGCCCTGTGCCGGCGCATCCGCCGCGGTCGGCGTTTCGGCGTCCGGGACCCAGTCCGAGTGCAGCGTGAGAACGGGGTGCCCCTCCGGGAACCCAGCAGTCGGTGCCTCGCGGGTCCACTCGCCGGAAGTCCATTCGGGCTCCATGTCGCGCGTGAGCCGATCCGGAAGCTGCTCTGAGTCAACGTCCTCAGACGCGCGCGAAGGCGCAGGATCGGTCGACGCGAGCTCGGCAGCGTCTGGGCGTCCGGAGATCATGACCACGAGCAGGTGCGAGGCGATGAGCAGCGCCACGGGCGGCACCGAGGCCACGGTGACCGCGATCCAGTCCGCAACCACGACAACTCCGGGCGCGAGGGTCTGCACGTGCAGCGCGTTCCCGGCGACCGAGACGATCGCGAACACGCCCAGCGCCATCCACGGGTACAACTGCACCCGTCCCGGGCGAGCGCTGAACGAGAACGCAGCCAGCGTCGCGACGACGATGAAGCCGTCTACGATGACCGGCCACAGGAACGCGAGGTGCTCGGGAACGCCCGACGCAACAGCCAGCTCCGCAAGGGCACTAAACGAGAGCGCGAAGCTCGACCCGGCCAGCACCACGACACCCGCAGCGACCGTCCACGCGAGCACCGGCGACGAAGCGCGAACGCTGACGCCGCTCACGAGAGCACCGGAAGGTACGTGACCAGAGCGTCGCCTGCAGCGCTGCCCAGAATGACGCCCAAGACGACCGCGGCCAGAATGGAACCGACCGCAAGGGAGATCAGGAAGAACTTCAGCATCGCTTCCAGGCCGTCAACGAAGTCGTCGCTCAGCTCGCGCCCCTCGTTCATCGGAGGTCCTCCGCGTCCACGGAGAAAACAGCACTGCCGAGATCCGCGAGACCGTAGATGCCTTCACCGGGACCCGCTTGCGCTGCGCGCTCACTCATCGGAACCCATAGACGGGTCCAGCACTCCTCGCATGCCATGTCGTGCGCGAGGCGATCGACCGACGCCCAGAACTGGTGGCCCTGGTCCTCCACGCTCACCGCGTATCGACCGTTGTAGGGGTGGCGGGTCAGGCCGACGCCCTGGCCGTTGACGACAGAGAGCGAGACATGCGCGTGTGCCGCGGGCGACGTTGCCTGCTCGTGCCCGAGGTACGCGTGCGGAAGTATCAGCGGCTCACCATCGAAGAGGTGATCGCACAGCGCGACGAACTCGGGATCCGCAGCGAGCCCATCGATCGCCACCAGGTGCGCGCTCATCGCGTCACCGCCGACTCGCAAGCGGGGCGGTACTTCTCGAGGCTCCCGTTCGCAGCCACGGCACCGGCCCCAACCAGGAGCGAGACACCCGCTGCGACGATCAGGGCACCATTTGTCTGCCCCATGAACGCGCACACGACCGCGGCGAGGATCGCGAGGACGGTCGCGGCCAGAGTGACCTCGTTCAGCACGTGGAAGGTGCGCGCGCTCATGCCTGCTTCACCGCTTCGATCTGCTCATCCGTGAACGCGATATCAAGAGCGCCCTCAAGCTCCTGACGCGAGATACGCCAGTTGCCGCCAAACAGCTGCTTGGCAGGGAGCTTCTTGCGCTTGATCCAGCGGCGCACCGTGATGGGTGTGACTTCGAGCAGCGCCGCCACCTGAGCGACGGTTAGGTTCTGTGGCATGTACGAAAAGTAGCACGGATGATCACATTGGTACACTGCGTCAACCACTGACCCATAGGATCCACATGCGCACGGAAGTCCCACTGAGGTACTATCGACGCATGAGCAGCGCGAATCGTATCGAGGAAGAACAGACGCCAAGCCAAGGCGAAGATCGAGATCTGACATCGGAACGCATCGTTGCGCTTCTATGGCGTCGCAAGATGCGCCAGTCAGACCTCTCCGATGCGATCGGCGTCGCGCGCCCCAACATCAGTTCGAAGCTTCGCGGAAACCGCCGCTGGTATCTGTTCGAAATTGTAGGGATCGCCGAGGCTCTGGGCACGTCCGTCGCCTACCTGATCGGAGAGACGGATGACGATAAGCCTTTGAGGCCAGAAGGAGAAGGCGAGTGGAATAAGTGGGCCCGGTGGGGCTCGAACCCACGACCCGCGGATTAAAAGTCCGATGCTCTGCCAACTGAGCTACAGGCCCCACAGTCGCCTGGAGTGCGGCGACCGTGGGGAATCCTATCGCGAATCGTGACCAGGGTTCAGCGCCGCTGGGACACGTTTTGTCGGCGGCTGGGTCCATACTCTCGTCATGGCAGAAACGAAGACGAAGCCGTCAGATGTCTCACCCGATCTCATCATCGACCAGGCGGAGCCCGCGGGGCGGCGCGAAGATGCGCGCATCCTGAAGGAGATCATGGATCGGGCCACGGGCGAGGAAGCCGTCGTGTGGGGGCCGACGATGATCGGCTACGGCAGCTACCACTACACATACGAGAGCGGCCATTCGGGCGACGCGATGATCCTCGGGTTCTCACCGCGCAAAGCGTCGATGTCCATCTACGGTCTGCAGATGTGGGCCCCGGAGGGCCTCATCGAGCAGCTCGGCAAGGTGAAGCTCGGCAAGGACTGCATCTGGGCCGGCCGCTTCTCCTCCCTCAACCTCGAGGTGCTTGAAGAGCTGGTTCGGATCGCCTGGTCGAAGCGGAAGGAACTGCAAGCAATGTTTCCGGCGGATGCCTGAGCGACAGCACGCCGATGACCCGCTCCAGCGGCCCCACCCCGAGATACCGGCGCCACAGCGTGGCGAACAGCATGCACACCACCATGATGGCCACCATCGTCAGCACACCCTCCGGCTGCCGGTAGATCAGCCCCGGCCCAGCCAGCCAGTTCTCCTCGCCGAGCAGCAGCTGCGACCAGATCGCCGTCAGGATCAGCACGTGCAGGCAGTAGATCGTGAACGCCATCGTGCCCATATCGGCAAGCGGCCTCGTCAGCCGAGCGAACCACGTGCGCATCCGCTCACCCGAGAAGTCACCGAGCAGCTGGATGCCCGCGTACGCGAGCAGCGCGAGCCCGAGATCACGAGCCTCATCACCATACGAACCGGACTGGGCGACCCCCGTCGTCGCCTCCTCCCAACGGCGCATGAGCAATGATGCACCGAGCAGCACCGCTCCCCCGCCGAACACCCACGCCGTACGGCGCAGATCGCCGAGCTGCCACCGCGCCAGCAGGAAGCCGATCAGCAGCATCGGCAGCAAGTTCGTGAGGCGGTACGCCGAACCCAGCACCGTCCAATCCAGCAGCAGCGCCGTCGGGTCGTACATCGACGTCGGCGAGAACGCCGACGTGAGCGCCCAGTTGCGGGCAGCCTCGTTCACGAGCGGCGCCGCCGCCAGGAACACCAGGGCAGCACCCGCAGACCACGCCGCAGGAAGGAAGAGGAACGGGGTCGCCGCGAGCATCATGATGCCCAGGAAGTCCAACACGATGAGCACGCCAGAGAAATTGATGCTCAACAGCAGGCCAACGAGGATGAGCACGATCGACTTGATGACCCACGAGATCGCGAAGAAGCTCTTCCGGCGCGCATCCCACCGCGAAGCCTCCCGCAGCTGGTAGCCCGCAGTCACACCGATCACCAGCGCGAACAGCGGCGACGCCGCATCGTTGAGGAAGTGGAACAGCACCTCCAGCGCCCGCGGCTCGCGGTCGTCCAAGAACACGACCGTGTGAGCGATGATCATGGCGAAGATCGCGAAGCCGCGCACCACATCGAGGGAATTCAGGCGCATGCGTCGATCTTCGACGCCGCCGAGCCGACGGTCAAGCTCGACGAGGCGACGCGCCGCACACCAGCGATAATGAACGAGTGCTTCCCACCTTCGTGATCTTCCCTGTTCTCGTCGCCTGCGTGCTCATCGCGAGCGGAGCCCTGAAGCTCCCCCAACGCTCCCGCACACTGCAGTCGTTCGCCGCCTTCGGCGTACCCGCCGCGCTCCGGAAACCCTGGACCGCCGTCGCCCTGCCCATCGGCGAGATCATCCTGGGGGCAGCACTCCTCCTCCTGAGCGGCCCCGCGTACCTCGTCGCCGCCGGCCTCAGCACCCTCCTCATGGCCGCCTACCTCGCCGTCGTCGCCCGAAGCGTCGCCAAGCGCCAGGCCGTCGACTGCAACTGCTTCGGCGCCCTCAGCACCGAACCGGTCAGCCAGATCACGATCTGGCGCAACGCCGGCCTCACCGTGGCCGCCCTGCTCGCGACGGTCATCCCTGGCATGGCCCTCGGCGTGCCGACCCAGCTGGCCCTCTTCTCGCTGGCCGACTGGATGTGGCTCGTCGCGATCGCGATCGCCGCCCTGCTCGGCATCGTCGCGAGCCTCGTGAAGACACCGGCTCCCACCGTGACGTCGACGGCCGGAGCGGCCAGCTCCGGGCAGGACTTCGAACTCGTCGAGCAGGGCCCCGACCTCATCTCGGACCCGAGCGCGCGCGACATGATTCCCCACAACCTCGAGCTCGTGTCGGGCGACGGCTCCCCCGAGCTGCTCTACAACCTCGTCGTCATCCCTCGCAAGACGACCATCCTCATCTTCGCGAGAGTCGGATGCGGCTCCTGCGGCCCCGTGCTCAGCCAGATCGGCGACTGGTCGCGGCGCATGGGCGACGACGCGCAGATCATCGTCGCCACCTCCTCCAGCCGCGCCTCCATCAAGAAGAGCTACCCGAGCGCCCTCCCCTCCACCTACTTCGGGGCGAAGGCGGTCACCGAGTACTTCGAAGCCGAAGCCACCCCCGCAGCACTCCTCCTGGCCGCCGACGGCACCATCGCATCCGTCCCCGAATACGGCAGCGAGGTCATCACGGAGCGCGTCGAGCAGCTGCTCGCCTCGTTCGACGCGCAGCGCCAGGCTCAGCCTCAGGGCTGAACCGCTCGGCCAGATCCCGCTGCAACTCCGCCGCACGGCCGAAGCGCCCGCCACCTTCCTCCTCGTAGCGTGAAGGTGTCGGGATGCACCCCGGCCGAGCACTGGAGGATCAGCATGAGCGAGCAGTATGTTGTCATCACCGAGACCGTGAGCATCAGCGCAGTCGGCACCAAGCTCGGGCACTCCGAGCCAGTCGGCACAGAGGCCGAAGGGCTCGAGCTGCTCGAGCAGGTCGCCCGCGGGGTCTTCCCCGACCTGCACACGCCCCACCGCCCCGGCCGCACGTTCCGCGTCAGCGAGACCGAGTACGTGGATCGCCGCGAAGGCAAAGCCCTGCCCAAGAAGCAGACCCGCATCACGCTCACAAGGGTCGTCGCGACGCGCGACTGACCGCCTGGGCGCGCGGCCCGGTGGGCGCATCGATCAGATGCATCTGCCGGGCGCACCCGTGCGAAAAACAAAACACGCTCGAAACAGCAGCGAAACCAGACCAGCCGAGACTGACGACATCCCCGTCGTCCCCTCCTCGCAAAGGTCTCCGTTGCCACACAAGCCCGCATTCCGCCGAGTCACCCAGATCACCGCCGCCACCGCCCTCTGCTCCGGCCTGGCCCTGAGCGCCGCCCTCACCGCACCGTCAGCATTCGGTGCCCCAAGCACCGAGGTCACGCTCCCCGCAGCACCAGAGGTCGTGAACCTCAGCATCACGGATGCGCTCGTGCTCCTCGAAGCGGGACGGACCACCTCCGTCGACCTCACACAGCGGTACCTCGACCGCATCGCCGCCTACGACAACCCGTACGGCGACCAGCCCGGCCTGGCAGCCGTGATCCTCGCCAACCCGGAGGCGCTCAGCACGGCCGCCGAACTCGACGCCGAGCGCGCCGCCGGCACCCTGCGCGGGCCGCTGCACGGCGTCCCGATCCTCGTGAAGGACAACTACGCGACGTTCGACATGCCCACGACCGCCGGCAGCGCATCCCTGCACACCTACCAGACCGAGCTCGACTCGACAGCGGTGCAGCGCCTCCGCGACGCCGGCGCGATCATCATCGCCAAGACGAACCTCTCCGAGTTCGCATGGCACGGAACCTACACGCTGAGCTCCGAACGCGGGCGCACCAACAACCCGTACAACCAGGCGAACAGCGCCAGCGGCTCGAGCGGCGGAACCGGAGCGGCCGTCGCCGCTGCCTTCGCACCGGCCGGACTCGGCACCGATTCCTGCGGCTCGATCGTCGGCCCCAGCGCCCACCAGAGCCTCGTCGGGTACCGCCCGACGATGGGCCTGACCAGCGTCACCGGCATCGTGCCGCTCTCGCTGCGGCAGGACGTCTCCGGCCCCATGACCACCACGGTCACCGACGCCGCACTCCTCATGGAGGTGCTCGCCGGGTACGACCCGACCGACCCGCAGACCGTCATCGCCAACGAGCAGGACACCACTTCCTACGTCGAGGGCCTCAGCGACTCCGCCCTCGAAGGGCAGCGCATCGGCTACATCCGTTGGGACTACGAGGAGAACCCGGACCGCCCCGGCCTCGAGGAGACGACCGCCCTCATCGACCAGGCGATCGAAGATCTCCGCGCCCAGGGCGCCGAGGTCGTCGAGGTGCCGGCCTTCACGAGCGAGTTCCTCACCGGCACGCTCAAGAGCGGTGGCTGGATCGACATGCGCCCGAGCATCGACTCGTTCTTCACCAGCACGGCCGCGTCCTGGCCGGAAGGGCTGGCGGAGCTCACGGGCGACCCGGAGGAGCTGACCTTCGCCGACGTCATCGCCGACGGGAAGTCGTCGATGACGCAGGACGACATCGACTACTTCCTCAGCAACGAGGACATCCCGAACGCGGCCTACGACGCCGCAGTGGCGGAGCAGGATGCCGGCAAGGCCGCGATGGACCAGTTCTTCATCGACAACAACCTCGACGCCCTCGCGATGCCGACGAGCGCCACCTCCGCGACGCCAGATTGGGCCGGCACCACGTTCTGCGACCTCGGCGCGAACACCGGCATCCCGACCGTCTCGCTGCCCGCCGGCTTCACGTCGACGGGCGCCGCGGTCGGCCTCGAGCTCGCCGCACCGCGCAGCCAGGACGCCGCACTCCTCGCGATGTCCTACGACTACGAGCAGGCAACCCTGCACCGGGTCGCCCCCTCGACGACCCCGGAGCTGGCAATCGAAGTGCCGACGCCCACGCCGACACCGACACCGACAACAACCGCAGGCCCAGTCGAGACGGTCGCCCCACCGACGGCAGGACCCACGGCGGAGCCCACCGCTGTCCCCACGCCCGGCACGACCGTCGCGCCGACCGCATCCGCGGCCCCGCCCGTGACGGCACCGACGTCGACGGCTGAGGCCGGCGGCAGCCCCACCCTCGCCCAGACTGGCGCGACTGACGCGTCGTGGCTCGTGACGCTCGCCGTCGCCCTCGTGGCCGGCGGTGCTGGAGTGCTCGGCATCACTGCGGTGCGCAAGCGACGGCCCCAGGCATAACGCGCGGCGGCCGCGGCGCGGGATCCGGGAGCGACGGCAGAGGGCCCGAGCAGTTCGATGAACTGCTCGGGCCCTTCGCTGTGTGGGGCTAAACCGCCGGGTTGAGGCGCTCGGCCTGCTCGACGACGTTCTCGAGCAGCAGCGCGCGAGTCATCGGCCCGACTCCGCCCGGGTTCGGCGACACCCAGGCCGCCACATCCCAGACACCGGGGTCGACGTCGCCCGCGACCTTCGACTTGCCCGTCTCAGGGTCGTCGACACGGCTCACGCCGACATCGAGCACCGCAGCGCCAGGCTTGACCCACTCGGGGCGCACGATGCCGGCGACACCCGCCGCGGACACGATGACGTCGGCCTCGCGCGCGAGCACGCCGATGTCGGGCGTTCCCGTGTGCGTGAGGGTGACCGTCGCGTTGTTCTCGCGGCGCGTGAGCAGCGGACCGATGGAGCGGCCGACAGTGACACCGCGCCCGATGACGAGCACGTGCTTGCCGTTCAGCGAGATGTCGTTGCGGCGCAGCAGCTCGATCACGCCGCGAGGCGTGCACGGCAGCGGCGTCACGATCGGGTCGTTGGCGTTGAGCACGAGGCGACCCAGGTTGGTGGGATGCAGGCCGTCCGCGTCCTTCGACGGGTCGATGCGCTCGATCACGCGGTCCTGATCGATGTGCTTCGGCAGCGGCAACTGCACGATGTACCCCGTGCAGGCCGGATCCGCGTTGAGGCGATCGATCTCCGCCTCGAGCTCCTCCTGCGTCGTCTCCGTGGGGAGGTCGACGCGGATCGACTCGATGCCCACCTCGGCGCAGTCGCGGTGCTTGCCCGCGACGTACCACTTCGACCCCGGGTCGTCGCCGACGAGGATCGTCCCGAGTCCGGGCACGACGCCCCGCTCCGCGAGCGCGGCTACGCGCTCACGAAGCTCGGCCTTGATGTCGGCCGCGGCCTTCTTGCCGTCGAGTGCGGCAGCGGTCATGCTTCGCCGAGGCCCGGGTAGAGCGGGAACGCGTCGGCGAGCGCCTTCGTGCGAGCACGCAGGGCGGGCACATCCGCGTCAGGAAGCAGTGCCAGCGCGATGACGTCGGCCACCTCGGTGAACTCGACGTCGCCGAAGCCACGGGTCGCGAGCGCGGGCGTGCCGATGCGCAGGCCCGACGTGATGAGCGGCGGGCGCGGGTCGTTGGGGACCGCGTTGCGGTTGACGGTGACGCCGACCTCGTGGAGGAGGTCTTCGGCCTGCCTGCCGTCGATCTCCGCGTTGCGGAGGTCGACGAGGATGAGGTGCACGTCGGTTCCGCCGGAGCGGACCGAGATGCCGGCGCCGGCGACGTCGGCCTGCTGGAGGCGGTCGGCGACGATCTTCGCGCCGCGCAGCGTGCGCTCCTGGCGGTCCTTGAAGTCGTCCGTCGCCGCGAGCTTGAACGCCGTCGCCTTGCCGGCGATGACGTGCATGAGGGGGCCACCCTGCTGGCCGGGGAAGACAGCCGTGTTGATCTTCTTCGCCAGGTCGGCGTCGTTGGTCAGGATGAAGCCGGAGCGGGGTCCGCCGATGGTCTTGTGGACAGTGCTGGACGTGACGTGCGCGTGCGGCACCGGGTTGGGGTGCAGGCCAGCGGCGACGAGTCCGGCGAAGTGCGCCATGTCGACCCACAGGTAGGCGCCGACCTCGTCCGCGATCTCGCGGAACTTCGCGAAGTCGAGCTGACGCGGGTATGCGGACCAGCCGGCGACGATGACCTTCGGCTTGTGCTCGAGCGCGAGCTCGCGCACCTGCTCCATGTCGATCTGCGAGGTCTCGGCGTCGACGCCGTAGGCGACGATGTTGTAGAGGCGGCCGGAGAAGTTGATCTTCATGCCGTGCGTGAGGTGTCCGCCGTGGTCGAGCGAGAGGCCGAGCAGGGTGTCGCCCGGGCGCGCGAGGGCGTGCATGACGGCGGCGTTGGCGGTTGCGCCGGAGTGCGGCTGGACGTTCGCGAACTCGGCGCCGAACAGCGACTTGGCGCGCTCGATGGCGAGGTTCTCGGCGATGTCGACGACTTCGCAGCCGCCGTAGTAGCGGCGACCGGGGTAGCCCTCGGCGTACTTGTTGGTGAGGACGCTGCCGGTGGCCTCGAGGACCGCGCGCGGAACGAAGTTCTCGCTGGCGATCATCTCGAGTGTCGAGCGCTGGCGGTCGAGCTCCTGCTCGAGGACCGCTGCGATCTCGGGGTCGACTTCACTCAGTGGGGAATTGAACGTATCGGTCACGAAGGCTCCTTCAGAAAACCGGATGGCACGGCGAACATGTGGTCGTGAACCGGCGAGCCCAGGCGAACGGCTCGAAACCCGAAGAGCCGCTCCCCGGTGGTGACCCACCTGAACGCCAGTCGCGGCCGTCAGAAGTCTAGCGCGACTTGCCTGGTCGCCGCGAGAGCAGCGTGACGAGCCAGGTGAGCGCGACCCCGAGCACGACGAGGCCGATGATCGTGAGCACAACCGGCGCGTAGCCCTGCTCCGTTGGGTTCAGGAAGGGGTAGGGGTACCAGCCGATGAGGTTGCCGCGCACGAGCGAGAAGGCCGCGTAGCCAGCGGGGAAGATGAGCCAGATGAGCGCCGTGCCGAACCGGATGCGCTTCGCCGGCCGGTCGATGAGGAGATCGATCAGCATCACGACCGGCATGACGTAGTGGAGCACGGTGTTGTTCCACGGGACGGCGGTGAAGTCGACATCGGTCAGGCCGGAGAGCAGCAGCGCGAAGCCGATGCCCACGATGAGGATGTAGACCGTGACGGCGGCGCGGAACGCGTTGATCCGGGCCCCCTGCGCGTTGGCCGCCGTCGCGACGGCGCTGAGCAGCAGCGAGAGCACGACGAGCATGTTGGTCTCGATCGTGAAGTAGGCGAAGAAGTTCTCCGGCACCCAGGTGCCGCGCTCCACGATCGTCGCGATCTCCGACACGATCGAGGAGAAGGCGAGCAGACCGAACCCGATCTTCGCGGTCACGAGCGCTGGGCGGTGAATGGACGAGGCCACGGTCATCCTTCTGTCGGCGATGAGGGAACGGGGAGCTACGCTGCGCCTGGCGCCTCGGCGAGCCCGCCGCGGGAGCCCGGAGCCGCAGACATGAGGCTACGCGGTCAGGCGCGTTCCTTGCGGTAGTCGGCGGGTGTCATGCCGAGTCGCGTGAGGAAATGTCGCCGCATCGTGGTCGCATCCCCGAAACCCGCCGCAGCCGACACGTCGCTGAGCGAGAGCTGCGGCTGCTCGACCAGGAGCGCCGCCGCCGACTGGACCCGGCGTGCCGCGATGAGCCCCGCGATGCCGTCGGCCTCATCGGCGAGATCGCGGTACAGCTTCCGCCTGCTGATGTGCAGGGCGCGCGCGATGCTGTCCGCGTCGAAGCCCTGGATGACGTGGTACTTCTCGATGAGTTCGCGCACCGCCTCCTTCATCCGCAGCGAATGCTGGGCGGGTGTCAATGCCGGAAGCGTCACCTGCGCGAGGACAGCCCGCAGCAGGTCGTGGAGCACGGGTTCCGTGCTGGCCGGCGACCGGCGACCGCCCCCGGTGCCCGACGTCGCCTCCACCAGGTAGCGGCCGATGAACGCCAGGAAGGCAGCGGTCAGAGCCGTCTCGGGCAGGCGGACGGCGCGGTCGCTGACGGTGATTCTCGCATCGTTCGCGACATCGTCGAGGGGCACGGCCAAGCCGAGCGTCTCGATGGGGCCGAGACTCGCCGTGACAAGTGGATGCTTCGAGTTCACGACGAGGACGTCGCCGGGGTTGAGCACACCAGAGAGGCTGCCGGTTCGGAACTTGAGCGACCCGCGGATCATTCCGATGACGACGAGCTTCTCGCTCTCGATGCGAGAGATATCCACGCCCTCGCGTTCCGAGCCGGAACTCCGGCGAAGGCTGCCGAAGAGCTGCACGGTTCCGACGTGCGTATTCAGGAGGTACGCGTGGAAATCCGCGCCCGCCGCGGCATTCATCGTCGTCGATGTGCCCGTGAATTGGGCCAAGCCCGACTCTCCGCGGAATTCCTCGAATGCGCCGGGATCTACGTCATCGGCGGAGAAGAAGCCTGACGACTCCCCCGAGTGCGCGATCCTACCGAGCCACTCACTGAGATCCTGACGTGCATTCCCCGGCACTGAATACCCCCGACACCAGCCTGCCCAACCTTCGGATCAGAATACCGAGAGAAGACGGGCTGGAGAATCGCGGGGTATTCAGCGACCTCGAATGCGATCGAACATCACCGAGAGAGAAGACCCTCGGTGAGCGCGTTCGGCGTGCCGAAACGGTGCGCCGTTATGGACACCGCCTGCTCCCGAAGGAATGGCAGCGTCTCCACCCGACCGGATTCGGTCACTGCTCCCGAGTAGATCGCCAGGTCCACCCGGCCGTCCACGGCACGCGCCAACGCGACCGCATCGCCGCCGATGAGACGCATCCGCCCACCTCGAAGCGAACCTGCGACCGAGAGGAACTCCGCGTCGGACTCAGCCCGCATGCGCACGCCGGCCCCCGCGAGCGCTGCCTTGGCCGCCGAGGGCAGCTCGACCCCCGTCGAGACCCGCAGCTGCGCTCCGGCGACGAGTCCGGCCGCGACGACCCGCAGGAGATCCGCGACGCGTGCATCCTCGGAGAGCCGCACCGTGATCTCACCCGGGAACGTCAGGTACCGGAAGACGTTGCGCTCGGCGTACAGCCCCTGCACGTCGCGGTCGCGCCCGAACTCCTCCGCCCAGGCCTGCGCGTCGCTGCCGAGCGCGCGTTCGAGCATCGCGGTGTCACCACTCGTCAGCACCGCCGGCTGCGCCTTCGCGATCGCCACCGCCGCATCCAGGAGCGTCTGCGCGCTGGCGTTCGAGACCGGTGCGATGTCGACGGCGCGGGCCCGCTCCCACGTCCCGAGGCCGACGAGGTAGTTCGGCCCGCCCGCCTTGGTCGTGCATCCGACGACCGACTTCTTCCACCCGCCGAACGGCTGGCGCTGCACGATCGCGCCCGTGATGCCCCGGTTCACGTAGAGGTTTCCCGCCTGGATCGTGTCGAGCCACTGCGCCACCTCACCGCGGTCGAGCGAGTGGATGCCGGACGTCAGCCCGTAGTCGACCTCGTTGACGATCTCGATTGCCTCCTCGAGCGTGTCCGCCGTCATGATGCCGAGGATCGGGCCGAAGTACTCGACGAGGTGGAACTCGGAGCCGCGCTGCACGCCCGCACGCACGCCAGGACTCCAGAGCTTCCCGCTGTCGTCGAGCTGGCGAGGCTCGACCACCCAGCGCTCCCCCGCGCCGAGCGTCGTGAGCCCGTCGAGCAGCTTGCCAGAGGCCGGCGTGATGATCGGCCCCATCTGCGACGGCGCGTCCCACGGGTAGCCGACCGTGAGCGAGCGCACCGCGTCGAGCAGCTGCTCGCGGAAGCGGCGTGAGCGCTGCGCCTGACCGACCAGCACCACGAGGGAGGCGGCGGAGCACTTCTGCCCTGCGTGGCCGAACGCCGACGCCACGACGTCCTTCGCCGCGAGGTCGTAGTCCGCGCTCGGCGTCACGATGATGGCGTTCTTGCCGCTCGTCTCAGCGAGCAGCGGCAGCTCGGGGCGGAACGACCGGAACAGTTCGGCCGTCTCGATACCACCAGTGAGGATGACCCGGTCGACCGACGGGTTCTTGATGAGCTCGCTGCCCAGCTCGCGGTCGGAGAACTGCACGTACTGCAGCACCTCCCGCGGCACGCCAGCCTCCCAGAGCGCCTCGACCATGACGGCACTGCAGCGAGCCGCTGGCCGCGCCGGCTTGATGATGACGGAGGCGCCCGCCGCGAGCGCGGCCAGGGTCGATCCAGCCGGGATGGCGACGGGGAAGTTCCAGGGCGGCGTCACGACGATGACCTTCGACGGCACGAAGGATGCGCCGTCGACGTTGTCCAGCCCACGGGCGAGCTCCGCGTAGTAGTGCGCGAAGTCGATGGCCTCAGAGATCTCGGGGTCTGACTGGTCAAGGGTCTTACCCGCCTCGGACGCGGCGACCTCCATGAGATCAGCCCGGCGCCGCTCGAGCGCATCCCCCGCCCGGTGCAGGATCTCGGCACGCGCTGCGCCGGACAGGGCACCCCACGACTGGCTGCCCGTGACGGCACGCGTGACGCGCGCATCCAGTTCGCCGGCAGTGCCGATCGTGTTCGCCTCGATGGTCTCTGCGCCGAGCGTGGACGCCTCTGCGCGTTCGCGGATTCCACGCGCCCACGCCTGGTTGGCGGGCAGCGACGGGTCCGTGTCCGGAGTCTCCTCGAAGCGATCAGCGGGCAGCGGGGCTGGCTGCGCCGTGCGGTCCTGCACTCGGTTGCTCGCTGGCACCTCACGGTCGAGCACGTCGAGCGACGCGATGAATCGCTGCGATTCGCGCTCGAAGAGCTCCTCGTTGTCAGCCAGCTCGAACACCGCCGACATGAAGTTGTCCTGGCTCGCCCCCTCCTCGAGGCGGCGGATGAGGTAGGCGATCGCCACGTCGAACTCCTGCGGGTGCACGACCGGCACGTACAGCAGCAGCCCGCCGACTTCGCGCTTCACGACCTCGGCCTGGCTCTGCGCCATGCCGAGCAGCATCTCGTACTCGATGCCGTCGGTTGCGCCCCGGCGCTGGGCGAGCAGCCAGGAGAACGCGACGTCGAAGAGGTTGTGGCCAGCGACACCCACGCGAACGTTCTTGACGCGCTCAGGCGTGAGCGCGTAGTCGATGACCCGCTTGTAGCTCGTGTCCGAATCCTGCTTCGTGCCCCACGTCGCGAGCGGCCAGCCGTGCAGCGACGCCTCGACGCGCTCCATGGGGAGGTTCGCGCCCTTCACGAGCCGCACCTTGATCGGTGCACCGCCACGCGCGACGCGCTCCGCTGACCACTCCTGCAGTCGGATCATCGCCCCGAGCGCGTCTGGGAGGTAGGCCTGCAGCACGATGCCGGCCTCGAGGTTCAGGAACTCGGGGTCGTCCAGGATGCGCGTGAAGACCGCCATGGTCATCTCGAGATCCTTGTACTCCTCCATGTCGAGGTTGATGAACTTGCGCGTCGGGCTCTTCACGGCGAGCCGGTAGAGCGGAGTCAGCTCCTCGACGACATCGGCGACGGCCTCGTCGAACGCCCACGGCTGATGCGGTGCGGTTGTGGAGGAGACCTTGATCGAGACGTAGTCGACGTCGTCGCGAGCCAGGAGCTTCGTCGTGCCGTCGAGACGACGCGCCGCTTCCTTCTTGCCGAGAACCGCCTCGCCGAGGAGGTTCATGTTGAGCCGCACGCCCTTGCCGCGGATCTTCTCGATCGCGGGCCCGAGCTTCGAATCCGTCGCATCGATGATGAGGTGCCCCACCATGTCCCGCAGCACCTTGCGTGCGGCCGGCACGACGACGCCAGGCAGGACGGGCGCGACCGTGCCACCGACCCGCACGGCGCTCTTCATGTACCAGGGCAGGAAGCCGGGCACCTGATCGGCGATCGCGCCGAGCTTGCGCGCAGCGACCTTGAGGTCCTCGGGACGCACCACCCCGTCCACGAACCCGACCGTGAAGTCGAGACCCTGCGGATCCTTCAGCACGCCGGCGAGCTGAGCGGCGGATGCATCCACCGGGATCTCGGCCGCCTCCGTCAGCCATCGGCGCACGAGCGCGACAGCCTCCGGCGCGAGCTCGGTGAGGGAATCTGTGGGGAAGACAGGCGTCTCGGTGGCGGTCATGTGACCAGTATCGGCACCCGACTTCCGTTAGGTAAAGTGAAGGAAATTGACGCGTTTCCGTCAGCGCGTGTGATGATTGATCATGCTCGACGTACGCAAGCTCCGACTCCTCCGCGAAGTGCAGCTCCGCGGCACCCTCGCCGAAGTCGCCAAGGCGCTCAACTTCTCGCCGTCGGCCGTCTCGCAGCAGCTCTCGGCCCTCGAAGCCGAACTCGGCGTCGAACTCCTCCGCAAGCACGGGCGCCGCGTGCAGCTCACCCAGCAGGCCGAGATCCTCGCAGGGCACACGGCCGAGATCCTCGAACGACTCGAGATCGCAGAGCAGGAGGTCCTCGCCTCCACCAGCCGCGCCGTCGGCACGGTTCGCATCGCCGTGTTCCAATCCGCGGCCCTCACGCTCATCCCGCCGCTCCTCCGCGTCCTGGAAGAAGAGCACCCGGGCCTCCGCATCGAGATGGTGCAGCACGAACCGGAATCCGCGCTCTTCGACACCTTCGCGGGCGACTTCGACGTCGTCGTCGCCGAGCAGTACCCCGGCCACGCCGCGCCCCACCACCCCGGGCTCGACCAGCGGCTCCTCACCGGCGACGCGCTGCGCCTCGCCGTGCCCGTCGACTCCCCCGTCACCACCCTCGCCGACGCAGCGGAGCTCTCCTGGGTCATGGAACCGCAGGGCTCAGCATCCCGCCACTGGGGAGAGCAGCAGTGCCGCGTCGCGGGCTTCGAACCCGACGTGCGCTACGAGACCGCCGACCTGCAGGCGCAGATGCGGTTCATCGAGACCGGCCACGCCGTCGGCATCCTCAACGACCTCACCTGGGCCCACTCCACGCCCAACGTGCGATTCCTCAGCCTCGCGGGTGCACCACGGCGCGAGATCTTCACGTCGATCCGAACCGCGAGCGCGGCGTCGCCGACCATCGCCGCAGTGCGCGACGGACTCCAGCGGGTCGCCGACGACCTCAGCGCGACCGGCCTCAGCACCGCCGCCATCACCCTGCCAGCGGCGACCCCGGCGGCGTTCAGCTCGTCCGGCGTCAGCTCGTCTGCTGCAGCGGACGCCTAGCCAGCACCGCGTCGAGCACCAGCGCGCTCACCAGGCCGAGCCCGACCATCGCCAGGAAGAACACCGGCAGCGCCACGAGACCCGCCGCATCCAGCAGCAGACCGCCCACGAGCGCACCCGAGCCGATACCGAAGTTGAAGCCCGACGTGTACAGCGCGCTCGACAGGTCGCGGTGGCGCGACGGGGCGGCGTTCAGGATGCGCGACTGCAGCAGCGGCGGCAGCACACCCATCCCGAGCCCCCAGATGACCAGCGCGATGAGCGCCACCGTCGTGTCGTGCGCGAACAGCAGCAGCGTCACGGCGATGAGCATGAGGCCGTAACCGGTCGCGAGGCCGACGCGAGGCCGTGCCGTGAAGAACACACCGGCGAGCGCCGTCCCGCCCGCCGAGGCGATGCCGTAGGCGAAGAGCACGAGGCTCAGCGTCTCGACGGGGAAGCCGATGACGTCGAGCGAATACGGCGAGATGTAGGAGTAGAAGGCGTACTGAGCCGTCATCGTGATGAGCGTGATCACGCACAGCAGGATCACCGTCAGCAGCGAGCGCTGCGCGAAGCGGACGCGCTTCGCAGACACCGCATCCTCATCCGAGTCATCCGGAAGCGCGATCGGGCGCGTGTAATAGGAGTCGTCAAGGTGGTTGACGCGTGGCAGCAGGAACCAGAGCAGCACCGCCACGAGCAGCGTCACGACCGCGAGCGAGCCGAACGCGAACCGCCAGCCGAACGCCTGCCCGAGCGCGGTGCCGATCGGCACCCCGAGGACGTAGGCGATCGCGCCGCCGCCGAGCGTGATCGACACCGCCCGCGTCAGCAGCTCCTTCGGGGCGATGAGCGAGATATAGGAGGCGACGACCGCCCAGAACACGCCGTGGGCGAGGCCCGTGACCACGCGCGTCACGACGAGCCACGCGTACGTGGGCGCAAACGCCGAAGCTATGGAGCCGATCGCGAAGACCGCGAGGACCACGACCAGCAGCGCGTGTCGAGGGACGCGCTTCGTGAGCGCCGTCAGCGGGGTGCTCGTCAGGACGACCGTGAAGGCGAAGATCGTCATGAGCCAGCCGATCTCCGCACGCGTCGCGCCGAGGTCGACGGTCATGAGCTCGAGCAGGCCAGTTGGCAGCATCTCGATCGTGACGCTGATGAACGTGGAGAACGCAAGCGCGATCAGGGGGACGAGCGGCAGCCTGGGGGCAGACGTCATCACAGGAGCAGAGAGAGAAGTCATTCGCAATATCCGAACGGCGCACTCCGGGCGAGCGGGAACCCTCGCCAGGGAGTCGACTGCGTGCGTACCGGCACGCCGGGGGCCGAGCGATACGCACGACCACAGTGAAGTCTACCCCTCAGGCGCAGGACGGCTACCCTGATGTGGTGATTCAAGAAGCAACTCGATGGGTGCTCACCCTCAACTGCCCAGACCAGCCCGGCATCGTCCACGCCATCACGGGAGCCATCGTCGACTCCGCGGGCAACATCGAAGAACTCCAGCAGTTCTCCTCGACAGACACCGGTCGCTTCTTCATGCGCGTCGACATCCGCACCGACGCCAGCCGCGAGGACCTCCTCGCCCGCCTCGAGCCAGTCGCCGAGCGCTTCAGCGCCGAGGTCTCCCTCGACGAGGCCGGCCGCCCCGTTCGCACCCTCATCCTCGCGACGAAAGCCGGCCACTGCGTCAACGACCTCCTCTTCCGTCAACGCTCCGGCCACCTCCACATCGACGTCCCGCTTGTCCTCGCGAACAACGAAGCCCTCGCGAGCCTCGCCGAGTTCTACGAGGTGCCATTCGAATACCTCCCCGTCACCGGGCCAGACGAGAAAGCGGCCTTCGAGGCCCGCATCCTGCAGGTCGTCGAGGAGCAGCAGATCGAGCTGGTCGTCCTCGCCCGCTACATGCAGATCCTCTCCCCCGAGCTCTGCGCAGAACTCGCAGGCCACGCCATCAACATCCACCACTCCTTCCTGCCCGGCTTCAAGGGTGCGAACCCGTACCGTCAGGCGCACGCCCGCGGCGTCAAGCTCATCGGCGCGACGGCGCACTTCGTGACGAGCGACCTCGACGAGGGCCCGATCATCGAGCAGAACGTCGTCCGCGTCGACCACACGCGTGCGCCCCAGGAGCTCATGGCCATCGGCCAGGACGAAGAATCGCGCACCCTCACGCAGGCCGTGAAGTGGTTCTCCGAGCACCGCGTGCTGCTCGACGGGCAGCGCACGATCATCTTCCACTGACCCGAATTCCGCTCGCTTCGGTCAGTCTGCTGCTGCTGCTGGCCAACTTCCGTGATGAATCGGCCACTTCGGGCACGCCGGCGCTCTGTGCTCGCCTCCCATCACGAAAGTTGGACACGTACTTCGCAGCAGGCGAGCTGTGGATGGCGACGACTCCACAGGAGGCCAGCTTCCTGTTCACGGGTCGGTAGATCTGCGCTGTGCTTGGCGCATGCCAGAACCAGCAACTGCGAGAGCGCCCGCGCGAACCAACGGAGGGGTCTTCTCGCGCGCTGAATGGAATGGAGAGGGCGGAACTCGCCGCGGGTTAGAGGCGTCGCTCAAACAAGGGACCTTCTGGCGGGTTTCGCCTGGCTGGTTTGCAACGCCAGACGCCTCCGCCGCAGTCGTTGAAGCTGTGCGCCTGCACGGTCGCGCCACTTGCCTCACGGCTCTCAGTTCGCAAGGAGTATGGACTCCGCCTCACTCCGGGGTGCATGTGCGAATCGCAGCGAGCGCACTCGGCATCACGCGCACAACGTCTTCCAACCCCCGCACGGGCGAAGTGGTCCTGCATCGAGCCTCAGTCCATGAAGCTCGCCCGCTTGAGAAGCATGCGGTTGACGACATCGATCTTGCTCTCGAATGCGCGCTCCTGTGCCTCCCCGAACGCGACCTTGTCGTCGTCGCCGACTCGGCGCTCCAGTTGCGCCTCATCACGCGAAGCTCGCTCACCGAGCTGGCCGCCCCGCTCGCCGTGAGCGCGCGCGAGAAGCTGAAATTCGTGGATGCGCGGAGCCAATCCGGCACGGAGAGCATCGTCCGGTTGTGGCTCCAGCTGCGCGGCGTGCGCGTCACTCCGCAGTTCCACGTGGTCGGCGTCGGCGATGTGGACCTGCTTGTCGGCGATCGCCTCGTCATCGAGTGCGACTCTAAGGAGTTTCATTCCGCGGAGTGGCACTCTCGGAATGACCGCCGTCGAGACCTGGTGCTGAACAGGCTCGGATACCGAGTCCTGCGCTTGACCTACGAGCAGGTGATGTTCCAGTGGCCGCGTGTCGAGGCCACACTGCGGGCACTTCTCGCCGAAGGCAGCCACCTACGCGGCTCGCGCCGACGGCCCGGCGCCTGACCCGCTTCCGAGACGAGACGACGCCAACGGGCCCCGGGCGCCTCAGCCACGCGCATCCATCACGGAAGTTGGACCGGCCGGTCTACTGCGGGTGCCGTTGGCAGGCGTCAAAGGTCGTCGCTGAGTGCTCCGCTGCCAACGAGCAGCGCCGCGGCGCTTCCGCCCACGGCCTCTTGACGCCCACGGCACCCGTGACGGCGCCCGGCATCCGTGCCTGACGCTTGCCCTGACCGACTTGCGTGACGAAAACGCTCCCGACGCCCGTCAGCACGCCAGATCTTCCCGTCCATCACGGAAGTCGGCCACGCGCTATGACGGACGTGGCTCACGCCGCAGGCACCCGCGCGGGAATGCGCTCCATGACGGCCTCGATGATGCGCTTTCCGGCGGAGTCGCGGAGCGTCATGAGCGATTCCGGGTGGAACTGGACAGCGAAGATCGGCAGGTCTCGGTGCTGGATCGCCATCGGGATGCCGTCGTCGTCGGATGCGACGAGCACGAGGCTCTCCGGCATCGTCGCGGGGTCGATGTGCAGCGAGTGGTACCGGCCCGTGACGAAGCGCTCCGGCAGGGCGTCCAGGAATCCCGGGTTGGTCACGACGACCTCCCGCTCCTGCCCGTGCAGCGGGTACCCGAGCTGGCCGAGGGATGCGCCGAAGTACTCCCCGATGGCCTGCTGCCCGAGGCAGACGCCGAAGATGGGAAGCGAACGGTCGACGATCTCGTCGAGCAGCTCGGACGACTTGAAGTCGCTCGGCGCGCCGGGCCCGGGCGACATGACGACAAGCGATGGCTGCTGCTCGTCCAGGATGCGGGCCATCTCCTCGCGCTCGATGCCGCCCTTGGGGATGCGCACGGTGCGCACTTCTGCGCCGGTCTCGCGCATATAGCCGGCCAGCATCTGCACGAACGAGTCCTCGTGGTCGAGGAAGAGGATGCGGTGACCGCGGCCGCTCAAGGAAGGCGCCGGCTCGGCGGCGACCTCGGGGGATGCGGACTCGGCGGCGGCGTCGAGCGCCTCGAGGAGCGCGGAGGCCTTCATCTCGGTCTCGAGCTCTTCGGCGGCTGGGGTCGAGTCCATGAGCAGCGTGCCGCCGGCGCGGACCTCGGCGATGCCGTCGCGAATCATGGCGGTGCGGATCGTCAGCCCGGTGTTGACGTCGCCGTTGGCGTGCAGCACGCCGATGGCCCCGCCGTACCAGGTGCGCGGGCTGCGTTCGTGCTCGTCGATGAAGCGCATGGCCCAGATCTTCGGGGCCCCGGTGACGGTGACGGCCCACATGTGGGTCGCGAACGCATCCAGCCCGTCGAACTCGGGGCGCAGTCGCCCCTCGACATGGTCGACCGTGTGGATGACCTTCGAGTACAGCTCGACCTGGCGTCGGCCGATGATCTTGATCGACTCGGGCTCGCAGACGCGCGACTTGTCGTTGCGGTCCACGTCGGTGCACATGGTGAGCTCGGAGCGGTCCTTGTCGCTGTTGAGGAGCTCGAGGATGCGGTCGGCGTCTTCGATCGCGTCGGCCCCGCGGGCGATGGTGCCGGAGATGGGCACGGTCTCGACGCGGCTGCCCGCGACGCGGACGAACATCTCGGGGCTGGCGCTCACGAGGAACTCCTGCCCGCCGAGGTTCATGAGCGCGCCGTACGGTGCCGGGTTGTTGCGCTTCAGGTAGGCGAAGACGTCGGCTGGGGTGGTGCGGACGGGGCGTCGGAAGGCCTGACCGGGCACGACCTCGAACAGGTCGCCGCGGGCGAAGGAGGCCTTGGCCGACTCGACGAGGGCAGCGTACTCGCCTGGCTCGTGGTCGCGCGATGACTGCGCGGATGCTGCGGGTGCGACGAAGGGGCTCGGCACCTGGGTGCGTGGCATGCCCTCGGTCGAGGTGATGCCGTCGGAGAACTCGAAGTCGTGGCGCGTGGCGTCGCCGCGCTGGCGGTCGACGGCGAGCACGGAGTCGGGAAGGAACACGACGAGGTCGCGCTGGTCGCCGCCGTTCGGGGCGTCGAGGGCCTCGATCTGCCGCACGAGGTCGTAGCCGAACGAGCCGTAGAGGCCGAGGTGGGGCGCATCGTCCGGCATGGTCTCGATGATGGCTCGCAGCACGCTGAAGCTGGAACGCCTCCGCGTGCGCTGCTCTTCCGGGATGATCTCGTCGCGCTGCGAGGTCACGTCGATCTCGACCTCGCCGTCGGCGAGCACCCGCACCGTGACGCCATCCAGGCGCTCGAACGCCTCGGTGAAGGCTTTCAGCGGGATGCTGCCGCGCTCGTTGAGGGCGCGCATCCGCAGGGCGAAGCCTCGCCCCTCGATCATGAGCGGAGGATCGATGAACCCGATGTCCCATCGCGTGTACCTGCCCGGGTACTCGACGCCGGACGAGAGGACGACTCCGTAGCGGTCGTTGAGACCGGTCTGGATGTCGTCCATCTCCTCCGGGCTGGCAGCACGGGAGGTGTGGGTGATCGTGAGCACTGGGTTCCTAGGTCTGGGATTCGGTCAGAGGCGTTCCGCGATGGCGGCGGTCGCGGTGCGCCACGCGTCGCGCGTCGCGGGCTTGAGACTGGACACGCTCAGCTCACCGCCGCCGACGAAAGCCTGGTCGTACGGTACCTCAACGACGGCGCGGGTGAGCCGTTCGAAGTGGTGACGCAGACGGACGGTGAGCGCCTGGTCCTCCTTCGCGGAGGGGCTCGAGAGGATCGTGACCGCGTTCTCGAGCTTGTCCCCGAAGCCCCGCTCTCGGAGGCCGTCGGCGAGCCATGCTGCGGATGCGGCGGTGTCCTCGCGCGCGGTGGAGACGATCACGAGCTGGTCGGCGACGTCGAGGGCGGCCTCCCAGTTGCTGGCGCGCATGTTGTTGCCGGTGTCGACGACGAGCACGCGGTAGAAGCGGCTGAGGGTGCGGTGCATGCGCGAGAACGCCTCTGCGTCGATGATGGCGGCCGAGGCCGCGTCGTCGTCGGAGGCGAGCACGTCGAACTGGGCGTCGCCCTGGGGTCGTACGAAGCGGTCGACGTCGGCGATGGTCGCGCCTCCGGAGACCTCGAAGCGTGGCAGCTGCCTGAGGAAGTCGACGGCCGTGTTGCGGTGGCTGCCTGGGTGCGAGCGCCACCCGAGGGTGCCGCGCGTCTCGTTGTTGTCCCAGGCGAGCGTGTAGCCGCCGCGGATCTCACCGAACGTGGCGGCGATCATGAGCGTGGCCGTGGTCTTGTGGGCGCCGCCCTTGGGGTTCATGACGACGACGGTCCTTGATCCGTCGAACTGGCGCTGCACTCGACGGATCTCGTCCCGCTTGATGCGCTCAGCTTCGCCCGGGCCGAGCTTGATGAGCCCTCCGGTGCCGACGCGCAGCGCGCTGCGCCATCCCTGCTGGGCGGGCGCTTCGGGCGCCGCCTGCTTGTCGGCGAGGAGGTCGGCGAGGGTCGGCGCGGAGGTGTCGCTCTTGCGCCGCTCCGGGGCGGTGCTGGATGCGGCCTTCGACACGGTGCCTGCCGAGGCGGATGCGGCGACCGGTGCGGTGTTCGTCGGTCTGGGCGGCAGGCCGGGTCGGATGATGTCGCGCGGTCCCGTCTCGACATTCTCGACCTCGTCGAGGTCGCGCTGCGCGCGGGCGTCGCGGGGGAAGCGCGGCTGCCACGGCTGGGTGTCCTCGAGGCCGTCTTCGTCGATCCGGTCCTCGAACCACACGGGTGGGGTCTCCGCCTGTGGCACGGGCGCGCCCTGCGTCGCGTCGTGGCGTTCGTCGTGGAGCTCCGGCGCGGGGGCTGGCCCGGCTGCCTGTCCCTGCGGCGGGCCGGGGATGACGCCATCGTCGTCGGACTCGTGGTCGAGCGCATGGTGCATCATCTCGACTCGAGGGATGCGCACGGTCTCGTGCACGTTGCCCTGCGGGAGGAAGCCATCGCTGTTCGCGCCTGTCGAGGCCTCGTAGCCGCCGTCGACGGCCGGCTCAGTCGAAATGCCCGACTCCGCTGGCTCGGCGTGCGCGAGCCGGTCGGTCAGCTGGTCGTCGCCTGGTGCGAGCTCGCCGACGTCGCCCGTCTCGACGAGGCTTCCATCTGGCGACACCCGGAGGGGGAAGACGCCGTCGATGTCGATCGTGCGGAGGTCGATCACGATCTCCTCGCGCGTCGCGCGATCGACGACGCGCGTCATGATCTCTGAGCGAAGCTCGTCCGCGTCGGCCGCGATGATGCGCTCGACAGCGCCGCCTTCCCGGATCTCGCCGACGCCGTCACGACGGATCAGCACCTCCAGTGCGAGGACGTCCGGTTCGGCATTGGTCATTGCTGCTCTTCTCACTTCAGGAGGTCGACGGAACGAATCCCAGACGGACAACGCTATCGCGTTCCGCTTCGAGGTCCGCGACGGTCGCGGCGAGGCGCGTCCGCGTCAGCTCGCTGACCTCGAGGCCCTGCACCACCTCCCACTGGCCGCCACGCGAGATGACCGGCACTCCGGCGACGAGCCCCTCGGGGATCCCGTAGTGGCCCTCCGACGGCAGGGCCGCCGTCGTCCAGTCCCCCTCCGGTGTGCCGAGCACCCAGTTGCGCACGTGATCGACCGCGGCCGAGGCCGCAGACGCGGCGGAGGACGCCCCGCGGGCCGCGATGATGGCGGCTCCGCGCGTCGCGACGGTCGTGGTGAAGTCGCCGTCGATCCACGCGTCATCGGCGATGCGCTCACGAATCGGGACGCCGCCGATCGTGCCGTGGTCGACATCCGGCACCTGCGTGTTCGAGTGGTTGCCCCAGACGTGGATGCGCGACACCTCTCCGGCGCCAGCGCCTGCCTTGGCCGCGAGCTGCGCGATGGCGCGGTTGTGGTCGAGGCGCATCATGGCCGTGAACCGCTCCCCCGGCACGTCGGGGGCTGCCGCGCGCGCGATCAAGGCGTTCGTGTTGGCCGGGTTTCCGACGACGAGCACGCGGATGTCGTCAGCGGCATGCTCGCCGATCGCGCGCCCCTGGGGCGCGAAGATGCCGCCGTTCGCCTCGAGCAGGTCGGCGCGGTCCATGCCGTCGCGCCTCGGCATGGAGCCGACGAGCAGCGCGATGCTCGTGCCGTCGAAGGCCGCATCGGCGTCGTCGAAGACGTCCACGGAACGGAGCAGCGGGAAGGCGCCGTCCGCGAGCTCCATCGCCGTTCCCTCGGCGGCCTTGACGGCCTGCGGGATCTCCAGGAGCCGCAGCTCGACCGGGGTATCGCCGAGCATGGAGCCGGATGCGATGCGGAAGAGGAGCGAGTAGCCGATGTTGCCTGCTGCTCCCGTGACGGTGATGCGGACTGGCGAGGTGCTCATGCATCCACCCTATTCTCCGCAGGCCAGGAGCCGGCCGCATGCAGAAGCCCCGCACCCTGCCGAAGCAGGATGCGGGGCTTGTGAGGCGAGAGCCCCTGAGCAGTGGTGTCGCCTACGCGGACACTCGTGCGGCGAGGTTCTCGGCGATCGAGTTCATGAAGTCGTCGGTCGTCTGGTACGGGGTTCCCTCACCGACGAGCGCGGCGAGGTCCTTCGTCATCTTGCCGGACTCGACGGTCTCGATGACCACCTCTTCGAGGGCCTGCGTGAAGTCGATGAGGTCCTGGTTGCCGTCGAGCTTGCCGCGGTGCGCGAGGCCGCGCGTCCAGGCGTAGATCGAAGCGATCGGGTTCGTCGACGTCGGCTTGCCCTGCTGGTGCTGACGGTAGTGGCGCGTGACCGTGCCGTGCGCGGCCTCAGCCTCGACGACCTTGCCGTCGGGCGTCGTGAGCACGCTCGTCATGAGCCCGAGCGAGCCGAAGCCCTGCGCGACGGTGTCCGACTGCACGTCGCCGTCGTAGTTCTTGCAGGCCCAGACGTAGCCGCCCTCCCACTTGAGCGACGCCGCGACCATGTCGTCGATGAGGCGGTGCTCGTACGTGATGCCGGCAGCCTCGAACTTGTCCTTGAACTCGGCCTCGAAGATCTCCTGGAAGATGTCCTTGAAGCGACCGTCGTACTTCTTCAGGATCGTGTTCTTCGTCGACAGGTACACTGGGTAGCCGCGCGTGAGTCCGTAGTTGAGCGACGCGCGAGCGAAGTCGGTGATCGACGCGTCGAGGTTGTACTGCACCTGGGCGATTCCGTCGCCCGGCGAGTGGAAGACCTCGAACTTCTGCGGCTCGGAGCCGTCGTCCGGCGTGAACTCGACCGTGAGCTTGCCCTCGCCGGCGAAGCGGAAGTCGGTAGCCCGGTACTGGTCGCCGAATGCGTGCCGGCCGACGATGATGGGCTTGTTCCAGCCCGGCACGAGGCGTGGGATGTTCGAGATGATGATGGGCTCACGGAAGATGACGCCGCCCAGGATGTTGCGGATGGTGCCGTTCGGGGAGCGCCACATCTGCTTGAGGCCGAACTCCTCGACGCGTGCCTCGTCTGGAGTGATCGTCGCGCACTTGATGCCGACGCCATGCTTCTGGATCGCGTGAGCCGCGTCGACCGTGATCTGGTCGTCGGTCTCGTCGCGCTTCTCGATGCCCAGGTCGTAGTACTCGAGGTTCACGTCGAGGTACGGGTGGATGAGCGTGTCTTTGATCTTCTGCCAGATGATGCGGGTCATCTCGTCGCCGTCGAGCTCGACAACCGTTCCTTCGACCTTGATCTTCGCCATAAAGTCCTCCTTCTGCGCGCGGTTTGCCTCCAGCCTACCGGGGACGCATTCGGAGAAATACTCAGACGGACCGCTACTCTGCATCCATGAGCGAGCTGTATATCGAAGAGCTGTCCGCCGACAACATCGTCGCCGCCAACACGCTCACGCTGAAACCAGGCCAGGAGGCGTTCGTCGCGCCCGTCTCGCACTCGATCTCGGAGGCCTACGTCAACCAGACGACGTCGTGGCCGAGGGTCGTGGTGCTCGACGGTCGGGTCGTGGGCTTCATCATGGCGAACTTCGATGAGGACGCCCCCGACGAGCTGTTCAGGGCCACGATCATGCGCATGAACGTCGACGCGGACTTCCAGCGCCGCGGCGTCGGGTCGTTCGCCGTCACGGCGATCCTCGACGAGGCCGCACGCCGCGGGTTCGACAAGGTGACGACCATCTGGGAAGAGGGCGACCTGGGGCCGGGAGATTTCTTCCGGAGCCTGGGCTTCGTCGTCACGGGTGAGACGCAGTACGGCGAGACGATCGGTGAGCGCGTGCTCAACGACCACGGCACCGGCTCGCTGTGACGCGGGCCGATGCCGTGATTCGCTGACGCGAGCTCGAGCTGTGCCGCCGCCCTCGGCTTCCGCCTAGTAGGCGCGGGCCGAGAGGCAGGTGACGCCGCCCTCGAGCTTCTCGAACTCCGAGATGTCGAGGGACACGACACTGTAGCCGAGGCGCTTCACGAGCTTCGCGGTCGCCGGGGCCGCCGCTGACACGAGAACGGTCTCGGAGTCGAGCGGCAGGACGCTGGCTCCCAGCAACTCTGGTGCCTCGATGTAGCCGCCGAAGAGCGACGGCTGCTCGAGGGCCGGTGTCCACGCGATGACGGTGCCGTCCGGCAGCGCCGTCGCGACGGTCTTCAGGTGCAGGGCACCCCTGATGGGCACCGCGACGACCCGGTAGCCGAGGTCGAGCGCGATCTCGCGGAGCGCGCGGATGCCCTCCGCGTTGGTGCGCGTGGAGGCACCCACATAGACCGTGTCGCCAGCCAGGAGCACGTCGCCGCCATCCAACGTCGCCGGGGCCTCGATCTCCATCGTGACGAGCTCGGTCTCGGCGAGCGCCGCGCGCACGCCGGGCAGCTCGGCGCGCCGGGACGCCGCACCGCTGCGACCCAGAATCGCGACCTCACCTAGCACGATCACCTGGTCCTCGGTGAAGACCGAATCCGGCATGGTCTCGGCCGCAGGGACCTCGCGCGTCTCCCAACCGTGCTCATCGAGCAGCGCCACATAGGACTCCCACTGCTCGTTGGCGCGATCCCGATCGACCTCGGCTCGCTCCTGGAACGTGACCTGGGCGTCCTGCGGGTTCGCGGCGGGGATGCGCACGAGCGCGAGCTTGCTGTTCGACTCGGAGAACCGTCGGAGCTCCCCGGCGTGCGCGACCCGCCCGGACACATCCCGGAGCATGTCGGCGACCTGCCGACGGAACAGGGCGGGCCCGATGATGGCCGTGTACACCGTGGCGGACACGAGGAACACGAAGTTGAGTCCGAAGAACTCCATGAAGATCGCCGACCAGGTCTCGCCAGTGAAGTCGGCACCGCCCGTCGCGAGCCGCACGACGTACCCGACCGTGCCAGCGATCAGCGCCAGCACGAACCCGGCGATCGCGGCGATCCACCAGTTCCTGAGCCAGCCGAGCCAGCCGACGAGCGTGACGAGGAACAGCAGAACCAGCACCGGCAGCGAGTAGAAGTCGAACGTGTTGCTCAGGGTGGTGAACGGCGAGAGGACGAGGGTCAGGTCGCGCTCGTTCATCACGACCAGGCAGGTGAGGAGCGTCGCCAGTGCAACCCCCATGGCGCTCACGAGCGCCGCGTTGAAGCGTGTTCCGCCGTCGAGCTCGCTCACGCGGGTGACGGGTTGGGAGGTGTTGGTGCTCAATTGCTGCTCTCGTGGAAGTCGGATGCGGGTTCGGGCGGACCTGCGCGACACGCAGATCGGCGCGGGTCAGTGGAAGAAGTGGCGCTCGCCCGTGAAGTACATCGTGACGCCTGCCTTCTCTGCGGCGGCGATGACCTCCTCGTCGCGGATGGACCCACCCGGCTGGACGACGGCGCTCACGCCAGCTTCAAGCAGCACTTCGAGGCCGTCCGCGAAGGGGAAGAACGCGTCGGACGCCGCGACGGATCCGGCGGCGCGCTCCCCCGCGCGCGAGACGGCGAGGTGGCAGGAGTCGACGCGGTTGACCTGGCCCATCCCGACACCCACGGAGGCTCCGTCTGAGGCAAGGAGGATCGCGTTCGACTTCACGGCGCGGCATGCTCGCCACGCGAACTCGAGGTCCTCGACGGCCTGACCTGCGGCAGGCGCACCCGCCACGAGCGTCCATCCCTCGATGAGCGACGCGTTCGGCTCGAAGCGATCTGCGCTCTGCACGAGGAAGCCGCCGGAGATCTGACGCACCTCGCGCTCCTCGAGGGCGGGGTTCGCCGGGAGCTGCAGGAGACGGATGTTCTTCTTCGCGCTCAGCACCTCGAGCGCCTCCGGCGCGAAGCTCGGAGCGATGACGACCTCGGTGAAGATCTTGGAGAGCGTCTGCGCCATCTCGAGCGACACCTCGCGGTTCGCAGCGACCACGCCGCCATACGCGCTGACCGGGTCGCAGGCGTGGGCGCGACGGTGTGCCTCGGCGATTGCCTCAGCGGGTGCGAGCCCTTCCGGTGCCACGGCGATGCCGCAGGGGTTGGCGTGCTTGATGATGGCGACGGCTGGCGCCGCGTGATCGAACGCCGCGCGAAGCGCCGCATCCGCGTCGACGAAGTTGTTGTACGACATCTCCTTGCCGTGGAGCTGCTCAGCCTGGGCGATTCCCCGACCGTCGGCGCGGCCGTAGACGGCAGCGACCTGGTGCGAGTTCTCGCCGTACCGCAGCGTCGCGAGCTGCGTGCCCTGGAGCGTGAACGAATCCGGAAGCGTGTCCGAGGCGGTGGCCAGCATCGATCCGTCCCCGGCCTCTACTCCCCCGACCTCTGCGATGTGGGAGACGAACCATGCGCCGACCGCCTGGTCGTAGCTCGAGGTGTGCTGGAACGCGGCCGCCGCGAGCGCGCGACGCGTCGACAGCGTGACGCCGCCGCCCTGGATCTCCTCGAGCACCTTGGCGTAGTCCCCAGGAGACGTGACGATCGTGGCGTTCGCGAAGTTCTTCGCCGACGCGCGCACGAGCGCTGGCCCGCCGATGTCGATCTGCTCGATGATCGCGGGCGCATCCGCCCCTGACGCCACCGTCTCCACGAACGGGTACAGGTTGACGACGATGAGCTCGAACGGGGCGATGCCGAGCTCCTCGAGCTGGCGGACGTGGTCGTCGATGCGGCGGTCGGCGAGGATGCCGGCGTGCACCCCGGGGTGCAAGGTCTTCACGCGGCCGTCCAGCGATTCGGGGAACCCCGTCACCTGCTGCACGTCGGTGACGTCGAAGCCGGCCTCACGGATTGTCTTCGCGGTCGACCCCGTCGAGACGATCTCGACCCCGGCGGCCTTCAGGCCAGCCGCGAGCTCGGTGAGGCCGCTCTTGTCGCTCACGGAGACGAGCGCGCGCTTCGGCTCGATGCGCTCGAGGGTCGTCAGCGACCCGTGGGAAGGTCCGTGGGAGGCGGGGGTGCTCATGCGGTGGCTCTTTCCTCGAGTGCGATTTCGCCGGAGGCGACGCCTCTGACGGTGTCTTCCAGCAGACGGCGCTCCACGACCTTGATGCGGTCGTGAAGCAGCTCCTCGGTGTCACCGGGGAGCACGGGGATGCGGACGCGATCGATGATCGGTCCGGTGTCGACACCGTTGTCGACGACGATGATGGAGGCGCCCGTCTCGGCGACGCCGGCCTCGAGCGCATCGCGCACGGCGTGGGCACCGGGGAACTCGGGCAGGTACGCGGGGTGGGTGTTCAGCAGGCGCGGGGCGAGCGCATCCACCACGGCAGGCGGCACGAGGCGCATGAACCCGGAGAGCAGCGTCAGGTCGGGTTCGAATCGCTGTATCTGCGCCAGCAGTTCCTCACCCCAGGCCGCCCTGTCGGCGAAGTCCTTCGGCCGCACGACGAACGACGGGATGCGGAACTCCTCCGCGAGCGCGAGGCCAGCGGCCTGCGTGTCCGCGCCGATCGCGACGACCTCGGCCCCGATGGGCGAAGCGGAAGCGGCAGATGCCTGGAGTGCCTCGAGCAGCGCACGCAGGTTCGAACCAGCGCCGGAGATGAGGACAACGACCTTGAGCACCGGGTCAGTCTAGTCGAGTGGACATTCCCGTCATCCCGAGAGTCGTCGCAGGTCGGGGCTCGTCAGTCGTCGATGTCGATATCGGCGTAGATGTCGGGCTCGTCGTCGTAGCGCGGGTTCTCGACCTTGAGCCGCTTCGCGCGACGGATCTCCGACGTCTGGCGTTCCGCCGGCGGGTCGTCGGCCCGCACCTCGAGCGCGGTCCCCGGCTTCTTCTCGGACTCGCCCGGGTCCTCGAAGCGCTTCGAGACGGCGTCAGCCACCCACGGACGCTCGTCGGCGCTGTCCCTTGACGAGCGACGCTTCGCGGCCGACGACTTGGCCGCGGCGCCCGCGCCCTTCCCGGACGAAGCCGGCGCAGTCGATGCGCCTGCAGGCGCATCTCGCTTCGCGGCGTTCGCACTGGCGCGAGAACTCGCTGTCCTTGACCCTGCCTTCGTCTTTGCTGTTGCCTTCGCCGTCGACGTCGCGTCCACCGGCTCGTCGTTCTCCCGCGCATCGCGGCGGCGGTCGGACTCATCCGCGTCGTCGTCGAACTCCTCGGTGGAGAGCGGCACGAGCGCGCCGACCAGCGCGCCAAGCGCAAGCGTCCCGAAGGCGCTCGCACCAGTGAGGAGCGGGAATGGCCCGACGTCGGCGAGCCGCCCGGGGCCGGCGGAGCCCCCCGCGGCGAGCGCCAGGACCCCGATAGCGACAGCGGCGACACCGGCGGCGACAAGCGCGACCGAGATGCGCGACCACACCCCGCGCGCGGCACCAGCTGGCGCGTGCATCCGTACGCCGACCATCGCCGCGAGGCCGACGAGCACGGGGACCGCGATGACGGAGATCGCGAGCAGCGGCGGCGAGGCGGAGATCGCACCGAGGAGCGGCACGACCGGCATCGGGCCGACCAGGGTCTCGGTCGGGGTGACACTCGAGCCGGTGCCGAGCGCGAAACCGGTGCCGAGCATCCACGCCGCAGACCAGACGACGCCGTTGACGGCGATCACGAGCTGGCTCAGGCCCACGACGATCGCACTGGTCACGTCGAGCGGCAGCGATTGGAACAGGGCCAGGATGCTCGCGAGGCCCACCACCACGGCGATGACGAGGAGCACCGCACCAGCACCAAGCACGCCCGTGATCATGATGCCGGCGGCCCGGAGACCCTGTGTGAGGAGCGCGCGGCCGCGCGTTTCAAGGCTCGAGACGGCGGCTTCGATGGGGGCGACCTGCCAGGCCCTGGCTCCGATGAACGCGGAGCCGAGGAAGATGACTGCGCCCACGATCGTGGTCTGCCAGACGCCGATGTCGATGCCACGACCGGTGGCCGCAATGGAGACGCCGGCCGCGCAGGCTGAGAAGACGGCGGTCGTGAAGAGCAGGCCCGGCCAGACCATGTCGGAACCGGCACGGATGCGCACGCCCGTCACGCGAGCCAGCCACACGGTGATGAGCGTCAGGCCGAGCGGCATGACCCGCAACGTGAAGGCAATCGCTTCGCTGCCAGCAGGCAGGAGGCCTGAGCTCGGGTCGATCGCAGCGTTCACGAAGCCGCCGAGCGAGAGCGCCCAGACGGCGGCCGCGTACTGGAACCCAGCCAGGAAATCACTGCCGAAGCCAGCCGTCGCCAACTGCACCGCGACGACCGCGATCAGCGGGACGCCGAGGCCGACCGCGGCCGCGACAAGCGCGTCGACGGCCGAGTACAAGTACGTGATCGGGCGAGGCATAGCACCCCGACGATAGCCGCTAACCTGCCGGAATGACTGGATCAACAGGCCCGCAGGACATGACCGGCATCCGCGCGGCGATCGACTCCCTCGACGCGCAGATCGTCGCCCTCATCGGCCAGCGGCAGCGGTGGGTGGAGCGTGCAGCCGTCGCGAAACGAGGGCAAGGGCAGGGCGCCGTTCGCGCTCCGGCGCGTGTGGAGCAGGTCATCTCCAAGGTGCGCTCGCTTGCCGAGTCGGCCGACGCGTCACCCGACGTCGTCGAGGCCACCTACCGCGCCATGATCGGTGCCTTCATCGCGCTCGAGCTGCGAGAGCAGGCCGACGAGGCCCTCGACTCCGCCTCGGACTCCGACTCCGACTCCGACTCGGACTCGGCCTCGGCCTCGGCCTTGGCCTGACCAACTTCCGGGATCGCTCAACCCGCGGGCGAGCGAAGACGCCCCAACGGCGCCATCCATCACGCAAGTTGGCCAGGCCCGCGGCGGCGATCCTGCGGGCGGCTGACAAGCGGCGACCCGTGGGCGCGCGCGGCGTGCGGAGCGGCGAAGTGGCGTGCAGACGGGGTGCAGCTGCCGATGCCGCCGCGGCTGCTCAGCGCTCGAGGAGCTGCTGGAACGGGCCGCCCGCGTGGCGCAACCGCTCGGGCGAGCCGACCTCGACGATGCGGCCAGCGTCGAGGACGAGCACCCGGTCGGTGTCGCCGAGCGTGTCGATGCGGTGGCTGATCTCGAGGATGCTACGTCCAGCGGCCCACGCGGCGAGGCGATCACGGACGGTCTGCTCGGTGGCCGCATCGAGCGCGCTGGTCGCCTCATCGAGCACCAGCAGCTGCGGGTCGGCCAGCACGGCTCGCGCGATCGCGACGCGCTGGCGTTGTCCGCCGGAGAGCCCGCCGCCGCGTTCCCTGACGGGGGTGTCGAGACCCTTCGGCTGCTGCAGCACCCACTCGTCGAGTGCTGCGACGCGCAGCGCGGTGAGGATCTCCTCGTCGCTCGCGTCGGGCTTCGCGAGCGACACATTCTGGCCGACCGTGCCGTCGCTCAGGTAGGGACGCTGCGGGACGAGGGCCGTACGGGTTCGCAGTTCGTCGAGCGTGATGTGCTGCAGCGGCTCTGGCGCGACGTCGGCGTCGCGACGGAGCGAGACCACCCCTCCGAGTGGGTCCCAGAATCGCAGGGCGAGGGAGGCGATCGTCGACTTGCCGCTTCCGGAGGGGCCGACGACAGTCAGGTGCTCCCCGGTGCGCAGGTCGAAGGTGACATCGTCGAGGACGACCCGACTGGGGGCGGCGTGGGCTTCCGAATTCGAGCCGACTCCCTCCGGATACGCGAACGTGACTCCATTGAAGGCGAGCGCCACGGGATGCTCGCGGTGCTCCCGCCGAGCGGAATCGGCCTGGCCGGCTCCACCGGGCTGCGCGAGTGCATCCGTCACGATCGGCGGCCGCTCGATGACCTCGTAGAGGCGCGCGGCGCTAGCGAACGACGCGTTGAGGTCGGTCACGAAGCTCTCCACGGCGCGGGTCGGCACGAAGAGGCCGATGGCGACGGCGAGGGCGACGAGCAGCTGGGACCAGGTCAGCTCATCGGCCGCAACGCCCGCGCTTCCGACGAGGAGTGCCGCCAGCACCGACCCCCACTGGAGCAGCAGCACGAGCGCACCTCGGACCGCGGAGATCCGGGCAGCGAGCAGCGATGACCGAGCGCCGGACTCGCTCCGTGCGTCCATGTCATCGAGGCGTGCTGCGGTGTGCTCGAAGGCGAGCACCTCGCGGACCCCTTGCACCGAGTCGCTGACGTGCTGCGCGACGGCTCCCTTCGCCGCGACCGCGTCTCGCGATGCCCGCCAGCTCGCCCCGCCGCCGAGCGCTGGGACGACCAGCACGACGAGGATGACGAATGGCGCGATGGCAGATGCGAGGATCACGTCCTGCGTACCGCCGAGCCAGGCGAGCGCGATGGCGGGCACCAGCACCGCAGAGAGAGCCGGCGGCGCCGTGTGCGCGAAGAAGACCTCGACGCGGTCGATGTCGCGGGTGGCGCGCTCGCTCAGCTCGCCGCTGCCCGCCCCCTCTGTGGCCGCGGGAGCCTGCGGCGCGAGGCGGGCGTAGAAGAGGTCGCGGAGTCGAGCGAGCGCCGCGAACGCGACGAAATGCCCGCTGAACTGTTCGAGGTACCGCAGCACCGCCTTCGCCAGCGCGAGGACGACCATCGTCACGACGGTGGCGGAGAGCGAGAGCTGGCCGGAGACCCCGAGCACCGCGACGACGAGGATCGCTATGCCGGCCAGCTGGCCGACGACTCGCAGCACGGTCGCCAGGGCGAGCGGCCACAGCAGCGGCGCCGTCTGGCGCAGGAGCCAGGCGACCAGCTGGGGCCGGCTCGGCGGCGCCGGCTCGCGCTGCTGCGTCGCTGGAGTGGTCAGGGTGCTCATCGGTGCTCCCCCGTTCCGCTGGCGGTCTTGGAGCCGTGCTGTCCGGGAGCCGACGGTTCATCCGCAACCCCGCGGGAGTGCGAGGGCCCGCTGGCAGTTTCGCGGCGCTCGGAGCGGGCGGCGCCGAGGCTGATGACGCGGTCGGCGGCCAGGATGCTCGTCGGCCGGTGAGAGACCATGACCACGGTCCGCCCCTCGGCCAGCCGTGCGAGGGCACGTGTGATGAGGCGCTCGGAGCGCAGGTCGACCTGCGCCGTCGGCTCGTCCAGCAGCAGCACACTCGCATCGCGGAGGAACGCCCGCGCGATTGCGACACGCTGCGCCTGGCCACCCGAGATGGCGAGTCCGCTCTCGCCGACCTGCGTCGCGAGCCCGTCCGGCGCACGCTCGAGGTCGTCGCGCAGCTCGGCCGCGTCGAGTGCGGCCCACAGCTCGTCGTCGCTTGCGTCCGGCTTCGCGACCCGCAGGTTCTCTGCGACGGAGCCCGTGAAGAGGAACGTGCTCTGCTCGACGACGGCGAGTTCGGCTCGCGCGTCTGAGCTTCCTGCGAGCGCTCCCCCGATGAGCACTGTCCCTTCGCGAGGCGCGAGCAGCCCCTGGGCGAGGGTCAGCAGCGTCGACTTGCCCGAACCGCTCGGCCCGGTGATGACGACCCGCTCACCGGCCTCGACGCGGAGCGAGTAGTCGCTGAGGATGTTCGGCGCCCGGTCGTAGCCTGCGGTGACGCCCCGGAGTTCCAGGGCGGCGTGCACAGCTGCGGCCGCGGCTGCATCCGTCGCTTGGCCGCCCGCGTCTCGGCTCGGCCGCGCCGCGATGGCCGCGCTCAGCTCGCGCTCCGCGCCTCGTCCGGTCATGCCGATGTAGAAGAACTGGCCGACGATGTCGACCGGGCCCGTCAGCAAGGTCGACAGCAGCACGATCGCGACTGCCTGCCCAGGCGTGATCGCGCCGTCGCCGAGGCGCCACACGGCGAGCGCGGCGGCGCCCGTGATCATGGCGAGCGAGAACACGGCGTCGACGGCCAGGATCAGCACCTGGTTGCCAGCGAGCAGCCGCATGACGTTGCGCCTGTTCTGCTCGCCGCGGACCCGGAGCTCGTCCCCCGTGCGCGTCGCGGCGCGGTTGAGCGTGAGCGTGGTGAGCCCCTGGATGGCGCTCAGGAATGCCGCGGAGAGCTGCCCCGCGCTGCGCCGATAGGCGCCGGTCGAGGAGCGGAACGCGCGCTGCACGCCGACGATGATGAGCGGGATGAGCGGAACGAGCAGAAGGAGCAGCCCGGCCGTGACCGGGTCGATCGCGGTGGCGATGACCGCGAGGACGAGGAGTGGCGTCGTGAGCGACGCGATGATGGGGCCGAGGAAGCCGGCGCGGTAGGCGGCCGCGCGTTCGACGGATGCGGTGGCGCGGCTGACGAGCGAGCCTGTGCGCTCCCGACCGAGCGCGAGGGGCCCGATGGTGAAGAACTGGCCGACGAGGAGGCGGCGGAGCGCGCGTTCGGTTGCGCTCTTGCTGCGCTGGACGAGCATCGTCGAGGCCGCCGTCACGGCGGAGGCGATGAGGACCAGGACCACGAGCAGCGCGACGGTGCCGCGGCTCGGGGACTCGTGGTTCAGGACACCGTCGAGCACTCCCCCGACGAGCAGCAACGTGAAGGCGAGCGCGAGGGCCTGCAGCCAGCCGATCGCCAGCGGCCCGGCGATGCGGTGCCTCGGGGTCGCCGCGACGACCCGCGGGTCGAGCGGGACGGATGCGGCGCCCGGGTGGCCGCCGGGGCGGCCAGTCGACCCGTCGCCACGATGCCCTCCGGCGACTCCGGCGGGTCCGGCCGGGCGCCCAGCGGGCGCGGGGCCGGGGCGCGCCCCGGGACGCCCGCCCGGATGCGCGCCGGCGTGACCGTGCGGTCGTGCGGGGGCCGACTCTGGTCGTGACACGTGCATCCTGTCTCGAATCCTGGCCCGTCGGCGTGAATCCGGCGGAACTTCAAGCGCGCGACGCGACGCGGGGGCGTCGAGTCGCGGTGAGACGAATGGGCTGCAGCCCGTGTTTCCACGGACTGCAGCCCACTTCGTTGTGTGCAGAGCCGATGCTCTGCGCTGGTTGCGAGGCGCCTCGCGGCGCCCGGCCGCTCGCTAGAGCGCTGCGTAGACCTCGCGGAGGAGGTTGGCCGTCTCGGTGGGCGTCGTGCCCACGCGAACGCCAGCGGCCTCGAGGGCCTCCTTCTTCGCCTGCGCGGTTCCCGCGGAGCCGGTGACGATGGCGCCGGCGTGGCCCATGGTCTTGCCCTCGGGGGCCGTGAAGCCTGCGACGTAGCCGACGACGGGCTTGGTCACGTGTGCCTTGATGTACTCGGCCGCACGCTCTTCGGCGTCGCCGCCGATCTCGCCGATCATGACGATCGCCTTCGTGTCGGGGTCAGCCTCGAACGCCTCGAGGGCGTCGATGTGCGTCGTGCCGATGACGGGGTCGCCACCGATGCCGATGGCGGTCGAGATGCCGAGGTCGCGGAGCTCGTACATCATCTGGTACGTGAGCGTGCCCGACTTCGAGACGAGGCCGATGGGGCCAGCACCGGTGATGTTCGCGGGCGTGATGCCGGCGAGCGACTTCTCCGGCGAGATGATGCCGGGGCAGTTCGGGCCGATGAGGCGGGTCTTGCCGACGCTCTGCGCGTGCGACCAGGCCTCGGACGAGTCCTTGACCGGGATGCCCTCGGTGATGGCCACGGCCAGCGGGATCTCCGCGTCGATGGCTTCGATGATGGCGTCCTTGGCGAAGGCCGGCGGCACGAAGATGACGGTGACGTTCGCGCCGGTGGCCTCGATGGCCTCCTTCACGGTGCCGAAGATGGGGAGTTCCTTGCCCGCGAGCTCGAGCGTCTGCCCGGCCTTGCGAGGGTTGGTGCCGCCGACGATGTTGGAGCCGGCTTCGAGCATGCGCGTGGCGTGCTTGGAGCCCTCCGAGCCGGTGATGCCCTGAACGATGATCTTGGAGTTCTCGTCGAGGAAGATCGACATTGTTGTTCCTTCTCTGCTTTTCTTCTGGCGACTCAGGCGCGGGCGGCGAGTTCGGCGGCCTTGTCGGCTGCCTCGTCCATGGTGGCGACGACGGTCACGAGGGGGTGGTTCGCCTCGGCGAGGATGCGACGGCCCTCCTCGACGTTGTTGCCGTCGATGCGGACGACGATCTGCTTGGTGGCTGCGTCGCCGAGCGTGTTGAGGGCGCCCACGATGCCGTTGGCGACCGCGTCGCACGACGTGATGCCGCCGAAGACGTTCACGAAGACCGACTTGACCTGCTCGTCACCGAGGATGACGTCGAGACCGGCGGCCATGACCTCAGCGGATGCTCCGCCTCCGATGTCCAGGAAGTTGGCGGGCTTCTGTCCGCCGTGCTTCTCGCCTGCGCCAGCGACGACATCGAGCGTCGACATGACGAGGCCTGCGCCGTTTCCGATGATGCCGACGGAGCCGTCGAGCTTCACGTAGTTGAGGTCGTGCGCCTTGGCCTTGACCTCGAGCGGGTCGAGTCCGCCTGCCGCCTCGGCGAGCGCGACGTGGTCGGCGTGACGGAACTCAGCGTTCTCGTCGATCGTGACCTTGCCGTCGAGTGCGACGATGTCGCCGCCCTTGGTGAGCACCAGCGGGTTGACCTCGACGAGCGTCGCGTCTTCCTGGTTGTACACCTCGTAGAGCTTGACGAAGACGTCGGCGACCTTCGCGACGAGCTCTTCTGGGAAGTTCGCGGCGCGCGCGATCTCTTCCGCCTTGGCTGCGTCGATGCCGCGGATGGGGTCGACGGCGATGCGCGCGAGGGCCTCAGGCTTCTCGACAGCGAGCTGCTCGATCTCCATACCGCCTTCAACGCTCGCCATGGCGAGGTAGGAGCGGTTGGCACGGTCGAGGAGCACGGAGAAGTAGAACTCCTGGTCGATGTCCGCACCCTGCGCGATCATGACCTTCTCGACGATGTGGCCCTTGATGTCGAGGCCGAGGATGGCCTCCGCAGCGGTGAACGCCTCATCTGGGGTCTTCGCGAGCTTGACGCCGCCGGCCTTGCCTCGACCGCCGACCTTGACCTGCGCCTTGACGACGGTCACGCCGCCGATCTTCTCGGCTGCGGCCTTCGCCTCCTCGGGCGTGTAGGCCACGAGTCCCTGGAGAACTGGAACACCGTGGGCGTCGAATACATCTCGCGCCTGGTACTCAAAGAGATCCACGTTTCATCCCATCCGCGACGCGTCGTCGCGTTCGTTCGCCCGAGCCTTCGGATTCTCGCGCTCGAGCCTTCAGAATTTGCAGAGCGGACCGCATCGCCGGCAGGCAGTGTGTGCCCGCCGCCCGGCTAAACACGTCCGTCGTCCAGCCTAGTGCCCGCGCGCGCCTCAGTTGGTCAGCTTCTCGATCGGCGCGAGCTTCACGAGCAACTTCTTGCGCCCGGCACTGTCGAAGTCGACCTCCGCGATCCGCTTCGCCTCGCTGCCGAGGATCGCGCGCACCGTGCCCTCGCCGAAGTCGACGTGCGAGATGCGATCGCCGGCGACGAGCTCCATGCCGCTGTTGTCGCGCATCTGTCCCGTGACCTCGTTGATCCACTTCTGCTTCGGTTTCGCCTTGGGGGCCGTCTCGCGACCCGCATCCGAGTCTCGGAAGCGGACCGCGCTGGAGAAGCCGGCGCTGCCCGCGTCGGAGGAGCTCCTGCCGTAGCCGCCCGCCGTTCCGTAGCCTTCGCTGCCGAGCGGCTTGCGTGCTGAGGTGACCGATCGCTGCTCGTAGCCGCCACGGCCGCCTGCGGCACCGGGCGAGACCCGCCACTCGATGAGCTCCTCGGGAATCTCCTGCAGGTAGCGACTCGGGAGCGAGGCGGCGGTCTCGCCGAACTGCGAGCGCATCATCGCCAGCGAGAGGTGGAGGCGCTTGCGGGCGCGCGTGATGCCGACGTAGAACAGGCGTCGCTCTTCCGCGGGGCCGCCCGGCTCGTCGGCGGCGATGCGGTGCGGCAGCAGCTCCTCCTCGACACCCGTGATGAAGACCGAGTCGTACTCGAGCCCCTTCGCGGTGTGGAGCGTCATCAGCACAACCGCGCCTGACTCGTCGATGAGGTCGTCTGCGGCTGCGACGAGCGCGACGTCGGTGAGGAAGTCGATGACCGAGCCGCCAGCGTTGTTCTTGTCGAACTCGGCTGCGACCGAGATGAGCTCTTCGACGTTCTCGGCACGCGCCTCGTCCTGCGGGTTGCCGGTCTGGAGCAGCTTCTCGAGGTAGCCGGTGCCCTTGACGATCGTCTTGAGCGTCTGGCTCACGGTCTTGCGTCCCGTCGGCGAGTCGATGTCGAGGCCGGCCGTCGCGTCGTCGAGCAGCTTCGCGAGCTGCGCGATCGCACCGGTGACCTTCGGACCGAGCCCGAGCTCGCCGGCACGCCGCATGGCGTCGCGGAAGGTGATGCCGTACCTGTTCGCGAAGTCCCAGATCGCCGTCTCGGTGGCTGGGCCGATCGAGCGCTTCGGGGAGTTGAGGATGCGTCGCGTCGACAGCTCGTCCGCCGGGTTGACGAGGGCGGTCAGGTACGCGATGAGGTCCTTGATCTCGGCGCGCTCGTAGAACTTCGTGCCGCCCACGAGGCGGTACGGCACGGCGGAGCGGATGAAGATCTCCTCCAGCGCACGCGTCTGCGCGTTGGTGCGATAGAAGACGGCCATGTCGTTGTAGCTCTGGCCGGCGTCGCGGAGCTTGTGGATCTCATCGGCCACGAACTGCGCCTCGTCATGCGCCGAGAACCCGGTGAAGCCGACGATCTTCGCGCCCTCGCCGCCGTCGGACCAGAGCTTCTTGTCGACGCGATCGAAGTTGTTGCGGATGACGGCGTTGGCTGCCGAGAGGATGTTCTGCGTCGAGCGGTAGTTCTGCTCGAGCAGCACGACCTTGGCGTTCGAGAAGTCGCGCTCGAACTCGCTGATGTTGCGGATGTCGGCACCGCGGAAGGCGTAGATCGACTGATCGGAGTCGCCGACGACCGTGAGCGATGCGCCGGGGATGCCGCCGCGCTCGTCGAGCTCCATCCGGGTGTCGAGCGGCACGTGCTGCGGCTCGACGGGCCTCGTGAGCTCCCGGATGAGCGAGTACTGGGCGTGGTTCGTGTCCTGGTACTCGTCGACGAGCACGTGGCGGAACCGACGCTGGTACTGCGCCGCGACGTCGGGGAAGGCGCGCAGCATCCACACCGTCTGCGAGATGAGGTCGTCGAAGTCGAAGGCGTTGGCGCGGCGCAGCGACTGCGTGTACTGCCGGTAGATGTCGAGGAACATGGCGTCGCGGGGGTCGCTCATGTTGGCCTGGCGGGCGAACCCGTCGACGTCGGTGAGCTCGTTCTTGAGCTTCGAGATGCGCGACTGGACGCTCGAGACCGTGAAGCCAAGCACATCAGCCTCGAGCGACTTCACGATGCGCTTGATGAGCGCCTTCGAGTCGGCGGAGTCGTAGATGGTGAAGCTCGTGGTGAAGCCGAACTTATCTGCCTCGCGGCGCAGGATGCGCACGCAGGCCGAGTGGAACGTCGAGATCCACATGCCATCCGCAGCACCGCCCACGATGTGCTGGATGCGCTCGCGCATCTCGGCGGCGGCCTTGTTGGTGAAGGTGATCGCGAGGATCTGGCTCGGCCACGCCTCACGGGATGCGATGAGGCCGGCGATGCGGTGGGTGAGCACCCGCGTCTTGCCGGAGCCCGCACCCGCCACGATGAGCAGCGCGGGGCCGCGGTAGGTGACGGCTTCCTTCTGTTGCGGATTGAGTCCGTCAAGGAGGTCGTTTTCAGAGGGATCGAAGACTGGTGGCAGTAGCGTCATGACTCGTTGATTGTAGGTGCGGCCACCGACATCGCGTGGGCCGCGGAAGGGAATCACCTTGACCACGCAGCTCTCCCCCGCCCGCCGCGCGCTCGGCGGCACGCTCTCCGTCTCCCCCGTCGCGCTCGGCGGCAACGTGTTCGGCTGGACCGCCGACCGCGACGCGTCGTTCGCGATCCTCGACGGCTATGTCGAGGCCGGTGGCAACTTCATCGACACCGCCGACGTCTACTCGGCCTGGATCCCCGGCAATTCGGGGGCCGAGTCCGAGACGATCATCGGCGAATGGCTCCGCTCGCGCGGGCGTCCGGAGGATCTGGTCATCGCGACCAAGGTCGCCCAGTTCGCCAAGCGGCCCGGACTCAGCGCCGACAACGTGCGTGCAGCGGTCGACGACAGCCTCAAGCGCCTCGGCGTCGAGCAGATCGACCTCTACTACGCGCACCGGGACGACCCGGAGACGCCCATCGCCGAGACGGCGGGGGTCTTCTCCGAACTCGTCGATGCCGGCAAGATCAAGGCCATCGGCGTCTCCAACTACTCGCCGACCCGTCTGCGCGAGTGGCTCTCCGCCGTCGAGAGCCACCGACTGCACCAGCCCACTGCGCTGCAACCCGAGTACAACCTCCTCGAGCGCGACATCGAGGGCGAGCTCCTGCCGCTCGCCCGCGAGGCGGGCCTCGGGGTCGTCCCGTACTTCGCGCTTGCGCACGGCTTCCTGACCGGGAAGTACCGCAAGGACGTCGAGGTCGACTCGGCCCGTGCGAGCTCCGTGGAGCAGTACCGCACCGATCGCGGCTACGCGATCGTGGATGCGGTTGCGGACATCGCGCAGGCCCACGGCACCCAGCCGGGAACGGTCGCGCTCGCCTGGCTCGCAGCTCAGCCCGGCGTCGTGTCCCCTATCGCCAGCGCCCGCACCGCTGAGCAGCTGCCGCTCATCACGGACGCGTTCACGCTCGCGCTCACCGACGACGAGCTGCGGACGCTCGACCGCGTCTCCGCGCAGGTCGCCTAGGCGCAGTCAGCGCCCGCTCGCTCCTCGCTCGAGCAGAGAGGTGCGAGAGATGCAGGTTCTCGGTCGCGGGAACCTGCATCTCTCGCATGTCTCGTCCGGGCGGCCGGGTCCGAGCGCTCCGTGCGCTCCGTGCGCCGCGTCTGCGCATCGACGAGCGCGCGGACGCGGTCGGGCGCATCCGCGAAGACGCCGTCGACACCCGTGCGCAGGATGCCCCGCCAGTACGCCTCTGGGCGCCCCTCGAACGCCGTCGGCAGGAACGCGTCCTCCGGACGCAGGGTCCACGTGTACACCGCGAGGCCGCGGGCGTGAGCTCGCTCGACGAGCCTCCGGCCCGCCTGGGGATGCGCGGCGCTGGCCTCGTCGCGGACCCCGAGCAGCAGGTGGCTGAGGCTGATACCGTCCGCCCACCCCGCAACCGCATCCAGCCCCGGCCCCGTCAGGTCGCTGGCGTAGCTCTGCGCGCGGGAGCCGTCCCGCGCGAGCCGATCGTGCGGGGCCCCCTCGTCGTCGATCAGGTAGACCAGCGATGCGTCCACCGCGATGCCTCGCCGCCGAAGGTCGCGCAGCACCTCGCCCTCGAAGCTCTCGATGACGAGTCCCTCGAGCGCGGGTGAACCCCACAGCCCGGCCAGCTCGCGTTCGAGCAGCGCAGCCAGATCGAACCCGAGCTCGCGGAACCAGCTCGCGTGCTTGAGCTCGATCACCAGGCGTGGCCGTGCTCCCGCCGCGGTCCGCTCGTGCTCCACCAGCTCGACGAGCTCGCGAAGCCGCATCAGCGCTGACGTCCCGTCGCAGACGGCGTTGGCGGGGCGGATGTGGGGGATGCGCTCGACCGCCCGCAGCGGCCCGAGCTGTTCCCACGTGAAGTCGTGCGCAAACCAGTCGGTGAGCGACCCGTCCGGTGTCGAGCGGGTGCGAGCGTGCCCGAACTCGGTTGGGCGTGCGGCGATGTCGGTGCTCGCCCCGAGCATGGGCTCGTGGCGGATCAGGAGCACGCCGTCGCGAGTCGGGACGACATCCGGCTCGAGCGCATCAGCGCCCTGCCGCACGGCGAGGAGGTACCCCTCGGCCGTGTGCTCCGGCCGGTACGCGGGGGCACCGCGGTGGCCGATGACGAGGGGACATTTGTGCTGGCTTGGCGCGTTCACGCGCGCAGTGTGCCGGACCCAGGCGTACGGTTGGTGTCATGCGGCGAACACGTTCGGTCTATCGCGCTGGCGGCGGCTACGCGCTCCCCCTCATCGTCGATCTCCTCCTTGTCGTGGTGTTCGCGGTCATCGGGCGGATGAGCCACGCAGAGGGCCTCTCGCTTGCGGGCATCGTGACGACCGGCTGGCCGTTCGTCCTGGGCCTGCTCCTCGCCTGGGTGCTCGTGACGCTCTTCCGCTGGAAGCCCTGGCGCCCGTTCCCGGCCGGCGTCTTCGTCTGGATCGTGACCGTCGGCGGCGGGATGCTGCTGCGCCTCATGATCGGCGACACCGCCGAGGTCCCCTTCATCATCGTCGCCTCTATCGTGCTCGGCGCGTTCCTGCTCCTGCCGCGACTGCTGCTCGGCACCGGCCGCGACGCCCGCTCGACGAACGAGGCGAGGGCCGCCGTCCGCTGAGGGCGCACACCTCCAAGTCGTATTCACGAACTCTTTCGTTAGAATCCCGGCAACCCCGTCTCTGGCGGGCATCTTGACCTTCGAGACAGAACGGACTCACGGACAGCCATGGCGAATTCCGCGCTAGAACGCAACCCCTACTTCAACGGGGAGGCACGCAGGCAGCACGGCCAACAGTTCGGCCAGGCGCCCACCGCTCCCTCCTACGGCAACGCACCGTCCGCGTCGACCTACGGGCAGCAGCCTCCCGCGCCGCTCACCGCCGACCAGCTGAACGCCCAGTTCCAGGCACCGCCCGCGACACCCGACCAGATGGAGCGGATGTCCTACGAGGACACCATCGCGAAGACCGCTGGCCTCTTCGGCATCGTGCTCGTCGCGGCTGCTGTGGCCTGGTTCGTGCCGATGCTCATGATCGTCGGCGCGATCGGCGCGCTTGTGCTCTCGCTCGTGCTCGCGTTCCAGCGCGAGCCCAAGACGGGCCTCATCTTCGCGTTCGCCGCGGCAGAGGGCCTCCTGGTCGGTGGCCTCTCCTCGATCCTCGAGGGGATGTTCCCGGGCATCGCCATGCAGGCCGTCCTCGCGACGTTCTCCGTGGTCGCCGTGACGCTTGTGCTGTTCCGCTTCGGCAAGGTCCGCACCTCGCCCCGAATGACGAAGATCGTGCTCGTCGCGATGCTCGGCTACGCGCTCTTCTCGCTCATCAACTTCGGCATGATGATGTTCGGGTTCGAGAGCGCGGCTGGCCCGTGGGGCATGCGCTCCATGGAGGTCTTCGGTATCCCGCTCGGCGTGATCCTCGGCATCTTCGCCGTCCTCATGGGCGCGTACATGCTCGTCATGGACTTCGAGCTCATCAAGAACGGCGTCGAGGGTGGCGCTCCCCGCAAGTACGGCTGGATCGGTGCGTACAGCCTCGTCTCCACCGTCGTCTTCATCTACGTGGAGATCATCCGCGTGCTGGCCATCCTGCGAGGCAACAACTAGCGCAGAACATCCCCCGGGATGTGAGAAGGGCCGCTCCGAGAGGAGCGGCCCTTCGTGCGTCCGACGTGCGGTGCGTGGCGTTACCGGCGCGCCGGCAGCGTCCGGTCGTCGAACCCCGCGTCGGGATCGACATCGAGCAGGTACAGCTCGTCTTCGCCGACGAGCTTGTTGCGCACGACGTAGTCCACGAGTCGAGCGCGACGGTTGGTGGCGTAGGAGCGAGCCCCTCCGCGGAGGCCTTCCACGCCGATTCGGTCGAGCTTCTCGCACACGTTGTCGAGCTTGCGGTTGAAGGCGGTGACGGTCCAGCCGAGGCGTTCAGCGGCGCGAGCGCTCGTGGGGATGTCGCCGAGGCCGTGCTCGCCTCGCAGCAGGACCGATTCGCAGAGCGCGAGCAGCAGGAGGCGCTGTGCGGGGGTCAGCGCGATGTGCGTCAGCTCGCGCCCGGCGGTCTCCGGAGCTGAGCCGGGGCCGCCCGGCAGATCCATGTACACCGGTGAGGCGGCGTGCACCTTGACCTCGTACTGGCGCTCGCCGGCGGAGAAGTGGATGCTCGTGCGTTCGAAGACGATCGGAAGGTGCGCGCCTGGCAGCAACCGCCCCTGGACGCGCCCCGAACCGTCGACGACGCTGAGCGTCATCCGGGTCCCGATGTTGGACACGAACCAGAGCCCGTCCTTCGCGGCGATGCGGAGCAGCTTGCGGTGCAGGAACGGGTTCGCGTCGAGGCGGATGTCGGCGTCGCGCCCGATCTCGATGCGCTCGCCTGGCCGCACTGACGCCCACTGGCCCTGGTATTCGACGGAGAGCCCGTGTTCGGGGTCCGCCTCGAGGAGCTGACCCGCGGCGTCCTGCAGCAGCTCGTGGTCGACGAGATGACCTGAGGTCGAGTCCTCGCCCTGGGGCGTCGAGATCAGCCCTGTGTCGGCGGGTACCTGGGGAAGCGGGTCTGCTGGGAAACGTGGTGCCATGTCGCGAACTCTCTGAGCGGGGAGGTGAAGTTGCACATCTGGGAACCCCTCAACCATGCCACCACCCAACGAGCATCACTAGCCACGATTCGCCCACCAAACAGGCGTTTTCTCCCGTCCGGGCACCCGAGGTTCCCGGCTCGGAAATCCGGAATCCCTGGCTCGGAAACCGAAAACCTTTCGCCTCCTCGGTTTTGATCACCCCAACCAGGCATTTATGTCCGGGCACATTTGCCCGGGGCGTTACACCCGGACACCGGTCGACCGCCGCCGCGCCGCGAGCTCCGGAACGCTGGTGTCGCGCTTCTGCTCAGATTTCACCTGATCTGGCACAGAATGCACGAACGGGGATGCACAGTGTGCATCCCCGCTCGGCTCAGCTTTCGCCGAGGACTACTCCCACTCGATGGTTCCCGGCGGCTTCGACGTCACGTCGAGCACCACGCGGTTCACGTCGTCGACCTCGTTCGTGATGCGGTTCGAGATGCGCGCGAGCAGATCGTAGGGCAGACGCGTCCAGTCGGCCGTCATGGCGTCCTCGCTGGAGACGGGACGCAGCACGATGGGGTGCCCGTAGGTGCGACCGTCACCCTGAACGCCCACCGAGCGGACGTCGGCGAGCAGCACGACCGGGCACTGCCAGATCTCCGTGTCGAGCCCAGCCGCGGTCAACTCCTGGCGCACGATCGCATCGGCCTCGCGCAGCAGATCGAGCCGCTCCTGCGTGACCTCGCCGATGATGCGGATGCCGAGCCCCGGGCCAGGGAACGGCTGGCGAGCGACGATGGGCTCCGGAACTCCGAGCTCGCGGCCGACAGCGCGGACCTCGTCCTTGAAGAGTGTCCGCAACGGCTCGACCAGCTCGAACTGCATGTCCTCCGGCAGGCCGCCCACGTTGTGGTGGCTCTTGATGTTGGCCGTGCCGGTGCCGCCGCCGGACTCGACGACGTCCGGGTAGAGCGTTCCCTGGACGAGGAAGCGGATGCGCTCCCCCGACTCCTGCGCTTCCTTGATGAGGTCGACCTCGGCCTGCTCGAAGCTGCGGATGAACTCGCGGCCGATGGTCTTGCGCTTGTCCTCCGGGTCGGTGATGCCCGCGAGTGCCGTGAGGAACTGCTCGCGTGCATCCACCGTCACGAGGCGCACGCCGATCGCGTCGACGAAGTCCTCCTCGACCTGACGGCGCTCGTCCTGACGGAGCAGGCCGTGGTCGACGAACACGCACGTGAGCTGGTCGCCGACGGCCTTGTAGACGAGGGCGGCGGCGACGGCGGAGTCGACACCACCGGAGAGGCCGCAGATGACCTTGGCGTCGCCGATCTGCTCGCGGATACGTGCGACCTGCTCGTCGATCACCGACGCGGGGGTCCAGTCGCTGGGAATGCCGGCGGCTCGGTGCAGGAAACCCTCGAGGAGCGCCTGACCGTGCTCGGAGTGCAGCACCTCGGGGTGCCACTGCACCCCGTAGAGGCCCCGCTCAGTGTTCTGGAACGCCGCCACGGGGGTGTCCTCCGTCGTGGCGAGCACCGTGAAGCCCTCGGGCGCGCGGGCGACCGAGTCGCCGTGGCTCATCCACACCGTCTGGTCGTCTGGCTGACCGTCGAGCAGGCTCGACTCGCCGCCTGCGAGCTTCACCGCGGTGGAACCGTACTCACGACGACCGGTCTTCGCGACCTCGCCACCGAGCTGCGTCGCCATGACCTGGAAGCCGTAGCAGATGCCGAGCGTCGGCACTCCGAGGTCGAGGATGCCCGAGTCGAGCGACGGAGCCGCCTCGGCGTACACGCTGGAGGGGCCGCCCGAGAGGATGATGCCGACGGGGTTCTTCGCGGCCACCTCCTCGGCCGAGATGGTGTGCGGCACGATCTCGGAGTAGACGCTCGCCTCGCGAACGCGCCGAGCGATGAGCTGGGCGTACTGCGCGCCGAAGTCGACGACGAGCACTGGGCGCTGATCTGTCGACTGCTGCGGAGCTGTGGCCTGCGGGTCGGTGGTTGCCATGGACACCTTTCGGGTGGTGCGGAGAGTGCGGCTGGGAAAGTTGGCGCGTCAGTTCGCGCGGCGCTGGTGCTCGGCGAGTGACTGCTGCACATCGCTCTCGAGCTGCTCGCGTTCCGACTCGCTCAGGCTCGCCTCGAAGTCGCGGAGCTTTTGCTCCTCACCGGCGGCGGCGAGTCGCTGTTCTTCTCGCAGCACGAGGTCGCGCTTCGCTCGTCGCGACATGAACCACTCGGTGACGAACGACAGGAACGGCACGACACCGCCAGCCGCCATGGCGAGGAGCCAGACGATGGGCCAGCGCATCTGCTGCCAGAGCACATAGGAGGCGACGAGGTACACGACGTAGAACCAGCCGTGCACGATGAGCACCCACAGGCTCAGGTTGAGCGCGGTCGTCGTGCCCTCCTGGACCAGCGCGATGACCCCGAACGGGCCGAACGCCTCGACCTCGAGGTGGAAGGCGTACTTGAGGAACATCTCGATGCACAGCAAGAGCAGGAGGATGCCGGTCACGTACGCCGTCACCTGATAGAAGCGGAGCGCCCGTCGGAAACCGGGGTTGGCGTTCAGGAGGGCGTCGTGAGGCATGGCCTCTAGTCTAGGCGAAGGGCCTCGCCCTTCGTTCGCTCGTCGAGCATGGCCTTGAGCCGGTCGCGTTTGAGCTGCTCGGCGAGCACGCTCGGCGCCTCGGCCGCCTCACGGCGCCCCTTCTCGTACTCGTCGCGGGCGAGCCGCCACCACATGAAGATCGCGAACCCGGCGAAGAGCGCCCACTCGATGGCGTAGAAGATATTCAGCCAGTTGAGCTGTGGAGCCTCGAGGGCCTGGGGCGTGATGGCCTCGAGCTCCCCGCTGCCAGAAGCTGGACCGAGAACCGCCAGCATCGAGGGCTCGTCGAGGCTCACGTAGATGCCGTAGTTCTGCGCGGCCGGCTCTGCCCAGCGGTTGATGAGGTGCGTGGGCGCCATGGCGGTGAGCGCCTGCGCGTCGTCACCGCGATTGACCTGCGGCGCCTGCCCGTACTCGAGCCTGCCGGAGAGCTCGAGCTCTCCATCGCCCGCCGAGGCCTGCAGCCTCGTCGCCAGCTCGGTCGCCGAAGCCGCATCCTCCGTCCACCCGACCGCGACCGCAAGCCCCGGGGCCACCTCAGCCGCACCGGACCCGCCGGCCTCGTCATCCGTGACCGCCACGTGCCCGATCACCCAGTAGCCGAGCCGCTCCCCTTGGAGTCGTTCGGCGACGACATCGAAATCGCGGGCATCCACGACACCGGCGAACGTGACCTGCCGGCCGACGGCCGCATCAGCAACCCGCTGCTGCGGCTGCGCCAGCTCTCCGAGACCCACGGGCGGCCGCGTCGATTCCTGGGCGACGGTCCTGCCGTGCTCCAGTGAGAGGAACGCGGATTCCAGCTGCCAGCGCCCGAGCCACGCGAAGACCGACGCGACGACGAGTGCGAGGGCAAGCACGCCCAACCACTTGGGGCGCACGAGCACTCGACCCATCGACGGCGGCGCGGGATGAGCGCTGGCAGCTTCGGACATCAGGACTTCTGGGCATCCTTCGACTCGGCCTTGACCGTCGCGGCCTCGACGTCTGCAGTCTCGTCGACCTCGATCATCGGCAGAGCCGGAGCAGTTCCGAAGGGCGTGTTGTCACCGGCGTGGCCGAGGACCGAGTCGATGTCGGGAGCTTCGAGGCGGATGCGGTCGGCTGACTCGTCGTCGGGCTGCTCCTGGCTCGCGATCTCTGCCGCCACTCGCTCGACGTAGGTGTCGATCTCGCGCTGCGTGCGCTCCTCGTCCCACCCGAGGGCGTCCGCCATGAGGCGCGCGGCGACCGGAGCCGCCGAGATGCCTCGGTCCCACGCCTCGATGGAGATGCGGGTGCGGCGCGCGAGCACGTCGTCGAGGTGCAGGGCACCTTCGTGGGTCGCCGCGTACGTGATCTCCGCCTGCAGGTAGTCGTCGGCACCGGGCATGGGCTCCGCCAGCTTCGGGTTCTGACGGATGAGGTCGAGGATCTCGTCCGTGAGCGTTCCGTAGCGGTTGAGGAGGTGCTCGATGCGCACGCGGTGCAGGCCGAAGGCTCGGGCGATCTTGCCGCGTCGGTTCCAGGCGGCCTTGTAGCCGACGGCGCCGAGCAGCGGGATGTCCTTGGTGGTGGAGGCGGGGATCTTGCCGTCGAGCGCATCCGCTGCCGCGTCGATCGCGTCCTTCGCCATGATGCGGTAGGTCGTGTACTTGCCACCGGCGATGAGCACGAGGCCGGGCACGGAGTGCGCAACCATGTGCTCGCGGGAGAGCTTCGAGGTCTCGTCCGACTCGCCGGACAGCAGCGGCCGAAGGCCCGCGTAGACGCCCTCGACGTCGGCTCGGGTGAGCTTCACCGCGAGGACCTCGTTGACGTGCTTGAGGATGTAGTCGATGTCGGCGGCCGTCGCGGCGGGGTGCGCCTTGTCGAGCTTCCAGTCGGTGTCCGTCGTGCCGATGATCCAGTGGCGACCGTTCGGGATGACGAACAGCACGCTCTTCTCCGTGCGGAGGAGGAGGCCGGACGCCGACTGGAAACGGTCGCGGGGCACGACGAGGTGGACGCCCTTGGAGGCGCGGACCCGGAAGGAGGCGCGCTCGCCGACCATCTTGTTGGTGTCGTCGGTCCAGACTCCGGTGGCGTTCACGACCTGCTTCGCACGGATCTCGAAGCGCTCGCCGGTCTCGAGGTCGACGACCTGGGCGCCGACGACGCGCTGGCCGACCTTGAGGAAGCCTTCGACTCGCACGCGCGGCGCGACGTGGGCGCCGTAGAAGGACGCCGTGCGGGCGAGGACCGCGACGAACCGCGCGTCGTCGACGCCCGCGTCGTAGTAGGTGAGCCCGCCCGAGAACGAGTTCTTGGACAGCCCGGGAGACATCTTCGCGACCTGGCTGCGCGTGTAGTGGCGATGCATGGGCACGCCCGGCTTGACCTCTCCGGTCTTCGCGAAGAGGTCGTACATGAGCATGCCGGCGCCGATGTAGAAGCGCTCCAGCGGGTTCTTCAGCGGGTAGAGGAAGCGGATGGGCTTCACGAGGTGCGGGGCGAGGCGCTGCAGGAGCAGACCGCGCTCGAGCAGCGCTTCGCGCACGAGGCCGAAGTTCATCTGCTCGAGGTACCGGATGCCGCCGTGGATGAGCTTCGACGAACGGCTCGATGTGCCGGAGGCGAAGTCGCGCGCCTCGACCATGCCGACGCTGAGGCCTCGGGTGACGGCATCGAGTGCGGCACCCGCACCGACAACGCCGCCGCCGACGACGAGCACGTCGAGGTTCTTGGTCTTGAGGGACTCGATCGCCGCAGCACGTTCCTGCGGGCCGAGCTTGTCGCTTCGAGAGACGCTGTTCGCCATAACCTGCTCCTCGTTCTCAGTTGCTGCTTGTAGGGGAAGTCTGAACGCTCAACCTTTGACCGAGCCGTCAGCCGGCCCGACCGCGGCTCCGGCTAGGCCGTAGGCGTGTAGGGGGCGACGACCATCTCGGCGCGCTGGAACTCCTTGAGTCCCGAGTAGCCGGTCGTCGCCATCGAGTGGCGGAGGGCTCCCGTGAGGTTCGAGATGCCGTCGGCGCTGTCAGCGGGGCCCGCGACGATCTCCGCCATGGGAGCCACCTGCCCGACCTGCACGCGGTTTCCGCGCGGGAGCTTCTCGTGGCGCGCCTCGGCACCCCAGTGCCAGCCGCGGCCAGGCGCATCCGTCGCACGTGCGAGCGCCGCGCCGATCATGACCGCGTCGGCGCCGGAGGCGATGGCCTTCACGAGGTCACCGGACGTGCCGATGCCGCCGTCCGCGATGACGTGCACGTAGCGTCCGCCCGACTCGTCGAGGTAGTCGCGTCGAGCACCCGCGACGTCGGCGATGGCCGTCGCCATGGGGGCGTGGATGCCGAGCACGCGACGCGTGGTCGACGCCGCTCCGCCGCCGAAGCCGACGAGCACGCCGGCGGCGCCCGTGCGCATGAGGTGCAGGGCGGCCGTGTACGTCGCGGCCCCGCCGACGATGACGGGCACGTCGAGCTCGTAGATGAACTGCTTGAGGTTCAGGGGCTCCTGGTTGTGCGAGACGTGCTCGGCAGACACGGTCGTACCGCGGATGACGAAGAGGTCGGTGCCTGCCTCGAGCACATCGTTCATGAACTGCTGCGTGCGCTGCGGGGAGAGCGCACCTGCCGCGGGCACACCGGCCTCGCGAATCTGCTGCAGGCGCTCCTTGATGAGCGTGCCCTTGACGGGCTCGCGGTAGATCTCCTGGAGCTTGGCGGTCGCCTGCTTGGCAGGCAGATCCGCGATCTGCGCGAGCAGCGGGGCCGGGTCGTCGTAGCGAGTCCACAGGCCCTCGAGGTCGAGCACGCCGAGGCCGCCGAGCTTGCCGAAGCCGATCGCCGTCTCGGGCGACATGACCGAGTCCATGGGAGCTGCGATGAGCGGGATGTCGAACGTGAACGCGTCGATCTTCCACGTGATGGAGACATCCTCCGGGTCACGGGTTCGCCGCGATGGCACGATCGCCACATCGTCGAAGGAGTACACGCGGCGGGCTCGCTTTGCGCGGCCGATCTCGATCTCAGTCACCTGCCTAGCCTAGCCCTCCCCCGTGCCCGCTGCTGCGGCGCGGCGGCGGGGAGACCCCGACGCGCCACGCCGCTGCGACAGCTAGCGACGGTAGTTCGGCGCTTCCGACACCATCTGCACGTCGTGCGGGTGCGACTCCTTCAGCCCCGCAGGCGTGATGCGCACGAAGCGCCCCTTCGCCTTGAGCTCGGCCACCGTGCGAGCGCCGACGTAGAACATCGACTGGCGTAGGCCACCCGTGAGCTGGAACACCGACTGGCGGATGGAGCCGCGGTACGCGACCTTGCCCTCGATGCCCTCCGCGATGAGCTCGTCGTCGCTCGGGACGTCCGCCTGGAAGTAGCGGTCCTTGGAGTACGACGTGCGCTCGCCGCGCGACTGCAGGGCGCCGAGCGAGCCCATGCCGCGGTAGCTCTTGAACTGCTTGCCGTTGACGAAGATGAGATCACCGGGCGACTCGTCCGTGCCAGCGAGCAGCGAACCCACCATGACGGCCGACGCGCCAGCGACGAGCGCCTTCGCGATCTCACCGGAGTACTGCAGTCCGCCGTCCGCGATGACCGGCACGCCCGCGGGAGTCGCGGCGAGCGACGCCTCGTAGACGGCCGTGATCTGCGGCACGCCGACGCCGGCGACGATGCGCGTGGTGCAGATGGAGCCGGGACCGACACCGACCTTGACCGCGTCAGCACCCGCATCCACGAGTGCCTGCGCGCCCTCGCGCGTCGCGACGTTGCCGCCCACGACCTGCACGTGCCCGATGACCGGGTCGCTCTTGAGGCGCCGGATCATGTCGAGCACGCCCGCGGACTGGCCGTTGGCCGTGTCGACGACGAGCACGTCGACCCCGGCCGCCACGAGGCGCTCGGCGCGCTCCCAGCCGTCGCCGAAGAAGCCGATCGCGGCTCCGACGCGCAGTCGCCCGGCGTCGTCCTTCGTGGCGTTCGGGTACTTGTCGCTCTTGTCGAAGTCCTTCACCGTGATGAGCCCGGCGAGCTTGCCCTCGTCGTCGATGAGCGGGAGCTTCTCGATGCGGTGCTTGCCGAGGAGCTTGTAGGCGTCGTCGCCCGAGATGCCGACGGGCGCCGTCACGAGCCCCTCACCGGTCATGACCTCGTGCACGCGCGTCGAACGTTTCTCGGACTCCGGGACGAAGCGCATGTCGCGGTTCGAGATGATGCCGACGAGCTTGCCGGTGACCTCGTCGACCACGGGGAGGCCGGAGACGCGGTACTGCCCGCAGATCTCGTCGACCTCCGCGACGGTCGCGTTCGGCGTCGTCGTGACCGGGTTCGTGACCATCCCGGACTCGGACCGCTTGACTCGATCGACCATCTCGACCTGGTCGTCGATCGACAGGTTGCGGTGCAGGATGCCCATGCCGCCCTGGCGCGCCATGGCGATCGCCATGCGAGCCTCCGTGACCGTGTCCATCGCCGCCGACACGAGCGGGACGCGCAAGGTGATGCCGCGCGTCAGCTGCGTCGTCGTGTCGACCTCAGACGGGATGACGTCGGTGTGCCCCGGGAGCAGCAGCACATCGTCGTAGGTCAATCCGGTGAAGCCAAAGGGGTCCGACTCGGTCATTACGCTCCAGGAGGTATCTGGGATGCGCCGCTCGGCGGCATCCGCGTGTGTGGGGAAACAGCTCAGTGGTGGTGGAACAGCGCGAACCGCGGACGCATTCCCGGGACGTCCCACTCCGCGGCCCTCGGGCCTCAGCCCCGTGTCGGCGGACCGAGCTGGTCAGCCACCGAGGGAATCCTGGCGCCAAGTCTAGCCGTCCGGACGAGGTCGATCGTGAAGAGGATGAGCGCGACCCAGACGATCGCGAACCCGATCCACCGCTCCAGCGGCATGGGCTCCGAGAAGACCGCGACGGCGAGCACGAACTGCAGGATCGGCGCGATGTACTGCATCAGTCCGAGCTCGATGAGGCGAAGACGTCTGGCCGCCGCGGCGAAGAGGAGCAGCGGCACGCTCGTCACCACGCCGGCGAAGAGGAGGACGCCCGTGTTCACCGCCGACACCGTCCCGAACGTGATCCCTCCGCCGAACAGGATCGTCCAGACGAGGCAGATCGCTCCGATGGGGAGGATCAGGGTCGTCTCGACGGCGAGCCCGCTCAGCGCGTCCGCCTGCACACCGACCCGCTTCTTCACGAGCCCGTACAGTCCAAACGTCATGGCGACGCCGAGGCCGAGCCAGGGGATGCGGCCGTAGCCGAGCGAGATGACGAGGACGGCGACGAGCGAGAGGCCCACCGCAACCCACTGCAGCGGGCGCAGCCTCTCGCGGAGGAAGACGAGACCGAGCGCAACTGACACGATCGGGTTCAGGAAGTAGCCGAGCGCGGCATCCAGCGTGTGCCCGGTTGCGACGGCCTGCACGTAGAAGAGCCAGTTCGCGGAGACCAGGACCCCGGCCACGCCGAGGCCGAGCACGACCCGCTTCTTCGAGATGAGTTCCCGGAACGGACGCCATGCACGCATGACGAGCACGCCGAGCAGGCAGAACACGACACTCAGGATGATGCGCCACGCGATGAGCTCGACAGGTGTCGTCGGAGCGGTCGCCACGACGTAGAGGGGCATGAACCCCCAGAGCGCGTACGCGCTGAACGCCAGCCAGAGGCCGGACCGAGGAGATTCCGTCACCTCGCGATCGTACGCCCGAGCCGGCCTCCGGATGCACGAATGGCGCCCACCCGGAGGTGGACGCCATTGCGAGCCAGTCAGTCCCGAAGGACCTGGCAGTCTCAGTGGAGCTGGAGACTAGACGATCTTCGCGAGGATGTCGCGAGCCGAGAGCACGAGCAGCTCTTCGCCGCCGTACTTGACCTCGGTTCCGCCGTACTTGGAGTAGATGACCTTGTCGCCGACCACGAGGTCGAGCGGCACGCGGTTGCCGTTGTCGTCGATGCGGCCGGGGCCGACTGCGACGACTTCGCCCTCCTGGGGCTTCTCCTTGGCGGTGTCCGGAATCACAAGACCCGAAGCCGTGGTCTGCTCGGCCTCGACCTGCTTGATGACGATGCGATCCTCGAGCGGCTGAATGTTCACCGACACGGTTGACCTCTTTCTCAGCGATAGGAAGTTCAGAATTAGCACCCTCCCCATGAGAGTGCTAACTCCGAGTGTAGGGGCGATCCGGCGAGGGTTGCAACGCGGCGCCGTCTTCGGGCGTACGCCGGTAGCGTAGTGAACGTGCAGCGCGACGAACTCCTGGCCCTCCTCACGCCCGAGGCGATGACGCTGCTCGACGACGCCCCGGCCGTCGCGTCGTCCGCAGACGCGCTCGCGCTCGTGACCAGGCTCCGCGCCGCCGGCGGATCGCCCGCGACCGTCGCCGCCGTGGTGACGCAGGCGAAGCTGCGGCGTCGCGCGCTCGCCAAGTTCGGGCCCTTCGCCGAGCGAATGCTCTTCACCGACGCCGGGTTGCAGCAGGCGACCAGGCTGCAGGTCGCGGCCCACCACGCAGACCGGTTCCGTCAAGCGGGCGCGGTCAGCGTCGCCGACCTGGGCTGCGGCATCGGCGCCGACTCGATGGCGTTCGCCTCGCTCGGGCTCGAGGTGACCGCCTACGACCTCGACGAGGTCACGGCGGCGATCGCGGCGCACAACCTCGCACCGTTCCCCAACGCCGAGGTCAAGCACGGCAGGGCGGAGGAGGTCGACCTCGGCCGCTTCGACGCGCTCTGGTTCGACCCGGCTCGGCGAACGACCAGCGGCGGAAGCACCGCGCGGCACTTCGACCCCTCTGATTGGAGCCCGGCGCTCGACTTCGTGTTCGCGGCTGGCCGCGAGCGCCCTACAGGCGTCAAGCTCGGTCCTGGCATCGACCACTCGTACCTGCCGGCGGATGCCGAGACCCAGTGGGTGTCGTCTGGCGGCGACCTCGTCGAGGCGACGGTGTGGATGCACGACGCGGCGCGCGCGGGCATCCGCCGGTCGGCGATGGTCATCGGCAAGCGGGGGGCGACCGAGCTCACCAGCAGCGAGGACGTGCACGATGCCGAGGTCGGCGAGCTCGGGGCCGTGCTCTACGAACCCGACCCGGCGATCATCCGTGCCCGCCTCATCGGCGACCTCGCGCGGTCGCTCGAGGCCACCATGATCTCCGAGAGCATCGCGTGGATGACGGCGGACACCTTCGCGCCCTCCCCGTTCGCGAGCGCCTTCTCGGTCCGCGAGGTGCTCCCCCTGCATGTGTCATCGCTGAAGAGCGAACTGCGGAAGCGCGATATCGGCGTGCTCGAGATCAAGAAGCGCGGCGTCGACATCGACCCCGCGGAGTTCCGGCGCAGGCTGGCGCTCAAGGGAGCCAGCTCCGCCGTGCTGATCCTCACCAGGATCGGCGACAAGCGAGTCGCGATCCTCGCCGATCGCCTGAGCTGACGGACAGGACCTCAGACGGTCAGGACGACGATGAGCGTCGCGAGGGCGACCAGCACGGCCAGTCCACCGGTGATGAGGCCCACGATCCCGAGCGTGCGCCCGAGGCCCTTGGGCGCACGGAGCCCGGCGATACCGAGCCCGACGGCTCCGAGGCCGAAGACGAGCGAGACGATGTAGGCCCACCCCGGGAGCAGGAGGAGAAGAAGCGAGAGCGCGCCGAGTGCGACCGCGATGATGCCGAGCACGGGCGCTGGCGCCTTCGGCTGCTGCCCGTAGCCCTGTCCACCGAACTGCTGACCGGGCTGCTGGCCGTACTGCGCCTGCTGAGCGGAACCGAACTGTCCCTGCTGCGGCGCGCCGTACTGCGGCTGGCCGTACTGCCCCTGTTGCGCCGGAGCACCGAACTGCGGCTGCCCGTACTGGTCGTGCTGGGGTGCGCCGTAGGCCTGCTGCGCTGGAGCCTGCTGGGCAGACGGCGCCTGCTGCTCGTAGCCCGGGTACCCGGGCTGCTGCTGACCGTAGCCGCCGTCGCCTTGGCCATAGCCTGGCTGCTGACCGTAGCCGCCAGGCTGCTGGCCGAACTGCTGCCCTCCCGGCTGGGCCTGCCCATACTGCTGGGACTGGTCGTATGGTTGCTGGCCATACGGCGCCTGCCCGTTCTGGGGCTGACCATTGTGGGGCTGCCCGCCCTGGTGAGGCTGCTGAGGGTACTGGGGGCCGTTCGGGTCAGACATGGTGTCCTTCTCAGTCGTCGACAAGGCTGCAGGTGCTGTTCAAGCTTAGAGTGCGGGCGGAGACTTCCGCCCGCACTCCTGCCGGTTCTGTCAGCTGGTGATCAGTATCCGTATCCCGACATCTCGTTCAGGAACAGCGCAGCGCCGGCAATAAAAATGATGCCGACGATGGCCGAGATGACGATCGCGGCGATCGAGACCCAGAAGCCCCAGGTGCGGATCGCTCCGGCCTGCGGTTCGCGCTTCTTCGCCATGATCGCGCAGATGAGGCCTGCGACACCGAGCGGGAGCCCGAGGTAGAACTGGCCGAGGAGCCCGAGCAGGACGCCGACTCCACCTAGGGAGAGTCCGACGATGCTGAGCGTGCGCTTCGGCGTCGCCGACTGCGTCGGGTAGCCGGGAGTCGCATAGCCCTGCGTGGCGCCGTAGCCCTGCGGCTGTCCCTGTCCCTGTCCCTGTCCAGGCGCGGACCCGTACGCGGGCGCCTGTCCTGCTGAGGGCGCCTGGGAGTACGGAGCGGCACTGGGCGCGGCAGCTGGTTCGCTCGGCGGCGTGTAGCTCACCGACCCGGAAGCGGCCGACCCGGAAGCGGCCGACCCGGAAGCTGCTGGCGGCGTGTACTGGCTGCCCGCGGCAGAAGGCGGCGTGTAGTCGCCTCCCGAGGACGAAGGCGGCGTGTAGTCGCCTCCCGAGGACGAGGGAGCCGAGGAGTCCGTGCCGGACGCGGCCGGCGGCGTGTAGTCGGTTCCCGAAGCTGCGGGTGCCGAGTAGTCCACGGACTCCGCGGGAGGCGTGTAGGCGGCGGGCGCCTCGTACTGGGGAGGCGTGTTCCCGTCGTCGGGAAGCTTGGGCTTGTCTCCTGGGACCTGGTTGCTGTCGCTCATTGCGGAGCTCCTTCCGGTTCACCGCTCTCGCGGTGTTGTTGGCTGGTGTTCACGTGCGTGGAGCAGGCGAGGGTGCTCTTGCGGGCGTCCGTCAGACCCTAGGTTCCCAGGGTTTGACTGGGAACCGTCACACATGGTGCGGTCGGTCGCTGACGCTCAGTAGGAGCTGAGGCCGCCGAGGAGTCCGATACCGCCGAAGAAGAGCAGCGCGAGGACGATGAGGAGGAGCAGCCCGAAGACGGAGATGAACCCGAGCACGATGGAGGTGACGGCGAGGGCGCGGCCTCGCGGCTCGCGGCGCAGCGCGATGAAACCGCACACGACGCCAGCGATGCCGACCATCCACCACACGAACTGGAGCACCGGGATCAGCGCGACCAGGAACGAGCCGCCGCTGAGGCAGAGCGCGACGATGCTGAGGGTGAGCGTGCCGGCTACTGGCGGTCGCGGGCCGGCGTATGGGGCTTGCGTGTAGGGGGCGACCGGATAGGCGGGGTGCTGTGCGGGCATGGGCTGCCCACTTCCCGCGTACCCCTGGCCGTACCCCGTCGAGCTGGCTGTGCCTGTCGAGAATCCAGAATCGTAGCCTGACGAGGCGACGTCGGGGGTCGAGAAGAGTGGAACGGATGCGCCGCCACCCCGCTGATCGAGCGAGTCCTGGCGCACATCCGCGGCCCTGTCTTCAGGACGTTCGTTGAGATTCGGGGCGGGGATCCGCGCTCCGTGGCCTTCTGGTGTTGACCAGGTCATGTCCGCTCCTCTCAAAGCGTCTTGGGATGCTCCAACGGTACGGCCGCGGGCTTGGCGGAGCGTCATCCCCGCGGTCAGAGCACCGTCATCCCGCAGGATGACTTCACGGCAGGCAGGACGACCCGCGGCTCTCTGCTTGCCTCAGGCGACGGCGAACGCGAAGCCGACGCAGCCGACGGCGATGACCGCCGCGAGCACGAGAGCCACGACCCAACCGCGATGCCGACGCGCGAGCACTGCCAGCAGCACGGCGACCGCGGCGATGCTCGCACCGGTGTACAGCGGCCAGAGCGGAGACGGCGTCACCGCGACCGAGAGCGCGGTTGCGACGATGCCGGCCGTGAGCGACAGCAGCGCGGAGACGACGAGCGCGAACCGGCTCAGGCCCAGACCTGCGGGCTCAGGCGATCTCGTCGTCGGAGCGGATGCTGACGCGGTCGCGTTGGCCTGGACATGCGCGACGGCCGGGTCGACCTCCACGCGCGGAGCCGACGCCGCGACCGCGGCGGTTTCGGTGCCGGCCTCCGCCGGCGGGTGACCGTCTGCGGTCGTCCGCGGGGTGAGCGCCGAGTAGGCGGCGTTGCTGGTGTCCTCGACCGGGGTGCGGTCGATCGGCGGCAGCTCCACCGGTTTGCGCGGCGGCAGCTTCGGCTGCTCCGGTGTCGTCACGCGATTCCCCCTCCTGCTGAATCCCTCATCGCTGATCCCACCTGCACCCCGAGGGGCGTCGCCACCGGCAGGGTCGAATCCGCGGCGAAGTCGAGCGGCGCCGGCGCCTTGCCCGCGGCGAAGAGCATCGCACCGACCGCGGCGATCATCGCCCCGTTGTCCGTGCAGAGACGGAGGGGTGGGATGCGCAGCTCGATCCCGGCTTCCGCGCAGCGCTCCTCGGCAAGCTCACGCACACGGGCGTTGGCCGCTACTCCCCCGCCGAGAACAAGACGGGGCACGCCGAGTTCGGTGCAGGCGGCGACCGCTTTGGCGGTGAGCACATCGGCCACCGCCTCCCGGAAGCTCGCGGCGACGTCGGCGACGGGCACGGGGTCGCCTGCATCCTCCCGCGCCTCCACCCACCGGGCGACAGCGGTCTTGAGGCCCGAGAACGAGAAGTCGTAGCGATGCTTCTCGAGGTCCTTCGGCTTGGTCAGTCCCCGCGGGAAGCGGATCGCCCTCGGGTCGCCGCCGGCGGCAGCCTTGTCGATCTCCGGACCGCCCGGGTACGGCAGGCGGAGCAGGCGCGCTACCTTGTCGAATGCCTCGCCCGCCGCGTCGTCGATCGTCTCACCGAGCAGCTCGACATCATCGACGAGGTCGCGGACGTGCAGGAGAGACGTGTGCCCGCCCGAGACGAGCAGCGCGACGGCGGGCAGCTCGAGCTGGCCGACATCGTCGCGGAGCACGTCTGCCGCGACGTGGCCGACGAGGTGGTTCACCGCGTAGAGCGGGATGCCTGTGGCGACGCGCAGCGCCTTGGCCGCCGCCGTACCGACCATGAGCGCCCCCGCGAGGCCAGGGCCCTGGGTCACGGCGATGGCATCGAGCTCATCGAGCGTCACCCCCGCTGTCTCGAGGGCCGCGGCGATCGTCGGCACGATGGCATCGGCGTGGGCGCGCGCGGCGATCTCCGGCACGACGCCACCGAAGATGGCGTGCTCATCCATAGACGAAGCCACCTCGTTGGCGAGCAGTTCGCGACCGCGGACGATGCCGACGCCGGTCTCGTCGCACGACGACTCGATGCCGAGCACCAGCGGCTCCCGTCGCGAACCCGCCGCGACGCGCGTTTCCGCAGACACCCGAACCGCTGGCAGCTGGCCGCGCATCACGATCGCATCCACACCCTCTCTTGGGTAGTACTTCGGCCTCCGGCCGATCTCCTCGAAGCCGAGCCCGGAGTACAGGGCCCGGGCCGCCTCACCGTTCTCGCGCACCTCGAGGAACACCTGCTTCGCGCCGCGGCCCTCGGCCCAGGCGAACAGCTCGGCCAGCATCCGCGTCGCCCACCCGCCGCGCCGGAGCCGCTCGTCGACGGCGATCGTCTGCACATCCGCCTCGCCACCGCCCTGCAGCGCCATGACTCCTGCGGCCGCGAGGATCTCACCCGCAGCCGCGTCCTCGACGACGACATACCTCGTGTGCTGGCTCTTGACCTCGCCAGCGAGCATGGACGGCGACCACGGGTCGAGCGGGAACGCCGCCTCGTCGAGCCTCACCATGGCTGGGATGTCGTCGTGGGACGCGTCGCGAAGCACGGCCCGCATCATCCGGTCACCCGCTTCGGGCCGTTCGATGGAACGGCATCGGCGCCACGCAGGTAGACGATCGAGTTCGGCTCGGCTTCGAGACCCTGCACCTCGCGGTCGAGCCAGGCGAGGGCGAGGTGAGCGGCCGAGATCGTGCGCGTGTCGAAACGGTGCGCAGCACCGGGAACGGCGTCAGGCCTGTGCAGCTCGCACGAGCTCGCCACGAGGAGGCCCTGCTCGTAGCGGGAGCACGCGAGCTCACCGCGCCGGGCATCCGTCGACACGAGGAGGTCGCCGTTCGCCTCCGGATGCGCGGCACGCCACTCGTGGGCGGCCGCATCGTGGCTCGGCATCGGGATGAAGCGCGCACCACGAGCGAACGCGAACGTGCGTGCCGCAGCGACGCCCACACGGAGCCCCGTGAACGGGCCGGGGCCCATCCCGCCGATCACCTGCGTGACGTGCTGGGGCGAGAGCCCCGCCTGGGCGAGCACCGTCTGGATGGCGTTGCCGACCGCCTCGGCATGGTGCCGGGTGTCAGAGCTGCGCAGCTCACCGAGCACGCGACCGTGCGGGGTGACGATCGCGACATCCGTGCCCGCTGACGTATCGATCGCTAAGAGCATGCGATCGATTCTACGCGGGGGACGCGCCGAACTCGGTGCGCAGCGCGCGCCCGAGCGACTCGCCGACGGGACGGTCCCACACCCCGTGGACGCTCAAGGTCAGACGGCGTGGGTCGAGCGGCTCGTCGTCCGCGTCATCATCATCGTGACCCCCACCCCACAGGGCCCGTTCAGCCTCTGGCACCGCACGGAACGACGCCGTCGAGCGGTCGATGGTGAGCTCCAGCCAGCGATCGGCGACCAGCGGCACCGCATCCCGCCCCCACTCGACGACGGTCACGCTCGCAGCCAGATCGAGTCCGAGGTCGTCGAGCTCCGCGGGGTGCCCGAGGCGGTAGGCGTCGACGTGGATGAGCTCGGGCCCGCCCACGAGCGACGGATGGGTGCGGGCGAGCACGAAGGTCGGACTCGTGACCGGTCCACGGACCCCGAGTGCCGAGCCGAGTCCGCGCGCGAACGTCGTCTTGCCTGCGCCCAGTGGGCCGGTGAGCACGAGGACGTCGCCTGCCACCAGCTGGCCGCCGATGATCTCGCCGGCCCGAACCATGTCGTCAGCCGTGGCGAGACCGACGACGGCACTCGGTGCCATCTCAGCTCCCATCTGCCGCCCCCATTCCTTCCCCCTGGAGTTCCCGGCGCACGACGCGGGGGCCCAGCGCCGCCACGAAGGCCCTGGGTTCGACGCCAGACCATGCGGCCCATTCATCGAGGCGGATGTCCTGAGGGCCCGAGCCGAAGACGGAGACCGGCATGCCGATCCACGCCTCCTGATCCTGGAGATCGATGACCACCTGGTCCATGGCCACGCGTCCGACGATCGGTCGCCGCCGGCCACCGACGACCACCTCGGCCCGGCCTGCGACCCGACGGGGAATGGCGTCGGCGTAGCCGAGTGGGACAAGCCCCAGGATGGTGGACTCCTCGGCGACCCAGTCGTAGCCGTAGGAGACGCCGTGCCCTGCCGCGACACGCTTGACGTGCACGAGCTCGCTCGCGAGAGAGACCGCCGCGTGCGCTCCCAGCCCGTCGAAGCCGTAGACCGCGCGGGTGCCGGCGTCCCTCGTGCGCTCGTGGTCGACGAGCGTGCTGCTTCGTGCCGACTCCCCGATGTGCGCGAGCTCCGCCGTGGTCGCGACGAGCGGGAGCAGGCCGTGTTCGAGGGCAAGACCGGCGACGAGTCGCGCGCCGAGCCCGTACGCGTCCGCCGAGACGTCGACGCTGAACATCCGAGCCGCCTGGCGAGCTCCCGTCCCATCGGCGAGCGCCTTCGCGAGGCCGCGTGCTCGCTCGCCCATGCGCGTGCGCAGCAGCTCGACGTCGACGGTGAGCTCCCGCCGCGGCGCGAGACCGTCGGTCCGCGCCGGGAAGCCCGCAGCGTCGTCCGGTGCTGCGCCGCCGAGTGCGGACGGGCGGCGCGGGATGCGCGCACTGAGCCGGGTGACGACCTCGTAGTTGATGGTGCCCGCCGCGGCCGCCCAGTCGTCGGCGCTCGCAGAGCGATCCGCGTCGATGACCAGCAGGCGAGGCTGCTCGTCACGCGCGGCTGTCTGCTCGGACGGGGCGACGTCAGCGTCGACCGGCTCGATGCGAAGCTCCAGGGCCTCGATCGATGCCAGGCGCCAGCCGGCCCCCGCGTCGTCCGTGAAGAGCAGCGAACCCGGTGCAACCGGGGGCAGCCCGGCTGCATGCCCGACGTCGACTCGAAAACCTCGTTGGTCTTCGCGGATCGGAGCGCTCAGCGCGAGCGCCGGTCGCAGGGCCACGGGACAGTCGGCGTCCGCGGAGAACGGCGAGAGCCCGTACAGCGAGACGCCGAGGCGCACGAGGTCCAAGCGCGCCTCCGGCAACGTCATCGAGCCCGCCGTCGCGGCCAGATGCCGGATCGACGGAGTCAGCCCGCAGCGTTCCGCGAGATCAAGCGCACGCTCGAACGAGGTGAGCTGGGCGACGTCAGCCGCGTGGCCCGCACCCGCGAGGTGGCTGAAGAGCCCGTCGAGCCGGATGATGCCTCGTTGCTCGAGCTCGGCCGCCTTCGTGAACGCGGCTTCCCACTCGAGCACACTGATCCCGTTGCGCCCGAGGCCGGTGTCGAGCTTGAGATGCACCACCACGGAGCGATCCGAGTGCTCGAGGCGACCAAGACCGATGTCCAGGAGTTCAAGCTGGGCGAGCGAGGAGATGCCCAGCTCGATCTCGGCGCCCAGCGCCGCGAGCCAATCAGTGCGAGCCCCGTGCATCCAAGCGAGGATGGGCGCGGTGATGCCAGCCGCCCGGAGCGCGAACGCCTCAGCGAGGTCGACGACGCCGAGGCGCTCCGCTCCGCCCTCGAGTGCGGCCCGCGCTACGTCGGACGCCCCGTGCCCATAGGCGTTCGCCTTGACGACGGCGAGGAGGGGCGTGCCGGTGAGCTCGGCGACCGCGCGCACGTTCGCCCGGATGGCATCGAGGTCGACGTCGATGCGGGCCCCGGTCACGCGCCGGCTCCAGCGCCGACAGCCCGCTCGGCGATGACAAACGCGGTCGCCGTCGTGCGCTCATGGGTGAGCGAGAGGTGCAGGTGGTCGACACCCACGGCGTCGAGATGCGCGCGGAGCGCGGGGGTCACCGCGAACTCGGGTCGACCCGCGGGACCGCTCTCCACCTCGAAGTCGAGGAAGCTGAGCGACCCGATCCCGCCGAGCGCCTTCACGGCCGCCTCGCGAGCCGCGAACCGTGCGCCGAGTGACGCCACAGACCGCTCCCGCTCAGCGGGAGTGAAGAGTCGTTCACGCAAGCGCGGCGCCCGCTGCAGGGCCCGCGCGAACCGCGCGAGCTCCACAGTGTCCACTCCGATACCGACGATCACGCTCGACTACTCGACGGTGACGGACTTCGCCAGGTTGCGAGGCTGGTCGACGTCGAGGCCCTTCGCCGTCGCCAGCTCGATCGCGAAGATCTGCAGCGGCACGACCGCGAGGAGCGGCTCGAAGAAGGGCTCTGTCGGCGGAACCGCGATGACCTCGTCGGCGTACGGCAGCACGGCCGCGTCGCCGACCTCGCAGATCGCGAGCACCCGGGCGCCGCGGGCGCGGATCTCCTGGATGTTCGAGACGATCTTCGGGTGCAGCGTGTCGTCGTGGCGAGGGCTCGGCACGATGACGAAGACGGGCTGCCCAGGTTCGATGAGCGCGATCGGGCCGTGCTTGAGCTCGCCCGCCGCGAAGCCCTCCGCGTGGATGTACGCGATCTCCTTGAGCTTGAGCGCGCCCTCGAGCGCGATCGGGTAGCCCACGTTGCGGCCCAGGTACAGCACTGAACGGGTGTCGGCCATCCAGTTCGCGAGCTCGTGGATGCGTTCCCGAACGCCGAGGACCGTGCGCACCTTCTCGGGGATCGTCTGGAACTCCGTGAGGAGCTCCTCGCGGCGCTCGTCGGTCATCGTGCCGCGCACGGTGGCCGTGTAGATGCCGAGCAGGTAGAGCGCGGTGATCTGGGCGAGGAACGCCTTGGTCGATGCGACCGCGACCTCGGGTCCCGCGTGCGTGTAGACGACCGCGTCGGACTCGCGCGGGATCGTCGCGCCCTGCGTGTTGCAGATCGAGAGCGTCTTCGCTCCTCGGGACATGGCGTAGCGAACCGCCATGAGCGTGTCCATGGTCTCGCCCGACTGGCTCATCGAGACGATGAGGGTGCGGGAGTCGAGGACAGGGTCGCGGTAGCGGAACTCGTGGGCGAGCTCGACCTGCACGGGTACTCTGGCCCACTTCTCCATGGCGTACGCGCCGACCTGCGCCGAGTATGCGGCCGTTCCGCACGCGACGATGATGATGCGGTGGATGTCGTTGAAGAAGTCGTCCCCGAGCGCATCGAGATCCGGCAGCGCCACTCGACCCTCGACGATGCGACCGCGCAGCGTGTTCGCGACGGCCTCCGGGTCCTCGTCGATCTCCTTGGCCATGAAGCTCGGCCAGCCACCCTTCTCGGCGGCTGACGCGTCCCACGACACCTCGAACGCCTCTGCCGTGGCGGGCTCGCCATCGAACGTCGTGATCTCAACCGAATCCGGTCGCACGAGCACGATCTGCTCCTGACCGACGGCCAGTGCGCGCGGCGTGTACTCGACGAAGGCGGCGACGTCGGAGCCGAGGAAGTTCTCTCCATCGCCGAGGCCGATGACCAGCGGCGAGTTGAGACGCGCTCCGACGACGAGTCCGGGCTCGTTCGCGTGCACGGCGAGGAGCGTGAACGCTCCGTCGAGGCGGCGGACCACGGCGCGGAAGGCCTGCTCGAGGCTGCCGACCTCGCGATAGACGTGGCCGATCATGACGGCCGCGACCTCCGTATCGGTCTCCGACTGGAAGGTGTAGCCCAGCTCGACGAGCTCGGCCTTCAGCTCGGCGAAGTTCTCGATGATCCCGTTGTGAATGACGGCCAGCTTGCCGTCATCGGCGAGGTGCGGATGCGCGTTCGCGTCCGTCGGACCGCCGTGCGTCGCCCACCTGGTGTGGCCGATACCCGTGTGGCCATCGGAAAGCGGGTGGCGCTCCAGGTCCTCACGCAGCACCTTCAGCTTGCCCGCACGCTTGCGGGTCTCGATCTGCCCCTCATCATCGATGACCGCGACACCAGCGGAGTCGTACCCCCGGTACTCGAGTCTTGCGAGGCCGCCCATCAGGATGTCAAGGCTCTCTCGTGGACCAACGTAACCAACAATTCCGCACATACGGGCCATCTTAGGGGCACCGCTCATGCGGGGCCGGACACCGCACTAGACTCGCGTTCTATGTCCGCAACTGGTCAGATTCCGCGCAGCGGAGGAGACTCGCCCTTCGTCGAGATCCTCCGCCAGGACTGGGCCGACCTGGCACCATCCACCCCGATGACGCTCGACGAATCCGACCTCATCCGGCTCCGCGGCCTCGGGGACCACCTTGATCTCGACGAGGTCCGGGACGTCTACGTGCCGCTCTCCCGCCTCATCAACCTGTACGTCTCGAACGCCCGTTCCCTGCACCGGGCGACCAGCGGCTTCCTCGGCGAGCGCAGCGCATCCACCCCGTTCGTCATCGGCGTCGCCGGGTCGGTGGCCGTCGGGAAGTCGACGGTGTCGCGCCTGCTGCGCGAGCTCCTGCGCCGCTGGGAGGACACGCCCCGCGTCGAGCTCGTCACCACGGACGGCTTCCTCTACCCCAACGCGGAGCTCGAACGCCGCGGCCTCATGGAACGCAAGGGCTTCCCGGAGTCGTACGACCAGCGGGCGCTGCTGCGGTTCATCACGAAGGTGAAGAGCGGTGCGGCTGAGGCTCGCGCGCCGTTCTACTCGCACCTGAGCTACGACATCGTCCCCGACGCCGAGATCGTCGTGAATCAGCCGGATGTCCTCATCGTCGAGGGGCTCAACGTGCTCCAGCCCCCGCGCGCTCACTCGCTCGCCGTGAGCGACATGTTCGACTTCTCCATCTACGTCGACGCGCGCTCCGAAGACATCGCCCGCTGGTACGAGCAGCGCTTCCTCTCGCTGCAGCGCGGCGCGTTCACGAACCCGAGGTCGTACTTCCGGCGCTTCGCCGATCTCAGCACCGATGAGGCCCTCGAGCATGCCCGCAGCATCTGGTCGCGCATCAACGGCCCGAATCTGCGGGAGAACGTCATGCCGACCCGCTCCCGCGCGCAGCTCGTGCTTCGGAAGGCGAGCGACCACACCGTGCGCAGCGTCCTCCTCCGCAAGGTCTGAGCCCGACTCCTCACGCTCGCACCCTCGGGCGCCCAGGTCGGGGTCTCGTCGTGCGCCGCCGGACTCGGTCGCGCGCCGCGGCGTCGAGGTCTCGGGATGGCGGCCTCGCTTCGTTGCGGGAAACTTCCGGCAAGAGAGGAAGCTTCCCATCCCGAGACGACGCGGACCGCTGGGCGGCCGATCAGCAGGACGCCCCCTCCGAGCTGGCTCGGAGGGGGCGTCTTGACTGCGTGGAGCGGATGCCTAGGCGGTGCGTGCCGCCTGCGCCTGCTCGACCTCGGCGACGACCGCCGCGAAGAGCGCGCCGCTCTCGAGGCCGGTCACCTCGCGAGTGAACGTCTCCGCGTCCAGCGTGGCGAGCTTCTGCTGCAGCTCGACGCTCTCCTGGTCTGCCTCGACGTCGAACCGAAGGGCCGCTCCGATCGCTCGCACGAGGGCGTCGTACGACAGCCCTGCGGCGGCAGCCTCCGACGCCGGACGCACGAAGCGCTCCTTCGCCGAGAGCTTGCGCAGCGGCTGACGGCCGACACGAGCGGGCTGGTCGGGCAGATCACGGTTCGCGAACCTCGAGAGCGTCGTCGCGACGTACTCGGCATGGTCGGCTTCCGAGAAGCCGAACTGCGAGACGAGCACTCGGCTCGTCTCGCCGAGCACCGCTTCGACCTCTGCCGCGACCGCAGGAAGCGCGAGCGCGTCCTGCATGTTCGTGGCACCCGCGACGAAGCCGTGATAGGCGATCGTCGCGTGACCCGTGTTCACCGTGAAGAGCTTGCGCTCGATGTACGGCTCGAGGTCGTCCACGAAGTGCGCTGCCGGGATGTTCGGCTCGGCACCGTCGAACGGCGTCCGGTCGATCGTCCACTCGAAGAAGTCCTCGACGGTGACGTCCACTCCGTCGACAGCCTGCTCGGGAACGATGCGGTCGACGGCGGTGTTGGCGAAGACCGCTCGATCCGCCAGCTCCTCAGCGCCTTCGAGGACAAGCCCCCTGAGCGTGTCGGATGCGCCGATCGCGTTCTCGCACGCCATGACCGCGAGCTTCGGCGCATCAGCCGCGCGGGCTGCGAGGCCCTTGCGGATGACGGGCGCGATGAAACGGAGCACGTTCGGACCGACAGCGCACGTGACGACGTCGGCCGTCGCGATCTCCTGCACGACCTCGTCCTCGTGCGTGGCCGAGTTGATCGCCCTGAAGCGATCGACGACGTGGCTCTTCGCGGATGGGCCGACCTCGTGCACTGTGTAGGTGTCGACCGCCTGAAGGGCGCCGATGAGATCGGCGTTGACGTCGGCGTAGACGACCTCGTACCCGGCTTCATGCAGGACGAGCCCGATGAACCCGCGCCCGATGTTGCCAGCTCCGATGTGGACTGCCTTCATTACTCGTTCACGTCCCCGAGGAGCCGCGCGAGCTCTTCCGGCGTTTCCGCCTTCAGGAGGGCGTCCACGTTGTCCTCGTCGCTGAACACGATCGCGACGCTCGAGAGGATCTCGAGGTGGCCGCCGTCCTTGCCTGCGATGCCGATGACGAAACGAGTCTCGTTTCCGCCCCAGTCGATGGGCTCGTCGTAGCGGATCACGGAGAGGGCGGAACCGAGGATCGAGTCCTTGGCTTCGTTCGTGCCGTGCGGGATAGCGAGGTAGTTGCCCATGAACGTCGAGACGCTCTGCTCGCGATCGTGCATCGCCTGGATGTAGTCCTGCGTCACGGCACCGGCTGCGACGAGCAGCTCGCCCGCTTCCGTGATGGCTTCCTCGCGCGTTCGTGCTGTTCCGCCGAGACGGATGCTGTCGAGGCTCAGTACTTCTGCCATTTTTTCGGTTCCTTTCGATAGGAGGCCCCGAGCTGGAGTGTTCCAGCTCGGGGCCGAGGGTCAATCGATGGCGGGGCTCACTGGTTGGCGAGCCTAGCCACGACCTCGTCATACCTGGGGCTGTTCATGAAGTTTTCCACGGACACGTGGATCGCGTCTGGGGACTTCTGCTTCGCCCGGTCCGTGAGGTCCTGGTGCGTGACGATGAGGTCCGGTGTTGCATCGAGGTTCGCGATCGAGACGTTCTTCACGTTGATCCCCTCGATTCCGGCCTTCTTGATCTTGTTCCTGAGCACGGATGCGCCCATGGCGCTCGAGCCCATGCCGGCATCGCACGCGAACACGACGTTGGTGATCACCCTGGTTCCGACCGCGTCGCCACCGGCCTGCGTGGCAAGACCCGACAGCGCGTCGGACTTCTTGCCCTTGTTCGCTTCGGTCTGCGCGACAGCATCCGCGAAGCTGTTGCCTCCGGCTGCTTCCGCGGCCAGGTCCTTCTTGCGCGAGCTCAGCAGGATCGCGGCAGCGATCGCGAAGGTGACTCCGGCCGAGAACACGACCGACAGGATGACGCCGAGGTGGCTTCCCTGCGCCGTCATGATCATGATTGCGAAGATCGACCCGGGAGAAGCCGGTGCGACGAGACCCGAGCCGAAGATGACGTTCGTGAGGACGCCGGTCGCGCCACCGCCGATGACCGCGAGGATCAGGGCGGGCTTCGCGAGCACGTACGGGAAGTAGATCTCGTGGATGCCGCCGAGGAACTGGATGACGACCGCGCCAGGTGCACTCGCGCGCGCGACGCCGACTCCGAAGAAGCAGAACGCGAGGAGGAGTCCGAGACCGGGGCCGGGGTTCGCCTCGAGGAGGAAGAGGATGCTCTTGCCCGCCTCTTCCGACTGCGCGACGCCGAGGGGCGTGAGGACGCCCTGGTTGATCGCGTTGTTGAGGAAGAGGATCTTCGCGGGTTCGATGAGGATGCTCGCGAGCGGCAGCAGCCCAGCGTTGACGAGTGCGTCGACTCCCTCGCCGAGGCGTTCGGTGAGCCACGTGATGACCGGAGCGATCGCGAAGAACCCGGCGAGGGCCAGAAGCATCGCGAGGATACCGGCGGAGAAGTTGTTGACGAGCATCTCGAAGCCGGCGCGGATCTTGCCGTCCCAGATGCTGTCGACCTTCTTCATGATCCATGCCGCGAGCGGGCCCATGATCATGGCACCGATGAACATCGGGATTCCCGCGCCGACGATGACACCCATCGTCGCGATCGCGCCGACGACGCCACCACGCGTGTCGTAGACCATCTTGCCGCCCTGGTAGGCGATGAGAAGGGGCAGCAGGTACGTGATCATCGGGCCGACGAGACCGGGGAAGGCTGTTCCCTCGGGGTTGTCGTCGCTGATGGTGGCCGGGTCGATCGCCCAGCCACCGAGGGTGCCCCAGAGCTGGCCGTTGGCGGGGAACAGCTCGTTCAGCCAGCCGGTCTCGATGAAGAGCGTGGTGATGAGGCCCCAGGCGATGAACGCCGGGATATTCGGCATGACCATGCCGGAGAGGAACGCACCGAACTTCTGGACGCCGACGCGGGCACCCTTGCGTTCGGTCGTTGTGGCTTCTGCAGTCATTGTTGCTCCAAGCAGTCCCCATGCGCGGGGATCGGAGGGGAGAAGTCAGTGCGACTGTTCCCGGATTTCAAGAATTGGCCGAGTGGCCGGAGCGCGCGCGGCGGCTCAAGCGTCGTGGTCGGTCTCCAGAAGAGCCACGAGCTGGTCGGCGACGGCTTCGTCACCATCAACGGAGAGGGTGATCTCGTCGCCCTTGGAGACGCCAAGCGAGAGAACGCCGAGGATGCTGGCCGCGTTGACGCTCTTGTCGCCCTTCGCGATCGTCACCGGGACGCCCGCTTCGGTTGCTGCCTGCACGAAGATCGCTGCGGGACGTGCGTGAAGGCCGTGTTCCGATGCGACGGTGATCTTGCGTTCGATCATGGAGAGCTCCTTACGATTGGCGGGATTTCCGCGTGTTGAGCATATCCACGCGCGAAGCTCGAGATGCGAGATTGTCACCAAAACTTTGCCTCGGGCTTTGTTTTGTTCGCACACCGAGGTGAGCTCCCCTCGCGGAAGACTCACTGAGGGTGCCAGCGGCGAGGCTGGAGATCAAGAGGAATCCCGCAGAACGAGAACGGGGTTCCGCCGCACCACGTGATGGTGCGGCGGAACCCCGTTCTTGAATGGCGTCCGCGGGTGCCGAGTCTCGCGAATCCGACTCAGAGAGCCAGGCGTTCGCGGACGACTGCGGCAAGCGCCTCCGCGTGACGTTGCGCGGTCTCCTGCTCCCCGGCTTCGATCATGACGCGCACGAGCGGCTCGGTGCCGGACGGGCGCAGCAGCACGCGTCCGCTCTCACCGAGGTCGCGTGCGACCTGGGCGACCGCGGCCTGCAGCGGTTCGTCGGTGGCGCAGTCTTCCTTCCGCACCCCAGGCACGTTGATGAGCACCTGCGGGTAGACGCGCATCACGGATGCGAGTTCGGCGAGGGTCTTGCCCGTGCGCCGCATCTCCGCCGCGATGTGGAGTCCGGTGAGGATGCCATCCCCCGTCGTCGCGTAGTCGGTCAGGATCACGTGCCCCGACTGCTCGCCGCCGAGGGCGAGGCCTCGCTCGTTGAGTTCCTCGAGCACGTAGCGGTCGCCGACCTTGGTCTCGATCATGCGGATGCCTGCTTCGCGCATCGCGATCTTGAGGCCGAGGTTCGACATGACGGTCGCCACGAGCGTGTCTTCACGCAGGGCGCCGCGTCGGCGCATCGAGACGGCCAGGATCGCCATGATCTGGTCGCCGTCGACGACGTTCCCGTCAGCATCGATGGCGAGGCAGCGGTCGGCGTCGCCGTCGTGGGCGATGCCGAGATCAGCCCCGAGCTCCGTCACGGTGCGCGCCAGCTCGCCGAGGTGGGTCGACCCGACACCCTCGTTGATGTTGAGCCCGTTCGGCGCGTTGCCGATGACGGTCACCTGCGCACCCGCGTCCGTGAAGACCTCCGGCGAGACCCCCGCGGCCGCGCCGTGAGCGCAGTCGAGCACGACGTGCAGTCCGCGCAACGGGGACGTGCCGTCTTCGCGCAGCGGAAGGCTGCGCAGCAGGTGGAGCGCGTACCGGTCTTCGGCATCAGCGAACCGCTCGATGCTGCCGACTCCTGCGCCGGTGGGCGTGAGCTTCTCACCGCCGAGCAGCGCCTCGATCTGATTCTCCAGATCGTCCGCCAGCTTGCGGCCCCCACGCGCGAAGAACTTGATCCCATTGTCGGGCGCTGGGTTGTGCGAGGCGGAGATCATGACGCCGAAGTCGGCGCCGATCTCCGCAGTCAGAAACGCAGCAGCCGGCGTCGGTATGACCCCGGCGTCGAGCACGTCGACACCAGAGGAGGCGAGTCCGGCCGCGACCGCGGCCGAGATGAATTCGCCTGAGACCCGCGGATCGCGGGCCAAAACAGCACGAGGCCGCCGCCCGTGCTCGCGAGCAGATGTCGCGAGCACGATGGCAGCGGCCTGGGCGAGGCTGAGGGCGAGCTCGACCGTGAGGTGGTCGTTCGCAAGCCCACGAACCCCGTCCGTTCCGAAAAGCCTAGGCATTCGAAATGTCTGGACTTAGCGCTTCGAGTACTGAGGCGCCTTACGGGCCTTCTTGAGTCCGGCCTTCTTGCGCTCCTTGACGCGAGCGTCACGGGAGAGGAAGCCAGCCTTCTTGAGCTCTGGGCGGTTGTTCTCGCGGTCGATCTCGTTGAGAGCGCGCGCGATGCCGAGGCGGAGTGCACCGGCCTGACCCGAGGGCCCGCCACCCGAGATGCGCGCGATGACGTCGTACGCGCCACCGAGGCTCAGGATCGTGAACGGGTCGTTGATGAGCTGCTGGTGCAGCTTGTTCGGGAAGTAGTCGGCGATGTCGCGGTCGTTGACCGTGATGGTGCCGGTTCCCGGGATGAGGCGCACGCGGGCGATGGCCTGCTTGCGGCGACCGACAGCTGCACCGGGAACGGTGAGTGCCGGACGAGGAGCCTGGACGGCTGCCTCTGCCTCTGGGGTTTCGGTCGAGTAGCTCTGCGGCTGCTCGATGGACTCTGCAATGGTTGCCACTGTGTTCTCTTTCCTAGCTCGGGCCGCTACTGGGCAACCTGGTCGAAGACGTACGGCTTCGGCTGCTGGGCTGCGTGCGGGTGCTCAGCACCTGCGTAGACCTTGAGCTTCTTGAGCTGGTCGCGTCCGAGCGTGTTCTTGGGGAGCATGCCGCGGATCGCCTTCTCGACGGCGCGCGTTGGGTGCTTCTCGAGCATCTCCGTGTAGGAGGTCGCCGTGAGGCCGCCCGGGTAGCCCGAGTGGCGGTAGGCGAGCTTCTTCTGGAGCTTGGAGCCCGTCAGCGCGACCTTCTCAGCGTTGATGACGATGACGAAGTCGCCCATGTCCACGTGCTGAGCGAAGGTTGCCTTGTGCTTGCCGCGGAGCAGTGCTGCCGCGTGGGTTGCGAGACGGCCGAGAACGACATCAGTCGCGTCGATGACCACCCAGTCATGGGTGATGTCACCGCCCTTTGGTGTGTACGTGCGCATGAATGTGCACCTTTCGTCGAAATGAGGAGGTCGTGAATCCCGCTCTGTCGTGATGGTTGCGGATGAGGCGCCGGGAGGCGTGTCCCGGGAAGGCTCAGCCGCGAACGTCACAGTCGAGGGCTCAACTTCGAAGCCGACACCGAAGTGCAGACAACTTGAGTAGCTTACGCCAGCGAACGCGCGTTCGCAATCTCAGGCTGCGCGAGGCGCCGTGCACGGATCGTCCGGAACCGCGCCGCCGCTCCGAACACGCCCACGATCAGCATGGTTCCCACTCCCCCGGCGATCAGGGATGCAGCGAAGAGGAAGGATCCGAGGAAGAAGTCGGGGTCGGTCGGGTCGAGGGAGGGAATCGCCATGCTCACGATGCCGTAGGCGGAGACGATGATGCCAGCTCCGAGCGCGGTCCAGGCCCCGGCTGCCGTCGCTCGTGGCCAGAGTTTCGAGGTCAGGCTCAGCAGGATGAAGACGACGACGGGCAGAGCCAGCGCCGCGTAGCTGATGAGATCGACCATGCCTTCAGTCTGACCGTTCGCGTGAGCCTGGGAATCAGTCGGGAGATGTAGATCCCGTGTCGACGCCCGCAGACCCGCCCAAGGGTTCGACAAGATGCAGTGCCGGGCGCTGCGCCCTCGTCACCTGCTGGCGCGCGAGCAGCTCATGCTCCGGCGGGTAGCCGACCCCCGTCAGCGTCAGTCCCCGTGCAGACAGGACGGGGAACGCGCTGCTTCGCTCGGTGGCCTCGAGCAGCGCCGGCACGTCCTTCATGCGGATGCGACCGGCCCCGACCTCAGCGCACATCCCCACAAGTGAGCGCACCATCGAGTGGCAGAACGCATCGGCCTCGAGGTTCGCGACGAGCACGCCGTGTTCATCGCGCATCCACTCGAACCGCTGCAGGGTTCGGATCGTCGTCGCGTTCGGGCGGGGCTTGCAGAAGCCGGCGAAGTCGTGGAGCCCTACGAGGGTCTCCGCCGCCGCCTGCATGAGACCAGCGTCCAGCGCGCGCGTGACAACGGCGGTCCGGTGCCGCTCGATGGGATTCGGGGGCGTGAGCCGGTCTGCGATACGGAACTCGTAGCTGCGTGAGATCGCCGAGAAGCGCGCGTCGAAGCCGTCCGGCGCTGGTGACACACGCGAGATGACGACATCGCTGTCACGCCCGAGGACACCGTTGGTGCGTCGGAGGAGGATCGCGGCGATGTCGTCGTCTGACCGCCGTCGGATGTTGTCGACCGCGCGCTCATCGAGATCGAGGTGCGCGACCTGAGCCGTGGCGTGGACGCCGGCGTCGGTCCTGCCCGCGACCGTGAGGAGCGGCCCGGGCGGGAGTTCGCGGGCTACGAGGCGAAGCGCGTCTTCGAGCGCCCCTTGGACGGTGCGCAGCTCTGGCTGCGCAGCCCAGCCGCTGAACGCTGTCCCGTCGTAGGCGATGTCCAGACGGAACCGTGCTGTGTCTCGCCCGTGCGCCATGAACCCATCTTCCCTTACTCGATCACGATTCTCTGCGACACGACGAAGCCCCCGAGCATTCCGTGTGGATGCTCGAGGGCTTCGGTGTCAGGTCCGACTACTTGGCGTCGTCGGCCTTCTCGTCGGTGTCCGACTCGGCGGCGTCTGCTGCCGCGTCGTTGGCTTCCGTCGGCTGCGTGCCGCCGTCGGCCGTGGGCTCGGACGCCTCGGTGTCACCGGCGGCCGTGTCGACCTCGTCAGCTTCGACCTCGGGCTCAGCAGGTGCCGCGGCCGGCGCGGTCTTCACTGCGGAGGCCTTCGGGGTGACGGGCTCGAGGACGAGCTCGATGACTGCCATGGGGGCGTTGTCGCCCTTGCGGTAGCCGGTCTTGATGATGCGGGTGTATCCGCCGTCGCGACCTTCCATCTGCGGTGCGATCTCCGTGAAGAGCTCGTGCACGACGGTCTTGTCGGTGACGATCTGCAGCACGCGACGGCGTGCGTGGATGTCGCCGCGCTTCGCGAACGTGATCAGGCGCTCAGCGAGCGGGCGGAGGCGCTTGGCCTTCGTCTCGGTCGTCTGGATGCGCTTGTGCGTGTAGAGCTGCGCCGCGAGCGTAGCGAGCATGAGGCGCTCGTGTGCGGGGCCGCCTCCGAGGCGAGGACCCTTGTTGGGCTTAGGCATTCGTCATTCTCTTTCGTGTGAAGTCGGTCTGGCGGGCAGGTCTGTTTAGACGTACTCGCCGGTGTCGTCGCCGGCACCGTAGAAGTGAGCGCCCTCGAACCCGGGAACCGAGTCCTTGAGCGAGAGGCCGAGCTCGGTGAGCTTGTCGCGCACCTCGTCGACCGACTTCTGACCGAAGTTGCGGATGTTCATGAGCTGGGTCTCGCTGAGCGCCACGAGCTCGGAAACCGTGTTGATGCCCTCGCGCTTGAGGCAGTTGTACGAGCGCACGGAGAGGTCGAGGTCTTCGATCGGCATCGACAGCTCGTTGGTGAGGACCGCGTCGACCGGCGCTGGGCCGATCTCGATGCCCTCTGCCTGCTCGTTCAGCTCGCGGGCGAGGCTGAAGAGCTCGACGAGCGTGCGACCAGCCGAGGCGATGGCGTCGCGCGGCGAGATGGCCGGCTTCGTCTCGACGTCGACGACGAGGTTGTCGAAGTCGGTGCGCTCACCGGCACGCGTCGCGTCGACACGGTAGGTGACCTTGAGGACGGGCGAGTAGATCGAGTCGATCGGGACCTGTCCGGCCTCGGAGAACTCGTTGCGGTTCTGCGTCGCCGACACGTAGCCGCGGCCGCGCTCGATCGTGAGCTCGAGCTCGAACTTCGCGTCGTCGTTCAGCGTTGCGATGACGAGGTCCGGGTTGTGCACCTCGACACCGGCCGGTGCGGAGATGTCAGCAGCCGTGACCTCGCCAGCCCCCGTCTTGCGGAGGTAGGCCGTGATCGGCTCATCGTGCTCGCTGGAGACGACCAGCTGCTTGATGTTGAGGATGATCTCGGTGACGTCTTCCTTCACACCAGGGATGGTCGTGAACTTGTGGAGGACACCGTCGAGACGGATGCTCGTGACTGCAGCCCCCGGGATGGAGGACAGCAGGGTGCGACGCAGTGAGTTGCCGAGGGTGTAGCCGAAGCCGGGCTCGAGCGGTCCGATCGTGAACTTCGAGCGGTTCTCGGAGAGGCTTTCCTCGGTGAGCGTTGGACGCTGTGCGATAAGCACTATGGGTTCCTTTCGGCAAAGTGTCCGCTATATGACACTTGGCGATTCAGCCGACGCACGTCGTCGACCGGGTGTGGAGTTCGAGCGGGGACGCCGAACATCCGCCACAAGGCCCTCCCTTGCGGGAGAGCCTCGCAGCGGACGAGAGGCTAGACGCGGCGACGCTTCGGGGGGCGGCAGCCGTTGTGTGCCTGGGGGGTGACGTCGTTGATCGAGCCGACCTCGAGGCCAGCGGCCTGAAGCGAGCGGATCGCGGTCTCGCGGCCGGAGCCCGGTCCCTTGACGAAGACGTCGACCTTCTTCATGCCGTGCTCCTGCGCCTGGCGAGCTGCTGCCTCGGCGGCGAGCTGCGCGGCGAACGGGGTCGACTTGCGCGAGCCCTTGAAGCCGACTCCACCGGAGGAAGCCCAGCTGATGACAGCGCCGGACGGGTCGGTGATCGACACGATCGTGTTGTTGAAGGTCGACTTGATGTGAGCCTGGCCCACTGCGACGTTCTTCTTGTCCTTCTTGCGCGGCTTACGAGCGGCGCTCTTTGGGGTAGCCAATGTTCTCTCCTACGAAATCTGCGGGCGCTGTCGCGGCGGCGACTAGCGTGCCTTCTTCTTGCCGGCGACCGTGCGCTTCGGGCCCTTGCGGGTACGCGCGTTGGTCTTCGTGCGCTGGCCGCGCACGGGGAGACCGCGGCGGTGGCGGAGGCCCTCGTAGCTGCCGATTTCGACCTTGCGGCGGATGTCAGCTGCGACCTCGCGTCGGAGGTCACCTTCTACCTTGAAGTTGCCTTCGATGTAGTCGCGGAGCTGGACGAGCTGCTCGTCGTCGAGGTTCTTGACGCGGATGTTGCCGTCGATGCCGGTGTCCTCGAGCGCCTTGAGTGCGCTCGTGCGGCCGACGCCGTAGATGTAGGTGAGTGCGATCTCGACGCGCTTTTCGCGCGGGAGGTCGACGCCTGCGAGACGTGCCATGGGATTTCTCCTGTGGGTTGAGGTGTGATGCACCGGATGGGCCCCGGCCTCGGTCCGAAGGTGTCCCCGTCGGGCTTGACGCCCTCTGGTTCTTACTGGTGCTGTTTCGTATTCAGTTGTGACGTCGAGTGCAGGTGCACTCAGGGGCATCCCTCACGCCGGCCCTGCACGTGAGAGAGGAGCCCCGAGCGATTAGCCCTGGCGCTGCTTGTGGCGCGGGTTCTCGCAGATGACCATGACGCGACCGTGACGGCGGATAACCTTGCACTTGTCGCAGATCTTCTTGACGCTGGGGTTGACCTTCATTGAAGTTCCTTCTGTGATCGCTGGCCTCGTGCTGGGCATACGCATGCCCAGCCGTTCCTTACAGCGTGCCTACTTGTAGCGGTAGACGATGCGGCCGCGGGTCAAGTCGTACGGGCTCAACTCCACGATCACGCGGTCCTCAGGAAGGATGCGGATGTAGTGCTGACGCATCTTGCCCGAGATGTGAGCAAGAACCTTGTGTCCGTTCGAGAGCTCTACGCGGAACATTGCGTTTGGCAATGCCTCGACAACCGAACCCTCGATCTCGATGACGCCGTCTTTCTTGGCCATAGCCTCACTGTCGTTTGCTATTGAATGCACGCTGGTCGTGCGGATGGACGGTGACGACGCGCGCGAAATCGCAACGCAAAAGACACCAAGCGTCAACTCTAGGTGGTCTTCCCGCGGAGTGCAAGTGCGGTCTATACTCCGGCGCCGGCCGGCGGCGTGGGGACGACGCCGAACGCGGCGAGGCCCGCCGCGCCCCCGTCGTGTGCCGTCGAGACCCAGATGCCGTCGGCGTGCACGAGGATCGTGTGCTCCCAGTGGGCGCCGAGCGTTCCGTCTGCTGAGCGGACGGTCCACTCGTCAGCGTCGATGACAACATCCGGCCCGCCGAGCGTGAGCATGGGCTCGATGCAGATGGCGAGACCGGGCTTCACGACTGGCCCGCGGCCGAACACTCGGATGTTGTGCACGGTCGGCTCCTCGTGCATGCTTCGCCCGATGCCATGGCCCGCGAAGTCCTCGAGGATCCCGAAGTCGCCGGACTGCTCGATGGACTCCTCGACCGCGGCGCCGACCTCGGCGAGGTGCTTCGCCGTCGCGAGCCTCGCGATACCTGCCCACAGCGAGCGCTCGCAGGCCTCGCTGAGACGCGTCCCATCTGCCACCGCGGCCGCGTCTGCGCCATCGCCTGGGACGACGAAGGTGCGGGCCGAGTCACCGTTCCAGCCTTCGAACATGGCGCCGGCATCGATCGAGACAAGCTGACCTGATCTGAGCGGCTCAGCGTTCGGAATGCCGTGCACCACTGCATCGTCGACGGAGGCGCAGATCGTGTGGCGGTACCCGGGGACGAGCGCGAAGTTCGGCACCGCGCCGTTGTCGCGCACGACACGCTCCGCGATGGCGTCGAGCTCCAGGGTGGTCACTCCCGGCCGGATCGCCTCGGTGACGGCGTCGAGGGCGAGGGCCGTGATCCGTCCGGCTGGGACCATCGCTGCGAGCTCGGCGGGGGTCTTGTAGATGCTCTTGCGCATCAGGAGAGTCTACGACCCCGGTGAAGGCGGCGACCGCGTCCACACTCAGCCGGTGGCGACGCAGTCGCCGTCGATCCACAGGTACAGCCACCCATCGTTCGTCTCCAGGGTTGCGAGGGCCAGGGCGTCGCTGCTGAGACCGTCTCCCGTCACCGAGGTGCTGTCCGCGATGAACTCGGTGTCCCTGGAGACAACCAGCCCGTGCTGCGTCCAGAGTTCCTCGACCGCGGTCATGTCGATGTCGGCGGTCGGGCTCCTGAAGCTCGCCGAGACCCATGCCTGGACCCCGGGATGCTCCTCATCGCCGCATGCGACCTCATTGACGCCCACGTACTGCGCGTAGTCGGGGTTGTCCTCGAGGGGTTCAGGCACGAGCGCTCTGGTCTCATCTGCAAGGGCTGTGACAGCCGCCTTCACCTCGTCGGCACTCAACGACGAGAACGTCGGGACTACGGGAGCAGCGGGCGACGGCTCGACGTACGTGTCGTCGTAGCCGTACCCGAACTCCGCCTCGTCGTAGCTTCCCTCGTAGCTGATGGAGAGGCTGGAGGACGCGGTCACAACACCGTTCACCACGACCGTGGCGGCGATGAGGAGCATGGCGAGCGTCGATAGAGCCGAGATCGCCAGGGGCCCATAGAGAGGGCCAGCCTGCTCGGCCTTCCCCTCGCGGCGCATCCGGCCCACCAGCAGCCAGACCACCACGGCGACCAGCGCGGGGACCAGAGCGAGGAGCACGATCAGGAGCGCCTGCAGAATCGCTCCCCACACGTAGCTCCCTGCCGTGGCCATCCCGTCGAGGAAGTACGTGGGCGAGAGAATCGCCATGCCGACGGAGGAGAACGGGCTCAGCGCTATCACAGCCGCGAAGACGGGAACCTGCACGACGGCGACGGCGAGCCCGTACAGGCCGATGAACAGCGCGCGGTCTGGCGTACTGGGGGCACGGCCAACGGCGCCCTGCTGTCGTTGCGGCGCCGGTCGCGCCGGGTCCACGCCAACCTCGGCCGCGCGCTCGTCTGAGCTCTCCATCGTGTTGTCCTCCTGCACGTCATGCACCAGCAGCCCGGCTTGCCGCGACGGCACACCAGATGATTGTGAATGCAGCGTTCGCCGCTGCCAGCAGACCGGCGCCCACGACGGCGGCGAGTGCCCCGCGCGTCCGGATCCTCGCGAGCCGGACCGAGCCGCCGACGGCCACGGCGAAGATGAGGGCAGGGAAGGCGGCGAGCAGCCCTCCGCGGATCCAGAGCCACGCGGCCGGCAGGTCGCCGGTCGCGGCCGCGAACGGGAACGTGATCGCGACGAGCGGCGCGAGCGGGCTGATCGCGGCGCAGACCAGGACGACGGTGGCCAGCGGCCACGGTTGCGGCTTCTCTGCGAGCGAGGAAGCAGGGGCGCTCGGTGGCGCGGGCAGTTCAGTCATCGGCCACGCCGCATTTCCCCGAGATGGTGAGGGTCAGCCACGGTTCGCCCGGCAGGGTCTCATCCGGCCCCACCAGTGATACGAACGACACGGAGGGATGGTAGGTTCCGCTGGCCACCAGCGTGTCCACGGTCGCCTCGACGAAGAAGCCTTCGCCGCGCACGAGCGCTTCGACGGCCGCCCAGCTCGCGGCGTCGTCAGCTGTCCTGAAGCTGAAGACGTTCTCGTACCTGACCCCCGGATGCGCATAGTCCCCGCAGTCCTGCGGGTTGGGCTGCGCGCGCAGCGGGAACTGCGAGTCCTCGGTGACCGGCTCGGCAAGCACATCGACGAGCGCATCGACAAGAGCGCTGTAGTCCGCTTCCAGCTCGTTCTGGGTCAGGACCGTCCTGGTCTCTTCGCCGGCGATCCCCCACTGCTCCCAGCTGGCTACCGCGCGCTCGTTGTCGACCCGCTGAGCCGCTGCGGCCATCTCACCGGCGTGGCGTGCGGGGGCAACAACGAGGGTGGAGCTCCCCGCGACCGCGACGAGGCACAGAGCGGCTGTGATCCACGTTCGGCGTCGCGCGTCCCTCACGCGTCGCCGGCGGAGCGAGAGGGCGACGATGCACGCCGCCGTCACCAGCGCAAAGGCGAAGAGGACGCCGGACACCGCTCCGTCGGAAACGAGCGCATCACGCACCGCCGTGAGCGGGGACGCCCCTGACAGCGCGACCGCGGTCAGCACGCCAACGACGGCCGCGACGCCAGCCGCGGCAAGGATCGCCGCGTCCTCAGCGCTGCCCCGCTGCGGTGCAGAACCGTTTGTCATGCATGCACCCCGACCTCTTGGCGCCCCTGATGTGGCGCACCAGAACGACGCTAGTGGGCGGCCCGGGCTTCTCCGGTCACCAGACGACAACGCTTCGGCAACGCTGCGCGTCCGCGCGTCACGGTTCAGTAACGCGTTCCTGGTGCCAGACGGCCCTCTCCCCCGCCGCTGGGAGATCGGGCGGCGGCCCGGCGGAGCGCGCGGGTGTCGACGAGAGGTGGATGGGGTTCGCCACCGACCGCACGCGCTCTCCTTCCTCGTCTGTCAGCTCGAGGACCGCCTCGAGCCCGAGCGACTCCGCGAAGGCGAACGCCTCCGCGACGTCGTTCACCAGACCGGCTGGAACCCGAGCGTCGCTCAGACGCCCCACCCAGTCGCGGGCATCATCTTCGCCAAGTCGGGCGCCCAGCAGCGCTCTGAGCTCCGACCGGTGGTGCACGCGGAGCTGATTCGAGGAGAAGCGGGCATCAGTGGCCAGCTCCGAGCAGCCCAAGGTCTCGACGAGGGACGCGAACTGACGATCGTTGCCGACGGCGATCACGAGTGGCCGGTCCCGAGCATCGAACAGCTCGTACGGCGCGATGCTCGGGTGCGCGTTGCCGAGCCGCGCAGGAGCCTCTCCCGTCGCCAGCGTGCTGGACGCCTGATTTGCGAGCGCCGACAGGAGGCTCGTCATGAGATCGACCTCGACCCGCTGCCCGGCGCCGGTCCTGTCCCGCTCACGAAGAGCGAGAAGGATCCCGGTCACCGCGTTCAAGCCTGTCAGCACGTCGACGAGCGCGACGCCGGCCTTGCTCGGCTCGCCGCCCACGGGCCCGGTGATGCTCATGAGGCCGCCGACGGCCTGCACCAGCAGGTCGTACCCCGGCAGCACCGCACCGCCGGCGGCGCCGAATCCCGTGACCGAGCAGTACACGGTAGACGGGTTCTCACCGCGCACCGTCTCGTAGTCCAGCCCGAAGCGCGCCATGACCCCCGGTCTGAAGTTCTCCACCACAACATCAGCCTCGACGGCGAGGCGTCTCGCCGTCGCCACGTCAGCCCCATCGCTCAGGTCGAGCAACAGCGACCGCTTGCCCCTGTTCACGCCCCCGAAGTACGTCGACTGCCCACGCGCGTCGACCGGCGGCGTCCACGCGCGCGTCTCGTCACCGCCGGGCGGCTCGATCTTGATGACGTCCGCGCCGAAGTCGGCCAGCATCATCGTCGCGTATGGGCCCGCGAGCACCCGCGAGAAGTCCGCGACCCGCACCCCGCTCAGCACGCCGTCGTGTTCGCGATCCGGAAGCATCGGCCGTGCCTACCTGAAGGCCGGGATGCCGGTCAGCTTGCTGCCGAGGACGAGGGTGTGGATCTCGTCTGTCCCCTCGTAGGTGCGCACCGACTCGAGGTTGTTCGCATGACGCAGCGGCGAGTAGTCGAGGGTGATGCCGTTGCCGCCCAGGATGGTCCTCGCCTCACGTGCGATGGCGATCGCCTCGCGCGTGTTGTTGAGCTTGCCAGCGGAGATATGGTGCGGTTGGATGCGGCCGGCGTCCTTGAGGCGTCCGAGCTGGAGCGCGAGCAGGAAGCCCTTGTTGATCTCGAGCGCCATATCGACGAGCTTCTGCTGCGTCAGCTGGAAGCCGGACAGCGGACGATTGAACGGCTGCCGCTCCCCCGCGTACGCGAGCGCCGCCTCGAAGCTGTCCCTGGCCGCTCCCATGACGCCCCACGCGATGCCATAGCGCGCTTCGTTGAGGCACTCGAAGGGCCCGCGCAGCCCGCGTGCCCCGGGGAGCATCGCATCGGCAGGGACCCTGACCGAGTCCAAGACGATGTCGCACTGCACGGAGGCGCGCATCGAGAGCTTCGGGCCGATCGGCGTCGCCGAGAACCCAGCGGATGCCGTCGGCACGAGGAAGCCGCGGACGCCGTCGTCGGTCTGCGCCCAGATGACCGCGAGCTGAGCGAGCGACGCCAGGCCGATCCAGCGCTTGGCCCCGCTGATCACCCAGTCGTCGCCGTCCCGCCGGGCGAATGTACGCATGGTCCCCGGGTCAGATCCAGCCTCTGGCTCGGTCAGGCCGAAGCATCCGATGACCTCGCCCGCCGCCATGCGCGGAAGCCACTCGTTCTTCTGATCCTCGCTGCCGTGCTTCCAGATCGCGCTCATCGCGAGGGAGCCCTGCACGGAGACGAACGTGCGGATCCCCGAGTCGCCGGCTTCCAGCTCGGCGGCAGCGATGCCGTACTCGACGGCGCTGCGTCCGGCGCACCCGTACCCGCCCAGGTGCATGCCGAGCAGTCCCTCGCTCGCAAGCACCGGCACGAGGTCGATCGGGAACACAGCATCCTCGTACCAGGAGGCGATTCGCGGCCGCACGTGCTCGTCCACGAGGAGCCGCACCCGTCGACGCGAGGCCAACTCCTCCTTGCTCAACAGCACGTCGAAATCGACGAGGTCATGTGGCTCAGCTGAGGGCGAGGGCATACGCGTCTCCATTCCTGGACAACCTTGTCTACAGGGCTCATGCAGCGCCTCCCGACTGAGAGGGCCGACAGGGCAACGCTAGCCGAGAAGCTTCGCGCAGAACCAGGGACGAAAGGCCCAAGACGACGCCCGCCGTGTGCGATCGGCCCTCAATCACGAAGGACCCGCCCGGAGTCTCCTCCCGGCGGGTCCTTGGTTGTGGTGCTGTGTCGGGCTTACTTGCCGCTCAACCGATGCAGCGGGTGACGCAGGCCACGCTGCTCGAGGGCGGCGAAGATACGGTTGCGAACTTCCTCGACGGTGCCGAAGCCATTGACGCTCACGAGCACACCGCGCGCTGCGTAGGTCTCGAGAAGCGGCGCAGTCTCCTGCAAGTAAACGTTCTGACGGTGGCGGATGGCCTCTTCCGTGTCGTCCGCGCGACCCTGCTCGAGTGAACGACGGCGGAGACGCTCGACGACGCTGTCCACCTCGACCTTGAGCTCGATGACCGCGTCGATGGCGGTGCCCTGCTCCGCGAGCAGCTGCGTCAGGAAGGCGACCTGCTCCAGGGTGCGGGGGTAGCCGTCGAGCAGGAAGCCAGCCGCGGCGTCTGCCTCGGTCAGGCGGTCGCGCACGAGCTCGTTCGTGAGGGAGTCGGGAACGAGGTTGCCGCTCTCGATGATCTCGCGAACCTGGAGGCCGAGGTTCGTGCCGTTCTTGATGTTGGCACGGAAGATGTCGCCCGTGGAGATGGCGGGGATGCCGAAGGCCTCAGCGATGCCGACGGCCTGGGTTCCCTTGCCAGCCCCTGGAGGTCCGACGATGAGCAGGCGGAAGGTCTGGTCGTCATGTGTCATCGGAGAAGCCCCTCGTAGTTGCGTTGTTGGAGTTGAGCGTCGATCTGCTTCACCGTCTCGAGTCCGACACCGACCACGATGAGGATCGAGGCGCCGCCGAACGGGAAGTTGGCGTTCGCGTTGACGGTGGAGAGCGCGATGAGCGGGATGAGCGCGAGAACGCCCAGGTACAGCGAGCCGGGGAACGTGATGCGCGTCAGCACGAAGTTGAGGTACTCGGCAGTCGGTCGACCGGCGCGGATGCCGGGCACGAAGCCGCCGTGCTTGCGCATGTTCTCTGCGACTTCCTCAGGGTTGAAGGCGATCGCGACGTAGAAGTACGTGAAGCCGATGATGAGGAGGAAGTACACCGCCATGTAGAGCGGGTGGTCTCCGGTCGTGAAGTTGTTCATGACCCAGGTGACCCACTCGGGCGGGGTCTCCCCCGCTGCCGGCTGGTTGAACTGCGCGACGAGCGCGGGCAGGTACAGCAGCGACGAGGCGAAGATGACCGGGATCACGCCGGCCTGGTTCACCTTGATGGGGATGTATGTGCTGTTGCCGCCGTAGGTGCGGCGCCCGACCATGCGCTTCGCGTACTGGACCGGGATGCGCCGCTGGGACTGCTCGACGAACACGACGGCCATCATGATCAGGAGACCGATCGCGATGACGATGACGAGCGTCGTCATGCCACCGGTTCCGGCCGCGATGGCGCCGAACGCAGAGGGGAACGAGGCGGCGATCGAGGTGAAGATCAGGAGCGACATGCCGTTGCCGACGCCGCGCTCCGTGATGAGCTCCGCCATCCACATGATGACGGCAGTGCCTGCCGTCATGGCAGCGACCATGAGCACGATGCGGACCATGTTGATCACGGCGTTCTCGGGCGTCGCCGCCGACTCATTGAGCATGTTGAGGACGTTCTCGCAGGCTGCGTTGCCCGTGCCGAAGAGCGTCCCGGACTTCGCGACTGTGGCGAGCGTCGTCGCCTGCAGGATCGCGAGGGCGATCGTCAGGTAGCGCGTGTACTGCGTGAGCTTCGACTGGCCCGCCTGACCCTCCTTATGGAGTGCCTCGAAGTGGGGGATGACCACACGCAGCAGCTGCGTGATGATCGATGCCGTGATGTACGGCATGATGCCCAGCGCGAAGATCGACAACTGGAGCAGCGCACCACCGGAGAACAGGTTGACCATGTCGTAGAGACCGGCCATCTGCGTCCCAGTGTCGAGACACTGCTGCACGTTGACGTAGTTCACAAAGGGGCCAGGAACCGTGGTGCCGATCCGGTAGATGGCGACCATAGCGAGCGTGAAGAGGATCTTGCGACGAAGATCCGGAGTCTTGAACACTCGTGCGACGGCACTGAACACTACGTTCCTGCTTTCATTTCTCGTGAAAGAGACAAGCGGGGGGCGGCAACCGCCGACCCCCGCTTGGAGTTACTACTTGACGGAACCGCCGGCAGCAACGATCTTCTGCTCTGCTGAGCTGGAGACCTTGTCGACCGCGACGTTCAGCTTAACCGCAATCTCGCCATTGCCGAGCACCTTGACGGGCTCGTTCTTGCGAACTGCGCCCTTTGCCACGAGGCCGGCGATGGTGACGTCGCCGCCTTCGGGGAAGAGCTCAGCCAGCTTGGAGAGGTTGACGACCTGGTACTCGACGCGGAACGGGTTCTTGAACCCGCGCAGCTTCGGCGTACGCATGTGCAGTGGCATCTGGCCACCTTCGAAGCCGATGCGCACGGTTGTACGCGCCTTCGACCCCTTGGTGCCGCGACCAGCGGTCTTGCCCTTGGAGCCCTCACCGCGACCGACGCGCGTCTTGGACTTCTTGGCGCCGGGAGCGGGACGGAGGTGGTGGACCTTGAGCTGCGGCTCGGAGGTCACGTCCTTCTCGTTCTCGTTCTTGCTCATTCGGAAATCTCCTCAACTGAGACCAGGTGAGCGACAGTCTTGACGTAGCCGCGGTTCACCGAGTTGTCCGGCCTCACGACGGTGTCGCCGATGCGCTTGAGGCCGAGCGAGCGCAGGGTGTCGCGCTGGTTCTGCTTCTCGCTGATCTTGGACTTGATCTGGGTCACCTTGAGACTCGCGGCCATCAGGCACCAACCTTCTGTGCTTCGGCTGCTGCCTTGGCCGCGTTGGCCTCGGCACGCAGGATGCGCTGCGGGACGACCTGGTCGACAGGCAGGCCACGGCGAGCTGCGACTGCGCGCGGCTCCTCGAGCTGCTTGAGGGCCGCGACGGTCGCGTGCACGATGTTGATCGTGTTCGACGAGCCGAGCGACTTCGACAGGACGTCATGGATGCCCGCGCACTCGAGTACGGCGCGGACGGGGCCACCGGCGATAACACCGGTACCTGCAGCGGCGGGACGGAGCAGGACGACGCCTGCTGCTGCCTCGCCCTGCACGGGGTGCGGGATCGTCTTCAGGACGCGGGGGACGCGGAAGAAGTTCTTCTTCGCCTCTTCGACGCCCTTGGAGATGGCCAGCGGGACCTCACGGGCCTTGCCGTAGCCGACGCCCACGAGACCGTTGCCGTCTCCGACGACGACGAGCGCGGTGAACGCGAAGCGACGACCGCCCTTGACGACCTTGGAAACGCGGTTGATGGTGACGACGCGCTCCAGGAACTGGCTCTTGTCATCGCGGGAGTTGCGGTCACGACCGCCACCCTGGCCGCGCTCGCCGCGACCGCCGCGACGGTTGTTGTCGCGTCCGCTGCCGCCTTCGCGCTGTGCCGACTCACTCGACGCGGCCGTCTCAACGGGCGTGTCGGTCATGTTGTCGGGCGTGTTGGTGTCGATTTTCTCGGTCACAGGTTCAGCCCTGCCTCTCGTGCTCCATCAGCGATGGCCGCGACGCGACCGGCGTACTTGTTGCCGCCGCGGTCGAAGACCACGCTCTCGATGCCGGCGTCCTTGGCGCGTGCGCCGACGAGCTCGCCGACACGCTTCGCCTTTGCGGACTTGTCGCCCTCGAACGCACGCAGCTCAGCTTCCATGGTGGATGCGGATGCGAGCGTGATGCCCTTGGTGTCGTCGACAACCTGGACGAAGACGTGACGCGCGGAGCGCGTGACGACGAGACGGGGACGCTGCGCGTCGCCGGAGACCTTCTTGCGAAGGCGGACGTGGCGGCGACGGGTCGCTGCCTGCTTGCTCTTTCCTCGAGTTCCGAGTCCCATGGTTACTTACCTGACTTTCCGGCCTTGCGGCGGATCTGCTCGCCCTCGTAACGCACGCCCTTGCCCTTGTAGGGCTCGGGGAGGCGGAGCTTGCGGATGTTCGCTGCGACCTCGCCGACAGCCTGCTTGTCGATTCCGACGACCGTGAGCTTGTTGTTGCCCTCGACCTGGAACGTGATGCCCGCCGGGGGCTCGACGTTGATCGGGTGCGAGTAGCCGAGTGCGAACTCGACGCCCGTGCCCTTGGAAACGATGCGGTAACCGGTTCCAACGACCTCGAGCTTCTTGGTGTAGCCCTCGGTGACGCCGATGATGTTGTTGTTGATGAGCGTGCGGGTCAGGCCGTGCAGTGCACGGGACTCACGCTCGTCGTTCGGACGCGTGACGAGAACCTGACCGTCTTCGAGCTTGACCTCGATGGGGTTCGCGACGACGAGCGCGAGCTCGCCCTTCGGGCCCTTGACGGTGACGTTCTGCGCGTCGATCTTGATGTCAACGCCAGCTGGGACGCTGATCGGGAGACGACCAATTCGTGACATGACGGATTACCACACGTAGGCGAGGACTTCTCCGCCTACGCCCTTCTGCTCGGCCTGACGGTCCGTGAGGAGACCGGAGGAGGTGGACAGGATGGCAATGCCGAGGCCGCCGAGGACGCTTGGCAGCTCGGTCGAGCGCGCGTAGACGCGAAGACCTGGCTTGGAGACGCGCTTGATGCCGACGATCGACCTCTCGCGGTTCGGACCGAACTTGAGCGAGAGAGTGAGGGTCTGGCCCACTCGTGCATCTTCGACTGTCCAGTCGGTGATGTAACCCTCGCGCTTGAGGATGTCGGCAATGTGGGACTTGAGCTTCGAGCTCGGCATCGACACGGAGTCGTGGTGCGCCGAGTTCGCGTTGCGCAGTCGCGTCAGCATATCTGCGACGGGATCTGTCATTGTCATGATGAGTGCCTTTCGCCTGGTTTCGCGGGGCCGTACACGGCCCCGCGACCTGTGGTGGACGGGCGGTTGCGGTTGCAACAGCCCGATGGGGTCACGGCTGCTGCCGTGACCCTCGGGTGTTCAGACTAGTTCTGCTGGAGACCGGCCTGGAACGGGAAGCCGAGCTTGCCCAGGAGGGCGCGTCCTTCTTCGTCGTTCTTCGCCGTCGTGACGACGGTGATGTCCATACCGCGTGTGCGGTCGATCTTGTCTGGATCGATCTCATGGAACATTACCTGCTCCGTGAGGCCGAAGGTGTAGTTTCCGTTGCCGTCGAACTGGCGGTCGCTGAGACCACGGAAGTCGCGGATACGGGGAAGGGCAAGCGAGAGCAGGCGGTCGAGGAACTCCCACATGCGGTCGCCGCGCAGCGTGACGTGCGCGCCGATCGGCTGACCTTCGCGCAGCTTGAACTGCGCGATGGACTTCGTGGCCTTCGTGACCTTGGGCTTCTGGCCCGTGATCGCCGTGAGGTCCGTGATGGCACCCTCGATGATCTTGCCGTCGCGAGCTGCCTCGCCAACACCCATGTTCACGACGATCTTCACGAGACCCGGAACCTGGTGGACGTTGCTCACGCCGAGGTCTGCCTGCAGCTGAGCCTTGAGCTCTTCGCGGTACTTCAGCTTGAGACGGGGCTGGATTTTGCCAGCCTCCGTGGCGATGTCAGTCATATCTACTCGTCGTCCTTCTTCTTCGGTGCGGCGGCCTTGGCCTTCGTCGCAGGCTTCTTCTCGGCCTTCTCAGCCTTGTCAGCCTTGGCGGCCTTCTCTGCCTTGGCAGGCTTGGCTGCGCGACGCGAGGGCTTGAAGACGCGCGTGCGCACCGTCTTGGTGACGCCGTCCTTCGTGACCTCTTCGACCTGCACACCGGTGCGAGCCGGCTGCTTGGTCTCGGGGTCGACGAGTGCGACGTTCGAGATGTGGATGGGGGCCTCGACGGTCTCGATGCCACCCGTCTTCGTGCCACGCTGCGTCTGTCCGACGCGAACGTGCTTGGTCACGAAGTTGATGCCCTGGACGAGAATGCGGTTCTCATCGCGGAGCACCTCGAGCACTTCGCCCTGCTTGCCGCGGTCTCCACCGCGAGCCTGGCTCGTGCCTGAGATGACCTGGACCAGGTCTCCCTTGCGGATCGTTGCCATGGGTTAAATCACCTCCGGCGCGAGCGACACGATCTTCATGAACTTCTTGTCGCGGAGCTCGCGACCGACCGGTCCGAAGATTCGAGTGCCACGCGGCTCGTTGTCACCCTTGAGGATGACCGCTGCGTTCTCGTCGAACTTGATGTACGAGCCGTCGGGACGACGGGTCGACTTGATCGTGCGAACGATGACGGCCTTGACGACCTCACCCTTCTTGAGGTTGCCGCCGGGGATCGCGTCCTTGACGGTCGCGACGATGACGTCACCGATTCCCGCGTAGCGGCGGCCGGAGCCACCGAGTACGCGGATCGTGAGGAGTTCCTTGGCGCCGGTGTTGTCGGCGACGCGGACTCGGGATTCTTGCTGAAGCATCTGTCAAATTCCTTCGCTGAGCGGTCGAAGAGGCGAGGCCTACTTCGCCTTCTCCAGGATCTCGACCAGGCGCCAGCGCTTGGTAGCGCTGAGGGGACGGGTCTCTGCAATCAGGACGAGGTCGCCGATGCCGGCCTGGTTGTCGGCGTCGTGCGCCTTGACCTTGCTCGAGCGGCGGAGCACCTTGCCGTAGAGGGGGTGCTTGACGCGCTCTTCGACCGAGACGGTGATGGTCTTGTCCATCTTGTCGCTCGTGACGTAGCCGCGCCGGGTCTTCCGGTAGTTGCGCTCGTGCGCCTCTTCCGTTGCCTCGGGCTGTGTCGTGCTTTCAGCCATTACTTGGTCTCCTCGTTCTCAGCCTCGGGCGCAGCCTCAGGGGCTTCGGCCTTCTTCGAAGCCTTCGTGGCCTTCGACTTCTTGGCCGGCTTCTCGACCGGGGCCGGGGTTGCGCGGATCCCGAGCTCACGCTCGCGGATCACCGTGTAGATGCGCGCGATGTCGCGCTTGACCTGACGGATGCGTCCACGCTCTTCGACCTGGTTGGTCACGGCCTGGAAGCGCAGGTTGAACAGCTCTTCCTTCGCCTTCTTGAGCTCTTCGACGAGACGTCCGTCTTCGAAGTTGTCGAGCTCGGTGGTGGCGAGCTCCTTGGTACCAATCGCCATGATTACTCGCCTTCCTCGCGCGAAATGATGCGTGCCTTGAGCGGCAGCTTGTGGATGGCGCGTGTGAGGGCCTCGCGAGCGAGCTCCTCGCTGACGCCGGCGACCTCGAAGAGGACGCGGCCGGGCTTGACGTTCGCGACCCAGGAGTCGACTGCACCCTTACCGGAACCCATGCGGGTCTCGGCGGGGCGGGCGGTCATCGGGCGGTCCGGGTAGATGTTGATCCAGACCTTGCCGCCACGCTTGATGTGGCGGGTCATCGCGATACGAGCTGCCTCGATCTGACGGTTCGTGACGTAGGACGGCGTGAGCGCCTGGATGCCGAACTCGCCGAACGAGACGGTGTTGCCACCCTTCGACATGCCGCTGCGGTCCGGGCGGTGCTGCTTACGGTGCTTGACTCGACGTGGAATCAACATGGTTACGCCTCAACTCCTGCGGCGACCTGCTTCTCGTTGTCGCGGCGCGGGCCACGGCGGGAGCGGTCGTTACGGTCCCCACGGGACGACTTCTGGTTGGCCTGTTCGCGGGCGAGTTCCTTGTTGGTCATGTCGCCCTTGTAGATCCACACCTTGACACCGATGCGACCGTACGTGGTCTTGGCCTCGTAGAAGCCGTAGTCGATGTTGGCGCGGAGCGTGTGCAGCGGAACGCGTCCCTCGCGGTAGAACTCCGAGCGGCTCATCTCAGCGCCGCCGAGGCGGCCCGAGACCTGGATGCGGATGCCCTTGGCACCTGCACGCTGAGCGCCCTGGAGGCCCTTGCGCATTGCACGGCGGAAGGCGACGCGAGCAGAGAGCTGCTCGGCGATGCCCTGCGCGACGAGCTGAGCGTCAGCCTCGGGGTTCTTGACCTCGAGGATGTTCAGCTGGATCTGCTTGCCCGTGAGCTTCTCGAGGTCGGCGCGGATACGCTCGGCCTCGGCTCCGCGTCGTCCGATGACGATGCCGGGGCGAGCCGTGTAGATGTCGACGCGAACGCGGTCACGTGTGCGCTCGATCTCGATGCGCGAGACGCCTGCACGGTCGAGCGACTTCTGGAGGTACTCGCGGATGCGAATGTCTTCCTTGACGTAGTCGCTGTAGCGCTGACCCGGCTTGGTCGAGTCTGCGTACCAGCGGCTGACGTGGTCGGTCGTGATTCCGAGACGGAAGCCGTACGGATTGATCTTCTGGCCCATTACTTGCTGCTCCCCTTCTCGGCCTCGGCGAGCTCCGGCGTCGCCAGCACAACCGTGATGTGGCTTGTGCGCTTGTTGATGCGGAATGCTCGTCCCTGTGCACGCGGACGGAAGCGCTTGAGGGTTGCACCCTCGTCTACGAACGCCTTGGCGATGTAGAGGTCGCGCTCGTCAAGGAACTCGCTGTCCTTGTCCGCCTTGACTCGTGCGTTGGCGATTGCTGATGCAACGACCTTGTAGACCGGCTCAGAGGCACCCTGAGGTGCGAACTTCAGGATTGCGAGCGCTTCGAGCGCCTGCTTGCCGCGGATCAAGTTGACGACGCGACGAGCCTTCTGAGGGGTGACGCGGATGTGCCGCACGCGTGCGGTTGACTCCACCATATTTTCCTCCTTCACGTCGCCGCGTTAGCGGCGACGACCCTTCTTGTCGTCCTTCTCGTGTCCACGGAAGGTGCGGGTCGGTGCAAACTCGCCGAGCTTGTGGCCGACCATGGTTTCGGTGACAAACACGGGGATGTGCTTGCGACCGTCGTGCACGGCGATGGTGTGTCCGAGCATGTCCGGCACGATCATCGATCGGCGCGACCAGGTCTTGATGACGTTCTTCGAGCCAGCTTCGTTCTGCTTGACCACCTTCTGGAAGAGGTGTTCGTCGACGAAGGGGCCCTTCTTGAGACTGCGAGGCATCTTCTGATCTCCTACTTACGCTTCTTGCCGGCAGGGCGACGGCGGACGATGAGCTTGTCGCTCTCCTTGTTGGGGCGACGGGTGCGGCCTTCTGGCTTACCCCAGGGGCTCACCGGGTGACGTCCACCGGAGGTGCGACCTTCACCACCACCGTGCGGGTGGTCGACCGGGTTCATGACGACACCACGGACCGTGGGACGAACGCCGAGCCAGCGCTTGCGGCCGGCCTTGCCCAGGTTGATGTTCGACTGCTCGGCGTTGCCGACCTCGCCGATCGTCGCGCGGCAGCGCACGTCGACGTTGCGGACTTCGCCGCTCGGCAGACGCAGCTGGGCGTAGGGGCCGTCCTTCGCGACGAGGCGGACGGATGCTCCGGCCGAGCGCGCCATCTTCGCGCCGCCGCCTGGGCGGAGCTCGATGGCGTGGATGACCGTACCGGTCGGGATGTTCTTCAGCGGGAGGTTGTTGCCCGGCTTGATGTCGGCGCCAGCGCCCGACTCGACGATGTCGCCCTGCTTGAGCTTGTTCGGAGCCAGGATGTAGCGCTTGGTTCCGTCGAAGAAGTGCAGCAGCGCGATGCGAGCGGTGCGGTTGGGGTCGTACTCGATGTGAGCGACCTTGGCGTTCACGCCGTCCTTGTCATTGCGACGGAAGTCGATGACGCGGTACTGGCGCTTGTGGCCACCACCGATGTGACGGGTCGTGATGCGTCCCTGGTTGTTGCGGCCACCCGACTTGGTCAGGGGGCGGAGCAGCGACTTCTCGGGAGTCGAGCGCGTGATCTCGGTGAACTCGGACACCGAGGCTCCACGACGGCCAGGCGTCGTGGGCTTGTAATTGCGAATAGCCATGTGAATTCGTCCTCTGTGCTCTCGATTAACCGGCGTTCGAGAAGATGTCGATGGTGCCGGACTTGAGCGAGACGATGGCGCGCTTGGTGTCCTTGCGCTTGCCGAGCCCGAAGCGGGTGCGGCGCGTCTTGCCCGTGCGGTTCAAGGTGTTGACCTTGTCGACCTTGACGTCGAAGATCTGCTCGATGGCGAGCTTGATCTCGGTCTTGTTCGAACGAGGGTCGACCTCGAAGGTGTACTTGCCCTGGTCGATCAGGCTGTAGCTCTTCTCGGAGATCACCGGCGCGAAGATGATGTCGCGCGGGTCCTTGTTGTTTGCGCTCATGCGCCCTGCTCCTTGCTGGTCTTGCTCTCGACGAACGCGTCGTAGGCAGCCTTCGTGAAGAGGATGTCGTCCGAGACGAGCACGTCGTAGGCGTTGAGCTGGTCAACGAACAGGACGTGGAGCGCCGGGAGGTTGCGCACGCTCAGGAGGCTGAGCTCATCGCTGCGATCGAGGACGACGAGGATGTTGCGTCCTGCCGCGACCTTCGCGATTGCTGCTGCTGCGACCTTGGTCGAGGCCTTCTCACCCGTGACGAGGGAGTCGACGATGTGCAGGTGGCCACCGCGTGCGCGGTCGCTCAGTGCCCCGATGAGGGCTGCTGCGATCATCTTCTTGGGGGTGCGCTGCGAGTAGTCGCGCGGCGTCGGCCCGTGGACGATGCCACCGCCCTTGTGCTGCGGCATGCGGACCGAACCCTGACGGGCGCGGCCTGTGCCCTTCTGCTTGAACGGCTTGCGGCCTGAGCCGGAGACCTCTCCACGGTTCTTCGTCTTGTGCGTGCCCTGACGAGCAGCTGCACGCTGTGCGACGACAACCTGGTGGATCAGCGGGACGTTGGTCTGCGCGTCGAAGATGGCGGCAGGCAGTTCGACCGTGCCGGACTTCTTGCCGGCTGCGTCGGTGACGTCAATCTTGGTTGCCATAGGAAACTAGGCCCCCTTCACTGCGTTGCGAACGAAAACGAGACGACCCTTGGGGCCGGGGACAGCACCCTTGACGAGGAGGATGCCCTTCTCGGCGTCGGCTGCGTGAACCGTGAGGTTCTGGACGGTGACGCGGTCGCCACCCATCCGGCCAGCCATGCGCGTGCCCTTGAAGACACGGCTGGGGGTCGCGGAGGCACCGATGGAGCCGGGGCGACGGTGGTTCTTGTGGGCACCGTGAGATGCGCCGACACCGGAGAAGTTGTGACGCTTCATGACACCGGCGAAGCCCTTGCCCTTGCTGGTGCCGACGACGTCGATCTTGGTGCCGGGCTCGAACGTGTCTGCGCCGAGCTCCTGACCGATCGTGTACGTCGCTGCGTCAGCGGTGCGGAGTTCGGTGATGTGACGGCGCGGCGTGACGCCCGCTGCTGCGAACTTGCCGGCGGCCGGCTTGTTCACCTTGCGCGGGTCGATGGCGCCTGCGGCGATCTGGACGGCTTCGTAGCCGTTCTTTTCGACGGTCATGATCTCGGTGACGACGTTGGTGCTCACCTGGATGACCGTGACGGGGACGAGACGGTTGTCAGCGTCCCAGACCTGGGTCATGCCGAGCTTCGTGCCCAGCAGTCCCTTGAACGTCTTGGTAGCGGTAGACATGTGTTTCCCTAGAGCTTGATCTCGATGTTGACGTCGGCCGGAAGGTCGAGACGCATGAGCGAGTCGACGGCCTTCGGCGTCGGGTCGACGATGTCGATCAGACGCTTGTGGGTGCGCATCTCGAAGTGCTCGCGGCTGTCCTTGTACTTGTGAGGGCTACGGATCACGGCGATCACGTTCTTCTCGGTAGGCAGGGGCACCGGACCGATGACGGAGGCGCCAGCACGGGTTACGGTGTCGACGATCTTGCGCGCCGAGCTGTCGATGACCTCGTGGTCATACGACTTCAGTCGAATGCGGATCTTCTGTCCCGCCATGGTTGACTCTCTCTCTCAATGACGTGCCGCCATTGCGGCTTCGCATGCAACCCCGTGGCGTCTTCACGCCGGGATTCGCACCACTGTTTTTCTGTCAAGTTCACCTGCTCGGAGCACAGGAGTGTACTCAAGCTGATGGACGGCCTTCCGGACTCGACCTCGGTGAGGTGTTGTCCTTTGGCCGGAGCTTTGCTCTGCTGCCGGTGGCCTAAGCTGCACACCAGGCGTCTTGCGACGCGGGGCGCTTATGCACTCTCCGGGCAGTGATTCGAACACACGACTAGCGCCGGGCCCCGAAATACTGAACTCACCGAGTTTAGACCGGACGGACCTGTTCTTGCAACCCGGGCGTGTCGCGCCGTCGAGATCGGTGGCTCAGAAGCCGTGCGGGGCCAGAACTCGGTCCGCGATGACCTTCGACAGGTAGAGCGAGTACTGCCTGCCGATGTGCGTCGGATCGCTGTGAACCGGAGTCCCGGCGACCACGCTCGGGCACGACGCCAGGTCGAGGTCGCAGAACCAGGCTGTCGTGGGCACCACATCCGCACCGGACTCCCCCATCTCGGTCGCGAGCTCGTCGACGCGCTGCTGGCGCTCGTCGCCCAACGGCGTCTCGCAGGCCCTGGCTGCCTCCGAGACCGTCGACGCCTCCATGCACTCGTCGAGGTCCTGCGTCGGCGGTACCGAATCGAGCCAGACGACCTCGATGCCGAGATCGGTGAGGGCTCTCACGTAGTCGCTGCTGCCCCGTCCGAGGTCCGCTCCGACGTCGTCGCCGAGGTGCTCGTATCCGTCACCGACCCACCAGGCACCGTACGTGACCACGACCACATCCGGGAGACGCTCAGTCGCCTGTTCGATCACCCAGGAGTTGTGTCCCTCACACGTCTCCCGGTAGTGATCGATGCTGTCCAGTCCAGCTCCGGAGGTGAACGGGCACATCGACAGCCCCATGAGCTGCAGCTTCGTGTCCTCGCCGAGGGCGTCTCGGAATCCGGGCGCCCAGGTCACGGCCTGGGAGTCCCCGACGATCCACACCTCGCGTTCCGCATCCGGACTTCCGTAGGCGCAGCGATCAACCGCTTCGTCCGACGCGACCGACACGCAGTCGTCCAGCTCCCACTCTTCGCTGCGCGCTTCCGCTCCGCTGAGAAGCCTGCCGTCCGGGACGGTGGGATCTGCGATCGCATCCGCGATGACCGCCGAGAGCTCGTCGAGGTTGTCGACGGCAGGCGCGAGTTCGATCGCCTCGATGGCGTCCTCGTGGACCTGCGGAGCGACCTGGACGCCGATGAAGGCGAGGAGTGCGACCAGGGGAACGGTGACGGAGGTGATGAGCCTCGGGTTCGGCTTCCACTTCGGGGCAGTCGCATCGATCTGGGCGAGCGGGTTCCTGATCCTCCCCAGGAGCTTGAGCCCGCGGGAGGTCGCCCACGCGATGGCGATCGAGACGGCGAGGAGGAGCAGCCCATCGAAGAACGAGACCGGCTCAGCTCGGTCTGGGAAGACCTCGACAAACAGCTTGAGGATCGGCCAGCTCCAGAGGTACAGCCCGTACGAGAAGCCGCCGAGCCAGACCAGGGGCCTCCAGGTCAGCAGTCGGTTGCCTCCAGCAGGGTCTCCCGACGCCCCGGCGATGAGGACGAGCAGCGCCCCGCCGACCGGGTAGAGCGCGATGAGTCCCGGATACGGCCAGGAGCTCGGCAGGAGACCTGCGGTCAGCACGAGCGCGAGACCCAGGCTGCCGACGATCGCCCGGAGCGTCTTCGGCAGGTGGATCCGCGTGATGACGAGCGCGGCGACGGCCCCGATCCCGAACTCCCACAGGCGGGCCCATGTGCTGTAGTACGTCGGGACCGGGTCGACCGCCACCCCGTTGAGGGCGTAAGCGAAGGAAGCTGCGGTGAGCAGCGCGAACCCCACGATGGCCACGCGCCGCACGGGCCACTTCGCTAGCTTCGCGACGGCGCCGAGCAGCAGGACGAACCCCAGCAGGATCAGCGTGGACTGGCCCTGCACCGACATGGCCCAGAAGTGCTGGACCGCTGACTTGTCGTGGCCCGCAGCGATGTAGTCGGTCGCGTCGCCGGCGAGTCGCCAGTTCTCCCAGTAGGTGGCGGCGGCGAACAGGTCGGTGACATTGCGCTGGAAGGACAGCGCCGGGGCCGTCAGCAGGAGAACGACTGCGACGACGAGGAGGACGAGACCGGCCATGGGGAACAGGCGTGTGGCCGTGCGCTTGACGTACTGCCAGGCTCGGATGCTCCCCCGACGCTCGAGTTCACCGACGAGGGTCGTGGCCAGCAGGAATCCGCCGAGGACGAAGAAGAGGTCGACGCCGCCGGAGACGGTGCCGAACCAGATGTGGAACGACGCGACGAGGAGGGACGCGATCGCCCGCAGCCCTTGGATGTCGGTGCGGTAGCGGTTCGGCGCAGACCGAGCGGTCGCGCTCGTGGGGCGTTCTGCGCGTACGGACATTCGTCGAGCTCCTGGGGCTGCGCTGAGGCGGTGGGCGTTCCTCCGCTCGTGCGTCGAGGAGCTCATCGGAGGGGATCGAGAGGCTGCGGAGCTTCGCTCGTCACACGGTTTCTGATTCTAACCCGGTTCCCGAATCGGTGAGCTGCGGTGACGACCCGCGAGCAGTCACGAGCCGTTCGGACGCGGAGAACGCAAAAATGGGGCCGGACCCGAAGGTCCGACCCCACTCTGCAGTGAGCTGGAAGCTTACTTGTTGATCTTCGTCACCGTGCCGGCGCCGACGGTGCGGCCACCCTCACGGATCGCGAAGCCGAGGCCCTCTTCCATGGCGATCGGCTGGATGAGCTCGACGGTCATGTCCGTGGTGTCACCAGGCATGATCATTTCCTTGCCCTCGGGCAGGGTGATGACGCCGGTCACGTCCGTGGTGCGGAAGTAGAACTGCGGGCGGTAGTTCGTGAAGAACGGGTTGTGACGGCCACCCTCGTCCTTCGAGAGGATGTATGCGGTTCCCTCGAAGTTCGTGTGCGGCGTGACGGAACCGGGAGCGACGATGACCTGACCGCGCTCGACGTCCTCACGCTTGGTGCCACGGAGGAGCAGACCACAGTTCTCACCGGCCCAGGCCTCGTCGAGCTGCTTGTGGAACATCTCGATACCCGTGACCGTCGTCTTGACGGTCGGGCGGAGGCCGACGATCTCGACGTCGGAGTTGATCGAGAGCGTGCCACGCTCGGCGCGACCCGTGACGACGGTTCCACGACCGGTGATCGTGAAGACGTCCTCGACGGGCATGAGGAACGGCTTGTCCTTGTCGCGGACGGGCTCCGGCACGTTGTCGTCGACAGCCTGCATGAGCTCGACGATCTTCTCGGCCCACTTCTCGTCGCCCTCGAGCGCCTTGAGGCCCGAGACCTGAACGACAGGTGCGTCGTCGCCGGGGTAGTCCTGGCTCGAGAGGAGCTCGCGAACCTCGAGCTCGACGAGCTCCAGGATCTCCTCGTCGTCAACCATGTCGGCCTTGTTCAGCGCGACGACCAGGTACGGCACGCCGACCTGCTTCGCGAGCAGCACGTGCTCACGCGTCTGAGCCATGGGGCCGTCGGTTGCGGCAACTACGAGGATTGCGCCATCCATCTGCGCAGCGCCCGTGATCATGTTCTTGATGTAGTCGGCGTGACCCGGAGCATCGACGTGAGCGTAGTGACGCTTGGGCGTCTCGTACTCGACGTGGGAGATGTTGATCGTGATACCGCGCTGACGCTCTTCCGGAGCGGAGTCGATCGACGCGAAGTCACGCTGCACGTTGGTCGCCGAAGGGTACTTGTCAGCAAGCACCTTCGAGATCGCTGCGGTGAGCGTGGTCTTGCCGTGGTCGACGTGACCGATCGTTCCGATGTTTACGTGCGGCTTGGTCCGCTCGAACTTGGCCTTAGCCACTGTGGTCCTCCTAGGACGTCGTTGGTGCCAGTCCGCGAATGACGCAGAATGACTTCCGGGTTTTCAGTGATGAATGTTACCCGCTCGGGCGACGCGTTGCGTCACCCGAGCAGGTTCGGGCTACTCGCCCCGGTTCTTCTGGATGATCTCCTCGGCAACAGCCTTGGGGACCTCGGCGTACGTTTCGAACGTCATCGAGTACACGGCGCGACCAGAGGTCTTGCTGCGCAGGTCTCCGATGTATCCGAACATCTCCGACAGCGGCACGAGTGCACGCACCACCTTCACACCACTGGCATCTTCCATCGACTGGATCTGGCCGCGGCGCGAGTTGAGGTCGCCGATCACGTCGCCCATGTACTCCTCAGGAGTACGGACCTCGACCGCCATGAGCGGCTCGAGGATGACGGGACCGGCCTTGGGAGCTGCTTCCTTGAACGCGATCGAGCCCGCGATCTTGAACGCCATCTCCGAGGAGTCGACGTCGTGCGCAGCACCATCGAGGAGCGACGCCTTGACGCCGACCATCGGGTAGCCGGCGAGGACGCCGACCTGCATCGCATCCTGGATGCCAGCATCCACGGATGGGATGTACTCACGAGGAACGCGACCACCGGTGACGGCGTTCACGAACTCGTAGGTCTTGTCCGCGTCCATCTCAAGCGGCTCGAGCTTGATCTGGATCTTTGCGAACTGGCCGGAGCCACCCGTCTGCTTCTTGTGGGTGTAGTCGAACTTCTCGACGACCTTCGTGAGCGTCTCGCGGTAGGCGACCTGGGGCTTGCCCACGTTCGCCTCGACCTTGAACTCGCGCTTCATGCGGTCGACGAGGATGTCGAGGTGGAGCTCGCCCATGCCCTTGATGACCGTCTGACCGGTCTCCTGGTCGAGCATGACGCGGAACGTCGGGTCTTCCTCGGCGAGCTTCTGGATGGCCGTTCCGAGCTTCTCCTGGTCGGCCTTGGTCTTCGGCTCGATGGCGACCTCGATGACGGGCTCCGGGAAGGTCATCGACTCGAGGACGATCTGCTTGTCAGGGTCGCTCAGGGTGTCACCGGTCATGGTGTCCTTGAGGCCGATGACGGCGTAGATGTGTCCCGCGGTCATCGACTCGACCGGGTTCTCCTTGTTGGCGTGCATCTGGAAGATCTTCCCGATGCGCTCCTTCTTGCCCTTCGAGGAGTTGACCACCTGCGCGCCGGACGGGACGTGTCCCGAGTAGACGCGCGTGTAGATCAGTCGACCGAAGAACGGGTGCACGGCGATCTTGAAGGCGAGAGCAGCGAACGGCTCGTCGGCGCTCGGACGACGTGTGAGCTCCTCCGACTCGTCGCGCGGGTTCATGCCGATGACGGCAGGAACGTCGAGCGGCGACGGAAGGTAGTCCACGACTGCATCGAGCATCGGCTGGACGCCGCGGTTCTTGAACGCGGAGCCGCAGAGCACGGGGTACATCTCGCTCGTGACGGTGAGCTTGCGGATGGCCGCCTTGATCTCGGGGATCGAGATGTCCTCACCCGCGAAGAAGCGCTCCATGAGCTCGTCGTCGGTCTCGGCGACAGCCTCGAGGAGCTTCGTGCGGTACTCGTCCGCGCGCTCCTTGAGGTCTTCCGGGATCTCCAGGGTCTCGTAGGCGGCACCGAGGGTGGTGTCACCCTTGGAGTCGCTCGGCCAGACCTTGGCGTTCATCTCGACGAGGTCGACGATGCCGATGAAGTCGTTCTCAGCGCCGATGGGGAGCTGGATCACGAGCGGCTTCGCGCCGAGGCGGTTGACGATCGTGTCGACCGTGAAGTAGAAGTCAGCGCCGAGCTTGTCCATCTTGTTGACGAAGCAGATGCGCGGAACGTCGTACTTGTCGGCCTGGCGCCAGACGGTCTCCGACTGGGGCTCGACACCCTCCTTGCCGTCGAACACGGCGACTGCACCGTCGAGGACGCGGAGCGAGCGCTCCACCTCGACGGTGAAGTCGACGTGACCGGGCGTGTCGATGATGTTGATCTGGTTCTTCTTCCAGAACGACGTCACAGCAGCCGAGGTGATCGTGATGCCACGCTCCTGCTCCTGCTCCATCCAGTCCGTCGTCGAGGCGCCATCGTGCGTCTCGCCGAGCTTGTGGTTGACACCGGTGTAGAACAGGATGCGCTCGGTGGTTGTCGTCTTGCCGGCATCGATGTGCGCCATGATGCCGATGTTGCGGACCTTGTTCAGGTCAGTAAGCACGTCCTGTGCCACGGGTGTCCTCCGAAAGGATTGAAGCGAGAGTGGTGAGGGCTACCAGCTGCTGGATTACCAGCGGTAGTGCGCGAAGGCCTTGTTGGACTCGGCCATCTTGTGCGTGTCTTCACGGCGCTTCACCGCGGCACCGAGGCCGTTGGATGCGTCGAGGATCTCGTTCGTGAGGCGCTCGGTCATCGACTTCTCGCGACGGTTCTTCGCGTAGCTCGTGAGCCAGCGCAGTGCGAGCGTGTTGGCACGGTGAGGCTTGACCTCGACCGGGACCTGGTACGTCGAGCCGCCGACGCGACGCGAGCGGACCTCGAGCGTGGGGCGCACGTTGTCGAGCGCCTTCTTCAGGGTCGCGACCGCGTCCTGGTCCGACTTGGCGGCAACGCCCTCGAGCGCGTCGTACACGATGCGCTCTGCGAGGCCCTTCTTGCCGTCAAGCAGGATCTTGTTGACGAGCTGGCTGACGATGGGGGCGCCGTACACGGGGTCGGCGACCACGGGGCGCTTGGGGGCTGGACCCTTACGTGGCATTACTTCTTCTCCATCTTCGCGCCGTAACGGCTGCGAGCCTGCTTGCGGTTCTTCACTGCCTGGGTGTCGAGTGCACCGCGGACGATCTTGTACCGCACACCCGGGAGGTCCTTCACACGACCGCCACGGACGAGCACCATCGAGTGCTCCTGGAGGTTGTGGCCCTCACCTGGGATGTAGGCGGTCACCTCGGTGCCGTTCGACAGCTTGACACGAGCGACCTTACGGAGCGCCGAGTTCGGCTTCTTGGGCGTCGTGGTGTAGACGCGGGTGCAAACCCCGCGCTGCTGAGGGTTGGCCTTCAGGGCTGGCGTCTTGGACGCCGACGCCTTGGGGCGGCGGCCCTTGCGGACCAACTGCTGAATTGTTGGCACGAATAATCTCCTTGGTTTTGTACTGCGTGATCGTGGTAAGCACGATTCCTGTGCCTACGAGGCACTGTTTGCCTCTTGATAACCGACCGGCGGTACAAAATCTCTGGTATCGCTGGTTGGTGAAGCGGTGGCAGTCGAGGCGACTGGCGTTGCTTACAGTTGCGCGCTTCGCTGCAGATTCTTCGCAGTTTCAGCGTTCGCACGGTTTTGGGCGCGACAGGGCGCGCGCACCGAAAAATCCTACCCCGTCAGTTTTGCAGGGTCAAGCGGGACCCCGACCGGGCCGCGTCGGCCGTGACGTCGAGAGCACCGCCGCGAGGATGACGAGCGCCGCCAGGGGGACGATCGAGAGCCCGAAGGGGCCCACGGAGAGCCCGATGGCGACCTGGCTCGGGAGCGGTGAGATGGCGTCCGGGTCTCCGGCCTCTGCTCGGGACCCCGTGGCTGCGATGCCGGCCGCGATCGCGAAGGCGAGCCAGGCGAGGATGCTCCCGGGGGCGGCGAGCCAGAGCACGCCCGGCCTGCCTCGGTACCGTCTGCGGAGCGCCAGCGCCACGGAGGCGGCCACCACGACCGTTCCTGCCGCCACAGCGAGCGGGGCCACGAGCACGCTCACACCGGGCAGGTCGATGACGTCGCGGTCCAGGCCGAGGGCGACGAAGCCCCAGGTTGCTATGACCAGGGAGGCGAAGACGAGGCTGCTGACGGCTCCCCACGTGACGGCCCTCCCCCAGGTCGAACCCGGGTCGGGAGGGAGCTCCGCGTCGTGGCGTTCGATCATGGGACCGCTGCCGTCCAGGTCAGGCCGCGAGCTCGACCTGGAGTCCGCGGACGATCACCGCGATGTCCTTGCCGATGTGCGCCGATTGGGCGGCCGTGCTCGTGCCGACCGCGGTGACGATCTCCGTGAGCGGCCCGCGATGCAGGACGACCATCTTCGAGCGGACCTCGAGCCCGCCCAGCCTCGGGTCCCGCTGCGTCGACTCGACGTAGTGCATGAGCTGTGGTTCCGTGCCGGACTCGGCGAGGCGCTCCTTGCCGCCGCCCTGCGTGATGCGCTGACGCAGCACTGTCAGCGCATCCTCGTGCGAGACGGTGCCAGGCCACCGCTCGATCGTCACGAGCACATTCGGGTTGAAGCCGTTCGTCGCGACGAGGTGCCGCGCACCGAGCACCGAGCCAGCCCACTGCAGCGGCTCCCACCCGGCGGGCACGTCGATCGCCACCTCGGGGAAGGCCGGGAAGTCGGCGCTCGGCAGCGTGAGTCTGCGCAGCTGGTCACCGCTCACTCGGCCACTCCGTTCGCATCCGCGGTCTCGGCGGAGCGCTCCGCCATGCGCTTCTCGTACCCGAGCTTCGCCCTGCGGTTGGCTCGCGACACCCGTCGCCCTCGAGCCGCGGCGATGCCGCCCACCCAGGTGAAGGCCTCCCTGGCCGCGATCGCAGCGACCAGCGCGGACAGCAGATGCTCGGAGGCCCTGAACTTCGCGAGGACCTCGTCGAGCTGGATGCTCGTGATGGGGAGCCCGTCAGCGAGGTGCTGCTGGAGAGCCGCTCCGAAGTAGTAGCCGGCCGCCACGAGCACCGCTGCCAGGAACCCGCCGAGGACGTAGGCCCACCAGCCGGCGCGGTTCACGATCAGTGCCCACAGCACGCCGAACGCGGCGAAGACCGTGACGGGAACCGTGAAGGCCGCGGTGATCGCGAACTCGGAGGCCTCGCCGATGGGGTCGAGCCCCGTGTTGAACGCCGTCCGCAGCAGGGCGAAGGCCAGCAGGTAGAGGGCTGCGAACACCACCGAGGCGACCAGGGCGACGAACACCGCGAACATCCGGTTCCCGCGCTTCTTCGGCTTCACCGGGGCCAGGTCGTCGCTGTCCGTCGGTGCGGAGAGTCGGAGTGGCGCGAACGTCGAGTCGTCGTCTGCCTGCGTGGCGGACGCGTCGGCGTCCGGCTTGGCGGAGTCGGTGTCCAGGCGCTCGTCGGTCGCGTGCGTCGACTCGACCGTCGGTGCGGCTTCGGGACGGTCCGCGGCATCCGTCTCGAGGACGGCGTCGGCGTCGGCGTCGGCGTCGGCGTCGGCGTCAGCGTCAGCCGCGTCTTCGGTCGGCACGTGGGTCACAGCTGCTGCATCTGCTTCGTCGAGGACGTCCACTCGCTCCGTGACGGTGACCGCTTCCACGGTCTCCCCGTCCTCGGCGAGCTGCTCGGTGACCGTCTCCGTCACGACCACGTCCGCACGCGTGACCTCCCCCGCGACAGGGGTGGCCCCGTCGAGGGCCTGATGGTCGTCAGACGGTTCCGGATCGACCGCTGCCTGCGCCGATGGGCGGGCTGCGCTCGAGGCCGCGACACGGGCAGCTGTGCGGTCTATCTCGAGGGTGCGGCGCGGAGACTCACGCTCCTCGTCAGGCGCAGTGGCAGATCCGGCGGCGTCCACCGTGATGGCCGAGACCGAGGCGGCGCCAAGCGCGTCAGCCGCGAGGTCCTGGGCGGGAACCGGTTCGGTCACCGGGAAGTCCGCGGCGTCATCCCCTTCGGCGTTCTCGCGTTCCATGACCGGCACGTCCTCCGACGCCGAGGCATCTTCTGGTCCAGCGTGGCCATCAGCACCGGCCTCCGGCGCGGACGGCACCGTGTCAGACGTCGAAGCAGACTCGCCGTCGACCTCCGTTGTCTGCTCGGTGTCGGCTGCCGCACCTGCAGGTGCGCCTGGACGCGGTCCGTCGGCGAGCACGGCCGCGAGCTCCTCCCGATCGAGGCCCACCGTCGCGTTCGGGTCGGTGCCGTCGGTCGCGAGGGGATCCGCGAAGGCGACCCTGACGTCTTCCTGAGGCGCGAGCGCGGGATCGGTCGGCGCTTCCGCCCGACCGTCGAACGCGAGGTCATCCCCCGCGAGCACCTCACCGGACGGCACCTCGCCGTCCTCGCCGATGCCGCGGCTGCGAGCGAGCGCGGCCTCCAGCCGATCCTGGGGGTCGGGAAGCTCTCGGGGTTCGCCGGCTCCGCCGCCTGCTTCCGGCTCGTGGCCGTCATCCGAGGGCTGGCGAGGCGCGCGCGTGTCGTCACTCATGGAGCCAACGTTAGGGCCGCAGGCTCGCTTCTTCCCGGTGACAAGCCGCAGACGCGCGAACGCCCCCACCCGTGACGGGTGGGGGCGTTCGCACTGGTGCGTCGGCGAGCCGACGCGACTTCAGGGCTAGCTGAAGTTGGAACCGCCGAAGTCATCGCTCGAGAAGGCCTCGAAGTCGACGAACGTGAGGTCGTTCTCGTCGAAGCTGCCCTCGTCTGCGCCGAACGGGTAGCGCTCGGCGCGAGCCTCGTCGGTCGGCTCGACCGACATCTCGCGGTACTTGGTGAGACCAGTACCAGCCGGGATGAGGCGACCGATGATGACGTTCTCCTTGAGGCCGACCAGCGGATCGGTCGTCGCTTCCATGGCGGCCTGCGTGAGCACGCGGGTCGTCTCCTGGAACGAAGCGGCCGACAGCCACGATTCGGTCGCGAGCGACGCCTTCGTGATTCCCATGACTTCCTGACGGCCGGTCGCGGGCTTGCGGCCCGACATGACCGCTGCGCGGTTGATGGACGCGAAGCGCTGTCCATCAGCCAGCTCACCCGGCAGCATGTCGGTCTCGCCGTGGTCGATGACCGTGATCTTGCGGAGCATCTGGCGGACGATGACCTCGATGTGCTTGTCGTGAATCGGCACACCCTGCGAACGGTAGACGCCCTGCACACCACTGACGAGGTACTTCTGCACCTCGCGAGCACCCTTGACCCGCAGCACGTCCTTCGGGTCGATGGGACCCTCGTGCAGCTGCTGGCCGTGCTCGACGTGCTGGCCGTCCTCGACGAGGAGCTCAGCGCGCTTCAGCACCGGGTAGATGTGCGGCTCGTCGCCGTTGTCCGGGATGAGGACGATCTTGCGCGACTTGTCGGTGTCCTGGATCTCGATGCGACCAGCGGCCTCGGCGAGCGGCGATGCGCCCTTCGGGGTGCGGGCTTCGAAGAGCTCCTGGACACGCGGCAGACCCTGCGTGATGTCACCAGCGCTCGACACACCACCGGAGTGGAACGTGCGCATCGTGAGCTGGGTACCGGGCTCGCCGATGGACTGTGCCGCGATGATGCCGACGGCCTCACCGATGTCGACGAGGTTGCCGGTGGCAAGCGAGCGGCCGTAGCACGCTGCGCAGACGCCGACGCTGGACTCGCACGTGAGGACAGAACGGATCTTGACCTCGGTGATGCCTGCGTCCATGAGCTGGTCGATGACGACGTCGCCCATGTCGGTGCCGGCAGCGGCGACGACGTTGCCGTCGGCGTCCACTGCGTCGACCGAGATGCTGCGGGCGTAGACCGCGTTCTCCACGTTGTCGTCGACGACGATCTCGCCGCCATCCGTGATGTGGGCGATCTGGATGTCGAGGCCACGAGCGGTGCCGCAGTCGTCCTCACGGATGATGACGTCCTGCGAGACGTCGACGAGTCGACGAGTCAGGTAGCCGGAGTCGGCCGTACGGAGAGCCGTGTCGGCCAGACCCTTGCGGGCACCGTGGGTCGAGATGAAGTACTCGGCAACCGTCAGGCCCTCGCGGTACGAGTGCACGATCGGGCGAGGAATGGTCTCACCCTTCGGGTTGGCGACCAGGCCGCGCATACCGGCGATCTGGCGAACCTGCAGCCAGTTGCCGTTTGCGCCTGCCGTGACCATGCGGTGGATGGAGTTGGTCGACGGGAAGGCCGCCTGCATCTCGTCGGCGACGAGCGCGGTTGCAGCTTCCCACTTCTTGATGACCTCTTCGCGGTACTCCTGCTCGGAGATCGCGCCCATGACCTGCCACTCGTTGCGCAGCTCGGCCACTTCGGCCTCGGTGCGCTCGACGATCTCGCGCTTCGAGTCGGGCGTCACGAGGTCGCTGAGCGCGATCGAGATGCCCGAGCGGGTAGCCCAGTAGAAGCCGGAGTCCTTGATGCGGTCGAGCGTCTCGGCGACCTCGTCCTTCGAGTACCGCTCCGCGAGGTAGTTGACGACACCGGACAGACGTCCCTTGGTCATCGTGTCCTCGACGTAAGGGTAGTCGGACGGGAGCAGCTCGTTGAAGCGAGCGCGGCCGAGCGTCGTCTCGACGAGCACGGTCTCTCCCTGGACGTAGCCCTCAGGAGCCTTGCCCTCTTCGAACGTGATGCCCGTGAGGCGCAGCCTGATCGGAGCGTTGAGGTCGAGCGAGCCCTGGTCGAACGCCATGATCGCCTCGGCCGTGGACGAGAAGACTCGTCCGGCGCCCTCGACGTCGTCCTGCAGCGTCGTCAGGTGGTACAGACCCGCGACCATGTCCTGCGAAGGCAGGGTGACGGGGCGTCCATCCGACGGCTTGAGGATGTTGTTCGACGCGAGCATGAGCACGCGGGCCTCGGCCTGGGCCTCGACCGAGAGCGGCAGGTGAACGGCCATCTGGTCGCCGTCGAAGTCGGCGTTGAACGCCGCGCAGACGAGCGGGTGCAGCTGGATCGCCTTGCCCTCGACGAGGAGCGGCTCGAACGCCTGGATGCCCAGACGGTGCAGCGTGGGTGCACGGTTGAGCAGCACCGGACGCTCGCGGATGACCTCTTCGAGCACGTCCCACACCTCGGGCTTCGCGCGCTCGACGGCACGCTTGGCTGCCTTGATGTTCGACGCGTGCTGCAGGTCGATCAGTCGCTTGATGACGTACGGCTTGAACAGCTCGAGCGCCATCTGCTTCGGGAGGCCGCACTGGTGCATGCGCAGCTGCGGTCCCACGATGATGACGGAACGGCCCGAGTAGTCGACGCGCTTTCCGAGGAGGTTCTGGCGGAAGCGGCCCTGCTTGCCCTTCAGCATGTCGCTGAGGGACTTGAGAGCGCGGTTGCCGGTACCCGTGACCGGGCGGCCGCGGCGACCGTTGTCGAACAGCGCGTCGACCGACTCCTGGAGCATGCGCTTCTCGTTGTTCACGATGATCTCGGGAGCACCGAGATCGAGCAGGCGACGGAGGCGGTTGTTGCGGTTGATCACACGACGGTAGAGGTCGTTGAGGTCGCTGGTCGCGAAGCGGCCACCGTCGAGCTGCACCATCGGGCGGAGCTCCGGCGGGATGACCGGGACGACATCGAGGACCATCGCGGCGGGGCTGTTGCCCGTTGCGAGGAACGACGAGACGACCTTGAGGCGCTTGATGGCGCGGATCTTCTTCTGACCCTTGCCCTCCGCGATCTGGGTGCGCAGCAGCTCGCCTTCGGCCTTGAGGTCGAAGTTCTGCAGGCGCTTCTGGATCGACTCGGCACCCATGTGGGCTTCGAAGTAGTCGCCGTAGCGGTCGACGAGCTCGTGGAAGTCGGTGTCCTCCGGCTTGAGCTCACCGACCTTCAGGTTCTTGAACGACTCGAAGACGCGCTCGACGCGGGTGATGTCCTCGTCGAACCCCTTGCGGAGCTGACCCATCTCCTTCTCGCCGGCGTCCTTCGTCTTGCGGAGCTGGTCTGCCTTGGCGCCCTCGGTCTCGAGAGCACCGAGCTCCTCTTCGAGGCGGAGCATGCGAGCCGCGATGGCCGCATCCTTCTGGTCGTTCAGGCTCTTGAGCTCGAGACGCATCTCGCTCTCGAGGCCGCTGAGGTCGTCGCGACGACCCTCCTCGTCCACCGAGATGACCATGTACGCGGCGAAGTAGATGACCTTCTCGAGGTCCTTCGGCGCCATGTCGAGGAGGTAGCCGAGACGGCTCGGAACGCCCTTGAAGTACCAGATGTGCGTGACGGGAGCCGCGAGCTCGATGTGGCCCATGCGCTCACGGCGCACTGCCGACTTCGTGACCTCGACGCCGCATCGCTCGCACACGATGCCCTTGAAGCGGACGCGCTTGTACTTGCCGCAGGCGCACTCCCAGTCGCGGGAAGGGCCGAAGATCTGTTCGCCGAACAGACCGTCCTTCTCGGGCTTGAGCGTGCGGTAGTTGATGGTCTCGGGCTTCTTGACCTCGCCGTACGACCACTTGCGAATGTCATCTGCCGTGGCTAGGCCGATGCGCAGTTCATCAAACTTGGTTGCATCCAACAATGCTGTTGTCTCCTTGTGAAGAATGAGTCTTCGTCGTGTCGGGGAGGCTTAGATCTCGTCGACGGACGAGGACTCGAAGCGGCTGGAGATGTTGATGCCGAGTTCTTCGGCGGCCCGGTAGGCCTCGTCGTCGTTGTCGCGGAGGCTCAGCGCGGTGCCGTCAGCCGAGAGGACCTCGACGTTCAGGCAGAGCGACTGCATCTCCTTGAGGAGAACCTTGAAGGACTCGGGGATACCCGGCTCCTGGATGTTCTCGCCCTTGACGATGGCCTCGTAGGCCTTGACGCGTCCGACGATGTCGTCGGACTTGATGGTGAGGAGCTCCTGGAGCGTGTATGCGGCGCCGTACGCGTAGAGCGCCCACACCTCCATCTCACCGAAGCGCTGTCCACCGAACTGCGCCTTACCACCGAGTGGCTGCTGCGTGATCATCGAGTACGGACCCGTCGAACGCGCGTGGATCTTGTCGTCCACGAGGTGGTGCAGCTTCAGGATGTACATGTAGCCGACGGAGATCGGGTCCGGGAACGGCTCGCCGGAGCGGCCGTCGAACAGGACGGTCTTTCCGGTCGAGTTGATGAGGCGGTCGCCGTCGCGCGTCTTGAGCGTCGAGTCGAGGAGGCCCGTGAGCTCTTCCTCGGTCGCGCCGTCGAAGACGGGGGTCGCGAGCTTGACGCCCGGGGTTCCCTCGTAGGCCTCGGGGACGAGGTTCTTCGCCCACTCGGGCTCGCCCTCGATCTTCCAGCCGGTCTTCGCGACCCAGCCGAGGTGCGTCTCGAGCACCTGGCCGAAGTTCATGCGCTTCGGGATGCCCAGCGGGTTGAGCACGATGTCGAGCGGAGTTCCGTCGGCGAGGAACGGCATGTCCTCTTCCGGCAGGATCTTCGCGATGACGCCCTTGTTGCCGTGACGGCCGGCGAGCTTGTCACCCTCGGTGATCTTGCGCTCCTGCGCGATGTACACGACAACGCGCTGGTTGACGCCGGAGCCGAGCTCGTCGTCGCCCTCTTCGGAGTCGAAGACCTTCACCTGGATGATCGTGCCGGCTTCACCGTGAGGGACCTTGAGCGAGGTGTCGCGCACCTCGCGGCTCTTCTCGTTGAAGATGGCACGCAGCAGGCGCTCTTCCGCGCTGAGCTCGGTCTCGCCCTTCGGCGTGACCTTGCCGACGAGGATGTCGCCCGGCTGGACCTCTGCACCGATGCGGATGATGCCGCGCTCGTCGAGGTCCTTGAGGAGCTCGGGCGAGACGTTGGGCAGGTCGCGGGTGATCTCTTCCTTGCCGAGCTTGGTGTCGCGAGCGTCGACCTCGTACTCCTCGATGTGGATCGAGGAGAGGGTGTCGTTCTTCACCAGGTTCTGGCTGAGGATCATGGCGTCCTCGAAGTTGTGGCCTTCCCACGGCATGAAGCCGACGAGGAGGTTCTTGCCGAGCGCGAGCTCGCCGTTCTCCGTCGCAGGACCATCCGCGATGACCATTCCCTCTTCAACGCGCTCGCCGGCCGAGACGACAACGCGGTGGTTGTAGCACGTGCCGTGGTTCGAGCGGTCGAACTTGCGGAGGAAGTAGGACTCGGTGCCACCCTCGTCGAGCTGCAGGACGACGTGGTCGGCCGAGACCGACTGCACGACGCCCGCGCGGTTCGCCGTGATGACGTCACCGGCGTCGATGGCTGCGAAGCCCTCCATACCGGTTCCGACGACTGGGCTCTCGCTGCGGACGAGCGGCACGGCCTGACGCTGCATGTTGGCGCCCATGAGCGCGCGGTTCGCATCGTCGTGCTCGAGGAACGGGATGAGGCTCGTCGCGACCGACACCATCTGGCGCGGGGAGACGTCCATGTAGTTGACCTCGCCGGCTGGGACGAGCTCGACCTCGCCGCCCTTACGGCGGACCAGGACCTCGTCCTCGACGAAGTGGCCGTCGGCGCCGATGGGCGCGTTGGCCTGTGCGACGACGAACTCGTCTTCCTCGGACGCGGTCAGGTAGTCGACCTGCTCCGTGACCTTGGTGTCGACGACGCGGCGGTACGGCGTCTCGATGAAGCCGAAGGCGTTGATGCGGGCGAACGTCGCGAGCGAGCCGATCAGACCGATGTTCGGGCCTTCAGGCGTCTCGATCGGGCACATGCGGCCGTAGTGCGACGGGTGGACGTCACGGACCTCGACGCCTGCGCGCTCACGCGAGAGACCGCCGGGCCCGAGGGCCGAGAGGCGACGCTTGTGCGTGAGACCCGCGAGCGGGTTGTTCTGGTCCATGAACTGGGAGAGCTGCGACGTTCCGAAGAACTCCTTGATCGCGGCGACGACTGGTCGCACGTTGATCAGGGTCTGCGGGGTGATCGCCTCGATCTCCTGCGTCGTCATGCGCTCGCGCACGACACGCTCCATACGGCTGAGTCCGGTGCGGACCTGCGACTGGATGAGCTCGCCGACAGCACGGATGCGACGGTTGCCGAAGTGGTCGATGTCGTCGACGTCGAGGCGGATGTCGGCGGGCTCGCCGTTGCGCTTGCCGTCGAACTTCTCGTCGCCGGCGTGCAGCGCGACGAGGTACTTGATCGTCGAGACGATGTCCTCGACGGTCAGAACCGACTCGCTGATCGCGGACTCGATGCCGAGCTTGCGGTTGATCTTGTAGCGACCCACCTTGGCGAGGTCGTAGCGCTTCGAGTTGAAGTAGAAGTTGTCGAGGAGAGCGCGCGCCGCCTCCGTGGCGACCTGCTCGCCCGGACGGAGCTTGCGGTAGATGTCCTTGAGGGCATCTTCCTTCGTGCGGATGTCGTCCTTCTCGAGCGTGAGCTCGATGGACTCGTACCCGGCGAACTGCTCGCGGATCTCTTCGGTCGTCAGGCCGAGGGCCTTCATGAAGACCGTGACGGACTGCTTGCGCTTGCGGTCGATGCGAACGGCGACCTGGTCGCGCTTGTCGATCTCGAACTCGAGCCATGCGCCACGGCTCGGGATGATGCGCGCCGAGAAGACGTCCTTGTCGCTGGTCTTCTCGGGGGTGCGCTCGAAGTAGACGCCCGGGCTGCGGACGAGCTGCGAGACGACGACACGCTCGGTGCCGTTGATGATGAACGTGCCTTTGCTCGTCATGAGCGGGAAGTCGCCCATGAAGACGGTCTGCGTCTTGATCTCGAGCGTCTGGTGGTTCATGAACTCGGCCTCGACGTAGAGAGGCGCGGAGTACGTCTTGCCGCGCTCCTTGCACTCCTCGAGGGAGTACTTCTCGGGCTCGAGGTACGGGTTGGTGAAGCTCAGCTGCATCGTCTCGCCGAGGTCCTCGATCGGAGAGATCTCCTCGAAGATCTCGTCGAGGCCGGAGCGGAGAGCGACGTCGGTGCGGCCTTCAGCCTGCGCCTGAGCGAGGCGCTGCTTCCAGGCGTCGTTGCCGACGAGCCAGTCGAAGGATTCGGTTTGCAGAGCGAGGAGATCTGGCACATCGAGTGTGTCGCTGATCTTCGCGAATGAGAGTCGGCGTGCATTCCGACCGGTCGTAGGCGTCGGAGATGCGTTGCGCGCAGCAGCCAAGGAAGTTCCCTCCACGATCCCGCGGATTCCGCGAGATGCCAGTAGTGTCGTCGGTGAGGTTCCGCCACGTTTCACGATGTACAAGGCATGCCCATCATCAACGGACGCGGTCGATGACGACCCGCGAAGATGTTGGTGAGAGAAGCACTGCCAGGCCGACCGCAATATGAAGGCATGGTGAGACGAAGCGCAAACATCGAGTGTATGCGCCGTTTGGTGGTATGTCTACCCCGACCTTGCCTCAATCTGAAATCTCAGGTATAACGCGCCTCGTCCGGACCTCGCCGGGTGGGCGTGGAGGCAGGCAAGGCTCCGCTCAGCAAGGCGAACCTCCCCTTATCAGGAAGACACGATCGAGTCCAGTGTCGGCTTGAATACGGGGCCCGCGGGCTCCTACCGTTGAGGCAACCCAACAACGGAGGCACATCATGACACTGCTCGATCTCCCCAACGTCAGCACCTGTTCTGTCGCCGGATGCTCGTTCAACCACGACGGCTGCCACGCGCCCGCTGTGACGATCGACGGCGACGAGGGCTGCGCCACGTTCATCCCCCTCGACCGCAAGGGTGGCCTCGACAAGGTCATCGCAGGAGTGGGTGCCTGCCAGGCCGCAGACTGCCGCTTCAACAAGGACCTGACCTGCAGCGCCCCTGCCATCCGCGTCGGAGCCCAGGGCAACGACGCCGCGGACTGCCTCACGTATGAGGCAGCCTGACCGCCGCAGCAGCAGCAGTTCCGCGAAGCGCCGACCTCCAATGGAGGTCGGCGCTTCGCTTTTCCCGTCAATGAGGACGACGATTCGCGATTCGTCTCGTGGAAGGGATCCGGCACGGGTGCGAATCCCCACCCGGTGTCTAGACTTGCCCGCGGCGACGCCCGCCTGAGCTCCCCCAGGTCGCCATTTCACAACAGAGGAGCGTGCGTGCAAGCACAACGAATGAACCTGGCGGCAGCTGTCGCCCTCATGATCGGTGGAGGTGCGGTGCTGGCCGTGCCCGCATCCGCGAACGCGACTGAGCTGCCCGTCTCCGGCCCCGGCATCGTCGTGATCAATGAGATCGAGTCGTCCGGTGGCGAGCCAGGGGATTGGATCGAGCTCGCGAACCCGGGAACGGCGGCGATCGACCTCGAAGGCTACGTCCTCACCGACAACTCGCCGGAAGACCCGACGCACCGCTACACGATCCCGGCCGGCACGGTCGTCGCGCCGGGAGCGCACCTCGTGATCGAGGACGGCGAGAGCGATCTGGGCCTGGGCGGCGCTGACAGCGTGCGGCTGTTCGGAACGGACGGGACGACCGTCGTCGATCAGTACTCGTGGACCCGGCATGCGGCGACCACGTACGGACGCTGCCCCGACGGCACCGGGGAGTTCGCCCAGACCGCGGTGGTCACCAAGGGGAGCGCGAACGCCTGCGCCGACGCCCCGACCGAGACACCAGGTCCCACGACTCCCGACAGCGAGCCCTGGCCGGGTGACGCCGCCGTCGCTCCGATCGCCGGTGGCATCACGCTCGCCGAAGACATGTCGGGCCTGGACTACCAGTACTCGCCGGACGGCAGCACGCTCTGGGCCGTCGAGAACGGCACGGGCGGGCTCTACCGCTTCGAGGTGACGGCTGACGGGGGCGTCACCCCCGCGCAGGGCTGGGAGACGCCGAAGCGAGTGCGTTTCCAAGCTGATGCGAGCAAGCCGGATGCGGCGGGCCCGGACACCGAGGGCGTCACGTTCTCGCCGGAGCGGCCGGACTCCGTCTTCGTCGGCGCCGAGCGCGACAACTCCGTCAAGTCGACGAACCGGAACACGATCCTCGAGGTGAACGTCCGAGCCGCGACGGGCGCCGAGATCGTGGCGACAACCGAGTGGGACCTGACCGCAAGCCTCCCTTCGGTCGAGGCCAACACGGGCATCGAGGCGATCGAGTGGGTCGCGGACAGCGAGCTCGAGGGCGAGCTGCTCGACGAGAACACGGGTGCCCCGTACGACTCGGCGAACTACCCGGGCGCCGGCGGCCTGTTCTTCGTCGCCGTCGAGGAGACCGCAGGCGTCTACGCCTACGCGCTCTTCGACGACGGCAGCGCCGGTCGCGTCGCGACCCTCGAGTCCGGCCTCGGCGGCATCATGGCCCTCGACTACGACGAGTCCACGCAGACGCTCTGGGGAATGTGCGACAACGGATGCGGCGGCACGAGCGCACTGTTCCACTTCGGCGCGGAAGACG